>NZ_JBALCN010000013.1:0-59211 GCF_036919615.1 Nostoc sp. | reverse complement strand
ACCAACTTACATTTGAGCAGGTAATTTCTGTCTCTTCTTATAACTTTATCCTGGAAGCTCTATTCTATGCAGCTTCACATTGAATTGGTATTAGTTTAAATAGGATTATTGTAGGCACTTATCCAGGGCAGAGCTGTTTCAATAAGGTATAGTCAAAATCTACCTGGTAAGGAATTTAGCAATTATCTGGCGTGTGAAAGCAGCATGAAAGATGTTTGAAGTAAATCGGTAGAGCGATTGAGCTAACTCTCGTCAGTTTGATGGATGTCTCAAAGTGCTGAATCTTGTCAAATTGTTAGGAAAGAAAACATTTAATTTAAAACTTGTGGAGTATTTATGATCCAAATACCAATCATTCGCCAAATCCTATTAGATGCCGATACTGGATTGCTATCATATCTTAGTCAACAACTTCAAACACAGAGCTTTTCCCATTTTAAAGCCCAGTTTGGTTTTCATGTAGACGAGTATTGTACGCAAGTTACCTCTAATGACCATTCTTCAGAAATACAAACGATACTTTTGTTCACTCTGAAGCTATCGATTGTTGTAGATAGCCAAACTCGCTCAGATGAGGCGATGTTACACGCTCTTGAGTTTCAAGAATTGCTAGATGCACAAATTATTAGATGGAGCCAGGACAGCGAAAAACTACTTAAACCAATCTCAGAAATTAAAGGGGCGCTCAGTCAACTGTCAGAAATACCGTTCCACGGTGGCTATCTTCCAGGTTTCGATATTCATCGCCAATTTACTCTAGTTTACAGTGCTGGTACTACACAGGTAAGCCAGTCAGATGAGCAGACATTGGAACCTCAATCTTCTTTGCATAGGCCAGGCGAACGCACTCCCCAAAGCGGACAGTACGAACTAATAAATTCTGATGGAGACGGCACAGGGTTAGAGATAACATCAATTAGTGGGCATCCGTTTCCTCCAACAACTGAACCTGACCAATCATATAGGTTAGTTGACCCCACTCTTCACAAAAAGTCTAATAGATAGCAGAGTGAACCTTTGGCGATCGCATTAACTATAGTTATGATGTCTAATTCCATATTGATATCGGCAGATAATGGTAGTGAAAGCCAAAGTGTCCATCTTTTGTGCAAGTTTTGGATTCGCCCTCTATTGAATCTTGTTAAATATTTATTTCGGGCGAAGAAAGTACTTTCGCTTTCATTTGCTGTAACTCATGCAGCGTGATGTTAGCATCCGAGGGATTAAATTTGAAGTATTTAGTTAAACTGCCAATGCGATAATTGAAATTCTGGTAGGGTGTTTAAAATATAGTTTAACATTACCCCGGTGTGGTCAAGTTCCAAGTATTTGAAGGCAGTTTTTTTAGCTATCATTCAAGCTTGATAATGGAGTAAGAGTTATCGGCGTAGGGAAGGATTGAGAATCTTGTCAGTGTTCACTAATAGCATATTATCTGCCATCTCAGTGGCTATTCATCAAATCAAGAATGGAACTGCGATCGCTATACAGCCAATGTTCATACTAGCTAAAATAAATCTGAGAGTAGGCAATAAAAATTAATAAACATCAAAAATGCTTGAGAAAGAAGTTAATGTCAGAGATAGTTTTCACTCAAAACAGCCTGGAGGCGGCAGCGAGCCAAATAGTTTTGATTGTAAAGAAGCATGGTATCCCATCCATTATCTGGAGGACTTAGACAAATCAAAACCAACCCCTTTTACAGTGTTGGGAAGAGATATTGTAATTTGGTGGGATAAACTTGCCCAATCTTGGAGAAGCTTTGAAGACCAGTGTCCTCATCGTTTAGCACCGTTGTCCGAAGGCAGGATTAGTGATGAAGGGCTGTTGGAATGTCCCTATCACGGTTGGGCTTTTTCTGGCGATGGAAATTGTCAAAGGATTCCTCAGCAAGTCAAAGGTGGAACAGCAGAGACATCAAAACGCGCTTGTGTGGCATCATTACCAACTATTGAAAAGCAAGGACTGCTATTTGTATATCTTGGTGAATATGAAAATGCCGCCAAAACCGAAGTCCCAATAATTGAACCATTAGAAGAATCTCCCGAAGGATGGGTTTTAATTAATACATTTAGGGATGTGCCTTATGATGCATTAACACTCTTAGAAAATATACTTGATCCTAGCCACATATCCTTTACACATCATAAAACGGTAGGAAATAGGGCAAATGCAGCACCTTTGGAACTTGAAGTCATTGAATCTGGTAAACATGGATTCAAAGGGATTTGGAAACAAGGTTTGAAATCAGGGCAATCAGGAGAGTTATCTACAACCTTCGTCGCTCCAAGTTTAATGTGGCATGACATCAACTCCCAGCGCGGCAGAATTCTAACCGTTGTTTATGCTACACCCATACGTAAAGGAGAATGTCGTGTATTTGCACGTTTTCCTTTCAAGTTTCCTGATAAACTTCCAGGTTGGTTTATTAAGCTCAGACCACGCTGGTATTACCACATTGGACAAAACGGTGTTTTAGAAGACGATCAAATTTTTCTCCACTATCAGGAAAGGTATCTTGAAGCTAAAGGAGGTAGCCCTAACTTTACTAAAGCCTTTTACCTTCCAACCAAAGCAGATAGTTTTGTATTTGAGTTGCGTCAGTGGGTAAACCAATATAACGCTGAACCATTTGGCAAAGAGACTTTTTCTTCCCCATTGCCAAAGTCCGTGCTGTTGGAGAGGTATCATTCTCATACAGAAAAATGTGCCAGTTGTAGCTCGGCGCTTTCGATTATTGAGCGATTGAGATTTGGGAGTGGAGTTGCAACAGTACTTACTTTGGCTTGGACTCCAATGCTTTTTTTATTTTTTCAGACAACATCAGTTGTAGTTGTTGTGATTGAAACTGTAGTTCCCTTAATCTTTGGACTAGCATGGATCGGACTTAGTAAGTTAGTTATTCAGTTTTATGATGGACGAACCGTACCTCCACGAAACCGACCGGAAAAAAACTGAAATCTAAATAATAGCAAAAAAATATGACTAAGCTAATCTTAATTACAGGCATAAGCAAAGGTCTAGGTTATGCAATGACTGAAGGTTTTATTCAACAGGGGCATACTGTTATTGGTTGCGCCCGTTCATCAGATGCTATCGATTGAAGATTTTACAACCAATGCCGATTATCCTGGGATTCCTGGTTATGCGGCGGTGGTTACTCAACAACAATTGGCTGACTACGAATACAACTGCAATATTCGCCGTTATGCTGATAATACCCCACCGCCAGAACCTCAAGATGTGCGATCGCATCTTTTGAGTGGTGTACCCAAGTCTGAAGTGGATGCAAAGCTAGAATTGTTTACTAGTTACGGTTTTGACCCAATGACTTTGTTGCAACGGCGGAAGGGCTAAACGTGGAAAAACGCTGTCCAGATAATTAGTTATGATTCCTACAATCATTGCACCCCACCCCGCCAAAGCTACGCTTTGTTTCCCTTCTCCGCAAACCTACGGTGTAGACACAAATGCGATCGCCGAAATAACAAATGCGTTCGCCAAAGTAACAAATGCGATCGCCGAAATAACAAATGGGTTCGCCAAAGTAACAAATGCGATCGCCGAAATAACAAATGCGATCGCCAAAATAACAAATGCGATCGCCGAAATAACAAATGCGATCGCCGAAATAACAAATGCGTTCGCCAAAGTAACAAATGCGATCGCCGAAATAACAAATGGGTTCGCCGAAATAACAAATGCGTTCGCAAAAGTAACAAATGCGTTCTCCGAAGTAACAAATGAGTTCTCCGAAGTAACAAATGAGTTCTCCGAAATAACAATGTGTTATGCCGTAGGCTAACGCACCTTGATAGAACTTACGCACTCAGATCCCCCACCGTCCTTAAAAAGTGAGCTTTAAACGTTCCCTCCTTTTTAAGCTACGGCGTCCACACAAGTCGAATTACCCCCCTTAATCCCCCCGATGTATTGGCGGGAAACAAGAGATTCTCGTTCCCTCCCCTTTACAAGGGGAGGGTGAACCCACTTCGATGCAAGTGCGCGAACTCGGTAATCATTGGGGTTCATGTAATCCAAAAGGTGATATTTATTTCCACTGGCGTGTTGCTTTGCTTCCTAGTTCCATGATTGAATATGTAGTCGTTCATGAAATGGTTCATTTAATTTAACCCAACCACAATAGAGACTTTTGGGACAGGGTAGAGCGAATCTTACCTGACTACGTGGATAGAAAAGAGTGGTTGGCGAAAAATGGCGCAATTTTTAGTTTATAAACAAATGGAGAATAACGGATTTGAACCGATGGCCTCTGCGGTGCGATCGCAGCGCTCTACCAACTGAGCTAATTCCCCTTAATCGGTGCCAAGTCAAGAGTAATATCACTTATTAACTCAATACACTATCACCAGAGAGTATTCTAACATTCAGTTACCGATGGCTGAAGCTGTTTTTAGGAATAAACCTTCTGCACACGTTCGAGTTCCAAATCACTGAGATAATCAACAGTCCAGTTACAGCAGCGCTGGAGCATATGGAATGGGTAAGTATTCGCTACACCTACAACTTGCATTTGCGATCGCTTCGCTGCTGCTATACCTGCTGGAGTATCTTCAATTGCCAGACACTCTTGTGGTTGAAGATTCAATTCGGGATATTCTTGATTTAGACGTTTCACTGCCAGTAGATAACCATCGGGTTCTGGTTTACTGGTGGTGATGTCATCACCTGTGACGATAATTTTAAAATATTTGCTTAGTTTAGCTCGATGGAGTACCAATTCTATTTCTTTGCGAACAGCGCCACTAACTAAACCTAGTTTCAGATTCCGCGATCGCACTTGAAATATTAAGTCTTCTACACCTGGATATAAAGGCAGTCTCTCTATTTTCTCTAGTTCCACCACATACGCTTGAGCTTTGCGGTACAGCAACTGAGTCAAATAGTTTTCGTTATCTACTCTACCACGATTAGCGAGTAATTGCTGAAAACAAGCGCGATCGCTGCGTCCAAGAGAAGCTTGACGCTCATCAACCCGTTGGGGTTGGAGATTTTCTTCAATCAGAATCTCATCTATCAGTTGCAGGTGGATTGGCTCATCGTTAATGATCACACCATTAAAATCAAAGAGAACTGCCTTTAAACTCATGCCATTATGCCAAACGCTGGAGATCCAAGTCCCTCCAAATCATTATTATCTATTGATGTGGCAGTATACTGGCGGACATTTGCGGTTGCTATTGGTTTAATGCCGCTAGTTACTTGATTTATCCACCAGACATCCTGCGATCGCACAGCTTCAAATCCGGCTGCACCCATATTCGCCTCCATGCTACCAGCAGCATATTCACGAATATATGGCTCCTCAAAAACATCATTAAGCCATTCTAACTGACGCAGAGTCTTCTGATTACCATCTAGAATTAATACTTGCCCTCCAGTTACCAGCAAGCGGAAGCTTTCCCGCAGAATTGCTAGAGACACCGCATCTGGTGTTTCGTGGAATAGCAAAGAAGCTGTCACTAAGTCAAAGTCAGCGTCACTTAAACCAGTTTTTTCAGCATTCCCGTGTCGCCAGACGATATCTAAACCAGCATTTTTAGCTTTATCTTCTGCCCTTACCAGCATATAGGGTGATAAATCTAAACCTATAACTTCTGCTTGGGGGAAAGCCTGCTTTAACATTAAAGTAGTGGAACCCGTGCCGCAACCTAAGTCAAGTATGCGTCGTGGTTTTACCTTGACGGCATCAACTAAAGCCTGACGGACAATACTTTCATTGGGTGGCAGAACATATTGGGTAATCGGATCGTAACTAACTGCTGCACCGTAATTGACATATCCGCCTGTAATACCGTGAAAGTTTTGACTGCTGTAGTACGCGGGAACTATGACATCATCTCGTCGAAAGCGATCGCACTCTTTCTCCCAGTCAATACTATCAGCGTAACGCCGTAACCCGTCTTCATCAATCAAAAGACGCACTACAGGGGATAAAAAACGTTCCCAGATTGTATCTTGACGTACTGCCATATTGTGTCAGAACTTTAAAGAGCTATTTAAGCGGAATTATTTTCTTTACAAATTTTAATACATCTGGGAAACATTGGCTTTCTATCTGTGGTATTGGGTTGACGTTTGTAACTGAACGCACTACACCAGCACTACAATTATATTACTCCTAAAAGTAGTTATTCAGCTTCACAAAAATTGAGCGAGCCAAATGAAAGACAATACAACATTTAAATTGTTACAACTAACTAGGTAATGGGTTATAAAGCATAGCGATAATTACCAGTGCCCTATACCTAATCCAAAATCTAAAATTTAAAATCCAAAATAGAAGAGATTATGCCCTACGAAAAGTTAGAAATTACCACACCAGCACCCGTTTTATCTTGGGCAAATCACTCTTTGGGACCAGAAGAAACTAAGATGGCAAAAAATGTGGCGTCGCTACCATTTGTATTTAAGCACGTGGCATTAATGCCAGATGTTCACTTAGGAAAAGGTGCCTTAGTGGGTTCTGTAATTGCAACCAAAGAGGCAATTATCCCAGCTGCTGTCGGTGTAGATATTGGTTGTGGGATGAGTGCGATAAAAACATCGTTTACAGCCGAGCAACTGGAAGGTAAACTGAAGAAAATCCGTCTGGATATTGAAGCAGCAATTCCTACTGGATTCAACGAAAACAAAGACGTTGAAAAATCTGTTATCAACTGGCAACACTGGGATGATTTTAAAGACTTGCATCGCGGCGTGCAAGACCTACAAAGTAAAGCAATGAAACAGATGGGTTCCCTCGGTGGAGGAAACCACTTTATTGAAGTGTGCCTCGATACAGAGAATCAAGTTTGGCTAATGCTGCATTCTGGTTCGCGCAACATCGGCAATAAACTAGCCCAGTGTCATATTCATACAGCCAGAGAATTAGCAAAAATGGCAGGTAATAAATTGCCTGACCCTGATTTGGCTCACTTTGTCGCTGGTACGCTAGAATTCCAAGCATACTGGCACGATTTGCAATGGTCACAAGACTATGCGCGTGTCAACCGCGATGTAATGATGGCGCGTTTTAAGCACATAGTTGAGAAGCATTTAGCAGGTGGGAAGGCAACTAAACCTTTATTGCAGGTTAATTGTCATCACAATTACGCTGAAAAAGAAGTGCATTTTGACGAGGATGTATATGTTACTCGTAAGGGTGCAGTCCGCGCCCAGACTGAAGATTATGGGATTATTCCTGGTTCGATGGGGGCAAAGTCTTTCATCGTTAAGGGTAAAGGTAATGCCCACAGTTTCTGTTCTTGTTCCCACGGTGCAGGGCGTTTGATGTCAAGAAATAAGGCAAAAAATGTTTACACACTTGATGATTTGATAGAGCAAACAAATGGCGTGGAATGCCGGAAAGATGAGGGTGTGTTAGATGAAATTCCTGGTGCTTATAAGCCGATAGAACAAGTGATGGAAAATCAAGCAGATTTGGTTGAAGTTGTAGCAACACTTAAGCAAGTTCTTTGTGTTAAGGGCTAAATTTAGTAGGGTGGGTAATGCCCACCTTTTTTATTTTTTTAAATGCAGAGGTACGCAGAGGTAAGTGCAAAGGTACGCGGAGGAATAAATGATTGTTTTAAGTGAATTGACTGAACAAATAGAGGTATCTGCCAGCGCTAGCGAAAATAAATTCATGACTGAGGCTGCCCAATTATTAGGGTGCAAAGTCTACCATATCCCGCGAGATTTTGAACGGTGTGGTACAGCAGAAAATGCTCTGTAGCACATTCCTAACTATCCTAAAACAACTGCTGGTATCTGGATAGGATATATTCCTGAATTTGAGCGTTACAAAGCCATATATCATGCAGCCTTGGCTAAGGGGATAAAACTACTCAATAGTCCTTTAGAACAACAGACAGCACAAGAGTTTGATCTATTTTACCCTCACTTAAAAGGATTGACACCTGACAGCTTAGTACTTACCTCAACAAACGAATGTATTGAGGCTGGTGAATTATTAGGATTTCCTGTGTTTGTTAAAGGCGCAGTTCAATCTAGAAAAATGCAAGGATGGGAGTCTTGTGTAGCGAATAATCACGAGGAATTAGTTAGACTGACAGAATTGTTATTAAAACTTAAATATAGTTCACGAGGTAGAGTTATTATTAAGAAATTAGTAAAATTTTTGCATAAACGCCTAGCCCCAAATGGCTTTCCAATGGGAAGAGAATTTAGATGCTTTATTTATAATCAGCAGATTCTAAAATATGGATATTATTGGGATGGGCAAGATGACTTGAGCAAGTTATCAAAACAGGAAGAGACGCAAGTATTAAAGTTGGCAATCCTAGCTTCTGAACGCCTTGGAGTTCCTTACATAGCAATTGATATCGGGCAATTAGAAAGTGGAGAATGGATTGTGATAGAAACAGCCGATGCCCAATTTGCTAGTCTGAGTCACATTCCTGCACTTGAATTGTGGAATAAGTTAAAAGATATACGTTACTGATGGTTTTAATGCGAAACTATATAATTTCATCACGTATTAGCTTACTATCTTTTTTGTAGTAGCTCACCAGTAGGTAGGCAACATGAAATCTGAACAGCTCTCAGCCATTCATGTGGCAAACGAAAATTTTGTGCCGATTGCCAAAATTAAAAGCAGAGTATCGTCAAAAAATTGAAGCAGAGACAACAGAGCAAGGTGCTTGGTATGAAAATCTGACTTTTTTGTAACTGGTCGAAAGGTTTAGAATAAACTCTAACTTTCTATTGTATTTAGCCAATTCATCAAATCAGCTTCACTGGCGAAATCTAGTAATACTTCACCCAAGTTTTCTAACTGAGCTAGGGACAACTCTTGCAATCGAGATTGTAATTGAGAATTAATTAAACCGAGCCGACGATTTAATAGACGTATCACTAGCCTCAGTTCTGATTGTCTCCCTTGTTCAATACCTTGTTCAATACCTTGTTCAATACCTTGTTCTCTCCCTTCTTGAAGTCCTTCTTGGAGAATTTCTTGATAAATGGCAGATTCTCTCATATCTTCTCTCCTCAAAAACTGACGAATGAGTTCTGGCTCGAATACCAACCCTGCTAGAAGTTGGGTACATACCGAGATACTTTGCTTGATGGCTGCTTCTTCAATCATACTCACCTGAACTGCTACCTGTTGAAGTAAGCTTTGAGGAGAATCTGTTCGCGCCAAAGTTGCCAGAGGTAATAAACCAGGAGATGCTAGCAACGGTTGTGGATCTTGTTCCCAAATTCCGATGACGCGGTAATGGTGGGTAGTATTGCAAGCAGTAAATTGATCTACAAATACAGCTTCTGAAGTTGTGGGTTTAAGAAAAATTACTACTTGCTCGATATCGCAATTGTATTGTCGATATAGCCGCACCCAATAGTCCAACATCCGCAGTGGCAAGGGTGGAGTCGATGCTGGTAAGGTTTGAAACTCTAAATGCAGTATTTGATTGGCAGTTTGCAAAAAGGTTACTGAGTCGGCACGAATTGGTTCTTGATTTAATTCTGTTTTGAGAATTTGAATATCCGTTGCCCCAGATGCAAGTAAGTAGCGGATAAAATCTTCTGGATACTGCTCAACCAGATATTTCAGGGTGTTGTCGTATGTCACTGTGATATGAGTTTGGATGTAAACTCATGTAGAGACGTGATATCGCTACATAGTTTGTCCATCAAAAATTTAAGTATAAGTATTGTTTTTTGTTAGCGCTACTCTACGACAAACTGCTGCTCGCTCATAGCGCTAACATTTAAATTTGGTGTCTTTTCAAAATTACATTGTCAAAGATTGAGGATTCGTCTCAATCAATTTCGCTAAATCTTGCAAGAATGCCGCAGCATGGGCACCATAAATAATCCGATGGTCAGAAGTAATATTGACTTGCATTTGTTGGCGCACGCCAAATAAACCGTCGGCTGTTGCTACCACTTGCGGACGGGATGCCCCGATCGCTAAAATTGAACCTTGTCCAGGTGGTAAAATCGCATCAAATTTGTCTACGCCAAACATCCCCAAATTTGACAGGGTAAAAGTACCACTGTTGTATTCTTGGGGCTGTAGTTGTTTTGCCCTCGCACGTTCTACCAAAGACTTCCAAGTACGCGATAGAGAATATATATCCACTGCGTCGGCATTTTGCAGCACGGGTGTAATCAATCCGCCATCATCCATCGCTACTGCTACGGAAATGTTGATATCAGAATGATAAACAATGCCCTGTTCTGAGTAGCTAGCATTTAACAGTGGGTGTTTTTGCAATGTCACCGCTACAGCTTTCGCCAGTAACGCCGTCATTGTCACACCTTTGGATTTAATTTGTTTATAAAGTTTGTCTAATCCATCGGTGGTAATTGTATAACCGACACGGAAGACGGGCACGGATATGGTGGCTACCATATTCCGCACTACGGCATTTTGGAAGGTAGTTAGAGGCACGATTTGACCAGGAACAGCCGCTACCACTGGTGCTGGTGAGGCAGCTGGGGCTGGGGGTGCAACTGGAGTGCTGGTTGGTACAGGTGCTGGTGAGGCAGCTGGGGCTGGGGCGGGTTGTTTGCCCTTATTGGACAATGCTTCCACATCTTCGGCGACAATGCGGCCGTGGGGGCCAGTGCCTTGGAGAGTAGTTAAATCAACTTTGAGTTCTTTGGCTAACTTGCGGGCACGGGGTGAAGCTACAAGCCTTCCTTCTTTGTGGTTAGATCCGTTTTGAGACGCTAAGGCAGGTGTTGCGGCTGTGGCGGTGGCAGGGATTGGTTCAGGGGAAGAGGTAGTAGTAGCAGCCACGCCGCCAGAATTGGCAAGAGATTTCGCCTGTTCAATTTCAGCTTCCGTTTCGGCAATAAAGGCGATCGCAGATCCTACCGGGGCAGTTTCACCAGCTTCAACTATGATATGGGCTAGAAATCCCTCATAAAAGGTTTCTACATCCATATCTGCCTTATCTGACTCTACAACCACCACTGTTTCGCCTTTTTCCACTTTGTCACCTGGCGATTTCACCCAGGAAACGATTTTGCCTTCTGTCATGGTAGAACTCAGCGCCGGCATAAATACTTCGTGAATGCTCATAGGGTGGTTTGGGAATCAATGGTTTATGGACTTTAACAGCTTTTGTCAGATCGAATTGTATCTTGAGAAAAGAATTTTGGACTGGATGATTTTATATTTTAGGTTGGGCATGGGGCATTGGAGGAGATGAGGGAGCAGAGGGAGAGTTCCTAACTCTGCCAATTTTAGATTTATTCTGCAATCCAAAATCCAAAATCGTTCGACTAAGCGACTTGCCTTGAGCGTTCCGCAGCGTCTCTAAGAGTTGCCGAAAGGAGCCGAAGTCCAAAATCCAAAATCCAAAATTCAAAATCTAAAATTGAATCACCCTTGACTTTAGGAACCTAAATATAACTTAGAGGTCTATAATACAGAGCTATCCTCAATGGTTAGTAAGACTTAAACAAAAAACACCCAGAAAGAAGCCTCAAATCCTTATACAGAGAGATTTTGACATCATTTTGCTTAGTTTATTGATATATTTGAAGTTTGGGCCATTATTTAGCGCTTAGTGTATTTCCCTTACCCTGCATGGGTTTGAGGCTTGTTATCACGAAAAAATGTCTAAGTTCCGTTTGCCAATACCTCGTTTTAGTCGTTGACTTGCAAAAACCACCACGAGTTTCTCACAGATTAAATGGGAATGCTATTTATATTCCTCATAACCACTTCTTAAGATACAGGAGCTTCTCACAGGTAGAGGATATAAAATGCAGTTCAATCTAGAATTCAAAATTGGTAATAAACCTATTTGAAATTCCTGTTTACTTTTATGTCGGCAAAGTTGAAATTCTTTTTGATCATGATACTAGGTATCTTTGCCACTGCTGGCGCTGGAATTTATTTTATCCAGCGCCAGCCATCTACACTGATTGTTGAGACTAGTGATGGACAAACCCAGCAGGTGGCAGCAATACATCAGTCTCAGGAGGTTGTGGTATACCCAGAGCGTTCCGATTATAAAACTATACCTCTAGAAAAGCTCAACTCATCTCTCCAAGGTAGTGATCCTGCTACCCTCGCCTTGAATGCCTTTGACGATATAGCATCAGTGGGAGAAACGCGAAAGGTAGAGGTAGATTATCCGCAACGAAATCAGGCCTTTGTGACGATTACGCAAATCAAACGAGGTGATAATTTAGTTGGTACAGTTAAATATCGAGTTGAGATGACCACCTTTGGGCGATCGCTTTTTATTAGCTCACCTCCAGTATGGCAAATTGTTTGGGCTGGCTCCCAGGTGGAATGTTGGGCTGGGAGCCACTCGCACACTAAGTTAAATCACATTTGTCGGTAATTAAAAGTCTGCCAATTTTAGATTTTGAATTTTGGATTTTGGATTAAAGGAAAAATCTAAAATCTAAAATCTAAAATTGAATAACTCATAACTTTCTAAATGTCGCCGCGAATTTCTTCTACAACGCCATCGCGCAGAACGATTTCGACCTGCATTTTACTAATTAGGTTATCACCGATTTCTACCCGGAAAAAGCCTTCCATTTGGAATTGGTTAACTTCCTGATCTTGTTGGAGAAACTGTACTTGCTGCAGATTTTGCAGCAACTGATTTTTCTGCTCTAGAAATTCACTTTTCTTTTGATTGACTTGGAGTTGGATATTGTCAATTTGTTGGAGGGTCTGAGGGCCAGGTGGTTGCAGACTCTGCTTTTGAATTGCCGCGATCGCTCTTTGTCCTTCAACATCTAGCTGTTGCAGTTGTTGGTCAAGTTGATTGATTTGCGTTTGTAACTGCTGTTGTACTTCCTCTTTCCAGAGGGGAGTCACAATGACTTTGACGTTAACGACGCGTTTCAGGAGCAAATTAGATTTGGAGACATCCATAAATATTTCACGTTCACTCTTACAGTTATCAGGTGGAATCATCAGGCAAACATGCCGTCAATAATATCGCGATAGCGTTCCGTAACGACGTGTCGTCGAACTTTCAGTGTTTGTGTCATCAAGCCATTTTCAATGGAAAACTGTTCCAGAATGAGTTTGAACGTTCCGATGCGGTCATCCGGTCGAAAGCCTGGACGATTTTGCACTTCCCGATTCAATTCTTGCCGAAATAAATCCTGGATCATTCTACTCTCCAAGTCAATTTTTTGACTATCTGAGGAAGTCACCTGATCATTCTGCGTATCCAGGATCAGATTCTGGCTTGCTGCCCATTTTTCTAAAGCTTCGACATTGGGGACAATTAAGGCTCCCAGGCTGCGCTGATCTTGGCCAACGAGCATAATTTGATCGATGTATGGCGATCGCAAACACGCATCTTCAATTGGCTGTGGCTCGATGTTTTCCCCGTTAGTCAATACAATCGTATCCTTTGCCCTGCCAGTCAGCACCAAGTCGTCTTCTGGTGTCAACCAACCCAAATCGCCGCTATCAAACCAACCTTCAGCATCAATTGCTTTCGCTGTCGCTTCGGGATTTTGGTAATAGCCTTGCATAATCTGCGGCCCCCTCAACAATAGCAAGCCTCGCTTCTCTACTGGTAGAGGTACTTTTGTCTCAGGATCTACGATTTTAGCTTCTGTAGCTGGAAGTGGTAGCCCTGATGCACCAATCAAATTTCGCCAAGGACGCCGCACATGGGTAACGGGAGAAGTTTCTGTCAAGCCATAGCCTTGCAAAATCTGCACACCAATAATTTCAAAGAAGTTATCTATGTGTCTGGGAAGCGCACCACCGCCGCTAATCATCTGCTTAACTTGTCCTCCTGTGGCTTCTCGCACCTTGGCATAAACCAGTCGTTCTCCCAAGGCATGGAGGGGTAATAAAGCTGATGCTTGTATCCTAGCTGCTAATCGTTCGACAGATGAAGCATGAAGATTATTTAAACTCAATCCCTGAGCAACTCGCCGCGCTTTGATATATTTATCGCTAATGCCCAATAAAAAGTTAATTAGGCGTTGCTTATTCGCTGGTTGTTCGCGGAATTGCTTTTGAACTCCTTCATAAATTGATTCCCATAGGCGGGGTACACCCACCATGTATTTGGGTTTAAATTGTCTCAAATCCCCCTTCACAGAGCGCAAATTGGTATAAACTTGCGTGCAACCTTGAGATAATACGTAATATTCAACTGTTCGTTCGTAGCTGTGCCACGAAGGTAGGATACTGAGAACGATATCACCCGCGTTTGGTTGCAATACTGTCCCCAATGTTGTTACTTGGTGCATCAAGTTGTTATAAGACAGCATTACACCCTTGGGTTTACCCGTGGTCCCAGAGGTATAAATTAGGGTTGCCAATGCGTCACGATTTTGTTTAACTGGCACAAAATTATGATTTTTCCCAATTTCGATCAACTGGACAAAGTTCAGCACCTTTAGGGTTTCGTCCGTTGGTGGTGCTTCATCCGAAAGTAAGATGACTACCTGAATTGGTAAATCTTTGAGGCGGTCTTGTAGTTTTTTAAATGTTTTTAAATCCTCAACTACTATTGCTGTACTACCACTATTAGCAATAATAAACAGCAGTTCTTCTTTTTCCGCTTGGGAGCTACGCACCGTATCAACTCCCCCAGCAGTCATTATGCCTTGATCGGCAATAAACCAGCGAGGACTGTTGTCAGCAATTAAGGAAATGCGATCGCCAACTTTTACTCCCAAGGTCTGCAACCCAGCAGCAAATAGTTGTATTTGCTCTGCTAGCTGGGTATAAGTAATTGCTACTTCTGGTTTAGCATGAGGGTTGCGGAGGGCAACAACATCACCAAATCGTTGAACTGCCAAAGGCCAAATTTCTGGCAACGTTTCCACATTTGTGTAATCTATCAACCGCTTTAATGCCTCGCGTTCGCGCTCACTGATGTTAGATAAAAAAGAAGACGCAGTTTGGGTTTTTGACATAACACCTTACCTAAATATCATAAACTGATCGTTTTCCAGTTTATTTTGTTATTCCGCTACAATAACCGTCCTTATTATCCACATTTCCTTCTGTGTATAATAATTCCAGGAATTCCACGTTTATATTTACAAAAATTTATGTTAAGCTTAATTTACATAGACTGCAAGCAATAGATTGACTAAACATCAATGCTATACATATATTCTGCTTGCGTTTAAGAACAGCGATGTCTACGATGGGCTAAGCCTACAGCTATTTCTCACAGGGGATGATTACCTATGAATTTGATAGACACTATACTGCTAACGCTGCTCAATATTGCTGCTTGCATGGCGTTACCTAAGGTTTTAGCTATCCTTCTGGCTGATAAAACCAAACTTACTGAAGCGTTGCCGAATTGTTCCAAATTACAAATAGTCAGAGTCGAACTTACTAGTTTTCCTTATTGTACAGCTTACGCACTAACAGGCAGCCAATTCTGCAAATTCAGTCCTGATTTTTGTTCAAAGTGTTCTCCTAATTGATCGACTATTTGCAAGTAAAAATTGCTCGGCACTTAAAATTAGCTTTCAATTAACTTTTTAAGACACATTCATTCTAATTTCATAAAATCTCCTAAGTATAGCGTAGGCGTAGCCCACCGTAGGCATCGCTCGTTTATATGCAATACACTGTGACCTCACTTCTAACCCTCTTTTGTCACTTTCCGGGAGGACGATTGCTAGAAGCCTTATGAGGCAATCAATACAAGCTATACTATTAGAAAAAAATGGGTCTTGTATTTGTTATTAGAAAAGAATCGCGCGATCGCTTGCTATACAAAAGCTCTAGAATTCAAAAATGGCAAATGTTTTCGGAGAGTGACAGAAGAGGGTTAAAAGGCTACAGTGTACACACAAGTCGGAAAAACTTCATCCATCAAAGATTTGCGGTTCAGCAGCGCTCTTGGTAGGGTTTACCGGAGCAGGCAACTGCTGTTATCGCAGCGTAAAGCCTGTGGCATGGCTTCGCTTAGAGCGACGCAGGAGCGTCACCCGTACCCTTCGGGAAGCAAGCTACGCGTAGCGTCTCCGATAGGAGAAGGGTGCGTTACGCTGGTGTGACAAAACTAAATTGTTACAATCATGGCGATGCCTGCGGTGGTCACTGAGCGGCTGGTGAGCGCAGTCGAACCATGTCGTACTCCTACGGAGAAGCAAGCTACACGCAGCGTCTTGTAGAGAAGTGCGGGCTACGCTAACGTATTTGTTATTACGGCGTACGCATTTGTTATTTCGGCGTACGCATTTGTTATTTCGGCGAACTCATTTGTTATTACGGCGTACACATTTGTTATTTCGGCGAACCCATTTGTTATTACGGCGTACGCATTTATTATTTCGGCGAACCCATTTGTTATTTCGGCGTACGCATTTGTTGTTTCGGCGAACTCATTTGTTGTTTTGGCGTATGCATTTGTTATTTCGGCGAACTCATTTGTTGTTTTGGCGTCTCTATAACGAACCCTACGAAACAACTAGAAGAGTTAAAACCTATGCTGGTCATACTTGTGTGTACACCGTAGCCTAAAAAGAGAGAGGCTTTGAATCTTACTCCCCAACGCTACAAGGATTGGGGCTGTTCTTGTTAGGTCTGTACTGGACTTAACACAGAACTGCTATATAGATCCGAGTAATTTTCTACCTAAGTATGATTACTGTATGGGTAATTCCTTGATTAATTGCCCCACGAGTCAAATCGGAATTTTTTGCAGGAAGTTAGAAGCTTTGAGTATTCTGACTCCTTAGCGGAGCTTTGCTTCCTTTGCTCTTAGCTTCTGGCTCCCCTTACTACGACCATACTGCAAACTAATTGCATATCAGCTTACCCTTCTTCTGACGGAGACGCTATGCATAGCAAGCTTTAAGAGCTTGTCATTACCAACATATCTTAACTCTCCATTTCGTTGCTATAGAGCAATACGCTTGGGTTAAGCATTTTTATTATTCTCTCTGTGTCCTCTGCGCCTCTGTGGTAGCCTGCGGCAAGCTCTCCGGGTGACCCTCGTTCCGACGCTCGTTCCTCGCTATCGCTAACGCTGCGCTTACAGCAGTCGCTCATGGAGAGCTCCTGCGGTGGACGGACTCAACAAGGCTTTTACTACATCTTTGCTTATTTGCCGTTTTACTCAGTATAATTACTAATTGAAGTCCAGCTACAGATATAACTAATATAACAATTGACATAAGACTTGTTAAATCTATTACATGACAGTCAAGCAGCTTGTAATGCTTAAGCAGCAAGAAGTTGGTCAGTTTATTCAGAAACTTCACAAACTTCTAGTAGCCTGTCAATCAACAAATGATGGGTAGGGAGCAAGGCAAAGAGGAGCCACTGCGTTGTGGTGAATCCAGCGCTGTAGGCGGGTTTCCCGCCGTAGGCGACTGGTGTTAGCGCAGCGTTAGCGAGTCAGACGCTCCTACGTCGCTTTAAGCGTTGGCGCAGCCTAAGAAGAGAAGCCATGCCGCAGGCTTTACGCTGCGCTATCGAGCGTCACCCGAAGGGAGGTTGCTGAGGCAAGGGTAGCGTTCGTGCAGGGTAGCAAGTGGCGTGGAAAGACATGGTGAGGAAGTCGGAGTCTTGGCAGAAGCTTAATAAGATGGGAGAAGAAAGTAAGGAATTGTTGGAGAAGCATTTAACGAGTTAACCATCAGATGAGAATAGGATTATGTACAAAAAATTTCTAGCAACTCTTTTGATGATCAACGCATTAAACTATTAGTTTTAAATCCAAGATTGTACTATGAATCGGAAACAAATCACAGAGTTTTCTCTCAAAGATGGCACGAGGTTTTTAGCTGAAGTTGATGAGCCAGAAAATAGCAATGCTCTTGTACGTGTTGCCAGACCAGACACTGGGCAAATGGTAGTTGAAGCTAAAAAGAGATTTGACGAGGTATTAGATCAAATACAACCTGTAGCTTCAGCAATTATCATCAAACTGAGTCAGCTTAATACACCTGCCGATGAAGTAGAGGTTAAGTTTGGTATTAAGTTAAATGCTGCTGTGGGTGCAATTTTTACTTCTGTAGGTGGTGAAGCTAACTACGAAATTACCTTGAAATGGAAGCAAAACAAGGCATAGTAACGCATGATAGCGAGTACAGATAATTATATTCAAACTTTCAGGTCAGCGATCGCCCGGATTTTTTATCCTAATGGTGCGGTAGTTGGTGTAGGTTTTTTAGTCTCTGGACGAACTCGAAATTACATCCTGACATGCGCTCACGTTGTTACCTCAGTTCTATCTTTACCACAGAATATAGTTGAAGCTCCTAGTAATGATATTTATTTGGATTTCCCCCTAATTGCATCAGGGCAACAACTAAAAGCTAAAGTTGTTTTTTGGCAATCCGTTGTCAGCAATGCATCAACTTCTGAGCCTGAAGATATTGCTGGTTTGCAAATAGAAGGGCAGTTGCCTAAACAAGCACAACCAATCAAGCTCATCTCAGCTAGTAACGTCTGGGAGCATCCTTTCCGCATATTCGGTTTTCCTCGCGGACACAATGATGGTGTCTGGGCCACAGGCGTGTTGCGAGACGGCCAAGGAAAGGGATGGGTGCAACTGGAAGATAGTAAAGTAACTGGCTACAGGGTAGAACCGGGCTTTAGTGGTGCGCCGATATGGGATGAAACCCTTGGAGGAGTAGTTGGTATGGCTGTGGCGGCGGAGAAGCAGCGAGAAGATATCAAGACTGCTTTTATGATTCCTGCGGATGCATTTATCAAAGCATGGGATGAAATAACCTTGCCGATTTCATCAAATGCATATACTCAGAATAATCCGAGCCGGGTACAACAACTAAAAATTAAAACTTTGCAACAACGCTTTGAGGTTCTAAGTAGTGATTATGAGGCAGCTTACAATCAACTTAACTATACACTCAGCGCAGGCGATCGCAATATCATTCAACGCCAAATAAATACCATATTAGAAGAACTTGAGCGAGTAGAAAGCGAACTTAATGCCATAAGCCATTAATTTAATACCTAAATGCAATGACAAATTCTTCAGATTTGCGAAAGAACTATTTAGAGCAGTTAATAGCCCGTTTAAAAACTGATATTGAAAGTCTCAGCGACCAAATAGGGTGGACGGTTAATAATGTAGATAGAAATAAATTGCAAAGGCAACTTAACGATAGATTCGGTGAAATGGAAAAAGCCGAATCAGAGTTAAACCAGTTAAATCAACAATCTGTAGAGCTTGAGCCTGATAAAATCCCATTCACTAATCGGGATGCTGCAATTAATGAGATTACAGCAACTAATTCTCCTCCTTATCGTTTGGTAACAGCACCTGAAGGTTATGGAAAAACAGAATTTCTCAAACATGTCTTGAGGCGGTTTCAAGAATTACAATGGTGTTGTGCTTATGCTTCTATGTCTAGTTATGAAAGTATTGAAGACTTAGAAAAACGATTAGCAAGTTCTCTGCAAATTACGCTCCCAGAAGGGTATGAATTAAGTTGGGGAGAGCGTTTAGGCTTACTATTGCATAGAAATTGGGCTAGATGGCAATCTCAGGATAAAAAAGGTATTGTGCTGCTAATTGATCTGGATGGAAGTGCCCCACAAAAGCAACGTTTAAACGAAATTTTTAATAACTTTAAGGAATTTGCATGGAGAATTGAAAGATGTTTGAAAGAATTAAAGTTCTTTAAAGATAATTCCCGGAGACTTCGAGTTGTGATTGCAGCTCGCTGTCTGATTGATCTCCCCTTAGATCGGACTTTTCCTAAACTAACACTCTCTCCTTTTAACTGGGAAGTGATTCAGGATACAGCAACCAAATATCTCAAGCCCATTGAGATGACTTCTGAAAGTCTTGCTCTACTAGCAGCCCACTTACTGTATTTAACTGGTGGACATCCAGGGGGAATTGCTGAAGCACTAAAAGTTTATCGAGGTGGCGGTTACACAGTTAATTTGTTTTTAAACAGTTATGGCAACCAATTATGGGAAAAAAACCTCAAAAAGTATAGAGACCAGATTAGAGAAAGCTTGACAAAAGAAAATAACCATCTATACGAATCCATTGAGAAATTAAGTATATTTCCCATAATAAATAGTAGTTGCATATTAAAGGAAGCTGTTCAGAGATTTAAGTTACCTTTCAGTGATGACAGTTTTAAATTAAATACTGAACTGACAAAGACATCTATTTTTACTCGTGACAAAACGATTATCAAAGATAGAATGACACGGCGGCTACTAGTTATTGGTCTTCTCCGAGAAAGTTCACCTGAGAGCTTTCAAGAGCTTTGTAAGGAAGCGGCTGAAATCTGCTTAAAATATATTCATGAACTAAAATCAAAGAATGATTCTGCTGTCGCGGGTACTTGGTCTATGCAGTATTTTTTTCAAAGTCTTCAGCAACATGCTGGATATATCAATCGTGGTGCTGATAGTCTGAATTATCGACAAGACCTCCGCAAAACTTTCTTCGATCAAACTGTTGAAGAAACTCTGGAAATATTCCGCAATACAGACCGAGAGCAAACCCATGATTTTCTTTCTACGCTGAAATCTGAAGTAGAACACGACTGGGAATTTCAGTTTGTTGTCAATTACTATCTGCACAATGACGAATATAATGATGCACCCTATAGATATTTAATTCAGAAGCTTGATGAAGCTATTCAAAATAACTAACTCAGGAGTCTATTATGTCTGAACTAGATAAATTAGAGTTTGTTGGTCGTGAAGAACATCTAAATCGAATCATTTCCCTTGTTCGGGAGCCTAATCTGCATGTTGTTTTGGTGGAGGGTAGAGGTGGAATTGGCAAAACTTGGTTGCTTCGGGAATTACAATCCCGCCTAAACCAAGTTCAGATTGGAACAAGTCAAATTATTGATTGCGATACCCCTGTTTTTAATGATGCAGAAGATTTATACACTCAAATCGCCAAACAATTATACGATTCTACATATAAAGAATGGTTGCTCAGGTTACGACAACTGCGAGAAGATGAAAACCGCCTCAGTCAAACTGCATACGAACAAGAACGTAGACAACTTGAAAAGTTCTTGGTCGATGAAATTAATCGAAAATCCAGACAACAGAGACTAGTATTTCTAATTGATACGGTTGAGAAGTTAGGACGACCAGAGTTAAGGGAAGAAGTTTGGGAGCATCTTGGTGATCTATGCCATCAATTAGATAATGCCGTATTGATTTTAGCAGGTCGCCCTAGTATTGCCCGTCAAATTCTGGAAAAATCATTCCAAGAAGATGAATTAACTTATTTTGAATTAAATGAATTTACTCATGAGGATGTGCAGACATACATTCTTTGCAAGCAGGAGCAGCTTCACTTTACTCTTGGACAAGACTTGGTTAAAAAGATCATAATTCTTTCTGGTGGTAGCCCGATCATGATTGAATTTGGAGTAGAGTATGCTTATCGGGAAGTCATCCCAGATTGGTTAGAAAGTGAAGATATAGAAACTATTCCAGGTAGGTTGGAAAAAGCTGGTGGATTTGAAGCTGAGATGGTTCGACATATTACGCAACTTCAGACATTAATGGATCGGCTAACCCTGTTGCTTTCACGTATCTACCCATTAGATAGCTCTGATATTGCTAATTTATTAGAACTATCTACAGAAGATGCTCAAAGATTATTTATTGATGCACAGAGCTACTTTTTTATCAAACCAGTAATGGGTGGTTCTCAAATATCATTACATGATATTGTGCGAGACTTGGTTGAGAAATATGTATGGACAGATATTGACCCCGATCAGGAATGGAGAAAACAAGATAGTCGGATTGCTGCCAAATATTTCAAGCAAAAAGATTATCAACTAGGCCCACAAAAAAGGATATTGGAGGTGCAACGTTCCTCTGATGATTCTGAGAAAGTCGCTAATATCGAGTTTCTAATTGAAGAAATGAAACAACTGCGGGAATTCAATACTACGCGATGGCTATGGAATGCTTTATACGCCGATCTGACAATCGGCTTTGAAACTTGGTATCAAGTTACTAACACGATTCGCACTCAAGCCAAGAAATTTAGCTTTGTAAATCAATTATTGGCAATTGCAAAACAGTTTGAAAAAGAGCTAAACCCTGATCAAAAACTTAACCTGATTATTTTTGAATCAAGGATTATTCACGCACTTAAAGGTAAAAGTACAACAGAACATGAGGTAAAAAAGCTAGAGGGAATACTATCCGAACAATCTTCTAATTCTTCTCATCAAGCAGATATTTATAATGTCTTGGGAATACTGAATACCAAGTTACATCTTTATGACGAAGCCTTGAAATATCAGCAGGAGTGTTTATCCCTAGTTCAAGGCAAAAAGCTATCATCTGCTATTCCGGCTGTAGCTAACCAAGTTGGTTATCTTCATCGACGAATCAACAACTTTAAGGAAGCTGAAAAATATTACAAACTAGGTTGGGATGCTGCTATGGAAGTTGACACTCCTGACAAAGGCTTAACTCAAGTTATGGCTAGTATTCAGAATAACTTGGGATACTTGTACGGACTACAAAAAGATTACGTAAAGGCTGAACAGTGTTTTAAAGCTGCTATTGATATGTGGTCGAGTGTTGAGAGTCAACGCGAAATAGCTGACGCCGAAATTGCCTCTGCTACTATTTCGGTAAATAATGGTAACTATGTTAAAGCTAAACAGCTACTTGAACGAGCGTTAAGCCGTTGCAACAATGAGGAAAACGATAATCGAATATTGTGTAGGGCATACTTTCAATTAGGCTTAAATCAGTGGTTTAATGCCGAGGTAGTAAATGAAACCCTTTGGGATGTGACACAGATACAGTGGGATCTCAATCTGCTAAGTCTTGCTCAAGATGCTTTAGAAAAAAGCCTGAAACTCGCAGAGAAATACGGAATTGAAGAGGAATTACCTGGAATTTTGCGCCAAACTGCCAGTGTCTATTGGCATATTGGGTTTCAAAGGTGCGATCGCTCGCTGCAAGAACAAGCTCTAAAACTCAACGAGCACTCTTATCAGACTAGTTTAGAATACAATGATACGCGATATGCCATTGACAGCCTGGTAGGTAAAGCAGAGTTTGATTATTATGCAAAAGCCTATGAGCGTATTTCAGATTATGCACGAGAACTTAGCGATCGCTTCCAATCCTATGAAAATATCCATCAACTATACTTTGGTCGGATATTACGGATAGAAGGTGATGTCGCTTTTCAAGAAGCTAACTACGATTTTGCTTTTAATAAATATGCTCAAGGAATACCCAAAATATTTCAGGATGGAGGTTTCGGGCCATATTCGAGCCAACATGAGCTAAATCTGCTCCAAAAGAAAATCGAACGCTTGCCTATAAAACTTTCTAAAACTCTAATCCAGCAACTCAAATCTCGGTGGAATGATCAGAAAGCTCTCAAGGAATGGTGTGATCAACAAATGTTTCTGACTCGAATACGTGCCACAAAACAGCCATCTTCTCATGTTTAGTAAAAAAATTGCTCAACCCAAAATTTTAGTTTCTCTCAATTCTACCTACGTACCCACTGGGCAATGCGATTGTGATGGAGGGGACTGTGCCTGTGACTTATCCCCTTTACTAGAATTAAGCTCAGATATCCGATTATCTGTGGGGATGTTAGAGACAGAGTTTATGAGAGTTCCCAACTCACAGATTATGAATCTAGATGATACTTATTCTATTTGTTATGGTACTCATCATCAAGTAGCAGTTATTAATAAATCAGCATTATATTTACTAGATCAATTTACAAATCCTCATAAATTAGATGATATTGTAATAGAACATCCTCATATTGACCCAACAGACTTACAGACAGCTATTCAGGAACTATATCAAGCACGTTTGATTGCACCAAAGAATAATTGCTCATTTAACCTAAATGAAATACCAGAAACTTTAACAGCATGGTTGCATATCACCGATCGTTGTAATTTAAGATGTGACTACTGCTACCTTCCTCATCTAGTAAAGGATATGTCAATAGATATAGGTAGAGCAGCTCTTGAATCTACATTTCGCTCTGCTAGCTTAAATCGTTACCGCCGCGTCAAACTGAAGTATGCAGGAGGAGAGGCATTACTATGTTCTCCTTTAATTAAGGATCTCCATTTGTATGCTCAATCCCTTAGCAAAGAAAGAGACATCATATTAGATGGAATCGTTCTCAGTAATGGAACATTGATTACGCCTGAGATTATTGAGATGATGCAAACATTGAATCTGCGTCTAATGATTTCACTAGATGGATTATCAAATTTCCACAATATCCAACGATCGTATGCAGGCGGAAAGGGTTCGTTTCAAGATGTTGAACGAGGTATTAAAATTGCTTTGCAAAATGGTCTGATACCAGATATTTCCATTACAGTTAATGGGCGTAACGCAGAAGGATTACCCGATCTGATTGAATGGATATTGGAGCATAATCTGCCCTTTAGTTTAAATTTCTATCGTGAAAATGAACTGTCAGCTTCTTACGAGGACTTGCAACTAGAAGAATCTCGGCTGATTGAGGGAATGTTGGCAGCG
This sequence comes from Nostoc sp., assembly GCF_036919615.1. Classification (GTDB taxonomy): domain Bacteria; phylum Cyanobacteriota; class Cyanobacteriia; order Cyanobacteriales; family Nostocaceae; genus Nostoc. Next base: position 34,748 of record NZ_JBALCN010000013.1, on the reverse strand, counting down.
TTCAAAGTTATCGAATTGAAATTACCCAATCGAAGTTTACTAGGTTCATTGATTGATCGTGCTAATTTATCGTCTGCTCATAAACGAACTTGTGGAGTTGGGCAAAGCTATCTTGTATTTGATTACCAAGGGCAAATTGCCAAATGCCAGATGCAGCTACATAAAACTGTATCCTCCATTGACAATCAAGATCCTTTAACTGTTGTGCGACAAGATAAAGCAGGTATTCAGAATTTGTCCGTTGAGGAAAAAGAAGGCTGTCAGACATGTGAGTGGAAATACTGGTGTACAGGTGGTTGTCCTCTGGCAACGTTTAAGGCTACAGGTCGTTACGATATTCAATCTCCAAATTGCAATATTTACAAAGCTCTCTATCCGGAAGCTGTCCGACTAGAGGGCTTACGCCTTCTCAAATATAGTTACCTAACTAAGTAAGTAGGCAATAATAAATCAAAAACGAGAGTTTGATTATTTATGATTTATTTATTCTTGCTGTAGTTATTTTAGGTCTGACGATCATAAAAAATGCCAGCAAAGTAAAACCTAACATTTGCCAAGTCACCAAATTCCAGCCACCAAGATGCCAGCATAATAGACCAATGCTAGTACCTACAGCACCGCCGAGAAAATAGCTAGTCATGTAAACTGTGTTGATGCGACTATTCGATTCAGCATCAAGAGTGTATATCGTTGCGACATTAGTGACCTGCGTTGCCTGTACACCTACATCTAGTAACAATACAGCAACAGCGATCGCCAGCGCTGAACTAGAAGCAATTTTAGCAATTACTAAACTTGCAATCACCAGCGATACAGCAATAGTCAAGGAACGTTGGGAGTTACCTTGATCAGCTAATTTACCAAAAACTGGTGCCATCAATGCACCTACAATCGCCACAAAGCCATACATCCCAATTGTGTCAGATTGAAAATTAAAAGGCGCTCCACTTAAATGGAAAGTCAGCGTTGTCCAAAATGAGCAAAAGACACCAAACAATAACCCACCAATTAAAGACGTTTCTCTCAAGAGTGAAAAACGTTTTAATTGTTGAAGCGTTGATTTTAATAAATCTAAATAATCACCACTATATTCATTCTTGACATTAGGCAAGTAGATTTGTAGTAAGATAGTAACAATTAAAATCATTCCTGCTGAAAATCCATATACATAACGCCAACTCAACCATTCAGCAATATATCCACTAAAAACCCTTGCTCCTAAAATTCCGATCAATATACCAGTAAAAATGTTGCCTACAGTTTTGCCTGTAGTTACTCTATCTATACTTGCTGCTAAGGGAAGAATAACCTGAGCGGAGACTGTCGCAATCCCAATTGCTACGCTCAATATCCAAACCTCGACGATGTTTTGTGAAAACGTCATGAGAATCAAAAAACAGAACAAACATGTCAGTAAGCAAAGAATTAATTTTTTCTTGTTGATTTTATCGCCCAAGGGGATTAAAAAGAAAAGCCCAAAACCGTAACCAACTTGCGTAAGCACAGATATGCTACCCGCTTCGCCTTCACTGACTCCAAAAGAAGATGCAATATCTTTGAGGATTGGCTGATTATAATAAACGTTGGCAACACAGACACCAGCTGCGATCGCCATAATCAGTACTTGGACTTTAGTTAATCCGTTACTTGAGATTTGTTTTTGCATTCAAACTAAATTTATACAGGAAAAAACTGGTTTACAGTACAGCTAAAACCAGGCAATAAAGAAGAAATTATAATATCGCTACTAAATAGGGTTTCTACTAATTTAAGTTGATTGTCTTCGCGCCGATAGACCTCTAGTTTAGGCGATCGCCAATCAGCAATCCAATATTCTTTTACTCCTCTGGAAGAATAAAGTTTAAGTTTAGCTTCCTTATCCCGTCTTTGGTCTTCTTTACTAGCAGACAAAACTTCAACTACTAAATCTGGTGCGCCAGTTAAATGTCCCGCTTCATCCAATGTTAGCGCCAAGGTTTCTTCAGTAGCCCAAACTACATCAGGTATCACATTATCTGATTCTGAAAACAAAACGCCAGGGTTGATCGCAGCTTCCCCTAAACCAGAAAACTCCGACCAAACATCAAGCTGTTGGAAAATTCTGCCACAAGTTTGCTGATGTTTAAAGTGAGATGCCCTGGTCATAAATAATTCTCCATCAACTATCTCGTAGCGCGTCCCTTCATTTTCTGGTAAAAGTTCCAGGTCGTGAATTGTCCAGCGTACTCCTGTTGTATTAAGCATCTGACTCATCGGCTAACTCCTTTAATCTTGCTCTTGTCTTTTAATCATAAAAGGATGTTTGAAAATTCACAAAGTATACTAGACAAGGCTATTTTTTTCTAGACATAAATCGCCGAGAAAGGTTTATATCATGTCCACCAAATTACCCATAATAGAAGAACCCCACCCCCAACCCCTCCCCGCTTGCGGGGAGGGGAGCTAAAGCGCAGCTTTGGCGGGGTGGGGTTCTTGGGGTTTAATTAAGTAATCAAGCGGACATGATATTAGACATCCATATATTTGAGATTAGAAAAAAACTTGGAGGTTAAATCGTGCCTTGGGAAATAACTGCTGAGGAGTTGCTGGCTCGGTATGCTGATGGAGAGCGCGATTTTCAAGGGATTGAGTTGATCCAATCCGAGGGCATTCCCCAAGAAGCTTCGATTGACCTCGAAGGGGCTATTTTGAGAGATATCAACTTGCACGGAGCCGATCTGTGTCGAGCCAATCTGTGTCGAGCTGATTTGACTGGAGCCGATTTGTTTGGTGTTTCTTTGCGACTCGCTTGGTTGAAAGATGCCATTATCAGGGATGCTAATTTATATTCCGCCAACTTGCGTTGGTGTGACTTGACTGAATCCGATTTGAGAGGAACTAAGTTGGATTATATGAATGCTACTAGTGCTATCTTCTGTGGAGCCAACATCGATGGTTTCGAGTACGCTATTTTGATTAACACTAACTTCCGAGATGCTCGAATCTTTCCAAATATTATTTGGAGTTATGGTAACTTTGTTTACAAAACCATCATGCCCGATGGCACTATCAAAAGCGGGCCTTTTTTCGGAGAGTTTTAGTTCATCTTCAGTTGCAGCCATAAGGGTGCATTCGGAACAAGTTAAAAAGATATTTGTAAAGTCTCAATTCATATTAGCCCTGGCGAATATAATTCGTGGCTATACAGACAAAACCCACCTCCGTGGGTTTAAAGCCTTGATTTTATCTTAGTCCACGGAGGTGGACAATGCTAGTGTAGTAGCGAATTCTATTCGCCCAATACTTTTAAAACATCCTCTAAAATTTAATTATTACTTGCGATTTTCACGCCGCCACTTACCTCGTACTAAACGAATTTCATCAAAACTGTAGCTTTCACCTAGTTGTTCTCGAATTGGCGTTAAAGAGATATCACCAAGCACTTCTAAAACTTGCCAAATTTTTTGTTGATGTTCGAGAGATACTAACTGATTTAAATCTACAGGCTGATTTTTCTCAATCAAATCTGCCAAATGACGAATGATTGTCGTCGGACGAATGTTGCGTTTTTGGGCAATTTCATTAACACTCAAACCTTGTTTGTGCAATTGGAATGTGAATATTTCTGTGTCGGAAGGTAAGCTAAGAGAGGGTGTAAAATTAACCTGTGGTGGATCTACCAAACCTTTTTCTTGGCGGTAGGTGCGAATTTCTGTGAGGAACTTATCGCCATATTGGGAAAGTTTGTGACTACCTACGCCCGAAAGTTTACCAAATTCGGTTAGTGTTCTAGGTTGTACCTGTGCCATCAATTTCAAGGTAGAATCCTGAAAGACAACGTAAGGTGGAACAGACTGTTCATCAGCAAGTTGTTTACGGAGCGATCGCAACCTCTGCATTAATATCTCTGCTTCAGCAGCTTTTTCACTCCCTTCTTCCCAAGTAATCTTTTGTGCTACAGGAACAGCAAGGGAAACTGTGTGCTGTCGCCGCATCACTTCCCAACTGAGGGCGTTAAGTTTCAAAACTGAATAACCATCGCTAGTCTGTTCTAGCAACCCTTGATGTAAAAGCGATCGCCCCAGCATCCGCCATTCATCTACACTCTTATCTTTACCAATACCATAAGTAGAAAGTTTATCGTGTTCGTTTTGGGTAATTTTCTGGTTTTTTGCCCCCCGCAACACATCAATAATGTGCAGCATCCCAAATCTTTCTTTACAACGCGCCACACAAGATAAAAATTTCATGGCTTCAATTGTCCAGTCTTGCATTGGTTTGGGATAACGGCAATTATCGCAGTTACCGCAATTCCCACTAAAACGTTCTCCAAAATAACCTAACTGAATTGTGCGCCGGCAGACAGTACCTTCAGCATAATCAATTACCTGACGCAGTTGTTGTTTAGCAATCAACTGTTCTTGAGGATCAGTTTTTTGGTTAATACTCCATTCAATGGTTTTAATATCACCAAAGCTGAAAAAAAGTGTACACCGAGATGGTTCACTATCCCTTCCTGCCCTACCTGATTCTTGATAATAACTCTCCAAATTACGCGGTAAATCAAAGTGAATTACTAATCGCACATCTGGCTTATTAATTCCCATCCCAAAGGCAATTGTTGCCACCATAACGCGCACATCATCTCGAATAAATCGAGTTTGATTGCTACTGCGTTCTTCATCAGTTAATCCAGCATGATACGACAAGGCGGCAATCTGATCATTTTGCAATTTAAAGGTGAGTTCATCAACTTTTTTGCGCGTCAGACAATAAATAATTGCTGAACCTTCATTTTCTCGAACGAGTTCTAACAATTCAGCGTAAGCAGACTTGGTTTTAGAACGAACTTCGTAGTAAAGATTTTGGCGGTTAAAGCTAGCAATGTGGATACTGGGTTGCTTTAGTCCTAGTTGTTGGATAATATCAGCACGGACGCGATCGGTTGCTGTGGCGGTGAGGGCGAGGGTAGGGACATCAGGATAGCGTTTCCGCAGAGATTTCATCTGTCGGTATTCTGGGCGGAAGTCGTGTCCCCACTCAGAGACGCAGTGGGCTTCGTCAATAGCAAAAGCCGCAATCCCAATTTTTTCCTTGACTAAATCGAGAAACGGGAGAAATCTTTCACTCAATAGACGTTCTGGGGCGACGTAAAGCAATCTAACTTTACCGCTGAGGATGGCTTCTTCCCGCGATCGCACCTTATAGGGATTCAGACTACTATTCAAAAATGTGGCAGCAATGTTATTATTTCGCAGTCCTTCCACTTGGTCTTGCATCAAAGCGATTAATGGCGACACCACCACCGTTAAACCTTTTTTAATCAATGCAGGTAATTGAAAGCACAGAGATTTTCCCCCGCCCGTAGGCATTACAACCAATAAATCTCGATTTTGCAGCGCATCTTCGATAATTTGCCGTTGTCCGGGGCGGAATCTGTCGTAACCGAAGTGATATTTTAGCGCTTGTTCGAGATTGGGGTACTGAAGCATAGCGATCGCTTTTTCGGGGGCTGTCTGCGTGAGTAGTTATTGAAGATATCAGGATTTTAACTCACATCTTTGGCAGCTTTGGTCAGACCTGCGTTTCTGTTGGCGATGTCTACGACGGGCGTAGCTGCGGCACGCTCATCAACCTTCATACATGATGCGATTGCTTAACTTTCAAGACAGTTGCTATAAAATCGGTGATCGCCCCATTCCCCCGGTGTTCGTCTCAATCAATGCTATAATTAGCACAAATTTCTCACTTTAGGGATGCACGTAATCAGTAAAGTGAAATTACGGGAATTCTGGGTTCAACACGCTGATTCTGAAGATTCTCTCAATGACTGGTACAAGTTTGCATCTATTGCGAATTGGTCTAATTTGGTGGATGTTCAGAAAAGATATCCAAAGGCAGAAGCAGTTGGAAACTTTACAGTGTTTAACATCAAAGGTAATAACTATCGTTTGATAGTAGACATTAGATATTACAGCCAGACAATTTTTATTAAATACGTTCTTACCCATCCTGAATACGATAAGGAAAGGTGGAAAGATGACCCCTACTTCTAGTCAACAAACCTACACTGACTTACTAATTCAGTATCAGCCTAAGCCAATTAAAACAGAACAGGAGTATAACAGAGCCTTAACAGCAGTAGAGGGGATGATGTCTGGTGACTTGACAGAGGCTGAAACTGTGCTTTTTGAGTTATTGGTTCTTCTGATTGAGAATTACGAGGAATGTCATTATTCGATGGGTGAATCAAAACCTGTGGCTACTTTAGAATCCCTCATGCATGAGTTTGATGTGGAGCCAACTTCTTTATTAGGGGTTTTTGGCACTGTTGAGATTGTTAGGGAAGTAGTTAATGGTCAACGACAAGTTAGCCAATCTCAAGCTGAGTCCCTAGCTAAGTTTTTTAATGACCATTATTCTGGGCTTTCCCTAACGGCTCTTGACTTTGGAGATTAAACTGCCACTACAATATTAGCCGATCACACGCTCATCAAACATCATGCTAGGAGCGATCGCTTTTATTGTTTGACTCTCGCTATAAGATAGGCGATCGCACTTGGAAGATCAGGCGATCGCTTTTTCGGGGGCTGTCTGCGTGAGTAGTTATTAAAGATATCAGGATTTTAACTCACATTATCGGCAGCTTTGGTCAGACCTGCGTTTCTCTATACGGATTACCGATTAAAAAATTGAAAAATTTAATCTAAAATCCCAAATCTAAAATCTAAAATTTCGTCAGCATCCACCCAACCGAGAATTTGCAGTTATTACTTTACCCTTATGCTCTATCTGGGTACATTTTACCTGTGATTCTAAAGCATCAATCTTTCGTAAAAGTGACATTCCCCACATTATAGAAATCATCAACTTAATCGTCATGCCTAAGAGCAAAAATGTTACTATTCTGGCAAATTTCTGTTGTTGAGCCAGCCTTTTTTGTTGTTCTGCAAGTCGTGCTTCAACTTCTTTGGCACGTTCGGCCTCTAATACTTGCTGCATTTCTCGCCGATCTAATTCTTCACTAGCAGCTAAAAATCGATAATCTAAGTTGTTCAAGCTTTTGCCATTTGCCCAAGTTTGGGCATCAATCAAGGCTTGTCCACGCAATAGGCGAGATTCATCCTTTTCCTTTGAGGCTATCCATGCATTAAAGGTTTCGTAGTAGGGGCGTAAAGAAGCTAATTTTTTCTTAACCCATTTTAAATTGAAAACTTCTTGATAAATTCGGTTTTTGATTTGAAGAAAACCTTGCTTTTTGATCACCAAACCAGACAGCAACAGTTCTACCTGTTCTCGACTATCGTCGGCTGGTACTTCCACTCCTTGAAGGATTTGTTGATAAATTCCTAGCAATCTGGCAGCAAATTGTTCGTTTCTGAGGATGCGATCGCGAATTGTCCGCAAATGCTCCGGTTCATCAAGTGATTCCCATTTTTCGATGATGTGCGATCGCACCACATTTTCTATCCAAAATTCTTCTGTACCAGGGGGAATTTTGAGCTTTCTACCCACATCATCTTGAGATAAATTTACAAGTAGCCGACACAGCTTTTGAGTAAGAAATGGTTGCCCTTTTGTCCAAGCTAATACTTCTTTCAAAACTTTCTGGGGATGATTGTCTTTAATATTCAGTCCCAAAGATAATGGTTGAGCTTCTTCAAATGTAAAACCATTTACTTGTATGGCTTTACCAAAATTAAATGGTGTAGGATGATTTCGATAGAGAATTAATTCTGAAGGTGTCGCAACACCGAAAATTGCAAATGTAATCCGATGATACTCTGGATCAATTGCTCGTTGGTTATAGCAAAATCGAATTAAGCTAAAAAAGTCATCAGCAGAGAAATCAAGGCTGAGAATACTATCAATTTCATCAATAAAAATAAATAATCTTTCGTTATGAAATTGAGCTAACAGATTTTCCGAAATAAATCGACTGAGTTTCTGAACTGAAGAGATATCATTTTGTTGTTGATACCAACTTTTTAGATTGACTTTTCCTAACAGTTTAAAACCTAAGCATAAGTCTCCGATAATTCCTTTATACCACTGCTCTGGAGTTATATTTTTGCAACCAATATTAGTCATATCAACGGTTGCACATCTAAAGCCTTCTTGTTGCAAGCGATCCTTTGTTTTGACCATAAGTGAGGATTTGCCCATTTGCCTACAACTAAGGATGTAGCAAAATTCACCCTGTTTCAAGGCTTCGTAAAGTTCTACATCTGCCCTGCGCTCAACATAGCTAGGAGCGTCACTGGTTAAAGTACCACCAACTTGGTATCGATAATTGTTCATTTGATTTAAAATTTAAAATTCGTTCTCGTTCTTAATAAATGAATTAGTATCGGGACAATTGATAAAATTCATCTTAAGAATGAGAATTAATTATTTTGATTATTTGTCTTTCAACAGTTTACCAGAACTATTATTACCCTGAGAGGATGTTTGAAAAGTCCTCTTGTCGGTATCAAAAGTTTTAGATCCCTCTAAATCCCCCTTAAAAAGGGGGACTTTGATTCCGGTTCCCCCCTTAAAAAGGGGGGTTAGGGGGGATCTAAAAGTGCCTAAATTTACAGAGAAACACTTTTCAAACAACCTCTGAGTGCTTTCCAAGCTGTTGACTAAAATAAAGGCGATATAACTCACACATCGTGTGAGCTTGATTGCCGTTTAGTTGAACCAAACCCATGCTTTCTAACTTATAAGCAGCGATCGCATCTAGCTCTACTTTTTCATCTGTTGCAATTACCTGTTGCATAGCTGACATTAATTCTGGTTCTTTTTGGAGTAGGGTCAACAGTTCTCGTAAATGCTGACTGTAAATTCCCACTGGTGTAGATGCAGTTTTTAGTAACACCTCTAATGTTATTTGCTTCTGACATAGATGATAAAGCGCAAGGCTCACCAAATAGGGATGTCCTCCTACCATTGTTTGTAGGGGTACAAGGCGTTTTGCCCCTTCAGAGTCTGCCGCACAATGTAGTCCATAACGTAATGCTAAATTCTGTACCTGATTGAGAGTAAATGGTGGCAGCGTAATTGTTATCCCTACATTGAAAGGCGATTGGTTAAGATTGAGCGGAATATAAATTTCTGTCGTATGAACTACTACCATCCGCAGTTTTTGCCAGATTTGATTCTGCTTTGCTTGTTCATGCCAACATCGCAGCATTGGCAGAAAGTCTTGGGCAATATTGGGATGTTCAAAAACTCGATGGACTTCATTCAAAGCCAAAACTACAGGACTATGCTCAATGTATTGCAGCAGATACGCTTCAAAATAGATTTTGCAGCTTACCTTGCTGCCCATTTCCGTATCCCAAAAATCATCTAGACTGGGAAGGAGATTTAACTGCCTGCTGACATTGACACAAAACCAACGCAAAAATTTATCAAGGGAAGCAAAAACGTCTTGGTCAGCTTCTTGAAAGTCCAAATAGACAATTTGATAATCTTGCTCTCTAGCATAAGCAATCATCCGGTTAAGCAGTGAACTTTTTCCCATCTTTCTAGGTGCTTTAATCCGGATTAAGCAACCAGGGTGTAAAATCTCGTTACAAACAAGTTCTTCCAAGGGAGGGCGATTAATGTAAAAAGGAGAACCCAGTGGTACAGGGCCGCTAGGAAATTCTATCTTGCTTGTTGAAAAAAAGTCTGGAGATATTTCTAAGCTAGATTCTTCGCTGAACTGATGTTGGCTCTGATTCTCCCGATCGCCTATCTTGTCTTGCAGGTATTTATTCAAGGCTAAATGCAGATTTTTTTTCGTTACTCTTTTTCCAAGCGCAACGGAAAGGTCTTGCCACAACTCAGAGCCAACTTCCTTAATGTAATTGTTGCGGTAGCCTGATGCCTTTGCCATTTCACTGTAACTTTTGCCCAACCACGATTGAGAGAGCACAAACCACTGAATGGAAGCAAGAGGCTTGTCTTGCAAAATTCTTTCTACTGCTTGCTGAATATCTTCCACGGATATTAAAGGTTAAACAATTAGTAGATGCATTTATCCACTTTGGTCTAGTAATAATATACTACCGAATAAATACTTAAAAAAAGAAAAAAATGTATATGGGTAAAAAATTTTATGCTTTATTAATCTTCAAAGAAAGAAAATTATTAATGTGACACTTCAGAGTAGCAAAAGTGGATTTTAGTGGGAATCAGCTGCTACAAATGGGGATTCAAAGATATTACTTCTTCAGTGCCAGAGTCAAGCCATCTGCGATCGCTACTAAACTAAGACTAACTCGCTGGTCTTGATGCAGCTTTTGATTAAAGCCACGAATTCTTTTAGTTCTATTATCTTGCACTTGGGGATCGGCAACCCTGCCTGACCAGAGAACATTATCGATCGCAATCAGTCCCCCCACTCGCACTAATTGCAGCGATCGCTCATAATAGCCATCATAGTTGCTCTTATCTGCATCGATGAAGGCAAAATCAAAAGTTTCCGCTTCTCCTGTTGCCAGTAGCCGATCCAAAGTCTGCAAAGCTGGGGCAATGTGCAGTTGAATTTTATCCGCCACTCCTGCTTGCTGCCAATAGCGTCGTGCGATCGTTGTAAATTCTTCACTCACATCACAGGCTACCACCTGACCGTCGCTCGGTAACGCCAATGCCACCACTAAGGCACTATAGCCTGTAAATACCCCAATTTCCAAAGTTTTCTTAGCTGCCAACAACTGCACCAGTAACGCCAGAAACTGCCCCTGTTCGGGAGCAATCTGCATTCTGCTGATTGGATACTGGGCTGTTTCGTGTCTGAGTTGGGTTAAAATCTCTGGTTCTCGCAGAGAGATTGATAGTAAATAGTCATAGAGGTTTTGTTCGATTCCTAGTGTTTGAGTTGTCATAACGCAATACGCTTGGGTTAAGGAGAATCGTAAGTTGGGTTGAGGAACGAAACCCAACATTTTCAGTGGTTTGTTGGGTTTCACTTCCCTACGGGACGCTGTTCGCGTTCGTTCAACCCAACCTACGCGGTTTATGGTTTTTGACGCTAACCCAAGCGTATTGTGTCATAACGTGCGTTCCTGCAATCCATAACGTTCGCTTCATTCTGGGATTGAACCCAATAATCACGCTTGCGATCTGGTTAGCGATCGCCAACTCAACACTACACTTAGTACAGCATTTCATTAATTCGTAGCGAATTAAATTTGGCAATATCCAGCAATGCCAATGCGTCGCTTTGCATTGTTAATGTATCGGCTGCATTCTTAATGCGTCGGTTTGCATTGTTAATGCGTTGGTTTACATTGTTAATGCATCGGCTTACATTGTTAATGCGTCGGCTGCATTGTTAATGCGTCGGCTGCATTGTTAATGCGTCAGCTTGCAGTGCCAATGTGTCGTTTGCATTGTTAATGCGTCAGCTTACATTAAAAACGCTACGCTTTTACGCAAAGCTGTACTTAGTACTTAATATATAGTCTTTTTCTTTACCTTTAATTAGAAATATGCAGAAAACCCGAAATGCAATCTTCAAAACCCCAAAACTTTTGAGAATTGAATATCTTTGAAATTGGGGATGAAAGCTAATAGCAGGAAATATCAAAACTTTGATAAACCGCGTTTACGTTGAAAAGTGTAGCTTTGTATGAACAGAAAAACCCTCATCCCCTAGCCCCTTCTCCCAATATTGCCAGAAGCGGAGCTGGAAAGAAGTCCCTCTCCCAAGTAGAAAGAGGGATTTAGGGTGAGGGCAAAAACTACGGTTCTCAACATAGATGAGGTTTATATATAGTTAACTTCCTAAATTTCCCAGCAAAATACTCAATCCACTACCTAATATTGACAGGTCAAAGAAATTCAACTTATCGTCTGGAATAACACTTGACTTTTGTGTAAGAACTTCATAACTGAACTTTGATCACCCAGAGGTTTTTGTAATGCCTATCGATTTATTGAGCCGCAAAAAAACTCATTTTGTCTTGTGGCGTCCCGGTGCTTCAGAACTAGCTCCCACTCTCTATATTGGCAACACTGCTCCCGAAAGCCCAGACAGATTAGCTCAATTTAAAGAAATTCCACTTCGTCAATCAACAGAATTTCCAGAATTGTGGGAAGTTTCGGCTCAAGAATCTGGTCTGACTGAAGGAGGGGTCTACTTTTACTGGTTTAAAGTCCGCAACTCAGACCCTTACGACTCTGCCAATGCTAACCAAATTCTCTACTGCACAGATCCAACAGCAACGACTGTGGATCGACGCTTACGTGCACCAACGCCGTCAGAATCGGGAGGTGTTGCTAGCTTCGATCCGGCAAGCGTCGTGCTTTATCAAAATGGGACGCTGATTCCCTGTGATCCTGAAGGGCAAACTGTAAATTGGGAAGGCGATGCTGCTTTAGAGACGCTGCCAACTAATAATCAACTGGTGATTTACGAATTACCAACCCGCTGGACAAAGATTAACTCAAATGGATTGATTGAAGAAGGAACCGGCACATTTCGTGATGTACTGGCACTATTAGTACCAGAAGCGATCGCTCCTACTTTTCCCATACTCAGCGCCTTGAATAACCGCGCTCATCTTCTGGAACTTGGAATCAACGCCTTAGAACTTCTGCCACCAGAAGACAGTGATGATAATCTCAATTGGGGCTATGGTACAGCAAATTATTTTGCAGCAGATTTTGACTTAGGACGCCCAGATAGCGAGTCAGCACCTAATGCTTCGACTGATTTAGCTAATCTAATCAAAGTTTGTCATCAGCAAGGGTTGCGCTTTTTTGTAGATGTGGTGATGGCATTCTCGCGGAATAATCCTTACCATAACGTTAATTTTTTGGAATTTTACATCAAATGGGCCAGTGGTGATCCAGAACAAGGGTCAAGAGATGGCTTTGGTGGCGATTTATTTAAGTACGACTATTGGGTAGAGGGCTATAACCCGATTACTGGGCAAAAATCCTGGCTTGTCCCAGCCCGTGAATACTTAAAAACCCATATTGCCCACTGGTTGGAATACTATCGGGTTGATGGTCTGCGGTTGGATAGCGTCAACAATATTGCCAATTATGACTTTTTACAGGAATTCAAAGATTTTGCCCACACCCTTTGGGACAAAAGAGGCGGAACCGGCGATAGGTTCCTTGTAGTTGGCGAAGAGTTGAGTGTACCCCTATCTCTCATCCACCAAAATCGTCTAGATGGACTTTGGAATGAAAAGTTCAAGCAAATCATCCGACAGGTGATTTTAGGTAAAAATGCCTGGGATGAACCCAGCTTTGAGTGGAGTATCCGCAAACTAATTGATTGCCGAAACTTAGGCTTTACAGATGGTTCTCAGGCGGTAAACTATATAACTTCCCATGATGTTGGCGGTTATGGTAACGAGCGTTTCTTCAGCTACCTTGTTAGTAATGGAATTGATCATACTGAACCGCGGATTAAGTTAGCATTTGTCTCTCTGCTTACCGCTGTAGGAATTCCCATGATCCTTGCTGGAGATGAATTTGCTGATCAGCAGGATTTGCCTCCTACGGATGATCATAAACAGATTGACCCTGTTAATTACAGCCGTGTGAAAGATGATTGGCGGCAACGCATTTTCCAATACGTTGCCAGGTTGGTTCGCTTGCGTAAGACTTCCGATGCTTTAGCTGTAAATGATACTCAATTTCTTCATGTTGACTTTAATGATGGTAAACGAGTTCTAGTCTGGCAGCGTGGTAATAAAGCCGATCAATTAGTAGTTGTAGTGGCGAATTTCTCTGACTACAGCACTCCTGTTGGTTCTGAGTACAGAATCCCGAATTGGCCTGCAACCCCAGTTGGCAAACAGTGGAAGGAAATTACTCAAGAGCGGATAGTTCCATCAGAATGGGTAGGCAGAGAAGGTATCTTCCCTTGGGAAGCAAAAGTGTACGCTGTAGTTTAATCTTGATGCCGCTCAGTGAAAGATCATGTTAGGTCAGGTTTGGTACTTCAACCTGACCTATTTCAATTGCCAGGATGAGATACTACAAAATTTGGATGCTTAATTCTGAAACTCAGCGGCTACATCCATGATTATGTGTACAAATGACTCTGAAAGTGATCTAGTTTGTAATTATTATGCAATAAACCAGCGCACAGACATTCTATATGTAGAGATATTGCATACCAAGCCTTTACTTGAGTTACTCGCCTAAACCCTTCTAGAATTAAAACTATTGTAGGGAAATTGTATTAATAAACTTGCTTTTATTCTGGGAGGTATGATGAGCCGTCCAATAATTCTTGGTATTGTCGGCGACAGCGCTGCTGGGAAAACAACACTAACGCGCGGAATCGCTCAAGCACTCGGCCCAGAAAATGTCACAATCATCTGTACAGATGATTACCACCGTTACGATCGCAAAGAACGTGCAGAAATTGGGATTACCGCTCTCCACCCCGACTGCAACCACCTAGATATTATGCAGCAACACCTGTCGCTGCTACGCACAGGACAACCAATTCTTAAGCCAGTTTACAGCCATAAAACCGGCACATTCGAGCCACCAAAGTATATCAAGCCCAATAAATTCGTGATTATTGAGGGATTACTCGGTTATTCTACCCGTGCTGCCCGTGATTCTTACGACGTTAAAGTTTATCTTGCACCTCCAGAAGAACTACGCGCTAAGTGGAAAGTCAAGCGAGACACGCAAAAGCGGAGCTACACTGCCCAACAGGTGCTAGCGGAACTAGAAAAGCGCGAACCAGACTCAGCAGAGTTTATCCGTCCGCAGCGGCAATGGTCTGATATAGTAATTAGTTTCTACCCACCTACAGACGAAGATGATGAAACCAATGGACACCTGAATGTCCGCCTGGTACTGCGTCCGACAATTCCGCACCCAGATTTCACCCCAATTACCAACTCTAGTTCTGGTAATTCTGACTCAGCCATCCGCTTGGGGCTAGATAGGGATATGAGTAAGCCTGTAGATGTCTTAGAAGTTGATGGTCATGCAACTTTAGAACAGGTGAATAAGCTAGAACATATTATTTGTTCTGATATGCCGTATTTACGAAATATTTGCGATCGCGAAAGTAATCCAGAACTGGGTAAAATCGCTGGTACAACTGGGGAGACATTGCAAAGTTACCCCCTCGCCCTTACTCAATTGATCATTACCTACCACATGTTGAAAGCAACGCAAATTTATCAGTGATCAGCGAAGATGAAGGGGTTTAACAAGTTTGCGATCGCGTTTAGTCTTGGGCTGTTGAATTATGCGATGCCTACGGTGGTAAACTACGCACTTTGCTGAAGCTATTCAAACTTCAGATGCAGAAATGCGCCCTTCAATTGGCTCATATTCATCCTCTAGCAACCAGAGTTGAACCTCTTCGTAAGTTGAACCAGTAATAGATGACTTTATAACCTTCCGCAAGATCATACACATGAAAACTTCCCTCTTGAGAGGCGAGAAGTAATAACACATAGGGAGGCGACAGCATTGCATCAATTTAGACTTCGGTAAACTCCCAGTTATTCTTCACTGAGTCGGTTGCAGGGAGTGACGTGATATCGATTTTCTGCATCCATTTTCCCCTCTGCATAAAATAACAGGATGCTTGTACCCTTTTGGACTGATTCTGTAACCAGGGTATTACTAAAGTATCTGATAGCCTACACCCCATAGACGTAAAATATCACGACAACCATCTTCAAAAGTTTCTTGAAAATTGATCATTTGAAAGCTCGATAAAACCCAAGAAAGCTGCTCATAATTACAAGGTTGATAAATAATTGGAACAATCTTATTTTCAAAACGATTCTGTTGCAGAGCGAATATTAGCTCCCGCTTAACCCACATTGAATTTACTGAGTTTGAAGAGAGGACTACAAGGAACCAATCACATCTTTTTAGTGCATTTCCAATCTCATCATGCCATTGCTGTGCGCCTAAGATGTTCGTTTTGCTGTACCAAACTGGAATGCCATGATGACGCAGAACCTCTACCAATTTAGAAACAAATTCTTGATCTTGGCTTGAATGGGAAAGAAAAGCTTCACTTGGGATCATTTTTAGAAACTCCACTCTTGTTAAGCAGCAGCTTTTTTGAGAGCTTGGGTAATATTTCTCAACCCTTCCTCATCGTGCTCAAGATTTGATATGTAAATCATCCCAAATTTCTTCAGAATCCAGGGAATTTTCAGTTCTAATTGAGAAATTTGTTCAGAAGGAGCAGCAAGGACAGGAATTACCCGGCCTTTATAGCCCTGTTCGCCTAGAGCATAGCCTACTTCGGCATTTATGTAGGGAGAATCAACCGAGTTAGGTGTCAGTAAAACAACCATTGCATCAGACTCTCGAAGCTCATTAGCAATAACTTCTGCCCAGTTATCGCCCGGAAAGATTTGAGTATCGTTCCAAACTTGGAAATCTGCATTTCGCAGAGCATCAGCAATTTGCCTAACTAACTTTGTATCTTTAGAGCTGTGGCTGATAAATACATTCATCTCATCTTCTATCTCAAATGTGTTCGACTAATAGACTAAATCCAATTTTATCTAAATCTTGTGGCAAGTATTTGGGAAGATAGTGTTATCAAAGGTGTCTCTACAGAGGAATTAGGGATAAAATTCCCCAAAATTAAAGATTTTCTCAAATAAAGATGATTTGGAGAGCAAACAAGGGATAACTAAGGATAGTTCCATTTAGGGTGAGTATTCTCTTAGTTTTCTATGACCTATTGCCTCAGAATTGCCGACTTACCTACAAATGAGCGTCCGCGTGAACGGCTAATGACGCACGGTGCCAAAATTTTAGCCACAGCGGAGTTAATTGCAATTCTTCTAGGCACTGGACAAGGGCCGGGGAAACTCTCTGCTGTGGGTTTGGGACAATATATTTTGAGTGAATTAGGCAAACACCAACGCGATCCTTTAGTAACTCTGCGAGAAGTTAGCGCCGCTGAGTTGATGCAAATTTCTGGTGTTGGCCCGGCGAAGGCGACAAGTATCTTAGCAGCAATTGAATTGGGCAAACGCGCTTTTCAGTCTCGTCCCAATGACGGCACATTAATTGATAGCCCACTTGCTGCTGCTGCTACCCTCAGTCAAGATTTGATGTGGCAGATACAAGAACGTTTTGCAGTGGTGCTATTAGATGTCAAGAATCGTTTGCTGGGTACGCAAGTAATTACCATTGGTACCGCAACCGAAACCCTAGCCTCTCCCCGTGATATTTTTCGAGAAGTTATTCGCCAAGGGGCAACGCGGGTAATAGTTGCTCACAACCATCCTTCTGGGAACCTTGAACCCAGCCAGGAAGATATAGAATTGACGCGTCAGTTATTAGCAGGAGCGCAGCTTTTGGGCATTCCGGTATTAGATCATCTGATTTTGGGCAATGGTAATCATCAAAGTTTACGGGAACTGACAACCTTGTGGGATGAGCATCCACAAGGGGATTAAATGAAGAGGACGCAGAGAGTTCTTTCACCGTATTTTCTTTCTTTCGGTCTGTCCTAAAGTTACAACTCACTTGCTTTCCTGCATGTTTCTAACTAGTTTAGTCACTAGCTTTCTGGGAGTAAATCTTACAGATACAGCGAGGAGCTTATTTTTAATTCCAGGAACAACAACAGTTTTGTTTTCCAATAGACCACGATAGCCGATCTCGGCTACCGTTTCCGCAGTCATAATCTTTTGACCGCTTATTAGCTTTGAGTCTTCCATCGCGGCTCTTTGTTGAAAACCAGATTTTGTAGGCCCTGGACAAAGCGCCGTCACAAAAACACCTGTACCTTCTAATTCATTAGCGATCGCTTCTGAAAACGATAAAACATAGGCTTTACTAGCGTAGTATACTCCCATTAGCGGCCCTGGTTGAAAAGCAGCAGTCGAAGCCACGTTTAATATTTTTCCAGACCCCCGCTTAACCATACCCTTGAGGAATAACTTGGTTAAATGTGTGAGACACAAGATATTGACCTGTAACAATTGCAGTTCAGCATTCAGGTCAATTTCGTGAAATAATCCGTAAGTAGCAAATCCAGCATTGTTAATCAGCATATCAACTCTGATAGATGCTTGTTCTAGCTCAGTGAAAATTTCTTCTGGCGCTGATGGGTTAGATAAATCCTTGGTAATAACTTTGACATCAATACCAAATTTATTTTGAAATTCATCGGCTATTTTATTCAGCTTGTCCACACTTCTAGCTACCAATACAAGATTGTAACCATCCTGAGCAAATAACTTAGCGAATTCATAACCGATGCCGCCAGATGCACCAGTAATAAGAGCCGTTTGTTTGCGATTACCATGCATAGTTTTCCTCTCTTAATTACTTGAAAAAAATGAATTATTAATTCTATGATGTCCGGGCAATTAAACATAATATCCGCAACCCCACCCCGAAAAAGCTGTGCTTGAGCTAACCTCCCCGGCTGCGAACAGGGGTTAATAAAATGCCCTCCAAGAAGAAAATTAGGAGTTCAAGTTCAGTTATTAACCACCAAAAAGGGTATTCCTGTCGAATTTGTGTTTATGCCTGGTAGTGCCAATGATCTCCAGGCAATAAAAATACTTGACTTTTAAAGCTGCCATCTGGTAGTGAACTGTATGGTGATTCAGCCTAGACCGACTACACCATTGAAGATGATTTGGAACAAACTCTTTCATATTTCTTTAAAAGTCATGCAGAAAAAGAATTTCAAGCGTCAAGACCATCCTTGGAATCAATATATTAAACAATATACTCGGCATTATATTGAAACTGTGTTTAGTAATATCACTTGCGTTTTCCCCAAATCGATTCATGCAGTCACATCTGACGGGTTTCTACTGAAGCTGCAAGGATTTATTTTGGCATTTACTCTCCAACAAGCCTTTCTTGAATGAGTTGATTTTGATTGTCCAGTGGCCCATCCTGGAGACTTTCCGCGGGGTTTGGGGGGTTTGCTCAGAAAGCTCTCAATCGGTTCAGTTTAGCTGTTTGGGGAATTCGCCAACGGTATCCGTATCCCGGCTAAAACTAGAGTATTAGCTCTTACCGCTACTTTTGTCAACGAAATCAAAAGTTTGTGGTTGATTGACTTTTTTGGTTGATTACTTTGTCCTGGTGTCACATACTCGATTACGAGATTGATGTTATTTTATTTTTGCACAAACTCCTTTATCCCAATCGCAATACAAGCTATGACGCTCAATTTATATTTACTGCGACATGGAGAAACTACTTTTAGTCAAAGTGGTAATTTCTGCGGTGAAACTGATGCAGAGTTGACTTCTGAAGGGATGCAGATGGCAGAGAGTTTTGCCGATGTTTATCAAAAATTGAAGTGGTCAGCGGTTTATGTTAGCCCGATGAAGCGCACAATTGCAACTGCCAAGCCATTTTGTGATGCTATCGGTATGGATATGCAGTTGCGTGACGGACTTAGAGAAGGTAGTTACGGCAAATGGGAAACTAAGAGTAAATCGTTTGCCCAAGAGAATTACGCAGAAAACTATGTAAAATGGTTGACAGAACCCGCTTGGAATGCACCACTAGGTGGAGAAACTGCGGTAGAAATTGCTAACCGTTCTATGCCTGTAATTGCTGAAATTCAAGAAAAACATTTCCAAGGTAATGTTTTAGTAGTTTCCCATAAAGCCACGATTCGGATTATGCTTTGCAGTTTACTGGGAATTGATTTGGGACGCTATCGCTATCGGGTGAATATTTTGGTCGCGTCGGTAAGTGTGGTTAAATTTGACGTTAATGGTCCTTTGTTAGAAATATTAGGCGATCGCCATCATATACCCGATCGTATTCGCTTTCGTCCGGGAACATAACTGAGTACAACGCACGGTAAGAAGAACTGATTCCAGACGATATCCAGCCACGCCCAGGTCTTCAAACACGTTGTTAAATTGGGGATGAGTTTGCCCAAAAATCTTTCTTAGCTCAAGAGAAATTTGCTTTAGTTATTGTTGGATTGGGATTAGTTCTTGAGTATCGTCCATACTGTAACTCTGTGCTTTGACTATTCACCACAAAGACAACTGCCCTGGCGAAATATTTGACTCCCACGTTGATGGTAATAAAGGTGACACGCACTACAGAGAGCTACTAAGTTTTTTTTCCTGTTATCGCTTGGGTTACGAATACATATTCTAGCGAGCGCACCCTCATCACTCCTGATCATCCGGCAAATACAAAGCGCTACTATCAGTCGGTCTTTGAATCAAAACCTCGGCAGCACTGTACCCATCCCAGCATCTTTTTTGGAAGGAATATACGTCTTGGTAGTATCGCTTTTTCTGTGCCCCAACTGGTCTTGCACCTGAAAAAGCGGTTTACTCTCCACCGCCCTGGTTGCATGAGAGTGGCGTAACCAGTGACAAGAAAATTTCACCTTCGCCACAAAAGAGATATCCTGAATCAACTTTTTAATCGCGCGATCGCCTCATAAATGCAAATGACTTATGGCTGCACCAAAGACAGGATGATGCCAACGAGCGAACCCAAAAGTAGCACAATACTGCTGAAAGAACTGATGACAAAGCCAATCATCCGCTTTTCAGCAGCCTGATAGTATCCCCAAGCGTAGGCAATTCGACCCACAAGCCAGATAGCACCAAGAAGCGGCCCCCAGAATGGGCTGACGTAGAAAGAAAATAACCATAAAGCAGACAGGAAGAAAATTATTTGCTCGCTTGTATTTTGCTGAACGCGCAGCGCTCGTTCAAAGCCGGGATCTCCTGTCATTTGAGGAGGTGGTACTTTATATTTGGCTCTGGCTCGACCAACATTAATTGTGATCACCAAGTACAGCAGCAGTGTCAGAGCAGTTATAAGACTAGTCCAGGGCAACATATTTTGTATCCTCGCGTACCAAAAAAGTATAATTCTTTAGTTTGATAATTAAGCATAGTTTACCGCCGCTGTTCCATCGCTATACACCCCTAATTTTGATCTGTTTTAGGCGATCGCTCTTTTTGATGTTTCCTCTAAGAATCTGATGGAGGCGATTCATCACCTGAAACCAACCACACAGGCGATGGCATTTTCACCTTAGCCAACAAATAATAAGAACCAAAATTTGTATATATACTAAGATGCAAAGGAAGCTATTTCTCCTTTATTAAGCAGAATTATGGCCAAATTTCACCATGATGAATAACTGGTTTGATACAGCTAGATTGGGGATGTTTATTCATTGGGGACATAGTTCTCAACAAGGATGTGAGTTATCTTGGCCGTTAGTTGGGGGTGTATTCAGCCTGACTTTTTGCCAAGATATTCTAGTTGAGAAATATCACTGCACAGCTAATACTTTTAATCCACAGCAATACAATCCTCAAGAATGGGCACATTTAGCAAAAAGTCTAGGAATGAAATATGCCATATTAACAGCCAAGCATCATGATGGTTTTGCCCTATTCCATACCAAACAATCAGACTTTTCAATTGCATCTGCACCTTATAAAAAAGATATTGTACGTGAATTTATCGAAGCGATGCGCTCTGTAGGATTGCGTATTGGTCTTTATTTTTCTCTTAGTGACTGGCATCATCCTGACTATCCGGCTTTTACAGAGGCAGATAAACCTTATCGCTTTGACCAACTACCTCAACCTACACCAGAACAGTGGGAGCGATATATTCAGTTGCTGTTCAATCAGATACGAGAATTATTGACCAACTATGGTCAAATTGACATCATTTGGTTTGATGGAAGTTGGGAACGCACTCCAGAACAATGGCAAGCTCAAAAATTAGCAAAAATGATTCGTGATTTACAACCGAATATTCTCATCAATGATCGTCTGACAAATTGTGGAGACTTTGAAACTCCTGAGCAGTTTATTCCTCCTCACCCACCTGCTCATCCTTGGGAAACCTGCCTGACTATTAATGAGAGTTGGGGATATAACTCAGATGATCGCAACTTCAAATCCTCTCGTCAATTGATTCATACCCTTTGTGAAGTAGCAGGTAAAGGAGGCAAACTCTTGCTCAATGTTAGCCCAATGGGTAATGGACAAATCCCTCCTGAGCAGTTAGAGCGTCTCAAAGATATAGCAGATTGGATGTCTCGCCACTGTGAAAGTATACTTGATACAACCCCAGGATTAGAACCGTGGCAATTTTATGGACCTTCAACTCGTAAGGGTGATCGCATTTATCTACACCTATTAATGAAACCTTACGAGACAATATCAGTTAGGGGTATACCAATCAAACGAGTAAAATCGGTATTTGTTCTTGCTGATGGCACAGCACTAACTTACACAAGTCGCTGTGCAATTATGGATTCTATTCTCAATTCTAATCCGTTAGGAGAATTAACAATTGATGTACCTGAATCAGTAATTAATCCATACGTCACAGTGATTTGTATTGATATTGATTCTTGAGTAATTAATATAAATTAAGTAACATTAGTTGGTTGAGGAATTAATTCAATACTAAAGGCGATGGGGTTCTGCCCACGCCCAGGCGATCGCTTAGATTGGGTACTCTGTATCATCGTGCGGGAGCAGCGTTTCCTCTAAGAATTTTAAAGGGGCGAGGAGAGCGGTGGTCACTGAGCTTGTGGTACCACTTCCCTGCGGGACGCTACGCGAACGTGGAAGCAAGCTAGCAAGAGCATCTCCAAGAGTTGTGCGGGCGGGTACGCTATCGCTCCTCGGTTCTGGGGGAATTGCGGGGGCGATGCCTATGGCAGTAAACTACGCACTGCCTAGCTCTCATACTATTTCACGAAATGCATGATACAAATGATTGATCTTTAATTATTTCCCCTTGCTCCCTGCTCCCTGCCCCCCTGCTGCCTATTTGTATCAATCTTAAAGTGAAACGGTATCAATTCTGTGGTCAAGGTGCGATCACCTCCGATGGGCGATCGCCTGATTATGATGGATTTTCTTGCTGTCATCAGCATTTACAAGCGACCTAACAGTGTGTCGAGAAGAGAGGAAACATCAGCGTCATAAGTAATTGATTATACATTATATAATAGAGCTATTATTTTTACATTATTTGTTAGGAACTGAAAAAGGTTGTATGAAACTAGTTAAAAAAATTTTAGCAACATGTTTTTTATTATTTGGCATTCCATTTTCTGCTGTGATGATTCGAGAAATTATCAATCCTAAAACTCCTGCTCAAGAAAAGCAAAATGATGTAGCTGCTTTAACTATTCTTACTATTCCATCAACCATTCTAGGAGGCTGGTTGAGTTGGTCTTTAGTGCAGCAGAATCGAAAAGAAAAAGCATTACTTCGAGAATCAGAACAAAAGCAGATTCAGTTAGTGTTCTTAGAATTAATTGAGCAAAATGCTGGCAGAATAACGGTATTACAACTGGCAAAAAATGCTGAAATATCAACCCAGTTAGCTAAACAATATTTAGATGAAAAAGCCAAGGAACTTAATGCTGATTTTGAAGTAAATGAAGAGGGAAATGTTTTGTATCATTTCTCTTTGTAAGACTGATCGCACTCACCTAGCAACTTTGACTCGCTCACGTCCCTTGTGCGTCCCGTAGGGAAGGTGGGTAGTCACTTACCAATCAGACTTAAATCCAAGAATTATGCATAATGTTACAAAACTTTATAAGTATTACTACTGACTAACTACAACATAGGTTGCTATTTTGGTAACAACAGATAATTAATAGGCGCTTTGCTTGGAATTCCCACGCCTTAAATTCTTGATTCTTTCTTATTTGTGCCCAAGAACACAAGTAAAGTCTTTATCAACTTTCTGAAGAACTTAATTTATCTCTACGTCAGAATCAAGCGATCGCCCTCACCCAGCTTGACCAATATCGTCAAATATCGTCAGAGCCTATGGTAGGATTTAGAAATATTTGGCGCTAATCCGATGAACAAGCAGTCAGCAGCAGACTTTCTTGGCGTGAGTGTTCGGGCATTAGAGCGTTATGTATAGCAGGGTAAAATCAGCGTTACCTATGATCAGGGTAAAACTAGACCGACTGCTAACATGGTGTGGGTCTATTTATTGAGTGTACAATCTGTTCTAAATCCACAGTAAAGCTACCCAAGTTTTTATACCGACAATTCCATCAGCTTGTAATTTCTTAGATATTTGGAAACTAACAATTGCATCCTTCACTGACTCAGTAAATTTCCCATCAATGGCATCAGTATATAATCCAATATCTTTTAATTGCTGTTGTAATTGTTTGACTCTTAGCCCAGAATCTCCTATCTGCAATCCATTAAATCTATTCAAATCGGCTCGACCACTAACACCTGCTACACCAGATATATCACCTTCATATTGATGGATTAGGTATTGCCCCTGCCAAGCACCAGGAATACTTGGGTTCTTGGTTCCGTAGTGTGCAATCCATAACGGATAACTAGCAAAATCAGATGGATCGCCAAGTTCTTTCCAGAAATTGGGAAAGGTATAAATGATTGGTTTGATTGGTTTTTTGGTTTGTTGTAGAAGGGCTTTTTCCACCTCTGCTAACCACTGCTTCGCTCCATTAACTACAGCTTGGTTACTTCCTTTGTCAGTTACCTCTACATCCAGAACTGGTGGTAGGTCTCCTGGTTCTAATTTCCCCAACGTTTTTAAGAATTCCTTCGCTTGCTCAACCGGGTCAGATGTATGGGGGTGAAAGAAATGATAAGCACCCCGAATAATACCAACAGCTTTCATAGTCTGCCAGTGATGAGCAAAAGCAGAATCTTTGATGCTAACTCCTTCTGTGGCTTTGACAAACGCAAAAGTTTTACCAGAGTTTTTTACTGCCGTCCAATCTACTCTGCCGTCTTGATCGGCAACATCAATTCCTTCCATAAGATTTTTAACCTTTTTGATTAGTACAATACTGAACTTATCAGAGGCTTTGATTAAATTTATGCTTTTTCTGGGTCTTTGAGTAAATTGCTGAAATTTACTAGGGTTGAGTGTCAACAGATCGCACTGGAGTCACTCTAACTTTGCCTGTACAAGGCTTGATTTGTTCTGTGAGCGTAAAGTGCTGGTAAGCATTAGGAGGCGTGATTTCAATTTTACTAGACATTGGGCAGGGTTTCTCTGGGGAACTAATGTGGTTGTATGCTATTTGAAATAAGGCTTGTTTTCCAGGAGCTAGAGTTACTTGTTGTCGAGGTTGCTTACTCGAAAAGTAAGTGTCCTTGGAGCGGATAACTTTAACCCCCTCCAAAGGCTGACCTTTTTCATTCAGTAGTGCCAATCCCGGATAACCGTTGAGGGTGCAAGGGGATGAGGCGTTATTGGTGAAGGCATAGGTAAGTGCAACATTCCCAACGCCAGCATCTTCAGAGACTCGGCGCACTGACAATTGGCTAGTTTCACAGCGCGTCGGATTGGTGGCAATAGTGGCTTCAGGGGTAGAATTCTCTGTAGTTTTTCCAATCGGTATAGGTGTTGAGGTCAACACAGTTGCTTTCGTCGGCTGCTCAGTGATTGCTGGTAAGGCTTGCAGCTGTTTTGTAACAGAGGAAGAACCGACACAGCCAGTTGTAACCATAGTCAAGAGTAATAACAGACTGCCTTCCATAATTAGAATTCGCATAGCTCTTTTTTTGTAGTGAACTACTTACATTGATGCTTCACATCTAGTATAAGTTTCCAAATTCACAAGGGTTAGCGTTGCTGCGTCATTACGTAACAAATTCAACAGCTTATCCATCTTTTTGGGCAACGTGAACAGCAGAAAGAAACGAGAGTTGTACACTGTCTCCAAAGTTCCTCAGTTTTTCCCGCAATCCTGCAAATAGCAACTCCTTCGCCTTTGGCTCCAGTCTCCCCATGGTACTTAATAGCTTAAGGTAGTCATCGATGCTGTACGTTACCTCACACGCGATTTGCTCAGTCACCAACTCCTTAAAATAACCAGAGTCTAGAATGTCTTGTTCAAACCCTCTCAAAATTTCCGCTTGAGTTTTGGCACCTTCATACCGAACAAATGAGGGAGCATAGGCTTGAAACACTTCCTCTATCGCTTGGTAAACTTCGTATTTCGGTTCAGCTCTCAGATTCCATAGGAGGATGAGAAACCCTTCGTCACGTAATGCCGTCGCCGCCTTGGCATACCGAATCTCTGACGGTATCCAGTGAAAGGCATTAGCAGATAAAACGGCATTGAACTGTTTTGCTTCCAGTTCCCACTCCTCAAATGAGGTGTTGTGGATTGCAACATTTGGATAGGTTGCACAGTTGCGTTGTGCCAAACGACAAAAATCCTGGTTTGGCTCAATACACGTCATTGAAAAACCAAATTGAGCAAAAGCTACTGTCGCATTTCCTGGACCACAACCGACCTCAAGAATCGATGCATCTGAGTCAAGTTGGGCTAAAACGACGGACCGCTCGATCAGTTGCTTTGGATATTTTGCTCTGGCGTTGTAATAAATATCAGCAACGGGAGAATACCAATTCCTTCGCTGTTCTAAATCTATAGAAGCTCTGGCATTTATTTCTTGTTTAGAGTCTTGCATAAGCTAGTTTTATCAGCTTTTGAGTCCAACCTCATTTTACTTAGTCTCGTGGATCAAAGACCAATTCAATATCGATTGTCGCGATACTGTTTGCAAGACCCTCAAAAGATTGGGATTCTCTTGTCGTGGGTTTAGTCTTACATCTGCTCCTTTGGCAAATTCCCCCATCCCCCAAGCTAAATACAGTTTTGTATAAAAGCGTATCGTTTTTAATGCAGGGGAATGCATTAATATGCAGCTGGCGCATTCACAATGCGGCTGATGCATTCACAATGTAAACCGACGCATTCACAATGCGGCCGATGCATTCACAATGCAGTTGATGCATTCATAATGTAAGTCGACGCATTGGTATTGTAAGCTGACACATTGGCATTGCAGGGGATTGCCTTTCATTAATTCGCTACGAATTAATGAAATGCTGTACTAAGTATTCAACCGAATTAAATATTATCTGTTGCTTCAATCAAAGCACTGCAAATTCCTGGTTCACTCATCGAATGCCCTGCATCTGGAACTACTATAAATTCGGCTTCTGACCAAGCGCGATGTAATTCCCAAGCTGATATCATTGGGCAGACTACATCATAGCGTCCCTGAACAATTACAGCCGGAATATGGCGAATGCGGTCTACATTTACGAGTAATTGATCTTCGGTTTCAAGAAATCCCTTATTCATAAAGTAATGACATTCAATACGCGCGAAAGCTGAAGCAAATTCACTCTCGCCAAACTTTTGCATGAGTTCTGGGTCTAAGAAAAGTCTACTGGTACTAGCTTCCCAAATTGACCAAGCACGCGCTGCTGTTAATTGAATTTCTAAATCTGGATTAGTCAACTGCTTGTAATATGCTGCGATCAGATCATCACGTTCATCTATGGGAATTGGTTTAAGATATTCTTCCCAAGCATCAGGAAAAATATAGCTAGCCCCCTCTTGGTAAAACCATTGCAACTCTTTTTGCCTCAGCATAAAAATACCACGGAGAATTAATCCCGCGCATCGAGAGGGATGGGTTTGACTGTAGGCTAATGATAAAGTGCTACCCCAACTACCACCAAAGACCGCCCACTTTTCTATACCTAAATGTTGGCGCAGTTTTTCGATATCACTGACTAAATCCCAGGTGGTGTTTTCTCGTAATTCAGCATGGGGTGTACTTTGACCACAACCGCGCTGGTCAAACATCACTAACCGCCATTTTTCTGGGTGGAAATATTGCCGATAAAAAGCTGGACATCCACCACCAGGGCCCCCATGCAGCAAAACGATGGGTTGACCTTGCGGGTTTCCTGACTCTTCAAAATGAATGGTATGAAGGTCAGAAACCTGTAAACTACCTTCTAAGTAAGGCTCGATCGCTGGATAAAGTTTTCGCATTTTCGATATTTTATCAGTAATGTGATCATTGCGATCGCTTGTCTTTGTGAAACAACTTCAGTCTCTTCACGTCAGTACAATCAGATACTATTTAGATAAAAACTGCATACTCTTCCTGCCAAGGAATCCTAACAGATGTGTCCTGTCGGTGTTCGTACTAGTCACTCAACTCACGCCTTAGAAACCGGCTTGGCCAAGCTTTGGCTAATATTGGTGGGAGTCAACCAGTATCAGGATGAGCAAATACCCTGTTTGCGTTACTCAGCACTAGATTGCCAAGGTTTAGGGGAAGTATTAAACTCTGCAACTCAGGGATTTCCGCAAAAGGATGTGAAGATTCACAACGATTTTGCTCACCAGCAGCCCCTATTGGATAATGTCCGTACCAGTCTCAAACAAGTAGCGGCTGCCACTAAATCTATTGACACCGTTCTATTTTATTTTTCTGGACATGGGATGCTAGAGCCATCAAGTCAGCAGGTGATATTGTGTCTTAAAGATACTCAAAAAGATAACTTAATAGAAACTGGTCTGAAATTGCAAGAATTATTGCAATTATTAGAGAATTGTGCTGCCCAGCAGCAACTCGTATGGCTAGATGCTTGTCATAGCGGTAGCATGACGTTATTGGGGGCTAGGGGAGAAACACCAATAGATCCGCAACTCAACCCCACACAAGAATTAGTGGAAGTTTTACGACAACGTGCGGCTAAGAGAAAAGGATTTTATGCCTTACTATCTTGCGATCAAGGGCAACAATCTTGGGAATTTCCGCAATTAAAACATGGAGTATTCACTTATTACTTAATCCGGGGACTGCGGGGAGAAGCAGCTGATTCCCAAGGTATTATCGAAGCAGATGGACTTTATCGTTACGTTTATCACCAAACTCTCGCATATATAGATAAAGCTAATCAGCAACTACGGGTGATTAATCAGCTCAAAAAAGCTCGCGGCGAAAACCAAATTCATCCAGAATATCCATCTCAAACGCCGAAGCGGATTGTAGAAGGAATTGGAGAAGTGATTTTAGGACTTAAACCAGACAAAATAGTTTCCACACGACATCCACGACAGGCATTAGTTATTGAGGGACTTCCTAAAAGCAAGAGTGCTTTGGCTTTGAGTAAAATACTCAATGCATCTGGTGGCTTTGAGGTAAATTATTGGACTATTAACGAAAAAACCCCTTCTTCAGATGTTCGGAAAGCGATTCAAAAGTGTCTGTTATTTGAATATTTTTCCGAGTCACCCAATACCGCCAATTCTATAGAAGAAACCACAACTGTATTTTTATACTTGCGAGGGCAGATTCAAGAAACGGAACAAGGAGAAGCAGTATTAGTACTTTCTGATAATGTTGTACTTAATCGTTCCTGGTTGAGAAAACAGCTGCGCCGATGTCGATCGCAACAAATTATCATCCTGGATTGCCCTGTGGGAACACACACATGTGCATCTCTACGTGATTGGGTGGAAGAACTACAACTGGGACTAGATGAACAATGTTTAATTGCTGCTGCTGTGCCACCTTCGGAGAGTGAACGCTTTGCTTGTTGCTTAATAGATACCCTCAATATTACTATTCAACCATTTGGACTCACCGCAGCAGCTTGGATTACCCAATTACAACTAGAATTATCGCGCACCGATATCGAATTATATTTCTGGTTATTTGGTTCTCAAGGTGTGATTGAAGTCTTACCAGGAAAAACTTTGTTTTCGAGCGATACTTCTGAACAAAAAGCTGAGGATTTAGATAATTTGAGTTCAGCCGTGGGTGTAGATTATACTCGAATGCGAGATTTACTAAAAGCTGGGAGATGGTTAGAGGCGGATGAGGAAACTACAACTCTCATCTTGAAGATAGCTGGTAGAGAAGAAAAACATTATCTTGATTTAGAAAGTCTGGAAAACTTTCCCTGCACCGATTTATGTACTATCGATGCTCTCTGGGTTAAATATAGTCATGGACGCTTTGGTTTTAGCGTCCAAAAGCGGATTTGGGAAAGTTTTAGAGATACTTCTGCCAGCGATCCTGTGCTGGCTTTGATAATTGGCAGTAGTAATGTTGCTGCTTGCCAAACTTGTATTGATTTTGGCAATCGCGCTGGATGGCGTTTAAAAGATTCCTGGATTGATTATAGTAACTTAATTGTGCAAGAAGATGCTCCCAATGGGCAGCTACCATACTTTGGTTTTTTTGAGCAGGTTTGGCGGTTAAAGCTATTAGGTGTTTGGGAATGGCATAGTGCGATCGCCACGGCTTCTTGGTGGCGATTATGTGTTGCTTTATTCTCTCGCATCGAGACTTGTCAAATTAAATAGGAATTGCCCAATAACCTCAATACGCATGGCAAAATCTTCCAATGGCCTTCCACCCACACAGCGATCGCCTCAGCTGAGAATGATCACAGCATTGCAAACTTGGGCTGCTACTCCCGATGGAATGTCAACAATTCTGCTAGCTAAGATGGCATTTAAAATGGCAATAGCATCAGCAATCTCTTTAGAAATTGCTCAGGCTTTGCGATGGGAATATCCTTTTTATGCAACAATTGCTGCCATCATTGTGATGTCATCTACTCATGGCAGCACTTTGTTACTAGGAATTCAACGAATAATTGGCACTGTGATTGGTGCTATGGGTGGAGCCATCTTTGCGGTTGCACTGGGTACTAATTTCTGGTCATTGGGAATCAGTGTATTTTTAACCATCTTTCTCGCTTCTTATTGGAAATTTAATGAGGCGGCAAAATTGGCGGGGTATGTGTCAGCGATCGTGATTTTGAGTCACAGCCAATCTCCTTGGCTGTACGCTTGGGGCAGATTTCTGGAAACCCTCTTGGGTATTGGTGTGGCACTGTTGGTGAACAACTTTATTTTTCCTGCCTCAGCTGGGGTAGAACTGAGGCGTTGTTTGTCACAAACGCTAACTGATTTGAAGCAGTTTTATGAGTTGGTTGTGGACTCTGCCTTTACAGGAAACTACGATCGCCCCCGTGTGGATGAGTTAAAAACCAATATCATTAGTTCACTGAGCAAGGGGCGATCGCTATGGCAGGAAGTCAGACAGGGACAGACAAACGAACCGCCAGAAAAACGCGTGAATGAAGCTTGGGAATTTCTTATCCGCAGGATTTGGGAACACATCTTGACAATGGAACATACCGTACTTGCTAGGCAGCAGGATACTTTCTGGCAAATTTTTTCACCTCAAATTACCCAACTGGCACAGGAAACTGAGAGTGCAATGCTCACCTTAGCAACCGCAGTCAAATCGCACCAGCCTAGTTTATCTTTGTCAGGAATAGAAGTTGCCCTTACTAAGGCTACAGAGCAATTAAATCGATTGGAAGAAATTAAACAACAAGATTACCCAATAGATGAGCTACTCCGGTTTTTTACGTTTTTCTACACGATGGAAGAGGTGGGCAGAAAACTGCAAAAAATGGCAGGTACGCTGAGTCAAGGTTAAAAGTAAGTTAGGTCAATCACCTCGTTAAGAGCCTCTGGCTGGGAATGCCCTCTATGGGGGCTGCCGCCTCCTTTATTAGCGGCAGCCCAATGAACTACTAGAACACACATCTATCTGACATCCCGCACCCCCCACTGTCACAATCGGTTTTTTCGGGTTTTTATCCACCATGAGGGCTACTTTTTATACAAAACCAAAGAAATGTCCAATTGCGATCGCTAATCCCAAATCTCGAAACGTCCAAAATTCGTTGTGTGACAGTTTAGGGTGCGGAATGTGGGATCTATGCATTGGTGTCATCTTAAGGGACTGACAAAAAATAAATTATCCAAAATTATTTGTACATGTTTAGGGGCGCAAGGCCTTGCGCCCCGAAGATGGGATGTTTTTTAACTGGGAGTCCCTAAGGTGAAAGCCACTTTAGAAGGTGAAAGTTGTTCTCAGCGTACCGATAAACGCATCATCGTTATTGCTGTTTTGACCAGGAGAGGTCAACCAGATCACACCAGGGGTGATTGAGACATTATCTGACACGCGATACTTGTAAAAGCCTTCAAAGTGATAAGGTATATCATTACCAGCAAAACCTGGCCGGTTAAAGGCATAGGGTTCAGCACCAGCAAAAATGCCTAAAACATTACCCTTTTTACCGAAGTCAGGCAAGGCTACCCCAAGACCGTAGCTCCAAGCTTGAAAATCATCATTTGCACCAAAGCCTGTGACATCGTGGTAAGAAATGAAACCACTAATTGACAGTTTGTCGCTGGGTCTGAAGGCTGCCGACAGACCATAGGAATTACTGGAAGATGCGTTTACGGCACTTAGAGTGTTAGCTTGACTAGTGCCTACGACGCGGCTAGTGCTAGCCAAACCACCACCTAGATCAAATAAATTACCACCTGCACCATGATAACCGTGAACGTAGGTAGCAGCTATAGCCAAGCGATCGCCAACACTAAAGTTCAACTGTCCAAGAGCTGCATAGTTCCCCTCCAACAAACCTAGATTTGGTCCAGGATTATTAGCATTTGACGCCAAGTAGCCTATTGTCAGTGAACTTGGTTTGAAAAAACTGCCACCGCTACCACTACCAAAGGGTAAAGTAAGTGCTGCACCGGCACCACCACCAATGCGATAGATGGCACTTTCAGTAGCAAAGGTAGACAAAGCACCATTACCGCCATCATAGTCCTCAAAGTAAGGGTTGTTAGTGGCAACATAATCGCTATGAATACCTCCGGTACCCGCAAAGTAAGCTTGGACTGGGCCTATGGGTACGTAATAAGCTAGCCAGTCTATAATCACACCATTATTACCAGTGCTGCCGATTTGAAAAGTTTGTGTGCCTTCAGCAGTATCAATAGGAAGACCAGCATTATCGACTTGATTAAAGGCTAGTGCATTACCGGCTGCAAGACGGGTGTGTAAAATATCTTTACCAGTGAAACTGGTTTGCAAGTCTAAACGTACCCTATCTTGGAAGACAGTATTGTTAGCATCGCCAGTATTACCGCCAAAAATATCATTAACGGCAAAAATAGCTTCACCCACCAATTTCGTGGTAGTTGAAAACTGATTAGCTTCCAGTTCAGCAGTCCGTGCTTCTACAGCATCTACTCGACCACGCAGAGTTGCTAGTTCTGCCGAGAATTCCTCTTGCAAACGCTGGAGGGTCGCCAAATCCTGTTTTGACACCAAGTCACCAGTTGCTGTTGCAATCAGTTCATTAACTCGATCTAAACAAGCATTTAAACCTGCGGCAAATTCATAACGGGTTAATGCCCGGTTGCCACGATAAGTGCTATTTGGGTATCCAGCAATACAACCGTAGCGTTCAACCAGGGATTGCAAAGCTTGGAATGCCCAGTCAGTCGGCTGTACATCAGAAAACTGAGAAACTGATGTGACTTGAGACAGTGAATTCTGGTTCTTGCCTTCGCTGCTGTAGCGGTTAACCTCTTCTAAAACCTTATTATTATCAGTCTTTGCTTGAGCAAACAACTGCTGATTAATTTTTGGTTGTTCTGTTAAAATTAACAATGAAGCACCAATAGCTTCTGGTGCTTGTGTCTGAGCAGTTTTTGCCTTTGTATCTTCAGTAGAGCTTGCTACTTCAGCAGCCATAGCCCTAGCCGAAACCAACACCGTCACTCCCAAAACTACTGGACTTAGTACCAGAGTTTTCCACAATAAATGAGACATTTTTTTATTTTCCTTTCCAAAAAAAACCTGAAGTTAGCAGCTTCAAGAAAAAGAGAGCAAGGAATTATTCTACTTGTTGGAAATCTTACCAGATTGTAGTCAACTAAGCTATGGCTCACAGAATTTTTACGGATGAAGAATCGTAAAGTCTTGCAGATGGTTTATTTGCCAAAGAAAGTTTTGTAAGAATTCAGCATCCAGCAGTCAGAATCTAGAAGGAATCTAGTCTGATTGGTCGTAAGGATTCATCATCATGTTCTCTTGAATTCTGACTCTTGAATTCTATTTTTGACTAGTAATTCAAGCTTGCGTAGACACGTAAGCTCCAGAGGGTTGATCGCTGGTTAAAGCCAAGTTGTTTGCATCAGAAAAACTTGACCTAGATAGTTTTCGACAATGGGGACTAACACCAAAACCAGGAACAGGGTGAGGAAAATTTGCACAAAGAAAGCCTTGGAGAATAGATTTGGAAGCAATGGCGTAAAATGCCACAATTAGGTTTTCACAAGCTAGGGAGAAACTAATGGTTTGCTTATTTTTCATCCCGAACATGACGGGGTAATGGGCTAGTTTTCATAATATCTGTGTACTACTTTGCCCCTGCTTAACAGCTTCCGTATCACTACCTCAGTTATAAACTTCCCCGCCCACCTACCGCTATTTTATATCTCTGAAGAGAGGAAAATAAGCTGCTGACCTTGAATCTTTTTCAAAACCTTGCTTTATTAGCAAAGCCAAAAAATCCTTGTTTGGAACCAAGCACGGAGAAACAAGG
Organism: Nostoc sp.; assembly: GCF_036919615.1. Lineage (GTDB taxonomy): Bacteria > Cyanobacteriota > Cyanobacteriia > Cyanobacteriales > Nostocaceae > Nostoc. The sequence continues at coordinate 509 of NZ_JBALCN010000013.1, read as the reverse complement.
TTTTGAATATTATCCAGGGTAAGCGCATCTCAAACCCTATTGACCGAATAAGGCAAAAATAAAAAGTAAAAAGGCACTCATAAAGAAAAATAAAATAATCATAAGCCCCTAAATTTATTTATGGAACGAAGTAAAAACATTTGTTTCGAGCGGAGAGTGCAGCGAGAAATAATACGTCCTTATTAAATCCCCTAAATTTATTTATGGGGGATTATCTTTTTACTTTTTAAACGGTAGTTTTAGGGTTCACCTAAAGCAGAAATAAGTTCAAAATTACTACACTGAGTCAAGGGGTGGGATTGACATTTTAGTCTTTATATATACAAAAAATATAAAAAGCTATTTGAACCATGTTTTTTCAATCATTTACGACAATTCGTCCTAATTTTGAATGAAAAATTGATATTTAAATAGAGCTTATACCAATTTTATATGAAGCTGCATATAATGGAGAAAAGAAACTCGATAAATTAAAATAGCCATGAGCCGCCCTTTTAAGATTGAAATCG
>NZ_JBALCN010000012.1:0-45194 GCF_036919615.1 Nostoc sp. | reverse complement strand
CAGAAATGAGTGAAGCTGCTATATATGCTGTTATGACTCGTATTATGTTACGTCGTCTAGTCGTCTAAAGATTTACTTTATAAATGGTCTCTTATTAATCTTTTAGGCTTATTTAGGGATTTAGGCTTTTTAAGCTTGATTTTAAATTAAAAATTTTATGTTTAACTTATAATTTGGCATAACAGGTACTGAAGAACGAAGAAAACAATAGAGCCAAACATCTAAGAAGTGAAAAAAATGACACAAAAAATTATTTACGGAACAGTGGGTGAAGACGGAACAAAACAAACTGGACAAGGGTTTGAAGTTAAATCACCGGATACAGGAACCTATGTAATTACTTTTTTACAACCTTTTGTTGAACCTCCCAGTGTGGTAGCTACTTTGAAAGATTGGGGTGCTGATAATCAAATTATTGTTAAAGATATAACTCCAAACAAGGCAGAAGTTGCAATCTGGGATTTAGGAATTAAACAACAATCTGGTACAGGTTCTCCAGAACTCACAGTGACGAAAGAAAAATCAGCTTTTAATTTTATTGCCATTGGTGAAGGCAGTTAAGTGGGAATATTTCCCTAAAATTGATGTAGCGGTCACCCTACTACAATCTTTTTTTCCTGAATGAGAAGTTGTCTAACAAACCAATAACATCAGAACACTATTAGAGGATGTTTGAAAAGTCCTCTTGTCAGTAGCAAAATGTTCTAGATCCCTCTAAATCCATGCCACTTGCCCTACTTGGGGAGACCCCTTGGCGTTAGCCTCTCCCTTTGGGAGAAGACCGCAGTGACTCCCCGATAAATTGGGGGACTTTGATTCCGGTTCCCCCCTTAAAAAGCAGGGCGTTTCATTCCATTTCAAACAGGATTTGTCAAGATAGTTAGCGAGAAAATTGTAAGTGAGGGTGATGAGAAGATGAACTTTTAAGCACTTGAACAACAGTAAAATCGTTCATTTTCTTGGCACGCTGGTAACAAGATAATCAATTTTAAATCGCTATAACGCTTGATATTTAGCGCTCTTTAGGGAATGAAACAGCCCTACCTTAAAAAGGAGGGTTAGGGGGATTGAGAAGTGCCTAAAGTTACAGCAAAACACTTTTCAAACAACCTCTTAGATGAGCAAACTTTTTTGGGTCAATTCCCAAACTCAAATTGAAATCAAACCAGAAGTAAAGTTTCATGAAAAAGTCTTTTTTAAAAAGCCATCTTTGTTATTTACTTCTCTCTTCTTTAATACTGTTACTAACGCTGCCAATTGCTTTTGTGAGTCAACCTGCTTTTGGTAGTGCCTTGAATCGTACACCAGTAATTTTGGATGATGATGGTAGTCAGGATGGCATGACTGCTTGGGTGTACATATTGCAAAATCCCAAGTTTGAAGTCAAGGCTATGACCATAAGTCAGGGATTAGCCCACCCTCGAATATTTGGCAATAATCTCATGCGGATGCTGGCAAGACTTGGAATAACTGGAATACCCGTTGCTGTTGGTAGGGAGACACCCTTGTCAGGGAATAACGCTTTTTCGGATGCATTTCGAGCGGATACTGATACATTTTGGACTCCTTTTACCAACCTGCCAGATCAAGCCCTTGAAACTGTTGATCGAAGAAGTGCTGCTCAACTGCTTGTAGATACAATAAACAAGTCACCAAAGCCAGTGGAGATTTTAATGACTGGTTCTGCGACAAATATAGCAGAAGCACTGACGCTCGACCCAAGGATCACTAAAAAGATTTCTCGCCTACAAATTATGGGCGGTGCAGTCTTTATTCCAGGAAACCTTAGGGAACACCTTGACCCTATATTGAAACAAAACCAAGTTTCTGAGTTTAATATCTGGACTGATCCGGTAGCAGCACAAAAGGTATTTTCCGCAGGATTGCCAATATATCTAACTCCATTGGATGCGACTAACCAAATTGGGTTTACTCGAGCAGATCAAGCTGCATGGAAAGCAACTGGTACTCCTGAGAGCATTCTGGCATCACAATTCTTGAACTATGCTCTAACAAAGATTTCTGGAAATGACCCCTTGATTCCAAATCCAGCCTGGGATTTGGTTGCAGCTATTAACCTGAGCGAGCCATCATTTTGTCCAGAAATACCTCTGCATATAGAGGTGAATACAAATGGAAAACCAAAGGTCAACCAAAGGCAAACTGTTGCTATTCCCAATCAACCACCGAATATTAATGTTTGCTTAAATCCTAGTTTAGCTAACTTGCCATTTACCAGCCAAGAGTTATTCTCAGATAAGGCTAAACCCTAGTCTGTCCCAGAAGCTAATTTAGGGCTAGGTTATTGGCTGCTGGTGCGGCGAGTGCTATTTTATTGCCAAAGCGTTCATATAGGCAAACTGCCTAGAAATTTTGGAAACGTTTTCATTCGGGAATTATTTCTTTAAAGGAATTATTAATCAAGTCTGGATTTGAAATAAAGTGCGATCGCCTTAATTTATCTTCAAGTTGACGCTGCGATCGCTAAAAATAGTGGAAACATTATCTTTGCAAGGGAACTCAATGAAAGAGAAAAACTAATCAGTGATGGTTAGAATCCTCGTGCACTTGCGCCAGGGAGAATGTCAAGCAGTATAGTCTATCCTATCGTTGCTGATCACTGTCATAAGAAACAAGGAGTCAAATACCAGGAACTAATAGTCTAATTTTCAGTTTTCTCAATTTGGTATGAATTGGGGATTTCCAGTATCTTCATAAAAATAACCCCAAAGGCTGGGGTTATTTTCATAAAACTATTTTGATTTAGAATTAACTAGACAACAGCAGATAGTTGCTGTTGAAAGAAAGCTTCCAAGACTCTCTCTGCTATTTGATGGCTAGTTAAATTTAGTTCTGTCTTAGATTCATTGGGTTCAGCATGATCTACTAACACGTCTGGCACACCAAATCGCTTCACAGGAACTAAAATATCTGCATCCATTAAAGCTTCAGCGATCGCACTACCAAAGCCACCCATGATACAACCTTCCTCCAGGGTGATGACGCGGCCGATTTTTTTAGCCAAAGGCAAAATCAACTCGGTATCCAAAGGCTTAACGAAACGGGCATTAATTACAGTTGCTTCAATGCCGTGTTCACTGAGAATTTCAGCGGCTTGCATTCCTGGATAGACCATTGTGCCATAGCCGATGATTAACACGTCATCACCAGTGCGGAGAATTTCGCCTTTACCAATTTCCAAAGGTTCCCAACCTTCCTCCATCAAGGGGACACCGTAGCCATTGCCACGAGGGTAGCGCATAGCGATCGGGCCACTAATATGGTTAACACCAGTTACTACCATGCGTTGGAGTTCTGCTTCGTCTTTGGGTGCCATCATTACCATGTTGGGAATGCAACGCAGATAAGCGATGTCATACATACCCTGGTGGGTGGGGCCATCAGATCCGACAATTCCTGCCCTATCCAAGCAGAAGAATACTGGCAGATTTTGGATGCAGACATCATGAATTATTTGGTCATAGGCGCGTTGCAGGAAGGTAGAATAAATAGCGGCAACGGGGCGCATCCCTTCGGTTGCAAGTCCTGCTGCTAAGGTGATCGCGTGTTGTTCAGCAATACCAACATCAATATATTGATTGGGCAGTTTTGCTTGAAGTTTATCTAAGCCTGTCCCCGTTGCCATCGCCGCAGTAATCCCAATGATTTTTGGGTTTTGTTCAGCAAGTTTTACCAGAGTGTGAGAAAAGACTTTGGCATAAGCCGGAGGTTTGGGTTTAGTGGAAGGAATGGCTTTGCCAGTTGCTACGCTGAAGGGGCTTTGGGCGTGGTAGCCAACTTGATCTAGTTCGGCAATTTCATAGCCTTTGCCCTTGACTGTTGCTACATGTACCAAAACTGGGCCTGGTATCTGATGTGCCTGTTGGAAGGTGGCAATCAATTCTTCGAGATTATGCCCATCTACTGGCCCAATATAAGTAAAGCCGAGTTCTTCAAAAACTGCACCTACCTTGGGAACAGCCAAGCGTTTCATACCTTCTTTGATACGTCCGAGTTCGGGAGACAGGGATTCACCAACGAAGGGAATTTGCTTAAGCTGTTCCTCAAGATTATCTTTAATAAATTGCACCGGTTGGCTGAGGCGCATTTTGTTCAGATAGCGGGGAATTGCGCCCACGTTGCGAGATATAGACATGTCGTTGTCGTTGAGAACAACCAACAGGTTAGTTTTCGGCAAGTGTCCGGCATGGTTGATGGCTTCTAAAGCCATACCCCCAGTCAGCGCCCCATCGCCAATAACAGCAACGGCTTTAAATTTTTCCTCTTTCAAATCTCGCGCTAAAGCCATGCCCAATGCCGCTGAAATACTTGTAGAAGCATGTCCAGCCCCAAAATGGTCAAACTTGTTTTCACAGCGTTTGAGATAACCCGCAACTCCGTCTTTTTGTCTGAGTGTATGGAAGCGATCATAGCGTCCTGTAAGCAGTTTGTGGGGATAAGCCTGATGTCCTACATCCCAAATCACTTTATCCCGATCTAAGTCCAGTGTCTGGTAAAGTCCTAGTGTTAATTCCACAACACCCAACCCTGGCCCCAAGTGTCCACCATTAACTGCTACCGTTTGGAGATGCTTATCTCGAATCTGACGGGCAATCTGTTGCAGTTGGCGAACAGATAAACCGTGCAACTGATTAGGATGGGTGATTTCGCTCAGGTGCATATTATAAGGTTTTCCTCTCTAACTTCACGTTTTCGGTATTTTGATTTTCCCACGGTCGGGTTGTCCACATAATCAAACTCTTACATTGTTACTAAGTTGTAGTGGAAAGTATAACTTCGTAATTGATAATGGTGAAAATTTGTTACCCATTAACAATTCGTCAAAATAAGGTTGCAATCAGCTAAAGTTATAGCACATTTGTCAATAAGTAATGCTACTTAAACATTTTCTGTAATCCGTATAGAAAACCAAGTTTTTCAGGAGCCGTTTGCGGAAATTCCTTAAGTAGAACACTGACTTTTACATTTCAAGCTACTAGAAAAGAAAGTTAAATATCTCTTTGATAACTATATGTCCAGCATAATTGCTGGTAAATATTTAGCAATTATTTCTTCTCTTATTCGGTAACAGCAAGTAATTTTATTAGCGATCGCTAGTTCATATGGGTACGACAAATATGTATGTAAAAATACAAACCTATTTTAGCTATATTCAGTATTTGCTTAGTAAAATAATCTTCCTAAATTAATTATAAAATTTTGTCTTACTTTTTGCATAACTAGCAAATAACATGGTGTCTGTCTCTTAATAGACTTGTTGCTCATAGCCTTCTTCATTTATTTCAACCACAATTGTCTTTAGGGGCGTGCAGCGTCGCTCCTACCCTATGGTTTGATTACCTAAAAATTACTATAATAATATTTACCTAACCTTAAACTTTCCTAAATTATTTGTAAACAACGAGATTCCCGACTTATCTAAGAAGTCGGGAATCTAAGCCTTTCTATTTGAATGAAATCAAGTAGGATTGCTATATCTATTCTCTATTTACCAAAAGCATCCTTGATGTTTTCAACAGTACGTTCAACAACATTCTTTGTGTTATCTACTGCTTCTTTAGTGCGAGCCGAATCTTCGTCTGCTCTTCTCTGAATTGTAGCTGCATCTTTCTTAGCTTTGCGTTCAGCAAAACTACCATTGTCTGTTGTTTGATCAACTTTACTGGCATTGCTCCTTGCAGCTTCCTTAACTTTATCTGCCGTATCATCGATGAAATTTTTGGCTCGTCCAGCATCTCTACTGGTTTTTTCTTGAACTTTATCGCCTGCGTCTGCTGATGCGATGAAGGTTGCAGTAGGAGCAGCCATTGCTGAAGTGTTCGAGAAAAATGCACCTTGCCAAACAAAAGTGATCGCTAACATACAAACCAGTGTTGTAGCCATCCAGCGTTTTACCGTTGAAAGCTGTTTTGTCAAATAATTCAGTCTCATAGAATACAATCTCATGTCATTTAGCATACTATTTCTACTTCATTTAGCTGATTAGCCATATCGTTCCCTGGATAGAGGTTTTTGCGTCATTAGTTGTTAAACGAATTCACTATTTTGATAGATTGAATTTTGAGTAAAGATTTTTTTGCTAGTAATCAAGGATCGAATTAAACAGTTTACAGTTTTTCGACATGGGTGATCACACTGAGAGAGAAGTTAGAGATTGCCCTTCTGTTTATTAACTTGCAACTGCAACTGACTTTTGACGATTGGGACGCTTGCGCTAGGTTGTAAATTATGGTGACACATACGGAGATGTTGATATAAAATAGAACAAATTTACTATTATCCATCTCTCTAGATTCGCTTGATGTCCATAAACTCTTACCGTTCAACCCTTACACGCCTCATGGCAGAAAAAGCTAACTTAGAAAAGGATCTTGCTTGTGAACGCAAAAAATTTTCACAACTTCAAAGTGATATATCCTCACTTAGCCGAAGTATAACAAGCAGCACTAGTGTAAGCACTCAGCACTCCAGACAACAGCAAATTGATTCAAAACAAAAGGAATTAGCACAGTGTCAGAAGAAAATTGCTGATATAGAGACTAAAATTTCTGTAAAGCTGAACAATATATACCAAAATTCCCAAATTTTGGAGCAAGCCGAGAAGCAAGAGCAAAATAAACGAGATCAAGAGCAGAAAAAGCGAGACACTGATGCTAAACTTCGTCGAGATGAGGAGTTACGTCATGCACGCACAGTTACTCGTGAAACAGAGAGACAAGCACAACTTCAAAGACAGTTTAGAGATAGCCGATTAGTAATTGATTTAGCTCGTCTACCAGAAACAATTAAAGTCCTTTTTGTGGCATCAAATCCTATTGACCAAAATCAACTTCGATTGGATGAAGAAATACGTTTGATCACACAGAAAATTCGAGCATCAGAGCATAGAGATTCTGTTGAGATTGTATCCAGTTGGGCAGCACGTCCTTCTGATCTTCTTCAAGCGTTAAATGAACATAAACCTTATATTGTTCATTTTAGCGGGCATGGTTCAAGTAGTAATGAATTAGTTTTTCAAACTGATGATGGCAAGACTAAATTGGTCAGCAAGGAAGCTATAGTAACTACTATGAGCACTTTCACTGATAACATTCGTGTAGTTATCTTCAATGCCTGCTTTTCCAGCGATCAAGCAAAAGCGGTTACGCAACACGTAGATGCAGCAATTGGCATGAATGATTCAATCGGCGATACGGCAGCCAGGATATTTGCTGCTCAGTTCTACTCTGCTATTGGGTTTGGTTGTTCTATCAAACAAGCATTTGACCAGAGTAAAGCAGCTTTACTGATGGAGGGGATTCTTGAAGAAGATACACCACTCCTGTTTACACAGGATGGTGTAGATCCAGAGAACATTGTTCTTATTCGTCCACCTGGTTTATTTACAAGTGATTACTTGTATTGATAACGTTACAGCTTAATACATTTCCCTATGGCGTTTTCAGATAATTCTTGTGAGGTAAAGAGTTAAGTTGATACGTAACACCATAAAGTAGTCATTTATTTTCCACTATAGAAAAAGGCAATTTCTTTCTCTTTTAGGGGTGCAAAACCAGCATCTACAAGTAATTGGTCGAGTTCTGCTTGGGGAATGTGTTTTGCACCAATTCGCACAATGCGCGATCGCATAGTATTAGATACGCCACTACGCTGTCTATTGCCTTCTAACGCCATAACTTTACCATAAAGTTCTAGTTTGGCAGGCGGAATGGGAGAACCATCAAAATCAATTCCCTGCGCGATCGCTTCATCAATAGCATCAGCACCCGTGGTAGTTTGATTTCCTGGGTTAGTTTCGGTAGGCATGGTGATTTACTCTTCTTCGCTATGGGTAGATTTTACCAGCCTTGCTGACACCAAAGCTGCCTACTGGCTTTTTTGCTGCCGAGAATTAATTTAGGACTTACGCAAAAAACCTCTCAAACTCTTATTCCTCCGTGTCGCACCAGTTGCTTCTCCTATCGGAGACGCTGCGCGAACAAGTCTCTTAACCCGCCCAACGCACTGGCTTCTCTGTGTCTGGAGTGGTAGCCTGCGGTAAGCCGCTTCTCTACGTTCGCGCAGCGTGTCGCAGACGAGACGCTCCGTGAATGCGTCTACGTTCTTCCATGACCCGTGCATAAGTCCTGAATTGCAATTCTTTGCACAGCAATCGCTGATCAGGGAAACTGCCTTCTCTACAAGACGCCCCGCATTAGTGCTGCCTTGTCTTTGCGTGAGAAATCTATCTTGATTAAGTCTGTCTAATCATCTCAATTAAAAAACCTCTAAGAGGTTTTACTACACAAAATTGTCCCTCTCCGAGTCGGAGAGGGACAGACTTGAACTTTAGTTCAAGGCAGGGAGAGGTTTTTTGATCCATGTTTAATTAGGTAGTCAACAGACTAATTATCAGCTTGTCGCGTCACCGAACCTCCAATAAACGCCCCTAAGACTGTGCCTGTCCATAATCCTGTTGTGCTACCTTGCCATATTGCTCCTGGTGTCATCCAAGCGTTGCACATCTCCTTTAAACCCCAAGGTTGGTTTTGGCACTTTTGGCTATGCAGCATTATGGTAATTTGCCCACTGGTGTAAGCACCAAAAAAACCTGATGACAGCGCCAAAAAAGTGCAAATTAAAATTCTATTTTTTGTCATTAGTCATTAGTCATTAGTCATTAGTTATAGGGCATTGGTTATCTCCCCCATGCCCCATTCTGAATCAACCTGTATTTCTCATCCCAGCAGCAATACCATTAATAGTTAACAATGCCCCTCGCAGTAACTCGCCTTTGCTGTAACGAGAGTGGATGACTCCAGAAGTAGCAGTAGTATTTAGGGACTGCCGTAGGCGCTTGAGTAGTGAAACTTGGATAAATCCCAAGGGGACAATTGTGCCGTTGCGTAACTGCACAGATCGTTGCAATACAGGATCACCATCTAACAGTCGATTGTGATCGGTGATTTTTAACACCAAATCCCTTGTAAGATAGAACTCACTGGCAATTTGCTCAAAAACCTTGTCAAAACGAAGTTTATCTTCTGGTTTTGACAATTCCTGGACATAGTGCTGTGCCATTTGCATGTCTACTTTTGCCAAGGTCATCTCGGCCTTAGAAATCACCATCTTGAAGAAGGGCCACTTAACATAAAAGTAGCGCAGCAGTTTCAAATGTTCTTCTGGTTCTTCGTTCAAGAAGTCTTGCACCGCTGTGCCAACGCCGTACCAGGAAGGAAGCAAAAAGCGGGTTTGTGTCCAGCTAAATACCCAAGGAATAGCTCGCAAACTGCTTAAATCTTTCTTACCAGATGGACGTCGGGCTGGACGGGAACTGATTTGCAGTTGGCTAATTTCTTCAATAGGAGTTACTTGGTGGAAGAAGTCAACAAAATCAGGCTGTTCATAGATTAGGGCCCGATAATGTTGGCGCGATCTCGCTGCTAATTCTTCCATAATCTCATTCCAGGGTTCAATATCATCAAACCCTGTCCGCAACAGGCTAGCTTGAATCACAGCAGTGGTGATGGTTTCCATGTGGTACAAAGCCAAGTCCAATAAGGAGTATTTGGAAGCCAAAACTTCTCCTTGTTCGGTAATCTTGATTCGCCCATTGATACTATGACCCGGTTGAGCCAAAATCGCCTCATAAGCAGGGCCCCCTCCCCGTCCCACAGAACCGCCGCGTCCGTGGAAAATCCGCAAATTTAGATCATAGTTTTCTGCTATTTCTTGCAGTGATTTTTGAGCTTTATGAATTTCCCAGTTACTGCTTAAAAAACCAGAGTCTTTGTTGCTGTCAGAATACCCCAGCATCACTTCTTGCAAGTTAATCCGGAGGGGGGAGGGGGAGGCAGGGGAAGCAGGGGAGGATGAATTTTCATTGGCATCCTCTGCTTTTGTTTGTTCGTAGCCGCCGGCTAACAAAGCCCGATATAACGGGAGTTCAAACAGTTTCCGCATGACGCTTCTGGAGCGTTGTAAGTCTTCTACTGTCTCAAATAGGGGGACAACTTGAATAGTTCCGACAGCAATGGCGGGGTCAAAAAGTCTGGCTTCTTTGGCTAACAGTAGTACTTCCAACACGTCGCTCACGTCGCGGCACATGCTGATAATGTAAGTTTGGCAGATGTTGACACCAAACTCTTGTTGTAGCGATCGCACGACGCGAAACGTTTCAATTACATCATTGGTTTTTTCCGAAAATGGCAATTCTGCCGGAATTAATGGCCGCCGGGTTTGGAGTTCTCCTGTGAGCCAAGCAACTTTTTGCTCCTCAGAGAGTTCGTTGTAAGGTTGAGATAATATTTGCAGGTATTCCAGGATCTCATCGAGCGCATCAGCGTGGCGAGATGATTCTTGACGGATATCTAGCTGTGTCAAGTTAAAACCAAAAATTTCTACCTGACAGACCAGATTTTCTAATTCTCGACAGCTTAAACCTGTTTCGGTCAAGTTGCGCTGAATCATCCGCAGTTCTGCTAAAAAATCGGCTCCGGAAAGATACAGGGGGCTATCTTGATTTTTTGGTGTTTCCCGATTATATAAAGCTAGATTGCGATCGCGAGTATTTTCCAGCCGTTTCAGCACATAAGCCAGTTTCAGCCGATAAGGTTCTTGTCGATAACGCAGTGCTAGTGCGTCGTATACCTCACTCAACTGGGACTGATCCAATTCTAGAGATTCCAGTAAATCTGGTAAAACATCACTCCAGTGCATCGACACACTCAACAATTCAATCAGATTTTTCACTGACTGAATATATCTCCCAAGCACCATTTTGCGCTGATAGCAAGCTGTCTGCCAGGTGATTTCGGGTGTGACTGATGGGTTCCCATCCCTGTCTGAGCCTACCCAAGAGCCGAAAGAGCAAAAGTTTTTACTCGGTGGTTCTAGCCAAGGAAAGGTATTGGATAGGGTGTGTTTGAACCGTTTATAAAGTTGGGGAATGCCATCAAATAAAACTTCTTGGAAGTAGTGTAAGGCATAATCTACTTCATCTAGCACCGTGGGTTTGAACTGGTGAAGTTCGTCTGTGCGCCACCACAGGCGAATTTCTTCGAGCAATTGTTCGCGGACATCTGCTGCTTCCCAAGGATATGCTCCTGGTGTGCTACCAGAGTGATTTTCCAAGGCATCCAGTTTTTGCAAAAGTTGTACCACCTGTCGCTGCTTTTCTCGGATGGTATGACGCACAATTTCCGTTGGGTGCGCTGTGAAAACTAAGCGCACATCCAGGTGTGCAATTAGACGTTGAATTTGCTGGGGTGGGACATTCAGTTTGAATAAATAGGGAAACAAGGCAGCGAAAGTACCTTTTAGTTTGACTGGCGCTTTTTCTAGATAACTCTTTCTCAGGAAATCTGCTGCTATTCCCCTGCTAACAGGCGCGTCATCTTCTCTTTGATTGGAGGAATAGTTGACATTGGATGGTGTTTGCGGCTCTACAGCCTCTGTTTCTGCCTCATAGCGACTCAATTGCTGCCGTTGTTCGTATTCCTGCTCTATGATGTTAATCAGCTGAAAATACAGAGCAAAAGCACGAGCCGCGCGGATTGCTTCGTTGATATTTAGTTGTTCAATCAATTTTACGGCTGAGGATGCTTGGTCATTTGTTGCTTGTCCTTCTGGTGAACATAAATCGCGCAACTGCCCCAACAGGTCTACCATATTTTGACCGCATTCTTGCCGGAGAACTGACTCCCACAATTCTTCCACTACCTGGAGACGATGACGCAAAAATAATTCCGACACCGGGTATATATCCGCAGTTTGAGACGAAGAGTATAAAAGGGAACCCATATTCTCTATTCTTGTAAAGCTAGTTACTGTTTACACTTCTAGGTTTTGCACTTAATGCTCACCGGGTTGTTCCTGAGCAAATAATTATTTGGTGTATATATTCTCATCAAGATTTGTTTCGTGTTCGTTTGGGAAGTCAAGGATGGGTAGGCGATCGCCTCGAAATAATTCTTCACTGGCTTCCCCTATGGCTTCTAGTGCTCTTATTGTAGTTTTTCCTGTAATCAGCAGCAGTAATATAGACGCTGTACCTGTTTGTAAAAGGAACGACTGGGGAATGCTAAACAAATCCACATTGGATGTGGGGTTAGGTGAGGGCTGTTGTTTGGCAGGAGGCATTGCTAATTTTTGGTTATGGGAATTATGAGTAAAAATGAATCACGAGTTAGGAGTTAGGATTACTTCAACTATTAAGGGATGGAGTTTAAATAAGATAAGCTTGTTGTTTGTTTTACCCGTTAGGGGCGTTAGCCGAGTGGGACACGAGTCCAGCTTTAAAGGACAAGTCATCAGCCAGTCATATAGAATTATTCTGATTCCTGGCTCCTAACTCCTGTACAGATGCGATTAATCGCGTCTCTACTCCTAACTTCTGACTTCTGACTCCCTATTAGTAAAATAAACGCAAAACTCAACATTAGTCAGACTTGCAACCTGTACAAGACTATCTTGTCCGATTTTGTGAGCTACGAAGGTAACAAAATTGTTAAAAAAAACCGTCAGAGTGTGATAGACCTATGGTTCTAGTTTACAAGTGCAGGCACTATCCCCCAACAATCGCTGACTGTAAAGTTAACTTCCCATGAAAACAGTATTACCAGATCGCCAGCAATCCTTAGTGCAATGGGTAAGCCAAGCAACAGGGATCAACACTTTCGGGGTGAAAGTCAGGTTGCGGGGAAATGACCTTCATATTCTTTGTGAAGGTACAGAATGTCCGCAGCGTTGGCGCACTTTGTCTGACTTGCTGCAAGCACTACAGCAAACAGATGTGGATATCCTCACAAGCAATGAACAACCCTCAATATATCAAGTATTTGTCTATGGCCGAAGAAAAGGGGAACAGCGCCCCAAATGGTGCCATCGGGTTTACTTGAATCAAATAGATAAGCATCTGGAGCAGGTGCAGCAAGCGCTACTAGCAGACTCGGAAAAATCAAAACAATCGGGTGGGGCGCTAATTGTTTCTAACGAAAGTTTGGCACGCCAAGGCAACCCAGATGCTATTGCTCGGTATCTCAGCGAAACTCTGAGTCTGTTAGGTGTATCGGTACAGGTAAAAATTAAGCTACATAAGCCAAAGAACTCTCAGTCAGAAGAAAATCGCCTGTGGATATTTTGCCAGTCGAGCTATAGTCCTGATGCATCATTGCTTGCTGAACCAATCGCGCAAAAGTTGCGTTATCTCAAGCTTTCTGGCTATCAAGATGCAGTAATTGTTTCCCAGGTGAGTGGCGAAACTGCGCCTGATTGGCTGCTGCGGGTGGATTTGACGCCACCAGAGATGATGCTTAAGGAGTGGGCGCGTTGGGGGGATGTCCAAGCGATCGCTCGGCTATTAACTGAGGTATTGTCAGAGTTAAAAGTTGCTGTCCAAGCTTCTGTTAAAGAATCAACCATACATATCTTTTGTACCCCAGCTTTTGATCCCTTAGGAACTGCCCCAATCCCAGACAAGGTAGTCTGCTTAGAGGCGATTTTACCCCAGCTAGAAGCGATCGCTCCTCAAGGCATTCTCGCCGCCACTGTATACGGACAAAAAGCAGGCGACAACCAACCCACTTGGATTGATTGGCTGGCTTTACCCGCTGCAAAACATCCCGCTTTTGCCACATCACCACTAGATTTGGCGAATACTGGCGATGAACCAGCCATCATATTTTTACTGGAGCGTTTACTCAATCCTGACTTGGATTGGCGTCTGTTGACAGGTGGAATTCGCGTACTTTTGCTGAACAAAAATGATTTATTGCACATCATGTGTGATGCACCTGTTTGTCCAGGACGTGAACAAGTAGCAAACAAAATTACGCAGTTTATCCGCCAGTTAAAAATTCCCGGTATTATGGGAATACGTGTCTATGGTCGCCGGGCTGGGAATAAAGAACCTTTTTGGCATTATGGCCTTGATCTTGAGCATCGCCAACGTTTAGTCCCAGAAGCAACCCCAGAATTTGCTGCTACTTCCAAATACGTTAACGATCTAGTAACCTCCGAAACTAGTGAGCCAATTTTGCGCCCCGACTTAACGACAGAAAAAGTTCAAAGTTTTGTAACAGAAGTAGCGCAAGATTGGACAGCAACGGCGAGTACAACAGCGAAAAAAATCCTGTTGAGAAGCCAGCTATTTACCGAAAGCCAGCAATCAGCCGAGGTAAACCCTGATGTTCAAGGACTTAAGATTGCTCTGGTTTGGGGAACACTGGGATTATTACTCACTCTCCAAACTGATTGGGTACTGGGTCAAATTATTGCCCGCACTACGCCTTCGCCAAAGGTATCTAGTGTCTCGCTTTCATCATCTTTTGAGCATAAGGTATCTTTGACATCTGGGAAAAATCAGAGCCAGAAAACAACATTCTTTACCAGCACTTCCCAGACAAAATCTCCTCCAAATCAGAGTTCTGTATTTAATGCTTCTGAATTTACCCAAAGTGATGATACCCCGCCAAAAAATTTGGCAGCCGCACCACTGAAGGAAAAAGCAACCGCTACCGCTATTCTTTTAGCAGCGCGATCGCAGATGCCAAGTTTCAATGTCAGGCAGTTAGACGAGCAACTAGCACTGTATAAACAGCGTTTAGCTAGAACTGGTAGTCCGCCAGATGTCTTGATTATTGGTTCCTCCCGCGCCCTCAGGGGAGTAGATCCAGCAGCACTTTCTAAAGCTTTAGCAACTCAGGGCTATCCAAATCTTGACGTGTTTAACTTTGGGATCAACGGTGCTACCGCACAAGTTGTAGACTTTGTGATTCGCGAGGTGCTGGAACCATCAGAACTGCCTAAAATAATTATCTGGGCCGATGGTGCGCGTGCTTTCAATGGTGGACGCGAGGATATTACCTTTAAATCGATTGCTGCATCAGCTGGTTATAAACAAGCATTCCAAAAAATACCAACAACTGGAAATAGCAATGATTTACCAAAAAATCCGGTAAGTTCAGCAGAACAAAAGACAAACGAGGAAAAACAGGAGATTAGTACTTATGAAGCTGTCAATCAGTCATTAAATCAGGCTCTAGCATCTGTTTCTGCTAGCTACAAAAACCGCGATCAAATTAAAAGTTTACTGCAAAAACAACTGCTTATATTTGGTCGTAATCAGACAATTGCATCACAAACACAGTTAACAGACGGTACTTCAGATGAGAGTACTTCCCAGCAAGCAGTTGACTTTGATGGCTTTCTCCCTTTGTCTATTCGCTTCAATCCCGCTAGATACTATCAAAAACATTCTAGAGTTACCGGAAGTTACGACAACGACTACAAATCTTTCCAAGTAGAAGGAGAGCAAGATGCTGCCTTTCAAGAAGTGCTTCAGTTTGCCCAGTCTCAGAAAATTTCCTTAGTGTTTGTCAACATGCCTCTGACGGAAGATTATTTAGATCCAGTGCGTAGACAATATGAGCAAGAATTTCAGCAATATATGTTGCATTTGGCTACTAATCCCAACTTTATTTATCGTAATTTGAGCCAACAGTGGATAAAAGCAAATGACTACTTTTCTGACCCCAGCCATCTGAACCGCTTTGGCGCATACGAAGTCTCGAAAAAGCTAGCTAACGACGCGATGATTCCTTGGCCAGCAAAGTTGGGAGGTGAAGGGGATCAGAGAGCAGGGGAGGCAGGGGGAGATCAGGGGGGCAAGGAGAATAACAAATGACAAATGACAAATGACTAAAAAATGAACTTTATATCAATTTTATATGGGCTGTTCTTGTTGAGTGTGTTAGGAATTTACTGGTCTTTAGCACAACAGAAATTGCGATTGTGGACGCTGCTAATTGCCAGCTTGGTTTTTTATGCATCTTTGCAGATTCAGTACATACCATTATTATTAGCATTGACGTTTATTAATTTCCGTGTAGGGCTAGAAATTGGGAAAAATACATCACCAGGAAAACATTCTCTTGACTGGCAAATTTCTAATGAAGAGTGGCAATTTGCCCAAGGTGACTGGAATCGTCGTCGTCTAAAAGTTTTGTGGCTGGGGATAATTGTAAATGTTTTACTGTTATTAGCTTTTAAGTATTTT
Organism: Nostoc sp.; assembly: GCF_036919615.1. Classification (GTDB taxonomy): domain Bacteria; phylum Cyanobacteriota; class Cyanobacteriia; order Cyanobacteriales; family Nostocaceae; genus Nostoc. The sequence goes on along the minus strand of NZ_JBALCN010000012.1, from coordinate 29,137 downwards.
ACCCCTTTATTCAAGTTTGTTTTTCATCTGCAAACAAACTCGCCAGCTAGCTCTTTTAAATTGATTGCACCCTTGGGAATTTCATTTTTCACCTTTGAATGCATTGCCTATTTAATAGATGTCTATCGCGGTGCTCCTGCTACTGAGCAGTTTCTCAAATTTGCCACGTACAAATTATTCTTCGCCAAACTGATTTCAGGCCCGATTACGCGTTACCACAACTTAGCAAATCAATTCAATACACTAGACTTACCCAGTACCGATAGAGTAGCTGAGGCGCTGTGGTTGATTGCTAGGGGTGCAGTCAAAAAAGGTATTTTTGCAGATCATCTGGGGATTTTTGTCGATTTATGTTTTGGTAACCTGCAACGAGCGGGTAGTACCGATCTCTGGTTAGCGACATTCGCCTACGGCTTGCAGTTATATCTAGATTTCAACGGTTACGTAGATATTGCCCGTGGTAGTGCTTTGCTTTTCGGCTTGGTTCTACCTGAGAATTTCGACTTTCCCTACTTCAGCACCAATATTGCAGAATTTTGGCGGCGCTGGCACATGACTCTAGGAGATTGGCTACGTAACTATGTCTACTTTCCTTTGGGTGGTTCCCGTCAGGGTTTAGTCCGTACCTGCTGGAATTTATTTATTGTGATGCTAATTGCTGGTATCTGGCACGGATCTGCTTTGGGTTATGTAGTTTGGGGCATATTCCACGGGTTAGCCTTGGTAGTTCATCGACTTACACATGCTATGAGCGATCGCTTTGAAAATTTGGAACAATTCTGGCAAAATCCTCTGGGTATCTTTGTAGCTTGGTTATTCACCCAACTGATGGTTTTTACCTCTTGGATTTGGTTCCGCCTACCTAATCTCCAAGACTCTTCTTTGGTCATTCGGCATCTTTGGGGTTATCCTGCTGATGCCCAGTTTGCTCAAAAGGTCTATGTGGAAGCCTTAAATATGAGCCAATATCAACTCACTTGGGTACTTCTAGCTTTAGGTGCCCTTATGGGTGTAGTCTATGCCTTCAACCGGATGCTGAAGTTGGAGTTTAACTGGCCCCTTAAGCTTGTCTTCGTCCCCCTATGTTTCTATGCTGTTTGGTTATTAGCTCCTGAAGGCAGTTTGCCCTACATCTACTTTGATTTTTAACTGAAACATTAGACAACATAGAACTTATTATCTCGTTACAAATCAGCGAGACTTCAAATTTTTCCCACAAGCTGATTGTAAAGAAGTATAAAGACAAGTAACTAGGCGATCGCGTCATTGAAAGTTACAGATCGTTTAGTGTTGAAATGGCTTATAAAGCTTCGATTTATTACTTTGATCATTATTATTTCATAGTAGGAAAAGTTTACATTTCGATGAACTTGTTAAAGAATTATGTTACAGAATATTAAGTCACATATCACGTCAAAATAAATTCATGTAGACTATATTTTAACAGGCGAAAAAAATCCGCTTGTTCCATATTTAACAACCCATAGCACTTATAAAACAATGACCACAACCTTACAACGGCGCTCTGACGCTAACGTATGGGATCGCTTCTGCGAGTGGATCACCAGCACCGAAAACCGTATATACATCGGTTGGTTTGGCGTTTTGATGATTCCTACCCTGATAGCTGCAACCGCCTGCTTCGTAATTGCCTTTATCGCTGCTCCTCCTGTAGACATCGATGGTATCCGCGAACCAGTTGCAGGTTCTTTGATCTACGGAAACAACATCATCTCTGGTGCAGTTGTTCCTTCTTCAAATGCCATCGGCTTGCACTTCTACCCAATCTGGGAAGCTGCTTCCTTAGATGAGTGGTTGTACAACGGTGGTCCTTACCAGTTGGTAGTTTTCCACTTCTTGATCGGCTGCGCTGCCTACCTGGGTCGTCAGTGGGAACTTTCTTACCGCTTAGGTATGCGTCCTTGGATCTGCGTAGCTTACAGCGCACCTTTAGCTTCTGCTACCGCAGTATTCTTGATCTACCCCATCGGTCAAGGTTCTTTCTCTGATGGTATGCCTTTGGGTATATCTGGAACCTTCAACTTCATGATTGTATTCCAAGCAGAACATAACATCTTGATGCACCCCTTCCACATGTTAGGTGTGGCTGGTGTATTCGGTGGTAGTTTGTTCTCTGCAATGCATGGTTCCTTGGTAACTTCTTCCTTAGTTCGTGAAACAACCGAAGTTGAATCTCTGAACTACGGTTATAAGTTTGGACAAGAAGAAGAAACCTATAACATCGTTGCAGCCCACGGCTACTTCGGTCGTTTAATTTTCCAGTACGCATCATTTCAAAACAGCCGTCAATTGCACTTCTTGCTCGCAGCTTGGCCTGTGATTGGTATCTGGTTTACCGCTTTGGGTATCAGCACAATGGCGTTCAACTTGAACGGTTTCAACTTCAACCAATCAATCATTGACTCCCAAGGTCGTGTGATCAGCACTTGGGCAGACGTAATCAATCGCGCTAACTTGGGTATGGAAGTAATGCACGAGCGTAACGCTCATAACTTCCCACTCGATTTGGCTACTGGTGAAGTTACACCTGTAGCAATGACTGCTCCTGCTATCAACGGTTAATACTTCAGTATTAGCTAAATAAAAGCGCCCTCCAGAAATGGGGGGCGCTTTTTATTTGTAGCTAAACGGGCCGTCTAATAAATCCTGTAGTAGATTTTATTCGATAGCGACGCCAACAAATAATTAACTGTGCACGTCTCGTAGAGAGCGTGATTACGAATTAGTAATTAGTTAAAAACCTTTCTTGCGTGATGCTGAAATGGTAGAAATTGCGATAGAGTTTTCCTAATATTCAATCCCTAATCCCCAGTACGTACCACACCAGCCAGAATAAAATTGAACTGCTGCTTGAGTATGCTGATCAATCATTTCTGGACTCAGCAGTTGTAAATCGGGTCTAGTATGCTTGATGTTTTTGTAAGTGTTGAAGTATAAATTACAAACCCCAATAATATGAAGGGTGGTGAGAAATGGATCAAGTTCACGGAAACAACCTTCCGCCATCCCCCGCTCTAAAATCTTAATGAGATAGCTAAAATTTTCTTGCCAATTCCTCTCTTTAAAATACTTTCCCTGATTTTGGTTTGCTTCTTGGAACCAAAGCATCCCTCTGTGCGGGTGAGCTGCTTCATAGGCGATCGTTTTGACCTTGATCGCTTTGCACCACCTCGTGAAGAAGATAAAAAATATCCCTTAGCACTAGTAGGTTTTGGTCATGGTTGGCACAGTTGTTTAGGCATGGAATTTGCCCAGATGGAAATGAAAATCGTGCTTTCCACACTGCTTTGCCATTACGACTGGACAGTAAAACCGGATTATTCTGCGATCGCTCCAGTTCGTCAGCCTTCTAAAGTTAAGGACGCTCTACAAGCATATATTCAGCCTTTGGTGATCAAGCAAGTAATGGGAAATGCTTAAAGACTGTACAACAAATAATGCAGGAGTAGATTGACAACAGTGTGCGTCTGTGCAAGCTGATTGACCCGCAGAACCAACAGGTGGAAATTTACCGTCCAGGACAGGATGTCGAGGTTATTCGCTCGTCTACTAGCTTATCAGGAGAGGATGTATTGCCTGGGTTTATGCTGGATTTAGCACAGATTTTGAGTTAGGCGATCGCTCTTTCAAAATTCCAATTTTTGCGTCATTAAAGATGGTTTTTTAGTGACTACGACCCAGTTTAAAGCTTTGGAGTGGTAGGATTTTTGGATGTTTGATAACATCTGTAAATTCCTCGCCGAAAACTTTTCTACCGACTTTGCCACCTGGCTGTTAGAAGAACCCATTTCCCTAACTGAGTTAAGTCCATCTGAACTCTCGTTAGAACCCATTCGAGCTGATGCGCTAATTTTAATTAGAATCGGCAGAAGTAGTGCTTCACCTAGAGTTTCAGACTTAACCCGATGCTAATATCCCATTTCGGATGATTGACTATCGCTTGCGAGTGTATCGCCGCTTTCCCGAAAAGCAAATGTGTCAAGTAGTGATCTATCTTAAAGAAACAAGCTCAGAACTCGTGCAACAAAATACTTTTACCATTGCTGGTACTCACCACGAGTTCGAGGTAGTTCGACTGTGGGAACAGCCGACAGAAGTATTTTTGCGATATCCAGGCTTATTTCCATTCGCGGTGTTGAGTGGGACAGATGACCGTACAAGTATATTACAGCAGGTAGCACAGGAAATTATCCGGATTCCTGACCAACAGTTGCAGAGTAATGTGGCTGCTGCAACAGCAATTCTAGCTGGTCTAGTATTAGAGAAAGGGTTAATTCAAAGAGTATTACGGAGAGACAATATGCGCGAATCTGTAATTTATCAAGAGATTGAGGCTGAAGCTAAAGCAGAAGGTAGAGCAGAAGGTAAGGCAGAAGGCATTCGCCTGGTGGCTGTGAATCTGCTCAAAAGCCAAATGCCTTTGGAGGAAGTGGCAAAATTAACTGGGTTGTTGCTTGAAGATGTACAGTTGTTGCAAACAGAGATAGAAGGTGAGTCAACCTAATTTGTAATTCGTAATAATGCTCGAATACTCGCTCTAAGCGAATGCAAGAGCGTTTCTAAGAGTTGCCATGCCATTGGCGCAGCCTCTCCAAGAGTTGGTTTTACGCTGCGCTAACGTAATTCGTAATTATTACCTCGCAGATGAATCCGCTTGCTCTGAATAAAAACGAGAGTGAGCTCAATTTCACTTGCTTTCGAATATGGGCAACTTGCAACTATAATTTTGTAAAAATTTACAGGCAAAAACAAAAAATTAATATTGACTTAATATTAAAAACACTGTTTGGAATAACCCTATGACAAAACCCAAAACACCACCTAAAGTCACAATTGCTTGCAATTCATTTTTTACAATTCCCTCAATTGCAGCTTCTAAATCAGCCGGTGAAGTTGATTTCACACGGTCAACTATCACTTCATCTATTGACAAAATCGGAATTGCCTGCGCCACAATTACTTCTAAATCTTTTTCCAAATACTTATCTAAAAGTAGAGCTAACTCTTGACTCATGACTTCTAAAGAAGTACTGACAACAGGTGAAGTGCTAAGACGATTCAGCAGGACTACAGCAATATTTTCCCAATCAACAGAATCAGTTAATCCTTGTAAAAAATCGCTGCCACTGTTTTGCAGATAATGGCGGACACTTTCGCGGGTGGTCTTTCGGAGTTGACGCACCGTACCCATTGGCAAGTTTTGTAATGATAAATTTTGCAGTAATTTCCTAATGCGATCGCGCATCTGCAAATCTTGAGTCAATTCCTGCAAGCGAGTATTGGTAGCCTCCTTTTCATCCAAGCAAAAAGTCCGTAACCGTGTAAGAGTATTACGTAAGCCAAATAAATTTGCTACTACCCAATAAGTACCACTAGTTTTTTCTCGAAAGCCTTCATCAATAATTTGAATTGTGCGATCGGTCAAAAAATCAATTATCGCTTGGCGCAGCATATCTGGCGGTAAAACTGCTTGCAGCAACCAATCAGCAAGCCGCGTAGCTTGCTCTTCACTCAGTTGAAATTCCAGCAATATCTGGTCAAAAATTTGATTTATCTGTACTTCCAAAAAATCTTCACGTCGTGCTAAAACCTTGAGCAATCGTGGCAAGGATTCCCCTAATAAATCCCGCAAAATTCCCGCCACAATTTTGGCAGTTTTTTGATTTTCATCTGTTTTGATTTGTTCAATCGCCAGCCGCAACAACCAGAGAATTGCTGCTTGTACACGTTCTATTTGCAACAAACGCCGCGCCAGATTTTGCAATTCTTGTGGCGTCAGCAGTGATCCCATGATTGTCTTGGAAATGTTTTGAGCCAGACGTTCCTGGTTGCGGGGAATCAATCCAGGGGTGAAGGGTACTCTTCGTCCAGCAATGTAAATTGCTCGGTAAGGACGGAACAACATTTTGATGGCTATATCATTTGTGAAATAGCCAATAATTCCACCCAGTACCGGGGGAGACACATAAAGCCAAAGATGAGACCAGTCCACAGGATTTTGGATTTTGGATTTTGGATTTTGGATTTTAGATTAGAAATTAGGGATTGGGGATTGGTAATTGGTGGTTATTAGTTATGAGTTATTTTTCCACTAACTACTAACTACTAACGATTTTCCATTAGCTATTACCGATTCCGCAGTCCCCAATCCAAAAGACGCTCGCAGACTCGCTCTAAGCGAAGCCATGCCGTAGGCTTTACGCTACGCTATCCCAAATCTAAAATCTAAAATTTGCTGACTACCAGCACTCCCATCATACCGTTCGCAATGGGGTAGTGTCTGGCAACAGCAAAACCAACTTGATGAGCTAACTCTATTTGCTCTTTCCCGATGGGAAAACGGTCTAAGCTGGGACTGATGTAAGCGTATTCTTCTTTTAAACCTAAATAATTGGCAACTGGCACCACGAAACTGTCCAGATACCACTGCTGAAAGGTACGTAGCTGAAGATTACTCGGTCGATGAAAGTCTAAAATTGCGGCTTTGGCACCCGGCTTCAAAACACGATATAACTCTTGGAGACTGCGGGGAATATCTTTAACATTTCTTAAACCATAGCCCATTGTTGCAGCATCAAATTGGTCATCATCAAAGGGTAAATTCAGCACATCGGCTTCTACCCAGGTGATAGCAGGTTGGGGGTACTGCCTTTGGGAACGTTGTTTAGCAGTTTCTAGCAGGTTTGGGGAAAAATCCACTCCGTACACCTGTCCTGTTGCTCCTACACGCCGTGCCAAAGCTAAGGCTAAATCACCACTACCACAACACAAATCTAATGCAGTATCACCCGATTTAGCTGCACTCCATTTCACTGCCATTTCCTTCCAGATTCGATGCTGTCCCAGACTCAACCAGTCGTTCAACTGGTCATAAACTGGAGCAATACGGTTAAAAATGGACTGAATTTCGTTAGTCATTGGTTAAGAGTCAAGGTCAGCCCCTTCGGGGAAGTCAAAAGTTAAAAGTCAAAAGTCAAAATTAAGATTAAGAACCACTAAAATAAATTTAGTTGCTCTGAGTCAACTGACGTAGTATTTATTATTCTACGTATATTGAAATAGATTTTTTATTTTCCATAAATAAATTTAGGGGGTTGTACCTTTTTCTTTCTGGTCAAGGGAAGCCAGTCATGTCCGTAGTTCCCCCATTGAAAGGAGTGACGTTGAACTGGCGTTCAAAAGTCAAGGGTCAAGAGTTGTACTTTGGACTCTTGACTAAATTTTAGTTTGATGGTTAGCACTACTAGTAAAAGCGATCGCCATCAGTTGCGCTAATAAATTAATTAGCATTAATTCATCTTCTTGCAAAGTGCAGGGTTGTTTCCACTGTAGCGACAATACACCCAAAAGTTGATTGCGGTAGCTAATTGGTATAACTAAATGTGCTTGCACACCCGTATTTTGATAGTGAATAGCATCAACTAATTTAGTGTCTTTAAGTACATTTAAGGAAACTTGCATTTGCCCGGTGGCGATCGCTTCCCTTGTTAGTGGGTCAAGAGATAGCCAATTTTCTATTGTACCTGTATCGCTGTAAGTTCCTTGAGTTGCAACCAGAGTATTTCCATCTGTAAGTTGTATGATACAGCCTTCTGCCCCAAAAGTCTTACTCACAGCCCTAGCAATTGGCGGGAGAGTCTCCTCTAAGCTAGAAGCTGCTTGAGTTATCTGTACTAAAACACTCAGCAGCGCCATTTGAGCATGAGCACGACGTAATTCTTCTGTACGTTGCTTGAGCAAGTCGTAGGTTTCTGCTGCTCTTTGTACCACTGCCTTCAGTTCTCCTGGATCCCAAGGCTTGGTGATATATTTGTAGACTTGCCCTGCATTAATCGCCTCTACCAAGTCTTCAATATCAGTAAATCCGGTAAGAATTATTCTTACCGTATCAGGAAACTGAGGTACAGTCTTGCTGAGAAACTCAGTTCCTTTCATTTCTGGCATCCGTTGATCGGAGATAATCACTGCTACCTCCCCTTCTGCTGCCAAAACTTCTAGGGCGTTTACCCCACTATCAGCTTTCAGAACATTAAAGTCGCGTCGAAATGTGCGATAAAGCAGATCGAGATTATCTGGCTCATCGTCAACTACCAGAATTTTCAGCTTTTTTGGTCGTTCAAGAGTCATTACTTGATATTGGTGTTTATCAATTTCGAGACTGGGCTTATCCATAAGATATTTCCTTTAAATATTCACTATCTTGTTATATTCCATACCAAGCTTAGTTGAGAATAGCTCAAATTTATCAAGGGTTTTTACGGAGTTAAGTGGCATTTTTAAATACGGTAACTGTGAGTGTTATGAGGATATTTGCCTGGTCAAATATCTAAAGAGAGAAAAAATTGCACAAGAAGAATCAAGTGAATCAGCCTAAATATGGCAGTTTTCATCATGGATGAGGTAGTTTAACAAACCTGCTTTGAATGCAACGCACAGCTAGCTGTGCTACCCTACAATCTGTAAATTCCACAAAATTAAAGTCGAGATAAGTTTCTACAGATAAACTCAAAGCAGTAGGTCTGGGTAGTTCATAGATTAGAATAAGACTTGCTCATGAGGTATTAATTAACCTCTCAAGTTGAAGTTCGCACTCCGATTATGACTGATCTACCACCCAACGCTCAGAATCCCGAAGAAAATGCTACCAACGATGTAGCACAAGAATTACTGCGAAGGCTGAGGCAAAAACAAGGCAACTGGGTGGAATGGGGAATGGCGATCGCCTCGTTGCTAAAAGCCGGTTACAATCCCCAAGACATTTTTGAGGCGACTGGATTTGAGCCGATTCAACAAAATCAGGTGGTTGTTGGTTCCCAAGTTTACAATTCTTTGGAAAACTCTGGAGTATCGGAAGCAACGCGATCGCACTATGCCACACGTGGCAGTGATGTTTTATACGAACTGCGTTTGCTCACTCACGAAGAACGCGCCGCCGCGGCCGAACTAATCTTCGTCCACAAAATCGATGCTGATGAGGTGAAGGAAGTAGCAAAAGCAATTAAAGAGTTCTCCTATTTCCGCACTTTGCCAGAAGGGTTTTCTGCCCATCCTGGCGATGCTGTTGCTCACCAAGTTTGGAAACTGGCACGTCAAAATGCAGATTTACAACAGCGATCGCGCCTGATTGCCAAAGGTTTACGCTTTGCTCACACGCCAGCAGCCAGGAAACAAATCGAACAGCTACTAACTGATTTTACTAGCGTTCCCCAGCGTCCGGCTCCAATTTTACCCTTTTACCGCCTGGAATTTGAAGAACAATTACCCCGAATCTTGCCCGTGGTAGGCGAGTTGCCATTGTCACGACAAGACTTGCAAGCTGTGCCGATAGTCACAGAAATTGAACCATTTCGCCTAGTCAAGTTTTCTGGAGAGCAAGCTTGGGTGCCCTTACCAGGTTGGCAAGTGCTGTTGGCGGCAGAAGATCCAGTAGTGATTTTGGCGAATAGCGATCGCTTCCCCATCCAAACCCAAACCCAAACAGGGCCAGTCGTAGTTGTGGTAGATCGTGCCCAACGACAATGGGATGCCTCCAGCTACTTTGTTGTTGAAAATGGTGATGAATTAGATTTTCAGTGGTTTGAAACTGAGCCAGAAATTCCTCTACTAGGACAAATTATTATCATTGTTCGTCCTAAGAAAATTCTGGATGAAGAATTAACTAAGGATTCCTGGCAGATTGACGAATAAATTTAATTTTAGACAAAACTAACTGCCTGAATCTGGTCTGTTAAGACTGTCAAAACAGCGGATAAAAACTGGCGGCATTGGTTCAATTTTCTCTTTGGCCAATGCCGCCAGTTGCTTTAATTCTCTTAACATGAACTTGGCACTGGCTCCGCAACACTTTGCCTAAACCCTTAATTTTTCGTTGACCTGTATAAGAGACCAGTTATAAAGTAAATCAAAAGTTAGGGTATGTTACGTCTTTGCAATCACGCACCGTGTTATATAGCGGTGTGTGATCGCCGAGAGTCATATTTTTCGTGATAAATCATATCGAAATATGCGCCTAACACAACTCCAGTTGCAACTCCTGCGGTGAGACGCGCAAGGGACAAGCCTCTTAACCCGGACAACGCACTGGCTCCGCTACAAGAATTTTATTTTTACTTTATCAATAATCTCTAAGTCCATATTTTGAGGGATGATAATATCCCCTGAGCAGTCACGAAGTAACGACCGTAACAGGAAAAACCCAAATTTTTTAAGCTGAAAGTGTATAGAGCACAAAACTTATTTAAATTTCGTAATAACTTTTAATAGAACGCACTGGAGCAAGAATCTCAACAGATATATACCAATACGATTTGATTTTTGAAAAAAACGCACTGGCTCCCCTACGGATATTTCAAAAATCAAATATGAGTTCTATATCAGGAGAGCAAAATTCTTAATAAATTAAGCCCTTTTTGAGAATATTAGCTTTTCCAGTATCTTCATATTTTATTACCACAATTATTGAGGAAAAAACAAATTTCTCTTTTTTCGATTTAGTTTCATAACGAAATAAACGCAATGAATTTCCTGTTGATAGGAATAACTCAAGCATTATTCAACATAGCTATCACTCGTTTGTAGCTGAACAAGGAGTTTTCTGAAAATGTCTCTCACTAAACGTTGTTTGGCCGAATTTATCGGCACATTCTGGCTTGTTTTAGGTGGCTGTGGTAGTGCTGTTCTAGCCGCCGCCTACACAGAAGATGCTGCAAAAATCAGCGAGAATACTTCTTTTCCATTGGGTATTGGATTAGTAGGTGTATCCCTGGCATTTGGGCTTACTGTCCTCACAGGGGCTTATGCTTTTGGTCATATTTCTGGTGGTCATTTCAACCCAGCTGTTTCGTTTGGACTATGGGCAGGTAAGCGCTTTCCGGGGTCTGACTTACTACCTTACATCCTCTCTCAAGTGATTGGTGCAGTTATTGCTGCGGGTATTATCTACCTGATTGCTAGCGGCAAAACTGGATTTACGTTGACTGGCTTCAACCCACTGGCTACCAACGGCTATGGTACTCATTCTCCAGGTGGTTACACGCTGTTTGCTTGCCTGATTACTGAAGTTGTGATGACTTTCATGTTTCTGCTGATTATTCTGGGTGTGACTGATAACCGTGCTCCTAAAGGATTTGCACCCCTGGCAATTGGTTTTGGACTCACCTTGATTCACCTAATCAGCATTCCTGTAACTAATACCTCCGTTAATCCTGCCCGTAGTACTGGAGTTGCTCTATTTGCAGGTATAGAACTCTTTTCGCAAGTCTGGCTGTTCTGGATAGCTCCTATCTTGGGGGCTATTTTAGCAGGATGGTTATACGTAGCCATTTTTAGTGAATCAACTGTGGAAGAACGGTAAAATGTCAAAGCGCTACTCTGAAAGTCATTGTTAAAGTTAGGCAAACTGACGCTGACTTGTACTAGTTAGTGATATTTTGAGCCGGAAGATCCCCCCAACCCCTCTTTTTAAGGGGGGCTTAAGATATATTTACAGAGAATCACCAAAGATTATTCATATCTGTGGCTTGGGAATTACATTCAACATCTATTTAAAATATAAAATTTGATATGTCAGACTCTAAATTTACTGCTTCTGTGGCTCAAGAATCACTCCATTCAAAATTATCTGAGCGATCGCCTCTTCCTAACCTGCAGGAGAAGATTCTAACAATCCGCGATAGTCTGCGCCCCGGACAGCAACAAATGGCTGACTGGCAATCTGGCCCCCTAGCTATTTCTGCCGTTCCTGGTGCAGGCAAATCCACAGGTATGGCAGCGGCAGCGGCGATCGCGATCGCCCGTCAGTATGAACGTTCATCCTCCCGCCGTCACTTGGTGGTTGTCACCTTTACTCGCTCTGCTGCTGCCAATATTAAAGCGAAGATCCGCAAAGATTTAAAGAAATTATCTTTACCTCAAACAGGCTTTTTTGTCTATACCCTGCATGGTCTAGCGTTGAATATTGCCAGTCGCCATTCAGATTTATCGGGTTTGCAGTTAGAAAATGTCACATTAATTACACCAACCCAAAGTCACCGCTTTATCCGCACAGGCGTAGAGCAATGGATTGCGAATAATCCAGGAGTATATTTGCGGTTATTAGAAGGTCATCAATTTGATGGAGAAGAGACAGAAAGGTTGCGTCGCCAATCAGTGCTGCGAACAGAAGTATTGCCGGAATTGGCTAATACGGTAATTCATGAAGCAAAAAGTTCTGGAATATCCCCAGAAAAGTTGCGGGAGTGGAGTAAACAAACCAGAGACGAATATGTAATTTTGAGCGTAGCAGCGGGATTGTATGAGCAATATCAAAATTTAATGCGATCGCGTGATTTCATCGACTATGACGATATGATTTTAGCCGCACTGCGTGTTTTAGAAAATGACAGTGCCCGTCGCATTGAGCAAAACCAAGTTTTCGCAGTCTTTGAAGACGAAGCCCAAGATTCTAGCCCCTTACAGACGCAGCTGTTAGAGATTTTGGCGAGTGATGGGCACAAGGGGGATAACTCCTGTAGAGACGCGATTAATCGCGTCTCTACTCCTCACTCCTGGCTCAATCTAGTACGAGTTGGCGACCCCAATCAAGCGATTAACTCTACATTTACCCCAGCTGATCCGATTTATTTTCGGCAATTTTGCGAAGAGTGCGATCGCATCAAACGATTGGCAACGATGGATCAAGCTGGTCGCAGTACTAGAATTATCATTGAAGCTGCTAACTTTGCCCTCAAATGGATCAATAATCAGTGGTTAGCAACAACCAACAACAAACAACCGACTCCTGACAATCGACAAGGACCATTTCGCTTGCAGACAATTCACCCTGTTGAAGCTGGTGATCCCCAAACTAACGCTAACCCAGCACCAATAGGACGAGGATTAGAACTTTATACCCCGCGTGACATTCATCACACCGTTGAATTGTTATCTCAAAGAGTGATCGAGTTATTTGGTGAAGATCCAACACAAAATAGTGCAGCGATTTTAGTCCGAGAAAATCGCCAAGGAAGATGGTTAGCAGAGGCTCTGACACCTGTGTGCAAAGAGCATAATATTATACTCTACGATGTGGGAGAACGCGATCGCCGTTCCCATGTCCCCCAAGAGATTTTAGCATTACTGCAATTTTGCGATCGCCCCCACTCCCCCGATTACCTTAAAGCTGCACTAGAAGCATTAGTACAGCGCCAATTAATTCCTACCCAAGACCTCAACGCCCTTGCTAGTCTCCCAGAAGAATTTTTGTATCCTGGCCCCCTAGTAGCACTCCGGCCAGAAACAGTCCAAAAAGCCGCTCGCTTGTGTCGCAGCTTACTCCGCGCTCGGTTAGAATTACCCCTGTACCAGCTAATTTCCTTTCTTGCCTTGACCTTAAATTACGACCAGGCAGAATTGGCAACTGCTGACAAACTCGCAGAACGGGTAAACCAGCAGATAGCTGGCAATAGTTCGATGGGGGGAATGCTGTCAGCTTTAAGTGAAATCGTCAGTTCCGAACGGTTTGAACCAGTGGAAACCGAGGATTCGGAAGAACGTTACACTCGTCGTGGTCAACTGACCATTATTACCATGCACAAAGCCAAAGGGCTGGATTGGGACTATGTGTTTCTTCCCTTTCTCCACGAAAACTTGATTCCTGGGAGATTTTGGGTTCCTCCCCAAAGCCAGTTTTTAGGGGATTTTACTTTATCAGAAGTAGCCCGCGCCCAAATTCGTGCTGCTCTCCACGGAGAATTTACCATACCAGATGTCACACAAGCATGGGAACAAGCAAAGCACTTGAAAATATCTGAGGAGTATCGTTTACTTTACGTTGCAATGACACGAGCAAAGCGTCTTGTGTGGATGTCAGCAGCACAGAAAGCCCCTTTTACTTGGAGTAAACCGGATAATTTACAAGAACAAGCGCCTTGTCCCGTGTTTCCAGCATTAAAGCGCCAATTTCCTGAATGTGTAGTGAATTTAGCAGTAATGACTAAACAAGCCTGATCAAAACTCTTAAGAAATTGATTGGAAAAATTGGCAATATAATTTCCTCTTTCTGTAAGTAGAGAACCAAATAATCATCCTTTTGGCTGAGTCAAGCAATTTTTAAATCAGCGATGCAACGATATTAATAGTCATAGCCAAAATGGTGGTATTGAAAAAGAAGGATAATATGCTATGTAACAGAGTCAAGCGCCTCATATCGGGTGATGTAGTTTGCACATCTGAAACTTGACTAGTCATGCCAACTACAAATGAATAATATAAAAATTCCCAATAGTCTGGACAGTCGTTATGAGGAAAATCTAATCCTCTGGTGATCTCTTGACTATTATTACGATTAATGTATTTGTAATAGCTGTGTGCATATTGCACTGCAAACATCGTATGCACTAGTAACCAGGAACCGACAATGGTCATAATTGCAAGTATGACATGTACGGTAAGCAGAATTGTTGACAACCCTTTTTTATCAGTCAGTAAAAACCCAATAGCTAAAACACTGGCACAAGCCGCAGCTATCACCAGGATGAATATAGCCAAATGTCCTTCATATTCATTCTCAGCATAACGGCGAATTTTTTCTGGCGTGGCCTTGATCATTTTCCACCACGTTACGGTTAAGAAAAAGTCTATACCGGAGTTCCAAGCGCAGAGGATGCGAGTGGGTAAGTGCAGCAAATGCGGAAGGATTACTGAAACTAATACAGCGAGTCCGACTGCAATGATTAGTCGGGGTCGAGGGTCAAAGTTTTTAAATAAATTCAGGTTCACAAATATCTTGCACCAAGTGATGGTGATTAAAAATCATACTCCAGTTGCTACCCTTTGGAGAATCCGAACCTTTATTTTTAAGTTTTTCCCCAAAATTTGTGGTTTACTGATTTTTGTCTTGAGCAAAATTTTATAGCATAATCTCCGTTAGAATACAAGTCTTTTTGAGTAAGTTAAATAGGAAAATATCACTTGCCTAGAGGGGACATAATGAATGAAGCTGCCCATCAGTGGCGTTTAGCGATCGCTAAAGAAAAAGCAGATACTGCTAACTAGTCGAGATTGAAGATACGGGTGTGAGAATGACTCCCGAACATCTGGAAAAATCTTCCTGCCCTTTGAGCAAGTGGGAGATATGAAAAAACAAGGTGAAGCAATTTTGGATTTTAGACTTTCCTGCGGAACGCTACGCGTAGCTTGCTTCTCCATTCGCGGAGCGTCTGTCTGCGACACGCTGCGCGAACGTAGAGAAGGAGTACGACTACGCTCAGTCGAACGATTTTAGATTAACCCCATCAATCAAGTCACTTGCTTGTCATTATCCCTAAGTTACTATTTTTACTCCCTACTCGCGATCACATACCCAGGAGTTCATCTAGCTGCAAGCTAGGCAGGTCTGGAGGAATCACAGTTCGTACTATTGTGACTTTGTGACTCTCCTGTTGGGTTGTTGGATCAAGTGCGATCGCTTCCAAGCGAATTTCCAAACAGCCTAAGGGAATGTTTAATTGTGTCATCACTTCCAACCCTCCCAATGCATTAGGTAGTAAATTTGTCAATAAATGCGGCTCATCTAGTAACCAGCGAGTTTGATAATCTTCAAGCCATAACTTGACAACAACTTGCGGAGGTACTTCAGGCAGTACTACGCGCACCATGACAGACTTGCCAGCGATTAGTTCACCTTCTGGCACATGCAGTTGGGGAATTGGCAAAGGCTCAGTGGCTGCCGCAATTATAAATAAAGAAGGGGATAAATCTAACAGTGGTTGCTCCTCTTCTTCAAAGCGGTAACTCTTCGTTGTATCGGCTTCCAGTTCACTAAATGTATCATCTACAACAATTTCTTGCGCTAACCAAGCTGACGCTATATTTATTTTTATCGGAGGAGGGGGGGGCGGTAGTTGTGTTAACAGAGGCGGTGAGAGTGTTGGTTCTAATACTTTTTCTAGTTCCGTATTTTTTCTTATCCCCAGATCCACTTCCTTCGCTATGTCTACATCTTCCCCGAAATTCCCTAGATCGGAAGCCAACTCTTGGATTTCTTCCCATGTCCCCTGTCCTTTGCGCGTCTGTGTCAGCAGAAGTTCTGAGCGATCGCAATTTTCGCTCAAATTCTTCTTTGTATTGGTATCTAGGTTTAACGGCAAGTTAACATCAACATTCGCATTTTCTGCACTTAAAGAAAGCGACGTCTGCTGCGCTGAAACATAATTATCGTAGTCTTGAGGTTGCAGATCATTAATGGATTCAGGCAAAGAGTATCCTTGGCTCTCCATCCACTTCCTGAGTAAAGGAGATGAGTAAAGGTTATCTGTTGTAATGAATTGTGTATTTGGCTGGGCTACTACTTCAGCAACAGATTCCTCCTGGAATTGTATATTCGGTTGGGCTATTACTTCAGCAGCAGATTCCTCCTGGAATTGTGCATCATCTACTATTAATTCAAGTGTATTTTCATCTTCAGCTATAGTTGCGTCCAACTGTGGTAAGTCTTCAGCCGCTAGAACTTGCCATGCATCCGGGGGGACATTGCTTTTTACTTCCTCTGCATCACCTGGCAAAGCTTGTAGTCGTCTCAAGTATGGAAAAGTAGTGTCGAGTATTGGCATTCGACGTTGCCTGATGACCAATTGCTCCAAGTTGATGGCAGCTATAGTAGCATCCTTTTCTAGAAGCACCTCCTGTTTAGGTTGTTCTGCAACAACATCTGTGGGAGTCTTGGCATCGGTTTGAATTGGGGGCAGTTTCGGCAATTGAGGCGAAGTGGCTGAATTCTTCAGCTGAGATGTCCGCAGGGTGGCTTCTCGCAGAACTTGTAGATTAATTTGCGGTGGTAGGGGTGTGTTTGGGGATGGATTAAGTATCTGAGACTGGTCTGTTTTTGGGAGCTTGACCAGATTGAATAGTTTCAAATCGAGCCTCACAGCTGCCTCTGGTTCTGTGAAAGCTACAGATGAGTCTGATGCTATGGGGTCATTTAAGGATCTACTAGGTTTTGCTGCGGCTGTGATTGCCAGTAATTCTGTTACATCTGCTGTAATGGTGAAGGACTGGCTGGCTAACCGGATAACTTCACCAACATCGGTGAATCTACCATACAAACTGATATCTGCCAAAATTAACTTGGATTCACAGTCAGCAGGAATATCAATTGAAGTATTGATGGTGAAGGGCAAGTCCTGGTCTGGTAAGGGTTGCCGTACCTGGGTGAAGATTTTTGAGTTCTTGGGCGATCGCAGTTCAATTCCTAGTTCAAGGGCCCGCAAGCTTTTTGGGGATAATGTTTCAGCCTGCTCTAGATTTGTCTTTTCTTTGAGTTCTATCTGCCCATTGATGCTAAGAGCTTGTCCCCAACGAGCAATATAAGTATCCTGACCTAAAGTTAGCAGTAATGGTGGCGGTGGTTGTGTTGCTGGAGAATCTGTAACCTTTTGCTCTTTTGGCAAGAGTTCAGAAGCAGGTAAAGCTAAATCTATTAAATTTTGTAAAATCTCCTCTGTCGTCTCACCTTTGAGCCACACAGGACTCACAAGCTGATCGATAACTATATTTTCTTCCGTTTCATCTATCAGAACAATGGTAGCAGGGTTGCTGTATGTAGCAATTACCACTTCTGTGGAAACAGAGATCGCTTGATCTAACGTAATTGTGGGTTCTGCTGGGGTAGTATATTCCCAGTTTCTATCATCTGCCACAACAGTGGTATCAGGGTTACTATATGTAGCAATTGCCACTTCTTTAAAAACAGCGATCGCTTTATTCAAGGTAATTGCAGGTTCTGCTGGGGTAGTAGATTCCAAGTTTCCTTCATTTGTCAGAACAATAGTAGCAGGGTTGCTATTTGTAGCAATTATCACTTCTGCAGAAACAGCGGTCGCTTTGTCTAAGGTAATTGCGGGTTCTAATGGGGTAGTAGATTCCAAGTTTCCTTCATCTGGCAGGACAGTGTTAGCAGGGTTGCTATATGTAGCAATTGCCACTTCTGTGGAAACAGCGATCACTTTATCTAACGTAATTGCGGGTTCTGCTCGGGCAGTATATTCCAAGTTTCCAGAAACAGTATTTGGGTGATCAGGTGAATTTGATTCTACATTCTCCCCCTGCTCCCCCTGCTCCCCCTGCTTCCCATCCTCTCCCTCTCCCCCCTGGGACAATACTTGAAGTTGGACACTATATTGCCAAGATTTACCAAACAGATCCGACATCAAATCGCCGCAACAGCGCAACTCCCAAACTCCCTGCTGGAAGTAGGTAAAAGGAATTACCGCTATTAAGCCTTCTAAGTTAGTGCGACGCGATCGCTTGAAAATTCGCCGCGTTGGTTGAACTTCCTGGGTTGAAGAGTGAGTTACTCGCACTTCCACGTCTGTATTAGGAAGGTTAGAACGAGCCAAAACTCTATACCGCCCTTCCAAAATTTCCAAATTTGGCGATTCTAGGATGTGCCACGAGCGATCGCCTTGTTTCTGTATCAGAAATTGCCAGTGTTCCATTGTGAGTGATGCCCAGACCGACGAGCCGCACAGTTATATTGTGTATTACCTTGCTTGCAAGTTTACCTCAGTATTTTGTAAATGCATCACTTAAATAGCTATCAAGTTAACTCAGTTTTACTTACTTGAATTTTCGCACTTTAACTAGTCGTGTCAAGGGAATTTCAAGGGATCGCTGTGTTGCCTGAGCAGAAAGCTTTTGTTGTTTGTTAAATATTAAGTTTGACACTCTCCAGTGCTAAATTAACAGGGATGCAATGAATACCGAACCCTCTCTCTGCTCAACCTTAGTGCGAAATTTTTGTATTATATTTTACTAAGATGTCCAGTTTGCAGTAAACACAACATACAATAAATTAAGATTCACTTGACAATTTTTATTAAATTGTGATTGACCACATTTTTGCTACAAAGAAGTAGATGTGCCTCTTAAGTGTCCTCTGCGATCGCCCACGCTGGGCGCAAAGCGTCATCGCAAATCACAACACTTAACAAAAGCAAAACGCACCTACCTACCTGAAGTGGTTCAAAGAGTCGCTACAAAGCGTGTGCTCAGCTGAGTGAAATGTGGGTGACAATGAGGATTTACAGGGAGGATTTACAGGACGGATTCGATGCTAGTCATTTTAATGGACGATCAAATCCTTGCCCCTGAGCAAGTTTGCCAGTCTTGTTTACTCGCTGACGGGAGCGGTCAACCCCGTTGGCGTGGGGGTCAACTGCGCTGTGGTCAAGCCATTCGCAAACTTACTCAACAGCAGCCAGACCAATATGAGTGTATGATGGGCTTTCGCATCGCCCATATAGAATAGTCGAATTTGCCAGCATGACCAAGCAACTGCGTTATCCTAAGTTCAAGTAACTATTGAATATTTCACTAGAGGAGAACGTATAATGTCTTGGCGCGGGTCTACAACGGTTTCAGATCGGATTTTTGCTTCCTTGCCTTATTTGCTTCCTCTAATTGAGGTTTTTGTATTTGGTAGATATTTGCTCTCAGAGTTTCCACCACTACAACTGCTGTTTCTGCCGCTTCTGCCATTGTTGAGAATTTACTACGGCGTGCGTTATGCAGGAATGATTATTTTCTTTGCTTTATTTTTGCTGGTAGTGAGAAACGAAAAAATTAGTCACTTTATTCGTTTCAACACCATGCAAGCAATCCTTTTGGACATCATTATCTTTTTGTTTAGCATCCTGACTGATGTTGTGGGACTAGTTCCTGTTGGTGGTTTTGCAATCCAAACCTTATCCACCACCATTTTTATCGGCATAGTGGGAATAGTTGCATATTCAGTCATCCAGTCTGTAAGCGGACGTTATGCGGAAATTCCGGCGATTTCTGATGCAGTGTATATGCAAGTGCGTTAGAAGTTAACGGGCCACTATGGTATTTTCCAGGCGACCAATACCTTCAATTTCTACGCGGACGCGATCGCCTGGGTGCAATGGACTTACACCCTCCGGCGTACCTGTAAGCACCAAATCACCGGGTAGTAGCGTCATAACCTGACTGATATAAGAAACCAAAACATCGGGGGAAAACACCATCTGATCTATACAGGCAGATTGGACTGGATTGGTGTCCTTATTCACAAAAGTCTGCAATCTCGCTCCTGGATTTAATTCCCGCACAATCCAAGGTCCCAAGGGACAGAAAGTATCAAAACCTTTGGCTCGTGTCCATTGACCATCCCGTTTTTGTAAATCCCGCGCTGTGACGTCATTGGCGATGGTGTAGCCCCAAATTTTGGTTTGGGCTACCTCTGGTGTACATTCAAAGGCGTAATCACCAATCACTAATGCTAACTCTCCTTCGTAGTCAACTCGTTGCGACTGGGGAGGATACTTGATTTCCCACTCAGATGGAATGATCGACGTGGGTGGCTTGAGAAAGATTAGTGGCTCAGAAGGTACTGGAGTTCCCATTTCAGCGGCATGATCTGCGTAATTCTTACCCACCGCCACAATTTTTGAAGGAGCGCAGGGAGCCAGAATTTGGTAATTTTCTGGTGTCAATGTTAAATCAGTAGGTTGTCCTTGTAACCAGGGTGGAGCATCTAGCACCTGCACATTCAGGGATAGTTGGAGTAACCCATAGTAAATCTGTCCTTCTTGATTTTGAATTCGCACATAGCGCTGCGCCATAACCTTGATGAATATCCTTTTATCTGCTTTTTTGTTACTGTGAACGGGTAGCAATCGTCAGTTAGCTTTTTAGTTAACCTGACCTTGAGCCTGAAAGCGATCGCTATAGATGCCCTTAGGGAAAGATACCCGTTGGCAAAGCTGATAGCTTGATCAATTTGCTGGCGAGTACCAAAAACTGGATTTTTACTTGCTAAAGAAATATCGGGGTCACCTCCGGACCTAGCTTTGATTAGGGACATCCAAAAAATCCAAACTTCGGCGATTTGGCTAATGAAACAAAATTGAAAACTGGTAAGATTATAGTTCCTTGTTGCTTCAGATGTTGATTAATACTGGTATTTTAAATAAAAAACAGGTATAAATTAACGTCAGCAGCCACTTTTGTCCATGAGGAAACTGAAAAATATGACTACAAATTACGAAACAATGTACATCCTGCGTCCTGACCTGGGAGACGAACAGGCAGAGCAAGCAATTACCAAATATCAGAATTTGCTGCGCGACCAAGGCGCTCAGGATATGCAAATTCAAAATCGTGGTAAGCGACGTCTGGCTTATGAAATCAAAAAACACCGCGATGGCATCTACATCCAGTTAAACTACACTGCGCCTGCAACTGCGATCGCCCCCTTTGAACGCGCCATGCGCTTGAGTGAAGAAGTGATTCGCTATCTGACAATTAAGCAGGATATCGCAGAAGAAAAACCTCCTAAAGAGGAAAAAGAAAAGCCTGCTAAAGTGGCTGCAACGGTCTAAGGACTAGGGAGTAGGGAACAGCAGAGCATAGGAGCAGGGGGAGTGGGAGAAACCAATGCCCAATACTTCTCATCTTAGGCTGTGCCTTAAGCGAAGCTATGCCGCAGGCTTTACGGCTTCGCTCAGGACAAGTTTAGTACAAATGCCCCATTCCCATTCAGTAAAATTTTGTCTTTTTCTTTTTTCGTGACTTGTCTGGGAATGCTAAATTAACAAATACTTGGCAAAGGTAGTACTCCCGCAGTTATACCTAAGAGTGGACAAGATTCTGAATGGGAGATGTAAGCTACTGTGAGCCAATCTGATACACCCAATATTCAAGTTCTCTCTACAGAAGTATCGCAGCTACGCCAAGAGTTGCAACTTCGTGATCAATTAGTGCAACAATTATCTCAAGAACTCTTCCGGCTGGTAAAGGGTAACACTAGTTTTATGCCCCAGCAGCCGGAGCTTGAGCGCGATCTGACCCAGTTACAGGCTTTGCAAGAACAACTCCAAGCTGTGGAGCAGCAGGTAGCGTTCTACCAAGAGCAAATTACAACTCGTGACTCCGAAATTTACCAATTGCGACAGTCAGTTCAAGAACTCACCGATCGCAGTCGGATGTTGGAGCAAGTAGTACAAGAGTTGCCTCAAATTTACCGTCGGAAGTTTGAGGAGCGGATGACGCCAGTCAGAGAAAAGGTAGCAATGCTACAACGGGAAAACCGCCAACTACAAGCAGAACTGCAAAGTGTGAGTTACCGTTTAGCACTTAAAACTCGCAATGCTAGTCACAGCGGCATTGATTTGCCAAATTTTCCCCGCCCAGCATCCGAACAAACTAATATTTCGACTCCCCAGAATGCCTAAAATTACCATTATGGTGGAATCGAAGAGGTAAGAAATTGATGTGGCAAAGGATCTTGGACACATCCAAGTAGTACATCAAGGCAAAAATAACTATAGAGTTGGAAATAATGCAAAGGCTGATATTCTAGCCTTTCTTACCTCTTGCCTCCTTGAACTAGTTATGTCGGATATTGTCGTCTGAATTTTCGGTGATGCGGAAATTATTACAACGTGATAATTGCGGCAATGTTTTTTGATGGGAATCAGATTAAGGCTTACACCCTGATAATACTAATGACGGTAATGGCGGCAGCATTACTGGTACTTTTAACCTGATATATCAACCCAGTCAACGACGCACCTGTTACGGTGAATGATACTGCTAGAGCTGCTAAATATACTGCCCTGAGTATTCAAACAAAGACCCTGCTGGCTAACGATACCGACATCGATAGCAACAACCTCAAAGTGACTGGCGTCAGTGGCGCTATCCACTGTATAGCCGTCCCAAGAATAACTGAATTCCCAGCAACTCGGCAGATGACTTCATCGTGTTTACACCAACTACCGAGTTAAGATTCTGGATGGCAATGCGATCGCTGACAAAAATCTTTGCAACAGATGAATCGGCTATAGAGATGTATATCTGTACGCCCTTACCAACGGATCTGTAGGAATGTCGTGAAATGGTTAGGACTTACGCAAAAAACTCTTAAACTCTTATTCCTCCGTGTCCTCTGCGCCTCTGTGGTTCGATTTTCCATTACCTGTGCGTAAGTCCTGATGGTATGACTTTTCACGGGATGTGAAATCAGAAAAATGGTGTGCGAATTTAAGTATTAAAGCGGAAACAACATAAATTCACTTACTGAAATTCCGCAATTGCCACCAAGACAAGTGCAAAAACCCAGTGTAGTCTTTAACTATAAAAACAGTATCAGGCAATTGCTAGACAAAATGCCAAGTATGGTCACTAAACTTTTATAATATTTTGTTGTTCTTATGACTCCAAAACACACCAAAATTAAATTTCCCCTTTGGCAGTATTTGAACCAGCCTTTATTTAGTCACGATACTAAATTAGTATTGAATCCCCATCGCTTTGCATTGATCTGGCGTCTTCGACTTCTAGAACGCTGCTGGACTAGAGAATGTGATGCCAAAGGGCCTCAACAGCATTAGATTTCTGAAAAGCCGTCAAACTAAGCCTCCTCTACAGAACGAGGCTTTTTGCCGTCAAGTAAAGCACTGACAGTCATATCTCCCATGACATTAATCGCGGTGCGGCAGCGATCTAGAAACCAGTCTACAGTAACTAGCAAAGCGATGTACTGGGTAGGTAAGCCTACAGAAGTGAACACCAATGTCATCGTTACCAGTCCAGCATTGGGAATATTCGCCGCACCTACAGATGCAAAAATCGAGGTAAGGATGACAATTAACTGCTGTCCCAGACTCAGATGTTGCCCAATCAGTTGGGAAATATACAACGCAGACATTGCTTCATAGAGGGCAGTACCATCATTATTGAAATTTGCCCCGACTAATGCCCCCAAGGCAGCAGAAGATTCTCTTAAACCGACTTTTGTTTGCAAAACCTCAAAGGTTACGGGCATTGCCGCCGCAGAAGAAGAAGTTGAGAAAGCTGTCAAAAAGGCATCAGAACCGCCAGCTAGGAATCTTAGCGGGTGTACCCAAGAACCAAATTTTACTCTGATCAGGTAGTAGCACGCCTGCAATACCAGTGCTAACAGCACCGCCACGATAAATGCACCCAAAGATTTAAACGGTGCAAAGCCCTGCATAGCAATGGTTTTAGCTACAATCCCAAAGACTGCGAACGGCACTAAGGCAATTACCCAGTTGAGGATACGGACTACCGCTTCAAATAAAATCCCGATAACATCCTCAATTGGCTGGTATCCGTTCTTGCCTTGGGCAATTTGTTCAGATTTTAATCCTCGCAGAACGATGCCGAAACTCAGGGCAATCACAATTAGTTGGATGACATTATTATCAACTAATGGCTTGAGGACAGCTTCCGGTACAGCATCTTTGACTATTCCCCAAGGGTCAAGATTCTGAGGAGTTATTTCTGTACTTGTTGAGGTGGCTACATTGCCCCAAGTCCCTGGACGCAGCACATTCGCTACGAAAAGTCCTACTAAAATAGCTACGGTAGTGTTGGTTAAAAGTAGCACTGCCAGCCGCCGTCCGGCTGTACCAGGGATGTTAGTAGTCATCAAAGTATGCAGCACGGCTACCAAAATTAGGGGCGTAGCTAGGGCGCGGAGAGCTTTTAACACCAATTCAGCCGGAATTGCTAAATTGTTGATTAAGGTGGCATTGCTTGGATTAGGATTCCCCGCACCAAGGGCAATTCCGACGCTGACTGCTACTACTAGGGCAATGAGAATTTGCAATGTGAGAGGGATACGCTGCCACCAAGGGCTAGCTTTGGTTTCAGGCGAAGTAGTACTCTCTGTTTGACTCATTAGTTAGATGCTGATTAACTGCTGTAACTATTAAAACAACACTGATAACAGTGGCAATTTCGGAAAAAGAACAGCTTTAATTTTAGTTAAAAACTGTTAATCTAAGATTCCGTTGCTTTGCAAAATCTAGCTCGAAAGGGTATACCACAAGGTAGGCCCCTAGAGATATCTTGGCTTGTGGTTGGAGATGCTTATGTCCTTTGTCCCTTTACATATTCACAGTGACTACAGTCTACTCGATGGAGCAAGTCAGCTACCAGAGTTGGTGGATCAAGCGATCGCACTGGGGATGAAAGCGATCGCCCTTACTGATCATGGCGTCATGTATGGCGCGGTTGAATTGATCAAAATCTGCCGTAGTCAAAATATTAAGCCGATTATCGGCAATGAAATGTATGTAATTAATGGTGATATTGAGAAACAAGAACGCCGTCCGAAATATCATCAAGTTGTTTTAGCTAAAAATACCAAAGGTTACAAAAATTTAGTCAAAATAACCACAATTTCTCATCTCAAAGGTGTTCAAGGCAAAGGAATTTTTTCTCGTCCTTGTATTAATAAAGATTTACTAAAAGAATATCATGAAGGCTTGATTGTAACCAGTGCTTGCTTGGGAGGAGAAATCCCCCAAGCAATTCTTAGCGGTAGACCAGATGCAGCCCGAAAAGTTGCTCAGTGGTATAAAGATGTATTTGGTGAAGATTATTATCTAGAAATTCAAGACCACGGCTCCCAAGAAGACCGAATTGTTAATGTCGAAATAATTAAAATTGCCCGGGAACTAGGCATTAAAATTATTGCTACCAATGATTCTCATTTTATTTCTTGTTTTGACGTTGAAGCCCACGATGCTTTGCTATGTATTCAGACTGGCAAGCTAATTGCTGAAGATAAGCGGATGCGTTATAGCGGTACAGAGTATCTCAAATCTGGTGAGGAAATGCAGCAGCTATTTCGTGACCATTTGCCAGATGATGTGATTGCAGAAGCTGTAGCCACCACTGAAGAAGTGGCCGATAAAGTTGAGCCTTACCATATTATGGGTGAGCCTCAGATTCCTACTCCCCCCATTCCGTCTGGTCATACTGCTGACACTTACGCCGAAGATGTTGCATGGAGCGGACTTTTAGAACGATTAAATCGCAAATCCCGCCAGGAAGTCGATTCTGTCTATAAAGAAAGATTGGAATACGAGCTGAAAATGATTCAGCAAATGGGTTTTTCCAAATACTTTTTAGTTGTATGGGACTATATCAAATTTGCTAGAGATAATAACATTCCTGTGGGCCCCGGTCGGGGTTCAGCGGCTGGTTCATTAGTGGCCTATGCGATGCGAATTACTAATATCGACCCTGTGCATCATGGATTACTATTTGAACGTTTTTTGAACCCAGAACGGAAATCCATGCCTGATATTGATACAGATTTCTGTATTGAACAACGGGATAAAGTTATTGAATATGTAACTGATAAATATGGTGCAGATAGAGTTGCTCAAATTATTACTTTTAACCGCCTAACTTCTAAAGCAGTTTTGAAAGATGTCGCCAGAGTATTGAATATTCCTTACGGGGAATCTGACAAAATGGCGAAATTAATTCCTGTGGTGCGGGGGAAACCAACGAAACTCAAGGTAATGATTTCTAATCAAACCCCAGAACCAGAGTTTAAAGAGAAATATGATAAAGAACCCCATGTTCGCCATTGGCTTGATATGGCGATGCGAATTGAAGGAACTAACAAGACATTTGGTGTTCATGCAGCAGGTGTGGTAATTTCTGCCGATCCACTTGATGAAATTGTCCCACTACAGAAGAATAATGACGGTTCTGTAATTACTCAGTATTTCATGGAAGACCTGGAATCAATGGGTTTGTTGAAAATGGATTTTCTGGGTTTACGGAACCTGACGCTGATTCAAAAGACCGTTGATTTGATTCAAGAAACTAGAGGATATCGGGTTGATCCTGATGAAATTCCGCGCCAGGAAAGAAAAGCCCAGAAGATATTAGCTAAAGGTGAACATAGCAGTTTACCTAAAGATGTACAAAAAACTTATGAACTATTAGAAGCAGGTGAGTTAGAAGGAATATTCCAATTAGAATCTTCTGGGATGCGTCAGATAGTACGAGATTTGAAGCCTTCTAATATAGAAGATATTTCTTCAATTTTGGCACTTTATCGACCGGGGCCATTAGATGCGGGACTGATTCCGAAATTTATTAACCGTAAACATGGTCGAGAAAAGATAGATTATCAACACACCATTTTAGAAACAATATTAGACGAAACCTATGGGATTATGGTCTATCAAGAGCAAATTATGAAAATTGCTCAAGAGATGGCTGGATATTCTTTAGGACAAGCTGACTTGCTGCGTCGGGCGATGGGTAAAAAGAAAGTTTCTGAGATGCAAAAGCAGCGAGAAAAATTTGTGGATGGCGCTGCGAAAAATGGCGTTCAGAAAAAAATTGCAGATGAATTATTTGAGCAAATGTTGAAATTTGCTGAATATTGTTTAAGCTATGACACGGAAATATTGACAGCAGAATACGGATTGCTGCCGATTGGAGAAATTGTAGACAAACGTATTGAATGTAGTGTATACAGCGTTGATAATAATGGAAATATTTACACGCAACCTGTGGCACAATGGCACGATCGCGGACAACAAGAGGTGTTTGAGTATTGTTTGGAAGATGGTTCATTGATTCGGGCAACAAAAGATCATAAATTTATGACTGTTGATGGTCAAATGTTGCCAATTGATGAAATATTTGAACGGGAATTGGATTTGATGCAGGTAGAGGGTTTGCCCTGTTGAAGCCATAGGATTCTTAGCTCATTGACACTCTTAGCCCTAAATTGAATAAAACTATCGTCGCTTTGGACAAGTAGTTACTTTGTGAGTACCGCAGGTAATAAGAGAGGGGCGCTGGATAATACCAGCCCTCGACTCTACCATCTAAGTACAGGATTGGACTACTTCGCCTGAATTGGTGTTAGAGCTACACCTTGATAATAATGTCCCAAAATTTGCAGGTGGTTCACTCCTTGCCGAGCCAGATTGTACGCCCCCCACTGACTCATGCCTAAAGCATGACCGAAGCCAAGCCCTTGCAGTACAAAACTACCATTGGCTCCTTTAGTAACGCTAAAGCGGGTACTTTTTAGCTTCAGGGCTGTCCGCACTTCCTCGCCCTGTAGCACCTTTGTACCTTTGTTGCCGACAATTTTCAAGACTTTAACACTGCGGAAAGGCGAGTATGTCTCTGGAATCATATCCAAAACATTGCCCACCTCAGGAAATTTAGCGCTAATTTCAGTAGGTGAGAAGGTTTTCACCCAATTACACTCGCGGATATTTTGATCGTAGTCTTCAACAGCACGTAGGTAAGGCTCGTTGCTTCCCCAAACATCTTCCACGTTTTCGGTGTGTCCTCCAGAACAAGCGTGGAAAACTGAGAGAATAATCTGGTTTTTGTAAGTTAGTACCTGCCCTAGTGTGGAATCCACTGCGGCGTAAGTAGCAGGAGATTCACTGATGACGCCTTTGTAAATTTGCCAATGATCCGGGGTATTGCCTAAATCATAAATGGGATTATTCCGTTGTTTTTCTCGTTCGTAGAGGGCATAGGTGCGGGCTGCGATCGCTTGAGCTTTTAAAGCTTCTTGGGGCCAGCTAGCATCCATTTCGCCACCGAGAACGCTGTAGAGATATTCTTGGTCATCGACCCAGTTAACAGCGGTTAAGCCTTTTTCTGTGGGAACAACCAGAGTTCTGCCCCGATACCAGCGATCGCCAATATAAACGAATCCTTTACCAGTTGGCTCAATCCAAAATAAACCAGACTGCCATTTATCTAAAGCAACTCCACCAGGAACGGCTTGGGCATAATATGCACTCATCGCTGGTAACTGTCCGAGAGTCCTACCAGTACTATCCTTGACGACCCCAGTGGTGGAACTGCCTACTTTTATCTGATTAACCCCCCTCTCAATTGCCACACGCAGGATTACAGACGCTTGGGCTGGGGCAACCAAAGCTATCCACAAAAGGATACTTACCCACGAATGACGTACTTTAATCTGGGAAAATAAAGAGCCTAAGTAAAGTTGGAATTTCATGCTGATCATCTAATCACACTAGTATCTAATTAACGCTCTAGATTATGGCGTCTACTACTTTAAGATGAGACACTTCTCCAACGCAGGAGGTTGCCACCTCCTACTAATTATGCATTTTGCTTTAGCTATAAGGTAGAAATCAGTTAATCTTGCCACTAGCCCTTTCAAGGTGACTCATAAAATAAGATTGGGTAGTGGTAAATATGTAGTGATAATAAAATTAGGCGCTATAACAAGAATTATAATGATGAATAAAATACCAAATAGCACCAATATGATTAT
>NZ_JBALCN010000011.1:0-26999 GCF_036919615.1 Nostoc sp. | reverse complement strand
GAGTTGGTGTTTGGAGTACAGGAGTTGGTGTTTGGAGTACAGGAGTTGGTGTTTGGAGTACAGGAGTTGGTGTTTGGAGTACAGGAGTTGGTGTTTGGAGTACAGGAGTTGGTGTTGGGAGTACAGGAGTTGGTGTTGGGAGTACAGGAGTTGGTGTTGGGACTACGTTATTATTTTGAGTACCTAGATTGTTTTTGTTGCTATTTATTCCAGAATACTGCCCAGTATTTGACAGGACTTGTCTTATCTGCTCAAAGTGATTTAATGGGGAATCATCTCCAATGGGGTTTAGTAGAGAATTGCCTGTGATAATGTCGTTGGTAGAGGAAGTTGAAGGACTAGTAGTTAGCTCTGCGAAAGATGGGTTTTCAACTACTCCCTCACCTGTTATGGGCGACTGTGTACTCAAAGCCGCAGCAGTTTCAGCTTGAACGCTGGCGATCGCTGGGTCGGACGTAGGCGTAGGATTTTGCCTAGTTAAATCAAGTCCCCGAACCATATCGCTTGTTTCATAAAAATTTCTGAGATCAAAATCGTATAAGCCCTGAAATTTTCCTTTAACTATAACCATCATCTGTCCTGCTTGCAGCACCTGAGTTTGAGAAGCTTCCTTATTAGAAACTTCTATGCCGCTATTTGTTAGCGCACCCACAATCGTGGTATCTGTTTGTTGGTTGTAGCGGACAAATAATGCCGAACCACGAATTGCTGCTGCTGCACTTGGCGTTTGTATACGTGTTTGCCCCCTTCCAGGTGGAATAAGCAGCAATGCAGTTCCATTTGACAGTCTAAAGCTACGAGTCTTGGGTAAAAATTGAAATAGCGCCTGTTCTCCAACCCGTGCCAAAGAGCCGTCGTTAAAGCGCAAGTCTGCTAAGGAAGCTTGACCAGTTGACAAGCCATCCCCAGGAATCATTGCATCTGATTTGTGTGCAGGACGCTTCTTCAGTTTATCTTTGGGTATAAGTTGTACTATGTTGCGGAGGTTCTGAATCTCCGCTCGCGTCAGAGGAGTTACGGCATTTACCCGATTTGGCAAAGGCAGTACTATAACTCCCCATAAACCAATCACTAATAGTGGAAACGATTTATGAAACATAATTTGAGAATTTGTAAATATAAACTAATACCAAAAAACTTAAAGGTTTAAGTTGTTGCTAATTGTTAAAGTAAGTTTTTTAAGTAAGCTTATTTGGGTTTTACTTAACATGTAATAAATAAAATAGATAACAAATAAACGATGTGTTTAGTTTATTTAACTTGATCTTCTGAAACTGACATTGTATGCAATCAAGTCTGTAGCAGATTTCAAAGTTAATACTTGATATAAACAATTACATGAGGAGTACCTTACAGATAATTTTTTCTAATCAGATAAGTCATAGGGTCATCAGTTATGCAGGACAAGAAGTTGTTAGGGATCTGTTGCGAAATGACTCATTGGCTGTATTTCACTAAAGTTCAACATAAATACTCTCGGAGCATCTCAGTTTTACAAAAAAATTTGGGAAAAAATCCGAAAAGCAGCAATTTGAGTTTGTAGTTTCAGTATATACCTACAAAACTAAAATAGGTGCACTCAATTGTATATTTTGAGTCGGAACTTCCAATACAGCTTGTAGGTCTACATTTGACAAACGCGATCAACGCGATCTAACCAGATGCAACTCAAGAACTGGAAGAATTTGTTTTTTTGTATTTTGTTAGCATCCAGTGGTGGAAACTGGTGTTGCATTAGAGTAGATGCGACAGAATCTGCGAATACAGATATTTGGCATCCTAAAAATTTAGCAAGTACACAGATAAATTATCAGCAGCTATGTCAGAAGTTGGGGCAAGAGGTAATTAACTCTTTATGCAAGCAGTCCAGTCAGTCGCATCCAATAGACTCCCAGATGCCGTTAAATCTGGCACAGCAAACACCTCAAGCTCCTAATACAAATGAAAAACCTGGAGATACTCAAAAGCAAAGTGACCCGCCACAGCTAGAATCGCAGCCAAGTAATTTGCCTACATCTTCTCCAGACTCAAAAGAGCAACTGTTGAATGCACCTCAAATAAATCAGTCCCAAAGGCTAGAGAGGCTAATACATCTGCTGCAATCGCCAAAACAGCCACCTGAGTCTGATAGCAATCGCGAATTGGGGTTGCGTGTGCGGTTACTACCCTTAGAACAGCAGCCACCCCCACCAACAGAACAAGCCATAGTTAAGTTTAAACCCATAGGCTATCTACAGGCCCATGTAGGTTATTTCCAGACAAATAACATTTTTTCTTCAAATGATCGTCCAATAGAAGATGGTTTGATTATTTCTGGATTGACGTTAGCCTCTGCATATTTCCCTTTAGGATCTAAGACTTATTTAAATAGCTCAATTGATGGCAATCTCATTCGTTATATAAATCAGTCAGAATATCATTACAACCAGGTAAGATTTAATCTCAGTATTTACCAACAGCTATCGCAGCGAATGTACGGAGAAATAAGTTGCAGCAATCAACAGTTATTTTATGCCAACAACAGCGATCGCCCTAATAGCTTTAAAGCAGGCGATCGCTTTTTAAATGAGAATTCCCTCGATCTGTCTTTAGGACGGCGAGATCCCTTAACTTCAAAATTAACGCTAGATAGCTTCTACGAATTGAGTATAAATTTTGCTGATCCCTTAAGTCGTAATCGGATAATCAATTCCTTTTGGGTGTCTTTGAACTACTACTTGCAAAATCCTCTCCAGGTTGGTATTGACTACCAGGCGAACTTCTCAGACTTTACACAGCGCGATCGAGAAGACCAATTTCATCGAATATTTGGACACTTAAATTACCGAATATCTGATATCAGTAACATGAATGTGCAGGCTGGAGTAAGTTTAGGTAGTTCAACCGCCGAAAACATTGATTTTGATGGCTGGTTCTTCAGTATTAATTACAATTTACAATTAGGTCAGTTTTGATAAGAGTTAGGAGTAGAGACACGATTAATCGCGTCTGTACAGGAGTTAGGAGTAGAGACGCGATTAATCGCGTCTGTACAAGAGTTAGGAGTTTAGAGTTTGGATTTTTCCTTCAGTCTAAGCTCGACTTTATCCAAAATGAGTAACTAAGTTTTCTTTATCTGGCAAAAACCTTAGCTTTTTAGCCAAAACTTTTTCCATGTCACTGGTTATCGTTGAAATTAAAAAAGTAAAACGACTGTTTCACAAATGTTTCAGCATCAGTTTTGGCGGTTCAAAAAAATGGATAAAGTCGAGCAAAAATTCAAAATTTAAAATTGGCAGAGGTTGGGGTTTTAATTCTTAACTTCTCACTCCTAACTCCTCACTATAAATAAGAAATCCAATCACTCCAACTGCCAGCATAAAGTTTACCCTTGCTAATGCCAGCTAATTCTAAAGAAAGTAAATTCACACAAGCAGTAACGCCAGAACCGCAATAAACCAAGATTTCCTCAGCTGTTTCTAGCTTTTCCCACCGACGGCGTTGTTCTGGTTGAGGGATTAGGTAGCCGGAAGAGTCTGTAACTTCTTGCCAGGGATAGTTGACTGCACCAGGAATATGACCAGCAATTTTATCAATTGACTCTCGTTCACCTCGGTAGCGATCGCTCTCTCTTGAATCTACCAACTCGTGGCTCTGTTTCCGGCTTTTCACCGCCGTAATATCTACCACCTTTTCTGTTTGTACTTGAGCTACAAACTTACCTATTCGGGGGGGAGGAATGACATCTGTAACCGGATAACCAGCTTTTTGCCATCCAGTAAACCCTCCATCCATTACGGCTACTTGCTCATGTCCTAGATAGCGCAACAGCCACCATAAACGAGCTGCAAAGGCAAAGCGCGAATCATCATAAGCTACAACCATTTTTTGGGAATTTACCCCAATTGCTGCAAATTTTTTCGCTATATCATTGGGGTTAGGTAAAGGATGTCTCCCGCCATGCTTACCCACTGGACTGGAAAGATCCTGATTCAAATCTAGGTAATATGATCCTTTAATATGGCTTGTTTGATACTGTTGTTGTCCTAGTTGTGGATCGGCTAAAGAAAAGCGACAATCAACAATAACGACTTGCGAATCTTCTAGATGTTCAAATAGCCAAGCTGGCGAAACAACAAATTGGGTATTGAGCATTGGTGATTATTTAATTTTTTTATAAAATGTCAGACTTAGAAAATTTTACACCTAAGCTCACAGCAGATGGTTCTTTCACCTTTGTCTCTCAAGAGTTTGGTGAATCCTTTCACAGCCATTATGGTGCGAAGCAGGAGAGTTTTTTCAAGTTTGTGGAACCTACTCAACTGGCTAGAGCCGCTCAAAAACCAGTCTTGCGACTATTGGATATTTGTTATGGTCTAGGATATAACACAGCTGCTGCTTTGCAGACAATTTGGGCAGTGAATCCCGGTTGTTGTGTTGAAGTAATCGGTTTAGAACTGAATCCAGCGGTGCCACAAGCTGCGATCGCTCATCACTTGTTCGACAATTGGAACTGTAACTATATTGAAATTTTGAAACAGTTAGCTTTTGAGCATCAAGTGCAAACACCTTGTCTGAAAGCGAAGCTACTAATTGGCGATGCTAGAACTACGATACTGCTAGTACATCAGTCGGGTTTCTGGGCAGATGCGATTTTCCTCGATCCTTTTTCACCACCACAGTGTCCTCAATTATGGACTGTTGAATTTATTAAACAACTGTCATTGTGTTTAGATCAAGATGGTTTATTAGCCACCTATTCTTGTTCTGCTGCTGTACGTACAGCACTATTGTCTGCTGGCTTGAGCATAGGTTCTACCCCACCTGTGGGAAGGCGATCGCCTGGTACCGTGGCAACACACGCAAGAGGTGGGGTAGCAGGGGAGCAGGGGAGCAGAGGTGAGTCCACGCAAAGAGTCTCCTCTGCTTCTGTGCCCCTCTCGCAAGCTGAAAAAGAACACTTGCTAACCCGTGCTGCTATTCCTTATCGCGATCCTCAATTGAGCGATTCAACTGAAGTCATAGTGATGCAGCGACAACAAGAGCAACAAACCTCTTGGCTGGAACCTACCTCCCGTTGGCGAAAAAGGTGGCTATTGGGAACACAAGGCAGGGATTTTATGGGAACTAGTTTGTAGTTCGATTGCGATGTCTACGATGGTCACTGAGCTTTGTCGTACCACTTCTCTGCGGGACGCTACGCGAACGTGGAAGCAAGCTAGTAAGAGCGTCTCGTAGAGAAGTGCGGGCATAGCTGCGGCAACTAAAAGCCTGATCCTCAGTCCTTAATTCTAAAAAAGTTAGATATTTTTTTTGCTAAAAATTCTGATTTACTTAGGACTTACGCATTGTACAAACTAACTCTAATGTGTATTACGCAAAATGTCCCATTCAGGCGCTGCTCACAACGCTGATTTGGTCACATATTTACTGTGCTGGGTGTTAGAGATCTGACTTTTCACGGGATGTGGAAAAGGTTATTTTGAGGGTTTCTCAAACCCTAACTTTTACGTTACCTATTTTCATTAACTTAGAGTTATTGAGAATTAGACTGTGGAAAAAGCCACGCTGTTTCGTGGTTTGAGGACTTACCGTGAAAAGTCAGGTTAGAGATGGCTCAAAAGCCCAAAATTTTATAGTACATATGTATAACGTAAGTTTTGTTACTTTCTAGATACTCAGGCAACGAGTTTTTACAAGCCAAATAACTTAATTACATGGTAGTATTCAATATTACATCCTGTTGGGCAATAACTGGGGATTATAATAATTTAATAAGTAAAAACGTATACATTTAATGATGACCATAAAGATTTGAAACTCAAAACCTTACATCTTGATAAAAAACAAGGAACTATAACGTTTTCAGGGGACACTAGGTTAAAAAATCTCCGTAAAAAGCCTGATTTAACATTTGTGCCAATTCATCATACTGGAATTAGAAGCAAAAAATTTGACAACAAGATACACCTTGTTCGTAAGATAAAAAATACATGCTGCAAAAAACTCTAGATAGGCAGCTTGATATCATGCATAATCCCTATGAAAACTCTGGCTCAGATACAGTCGAATATTAAATTTGTGTTGAAATCTGACACTGTTAACTTGTGCAAAAATTTGGAGTGCCTTTGTGATTCAATGGAAATCCAACCATACAGGCTTTACAGAACAAATTGTTAATGGGTCAAACCCAATTAGCAGAGTGAAGAGTATAGGTTCAAATCATGCCGTAGGATCGCAAAATGCGGAGGGTTATTCTTTAGGCTTATCTCAACAAGACCTTATGCTTGAAGATAGTCAAGCAGTGTCTTCTTGGATAAAAGCTGACGTTAATTGTGGTGATGATTCATTAGTCTCTAGAACACTACAAGCCAAAGGTTCTAAAGTGAATGGGTTTGATTTAGATCCGCCGAAGGTTTTAGTAGTTGACGATCATGCCGCCAGTCGCATGACTGCTGTCGCCCTCTTGGGGATGGAAGGATACGAAGTGATTGAGGCGGACAGTGGTTTCATTGTTGTCGGATTGGTAACTCAAAAACAACCAGATTTAATTTTGCTGGATGTGATGATGCCAGGAATGGATGGATTTGAAGTGTGCCAATTGCTCAAGCAGGATGAGCAGACTAGGCTAATCCCAGTGATTTTTATTACGGCATTAAATGACAAGCGATCGCGCATTCGGGGAATTGAAGTTGGGGCAGATGATTTTCTCACTAAACCCTTTGATCGTGTGGAACTGGCAGCGCGTGTAAAGTCCTTGGTGCGGCAGAAGCGTCTGAACGAAGATTTAGATCATGCTGAACAAGTACTATTTTCCATTGCCATGTCCATTGAAAGTCGCGATCCCAATACAGGCAACCATTGTGAACGCCTGGTAAAACTGGGACAAGTTTTTGGTGAATACCTCAACCTCTCACGCTATCAAATTCGAGATTTAAGGTGGGGTGGTTATCTCCACGATATCGGCAAGGTGGGTATTCCTGATGCAGTGCTGCTGAAAAAAGGCGAACTCACCCCCGAAGATTGGCAGATCATGCAGCAGCACGTTTTGATTGGAGAAAAAATCTGCCAGCCACTACGCAGTATGCGGGGTGTGATTCCGATTATTCGTCATCATCACGAACGCTGGGATGGCTCAGGCTACCCTGATCAACTCAAGGGGGATGATATTCCTTACCTGGCACAAGTATTTCAGTTAATTGATATTTACGATGCCCTAACTAGCGAACGACCTTACAAAAAAGCTTTTACTTCAGCAGAAGCACTTTCAATGATGCAAGAAGAAGCTGATTCCGGTTGGCGTAATCCCAAACTAATGCAGCAGTTTGCCAAGTTTATTCGCTCCTCTCAGGAAAAACAGTCGGGGTAGTGGAGGCAGGAGAAGAAAAATTACAAATTACTCCTGAATCTTAAATTCTGACTCCTGCCTTCTGACCAGAAAGAAAAAGGTACAAGCCCCTAAATTTATTTATGGAAAAAGAAAAAATGTATTTCCAGACGTGCAACGCAAGAAATACGGCGCCCAGGCGAGCCGCTCGCCTTTGGTCAGTTGACTCAAGCCCCTAAATTTATTTATGGGGTTCAAAATATTTGACTTTTGACTTTTGACTTCCCTGAAAGGGCTGACTCCTTTGATAATTTCAGTCTTCTATGATTAGCTGGTATGATTTGAGCCTACATCTTAAAGTACCAACAGCATTAATCACAATTTCACTGATAGCTAATAGCTAATTATGGTAGTTGTAGCAATTCTAGCGGCGGGACGCGGCACACGGATGAAATCACGCTTACCCAAGGTTTTACATTCTTTGGGTGGGCGATCGCTAGTAGAGAGAGTTCTCGAAAGTGTAGAACCACTTTCGCCCTCA
Source organism: Nostoc sp. (assembly GCF_036919615.1). Classification (GTDB taxonomy): domain Bacteria; phylum Cyanobacteriota; class Cyanobacteriia; order Cyanobacteriales; family Nostocaceae; genus Nostoc. The sequence goes on along the minus strand of NZ_JBALCN010000011.1, from coordinate 19,152 downwards.
CGGCGAATCGTGATTGTGGGATATCAGTCCGAGGAAGTGCAAGCCGCCATGCATTCAATTCCTAGCTTGGAGTTTGTCGAACAGACTGTGCAATTGGGGACAGGTCATGCCATCCAGCAATTACTTCCTTACTTGGAAGACTACACTGGAGATTTGCTGGTACTTAACGGCGATTTACCGTTGATCCGCACTCAAACCCTCCAGCAGATGTTACAAACTCACGCCCAAAATCAAAACGCCGCCACTATTCTCACCTCGCACCTACCCGACCCCACGGGCTATGGGCGCGTTTTTTGTAATGATGAAAATATTGTGCAGCAAATGGTCGAACACAAGGATTGTACTGCTGCTCAAAGAGAAAATCACCGGATTAACGCTGGAGTTTACTGCTTCTGCTGGCCAGATTTGGCAAAGGTACTACCCCATCTACAGGCAAACAATGCCCAAAAAGAATACTATCTCACTGATGCTGTGACTCAAGTGGGACAAGTGATGGCAGTGGATGTGGAAGATTACCAAGAAATTCTCGGCATTAATGATCGCTTGCAACTGGCAACAGCATCTGAAATTTTGCAAAAACGAGTCAAGGAAAAATGGATGCTGGCGGGTGTCACCCTGATCGACCCCACAAGCATCACCATTGATGAAACAGTGGAATTACAGCCGGATGTAATTATTGAACCCCAAACTCACCTGCGGGGAAATACGGTGATTCAAACAGGAAGTCACATTGGGCCGGGAAGTTTAATTGAAAATAGCCAGTTGAGTGAAAATGTCACGGTATATTATTCAGTAGTAACAGATAGCACTGTGCAGGCAGGAAGCCGAATTGGCCCCTATGCTCATTTGCGCAGTCAGGTACAAGTGGGTGCTAATTGCCGTGTGGGGAATTTTGTGGAATTGAAAAATACGCAGTTAGGCGATCGCACGAATGCAGCACATTTGTCGTATATAGGTGATAGCGTTGTCGGTAATCAAGTGAATATTGGTGCCGGTACAATTACTGCTAATTATGACGGCGTGAAGAAACATCGTACTAAAATAGGCGATCGCACAAAAACGGGTTCCAATAGCGTTTTAGTGGCTCCACTCACCTTGGGAGATGATGTCTACGTCGCAGCTGGTTCCACTGTTACAGAAGATGTCCCTGATGATTCTCTAGTGATTGCCCGTAGTCGTCAAATAGTGAAACCAGCTTGGCGGAGGAAAAGTGTTGAAAATGAAACTACAGATCAACACAAATAAATCATCAGTATTAATCGCGGTTTATCTGTGGTTTTAGACCATAAAACAGGATTTTTGCAAGATGTCTAATCTAGCTAGATTAGTAGTGAAGCCAAAATCTCAACATATAACATGGAAAAACTGCTAGAACTTAGGCAACTTCTAGAAAAAGGCAAAGTCCATGAGGCATTGCTGTTGGTGGATGAATTAAAACAAATCAGCCTCAGTGACAAAATCAATAATAATTGATAGTTATGGTGTGATTCTTCTTATCCATTTAATTAAACAAAAAGCTGAAAAACGTTCTACTTGCTCTTGGGATGTTTCGATAGAAAATACGGTGCATGAAATCAACAAAATAAACAAGCGCCGCAAATCCAGTGGTTTTTACTTAAATCCAGCAGAATTAATCGATATTCTGCAACAAGGATATCAAGTGGCACTGAAAAGAGCGGCGCTAGAAGCCTTTGTTCGCGCAGCGTTCCGCAGGAAGGGGCGTTATGAAGCCCAAGAATTAGCCGCAATGGTTGACCAGCAAGAAACATTTAGCCGAAGCGCTGAAACTGCCTCAACGATAGCCGATCAGTTCGTTGCCAGTCCATTCCAAAGTATCGCCAATTTTTTTGCCATCGTGGTAGGCGGCGAGTAAGATTTCGCTGGTTTTACCCCAAGCGATCGCTCCACTGACATCTAAGGCGATCGCTCCCAAATCCCGCTTGTTTTGGTGGGCTTCTCCAAAGGATCGCTGCATCGCCTCCTTTAGGGACATACCATCAGTGACACGCACTACAATCCGTGGGGCTAAACACTCATCGATGATATCTTCGCCAATCCCAGTACAGCTAACACCAGCATTACTAGTAGCATAATTTCCTGCTGGCATCGCAGAATCACTTACTCTGCCAATCCGCTCAAAGCCTTTACCACCTGTAGAAGTGCCAGCAGCTAGCCTAGCATAAGCATCTAGAGCTACCACGCCAATGGTACCGCGTCCAGCATTGCTGGTTTCTAAGATTTCCGGTTCTGCTACCACGCCAGCCATCGTGCTTTTAAAATTATCCTGGCGCTCTTGTATCCACTCTTGTAACCGCAAATCAGTTAAAGCGTTATAGCTGGGAAGTTGCATTTCCCGCGCCAACTCAGCCGATCCGAAATCTGATAGCACTCGGTCTGGGGAGTTTTGTAAAAATTGTGCCAACTCAATCGGATTTTTCACCCGCGAGATATTAATTACACCACTAAATCGCCCTGATGCCCCATCCATCAGCGAAGCACTCATGCGGATTTGCCCATCAGATTGCAGAACTGAACCAGTACCAGCATTAAAGCGGGGATTGTCTTCGAGCATTTGGCAACCCTGTACTACCGCCTCTGAGGCAGTAGCTCCTGACAATAGCAGAGAATAGACTTTTTCTATTACTGTATGCAGCGATCGGCGCACCGCCTCCAATCCTTCTTTACCGTGGAGAGAACTACCAGCCCCCCCATGAATAATTAATTTAGGTTGCACCTGTGACTCCATTAATCCCTTGCGCTATTTGCGTCTGTGTTGCGGTTGGTTTCATTTTGAGCTTCAGAACGGCGACGACGACAACGTTCTGAGCAGTATTTCACATCGTCCCAGCAATCTTGCCACTTTTTACGCCATGTGAAAGGACGTTGACATACCGGACAGATTTTTGTCGGTAGGTCAGATTTAGAACGAACACGTCCCATATAAATACTGTGTAGATGAGAATTTGATTTCTGAGAGAGATGGAAAATAATTATAACCAGTTTGCGATCAAGGGAGGATACTTCTGGCCAACAAATGTGATGTCAATCTATCTTTAGACTTGTTTTTTAGCTACTTGTCTGGGAATACAAAACTATGGGCAAATGGTTCAACTCTTTAGTAAGTCTGTAAATTTTTCTAGAGAGGGGTTTTGGTAGCATTGTCAAAGAAAAAAGAAATACTGAAGCGCTCTGTCAATGGCTCCTGCCTCGTGCCTGCTTTAATACAATAAGAAACCATTAAGAAGTGAGATTGTAAGTAAGTAGGCACGAATAAACCTAATTATGCAACGAAATGTAAACTCACTGAAATCATTGTGATTGCAACTCTTAGAGAGGCTACGTGTAGCTTGTTTGTCGGTGGGAGTGTTTCACTTGTAATCACATACTTGTAAATAATAACCCTTATTGTGGGCTATTGCTCATAGGTGTCTTGCAAATAGGTAAACTTGAAAAACGACTATTATGGCATGGCGGAAATCAAGCTACCATTGAGAATGCTGAAAAAGCTGAAAATGTAAGTCTTTTGACTTTTTCAAAACAGTACTAGGGTTTTGTTTTATAATTAGAGATTTTGAATTTCGCATTGCTTATGAAGTTACGTTCATATATGATTATCGGGTTTTTACTTAGCCTTCTCCTAAGTATTGTGCCTTTCTGGGGCAATTTCACTAATGCTGCAACACCAACAGCAGTCGCACCTATATCTGCTCTCTCATTCACCCAAGGGGTACAAAAAACGGTATTGGACAACGGCTTAACGGTGTTAACTAAGGAAGTTCATACCGCTCCAGTAGTGAGCGTACAAGTTTGGTATAAAGTTGGTTCACGTAACGAGGTTAAGGGAGAGAATGGCATTTCTCACCAGCTAGAACATTTGATGTTCAAGGGTACAACTGACCGTCCAGTGCAATTTGGAAGGTTGTTTAGTGCCTTGGGTAGCCAGTTCAATGCCTTTACTAGTTATGACGAAACAGCTTACTTTGGCACAGTGCAACGAGACAAACTCGTTGCACTGCTGACACTGGAAGCCGATCGCATGGAAAACTCCTTAGTTGGAACTGAGCAACTCATAAGTGAAAAGCGGGTAGTGATCTCCGAGTTACAAGGGTACGAAAATTCACCAGGTTATCGTCTGAATCGGGCAGTGATGCGAGATGCTTTCCCAAGCAGAGCCTATGGCTTACCTGTGGGAGGCACAAAAGCAGATGTCGAGAAATTCACGGTGGAGCAGGTGCGGAATTATTACAAAACCTACTACAGCCCAGAAAATGCGACGCTGGTGATTACAGGGGATTTTGCTACAGAACCTGTACTCAAAGTTGTGAAAGAAACTTTTGGTAAGTTATCGCAACGAGCACAAGCGGACAAGGTACTTGATAATGCAAAAAGAGCACTTGATCATTTCTCTGCATCTTCTTCCCTCGCCGACGCTTCCCCAGCTACTCCTGTTGGGAAAAAAGCGCCGATTGTCCTCAAGCAGCCTGGAAGTGCAGCATTACTACAAGCTATCTATCCCCTCCCAGACATTAAACATCCCGATGTGCCAGCAATTGATGTGATGGATGCCATCCTCACAGGCGGACGCAGCTCTCGGCTTTACCAAGCGTTGGTGGAATCTGGACTTGCTAGTTCAGTGAGTGGTGGTGCTGCCGAACTCATCGAACCAGGTTGGTATGAAATTGACGCTACAGCGGCTCCGGGTCAAGAGCTAGGGAAAATTGCCCAGGTGCTCCAGGAATCTTTAGCAAAATTGCAACAGCAGCCAGTCACTACAGAAGAATTGAACCGAGCGAAGACGCAACTGCAAGCCTCCTTAGTCTTGAGTAATCAAGACATCACTAGTCAAGCTAGCCAACTGGGGTATAACCAAACTGTGGCAGGGGATTATCGTTATATTGAACAGTATCTCGCTGCGATCGCCAAAGTCACCCCTACTCAAGTGCAGCAAGCAGCGAAAACTTACCTCAGTCCGGCTAAACAAACTATCGGCTTTTTTGAGCCAACTCAACCAGATGGTAAACCAGGAACTTCCAGCGCTGGTTCTGGTCGCACAGTGGAAAATTTCAGCCCCGGTAAGCCTGTAGATCCAGCAGAATTGGCCAAATATCTCCCACCAGCCACATCAGCTACAGATTCAGGCAAACAATCACTACCAGAAGAGTTTACCTTAAATAATGGTTTGCGAGTTCTGCTCTTGGGCGATCGCAACCTCCCCACTATTAACCTGAGTGGACAAATTGATGCCGGCACTGAATTTGACGGCAATCAAAAAGCTGGATTAGCGAATCTGACTGCGAGCAACTTAATGAATGGGACGCAGACTAAAAATGCTCTTACCCTAGCAAAAACTTTAGAAGACCGAGGAGCCGGTTTGAACTTCGCTGCCAGCCGTGAAGGTGTGAATATTAGCGGTGAGGGACTTTCAGCAAATCTGCCGATATTGATTCAAACTCTGGCAGATGTGTTAAAAAATGCTACTTTCCCAGCTGACCAGTTAGAACTGAGTCGCCAACGGGCACTGACAAGTCTCAAAGTCCAGCTAGATGATCCCAGAGGACTGGGACGACAAGTATTTCAGCAAGCAATTTACCCAGAAAATCATCCATTCCATAGTTTTCCCACGGCCGAGAGCTTAAAGAGCGTTACTCGTGATGATTTGCTTGGCTTCTACCAGACACACTACCGACCAGATACCACAACGATCGCTTTAGTAGGAGACTTTGATCCAGTTAAGGTAAAAGCTTTGCTGAATCAGGCGTTTGGCAAATGGCAAGCTACAGGTAAGCTACCTGTTCTTAAAATAGCGTCCGTGTCATTACCGCAAACTTTAACACGTCTAAACAAACTAATTCCCGGTAAGACAGAAGCTGTTACTTACATCGGCTACAACGGTATCGCTCGCAAAGACCCACGTTATTATGCGGCACTGGTGCTAAACCAAGTTTTGGGTGGTGATACCTTATCGAGCCGCTTGGGTACGGAAGTGCGCGATCGCCAAGGTTTAACCTACGGTATCTATAGTGGTTTTGCCGCCGGAATCAATCCCGGCCCGTTCTTGATTCAGATGCAGACTGCTCCTGGAGATACCCAAAAAGCGATCGCCAGTACTCTGGCTTTACTCAAACAGTTGCGCGAACAAGGTGTAACTGAGGCTGAATTCAACGCGGCAAAACGCTCAATTACCAATAGCTACCCTGTGGATTTAGCTAATCCCAGTGATGTATCAAGCATTATTTTGGATAATGCTGTCTTGGGACTTTCACGATCAGAAATCCGAGACTTCCCCCAGCAGATTCAAGCAGTTACTATGGCTCAACTACAGAAGACAATTGAGGATTTAATTAAGCCGGAAAATCTGATAATTGTCACCGCCGGACCTGGAGATACTGTACCCAAGATTGGATCGTAATTTAATCTAAAGGCGCAAAGATATGCTTTGCGCCTTTACGTGTTGAGTTTGCAGTAAGGCTTGATCTAAGTGTATTGCTATATATTACTAATTACGAACGCTTAAAATTTATCAAAACTTTTTTTAGATTAGACTTTAGGAAGAATTAAAAATATATTAACTAAATGAAGCTCTAAAATTAAGTAATTAAACCGTAAACCAATCATTTATATTCAGTTATAAATTGATAGATTTTCAGTGGAAATATCAAAGACATAGCCATAAAATTGCGTTATTTTTAGAATGTCCGCATCCAGTCAATCACAATTGTGAAAAGTCCAGAACATATTGATCCTATTTTTGAACAACTTTTTTCTAAGATTAATCCGAAAATAGCAAACTCTTTCACTGATGAGCAACTAAAAGCCATACAAAGGGGTTTCGGCTCTCAATTTGAGGCTCGTCATTCTTTAGATATAAGAGTTTCAGTCCCTATTCCCGGACTACGATTTTATTTAGTTTTATTCGCAGGTTCGGAACGTCGTTCGCAACAGCGTTTGCAAAATGAAAAAGGCAGATATCCTCTTTTCAATACAGGTAATATCATATTCTTAACAGGATTTTCAACCATTCTATTAAGTTGTAGCTTTATTATTTTGTCTTTTGTCTGGTCTTCACTTAGTTCCATCTCCACTTCGCCTTACGCTACATCTATTCCTTGGATTTTTGATAAATCTGAATGCGAATACACTAACAGAACTTGGCGTGATGAAAAGTGTTGGGATGATCAACACAGTCCGATGTTTTAAAGCCTATTCACACCGACAATAAAAACAATATGCCTAGAAATCGTTTAACTAAATATTCGTCCAAAAATGACACTTTTCTACAACAGTTTTTCATCTGCATTCCTCCTCAAGTAGCAGCTACCTTTACCGATGCCCAATTGACAGAATTACAAAAGGTATTTAAGGAGCGGGTTAGCAAGCGTCATGCTGTAGATATCAGGCTTTCTATCCCATTCATTAAAAAGCGCTTTTATCTAGTTTTTTTACTTGGCAAGGAAAAGAAGTTAAAACAGAACCGAAAAGAGACAATTTTCACACATGTAAATAGTATCTTACTAATAAGATATTGTCTGGTATTAATAACTTTTTTGCTTAGTGCGCTCTACATAGTTGAAATGGTGTTGGGAATTAATACCTTTCCCAAGAAAGAAATCCAAGAGTTTGTCAAATATTTCATGGGCAGTTTTTAGATTTAGGATCAGTGCATCTACCTTTTGATAGAAATCTTTTAGATATTATGTATAGAATTAATATACAAAAAGGATCACAATAATTATTTTAATTATGTTTTTTTTCTTTTATTTAAAATTTTGAGTTTTAATTCCTTATTTATATTTAAACGTAGTTTTAGCTCTCCTCATGTTTTTATCTAAGGGGGGAGAGTTTATTTAATAAAGCGATAATATCTAGTTCTTAGCGATGCCTGCGGCGGGCTGCACCAACGCAGATGAGCTTGATCCTCCCCAACACTTTTTAAAAAGGAGAGAACTAGTACCGCAAGGCGGAAGTCAAAAGTCAAAAGTCAAAAGTCAAAAGAATTTTATTCCGGGCTTTTGCGCCATTTTGAATAGTCTGCTTATTTACGCCGTGCTGTACTAGAGGAAATTTCACTCCAAACTCTTGCTGTATATTGTTTTCTCAATTTTATTCTTCCTTTTTCTTCTCTTCCAAATTGGTTATCTTTGTATTTGGCATCACAGAATAGTTTTCCTGACTCTGTGGTTCTTCTTTTTTTTCTTGTACAACTTGAGTGGCATATATTTCCACATCTCGTTGAATAATATCTTCTACCTGACCAGCAAAAAGATTAAACGCCTGTTCATGGCTTGTATAATTACGATAAGGCCCTGTCAACTGCGAAAATTGCCACCCTTGGCTTTTCAAAGATTCGACTGTACGGCGATAATGTCGCCAACGTTCTCCATAGTGGAAAAACTCTTCAATGGCAGCACTAATAGCAACTATTTGGCTCAAACCAAAAGTTGACCAGATAATCACATTCTTGACTTTATCGTTAACTTGTTGAGTAGTGCTAATATTTAGACTTACCAATGCCGGCAAAATTACACCACCAACAATAGTTGTTATCCGCAACAAATAATGGCGATCGCGCGAGAAATTTGCCTTACCTTCCATCCAGAGTACTTGGTCTAACCAGCGCGATCGCAAAAAATGTCTTTGCACATCGCCTAAGTTCATACCTTCAAATAACTTGTTAAAATCTTCCTTTAAAAACTCTTGATAACTATCTTTTCTTGCCATTATTCACTCCTAATTAGAAAGCAAATTCTTAATTATTTGGCCTAAGTTTTCAACTCCCTTCTCTATGTCAATTAAGTCGATGTATTGTAATGTACCAGATTTAGCTAATTTTTTAGCTCGCTCATCGGTAGCCTGTCCACGCAAGGCATCTGCAAGTATATCTGCGGTTCTACCACTACCAGCAATCACAACAACTAACCTTCCAATATTAACGCTAGAAAAGGCATCCTCAAAGGTAATCTCACCACCGTTCAAAAGTACAGTCAGCGAAGGTGCGTTATTGGCCAGCACAGTTGCAACGCGAGATATCCAAGAAGACTCGTCGCCCCAATTATTGCCAGGAACCAGTACAAAATGTGTATGGTTTGGTTCTAACGGTGTCAAATCAGCAGTAGGTTCATGTTGATTAGGTAAAGCCACTTTGCTTTCGGGTGTTACACCAATCAAAGCAAACTTAGCACCTATCTGGGTACGAGCCTCACCCATCAATTGCATGACTCCCGCATCCGTACCTCCATCCACAACATAAGCCCCCAAACTTTCGGCGATGGGGGCTAAAACTTCCGTAAACAACCGTTTGATGCACAGAAAGTCGGCTTCACTGATGTTACTTGCACCCCCCACCACTACTAAAACACAACGCGAACCGCCAAGCCCTATTGCCTCAAGAGCATCTGGTAATCCGGCTTGTTGATCAACTCGAATAGCTAATGCTGTTTGTCCACTGTCAAAGGTAAGTTTCAAACAATTTTTCATTTGTCAAAAATATTGACTGCTTAAGTTTTCCAGCGTAGAACTTCGCAGTCATGTTCCGCAGGCGTTGTATTACGCACAGTTAATTGCCGAAGCGTTCAGCTTTTTCTCGCTTTTTGTCCTCACACAAACCACAGAAAACCGGGTTGTCAATCCGGAACAAAAGCGATCGGATAATGCATTTAGTCCCTGTGCGGACATTGTCTATCAGCTGATTCCAGCAATTTCATTGTATGCCAGCTATAGTCGAGAATTTAACCCAGTAACTGGAACTGCCTTTGATGGCAGTACATTTCATCCAGAACGCGGCACTCAGTATGAAGTAGGGATCAAAGCAGATTTAAATGATCGACTATCTATGACACTTGCTTTTTATGACCTAACCTACTCAAATGTCTTGATTAATGATCCTGTATCGGGTATAGTGTTTGCCGATCGCATGACGTGAAGAGAGCGATCGCTATATTACTCACTAGGTAGATTATCAGAGTCGATGCCAAGCGATGTCTAATGACAAGCCGCAACTCTTGCAGACACTCCGCGTAGCTTGCTTCAGCGCAAATACCACGCTAACTTTTCTGTCCGGATTCTTTCTTGTTCTGCCTTTTCTTCTGGTGTCAAATAACGTAGGCGTAGCCCGCCGCAGGCATCGCCTCTCAAATTCTGGAAGTGGAAAAAGCAATATGGTTCGGATAACAACAGTGAAGGTGAAGATAAGGGGTATGAGGAGAAAAGTCTGAGCGTCGGCTGACGGCGTTGACGCAGCCCGCCGCGGCGAAAAGTCGAGCCAGTGCGTTTCTGTCGCCTTAAATCGGAATCTTCTGGCATGAAGCAGCGGCAACCGCCGCTCTGTTAGCGCAGCCTCTTCTCTACGAGACGCTCCGCGAACGATGCAGGAGCATCACTTTTAAAGACAGGCATCAAAACTTTGGGAAGATAAGGAGGATTTTGCTCCATTGTCTCCCCCTACTCTGAATACGGTTTGGTTAACGTTTTAATATTTTGAAGATTCCCGCAACCCCCCTTAAAAAGCTATCGTGTATACACAAGTCGTATTACCCCCCTTAATCCCCCCGATATATTGGGGGGAAACCAAAAATCTAGTTCCCTCCCCTTTATAAGGGGAGGGTTAGGGTGGGGTAATACGAGAGTCTCAACCCAGATTTCAAGCTATTTCAGACTTGTGTATACACCGTAGCCTTAAAAGGGGGGTTTATGAATTTCTTTTAACCCTTTTTTAAGGGGGTTCGCCGCAGGCGGGGGGATCTTAACCGAATCGTATTGCCCCTACTCTCCCCTATACCCTATCTTGCCTCAACAAATAACAGGACTTAGCTGCTACACCGGCTTGAAATATACGGCTTTTAACATTGCTCGACCATCTGTCGTTATTTCTGCATTCTTACAGGTCGCCAGAAGGGTTGATGAACCTGATTCTGGATTGGCTTTGTTGCTTTCAATCTCACCAATGAAGTATCCAGACTCCTTAAGACGATTTAGTAACTCAAGCAATTCTTCTCGATTAACCTGTTGACCCTCGAAGTCCTCAGCAAAAAAGCTAACATCTCGCTGCCCTTCCTCATCCTGTTTAATCTTATTCAGCAGGACGTAGACGATTTGATCCGGCAGGTTATCTGTTGGTGTCAGATCAAGTGACATAGAATACTCCTAAAAATTCTAAACTAAATATTATTGTAATTTCTTAAGAATCTTTATCAACAATTAATTTGTTATTAGCTGATAATCTAAGCAGCGTCTACCTCGTAAACTAATTTGTGATTGAAGAAATTGTCAACAAAGACTAAAACGTTGAGTTGAGCTTGCCAACGGGAAGCAGCCAACACCAACTTCCTCCCTTTGCAAGTAGGAATTGAGCGTAGGCGTAGCCCGCCGCAGGCATCGCTCCTCTTTTCAGAGCGATGGCTGAGATGACAAAAGCGATCGCTTAACAATGGCGCAAGAATTCTATGGGTTGGCACTTCAGGTTTAAACTTTACCCACAAGACTTACCTGCTCTGCCTGCTGCCGTTTTTTAGTTCGTCGAACTCACGTTCAACTGACAATCCCACCGCCACTTACCCACTTTTTACACCGTCCCCTATCTTTGTATATTCCCAACTTCTAACTCGGAATTTCCTCCGCTGTTATACTGAAACGCTAAACTTTGTCTTACAGAGGAGCGATCGCAGAAAACTTCAATTAACGTAGGTTCAAAAAGCAAGGTTATGATCATTAATGCATTAATCGGGCTTGCGTCTAATAATAAATAAGTTGGCACAAATAGACCTCCATACTGCAAAGACGATTAATTGCCTCTGTAAAGCAGTCAAAAACCATTGACCTATAGACTTTAGGCATGGACACTTGACTGTTACTTGGGTGCTACATCCAACCAAGATCAGCCGTTGTACAAACTTCCATAAGGATAATTGAAGTGACTAGGACTAATTCAGACTTTCTTACCTCCAGTGATCCGGCGATCGCGGAGTTAATCAACGACGAACTACAGCGTCAGCGAGACCACTTGGAGTTGATTGCTAGTGAAAACTTCACCTCCGCTGCTGTACTGGCGGCTCAAGGTTCGGTACTGACAAATAAATATGCTGAGGGATTACCTGGTAAACGCTACTATGGCGGTTGTGAGTATATCGACAAAATCGAGCAACTAGCGATCGACCGTGCTAAACAGATATTTGGGGCTGCTCATGCGAATGTGCAACCCCATTCTGGCGCACAAGCCAATTTTGCTGTGTTCCTATCGCTGCTGCAACCAGGGGACAAAATTATGGGGATGGATTTGTCTCATGGGGGACATCTCACCCACGGTTCACCTGTAAATGTCTCTGGTAAGTGGTTCCAAGTTAGCCACTACGGTGTCAGCCAACAAACAGAACAACTTGACTACGACCAAATTCGGGAGCTGGCGCTGAGGGAGCGTCCTAAGCTGCTGATTTGTGGTTATTCGGCTTATCCCCGGATAATTGACTTTGAAAAGTTCCGTAGTATTGCCGATGAAATCGGCGCTTACTTACTTGCCGATATTGCCCACATCGCTGGTTTGGTTGCTAGTGGTCTTCATCCCGATCCCATTCCTCATTGTCATGTAGTAACAACAACTACACATAAAACTCTACGCGGCCCTAGAGGTGGTTTAATTTTGACTAGTGATACAGAACTAGGTAAAAAGCTAGATAAATCTGTTTTTCCTGGCAGCCAGGGTGGGCCATTAGAACATGTCATTGCGGGTAAAGCAGTAGCTTTTGGAGAAGCTCTGAAGCCTGAGTTTAAAACCTATTCTGCCCAAGTGATTGAAAATGCTCGTGCTTTGGCCGAACAACTGCAAAATCGTGGTTTAAAAATAGTGTCAAATGGCACTGATAACCATTTAATCTTGGTAGATTTACGCTCTATCGGTTTAACTGGTAAGCAGGCGGATCAGCTAGTCAGTACTGTGAATATTACTGCTAACAAAAATACTGTTCCCTTTGATCCGCAGTCGCCATTTGTGACCAGTGGACTGAGGTTAGGTTCGCCGGCAATGACCACGCGGGGCTTGGGAGTAGCAGAATTCACCGAGATTGGAAATATTATTAGCGATCGCCTGCTTTCTCCAGACTCGGAGGTAGTAACCCAAGATTGTCGGCAACGGGTAGCAGCATTGTGCGATCGCTTCCCTTTATATCCTCACCTGGAAATTCCTGTACCAGCCTTAGCCTGAGATGAGAGTTAGGAGTTAAGAGTAGAGAGGCGATTAATCGCCTCTCTACTTCCGACTCCTAACTCCTATACAGAGGCGATTAATCGCCGTCTCTACTCCAACTCCTAACTCCTGTACAGACGCGATTAATCGCGTCTCTACTCCAACTCCTAACTATTCCTTCCAATGAGTGCAGAAATTATTTGTGTTGGTACTGAACTGCTGTTGGGAGATATCCTTAACGGCAATGCTCAATTTTTGGCGCAACAATTAGCGCAGCTAGGTATCCCCCATTACTATCAAACAGTGGTTGGGGATAATCCAGAACGGTTGAAGCAAGTTATAAAAATTGCTATTTCCAGAGCGCAAATTCTCATTTTCACTGGTGGACTCGGCCCGACACCAGATGACCTCACCTGCGAAACGATCGCCGATTTTTTTAAAGTCCCCTTGGTAGAACGCTCTGACATCATCGAAGACATAATCCAGAAATTCGGCCAACGTGGTCGGGTTATGTCACCAAGTAACCGCAAGCAGGCTTTGATTCCCCAAGGTGCAGAAATTCTACCCAACCCCACTGGAACAGCACCCGGTATTATTTGGCAACCCCGTCCTGAAATCACGATTTTTACCTTTCCCGGTATTCCCAGTGAAATGCACCCGATGTGGGAAGAAACAGCCGTCCCATTTCTCAAAAGTCAGGGTTGGGGTAAGGAAATTATTTACAGCCAGAGTTTAAAGTTTTGGGGTATTGGTGAATCTGCTTTGGCGGAAAAAGTTGCTTCCTATTTAAACTTGCCAAATCCCACAGTCGCCCCTTATGCAGGTAAGGGGGAAGTAAGATTGCGAGTTTCTGCTAAAGCAAATTCAGAAGCAGCAGCAGAAGCCTTAATTGCGCCCATTGAGAAACAAATTAAAGAAATCGCCGGACTAGATTTTTATGGCGTAAACAATGATACCCTTGCTACCGTGGTTGGCCAGTTGTTGCGTGCATCAAAAGAAACGCTTTCGGTAGCAGAATCTTGCACTGGTGGCGGTTTAGGGCAAATGTTGACTGAGATTTCTGGAAGTTCTGATTACTTTTGGGGTGGAGTAATTTCTTATGACAATTCAGTGAAGGTTGGGCTACTGGGGGTTAACCCAGAAGATTTAGATAAATTTGGGGCGGTAAGTGCTACCGTTGCAGAGCAAATGGCAATTGGAGTCAAAACCCGCCTTGCAACAACTTGGGGATTGAGTATCACTGGTATTGCTGGCCCAACTGGAGGGACAGATACTAAGCCGGTGGGTTTAGTTTACGTTGGTTTAGCCGGGCCAAAGGATGAAGTGGCAAGTTTTGAGTATCAGTTTGGTACAGTGCGAGGTCGAGCTTTAATTCGTCATGTGAGTGCGAATGCAGCGTTGGATAATTTGCGGCGGAAGTTGTTGACGAGATAGCAGGGATGTTAAGTTTGTCATACGATTTGTATGACAGAGGTTTAATCATGCAGTCATGAGCAAAACTCCCATCCTTCAACCAAATCACTCATACACTTTCAGAAGCTATTTTGAGATGTCATTTTAGCCAGAAGACATACTGGCTGAATTTGGCTATTCTTTAAAACGTTTCTCTCTCAATCAACAAAAGTCCAGCATTGAATTAGATAGATTCACAAATCGCAAATCTAAGTTTTTAGTCTCAAACAGGCTAAATTTATTGAGAATAGTGTCAAAAAGCTGAATTTTGATACTTATTTTCTTTGTATTAGCGTAGCTCACCGTACCCCTACCAGGAAGTAAGCTACGCGTAGCGCGATGCCCTGAGCTTGCCGTTCACGGAGCGTCTCGCAAAGAAGGTATCACAGAGTACTTTATACAGGTTCAATGTCTGAAACCCCTGTCAGAACTTGGTTTATATAAAATACCAAGATTTTAAAACTAACCTGCGGAATGTGGGTTACAAGTTATTAGCTTGTTAATATCTTGTTAATAACTTATCAATATCTTGTTAATAGCTTGTTGATAACTACAATATTATATTTTTTATAATCTTTTCCTGATTGGTTTATTGTTTGTACAGTTTCATTCACAGGTATTGCGTTTAAACAACGAAATCTCGTTTGGTAGAAAAAACTTCTTTGTTCTCGAAATGCCTAGAGAATCAGATCGGTACTGCTTGGTATTTTGTACATAGTTACAATCCCCGCATTAGTATTTTCGTACTATTTAAAGTGAGGCTGAGTTTTTGTGAGTCAGTCTCAACCCCTTCTTGAAAGATTAAGATCATAATCAATTTGTCAACAAGTAATAGTGCTTAAAAATTTCGCAAAAATGAGGGTAGAAAACACAAGTTTTGGATTAGGAGTGCCTACGGCTGGCTCTGCCTATGCGTCATCTGAAAAAGCATCACTCATTTTTGTCTTCAAAATTCTGTGTCAAATTAAATTTAATACCCCCATTTGGAGTTAATTTACAGCGTAAATACTATTGACAAAATTAATTTTATCTTAATCTGTCAAGAATGGCCTCAACATCATAATTCCCACACGTGTAGCGAGGTCTTAATGATACCCTCAAATGGTGCATTAGCAATGTTACTAGTGCTAATGATGCTTTTTTGGATTTATTTAAGGTTTAAAACCAAAATAGGCTCAAGATATTCACGCCCTCTGGCAATTTTTGTGATAGTTTCTCTGGCGATCGCTGGTGGAGGTATTGTATCCGCAGTAACACCAAACCCAGCTCCCCTAGATAACATAACTAGTTTACCAGTGGCTACAACAGGAGACCCTAACCCGGCGAACCCACCACTCCTGACAGCAGTGGCTCAACCAAGCAATCTCGGAGACTTTGTTCAAGACCAAACAGCCCTACTCAAGCTAGGAAAATCTCTATTCTGGGATATGCAGCTTGGTAGTGACGGCGTTCAGTCCTGTGCTACTTGTCACTTTCATGCGGGAGCTGATAACAGATCAAAAAATCAAATTAATCCTGGTTTTTTGGCATTATTGAAAGATACAACTTTCCAGGTAGGTGGTGGTGCAAACTATCAACTCACGGCGGCAGATTTTCCATTTCACAAACTGGCAGATCCTAATGATCGAACCAGTACAGTTATTTCTGACACTAACGATATCGCCTCATCCCAAGGTGTGTTTAACAGTGTTATTAATAACACTGTTCCGGGTCAAGCAGAGGATTCGACTACATCTGTGCCAGATCCAGACGGCTTTCAAGTCAATGGAATTAATGTGCGTCGAGTTGAGCCGCGTAATACTCCAACGGTAATTAATGCAATCTTCAACAAACTCCAGTTTTGGGATGGTCGCGCCAAGGAAACCTTCAATGGGGTAAATATAAAAGGAGCAGCAGACTTTAATGCTAAAGTTTACATAGCTACAACATCAAGGCAACTAACTCCTGTTTCCGTTTCGCTCAACAATTCCTCTCTAGCTTCCCTAGTAACCGGGCCACTATTGAGTCCATTTGAGACATCTGCTGGTGGTCGTACTTTACCTGAAGTCGGTGCTAAATTTCTGCGGAAAAAAGGTCAGAAGCTCAAAAGCCTCAGACCCTTAGGTAAACAACTTGTAGATCGGCAAGACAGTGTTTTAGGATCTAACAGTCGATCCCGTAAGCCCGGTCTGGATATCGCATCCTATGATCAGCTGATTCGGAAAGCCTTTAAGAAGGAATGGTGGAAGTCAAAGTCAATCATTCAAGTTGACAGTAATGGAACACCAACAGTCCTCGGCAAAAATGATGATGGTAATGAGAGTGAGGAAGGACTGACTTTACCTACGAGTCAGTTTTCGCTCAGGGATTGGAATTTCTCCTTATTCTCTGCGTTAGCAATGCAAAAGTATCTGTCTACTCTTGTGTCTGACCAGACACCTTTTGATAAATTCCAAGCGGGAAATACCAACGCTCTCACCGATCAGGAAAAAAGCGGTCTGACTGTATTTGTCAATAATTCAACTAATGGTGGCGGTAATTGTAACGCCTGCCATACGATTCCAGAATTCACCACGGCTTCGGTGAGAAGAACCGCAGGAGTAGCTTCAACTGATTCAACTGATCCGCTGATTAATAATCCAACTAACGGCTTCTTCCCTAACTACGGTGTCAGACCTGCCTCAGATGATCCAGGAGCTGGAAACACTACTAGATCACTGTTCAAAGCACCTGCCCTGCGTAACATCGGCTTAACAGCTCCATATATGCATAACGGTGGCAAGGCAACTCTGGAGCAAGTAGTAGACTTTTACAATCGTGGTCGAGGTGATGACGGTGGAACTGGTGCAGTACCGTTGAACTTAACCGATGCTAAAAAAGCTGATTTGGTCGCGTTCTTAAGAACCGGACTTACCGATCAGCGAGTCCTCCTTGAACAAGCACCCTTTGACCATCCGCAATTGTTCATCCCCAATGGACATCCCGGCAATCAAAGTTCAGTGACTGCCAGTGGCAATACTAATGGAACTCCTACTGCTACAGATCAGCTAGTGGAAATACCCGCAGTTGGTCGTAATGGTGTCACTACTCCCACTCCCGAGCCAAATTTCTTAGAGTAAGACTCTAGACTTGAAACGTAACCATCTGCCCTTGTTGCATTGCTTTATCCAAAGTAGCAGCATTGGGCAGATTTTCTAACTTAGAAACGTGGATTAAATAAAATGCAAAACTTCTCCTATCTCTAGCCTCCCTCTCCTTTATAAGGAGAGGGATTGAGGGTGAGGTAAGCCAAGGACATAAACTGGATGTTATTTAATTCTTATGCCTTAGGGATGAATATCACTTAATACGAATTATTTTAATTATGCAGCTATGAGTAAAACTCCCATCCTTCAACCAAATCACTCATACACTTTCAGAAGCTATTTTGAGATGTCATTCGAGCCAGAAGATATACTGGCTGAATTTGGCTATTCTTTAAAACGTTCCTCTCTCAATCAACAAAAGTCCACCATTGAATTAGACAGACTCGCAAATCTCAAATCTAGGATTGAAGAGAGTTTACCATATATTAGTTTGACTAGTGAGGCAGCCCGCAGAGAATTACTAATTGCCCCAATTTTACTGGACGTTATTCATTACACTCACGCCCAACTTAGAATCGAATATCCTTTAATTGTTACAGAACAATTAAAAGGTTCACTTGACTATTATCTTCATGCAGACCGTAAACTCTTAGTTGTAGAAGCTAAAAATGCTGATTTAGCAAGGGGCTTTACTCAGCTTGCTGTAGAACTGATTGCTATTGATGCGTGGACTGATTCTCAAGAGCCAAATTTACAGGGAGCTGTTTCTACAGGGGATATCTGGCAATTTAGTCTATTGAATCGAGAAGATAAACAAATAACTCAAGACCTCAATTTATATCGTGTTCCTGCTGACATAGAGGACTTGCTTCGTATTTTGGTGGCAATACTAGGTTGCTGAGAAAGATGGCGACCTTGGAAAATGAAAGATGAAAAAGTATTATATTAATATCTTCTACAGTTAAAAAGATGATGGTTACATTGCTGATATTCCTGATCTGAAATACTGTTCAGCATTTGGTTCAACAGAAGAAGAAGCACTTCATGAAGTTTTACAAGCAAAAGCAGCATGGTTAGAAACCGCCAAAATGGAGGACAAACCAATTCCTGAACCAAGATATCGACCTGCAATTTACCAGATAGCTTCATGAGAAAGAGACTTCTACTTAGCAATTAGTAATTGCATCTATCACGAGTTAATCGCAGTCACCAAATGTTTACATATTTCAAGAGAAATGTACTGGAGTAGGTCTTTACCTGTCTAGAACAACTTGTTGCTTTTTAACAAGTTACATTGACCACACCGCAAAGTTAAGTTTTCCCACACAGTTAAACCTCCCCTAGAGCGTGGAATTATGTGGTCGCCATGTATCCCTCTTCTGTCACTTTCCGGGTATTCTGAATAAAAGAATGAACAGAAAAAACCCTGAAAGGTAAGTAGGGCAATGGATGTAGAGTTACAAA
>NZ_JBALCN010000010.1:0-246269 GCF_036919615.1 Nostoc sp. | reverse complement strand
GACTGCTCAATCAAGGTGAATTAATTATTAAATGGCAGCGTCAAGTCAAAAATAAAGGTAATGCTGTTATAGCAAGTTAAATGTGGAACAGCTTACTGGGTTGCTAGCAAGCTATCGAGAGTAATGCGGCTTTGACCGATGCGAATACCTCCAGCTTCATCCCAACGAAACGGTGGAGCGGTAACCTGAAATTCGATTTGAACGCTCATGGGGGCAATTCTTGGATTTGTGGTATTTCTGTCTTCAGTTTACTTTACCCGTTAAAGAGCGATCGCCTTTACATCAAAATTCAAAATTGAGGAAAAAGACTGGAGGGGATGTAAGTCTTTCCCCTCCACCCCTTTTGCCTTATGCCCAATGCCCAATTAATTCAACGGCTCCATAATGGCTCTTAAACCGTTGCTAGAGAGTGTTTTAAGCATTTCTTTAGCGTTATATTCACTGCTAAATACTCCTGCTTGCATAACTTTTTGACCTTGCCAAACTGTGGGAAACGCATCAGGAGCAAGCAATCGCACTAAATTTTGATCTTTATCAGTGAACAGTGGAACTACTACGCGATAACGTATACCAAATTGTGTCGCAGAGTTACCCCCATAAGGGATACTTGCAGAACTTGTTTGCAGATTGCGAGTATTACTAATGGGGATATTGTGATCAGAAAGTGGTAAAAGTCTTGAAGCACCCCGGGTAGAAGTTTCTAGTATTGGTGATGGCTGCTGCGTTTGATTTTTCGTGCTGGCAACTGGTGGCTGTGCAACTGAATTGGATGGGTACTCAGGGGCAGTAAACTCAATGGTATTAGGATCAATCCGCACATAATTTAACTGTGGCGTATTAGGTGGCTCTGCTGGACTGGAAGTTGCAATTCTTGAAGTGTTAGTTGGTATTTGTCTACCTGACAAGCTGCTAGGAGTAGGAAAACCGGCAACTTTAGAGGTGGCTTGCGGTTGATTGGATATGGGCGCGGAAAGTGGTATATTAGCTGGCAACAATGGCAGCAGCTGACTGTTTAATTGTCCAGGAACACGATTAGTTGCTGAAATGCTATTGCTAGTTTGCCCATTGGTAGTTTCAGAGATTTCAGGAGCCGAGAAGGTGATTTCTCCAGTTGGTGGGATTTCTCGTAACACATTGTTGGGGACAGGAGCGGGTTGAGAAGTTGGGGCTGCGAGTGCTGTTGTACCGTTAATATCTACCTTGCCAGTGATGCGATCGCTCACAAGATTGTTACCAGCAGCAGAAATCACCTGTTTGGCAGCGCTGGCGTTAATGTCGTAGCGGGCATTATTTTGAAATGCATTACCCCCAAGTTCGGATGCATTACCCAAATCTGGCATTGCTTGAGCGATCGCAACTAAACCATCTTCTTTATTATCTCGAATAGAATTATTCCGCAAAATCGGGTGGGCATTTGCTTGCACCACAATTCCCGATCTATTGTGCTGAATTTGATTACCTATGATTATAGGAGCGGCATTTTGGGCAATATTGATCCCATAACCCGTTTGGTGAAAGACATTTTCCTTTACTTGGGGACTGGAGTTACCGGCAATTGTGATCCCATTGGCTCCATTGCGATCGAAGTAATTCTTGCTAATAGTGGGTGCAGCATTACCACTGACGGAAATCCCATCTTGGGTACTACCAATAAATGTATTTTCCGCGATTACCGGATTGCTAGATTCAATCCATAAACCGTAACCACGGCGGTTCGGGTTCGTTACCGTCACCCCAGTCAGCAAGGCTTGGTTTGCTCCCACAATTGTGACGTTTTGACCGGCAAAGCTCCGACTCAGGTAATCACCACCTCCCTGAAGGATAATATCCTTGCCTTGATTGCTAGGGTTGCCTTGAATTGAAACACCCGGTTTCAGCATTAATGGGAATATCTCTCCTGTCTCGGCGCTATAAGTGCCCGTGGAGAGCATAATTATAGTATTAGCTTTAGCTAATCGCAACGCTTGGGTAATCGTTTTCACCGGAGCGGATTCGCTGCCATTACCTGTACTGTCATTTCCGCCACTTGAGTTGACAAACAGCACGTTAGCCTGAGAATTTGTTTTCTCACCCAGAGGCGCAGAATCTAGAGTTAATGGAATCTGAGCGATCGCGCTACCCAAGCTTGTACCCAGGAACGCCATACTTGCCGCTCCCATGCCTACGGTAAAAGATAATACTGAAAAACTAAAAAATAAAAGCCTTGCTGATTTCAGAAACTTCAGCTTTGCAAACAAAACATTTACTCTACGGTACTCAGTAAACACACTAGGGAGCATCATATTTTACACAACTCTTTAGAAGTAACAATAAATTCTTATACTCTTAGAGAGTATTATGTCGATAATATTACTCACATATTGACCGATTGGCGATATTTAATACATAGTAATAAACTAAGCGATTGGAGACTAGGAAGAGGTAGGGAATAAGGTATACCTGTCAAGATACGTGTAAGTATCGTAAAACCAAGGATTTTACCTCGATTTGATTTTGGCGTTGGCTTTGCCCTTGCCGTAGGCATCGCCTATATATTAGTTTTCTACCACCCAAAAATTTTCAATATCTCAATTCTTTGCCAAAGTCAAAGATGTGTTTGGAGGGCTGCTGCCTCTAGATGGGCATTCTTATATGGAGCGTAGAACGAGATAATACAGATTACCTGTGAGGTTGCATAGAACAAGGGACTTATGTCATGTCCGCTTGATTGCTTATTAAACCCGAACAACCCCACCCCCAACCCCTCTCCGCAGGCGAGGAGGGGAGCTAAAGCGTAGCTTTTGCGGGGTGGGGTTGTTTTATTATGGGTAATTTGGCGGACATGATATTAAGCCCCCAGTCTGGCCAAGAATTGCTATAATCTAAGTTTTTTTAATTTATCGAAAATAATCTTTTGTTAATTGTTTTTTATTTATTGCTTTTTGACCAGATGTTATTTAATCATCAAAAACACTTTTTAATTTGATATTCATTGGTTACTAATTACCGAAAGTATCTGTTAGTTCATTTTATAAAAAACATTTAATCAATTTTTGATATCCGACAAACTTTTTCTTAGAAGTTGTTTTTTAGATTTGCTTTGCTTGAATTTTCCAATCTCCAAACTCTTCCTATAAAGATCCTAACTTAGAGAATAGTTTAGTTGTAAGCAGTTGAGTAATTGTAGCTAATTGCTTGATATTAAAAGACTTAGCTAGGCTAGGGTCAAGTAATCCTGCATCTGAGTAATTAAGATCAGCTTATATTACCGTGCTATTGCTTCTGCCCACTGTCGATTTTCTGGTGTATCCGCTCTTCCCAATCTTTTGTAAACTAGTCGTTTACCTTAAAATACTTGACTAACCTTAGCGCGAAACTGTAGCCTCAAACTACCCTGATCACTGCCTATAGGAACATGGGATAATTGATTGTAACCCTGGCTACTACGTTTGTTTGCGTAGATTTAGCAAAAATTGAGTAAAAAAAAGCAAATTAATTAAATTATGATTACTAGGACATATGATAATTCACATTTCGATGAAAGCACTAACGGGGTTGTTGTAATGGTCGAGCCATACAGCCAAAAAGAGCAAATACAGCAAGTTGTTTACCGGATTTTAGATGCCAATTTAGACCGCGCTCGTGAGGGCTTGCGAATTATTGAGGAATGGTGTCGGTTTGGATTGAACAATGCCCAGTTGGCTCTTGAATGCAAGCACATGCGACAAGAGGTAGCCAAGTTGCATACCTCCCAATTGCGGGCGGCGCGAGATACACCAGGCGATCCTGGGACTGAGTTAACTCATCCTCAGGAAGAAGAACGAGCTAGTATCAAATCAGTGTTGCAAGCTAACTTTTGCCGCATCGAAGAAGCATTGCGGGTGCTGGAAGAATACGGCAAGCTTTATCACCCAACTATGGCTAAAGCTTGTAAGCAGATGCGCTATCAGGTTTATACCTTAGAAAGTAGTTTAATGGGTCATCAGCGCCATCAATTATTGTGGCGATCGCGTCTGTATTTTGTTACTTCCCCTAGTGAAACTTTATTGAACAACGTCGAAGCTGCACTCAAAGGTGGATTAACGCTCCTACAGTACCGCGACAAAACCGCCGATGATTCTTTGCGTCTGGAACAAGCTAGAAAACTCCGGCAGTTATGCCACATCTACGGTGCTTTGTTCATTGTTAACGATCGCGTGGATCTGGCTTTGGCAGTTGATGCAGATGGGGTACATCTGGGACAACAAGATATGCCCATTGCTGTGGCTCGGCAATTACTCGGTTCGCAGCGTCTGATAGGTCTTTCTACCACAAATAAAGAAGAAATGCAAGCAGCAATTGCTGAAGGTGTAGATTACATTGGCGTGGGGCCAGTTTATGAAACTCCTACGAAAGTAGGTAAGGCAGCAACAGGGCTAGAATATGTCGGCTATGCTGCCAAAAATTGCTCAATTCCCTGGTTTGCTATTGGGGGAATAGATGCAAATAATATCAATGATGTGATCGATGCCGGAGCCGAACGTGTAGCCGTAGTGCGATCGCTCATGCAAGCCGAACAGCCGACTCTGGTGACGCAATATTTGCTCTCCCAACTCAATCGAATTAAACCAGAACCTTTATAAATTCAAAATTCAAAATGGTTTTCTGCAACCAACTTGGTGAAATATTCCCATGCACTATTATTCACCACAAACGATGGATAAAAAACTAGCTTTCAATGCCCAATGCCCAACATGATTTATGTCTAATGAGATTACAATTCAGGTAAATGGGGAAACCCATAGCTGCTCGTTTCAAACTTTTTTACCAGATTTGCTCCAACAGTTAGGTTTCAACCCCCGCTTAGTGGCTGTAGAGTATAACGGTGAAATTTTACACCGCCAGTTTTGGCCGCAAACAAAAGTGCAGCCAGGCGATCGCTTAGAAGTGGTAACTATTGTTGGTGGCGGTTAGTTTATGTGAGCCAGTTTTAGTCTGTTTCAACTCAAGGGTTTTCGGCATATTTCTGATCAACCTATTTGGGGTTGCAAAATTATCGTTAGATTCTAAAAATTGCATTATCTGGGAACTTCAAGTAATAGAAAACTCTCTATAATCTGTATATATGGAGTTTTACGTATTTATACTCAATTTTTTAAATTTATTGTGAAACGTATAGTAGAATTTCCTCTTGAAAGTGGCGAATCCATTCTTGTTGAAGTAGACGAAGCAGCACAAACCGACGAGCGCATCGGTTTGCGAGACCAAGTGGTTGATAAAGCTACACAAACTTTCGAGTCAGCCCTAGAAACTGTCAAGCCGATAGCTAATGCAATTATTACCAAAATAGGCAGCATCAAACAACCGGCTGATGAAGTGGAAGTCAAGTTTGGCATTAAGATTAGCGCTCAACTTGGGGCGGTTGTAGCTTCTGGCAATAGTGAAGTCAACTATGAAATCACCCTGAAGTGGAAAAAAGATTCACAAAATGGCAGCACCCCTTGAGTTATCTATTGTCAGGATTTACTCCAACAGTGGCAAAGTAATTGGTGCTGGTTTCTTAGTTTCCCGAAAGTACATCCTCACCTGCGCCCATGTGGTAGCTGATGCTTTGGGACTTCCCAGAACAACTGCTCAAATGCCAGATTTAGAAATCACCTTAGATTTTCCCATAGTGGCAGCCAAACAACTCCTCCAAGCTAAGGTTGTTTTCTGGCTACCTGTGAATCCTGGTATGGCACTAGAAGATATTGCTGGATTGGAATTAAAACATTCTTCTCCAGATAAAGCTTTACTCGCACCATTAATTACATCTGATGATTGGGCAGGACATCCTTTGAGAGTATTGGGTTTTCCAGCAGGACAATCAGATGGTGTTTGGGCTACTGGCGTTTTACGTGGACGCACAGCTAAAGGTTGGGTGCAGCTAGAGGATGTGAAACAACCAGGTTATGCACTACAGCCTGGTTTCAGTGGTGCGCCTATATGGGATGGTGAGCTTCAGGGTATAGCAGGAATAGCAGTAGCAGTAGACATCAACCGACCAGAAGCCAAAGTTGGGTTTATGATTCCCACACAAGTGTTGGTGAGTGCATGGTCTGTGTTGCGTGAGCAAGCTATTGCCTCATGTCCCTATCGCGGTTTATTTCCTTTCCGGGAAGAAGATACAAAATTTTTCTTTGGGCGGGATATTTTCACCCAGAAACTAGTAGATACAGTCCAAATACAGTCATTGATCGCGGTGATTGGGGCATCTGGTAGTGGTAAATCCAGCGTAGTATTCGCAGGTTTGATTCCGCATCTACGCCAACTAGGCAATTGGCTGATCGAATCTTTTCGCCCAAAAACTCATCCTGTAGATGAATTAGCAGCAGTCATTGTGCGCCTGCGTGAACCAAAGGAAACAAAGATACAACAAGATATTGATGCCGGAAAATTAGCTAGTGCGTTGCGAGAGGGACAACTAGTACATACTTTTTTATCT
Organism: Nostoc sp.; assembly: GCF_036919615.1. Classification (GTDB taxonomy): domain Bacteria; phylum Cyanobacteriota; class Cyanobacteriia; order Cyanobacteriales; family Nostocaceae; genus Nostoc. The sequence continues at coordinate 239,827 of NZ_JBALCN010000010.1, read as the reverse complement.
CAGGTTTTGTCAGAGAACGAGGATAAGCGCCTGTTACTGGTGGTCGATCAATTGGAGGAACTTTATACTTCTTGCTCAGATGTTAAAGAGCGCCAGCTATTTTTAAATCAATTACTAGAAGCGGCTAAACTGGTACAAAATTTTACCCTTTTGCTGACCTTGCGGGCTGACTTTCTAGGATATGCACTTTCTGATCGTAGTTTCGCCGATGCTTTGCAGAATGCTGACTTAAAACTTGCGCCGATGAACCAACAAGAATTGCAGCAGGCGATCGCTCAACCTGCAAACAAACAAGGAGTAAGGTTAGAAGAGGGTCTTGCAGAGCGGATTCTCCAAGCGGTGGCAGATTCACCAGGAAATTTGCCTTTACTGGAATTCGCTTTGACGCAACTATGGGTAAAGCAGCAAAATTGTCAAATGACTCATGCTGCTTATGAAGTGATCGGCGGTGTCGAAAAGTCGTTGGCGAACCATGCAGAAGCTGAGTTTGGCAAACTCAAACCCGAGGAACAACAACGGGCGCAGCAAGTATTTGTCCAACTTGTGCGTCCTGGAGAAGGGACAGAAGACACCCGCCGACTAGCTACCAGAAATGACGTGGGAGAAAATAACTGGGATTTAGTCACGCGCCTAGCTGATGCACGGTTGGTGGTGACTGGACGTGATGAAACTGCTAGCAAAGAAACGGTAGAGATTGTCCATGAAACCCTGATTCGGGAATGGGGACGACTGCACGGATGGATCGAGAGCGATCGCTCTTTCCGTACTTGGCAAGAATTACTGCGAATCAGAATGCGTCAGTGGGAAAATACCGGACAAGATGAGGGGCCATTGCTGCGAGGTGTCCCCCTAGCGGAGGCAGAAAATTGGCTCAAGCAACGCCGAAATGAATTGAGCCAAGCAGAGCAAGATTTCATCCAGAAGAGTTTGACATTGCGCGATCGCGATCGTAAGCAAAAAGAACGCCGTCGCAAGTTTACTCTATTTGGGCTTACAGGTGGTTTTGTAGTAGTCTCAATGCTGGCTATGCTTGCATTTTGGTTACGATGGACAGCTGAAGTTGAAGCCTCTGGAGTCACTGCTTTAAAAAATTTTGAGTCTGGCGATGGAGAAATAGAAGCTTTAGTGTCAGCAATGGAAGCCGGACAAGAGGTTCAAAAGATGGCTTTTTGGAATAGTAATTGTTTGCAAGACTGTCCAGCCACAAGTCCTCTGCTAGCTTTGCAGAAGATTCTGGATAATATTCATCAAACAAATCAAATTAAAACTTACCAGAGAGGTGTAAATAGTATCCGTTTTATTCAAAAGGATAACCAACAGGAATTAATTGTTGCCGGTGGAGAAGATGACACAGTCACATGGCGGGATTTTCAAGGAAAGCCATTGAAAACATTGAAAAATTCTAAACTGCCCAATAACAGTATTAAAAGTATCGATTTTAATGAAGATCAAACAATATTAGCGACAGGTGCAAGTAATGGTTGGGTAAAACTGTGGGATGTCTCACACATGTGGCATTTCTTATCAGCAGATCAGAATTGGTCTCCACCTTTGATAATATCTATACATCATCAATGTGATCTAAAAAAAGACGACTTAGCAAAAGAGGGTGATAAATGTAGTGTTAACAGTGTCCGTCTTCTTCCTAAGATAAAGTTGTTGGCAACAGCTGGAGATGATGGCTACGTCAGATTGTGGACTCTCCAAGGACAAATTTTTAAAACAATACCTGCTCACAGCAGTAGTATCAAAAGCCTTAATTTTAACTCTGATAATAACCAGCAATTTGCTACGGCTGGAGAGGATGGACTGGCAAAGCTTTGGGATATCAATAAGACAGAACCGATAGCAATATTTAAAGGTCATCAATGCAATGTCAAAGACACTAAAAAATGTAGTGTTAACAGTGTATGGTTTTACCCCAAGAAAAAGCAACTTGCTACAGCTGGAGATGATGGTACCATCAGGCTGTGGGATTTTTCAGGAAAAGAATTGGCAGAAAAAAAATTTGAGGCTCACCCTGAAGGTGTGGAGACAGTTCGTATTAGTAATGATCAGCTGATTGCTACATCAGGTAGCGATGGCAAAGTTAGGCTGTGGAAGGATTTCAATAGAACACTGGAAGCAGAATTTAAGGGTCATCAGGGTAGTGTTGTGAGTATCCGATTTAACAATGAAGGCAACACTCTTGCCACTGCTGGAAAAGATGATGGTACGGTGAGATTCTGGGCAGTTTCAGGTAAATCATTAATCAAACCCAAAAATCCCTCAATCAAATTAGAGGGGCATGAAAAAGTTGTTAGTAGTGTTCGTTTTAACCCAGAAGGCAACTTGCTGGTTACAGCTTCAGATGATGACTATATTAGGCTTTGGAACCTCGAAGGTCAGCTGGTAAAACAATTCAAAGGCTATCAAGGCGGTGTCAATACTGTACGTTTTAGCCCAGACAAAGCAAAAAACCTAATTGTTACAGGTGGAAAAGATGGCACAATAAAGCTCTGGACGCGCACCGGAGATTGGTTAAATCGTTGGAAACCTTTCAAGGGGCATTCTCAAGCAATACGGAGTATTAGTTTTGATAATACAGGAAATAGGCTTGTTACTGCTGGAGATGATGGCAAAGCGATACTGTGGAATCTTGAAGGAAAGAAGTTGGGAGAATTTCGGCATGAAGGTAAAGTTGAAACTACCAGATTTAGTCGAGATGGCAAGCTGCTAGCTACAGTTGGAGAAAAAGGGACAGCATTGCTGTGGGATATTAGTAGTAAGCAGCCGCCTAAAAAATTGATCGGTCATAAGGGCTATGTTACTACTGTTGGTTTTAGCCCCAAGGAGAATAAATTGGCTACATCTGGAGATGATGGTACTGTCAGGCTATGGGATTATTCAGGAAAGCAGTTAAAAGAATTTAAGACTTATGAAGGCAGAGTCACACAAATAAGTTTCAGTCGGGATGGTAAACTACTGGCTATATCTTCAGCAAAATACACAACTAGGTTATGGAATTTATCTGGACAACAGGTAGCAGAATTTACAGGTCATCAAGGCTTTGTGAGAAGTGCAGATTTTAGCCCGGATGACAAACTGCTGGCTACAGCCAGTGAAGACCAGATGGTAATAGTGTGGCGTATCCGGGGATTAGATGAACTGCTGCATGAAGGATGCGATCGCCTCAAAGATTACCTTGCAAATCCTGATGAAAAGAAAAAACTGAGTGTGTGTCGTTGAATGTAAGAAACATTTTACTATTATTGCTGATATTATTTTTGACGTTCGCTTGATGTGCATTCATCTCACAAAATCGCGTTTCTTGCCTCTGATTTGTAAAGCGATCGATGAAGAGTTCTACGCTTGGCTAATTCTTTACCTTTGCGGCCGAGTTGCTCACGTAGTTGCTGGTCTTTACACAACCGATTGAAAGCTTGAAAAACTTCATAACCAGAATTGGGATTAACCAGTATCCCATTCTCCTCATGCTGAACTGTGTCTAAAACACCGCCTAAGCGAGGGGCAATTACAGGCTTACCGAAGTAACTTGCTTCTAAATAAACCATACCAAAACCCTCCATACTATTAGCTTTAGTATCCGATAAAGTCAGCATCGCAAATATGTCGCAAGCTGCATAATAACCTGCTAATTCTCGCTCTGGCACATATCCGGCAAAGTGGACTCGCTTATCTACCCGCAAACGATGCGCCAGAGATTTAAGTTCAGATTCACTTGGCCCTTGACCGCAAAGTATATAGTGGACATCCACCCCAAAAGTTAGCAGTAGTGGGATGTTATCAATCACTCGGTCAAAGCTTTTATATTTTACTAGTCTTCCTACCGAGAGAATAACTATTGCTGTTTCGGGAATGTTGTACGTCTGACGCACGCGGACACGTAAATCATCAAGGCTACTTGAACTTGCAACATTGCCAAATTTTTCTGGTCTGACTACCGGGTTAATCACGTGGGTAGGAGTATCTAATCGCAAAGCAGTTCTGAGATAGTCTTCTGTATAACAACTGTTACAAACAATACCTTCGGCTCGTTTAAGTGTTAGTTTAAAGAGCGATCGCAGCACAGGATTGTGTAAAGTACAAAGAAGATCATTGCCGTGGAGATAGATAAAAAAGCGAATAGGTAAGAAATAGCTTAATAGCAACAGTGAAGGAAAGTCATAGCCGTGACCCCACTCTATATAACGGTAGTGATAGCGAAAATAGAGTTTGATTGCTAGGAAAAATGAGCAGACGATATTGACCAAAGACTTCAGGATACTTCCCACACAGCCGCTACGCCAGTATTTAGGATAAAACCAGCGATACACGGGAAACTGTTGACCTTCATCAAATACTTTATCTCCTGAGCAACTAGCCGCTAGCACAATAACTCGTTCTGGATCTTGGAGACAGCGATTGTAGATATATTCCCCAATTACAGCTTCTTTTGGCAAGAAGATCCGCGATATGACTAGAATATCTGGATATGCAGCTTTGTCTCTAATTTCAGCTGTTAGTTGAGAAATATTTTCCATAATCAAGTCGATGACTATATTTCAAATAATTTTTAATTTATTTACAATTAGGATTACTTTCAAAGCCATAATTATTATTTTATTTCTTTTAAAACGAATTTGGTAGACAAATTTTAAGCTGATTTTAGAAGATTAGCTAAGAAGATTGTTTTTTTATTGTGTTGCTCTTATTTTTGCTGCAAATTTCTCACTACTTGAGAATTTCTGTGCATGATGAACAATAAATAAAAGTTAGCACTTGTAGCCAAATTGCTAAGTGAACAACTGTTGCGAAAATTACAAAATTTAGCCACATTCAATAGAATATTCTGAATCCTGTAGACTGTTGTGCCAAAATGCCAAAAAGTTGGATAAGTCTCGGATAGCTATCTGGTGTCTGGCTGGGCTGACTGATAGGCATCACGGACACTTGCTAGCCATCTGTGTACACGTAAATAAAAAGCCGCTAGATGTAGTAAATATTCTTCGTAATTTAAAAATATTCTCCCGCCTTGTGACAAAACAAGTAGGTTCAAGAATGCTAAGTCGTGAGTAAGAAGTAGTACTTACGAATCTTCCCACTCTCAGCCGAGGCACTTACTACTCGAAACTGATTTGATGCCTAAGCCTAGTCATTTTACTTTTTTACTCAGCACTGTTTCAGTGAAGTATTAAAAAATTAATCAAAATAATCATTAAAAATTCAAATCATCTGTATAATTCAAGACTGTAGTCTGAAAGTGCTAGTTCAAGACGTAGCCCGTCGTAGACGTCGCAAATTTCTGTGATGATGAACATGTCTTCAGGTACGGTTCCCCAGTCGAGAAATCCCCCCTGCGATCGCTGCTTACCCAAGAGAAGACGCGGTAAATTGAATATGTAGCCTCTAAAAGTGAATGCTACGTAAATGCTACAAAGCTTGCTTGTTACGGGCTGGCGTTAGCGACATATCGCAACACTCCTACGAGCATGGGGAAAAATCATAAATAATTTCGTTTTTCAAGCGATTGTATTATGCGTAAAAAACTACAACAAACCATCAAACCGCTGTTAAAAACCTTCTTAGCCCTAAGCCTAATGTTAGCTTTGGCTCTTGGTCACGCCGATGGAGCATTAGCGGCTCGCAGTGGGGGTCGGATCGGTGGTGGTTCCTTTAGAGTACCTTCCAGCCGCACCTATACACCGCGCACCTACGCACCTCCTGGTGGGGGTGGATACTATCCTGGTGGTGGCTTTGGTGGCGGCTTTGGTGGTGGTTTTGGCTTTCCCTTCCTACTTCCCTTCTGGGGTATTGGGGGAGGATTTGGTGGTCTATTTGGCATCTTAATTTTCTTTGCGCTTGCTAATTTCTTATTGCAAACTTTCCGCCGCGTCTCTAGCGGTGAAACTCCAGAAACCGATTACAGCAGTAACTCTCCTGTTTCTGTAACTCGTTTGCAAGTAGGTTTGTTAGCTCAAGCCCGTGAATTGCAAAATGAACTCAATCACATTGCTGAAACTGCTGATACTAACACCCCAGAGGGGAGAGCAGAAATTCTACAAGAAGCCAGTCTAGCTTTACTCCGCCATCCCGAATACTTTGTATATGCAGGTGGTGGGACTCAACAAGCCAGTTTAAATTCGGCTGAAGGTCAGTTTAATCGGCTGTCACTAGCAGAACGCAGCAAGTTTAGCGAAGAAACTCTTTCTAACGTCAACAACCAGCTAAGAGCAGCCCTTGCCAAAGATGCTTTACCACCGGCTGGTGAACTCGACAACCCCACCCGCCTATTTACCGAAGGCGCTGGAGAATATATTATCGTCACCTTGCTGGCGGCGACACTAGGTAAGTTTGAAATCCCCACAGCGATTAACAGTGCTGATGATTTGCGTCAAGCTTTGCGGCAAATTGGTAGTATTCCTAGCGAAAAGCTTCTGGCAATTGAAGTTCTTTGGACTCCGCAAGCTGAAAATGATACTCTGACATCTGATGATGTGTTGGCAAATTATCCTGATTTGAGACTTGTTTAATCTCTAAAAAATTTCGCGCTTTAGCGCTAAGAAAAAACTTGGTATCTTGGCGCAACAAATCAGTTCCCCTTGAAGGCAATAACTAGAAAACCGTTTGTGATTGACAAGCGGTTTTTTGTATAACTTAGATATACCAGGACTTACGCACTGAAAACTGAAACCTAGATCCCCTTTAAGTATCATGTCCGGTTAATTAGTTATGATTACCACATCTGTGCAAAAACCGGAAAACCCTTTTCCCCCAGCTAAGAGCTAGAAAGCCCCCTGCGATCTTCATGATAAGTCTTTAAGTGAACATGATATATTATGTGTAAGTCCTAATATACTTAACTATATTTTAGAAAAATTCTTCCTAAGTCTTGACTTTGGTAATATTATCAAAATGCATTATACGCAAAGCGTTATCTTATGCCTAGTGTTGAACCCGACGAAAACCGAGAGCATCGCATTAAAACAGAGATCATTGTAGATGCTGAAGACAAAGAAGAAAGGGCCATGGGTTGGTACTACTACCTTGAGGAGGCTCTGAATTTTCCTTTTCTGGCTAAATGGACTAAGAAGGGACGCAAATCAGCTTCTGCTGAGGAGAAACAAGTCGAAGTCCTGGGAATGGCCCCAGATGATGAGTGCTTAAAAGATATGTTTGTAGAAGTGGCTTACATTAATGGTAAGGATGAAGATGTTTATTCTGCAAAATTATCTGAAATAGCAGCCATTGATGCTGACAGCGAAACCCAAGAAGCGATCGCAGACTGGCTCTATTGGCTTGCTAGAGGTTATAAGTTTTAAATTCTAAGACAAATACCGAATGACGCGGCAGGGATTGCCAGCAGCAACAACATTCTCAGGTATATCTTTGACAACTACACTGCCAGCACCAATGGTTGTGTTATTACCAATAGTTACACCTGGACAAATAATTGCACTGCCACCAATCCAGACATTGTTACCAATGTTAATTGGGGCAGCTAATTCTCTACCAGAAAGACGAATTTCCGGCTCTGTAGAGTGATAAGCAGTATAAATTTGTACATAAGGAGCGCACAAGACATTTTCACCAATCTGAACTGTATTGCAGTCTAAAATTACACAGCCATAGTTTATATATAATCTGTCGCCAGCGAAAATATTACTGCCATAGTCACAATGAAAGGGTGGCACAATTGATATTTTGTGACTGATCTTTCCAAATAATTCTTGCAAAATTTGCTGCCGTTGCTCAAGCTGTTCTTCAGTTGTAGAATTGTACCTTCGTAATAAGCGACTAGCTCGCTGATTTTCCGCAGCCAATTCTGGATCTTCCGCCACATATAATTCGCCTGCAAGCATTTTCTGTTTTTCGGTTTTTTCCATGACAGACTTGTGGGGCTTCTCGGTTGTGTAGGATACACCTTCGTAGCGGCTAGAGTAGCATATTCTATCCATGTTGCAGTGGGAGCATCCCAATTTGGCAAAAATATACGGGACTGGCGCAAAAACCCTTTTAAATCTTCTTCCCTTTGTGTCCTACCCTGCGGGAAGTCACTTCTCAACTCTACAAGAGGCTGCGCCAAGATGCTTTGCGAACGTGTCTATGTGTTCTTTGTGGTAGCCTGCGGCAAGCCTTACGGGTGATGCTCCTACGTCGCTCTAAGCGTTGGCGCAGCCTCTCGTAGAGAAGCCATGCCGCAGGCTTTACGCTGCGCTAACGCTAGTTCCTTTATGCCTCTTAACCTATCCACCAGACTGGCTCACCGCTTTGCGTCTACGTTTTTCATCCTCTTGAGTAAGTCACAATCCCGTATGTAAATTAAACTTGCACATTTGGGATGCTCCCTGTTGCAGTAGAAAAGACTAATTAACTAAATATGGCATAAGTAGCTTTTCCCTGACGTTTAGCTCGGTACATAGCAATATCAGCATCCCGCAGCAGAGTTGCAGGCTCCTCATAATTACTAAAATTCCAAGTAATACCAATGCTAGCTGTAGTAGATAATGGATATCCATTCAGGTTAAGTGGCAATCGTAAGGAGTCTTGAATACGTTTAGCAACATTGGTAGCGTCAGTAATGTCTTTAATATCGTCCAAAAAAACAGTAAACTCATCACCGCCAAATCGTGCTAGAGTATCGCCACTACGTAAGCACAACTCTAAACGTCTAGCGATCGCTACTAAAAAATCATCCCCTATTTCATGCCCAAAGCGATCATTAATCTCCTTGAAGCCATCTAAATCCAAAAATAAAACTGCAAAATAATAATTGCTTCTGCGTTTGCTACGTTCAATTGCTTGTGTGAGCCGATCTAGGAATAGAGCACGATTCGGTAATGCTGTCAGCCCATCATAAAACGCACTGTGGATCAATTGCGCCTCTGTCTGCTTACGTTTGGTGATGTCTTGAAAAATTAAAACTGCGCCAGTAATATTGCCATTTTGATCGCGGATGGGTGCGACATTATCCCCAATCGCTATTTCTTCGCCATATTTGGTGATCAATGTACAGTTTTCTGGTAAATTGAAAATTTCACCTGCTTCGATTACATGTATGGCTAAATTTCCATTTTTTTCTCCGACATCTTTATCAACTAAGTTAACCACTTCTACTAAATCTTTACCGAACGCTTCACTTTGCTTCCAACCAGTGATTAGTTCTGCTATGGGATTCATCATTTGAATACTACCATTTGCATATGTCACAATTACTGCACAGCCCATACTGTTAATAATTGCCGCCAGCCTCTGTTTTTCTTCGTATAATATCTTTTTGCTCTGATGTTTATAGAGAGCCATTTCAATTGTAAAATGTAAATCACTTTCAATAAATGGTTTGACTATGTAACTAAAAGGCTCACTTAGCTGATTTTTATCTAATGTTTTATATTCCGAACGATCTGTTAGATATACTACAGGCACATGGAAGTTATTCTGGATAATATCCGCTACATGTACACCGTCAATTTCCCCAGCTAGGCAGATATCAATTAATACTAAATGTGGATTAGTTTCTGCTACCTTTTTTATTACCTCTTCACCAGACTGAGTTATTTCTGAAACGGAATAACCTAGTTTTTGTAAACTTTTTCTAATATTTGAGGCTAGGATTTTTTCATCCTCAACAACTAGGATTTTGCGGGCGAACATGTTATAGTAACCTATTTGCTAAGGTTCAGATTTTTGTTGTCAGTGTCAACTCGATCTAAAAGTCATTATCTTATCATAAAAAATCTCTAACTCCCTGTGTTCTTACTTTATATAAATACTGACTAATGATCAAATAGCATGTTATTAACCTCCGATAATTTCTGTGTTTGGCAAAGCTAATTCTGATTAGCTCATGCAGCTAATATCGTGTTATTAGCATTGCACATGAATCACCAGTAATCAAAAACTGATTTTCAAAAATACGCAATAATTTTGCTGAAAAAGTATAAATAATAACTATATTATTCATGTAAAAATTAATCAAGAATAAAATTTCACAAATTAGAGCATCCTGTAGCGCAAGGCGGAAGTCACTCATTCAAAAGTCAAGGCTTCGTTCAGCCTTAACCCTGAGTGCAGTCGTAAAGCCTGCGGCATAAGCTTCTTTCTCTACCAGAGGCTACGCCTTAAGCGTTGGCGCAGCCTCTCGTAGAGAAGGGTCAAAAGTCAAAAGTATTATGGAATGGGCTTTTTAGTGATTTTAAATGATTGCTCTATTTACGCCGTAGCGTACTAGTTTCATATAAGTTGAAAAAAATCATCTAGTGTGTTGTATATAATATAATAAGATTCATTGACTAAATTACTACTAAAAATTAATCATTATCTAGAATTAAAGAGTTTAATACCGCTTTATCTACAAATAGTTTTTGTCTCAGCCGGAGTCTAAATTATCGTCTGAAACTATCTGAAATTTTGAATTGTGAGTTAAATGGTGTTACTTAAAACTATTCAACGCTTCTGGCTAATACTTAATCATAAATCCTGTGAACTGAAAATATGCAAGTTAAATGCTCATCAGCAGATAACGTAATTTTTTAGCTTTTTGAGAACGAGCAGGTGCTGGGGGCAATGGCAATAAAGATTCTCTTTGTCAGATACTTTCACGCTCCACGTAAACCCCCTATCTTTGCTCGCTTATAGATATTCAGAAAAAACACGTTTTGTGCTTTAAATATTTGACTTACTTTTAGTCAATTCAATGCTAATTTTGCCACTAAAGTCTGGAATAGGTGCGGCAGGTTTGCTCAGAGTGACTTGGACTTGTGTTACACGATCGCATTCTTGGAGAATAGAATCTGCGATCGTTGTTACCAATTTCTCTATCAAAGCAAATTTAGACGTTTTTACCAGATGTTGTATCAAGCTAATGACGCTGCGATAATCTAAAGTGTCTTCGATGGCGTCAGTCTTGGCTGCTGTGGAGATATCCAACCATAACCTTACATCCACCTCAAACCATTGTCCTAGCACTTTTTCTTCTGGCAGATACCCAGTATAGCCATAGCAGCGAATTCCCGTTAAATGAATGCAGTCCATAAAAGTTTGAGAGCAAATTGTGCATTTTGTAGAAAGTGGAGCAAGTTTGCTTGGAGAGTTCCATCACCGCATTTGTGAGGGTTGGCTTGCAACCCAGCTTTTCACGGGATCTGGAAAACCTCTCTCCAAACCTTTCCCCTAAAAGCAAAGAGGCTTTGAATTCTCCCCCCAACCCTTGTAGGGTTGAGGGGTTAGGTTTCGCCTTGGCTTTTCTAGATGACCTGAATTGTCAGGCTTGCAACCCACCTTTAGGTGAAGCTGCTTTGGAAGTTCCGAGGTTCGGCTTCCCTCCCTCAGTCTTCTGTTTGCTCAACTTTCCCAGATGGATTTTAAATTGAATTTCCCTAGACAAAATCTAAAATTTAAGATTGTTTTATAGCTATGTTTAATTTAATGCCGATCGCTTATAGGAATGTTAATCAACTTTGGGCTTATATTTTAACAGAGACACTAAAGCGATTGGGATTGACTTGTGCGATCATTTGTCCTGGTTCACGTTCTACACCTTTAGCAGTCGCCTTTGCTCAACAAGCACCTGAGATTGAAGCGATTTCCATTCTCGATGAACGTTCCGCCGCCTTTTTTGCTTTGGGACAAGCTCAAGCAACCGGACGCCCTATGGTACTAGTTTGCACCTCTGGTACAGCAGGAGCAAATTTTTATTCAGCAGTAATTGAAGCCTCATATAGTCGCGTACCACTGTTAGTATTAACCACCGATAGACCGGCAGAATTGCGAGATTGTCACTCTGGGCAAACTGTAGATCAATTGAGATTATACGGAAACTACCCAAATTGGCAAACAGAGTTAGCCTTACCCTCCGCTGATCTGGGAATGCTAGCTTACCTGCGACAAATGGTAATTCATAGCTGGGAAAGGGCGCAAACTCCTACGAAGGGGCCAGTACATTTGAATATTCCCTTTCGCGATCCCTTAGCGCCTGTTCCTGATGGAACTGACTTGAGTTATTTGCAATCACAGTTTCAACCAGAAGACTTTTTTGCAGGAATAGTAAACACCACCTCATTTGCAATTCCTGATTCCCGATTCTCGATTCCCCAACAATGGAAGGAATGCGATCGCGGCATTATTATCGCAGGTGTTGCCCAACCGCAGCAACCACAGGAATATTGTAGAGCGATCGCGCAACTTTCCCAAACTCTCAAATGGCCTGTGCTAGCTGAGGGACTCTCCCCAGTGAGAAATTATGCCGAACTCAACCCCTATTTGATTTCCACATACGACCTGATTTTGCGAAATCAGCAACTAGCAAAGCAGTTAGCGCCCGAAATGGTGATTCAGGTAGGTGAAATGCCTACTAGTAAAGAACTGCGTAACTGGATAGATACAACCCAATCACGACGCTGGATAATTGACCCCAGTGACCAAAACCTCGACCCTTTGCACGGGAGAACGACGCATTTACGGATATCTGTAGAAGATATAAAAGCAGAGGAGATAAATTTATCTTTTTCCTCAGACTATGTGCATAAATGGTGTGATGCGGAAGCTAAAGTCAGGTTAGTTGTTGACCAGACGATGGGGAAAATAGATGAAATAATTGAGAGTAAAGCAGCTTGGTTAATTTCTCAGATTTTACTGCCCGGAACGCCTCTGTTTATTGCCAATAGTATGCCTGTGCGGGATGTGGAATATTTCTGGAAACCGAATAATTTAGGAGTGCGATCGCACTTTAACCGGGGTGCAAATGGCATCGATGGCACATTATCCACCGCTTTAGGAATTGCCCATCGCCAGCAAAGTAGTGTGATGTTAACGGGAGATTTAGCTCTGTTGCATGACACCAATGGTTTTTTAATCCGCAATAAGTTTGTCGGACATCTGACGATTGTGTTAATTAACAACAATGGCGGTGGGATTTTTGAAATGTTACCCATTGCCAAGTTCGACCCACCATTTGAAGAGTTTTTCGGTACTCCCCAGGATATTGATTTTGCTAAGTTATGTGCTACTTACAATGTCGAGCATGAACTAATTACTTGTTGGCAACAGTTGCAGGAAAGATTAAACCCGCTCCCAACTAAGGGAATTCGAGTTTTCGAGTTGCAGACAAATCGCAAAGCTGATGCTAAGTGGCGACAGGATAATTTGCGGAAGTTTGCCGCAGATATTGTAATTTAACTATCTTATTAAGTGAAATGCTTGTGGGATTAAACTTAAAACTTCTTTGCCATAAGTGTTATAAGCGCTGACAAAGTAGTGACAAACTCTTGATGTTCAGTGGATTTAAACATTCTTTCGAGATAGAGAAAAATTTCCTATTTCTCTCAAAATTAATAATTCATTTTCTTCAATTAAGTGACCAGTACATATTATTGGTAGCTGATCTAAATTAGCTTGAAATGCAATTTGATACTCTTTACGATTAACTTCAATAATAACCTCTCTCTCTTCCTGTTCTATATTAGTTATGATAGTAACTTTTGCTTTTTCCTTTCCACCAAACCATTCAAGCTTAATTACTAAACCTTGAATTGTTGAGCGCAATAGTTCTTGTTTAGAAAATAAAGGCAATACTTTAGTATCTATTAGGATACTTTTTTGGTTTCTACCCAAAGTATTTTTGCGAGATTTTAGTTTATCTTTTACTTCTGTAATCACAGACAGAACTTGTTTATTTAATTTTATTTCTAAAGGGATATTAGATGGATAAGTTAGTGCTTTTGAACAAGTTAAATTAAAACTCAAGTTGGGGTTACTATCATTATTTATCATCTGTGATAATGCATCACATAGATTAGCACTTACTCCTTCCTCTATCGCTTCATTTAAAACATTTTCTCTTTCCGAGAGTTTTTGCTCGTGAGCTAAACTAATAATATTTAAAGCTTGAAATAGAGTTATAGTCACTTTTCTTTCAAAGCAATCTGAAGATTGATAACTGTCAACTTTTAATGGAGAAATAATGGTTAAAACATAGCTGCCTTCTTTGGTATGTCCTAAACGTAATTGTTGCATATAGTCAGTTACTTCACTAAATGAACCTCCTTTAAAGTAAGGTTTAGGTTGTACAGCAGATGAAGCAGCAGACCACATGAGCTTTTTAGCTGATTCAAATAATTGAACTCCTTGATATATAGGAATGCTCCCATTTATAATTTCTGAATGATTAACTGAAATTTGTATAATTTCTGCTAGTGGAGTCTTAAGATTAGTTATTATTTCTAACTGAGAACGATTTTCTACAATTTCAAGATTTTGTAAAACTTCGCTCATCCGAGCAGAAAAATCTCGAAATTCAGGATTCAGAGGTAATAATATTTCAACATTGTCTGCTTGACCTAGTTCTAATGTCCAAACAGATGCAATATCATTTATTTGGCTTTGTTCTTTCCAACCTTGAGTTTCCAAATAGCTAGCAACTTCTAGTGGATTTATGGATTTAAGAACGTCAATATCTCGTATAGTCGCTTTCATGGATTACCTCCATTTGAGATTATATCCATCAATTTTTGTAGAGTTTCTACATTAAATATTTTATCTTTTGATAAACGCACTGACTTAGTTTCTTGACCAATAGGTAATTCTTTTTCACCTCGCAGTGATGTCCAGTAAGCACAATGTTTAATAACTAATTCTTCTTCGCACTGATACAACCAACTATTTAGATCGTCAGCCAAGACAACAACAACTAAAATGCGTGGAACATAGACATTAGTATATCTTAAATCGTCATAGTTTTTTTTCTTTAAGGGATAACTCATACTCGTAGCACCAACTACATTCCTCTTAAAAGGGGCTTTTAGCTGTAATTCTAAATGGGGGGAGCGAATAGTTCCAATAGCACCTTTGGCTGCAATACCCAAGTCAATGCTGTCATCATCTACGGGTAGTGGATAAAGGGTATAACCTGCTACTGCTGCAACAGCACCAATGTAAGCGTTACCAAATTGCTCTTGACGCTGAGTAATATGCATGGACATTTAACTAAATAATTAAGATTTCGGGCTGTTCAAAAGATAATGACTAAGTTCTGTTTTCAGGAAAATTAGCCTTAACGTAACTTTCTGCACGGTTGCTTATTTTATACCTAATGGTGATTGTGGTCGAGTGTCAACAGCAAAAATCTAGTTAATAAATGCCAAGCAGCCTTTCAAATAGCATTACTTCCAATTCAAGATCATTTTGGTTGACTTGCAACCACCTTTCTAAGTCCGCGATCGCACAAAATTCCAACAACGCCAAAGCTAACGCTTCCAACGTTCCTCAGCAATTTCACCAAAAAGTCGTTTTAACAGTCGGAGGAGGAGCGATCGCACTTCTTCTTACACTGCTTCTGATATACCCGTGTGTGTGCAAATGCTTCTTCAGTTCGGGAAACTTTATTTGTAGCCATAATTATTTTACGGAGTGCGATCGCCTTTCTCCTGTGCGTGAAATTTACCCTCTTGGTTGACCTTGTAACCACCCTGACAAATCAGCAAGAGTGGAGAAATCCAGCAAAGCATCACCTAAAGCTTCCAACTGTTCCACCGATAACCCTTGAATCTGGGACAGAAGCGCATCAGGAATATTACCCACACGCCGATTTAATAGTCGTAAAACGATCGTTCTTTCTCCTTCAACCTTTCCTTCAATCTTTCCTTCAAGCTTTCCTTCAAGCTTTCCTTCAACTTTTCCTTCCTCTCGTCCTTCTTCCTTTGCTTCCAGAATAGCCCGTGGTTCTTCCAAATTCAGTCCCAACATCGCTTGAATCTCCTCTCGACTTAGGGTAAAAAACTTGTAGACAATAATCGTCGTAACTAAATCAATTATCACTTGCTCCGATTGTTGCCGTGCTTGCTCCAGCAAAAACCGCGCCCCTTCCACTGCTTCCGTTTCAGAAGTAACATTTGTCAGCAACATCAAACCCAATCCTAAAGGTTGTTGTCGCAAATCCCCCAACTCATCCAGATAAACCTGCCTGACTTGACCACTTTCTAACAAAGCGCGGTGAATCGAAGAGGAAGAGGGTTCCAGGCTGCGAGAACCAAAAATTATTACTCCAAACCAGTCATCGTAACAGATAGAGTGGCGGTAGAGAAACAAGAACAATTCGCTAAAGAAGCGGTGATATAAGTCTTCGTTCTTCTGAAACTGGACTTCTGCAAAAAAGACGGTTTTGGAAACTGCATTAGCCGGAGGTAAAAACACTCCATCAATCCGAAATGCGGTTTCTTTGACTTCAACTGATTCAAACTGGTAGTTTTCCGCTTCTGGGCGTGGTTCATCTACTAATTCAAATAGCAAACCGGGAAATTGCTTAAATAATTTGTAGAAGATGGTGTCACGTCGCATTTTATTCCTCAACACCTAGACAATTACCAGATTGTAAAGGCTTGAGACACCAATTTTAGCGTCGGCGTAGCCCACCGCAGGTATCGCTTGTCCCCAAGAGCGCGATAAAATTCTCAAGCACAACAGCGCACTCCATACCAATGCAAATTAACTGGCAAACTGCCAAAACCTACGAAGATATTCTGTATCACAAAAATGATGGCATTGCTAAAATCACCATCAACCGCCCCCACAAACGCAATGCCTTCCGTCCTAAAACTGTCTTTGAACTGTACGACGCTTTCTGTGATGCTCGTGAAGATACTACTATAGGTGTTGTCCTATTTACTGGATATGGCCCACACACTGATGGCAAATATGCTTTCTGTTCGGGTGGTGATCAAAGTGTGCGGGGACATGCAGGTTATGTGGACGAAACTGGCATCCCCCGCTTGAATGTGCTGGACTTACAACGCCTGATTCGTTCCATGCCGAAAGTGGTGATTGCTCTAGTAGCGGGATATGCGATCGGTGGTGGACATGTCCTACACTTGATTTGTGACCTTACCATCGCCGCCGATAACGCCATTTTCGGACAGACTGGCCCCAAAGTCGGCAGTTTTGACGGTGGTTTTGGAGCCAGCTATCTCGCCCGCATTGTGGGACAAAAAAAAGCCAGAGAAATTTGGTTTCTCTGCCGCCAATATGATGCCCAACAAGCTTTAGAAATGGGCTTAATTAATTGCGTCGTCCCAATGGAACAACTAGAAGCGGAAGGTATTCAATGGGCACAAGAGATTTTAGAAAAAAGTCCGATCGCAATTCGGTGTCTCAAAGCCGCGTTCAACGCTGATTGTGACGGACAAGCAGGTTTACAAGAACTTGCTGGCAATGCTACCCTACTCTATTACATGACAGAAGAAGGGTCTGAGGGCAAACAAGCCTTTCTCGAAAAGCGTCCACCAGATTTCCGCTCTTTTCCTTGGTTACCTTAGAGTTGCAAAAATCGCAGCCTTTAGTAAGGTGCGATTTTTGTATATATCAACTTTTACTACACTAAAAATCTTAAAAACAAATCTTATTTTAAGTAGACTACAAACTAAGTTCAGCAATAATGAATGACTAAATAACCACTTCTTTAGTTTTTACCTGTTCAGATATAGAGGCAGTTACCTCCTCAACAGGCACAAGAGCAACATTGTCTAAATCTGAGGCTAGAGATTGAGAAGATGTTAAAACTGGGGCTGCATCTGGCAAACTCCAAGCATCTTCCAAGGTTTCCCAAGAAGGTGCAAAAGGTGGAAGCGCCAAAGAGCAAGCCTTCCAAGTCGCTTGAACAGGTGCTCCCAACAGCTGGCACATTCCGCCACGGCGACCCTCTGGCTGGTAATGACGGCAATATTTACAGGCAGATGCTAAAAATTTAATGGGTTTCATTTGGATTCATCTTTAGGGTTGTTTCAGGCTGAATTTCATTCTTCTATTTTGCATCTATATATAAATACGGATAAGAGCCAAAAAGTCATTATTTTATCTGGGTTTCAGCGATCCCAAGGAAAAAATAAACTTCAGAATATTTTTATAATTTTGTTATATATTTAAATAATTCTTAGAGTGGTTACCCATAGATTTTAGCTAAAAATTATTAGGGATCAAGACTAAAACTAAAGCTTTTGATTTATCCAGCCTTTTAAATTCCTCCTTAAGATAGGTGAAAGCATAGAATTTAAGAGAAATAATCTGCTTGATATACCACATTCGGCATACTTGAGTAGTAAAATATCTTTCTGCTCAAGAATTAGAACTATTTTATGGGGTAGCAGTAAGTTACCTCAGGATAAATTCTGCTCAACGAATAATCGTTAAACTATTTTGCTTTTAATTCAGGTCAGGACTGACTGCCTTTAAAACTGTTTAGCAGCACAGACAGAACAGACTGTCCAGCGCTGGAGTTCGCCGGGTGGGGTGGGAGATTGACACTGGGGACAAAGGGGTAAGCCATGCGATCGCGATCGCATAATCTTAGTCCAATGCCCAAAAGCAGCATTTACATCCTTGATGGATGTAACATCAGGGCGGCTAATCTCATCACCAAGGTAACTGGGATGCTCATCTGGCGTAACTGTTTGTTGCTCTTTTCTCTCCACAGATGGATTCTGCCAGCCAGCAGTAGAGAAGCGAATATCAACTAAAGGCGTTGGCAACTTTTGATTCAACTTTAAAAGCAGAGACGAGCGACCAAAAGTCAGGTTTTGTGCCCAAGCAGCACTAGAAGTTGCTACCCACAAAACATCGCGCTGAATCGACAACGGTCTAGTATGTGCGGCAACTACTGATCCAACAACTTCTGGCCAAAACTTGAGCAGGCGTTGAAATGGTTGCTCTTGCCATTTAGCCTGCTTTTCCAGAACGCCTAATATATCATTAATTGATTTCAAAGACATCGTTAAAAATGCTGAGTGCTGTTAGCGGATAGCTATGTTTAGCTCGTGCTGAGTTAGGAGTTAGGAATTAGGAATTAGGAGTTTTCTCTCTCCTCTGCCTCCCTGTTACCTCTCACCCCCCATACTGTATTTCCAAGATAGACCCCATGAACTATCCTTCACAACAAAGCCTCAAAATCTCTCTTTTCTAGCCTCCAATACCTAATACTTTTCTTCGTTAAGCTGCTCCCTAAGCGTAGCTATGCTGAAGGCTTTACGGCAACTCTTCTCTACGAGAGGCTACGCCAAGGAGACGCTACGCGAATACTCAGGACAAGCTCAGTAGAAGTGCCCAATGCCCAATACCCAAGTCTATTTATTTAAATAATTTCCGCTACTATTGTCACAAATATATCTAAAGTTAATTCCAGCAGTCTACATTTGATGGACAGAGGCAATGACTCAAAACCCCCTGAACGATTCTAGTACTCAATCGTCTAAAACACCTGGGTTGAAACCAGCACTAGCAGCAGCACTAGCGAGTTTAGAAGTGCCGCTAGATCAAGAGTTAGCTCGATACCGACGCACACGAACTGGTTTGGTGTCATCGAACCAGTCCCGTGTTGCAAGTTACATGAGCAGTCAATCCCAGCCGTTGACTGCTATTCCTACAACATCCAGCACAACTCAGTCATCAGTAACGGAAATTAAAACCAATGTGCCGCCTCCATCTATACCTATGAATCATCAGGGAACCCCACCAGCGCCAGCTACGGCAAAAATTGACGTAGCACCCGCATCTTCTGTAGCTGTGAATCCTGAGATCAACCCAGTGCCAGCTACGGCAAAAACCGAGGAACTAAATAATCTTAATGTGACCTCCACCTCCGATTCAGCTAAAACACAAACTCAACTTCCACCACCCCCGCCCAACTTTAGTAGCAGTATCGTGCCAGCAGTCGTTAAAGATACTAAGAGCGAAAATCTCTTGCAGCTAGATGATACCCCTAAGCACCCAGATGACTATTTAGAATCTAGTGAAGCACTGCTGCGAAGTCTGACAGAAGAACAAGCAGAAACCAAGAAGTCAAGCAATTCTAGCGACAGTCTGCTATCACCTTTGGGTATCGGCTCAATGTTACTGCTATTGGTAGCGAGTCTTACCTTGGGTTATGTAGTGTTCAATCCCAAAAGCTTCTCACAATGGAATTTAGGCAAGTTGTTTAACAGGAACTCGTCTCCCGCACTAGAAAATACTGAGGAAGTTGGAAGTAATGTCCAACCTGAGATCCAGCCACCAAGTAGTTCTATACCCAAGTATCCCAATCTAGCTGCCCAAGAGTTTCCTGAGGTGAGAGACCCCAATGATGTAGTTGGCTTAAAACCCAAAGTCCAACCAACCGTCGCAGTAGTGCCTAATCCAGTCGTTCCCCAAAATCTCGTAAATCCTCAAGGGGCGTTACCTGCCCCCAACACAGCCCTAAAACCGACAAATCCGCTGGACTTAGCACCAGTACCGACGCAAAAGCCCTCGCCTGCCACTTCAACGGCAAAAACCTCGCCCAAGCCAATCGCAACCTCACCAAAGCCAAATGCAGAAATCAAACCAGGAACAGATGGGTTCTATCATATAGTGATAGATAATAAAGGCGCGGCTTTTGCCTCAGCCCGGCAAGTAATTCCTGATGCTTATTTATCATCCAACAAAGAATTGATTTATCTGGGTGCTTTTAAGACTAAAGAGCAAGTAAAACAACAGATGCAACTGTTACAGTCCAGAGGAATTAAGGCACGGGTTCAGCACCCATGAGTTGCAAAAATCTACGATACCATGAGATAACAGTCCTGAATTATGAGTGCTGAGTCTTGCGTGAAGAGGACACGGGGACACGAGGACATTTTAATTATCCGTGTTGCCGTATCTACCACTTTTGGCATCCTGTTGGTAAAGTCAGGAGTCTTAATACTCAGCACTAAGTTAGTTGGGATGTGGCATCCACATATGCGGTGATGAGTAATTATCAAAACTCATTACTCAGCACTGAATTTCGTGAATGGAGAGCCGACATGGAATTAATCAAGCGTATCCTGCGGGTGATTCGCGCTAATCTCAATAGTTTGATTGGTAGTGCAGAAGATCCAGAAAAGATTCTGGAGCAGGCTGTCTTGGAAATGCAGGAAAATCTGGTGCAGTTGCGGCAGGGTGTAGCACAAGCGATCGCTACCCAGAAACGCACTGAACGACAGGCAGGGGCTGCCAACTCTCAAACAGAAGAATGGTATCGCCGCGCCCAATTGGCGCTGCAACAAGGCAACGAACCTCTAGCACGCGAAGCTTTGACTAAGCGCCAAGCCTATAAAGAAACCACTACAGCCCTCTTTGCCCAAATAGAGCAGCAAAACGATATAGTAGCTAGGCTAAAAAAGGATATGCGATCGCTAGAGTTAAAAATTGCCGAGGCGAAAACAAAAAAAGATATGTATATTGCTCGCGCTCGTTCTGCCGAAGCGTCTTATCGCCTCCAGGAAATGCTTGGCACAGTTTCTGCCACCAGCAGTCTGAGTGCCTTTGAGCGCATGGAAGAAAAAGTTTTGCAGATAGAAGCTAAATCAGAAGCAATCGCTCAACTCAGTAGCGAGGACTTGGAAACACAATTTACTTCTTTGGAATCTAATAATAATGTGGATGCCGAATTGGCAGCGATGAAGGTGCAGGTTTTAAACCAGGCAGAAAACATACAGCCCAACAGTCTACTTAGTGAGGAAAGCCAGAACACAGCGCAGCCTCCCCAACAGCAGTTACCAAAAACTCAGGACTCTTGAAAAGGTGATTTCCCCCAGCTAAGAGCCCCCAGCTAAGAGCTCCCTGCCCCTTGCCTCTTAGTTGAAGTTCGGCTAATTACCCCAGTTTGGAGATATCTTAAAAATTAAGAGTTGTCAGAAGGTACTGATTCAAACCGGAAAGATTACATTGAAATAGGTAGCGATTAAAAAGTAAAAAAGCTAACTGTCCAAAAAAAAAGCGTAAACCACCAAGGAAAAACAAAGTTATGGGATTATTCGATCGCATTAAGCGAGTAGTTAGTTCTAACCTCAACGATTTGGTTAACAAAGCTGAAGACCCCGAAAAAATGCTAGAACAAGCCATCCTGGAAATGCAGGAAGACTTGGTTCAGCTGCGTCAGGGAGTAGCCCAGACGATCGCCGCCCAAAAACGCAGTGAGAAACAGTACAATGATGCCCAAAATGAAATCAATAAGTGGCAACGCAATGCCCAACTGGCGCTGCAAAAAGGTGATGAAAATCTAGCACGACAAGCTCTAGAGCGCAAGAAGACTTATACTGACACCAGTGCTGCCCTCAAAGCTAGTTTAGATACTCAAAGCACTCAAGTTGAAACCCTCAAGCGCAACTTAATCCAGCTGGAAAGCAAGATTTCTGAGGCTAAAACCAAGAAAGAAATGCTCAGAGCTAGAATCACCACTGCCAAAGCCCAAGAGCAACTCCAAGGCATGGTGCGTGGGATGAATACCAGCAGTGCAATGTCTGCCTTCGAGCGGATGGAAGAAAAAGTCTTGATGCAAGAAGCCCGAGCCCAAGCACAAGGAGAATTAGCAGGTGCAGATTTAGAAACCCAATTTGCCCAGTTGGAAGGTGGTAGTGATGTTGATGATGAATTGGCAGCTTTGAAAGCGCAGATATTACCACCCGCTACTCCACAAAGTCAACCCCAACTGCCACCGCAACAACAAACCACTGCTCCTAAGTCTAATGAGGTGGTTGATGCTGAGTTGGATTCTTTACGCAAGCAATTGGATCAACTATAAAATTGCCAAAAAAATTATTTGAGCCAGTCCCACGCCTGTTGGCTGTGGGATTTTACGTCATTAGTCAACCAATTTTGGATTTTGGACTTCGGATTGAAATAGACCACTGTCTTGTCTGCGAGACGTTTTGCGAACGTAGCGGGGCAAAGTCCAGGTACGAGGCTTGATAGCGCTGCGTAAAGCCTTCTCTTCTTCCAAGGGGAGACGCTGTTCGCGTTCGAGAGGCAAGTCTTGCGAGACGCTGTTCGCGTTCGCCAACGGCATGACGTCTGGTAGAGAAGTGTAAAGCCAACTCTACCAGAGGCTGCGCCAACGGCATGGCTTCTCTACCAGACGCTACGCGTGTAGCTTGCTTCCCCGTTCGCGTTAGCGTCTCCGTTGGCGCAGCCTCTCCGTCAGGAGAAGGAGAAAGGGTATGCTTAAAGCGAGTCCGTGTACTCCTTCTTGCAAAGAAGCAAGCTAGCAAGAACGTCACGAGCGTCGGATTTGAAATTGAGGATTTTGGATTTGTTCCGTCCACAAAAGCCTTGTGGGAAGAAGTCTGGGGCAGGGCATGAACCAAAAAATCTAAAATCTAAAATCTAAAATTCGTAGTTAAGAGTCCTAATAATTATGAATTATTGATTATGGACTATTGACAACTTTGGGATAAAGTATTATATGTGCCAACTTTGATCGCCACCTGATGGAGACTGCAATGAGTAAGGCTGTAATCACCATAACTGATGCTGAGTTTGAAACCGAAGTGTTAAAAGCCGAGCAGCCTGTATTAGTTTACTTTTGGGCTTCCTGGTGTGGGCCTTGTCAATTGATGTCGCCCCTGATTAACTCAGCTGCTACCAAATATAGCGATCGCCTCAAAGTCGTTAAAATGGAAATTGACCCCAACCCACTCACTGTTAAGCAGTACCAAGTGGAAGGTGTACCCGCCCTCAGATTATTTCAAGGCAACGAAGTTTTGATATCCACTGAGGGAGTCATCGGCAAAGATAAATTACTCGAACTCTTAGATACGCACTTAAATAGTAATTAGTCATTTGCTAATGACTAATTACTAAAGACAAACAGAGAAGTCTGAGCCGAGGCTTCCAACCATCAGAACTTCTCCTAAGGGAAACGCGCAAGAGACGGGTACAAAGGACAAATGACTAACATGCAATTTGCAAAGCGTTTACAACCTCTGCAATCTAATGTATTTGCTGATATGGACAGAGCCAAGGCAGTTGCTTTGGCAGCTGGACAACAAGTAATTGATTTGTCCTTGGGGTCTTCGGATTTACCAGCTGAGGCACATGTCATTGAGGCGATCGCCCAGTCTCTCCACGATCGCAGTACTCACGGCTATCTGTTGTTTAACGGTACCTTTGGGTTTCGTGAAGCCGCAGCCAACTGGTACGAACAAAAATTTGGCATCAAAGTTGATCCCCAAACTGAGGTACTACCTCTGATTGGTTCTCAAGAAGGCACAGCCCATTTACCCCTAGCATTGCTCAATCCGGGAGATTTTGCTCTGTTGCTTGATCCAGGTTACCCCTCCCATGCTGGAGGAGTTTATCTAGCCAGTGGTCAAATTTACCCGATGCCACTACGGGCAGAAAACGGTTTTTTACCAGTGTTTGCTGATATTCCTGCCCCAGTCTTGGCCCAGTCGCGGATGATGGTATTAAGTTATCCTCACAATCCCACAGCTGCGATCGCTCCAATATCATTCTTCCAAGAAGCTGTCGCCTTTTGTCAGCAATACAATCTCGCCCTGGTTCATGATTTCCCCTACGTAGATTTGGTATTTGAGGAAACTGGTGACTGGGCAGATTCTTCTCCCAATCCAAAATCCAAAATCCAAAATCCAAAATCCCTAGTCCCTTCAATTTTGCAAGCTGATCCAGACAAAAGCGTCTCGATTGAATTTTTCACCCTTTCCAAGTCCTACAATATGGGCGGCTTCCGCATTGGCTATGCCATCGGTAATGCCCAGTTAATTAACGCCTTACGCCAGATAAAAGCTGCGGTTGATTTTAATCAGTATCGGGGGATTTTGAATGGTGCGATCGCTGCCCTAACTGGCCCTCAAGTTGGGGTAAAATCTGCTATCGCTACTTTCCAGCAGCGCCGTGATGCTTTTATTACTGCTTTACACCGCATTGGCTGGAATGTTCCTACTCCCAAAGCCACAATGTACATCTGGGCAAAGTTGCCCTCAGCTTGGAGTCAAAACTCCATCGAATTTTGTACCCAGCTAGTCAAACAAACTGGTGTAGCCGCTTCCCCAGGTTCTGGCTTTGGCAAATCTGGAGAAGGGTATGTCCGTTTTGCCTTGGTGCATGAGCCACCTTTGTTAGAAACTGCTGTGGAAAGAATTGCCCACTTCCTTCATTGAATTTCTTCTCAAGTTGAACGCCAAGGATTTTTGGCAGCAAGGTCTACGGATGGAACATGCGGTATGGATGCACAAATGTGCATTTGTGTCAACTTAAAATGAAAGCCAGTCTAAAAGAAGCTTTTAGAGATTGTCTCGAAAAGAAGTCTCTGAGCAGGAATGCCTAATGGGGGATGCCGCCTGTTGACTTCGGCAGCAGCCCAATGAGGAGCATTTCCAGCCAGAGCCTGGAAACGAGGTATTAAAGGGGTTTGGGCTTAAGTTGACACCTATGACAACTGTGCATTCCTACTAATCACCGTATTATACCGAATTTAAAAATAGTATTATGTGATTTTTATACCTATAGATTTTAATAAAAATATGTAATTAAACGTATAAAAATATCGAAACATTAGTCATCTTTTTATTGATAATCAGCAGGAACTTTACCCAATTAGGTCTGCCCGTTTCTTAAACTGGGTTTGTACGCTCAGCTACCAAAGATGGCTGGCTAACAATATAGATCGTGCTTTCGAGCAGCCGTATTGTCAAAAAGCCTGTAGTCAAGACAGCCCAAGCCTAAAAACGGCAGTAGTTTAAAACTTAACTTTCAAACTGACAGAGACTTGAAAAAAATGAAGATAACTTTTCAGAAATTTGTAATTGGTGCCTCAATGGCTATTGGTGTGAGCGCTCTTGCTACTGCTCCAGCACACGCTACATCTTTTAGTTTCAATAATACAGGAGAAATTAACACTTACACTGGTGGCTCAAATGGTACCTTCATTAAAGGGAATGCACAAGGTGGTACTAACGCTGCCATCAAAGCTTTGACAGATAACAACTCCAGCTCTAACGTTGAGCTTTGGTATAGTACCGAAAACCCCACTTCTAACGTTGGTTTTACCGCCACAGAAGGAAACTACAGTGCTACCGTTAGCAGTGTTACTGCTAATGACTGGAATAGTTTTGGTTCGCAATGGCTGGGTGATTTGTTAAGTACTTATCAGCCATTCAAGTCAGTGTGGAGTGGTTTTTCAGCCAGTACACAATCATTAGTAGCGGGTTATTTTCCTTCATTGGGGATGGGAGACCCTAACATTGGTAGCTTCCAGTTCGGTCAAAATGGCGGTGTGGAACTGAGTTTGGTTGGTCACTTAGATGTAAAGACCAAACTCTCAGATACACTTTCTACTAAGCTTAACGAAGCGTGGACTGGAGGAGTAAATTCACTATTTACAGTAAAAACAAGCCTACCAAGCGCTTTAGAAGTTCAAACTAAGATTTCAACACTTCAACTAACGCTGAACTCGCCTCTAACCCCTGCTTCTAAGAAGGCAACGCTGGCAACTCAAATAGCTCAACTGTCATCATTCAAAGACCTCCTCAACTTCCAAGCTGCATTAAACACCTACCAAGGTGAAATCGGAGCTAGTGAAATTGCCAAGGTAGTTACTGATGGTAAAACTTCCTACGCTTACAGCTTTAACCCCACTGCATCTGGAATTACAGCCTCTGATGACGGCATATCCTACAGTGCGTATTACACTTGGCACACACCTGGATACATCACTCCTCCAAAGCATGTGCCAGAACCATCAATAATATTAGGTCTGCTTGGTGTTGCTAGTGTGTTTGCTACGCAACGCAAATTAAAAACAGCACCTATTTAAGATTGCAATTCAAAACTACAAAGAAGTCAGGGAGCCGTTAGCTCCCTTTTTTTATAAATACTTCCTTCAAACTATAAGATGATTTAATCTTCTAGGTTATACTATTTATAAAAATATTTGCAACAAATGAATCGGTTGTAAGGGTCTACATCTGTATGCCCCTAGCAACGTATTTATAACAGGATTTCGTGGAATGGTATTACTTATCCTCACCTCCAGATGAAACCTGTTTTAGTAAAGGCAATTACCTTACAGTTAATTCCAGTATTACTTAAGTAGTTTTACTCGGAAAACTAAGACAATTCAATTTTTAAAGGTAGCAGTTTTTTTAATACTATTAAATATAAAAATTTCGTAAAAATAACATTTTCTTTTAATTAAAAATATCATAAATTATAATATTAATTAAGTCTCGTAGTCCAGTAAAGTTAATTTATTAATATCTTTGATTAGATAAGTCAAGTTTCTATTCATTTCACCATTTAAATGCACTACCGTTTTAGTTTACGGTAATAAGTGTTGGCTTTTACTTAAGATAATCAGATAACAGGTAGCAATGACAGCACAATTACTCAATATAGATCAGCCATTGCGGTCACACAAGGTTAGACGAATTTTGCTAGTTGAAGACCATTATCTCAATAGGATATTATTGAGTGACTATCTAACTTACTGTGGGTACGATGTCGAAAGCTTATCAGAAGGTTCTGCTTTTTTCTCAACTATAGAGAAATTCGAGCCAGATTTAATGTTATTAGACTTGAAATTGCCAGATATTGACGGTTATTCGCTCTTAAAACAAGTCCAGCAAAAACCTGATTTGTCAAAAATACCGATCATTGTGGTTTCAGCCTTTGCTTTTAAAGCAGATCAAGAACGAGCTCTAAGTTTGGGCGCACGTCACTATTTTGTCAAACCTTTGAAACTCAAGGATCTCATCCTCACAATTGAAGAAGATTTTACTTTTTGTCACAGATAAACTTTTCTGCTAGGCGTGCATTTATTCTGCTTTTTGGTTAGCAATGAACTCTTCCACGCGCTCACTAATATTTTGTACAGAACTGCCAATTTGTGAAATTTTATGTTGGACTTGTGCTAACAACAAAACTGCTGTTTGCAGTTCATTGAGAGTTTCAGCCATAGCCTCACGGTACTGAACTTCAAAGTCTTGTGAATTCATAATTTAGCTCTTGTCTAAAATCATTATAGTAGCTATATTCTCAATCATAATCGTAAATTTAAATTACTAAATCCGTTAATTCGCTTAATCTTATAAAATTAATAAAAAGCCAAAATTTTGTTGATTAATCAATTATATATCTGACATTTATACAAGCAATATATAAATAGATTGTTTAGGATAAAAAAATCAAATATAAACTTATCAACATCAAGTAATAAAATATTTTTAGGTGAAATATAAAGTTTAGAAAAATAAAGTATTATCGGTTTAAAAATCTTAATTATAGTATTCAAAAAGCAAAGTTTTTATTCTGATAGTAACAGCCGATGACTAAGAGGTTGTTTGAAAAGTCTAATTTATTGCTAGCCCTGGCGACTAGAAGTCGCGGCTACACGAGACTTTACCCACCTTCCCTACAGAACGCGCAAGGGACATGGGTTAAAGCCCTTAATTTTCCATTAGTCCGCATAGGCGGACTTCCCTACGGGACGCTATGCGTAGCTTGCTTCTCCGTTCGCGCAGCGTCTGTCTGCGACACGCTGCGCGAACGTAGAGAAGGAGTACATTTGTATAGTAGCGAATTCTATTTGTCCAATACTTTTCAAACATCCTCTAAGGTCGCGCCTAGACAAACTCTCGTCTGCTCCAAAGTACTGATGCTTGCAGCAAGTTTTCTAGCAAGCGTCTAAATCGCAAACCGACTCTCAGACTTTTCTCTGTGCGGACTAAAAGCCTACCTGACTTGAAAGTGCTGAGTACTGAGTGCTGAGTGCTGAGTGCTGAGTGCTGAGTGCTGTTAGCGGTAGCGGGGCGTTTAGCCCATGTTGAGTTAGGAGTTATTATTCTTTGCCTGTGATTCCTAGTTCCAGTTCCTCTTTCATGTGTTCTGGTGTAGGCAGTTAATGAAAGCTACTTTACATTTACTTGATAAATACTCTGTTAAATCGGCACGAAAAAATAATTTTTCTTAAAATAGAGAAAGATTAGCTAAATTTGGTTGTGACAATATCTACTCAAATATTACCACTGCTTAAAGAACCAGAACGACTGGAAAACCGTCTAGCCGAAATTCCACCGGAACCGGGGGTTTATTTCATGCGGGACAGGAGCGATCGCATTATATATATAGGTAAATCACGTAAGTTGCGATCGCGTGTCCGTTCCTATTTCCGGGATGGCTATAACAAGAGTGAACGCATCGCCACGATGGTCAAGTTGGTGACAGAAATTGAATTCATCGTCACTGATACTGAAGCCGAAGCGCTAGCTCTAGAAGCCAATTTGATCAAGCAGCACCAGCCATACTTCAACGTGCTGCTCAAAGATGATAAAAAATATCCCTATCTCTGCATTACTTGGTCAGAAGATTATCCTCGAATTTTTATCACCCGTAAACGCCAATTTGGCAAAGAAAAGGATAAATTTTATGGGCCTTATACGGATGCTGGTTTATTGCGAGAAATTGTCCGCCTGTGCAAGCGCATCTTCCCACAGCGACAACGACCTCAACCACTTTTCAAAGACCGTCCTTGCTTAAATTATGATTTAGGGCGTTGTCCGGGTGTATGTCAACAGATGATGCCACCAGAAGAATATCGCAAAATTGTCCAAAAGGTGGCGATGGTCTTTCAAGGTCGAACTCAGGAACTGATTGATATTTTGACCCAACAGATGAACGCAGCCGCTGAAAACTTGAATTTTGAGTCAGCGGCGCGGATTCGCGATCAAATTTCTGGGTTAAAGTCGCTGACAGCCGACCAAAAAGTTTCTTTACCAGATGATACAGTTTCGCGGGATGCGATCGCACTGGCAGCCGACGAACAGCACGCCTGCATTCAATTATTCCAGATTCGGGCTGGGCAATTGGTAGGACGTTTGGCTTTTGTGGCAGATGCTCACGCAGAACCGGGCGCTATTTTACAAAGAGCTTTAGAAGAACATTACCAAACTGCTGACTCAGTGGAAATACCTATAGAGATTTTGGTGCAGCATGAGTTACCAGATAGCGAGATATTGGCGGATGTCTTAACTCAACGCAAGGGGAAAAAAGTGACGATTTTGACTCCTTTGCGGCAAACTAAGGCAGAATTAATTGAGATGGTAGAGCGAAATGCCCAGTATGAATTGCAAAGAATGCAGAAATTTGGCGATCGCAATCACCAAGCAATGCAAGATTTAGCAGCCATTCTTGATTTACCAGATGTACCCCACCGGATCGAAGGTTATGACATTTCCCATATTCAAGGGTCAAATGCTGTAGCTTCGCAAGTTGTGTTTATCGACGGATTACCTGCCAAACAGCACTATCGCCACTACAAAATTAAAAATCCCACGGTGACAGCAGGACATTCAGATGATTTTGCCAGTCTTGCTGAAGTTATTCAACGGCGGTTCCGTAAGTATGGCGACGATCCACAGTTGTCACGTTTGGGTAATCCCGACTGGCCTGATTTAATCATGATCGATGGTGGTAAAGGTCAGTTATCATCGGTTGTCGCCGTCTTGCAAGAGATGAATTTATTAGAAGACTTGCGAGTTGTGAGTTTAGCAAAGCAGCGAGAAGAGATTTTTTTACCGGGAGAATCTAAACCCTTGATAACTGATGCAGAACAACCGGGGGTACAGTTATTGCGGCGGTTGCGGGATGAAGCGCATCGATTTGCAGTGAGTTTCCATCGTCAGCAACGCAGTGATAAATTGAAGCGATCGCGTTTAGATGAAATTCCTGGCTTAGGACATCATCGACAAAAGCAGCTACTAGGACATTTTCGCTCAGTCGATTATATTCGGCAAGCAACAACTACACAACTAGCTGAAGTAGCAGGAATTGGGCCGCGTTTGGCTCAAGAAATTTACGATTATTTTCATCCATCTTGATATGGGTCAAGCAATTTTGGATTTTGGATTGACTCCAGTAATCAAGTCATTGGCTCTATGATTATCCTTGAAATAGCAATTGCTAACCCGTTGCTAAAAATCTTCTTGCACAATCAAGTCAAGACCTGATCGACAATTTCATCCCTTGGTAGGTTGCACTTATAACTTCCTTTAGCAGTAGTGCAGAAATTATACCCCAAGAGAATTTCCAGCGGCTCTTGAAGTTCTGAGCCGAGCGAAAAAAGCTGTCGCTTTAGAAGTTCGCTACTTTGGATTAAATTCTGGTAAAAGAATTTAATCTTATAAATCTTGTTGGCAAATATTAACCAAATCTTAAAACAATGATTTTGTAACTAAAGATACAGTATTTTCTAAGTTTTTATTTTTGAATACAAGAACCGCTTTTTTTGTATTTGTCTGAAATGACTATAAATAAGGTTCTCTCAAGGCATTAATTATAGGGATCAGTAAATCTCTAAGCAGCATTTAATTAAAAAATAATTTATGTATCTAAAGTAGGAGGGTAAGATCACCTAGATTAGAGGATAATAGATCAAGATATCGAAAAGTTTTCTAACCGGAAATTTTGTTTAAAATAATCAACCAATATTACAGCAGTTTGTTGAGTTGGCTCGAACCATAATTTTTGTAGGTTTAACTTCTAGCTTTACCAAATAAAAAATAATTACAACCAGGGGTTTTAAAATGCAGAAAGTACAAAAGATTTACTGCCCAAATTGTGGCAGTCACGCGGAGCGCTATTATATTTCTGATAGTCAATTAACTCGGACACAATGCCCAAGTTGTGACTATTTAATGATTAGTTGCACTCGCACTGGCAAAGTCATTGAGGCTTATGCTCCTGGCATTTACGCACACCGCTAGATCATAAAAATTAAAAATTGGAGAATGTTATCTTTAATTTTTAATAATAAGGTTATTTATCAGAAATTTTGAAGACTTTACAGATTGTTCTTCTGTTGTCTGAATTGTTGCTGTAGTCTCTGTTGTTGTAATCTGAATCCTTGCTGTTCTCTAATTTGTTGATTTTGTCTGAGTTGTTGCTGTTGTATTCTCAGTTGTTGCTGTTGTGTAAATTCTTGCTGTTGTAGTCTTGTTTCTTCATGTTGTAGTCTTAATTGTTGCTGGCGGATCAGTTGTTGCTGTTGTCTTGTAAAGTCTTGCTGTTGTACTATCTGTTGTTGTTGCTGTAGTCGTGGATCTTGAAGGTTTTGCCGTAGCCATGTTTCCTTAAATTGCTGTTGTGTTTGCTGATTTTGCTGCTCTTGTTGTTGTCTCATTCTTTCTTGAAAGGACTCGGTTTGTTGAGGATTCGTCTGAATTATTTGTGCAGATGCAGGAGAATTCATCGATAAAGCTTTTGCAAGCACAATCAATAGTAGCCATGCTTTAACCGTTAATAAGCGATTCAACATACAGTTATTTCCTCAATTGTTATAGGTTGGGTTGAGCGATCGCTAAACCCTTAAAATGGCAAAATAATTCATAATTACCCTATACATAAATGCAGGGGCTTGAAATAGCTAACTAAAGCTAATGTTTTATTCACCGTTATGGGCTTGCGCGATTCCTTCGGCGTCTCCAGTCCATAACGTTCTCTAAATATCAGTGCATTGAGAATAGCTTCCTAAATCAAGGTTATATCCAGTGCATTATCTTGATTTTGCATAAAAATATCCTTTTTTAGATATTCATCTTAATTAAATTATACATTTAAATTTTTGACATGGTTTGCCGGATTTCCGTAATCCACTTACCTACGGCAAGTAAGTTAAAAAAAGGATTTCAGGCGGTTTTACACCATAGATAAATAGAGATAATTTCTCAGGTTCAGGACTAGTACCGCAAGGCGGAAGTCAAAAGTCAAAAGTCAAAAGTCAAAAGAAATACAGCGTAAACGTTTCGTTGATTTGAAATGGGTTGTTTATTTCTGCCGCGCTGTACTAGTCCTAATTCATTCATTAGGACTTACACAAAAATTGCCAAAAAGCTTAATTTATCGAACCGCCAAGATGCTAAGAGCGCCGAGAATTCGTAGAGTGTGCCTAAGTCCTAATTCATAAAATTGACTGCAAGAGGTTTAATTCTTACTTGCTCTGAGTTGTCCACAAGCAGCATCAGCTTCTAAACCACGGGAATAACGGACGGTAACAGCAATATTTTGCTGCTTAAGGACGTTGACAAATGCTTGAATACGATCGCGGTTGGGGCGTTTGTAGTCTACTTCTTGAATAGGGTTATAGGGAATCAAATTTACATGACTTTGAAATCCTCGCATACATTTCGCCAGTTGTAATGCATGTTCTGGTAAATCGTTGACACCAGCAAGGAGAACATATTCAAAGGTAACGCGGCGTCCAGTGATTTCTACATATTCTCGACATTCAGCCAGCAAATCTTCTAGAGGATAGGCGCGGGCGCTGGGGATGAGTTTTTCTCGCAGTGCTTGGTTAGGTGCGTGGAGACTCACAGCCAGAGTAATTTGCAAATTGTTTTGCGCGAACTGACGGATGCGATCGCGAATACCAACAGTAGAAACTGTAAGCGATCGCTGTCCGATACCAACATCTTGATTCAGGGATTTCAGGGCTGCTAAGACATTTTCAGTATTCAACAACGGTTCACCTAATCCCATAAACACGACATTGCTAACCCGTTGCTGAAAATCTTCTTGCACAGTCAACACCTGATCGATAATTTCGTGGCGTGCTAGGTTACGCTTGTAGCCTCCCTTACCAGTAGCGCAAAAATCACACGCCATTGGGCAACCCACCTGAGTAGAGACGCAAACTGTCAGACGGGCTTTTGGACCTTCTCCCCTTTCTGCGAAGGTGGGGATGCCAACAGTTTCAATAATTTGATCGTCTGCTAATCGCAAAAGATATTTGACTGTGCCATCGGGTGCTACAGAGCGGTAATGTAAAATTGAGCGCCCAATCGGGATTTCTGCGACTTCTTTGCGCCATTGCTTGGAGAAGACAGAAATATCAGATAGCGATCGCACCCCTTTGTCATAGATCCATTCATGGAGTTGCTTTCCTCTGTAAGCAGGTTGTCCCTGCTGCTGCACCCAAGTGCTTAACTCTGCCAGAGAAGCACCTAGAAGGGGAGGGATTAATTCTGATTTTTCTGGGTTGTGTAAGTCAACCTGAGATACAAGAGGCGTAGCAGACATAAAAAAATCACGAATTGATGTAGGATCTCTATCCTACACCTGCCAGATCAAGTTAATCTTGATCAAAGAAGACGGGGAATTAACCAAAGGTTGTGCCGTTCCAGCCCCACATTGCCCCCTTGGCGTCTGCAAACTCGATGTAAATGCGATTTTTAGGCACATTTAGAGTTTGGTTAATCTGCTGGCAAAAGTCTTGACTCATTGCTGCGGTTTGGTCTGGCTTCATCGTGCCAACACTCTTAATTTCAATGTAGCAAACCGGGTCTGTATTCCCTGCAAAGGTCATGGGGATTCCCGGTTCAAAAGCAGTCATTACATAGGATTCTGGTTTTCCCAAATGTTTCGCTAACTTGGCTGATAGGTTTAAAAGCATTGATTCAATTTCAGCTTTTTGAGGAGCAGATGCAGAAGTTTGCACTTTAATTAATGGCATAGTACCGAATTGGGATTTGGGATTTTATTCACATTGTTAAGTTTATCGAAACGCAGAAGTACAGAGTATAAAGATTAGGGAGATGGGGAGTGGGAAAGCAGAGGGAGCAGGGGAGGAGAGGGGAAGTGGGGGACAAGGGGGACAAGGGGGAATTATTGAATAAGTATCTCCCTTGTCTCCCCCCTCTCCCTTGTCTCTTCTCCATGCCCAATGCCCTAGCATTTAGTGATGAGACGAGCGAAATAGATGACTATGTTCGGGATGGTATAAACGCGATCGCCCTGTTGCTGTCGAGAGGGCTGGGCTGATTATATAAAGTGTAGTGCGAATTAGTTTTTCTTGATCAGTACATTCTGCCATTTCATTAAGAGGGACAACCCTGATTTTTTCATCGGGCCAGCCGATGCGAAAGCAAATTGCAATCGGGGTTTCGGCTGGGTAATGTTCGAGTAGTTTAGCTTGAGCATTTTCGACGTGACGCGCACTGAGATATAAGCAGAGGCTAGCCTGATGTGCCGCCAGAGAGGCTAATTCTTCGGTGGCGGGGACTTCAGTACGTCCACTGATGCGGGTCAAAATGATGGTTTGGACTAAACCAGGGACAGTCAGTTCTACTTTGAGTTTGGCAGCAGCGGCTTGAAAGGCGCTGATACCTGGTATAACTTCAAAAGGAATATCTGCCTCTCTTAGGAGGTGCATTTGCTCGTGGATGGCGCTGTAGAGACTAGGATCGCCAGAATGGAGACGGACTAGAGATTTGCGCTGCGATCGCACCCGATCGATCATAATCGGCAAAATCTCTTCTAAAGTCTGATTCGCAGTCCTAATTATCTCCGCATCTTTTCGGCAAAGTTCTAAAATCTCTTCAGGTACTAAAGAATCAGCAAATAAAATCACATCAGCAACAGCTAGCAGTCTTTGCGCCTTCACCGTTAATAAATCCGGATCTCCAGGGCCTGCTCCGACAATGTACACAGATGGTTCTATGGCATATAGTGTTTTTTTATAGCTCAGGTTTTCTGTATATTCACTTTTAAAAGAACACACGGCAATCCCTCAAAAAACTTTTTTGTTATTTTCTCAGTATCTTTCCGGATTCACCCTCTTTGCCTAGTAGAGAGTAATGGTAGATGCACCCTGGTTAAGCCCTAGAGAATACTCTGGGGCATTTTTTATTTTTTAGGCATTGAGTATTAGGCATTAGTTATTCTTTCTCCCCTGCTTCCTCATCTTCCACTCTCCCCATTTCCCTTAGAAATAGGAACTACATCGGGTAAAGGGCGTTTGAGTAAGTAAAGCCAAGCTAATCCAACTAATCCCAATAAAATTCCTAGACTACTGACAACTTGTGCCATTTTTAACGGCCCCAGCATTAAGCTATCAGTGCGAAAACCTTCGATCCACAAGCGTCCTAAGCTATAGGCTGGCCAGTAAACTAGAAACAGCGTGCCTACTTTCAGGCGTGGCTTACCGGATAAAGACCGGAAAAATAAGGTTATTAATAGCGCAAACACCATTAAATCCCACAGAGATTCGTACAGGAAGGTGGGATGAAAGTAATCGAAACTAGCATACTCTAGAGGACGATGGTCTGGTGGAATATACAGCTTCCAAGGTAAATCAGTAGGATCGCCAAAAGCCTCAGAATTAAAGAAATTGCCCCAACGTCCGATCGCCTGCCCTAAAATCAGCGAAGGCGCTACTAAATCTGCCAGTTGCCAGAAAGAAACCTGCTTGATTTTGGCAAAGATTAACGCAGCCAAAACGCCACCAAGAATCGCTCCGTGAATGGCAATACCTCCTTCCCAGATCGCAAAGATTTTTCCTGGAGTTGGGGCATATTTTGACCACTCAAAGAAAACGTAATATAGCCGTGCGCCAGGAATTGCCCCAATCAACAACCAAAAAAACAAATCGCCTAGCAGCTCCGGATTAATATTACGGCGCTTTGCCAAATCCTGGGAAAGGATGACGCCAATTAACACTGCTGTGGCAATCAATAAGCCATACCAGCGGATAGCTAATGGCCCTAATTTCACCAGAATCGGTCCTGGAGAAGTAAATTGAAACGCCAAGGGCAAGATGGAAAAATCCAGTGCCATGAAAAATTACCTAGAATTCGTTAACTACCCCCGCACTTTGTTAAGTACGGAGTTTATTATGTCTGGAATACTGGAACTACACTTGAATCTCCACAACATTGTAGGGACGTAAGTAAAAATCCAGTATCCATATTTAGGAGTCTAATTCCTAACGCCTAGTTGAGCATAACTTATGCCACTAAAACAATTGAGTTTAATATCCTTACTCAGAGCGCAAGATGGTAAATTTGAATAAGTTACACAAAACGGTTTCGATATAATCACCTAAATAACTTTGATATATCTAAAATTGTGATTGCAATTTATCCTGGTAGCTTCGACCCCATCACCTTGGGACACCTTGACCTCATTGGGCGCGGTAGTCGGCTGTTTGAGCGGGTGATCGTTGCTGTACTGCGGAACCCCAATAAAATGCCACTTTTTAGTGTGGAGCAACGGTTAGATCAGATCCGTCATTCTACACAACATCTACCTAATGTAGAAGTAGACAGCTTTGATGGTCTTACAGTCAACTATGCCCAAATGCGACAAGCACAAGTTTTGTTGCGGGGTTTACGGGCTGTGTCAGATTTTGAAGTGGAACTGCAAATGGCTCACACCAATAAAACTCTTTCTACCCAAATAGAAACAGTTTTTCTCGCAACCTCAAATGAGTATAGTTTTTTAAGTAGTAGTGTGGTAAAAGAGATTGCAAGGTTTGGTGGCTCTATCGATCATCTCGTTCCCCCACACATTGCCCTAGATATATACCAATGCTACAATCACAACTCTCCAATGTTGACCCCAATCTCAACGGAAGCAATCCCCCCCCTCAAGAGTATCTCGGTGGAGAGGGAAGCGTAGATATTCAGCAGGAACTCAACCGCCTAGAGGAAATGGTTCTCTCTAGTCTCAGGATTCCGCTGACGGGACGCACACTCATAGATGAAGAAAAGCTGCTGGATCAGCTTGATTACATCCGGCTTGCTTTACCATCACTTTTTCAAGAAGCAGCAGTGATTCTGGAACAAAAGGAAGCAATTCTGCTGGAAGCGGAAGAGTATGGGCAGCAAATTGTTGAGGCTGCGCAAGCAAAAAGAGCGCAAATTTTAGCAGAAAGCGATATTATTCAACAGGCAGAACAAGAAGCTGAACAACTGCGGCAACAAGTGCAACAAGAGTGTGAGGCGATAATGAAAGAAACCCTCGCCGAGATTGACCGCAAGCGGTATGCTTGTCAGCAAGAGTTAGAGCAAATACGACAAACTGCGATCGCTCAGGCTCAAGAAATTGAAGATGGTGCTGATGCATATGCCGATGGCGTCCTGGAAAATATTGAGCAGGATCTCAAGCAGATGTTACGAGTTATCACCAACGGACGGCAACAATTGCAAATTGATAACCTCACCCAGCGTAATTCACCTCCTGGCAAGAAAAAATAAACTGTAGTCCCAGCATTTACCAGTTTGGGCTGACGGAGTTGTAGAAAGATGGTTTGATACATTTATTCTCATACAGATGCAATGTACACACCCCGTTTGCACAAAAGATGCTTTATTAGAGGCGTGACAGCTGATTGAGCTAGTCGCAAGTATCAGGATATAACTAGGTTTTATCCAACCAGACCCAAAATTTCTCAGGTTGTACAGTCAAACTAGAAGCAGAAGGTCTACTCTGTTTGTGAGCCACGTCTGCTTGGCAAATTTGCAATGTTTTCTGCCAACAGAGGAATATTATGCTAACTAGGTTGAAAGTTTCTGGTTTTAAGAACCTCGTTGATGTTGATGTCCGCTTCGGGCCATTTACCTGTGTAGCTGGGGCTAATGGGGTGGGGAAATCTAACTTATTTGATGCTATTAGATTTTTAAGTGCGATCGCGGATATTCAACTAATTGAAGCTGCCTTATCTGTGCGAGATGAAGGAGGTCGAACAGCTGATGTACGTAGTCTGTTTCACCGCGTTGGTGATGAGTATACAGATGAAATGTCCTTTGATGCCGAGATGATTGTACCAGAAGAGGGTGTAGACGATCTAGGGCAAAAGGCGGAAGCTAGTATTACTTTTCTTCGCTACTCTATCATCCTCGCTTACAGATCAGATGATGGCTTGCGGTCTTTAGGTTCCCTAGAAATCATTAAAGAGGAGTTAGTTCACATCAATCTTGGTGATGCCAAGAAAAACTTATTGTTTCCTCACAGTGTGGAGTGGCGTAAATCAGCAGTTAAGGGGCGACGAACTTCACCATTCATTTCAACCGGAGACGACAAAGGAAAGACAGTAATTAAGCTACATCAAGACGGGAGGAATGGAAAACCCTTGTCTCGGCTAGCCATGAATCTTCCCCGAACCGTGCTATCTGTGGCTAATGCAGCGGAAAGTCCAACGGTGCTGCTGGCGCGAAGAGAAATGCAATCCTGGCGGCTACTTCAGTTAGAACCTTCAGCACTACGGCAGCCAGACGAATTTACATCGCCCACAAAATTAGACATGGATGGTTCTCACTTAGCTGCAACACTCTATCAGTTGGCACGGATCAACAAAAATCATCCCATAAATGGACTCTCAGATGATGAGGCGGAAGCACAGGTTTACAGCCAAGTTGCGAATCGCCTGGCAGAACTGATTGACGATGTGGATGAAGTAGGAATTGACCGAGATGAACGACGCGAAATTTTGACGCTAATAGTTACTGGCAAAGACAGTACATCACATCCAGCAAGGGCGCTATCAGATGGAACCCTGCGCTTTTTGGCATTAGCAGTTCTAGAATTAGACCCTCACGCACAAGGTCTTTTGTGTTTAGAAGAACCGGAAAACGGTATTCATCCAGAGCGTATTCCCAAAATACTCCAACTACTTCAAGACATTGCTACTGATGTTGATGAACCTATTGGGATAGATAACCCCCTTCGTCAAGTAATCATCAACACTCACTCACCTTCAGTAGTTATGCAAGTACCTGACGATAGCCTATTGGTTGCTGAATTAAAGGAAACAGTAGATTCAGGGAAGCGATTTAAGCGAGTATCGTTTGCTTGTCTACCTGAGACTTGGCGACAGAAAGACCTAGAAGGCATGAATGTTGTACCCAAAAACAAATTACTTGCTTACTTGAATCCGGTGGTACTTGGTGAATCAGAGCCTGATAGTAATGGAAAAGTAGGAAATCTCCAGCAATCAAAACCAACACAACCTAAAAAACGTCGAGTTGTGGATAGAACTGACCTTCAACCACTAATTCCCGGTTTTCATCTTGAATAGGCATGAAAGAACTTTGCTACACTTTGCTGTCAGACGGCAGCTCAGATAAAGCACTGATGCCTATCCTCACTTGGTTATTACGGGCGCATCAGGTTGACTGTGCTATCCAGTCTAATTGGGCGGATTTGCGACGCTTACCCAAACCACCAAAAAAGTTATTACCACGGATTATCAACAGCTTAGAACTCTATCCTTGTGATCTCTTGTTTATCCACCGAGATGCAGAAAGAGAACCACGCGAAAAACGTATAACGGAAATCTTAGAAGCGCTAGAAGAAGCAGTTAAAAAACCAGTAATAGTGCCACCTCATGTTTGTGTGATTCCGGTACGTATGCAGGAGGCATGGCTGTTATTTGACGAAGCAGCACTACGGAAGGCGGCAGGGAATCCTCGTGGGCGTCAGCCATTACAACTGCCAGATATCCGTAGACTTGAACAACTGCCTAATCCAAAAGATATTCTCTATGGACTTCTGTGCGAAGCTAGTGAGTTGACAGGTCGGCGGCTAAAGCAATTCTCGGTTAACGAACGTGTACACCGATTAGCTGAACTAATTGATGACTTTTCACCATTAAGAGCTTTGTCTGCCTTTCAATTACTGGAAATTGAAATTCAACAAGTTATAAAAACATGAGGTTGGTATTCCTAATAGAGATACAAAATTTTGCATTTACACAAGAAATTTGCATGAATTCATTACAAAGTATATGTAAAATCTTCCACTAGCATACCGGGAACTAAACTACCTCCAAGCTGGCGACTTTCGTATGTACCTACTTCCGGAATAAACTCCTGAAAAGTGGTTAAATCTATTAAGTTTTCTCCCCAAAAGCGATAGAGACTTTCATCAAAACGTAAGTTTTCAATGGGGGCAATAATTTCTCCGTTTTCTACCCAAAAACAAGCATAACGGGTCATACCTGTAATTCTACCAGTTTGGCGATCGCTCCAATTCAAGTAATGCAAATTCGATACATATAAGCCAGTATCTAAACTCGGAAAAATTTGCTCAAATACCAAATTTCCTGGACTCACTTCTGGCGCTCGTAAAGTCTCTGAAGCATTAGCGCCATTGGTAGTTTTTTGATATTCCTTAGCAGTCCGAGAATTCACCAGAGTGTTTACTAAATCCCCTTTATCTATTATAAGTAACTCCGCCGCTGCTATTTCTCCCAATTCATTAAATCGCGGTACTAATCCCCGTTGAAAGTTTTCTTTCAAACTAAATGCGGTCGAAAGTTGTTTTTCTTGACGCCATAGAGCAGCTAAAGCGCTGTTTCCTTGTTGGATATCAGCTTCGCTCACAGATCCCCAAGAAAGCATCATTAATAAATCTGCAACAGCAGCAGGTGCAAAATAAGTTTTGTACTGTCCGCGTGGCAATTCTTTAGCTGGGCGAGAAAGCAGTTCTAGTTGCTTTTTGGCTTCGCTGATTTTGGCTATATAAGCAGATGCATCCCAATCACTCCCTGCAAATGTCCCCTTAACTGCTTGTTCCGATGTAGAGAATAGAGAATAATCTAAAGTAAAATAATCAGTAGCAAACCAGTGTTTCTGACCACTGGAATCACCATAAGCTTTAATTACTATTCCCCCTGCATATATACCTGTAAAATCTAATTCAGCAACTGCTTCTAATACAGTTGGTACTACTGCTTCCCCTGCCAATAAATTACCAGAGTGTATTTCTCGGCTGGTATTAGTTCCTGATGGTAAAACTAGATATAGATCGATAGGTAATAAAATAATTTCGTTACGTAGTTCTTGCAAAGCAGTATATGCTAACTGCCAATCTACGTCCCAATTTCCAGTAAAGGGAAACTGTCGAACACTGCTGCGCTGATCTGCCATCAAAGTTAGTTCGATCCAACCATCAGCAACACAACCAGTTTGTCGTACTTTCGCATGATTGAAACGAGTAAATTGACTTCTTTCACTGCTTAATTTTACAGTGAATTGTTCATTTTCTGCTTTTTTGTTCAGCAGAGTTTCAATCACTTGATTAAAGCTGATTTCTAACGCAGATAATTCCTCAATTTTCATGGATATTAAATATTAATAGTGAATAGGGAGGAGAGAAAGTTAGGAGTGATGAGTGATAAGTGATGAATTATAAATTAAAAGTTGAAGAATTTTTTAATTCAAAACTTCTAACTCCTAACTCTTGTACAGACGCGATTAATCGCGTCTCTAAATTTGCACTCTTTTAGCTTCCTCCACCAAAAACTTCTACATTAGCAAATACGCAAACAGGTGAACCATGTCCTACCCAAATAGCCTGATTTGGTTCTCCTTTACCACAATAAGGAGTACCATACATTTGCCAGTTGTCAGCATTTCCTACTTGGATTAAGCTGTGCCAAAACTCTGGTGTTGTGGCGCGATAGTTAGGATTACGGAGGGTTTTAGTGAGTTTACCGTTTTCAATTAATTTAGCGTACTCGCAACCAAATTGAAATTTGTAGCGGCGATCGTCGATTGACCAAGAGCGGTTGGATTCCATATAAACGCCGTGTTCTATCCCGCCAATAATGTCTTCAAAGCTAGCGTTTAAAGGCTCTAAATTTAAGTTTGCCATGCGATCGATCGCTGGTCGATTCCATGAGGAAGCACGGGCACAGGCAACTCCTGCTACACCTGCTCTTACTTGACTCTCTAGACTACCTAAGCCCCGTTGGAGTACACCTTCTTTAACTAAATACTCCCGCGTCGCTACAGCACCCGTATCATCAAAGCCATAGCTGGCAAATTCACCAGGCACAGTGGGATCAAAGGTAATGTTCATCAGCGGCGAACCATATACTAGGTTGCCAAAATCACTTTTATTAACGAAGCTGCCCCCAGCATAGTTACGCTCATCTCCCAAAATTCGGTCAATTTCTAGGGGATGCCCGACACTTTCATGGATTTGCAGCATCATTTGGTCTGGGGCTAAAACTAAATTGGTACGGGTAGTTGGGCATTCTTCTGCTGTCAAGAGTTCTACTGCTTGTTCGCCAATTTGCCGCACCCGATGCCATAAATCTTCTTGTTTTAATAGTTCAAGTCCGCCTTGATAACAGTTTGCTTGCGAACCGTTGTTGCTGCGCTGCTGTACAATCGCCCCATCTTGGGCAGTGGCTCCGTAATTAGTGCCTATAGATAGTATTTTTTGATAGACTTCTGAGCCGTTGCTGCTAATAAACCAAGATTCTCTCTCAGTGGTACTGGCACTGGCTATGGTTTGCACAATCTTGTCGTCAACTTTCAGCGTTTGGCAAATGCGAATTAGTAAATCGTTGATTTCTCCCGGACTCAGAGCATCCAATGGCTCAAGAAATGGAGATTTATATTCACCAACGACTTTAGGGCGCTCACTTTGACTGAAGGGATGTATCCACCATTCACTCGCTGCTAGTGCCTGTTTATAGGCTGTTTGAGCAGCGGCTTGTAGGGAAGACAGTTCCAGGGAGTTAGTAGCTGCATAACCAAGACAGCCATTGACCAAAACTTCCAGCATGGCTCCGACAGTGAAGGATTTGCCATTTAACTGAGGTAAGGCGTCACGGACTAAACGGGTAGTAGAAGTCTCCTTGACGGCTCTAATACCGATCCAATCAGCGGGAATATCGAAACTAGCGATCGCTTTTTTGAGTTCAGACCACATAATTTAAGGAATTGGGAATTGGAAATTGGGAATTGGGCATTGGCATGGGGCATGGGGCATTTGGAAGAATTCAATTCCTAGCCCCCAGTTCCCAGTACGTTCTAATTTCGGTGCCAGCGTGTGCCATCACGACTATCAATTAGCGTAATACCTTCTGCTTGAAGTTCGTCACGAATGCGATCGCTTTCAGCAAAATTTTTGGCAATACGTGCTTGTTGCCTTTGCTGAATTCGCGCTTCAATTTCCGCATCACCTAAACCATTACTCGTGTCAGGTTGTGTTTCTATATTTGCTTCTAAACCCAAGACTCCAGCCAATATGACAAGAGTTTGCCATTGACGCTGTAACTCCTGTGGTGATGTTTCAGTTTTCCCTCCATGCACAAGAATGTTTTTCTCACGACGCACTTCTTTGGCTAATTCAAACAGCACTGTTAACCCACCAGGAAAATTAAAGTCATTATTCACAGTTTCTTGGAAATGTTCAACAGTTTCAGGGAGTAGTGAGCTAGTTTCCAATTCCCAGCCTAGTTTTTTGCCGTATTGGTAGCCGAAGAGTAAACTTTCTTTAATGGTGTGCCAACCGTTGGTTGCTGCGGCGATCGCTTCATCGGTAAAATCAATTGGTGTGCGATATTGAGCGGTCAGCACGAACAACCGTACTGCCATCGGGTCAACTCCTCGATCCAGCAATTCTC
Source organism: Nostoc sp. (assembly GCF_036919615.1). Taxonomy (GTDB): domain Bacteria; phylum Cyanobacteriota; class Cyanobacteriia; order Cyanobacteriales; family Nostocaceae; genus Nostoc. Next base: position 195,879 of record NZ_JBALCN010000010.1, on the reverse strand, counting down.
GAATAGTGATAAAATTGCCCAAAGATTTGGACATTTTTTCACCATCTACCTTCACCATGCCGTTATGTAACCAGTAACGTGCTAGAGGTTTTCCTGTCACGGCCTCAGATTGGGCAATTTCGTTTTCGTGGTGGGGAAAAATTAAGTCAGTACCACCAGTATGAATATCTATGGTATCACCCAAGCGATCGCGCACCATTGCCGAGCATTCTATATGCCACCCAGGACGACCTGCGCCCCAAGGTGATTCCCAAGCAGGTTCTCCCGGTTTTGCAGCTTTCCATAAAACAAAATCAAAGGGGTCTTTCTTTTTCTGGTATTCTGGATCTTCTACGTTGACGCGATCGCTTTTCCCGGCTTGCATATCTTCTAACTTGCGTCCAGAAAGCTTGCCATACTCAGAAAACTGTCGTACTGGATAATACACATCGCCGTCAGCAGGGTAGGCAAAGCCCTTATTTTCCAATTCATGAATTAACCGCAAAATGCCATTCATCGTGTGAGTAGCGCGGGGATACTCATCAGCTTCTTTGATTCCCAATCGCGTCATATCCTCAAAATATGCTTTGATAAAGCGATCGGCTATAGCTTCCATTGAGGAATGCTCAACACAGGCTCGATTCAGAATCTTGTCATCAATATCAGTAAAATTTTGGATATATCGCACTTGATAGCCGATAAACTGGAGGTATCGGCGCACTACGTCCCAAACTATGCAAGCTCTGGCATGACCTAAATGGCAGTAGTCGTACACCGTCACGCCGCAGTAATACATCTTAACCTTGCCTGGTTCGACTGTTTCAAACGGTTCTTGACGACGGGTGAGGGTATTGTAAAGGGTTAGGGTCATAACAGAGTAATGCTGAAATAAGGAGATACGTAATAATAGGGTAAAGCAGCTGGGATGACAGTCCAGCATCCCTATGCTAGTACGTTACGGTGGGAATCAGCATACTATTGGACAAAATCTCGAAAGCCCAGAAATCAAGGGTTTTTGACTTTTGACTTTTGACTTTTGACTTCCGCCTTGCGGCGCTAGTGTTTTCTGGACTATCTGCGCTACATTACTATTTTTTGACTTGATAACAGCGCTATGCAATCAGCAGTTACACCCGAATCTTCGGCAATGGATACGCCCAAACAAGGAATGCCAGTAACAATTATTACGGGTTTTCTCGGTAGTGGCAAGACGACTTTACTTAATCATATCCTCAACAACCAACAGGGTTTGAAAACCGCTGTTCTCGTGAATGAATTTGGCGAAATTGGCATCGACAACGAGCTAATAGTTTCCACTGGTGAGAACATGGTGGAGCTAAATAATGGTTGTATTTGCTGCACTATTAATAATGATTTGGTAGATGCAGTTTACAAAGTTTTAGAACGCCAAGAAAATCTAGATTATCTAGTAGTGGAAACAACTGGATTGGCAGATCCGCTACCAGTAGCTTTAACATTCTTGGGCACAGAATTGCGGGATTTAACCCGCTTGGATTCGATTATTACCCTAGTAGACGCGGCAAACTACAGCCTAGATTTATTTAACTCTGAGGCGGCATACAGCCAGATTGCCTATGGCGATGTAATTGTGCTGAACAAGACTGATTTGGTTGATGAAGGCACTTTGAATGAGTTAGAAGGAAAAATTAACGAAGTTAAGGAAGGAGCGAGAATTATCCGCTCCACGCGATCGCAAGTGCCACTTCCTTTAATTCTGAGTGTTGGTCTGTTTGAGTCTGATAAATATTTTGACACAGTGGTGGATGACCACGAGCATCACGACCATGACCATCATGCTCATGATGATCATGATCACTCAACATGCGGTCATGACCATCATGACCACCGTGACCACCATGACCACCACGATCATCACCATCATTCTGATCATTTAGAAAATGATGGTTTTACTTCCATATCTTTCCAAAGTGACAAGCCTTTTTCTATTAGGAAGTTTCAGTATTTCTTAGATAACCAGCTACCCTCAAATATCTTCCGAGCGAAGGGGATTATGTGGTTTGATGAAAGCCCGAAGCGTCATATTTTCCACCTTTGCGGTAAACGCTTCACCTTAGATGATGATGAATGGCAAGGTCAATTGAAAAACCAGCTAGTGCTGATTGGTCAAAATTTGGATCGTGAGGCTTTAATTACTCAACTCGAAAACTGCATTTGTCTACCTTCAACCTCTCGCGGTAAAGGCTTTGGCAAATAAAAGTTAGGAGTGAGGAGTACAGACGCGATTAATCGCGTCTGTACAGGAGTGAGGAGTTAAAATTGTATACTCGTTCCCAGGTGAAACCTGGGAATGCATTCCTAATGGCTCCGCCATCGATTTTGAGCAATGAAAATGAGAGAATAGCGTAGGCGTAGCCCGTCGTAGACATCGCTTCCTCACTCCCCTGCATTACCAGCTTCTTCGCTTACCAACTGCTGTACCTGCTCCACAGATAACCCCGTCACTTTCGCCACTATTTCCACTGAGATTCCCTCTTTGAGCAAATTCGTTGCTACACGCTGCACTTCTTCAGCTCGACCTTCAGCTCGACCTTCAGCTCGACCTTCAGCTCGACCTTCGGCTAAACCTTCAGCAAGGATAGCTTGATAAGTTACTGACTCTTGCATAAGCTCCCTCCGCAGCAATTGTTGAATTATCTCTTTCTCTAATACTAGCCCAGCCAGAATGAAGGCTGAGGCTGCAATATTGTTCTGGATACGTTGGTCAGTAATTTCTGAAATTTCCTGAGCAACTTGTTGTAACGTAGCAGTGCGGTTATTTGTCTGACTTAACACCGCAAATGGTAATAATCCTGGATGCTCCAAAAATACACTTGTTGGTTGCTCCCAAAGGTGAATTACCTCGAACCTATGAAAGGTTTCTTCCAAAGTAAATGTGGTTTGCTGCACAAATTCTGAATTTGTTTGTTGCAGATAAATTACTACCTGGCGCATTCGCTTACTTTTAAAGCGGCGATACACTCGCAACCGATAGTCAATCATCTGAAAAGGAATATCAGCTTTCGGTTGGGTTTGGAACTCCAAATGCAGCACAACTTCATTGGATTGGAGCAATATCAGCGCATCAGCGCGGATTGGTTCCAGAGAAAGTTCAGAAGGGCTTAACTCAGTCAGGGTGATAGATTCTCCTAACAGCCAAGTGGCAAAGTCACTGGAGAAAGTTTCAGCAAGGAACTTACAAACGTTATCGAACATTAAGAGATTTTATCAGGTGATGATGGAGGAATGCCTAAAGCCACTGTGCGATGATGAAAAAATGCCAGTGTTGAATACAATCAAACAATTCATAAGTAATAGGACTTACGTAAGAACTCTCTGAAACTCTTATTTCTCCGTGTCACGCCAGTTGCAACTCCTGCGGGGAGACGCGCAAGGGACAAGTCTCTTAACCGCAGACGCTCGCAGGCTCGCTACCGCCCTTGGCGTCTCCCCTTAAGAGAAGGGCGCACTGGCTTCTCTGCGAACTCTGTGGTAGCCTGCGGCAAGCCGCTTCTCTACGTTCGCGCAGCGTGTCGCAGACAGATGCTACGCGTAGCTTGCTTCTCCGTAGGAGTATGCGTCTACGATTTTCCTTTACCTGTGCGTAAGTCCTGAGTAAGAGAGAAATAAGTAGATATCGCTTCTGGCAAGAAACTGGTGTTGGCAGAGACACAGCCTATCGCTTGTGTAATGACCAAACTTATATCCCGACTGGAAACGTATTAGAAAAAATTTGCGCCACCTATAAAGTTCAGCCAGGAGAGTTGCTAAATTAGATACCAGATGATCAGATTAGCCAAGATACGACTATTTCTGTCCAAAAAGAAAAAGACACTCAATAAAAGGTCTATTCTATATTTGCTGTCAACTTTTAATTCTTATGCGCGTTATCATCCAGCGAGTTAAATCATCTCAAGTTGCAGTTAACGGTGAAATTGTCGGCAAAATTGCGTGGGGGCTAAATTTGCTCGTAGGTATAGCCAATACCGATACTGATGTTGAAATCGACTGGATGGTGCGTAAGTGCTTGGAATTGCGGCTGTTTCCTGACGAGGAAGGAGACAACCGTTGGCAAAAATCTGTACAAGAAATTAGCGGCGATTTGTTAGTAGTCAGTCAGTTTACGCTTTACGGGGACTGCCGCAAAGGTCGCCGTCCTTCTTTTGACCGTTCAGCCGCTCCCCAATCAGCAGAAGATTTGTATAATCGTTTTGTTACCAAGTTAAGAGCTAGCGGTTTACAAGTGGAAACAGGTCAATTTGGTGCAATGATGCAAGTTACAATTGAAAACGATGGCACCGTAACTTTGATACTTGAAAAAGAAGCATTTTAAGTATATAAACGGTGAGAATAAATAACAGTAGCCTCTAGACGGTGGTGTTCTAATTGATGAGAGAATATTAAATTAACCATCACAAAAGTTTAAATTCATTCATCATGGCGAAAATCCAGTTTTCTAGAGGTCTTGACGAAGAAGCAATTCCAGAGGTGCGCTTGACGCGATCGCGCAGTGGTGAGAGTGGTACAGCGACGTTTATTTTTACGAATCCGAAGATTTTAGATCAAAATAGCACCGAAGATGTTACTGGGATGTACTTGATTGACGAAGAAGGCGAGATAATTACCCGTGAAGTTAAGGCTAAATTTGTCAACGGGAAACCAGAAGCATTAGAAGCACTTTACGTGATGAAATCTGCCCAAGAATGGGATCGCTTTATGCGTTTCATGGAGCGGTATGCTGAAGAAAACGATCTGGGACTGAGCAAAGCTTAAGCTGTAATTAGTCCTTAGTCATTAGTTATTTCTTAAAAACCAAAAACTAGGGACTAATAACTTTATGTAGCAGTTTAACAACTTCACCATGACGTCACAACCCCACCCAGACTCGCCTAAAATTACAGTAACTTGTGCTGTGGTTACCGTCAGCGATACACGCACTGTGGAAACAGACAAAAGTGGCCAGCTAATTCAGCAGTTACTCCTTGATGCTAACCATGCTGTAGGAGCCTACACGATTATCAAAGATGAACCAACACAAATTCAAGAGCAGATAGAAAATCTGGGTAAAAGCTCAAATTTGGATGCTGTGATTTTCAATGGTGGTACAGGTATTGCACCAAGAGATACCACCTACGATGCAATTGAGAAGTTACTGGAGAAAACCTTACCGGGATTTGGTGAGTTATTTCGTTTTTTAAGTTATCAAGAAATTGCTTCGCGGGCGATCGCTTCTCGCGCTGTTGCTGGTATTTATCAAGATAAATTAATCTTCTCGCTTCCTGGTTCCAGTAATGCTGTGCGCTTGGCGATGGAAAAACTGATTGTGCCTGAACTTACTCACTTAATAAGTCAGATTTGTAAGGGGGTGAAATGAGCAGCCGTTCAGACGGATGACGCACTAATATCATCCTTTGTACACATGGATCTTCAAGCTACCCAGAGATAATTATAGTTAAACAAATAAGATGTTGATATCGGGTTAGTGATGGAGTTTATTTACTGGAATTGCATAATTGCTCACGGCATCACTGCATTTTCATACTTTGGCATCTCTACATTAATAGGGGTTTGCTTTGCCAAAACTAAGGCAACTATCCCTTCTAAGTTTTGGCTAGCCTTTTTATTATCAGGTGGATTCGTACTATTTTGCGGATTTCATCACCTTTTGGCAGTCTTTGAGCCACATCAAGCAGTGTTCCTGTTGCACTTAGCCATACTTGATCTAATGGCATTTATTTCCTTGTCTACCTTACTCAGTCTGATACCAACCGCTTATGAAATTGTAAAGGCAATCGCCAGATATCAAGAAGACATGTGCGAACTTCAACGCAGCCAGCAGATACAACGGCTATTCCTCGATCAAGGGCCGTTTGCAGCCTATATTAAAGATGAGCAATCTAGAATGCTCTACTACAACCAGGAAATACAGTCTAGATTTTCAGTATATCCACAAGAATGGTTGGGGAAAACGAATAGTGAATTCTTGCCAGTTCCAGAAGAGGCGCAGCAGGTAATGGAAAACGATCAAGTCGTTTTGAAGACTCTACGCCCCTTGAAGCTGATTGAAGAGGTAAAGATACCTGGTAATGAGCAGCCGTGCTACTGGCTATCGTTTAAGTTTCCGTTTAGCGATTACGCAACGGGCGCTTGCCGCATCGGTGGGATCAGTATCGATATTACAGAATCCATAGAAGCACAGCGATTATTCACTGACCTAAATCGGCAGTTAGAAGAAAAAACACTGGAATTAGAGGCAAAAAAACGAGAACTTATATATCTCTCAGATATGGCGGATATGCTTTATTCCTGCCAGTCTGAAGATGAGGTGTATCAAGTGGTCGCTTTAACCTGTTCCAAGCTGTTTCCTAATATGAGTGGTTGTATCTATATAATTGCTAATTCCAAGAATTATGTTCAGATGAATAGTTTTTGGGGAAGTGAAAGAACCAGTAAAGAAATATTTTCCCAATCTGAGTGTTGGGCATTGCGGAGAGGGAAATCCAACTTTTTATCGCTTCGTAACTTAGGACTAATGTGCAGCCACTTAATACAGCCTGTTAGCGGCGCACATTTGTGTGTTCCATTGTTTGGAGAAGGCGAAGTAGTTGGGATTTTATACATCTATGCGCTTGAAGAAATCAGTCCAGAAGATCAACAAATTACTGAGATTATTGCTAGAACCTTAGGCTTTGCACTGAATAATCTATCGATAAAACAACGTCTAACCTATGATAACTTGCGGGATGGGATGACCCAACTATTCAATCAAAACTATATGCAAACCATAACGGAACAGAGGCTAGTGGAAGCTGAACGGTTGGGACAATCTCTTAGTGTTATTTTCCTTGATATCGATAACTTCAAATCTTACAATTCGCGCTATGGGCATTTGACTGCCAACATTGTTCTCCAGGGATTAGCAAAGCTGCTGTTAAAATCTATTCGCACTTTTGACATTGCTTGCAGATGGGGTGGTGAAGAATTTGTAATTGTGATGCCTAATATGACCCTGGAAACGCTCAGGAAGCGAGTAGAACAACTGAGGCTAGATGTTGAACAAATGCAATTGAAGGACGGCGATCAGATCCTCGAAAGCATCACCGCTTCTTTTGGAATAGCTGTATCAGAACCAGGGATTACGGTTAAGGATTTTCTGAATCGGGCAAATCAAGCGATGCTTGAAGCAAAGCGAACCGGGAAGAATCGGGTTATGGAGTATGTAAATACCTATAATTAATAATTTATAATTTATAATTCATAATTCAAAAAACCATAAGCGGTGAAATGAGCAGCCCTTTAATTAGCATCAAGCGTCATTTCCAGCATAGAAATCAGAAACTCATAAATTGACTGTATAAAAAAATAACTCCCTGAAGATATGGGAGTTGTCATTTTGTATTCCAGCAGTTTTTCAACTGATTCAAAATGGAGCGATGCCTGCGGCGGGCTGCGCTTACGCCAAGCAGATGATAGCCAATATAGCAGCGATGACATAAAATACTCCAACCACTTGCAATTCTGACCAGCCAGTCAGTTCTAAATGATGGTGCAAGGGTGCCATTTTGAAAAGGCGCTTGCCTTTGCCATCAGGGCCTTTCGTGGCTTTGTAATAACTTACCTGTGCCATCACTGAAAGAGTTTCTACGAAGAAGATACCACTGAGAATGAACAGGGCTACTAAGGTGTTTGTCAATAGTGCTACAGCAGCTAAAGCCCCTCCCAGTGCTAAAGAACCAGTATCTCCCATGAAAACGCGGGCTGGGTTACGATTATGGGCTAAGAAACCTAAGCACCCACCACTTAAAGCAGCACAGAAAACCATCAACCCAGGTGCTGTAGGTGCAATCAAGGCACCTAATGCCAAAAGTGCGATCGCAACTGTTCCCGCTGCCAAGCCATCAATACCATCTGTTAAATTAGTCGCATTACTTTCTGCAACTAACACAAAACCTGCTAAAGGCCAAAATAGGAATCCTAATGGTAGTGTGAAGCTCACCCAAGGCAAAGCAATATTTGTAATATTAGAAGGTTGATTAAACATCAGCCATAGACAAAACACTGCTGCAAAACCCACTTGCAAAGCCAGTTTCGTTCCGGGAGATATACCTTTATTTGATTTACGGCGCAGAATTTGCCAATCATCGAGCCAGCCAATTAATCCGTAGCTGATTGTCAATGCCGAAACTGCAAGCACGTCTGTAGCAAAGTTAGACAATATGCAGGCAATTATCACACCTACAGGTATAAAAAATATACCGCCCATTGTTGGGGTGCCTGCCTTTTTTAGATGGGCTTGGGGCCCATCTTCGCGGATTATTTGTCCAGTTTTGAGGGCTTGAAGTAGGGGGATTACCCAATAGCCGACAGCACCTGAACCCAGCGCACACAACACTAGTGGCAGGGTTAACGACATACTTTGCCAAGGTAGCCGATTGGCCATCGAATCCAAGAAAAATGCTGTTGTAGCTAGCCCTACGGCTAATAAAGAGGCTAGAGCGATTCCAGAAATATTTAATCCTTGCTCAGGAGATAATTTAGCGTCCACAGAAGTTTCCCTTCACTCCACACTTATAAAACTGAATATCAGGAACTAGGGATACTACCAAGTCCCTAGCCTGAAAAGGCTAATCCTCGGCGATTCCTATATTGTCATCATCATCATCAAGGTCGTAGCCAATTCCATCTTCTACACCCATTAGGGAGTCTATTTCTTCTTCGTCATCTTGAAAATCCGGTTCGTGAACGTCACGCGTTATGAGCCGATTATTGGTTTGCAACCAGTCCAACAAAGAGGACTCTGGCTTTAAGGGGATAACATCGGCTCGTTGGTTACGGGGGTCTTCACGTAATGGAGAGTTCAACATATCGAGGAGGACAAGAAAAGGTATACGTAAGTTGACATTTAGAGTCTATCACTTGACACGGATTAATTTAGTTATCTTTTCAACCCTTTATTTGATAAATCCGCATTCCGATAGAAATTTTTTATTTAATAGGCATATGGCTTAGTCAAGCGATTATTAGTAACTTTTATGGCTCTACACATAGGTCATGAATATCTTGTTTATGCTGAAGGAAACTGAGTGATTTTTGAGGTGACAGGCGATGATGGAAAAAGCGGCTCTTATAAATGCGATCGCACCGACAAATCGCGGTCTACTGGCGACCCAATCACAGAAACAGGCTATCTTAGCAGCGATCGCCAACTTAGAAGACTTTAATCCTACACCACATCCGGTGGAAGCTAACAATTTGCTAGATGGCAATTGGCGATTACTATACACCACTAGCAAGGCTCTTTTAAATTTAGATCGTCTACCTTTATGCAAACTGGGTCAAATCTATCAGTGTATTCGGGTAGAGACTACCAGTGTTTACAACATAGCTGAGATTTATGGCCTACCTTATTTGGAAGGATTAGTCAGCGTTGCTGCTAAATTTGAGCCAGTTTCAGATCGGCGTGTCCAAGTTAAATTTGAGCGCTCTATTATCGGCTTACAACGTTTAATACAATACAATTCTTTGGTAACTTTTATCCAACAAATTGAAGCAGGTAGAAAATTTCCCGGGATTGATGTTGCAATAAACAGTGATAAACAGCAAGGCTGGTTAGATATCACTTATATAGATAACGATCTGCGGATCGGCAGAGGTAACGAGGGAAGTGTGTTCGTATTGAGTAAAACATAAGTTTGTGCAAAAAGACTGTTTGCGAACGAAGGTACGCTATAACGTGTACCGTGTCAAGTAGTGTCTAATACAATTTTCAATTTGGGATGTGCTAGAGGGATGGGGAGTGGAAGGATGAGGGGGAGACAAGGGGGAATTTACTCCCCCCTTTCCCTTGTGTCTTCTCCATGCCCAATGCCCAATTCAGACAAATAACTTAACAAAGACTCTTGGTGCGACCTTCAGGTTGTAGAGTGAAATCAATTAGCCCTCTAGATTGGCGATTGATAACTAAAAGGGAAAATAATCATGGTTCAACGTGGTTCTAAAGTACGTATTCTCCGCCCTGAATCCTACTGGTTTCAGGATCTAGGAACTGTGGCTTCCATTGACCAAAGCGGCATCAAATACCCTGTAATTGTCCGCTTTGAAAAGGTAAATTACTCTGGTATCAATACCAACAACTTTGCCCAAGATGAATTAGTGGAGGTTGAAGCACCAAAGGCTAAACCACCTAAAAAATAACAGCAAAGTTACAAGGGGGTTGTTTGATGCGATGATGAAGGGTAGTCTTAAGTCTGAAGTATGAAGTCTGAAAATTTCAGTTCATTCATTCTTGATCCTAGCCTACCCTAATCTACGAGAAGCCGTCCTGCGGGTATTTACGGTTCCTTTTTGGTAGTAATACGAGCCACCTATGGGTGTGTAAGTTACTGCCCCATCTCTTCTTTATTGAACCCCCAAGTACATCAAAATTGCCTGCTTAATCAGCTTAAATGCCTGAACTGCCTGAAGTTGAAACAGTCCGAAAGGGTCTAAATCAATTGACCCTGAACCAAGAAATTACGGGTGGAGATGTGTTGCTCGATCGCACCATTGCCTACCCGTTTTCTGTCGGTGAGTTTGTTGATGGAATTAAAGAGAATGCGATCGCCACTTGGCATCGTCGCGGTAAATATCTCCTCGCCGAACTCGCTCCTTCATCCTCATCTTCCCCTTCATCAACCAGTTGGCTAGGGGTTCATCTGCGAATGACCGGTCAACTACTATGGCTGCATCGAGATGAACCATTACATAAGCACACACGGGTGAGATTATTCTTTGGGGAACACCAGGAATTACGCTTTGTTGATCAGCGTACCTTCGGTAAAATTTGGTGGGTTCCGCCTGGTATTGCTGTAGAAAGTATTATGACTGGTTTGGCAAAACTGGCAGCAGACCCATTTTCACCCGAATTCACCGTCGAGTATTTAGCTCTTAAACTCCAAAACCGCCGCCGTCCAATTAAGACTGCGCTACTGGATCAGTCTGTGGTGGCGGGATTGGGTAATATTTATGCTGATGAATCTCTGTTTAAGAGTGGAATTTTACCTGAAACCTTGTGTATAGATTTGCAGCTGAAGCAAATTGAGCGTTTGCGAACAGCCATAATTCAAGTGTTAGAAACCAGTATTGAGGCTGGTGGTACGACTTTTAGTAATTTCTTGAGTGTTAAGGGTGTCAATGGCAACTATAGTGGTGTTGCCTGGGTTTATAACCGCGCTGGAGAACCCTGTCGAGTTTGTGGCACAGCAATTGAACGGATTAGGTTAGCTGGGCGTTCTAGTCACTTTTGCCTACAGTGTCAAACACTACGGGGAGTTAGGAGTTAGGAGTTTGGAGTCATTCAATTTTGGATTTTAGATTTTAGATTTTAGATTTTAGATTTTAGATTTTAGATTTTTTCTTCAATCCAAAATTCAAAATCTAAAATTGACAGAGTTTGGAATTAGGAGTTTGGAGTTTGGAGTTTGGAGTTTTTACTTCTAACTCGAAACTCTCTTAAAATGCAGATGAAACAAGTTACAAATTTGAGAGGGGAATTCATGGCAATCAAAAAAGGAGATATGGTTCGCGCTATCCGCGAAAAACTGGAAAACAGTCTGGAAGCAAAAGCCAGTGATACTCGCTTTCCTTCTTATTTGTTTGAAACCAAGGGCGAAATTGTAGATGTCAAAGGTGATTACGCTCTGATTAAGTTTGGGAAAGTGCCAACACCTAATATTTGGTTACGTGTGGATCAACTCGAAGAGTTTAAATAATAAAATGTCTTCAAAATGAAGTCTTTAGACTTACCCATATCCCGCCCTGTACTGAAGTACAGCAGCTCAGAGCTACTGTCCACTTAAAACTGTCCACTTAAAGTGGACTGAAATCTTTGCTTAGTCTTCTTTAAAGGACTTTAGATATTATCTGGGGAATTTGATTCCCCTGCGGGATGACAGCAAAGCGCCTGATTTGGCAAATATGGGTAATCATAAAGGCTGAGGTTTGGGGCTACACAAACAAAACCTGCCAACTTGAAATAGCAGCAAAAACAAAAGGCAGTAGGTTCAAATCCTGCTGCCTTATTTGTTAGTTATTCCAAAATTTCTCACCCTATGAAAACCAACATTACAATATTAGTTCCGCGTTAACGGCGGGAATCTTGATCTGCGGGGTCGCCGTAAGGGTCTTCACTCGCTGGGCGGACGTCACCAAAGTCCCCTTGGTCTGCGGGGTCGCCGTAAGGGTCTTCACTCGCTGGGCGGACGTTGCCGTAAGACGCGATATCTGCGGGGTCGCCATAAGGGTCTTGACTGGCTGGAGTCACATTGCCGTAAGATGCCGGATCTGCGGGGTCGCCGTAGGGGTCTTCGCTGGCTGGACGTACATTGCGATCGCGGTATTGAGCATCTTCAGCTTGATCGCTGTTTGACCCCAAAAGGAAATCCTTCGCCTTTCGCAAAAAGTCATCTACCATGATCTGTCTCCTGATTTAAGTTCGTGTTTCCGACGTGCGCGCTCGGCGTTATCCTCCAGGAAACCCGCTTTAGATTTACACACGCTTCGCTGATCTAAAGTGCCGGAGCTGAGGATGAAGTTATGCCACTTAGATCGCGACCTGAAGAACTCCCATTATAACCTTGGAATTGCCGATACTGTTGCGCGTCAGATTCCGGCACTCGAATTCCTTCTGACGGTGGAGTTACCCAGTGAGCGCGATGTTCAGCATCGCGGTAGTATACACGCCCGTTCTTGGAAAGATAGTACTTACCTTGCACTCCTTCTTTTGAAGCATTCTTATGTTGGTTGTACATGTAGTAAAGTGCCGCAGCTCCTGCCAAAAGTGCCACTTTTTGCCCCGTACCCAATCCCTTCTTAGCTTCAGGTTGGTTTTTTAGATTGCGATCGCTCACTGTTCTACCAACACTATCATCAACAGGTGGTGGTGTTGAAGCATTTCGGGAACCGCCTCCGCAACTACTCAACAAGGGTACTGTTAGCAATGCTGAAAGCAGCACTGCAAATAGACGCGAAACTACTTTACGTTCTTTATATATTGTGTTCATTGGATTTCATCATCACCTGTATTTGCTAAAAGCCGTGCTGTTGCAAAAGCAAAGAAAGTTGGAGTTCCTGTTATTTCGCAAGGAAAGTGAAAACACATATACCACTTAATTTACAACTGCACTAGCTACAGCGTTTCTCTGTCATGATGATCTATTTTCTCAAGTAATACATCCTGCCTTTGAGAGAAACTGCATTCATCCTAAGGAAATATCTTGTTGATTTTTTATTAATCAATTTAGCTAAAACGTCGAAATATTCAGCAATTTCTCGGTTATTTTTTCGGGATAAATAAATTAAAAAGATACAGCAGCTACGATAAGTATTGTCAATAAATACACTCAATATGATATCACAAAACACAGCCCAAACTAGAACTCGTCTCCTTTTGGCTTTATGGGATTTGGGAGGAACACAGCAGGAAGTTAAGAAAGGTCAATTTACCAAACGAATTGTATCAAAAAGTCAGAAGGTAGCAGATTATCAAAGCATATTCGAGGAATTACAGAATCAAGGTGCGATCGCTATTTCAAAAAAGGGATATTCTCTGACATCTGGCAAGGGTTTAGAGGTATTGGGTGAAGATTTGAGAAGTGGCGATTTTAAGTTTGAAGGGACGATTGTCGGAACTTGGGCGGCGAATGCGTTGGTGAAGTGGATTAATCAGATAGATGTTGCGGTAGTTGGTGCAGATGTACTAGTTAATGGGAAAAGTGCGATCACATCTTACGACGAGTTTAAGCCAGTGGCGTTGGAAGTTTACGACAAGTTGAACCAAAACTACAACTTAGATGATTTAGTGCCAATTTACAGAATTAGGAGAGAGATTGGCGATCAGATCAGTCGTGAAGATTTTAATGAATGGCTGTTGGAAATGCAGAAGAACGACATTGTTCAGTTAATAGGCGGAGAGATGACAGATATCACTCCTGATAAAGCTGAAGACTCAATCACAACTAAATTGAGTGGATTACGCTATTACGCTAAGCGCCTCAGTTCTGCAAATTAATCTAAATCCTGTTGTTTCTTCTTGCACACAAACCACTATGACTAGTTCTCCCATTTCCTCTATTGAGGATATTAACGCAGCTTTACAAAATCACAACCCCTTTGCACTGCCTCCATATGTAGGGAGCCAAGAAGTTTGGGGTAAAGAATTTCCTGATGTGACAACTCTCAATGCTCATGCTTCCGATGCTGTGTTTCAAGCAATAAACCAAATTCGTACTGGTCAGTACCAAAGAACTTCAATTGCTATCACAGCCGAATCGGGCACTGGTAAAACACATATTATCAGCCGTATTCGCCATCGTCTTCAGAGTGAGGGTGGTGCTTTATTTATTTACGCCACTGAATTTAGTGATTTAAATAATATTAAGCACGGATTCCAGCGTACCTTGGGAGATAGTCTAGGGAAAATTGGTAGCCAAGGAGTAACGCAGTGGCAAGAACTTGCCTCAGCAATAGCTAATCAAGCTGTCAAGTCTATTCATCCTCACGCTCAAACTTTGTTATCTAAAGATTTAGTACAAAAACTTAGTCGAAATGAATTAAGTAAAAACCGAACTTTAGTTAATCAGCTAACAGAGGAATTCCGTAAGACTAAACCGAATCTTAAAAATCCTGATATCATCCGAGCTATTCTGTGGACACTGGCTGATTCTGAAGCCCTTTATGTGGTCAAATGGTTATCTGGTGATGAACTTGCTCAATATAAAGCTAATGAACTTTGTCTACCTAGTATTAATGGTCAATCGTTTGATGTAATTCAGCAAATTTTGGATATTATTAGTGACTATTATCAACTAGTAATTTGTTTTGATGAATTAGAATCTATTGAAATCAACAATGCTGGTTTTACAAAATCACAGGTTATTGCTGGTTTGGTTAAAGAATTGTTTGAAAATTTGAGTAAAGGCGTAATTCTAACGGTAATGATGCCTGCTATATGGATTAATAAAATTAAGCAACTACCTGCTGGTGTTCATAGCAAAGTTTCTGCTTATGGAAATCCTATCGATTTAAAGTATATGAATGAGGATTCAATTGTTGAGCTAGTTGCTTTGTGGTTAACAGAATTCTATAGCGCCATAAATTTAGTACCACCTCATCGACTTTATCCATTTACTGAAACTCAACTGAGAGACCTGAGTAGTGAAGAGAAGCCACCAGTTAGAAAAATTTTACAATGGTGTCGAGATAATTGTAAACCTACTGATATTCCAATTACAGGAGGATATCCTCCTGTAATTCAAAAAGAAGATCCAGTTGAACAAGCTTTCAGAAAAGAGCTTCTTCAAGATATTAGCAATTATTTAGATGATAACTATTTCCTGGCTGATGCTATTTTATTTGGCTTCAAAACATTAGTAAATAAAACAGTAGAGCGAGTAAAAATTGAGCAGGTTACACAAAAAGTAAAACAAGGAGGAGGTAAAGACGATTACCTTAATCTCAAGATTATTGGTAAAGAAGACGAGAAAAATGTAAGTATTGGTGTTGCTGTTCTCCAGTATGCAGGTGGCAGAGCTTTAGGAGCAGGATTGAGAAGATTAATAGATTACAAAACCTTTGGTCTGACTCGTGGTTGTTTAGTTCGCTCTAAATCCAAGGATAAGAATATTAGTTCTCATTTGTATAAGACTTATATCGAACCACTCATAGCGCAAGGAGGCGAATTTGCAGAACTTAAAGAAGAGGAGATTAGACCGCTATTAGCTATTCGATCTGTCTATAAAAAGCGTGAAATAGACTATGGCTTTACCGAGGAGGAAATTTTTAATTTTATTACTGACAAGGGTGCTGTACATCAGCTAGGAGCTAGTAACACTCTACTAAAAGAAATTTTGAGTGATCCATCATACCAAGTACCTGAAGATGTTCTTGAAAGCGATGCAGAACTTTCAGATGTAAGTGACTACTCTGAATCATCTAAACTTGCTGAGATTAATGAATTAGCTGTGGCAGTGGATTAAATATGAGTGAATCAGTCTTAATTGACCAAGCTATATGTCTACCAGTTCAAGAAGTTGAAGCTTTAATACAAGGACGAACGATCGCAACAATACCCCGGATGTTTATTGATCCGGGGCGACAATTTGCCCTATATCCGACTAATGGCTCAACTATACCATCACCACTTGAGCGTTATTACAATGCAAATTTACAGCAATTTGCTCAAAATAACGTGACAAAGGTTAATTCTGAAATAATTTTAATTAAAGTATGGGCTAAGTGCGAATTCTGTCAAATACTGGATGATACCCAACCTTTAGATGTCTTGTCAAAATCTACAGTTTGGAGTATTGAAGCACTAAAGGAAATTCTATTACAACATCATTATATTTTTCTGGCATACCTACGGGTTTATGAATTAGATGAACCAATTGAAGTCAGCATAACTGCTACAAGCCAATTTATCCCTTTATCACAGCCTACAATAGTTATTAAACCTAAGCCGATTTTAAACGATCGCACTTTCGCCCAACGCAAACGCCAATTAGAAAAACTAGAACCCCCCCTGTATCCAGAATTAGAAGAATTGCAGAGTGCGATCGCACCCCTAACCATTAGCCAGCCAGCAGCTAAACTATTAGACGACGATATCAAAGTATTTTTGGGTTGGAGTAGCAATCAACCAACAAATCCATTAGATTTAGACTTACCTTGGATTCAGAAAATTGCTGAAGTTGGGAACTCTAGCGACGGACATACATTTGAAAAATTAGTTCGTAGAGGATTACTAAAACTAGGCTTTACAGGTTCAGGTTTGAATCCAGATGCTACTGGTGGCGCAGGAGGTATGGATTTTTACGCTGAACAACCTTATCCAATAGTAGGAGAGTGCAAAGCAACTAAAACTGAGAAAGTTACTGATGGTACACCTGCACAGTTACTAAAAATAGGTATGAACCATCTTGGTAAAGTTCAGTATGAAAATTCAATTAAATTAGTTGTAGCCGCTGGAGAACTAAATTTTTACGCCTTAAGAACAGCTACCGAAAATCAAATGAATGTTATTAGCCCTGAAACACTGCAAAAGCTAGTTAAACTGCAAGTACACTATAAAAATTCTATCAATTTGTTAGAACTAAAAGAGTTTTTGCAACAAGCTCCTTTTGGTTTAGCTGAAGATAAACTTAATACTTATATCGATAAAGTGGAACAATCTATAAAGTTGCGATCGCACATTATCCAACTTGTCAAAAATTATCTACAAAACTCAGGTATAGAATCTGCTGGTGTTGAAGCTCTACATGGTGCGTATTTTGGCTCACATCCGCCACAGCCAATTAAAACCGCAGAAATGCACGAAATTTTGATTGAAGTTTCTTCACCTTTAACAGGCTATTTAGGACGAATAAAAAGCAGTGATTGGAAAGGTGATCGCTTTTACTTTCTCCGCGATTTACCTATTAACTAAAGATAATATGATATATCTCTTTTCTTCCCTCTGCGTTCTCTGCGCCTCAGCGGTTCGTTTCAAAATAACTGAAGTGTGAACGTACTTAGCCTAAAGTTAATATACTAGCCTGATAATTTACCACCAACGGCAGAATTTTTAGCCACTCTGAACCTAACAATACTTCCGTAATTTCATCACCTACATAAACATTAATTTCATACTCATGTTCGTTTAATATCACCCTACCTAAATAAATATCAAATCTTGATTCTCCCTTAGCAGTTCGCAAAGGTTCTTCACCGATGTAAGCCTAATCAAGACACTCTAAATCTTGTTTATTAATAGCTAGAAAGTCTGTGAAACCAGTATCTAACATGGCATCCACAGGCAAATTTAATCCATCAGATGTAATCAAATCAATTTCACAAAAAAGTTGCCCACTATCCCCAAAGTTACCCTCAATCATATTGTGCCAGTTGTTCCCGTCTCATTTAGGCAGAATACACAATGTCTACTATTTGGGTATTTTTCAAGGGATTTTTTATGAGCTTGCATTTTATCTACATCAATGAAGTAATCACCACTATCTGGCTCCACAGCAATATACCAGCCATAGTGTTCCTTAATCAAATTGGGACGCACATGCTCAAAAATTGCCCGACAACGCCGATAAAATACTTCATCTTCAGCTTTGCGTCTAGCAAGTTCTTCTGGTGATAAAGTGCGTTCTGGAAAAATTCTACCGCGACGTGCAGGTTGTTTTGCAGTTGATTCAGTCATAGCATTAATCCTACTTATTGATGCTGCCTTAACTTTATTTTATGGGAAGCAATAACGAGCGATCGCTTTTACTTTCTCTGCGATTTACCTATTAACCAAAAGTGAAGCATCCTAGACGGAAGATATATCTTCTATCTAGGATGCTTCACAATAAAAAATTGTTGCTGATACAACAATTCTGGACAAAATGTGATATTAGGACTAGAGCTATCAGCTAGCAGAAACGGTCAAACTATCGGGTTTGTGAAGATCACCTTGCAAAACCACACCTCGCTGATTGGCATAGATATGACGCAAAATCTTGTAAATTGCCTCAACTTGATCTGATGCGCCTGCTTTGTTGGCGAGTTCGTCAAGAGAAATGGGAGTTTTTTCTTTTTGTAAGACTGCTACGACTCGTGTTTGCAAGTCGATAATGGTGGCGGCAGCTTTTTTGCCAGCTTCTACACCTGGTTGATGGTAGGCGTTGACGTTGACCAAACTAGCATATAAACCAACAGCACGCTCATACAAAGCAATTAATGCCCCAACAGTTCGGGGGTTAACCTGGGGAATGGTGACTGTAATCGAATCGCGGTGATTTTCATAAAGCGCTTGTCGGGTTCCTTGGAGAAAACCGGAAAGATAATCGCCTGATGTAACTCCTGGATCTATTTCAGTGGATGGGCCCTGACGATCTTCTAATACTTCGATGAAGGTAGCAAAGAAATTCGCCACACCCTCACGTAACTGCTGAACGTAAGCGTGTTGATCGGTTGAGCCTTTGTTACCATAAACGGCGATGCCTTGATGGACAACGTTGCCGTCTAAGTCTTTTTCCTTGCCCAAGGATTCCATTACCAGCTGTTGCAAATAGCGGCTGAATAAAAATAAGCTGTCCTTGTAAGGTAGGACAACCATATCTTTTTCACCTTTTCCATTGCCTGCAAAGTACCAAGACAAAGCAAGTAAGGCTGCTGGGTTATTTTTCACATCTGGGACGCGGGTAGCGTCATCCATTTCTTTTGCGCCATCTAGCATGGCGCGAACATCAATCCCTTGTAATGCCGCTGGTACAAGCCCCACAGCAGACATTTCTGAGGTACGTCCTCCTACCCAGTCATACATGGGAAATCTGGCCAACCAACCTTCGTCTTTGGCCAGTTTATCGAGGTTGCTATCAACGCTGGTAATTGCTACCGCATATTGAGCAAATTCTAAATTGTGTCCGGCATAGGCTTTTTTAACTTCAATCATGCCGTTGCGAGGTTCCGGTGTTCCCCCAGATTTAGAGATCACCAATACTAAAGTGCTGGCGAGGCTATTTCGCAGATGATTGATAACGCTATCGATACCTGCCGGATCGTTGTTATCGATAAAGTGAAGTTTCAGGGGCGGGAAATCAGAAGCGAGGGCTTCAGCGACGAATTGGGGACCGAGAGCAGAACCACCAATTCCAATGGAGATAATATCCGTGAAGCGGCTTGCTCTGGGGGGATGAATAGCGCCTGTTTGGACTTTTTCCGCAAAGGCTTCGATTTGTTCTAGGGTTTGGACAATTTCTTGTGTAAGTTCTGGAGCTGGCGCTAAATCAGGATTTCGCAGCCAGTAGTGTCCAACCATGCGCTTCTCGTCAGGATTTGCGATCGCACCCTTCTCGAGTTGAGCCATATCCGCAAATGCCTTGTCAAACTTCGGACGCAAAGAATCCACGAAGGCATCATCGAACCCGATTCGACTCACGTCTAAGTACAGTCCCAATCCCTCGTGGAAATATAACCAGTTTTGGTATCGTTGCCAAAGTGCCCTAGCATCCATAGGGAAATCTCAAATAAAGTGTTTTTCAAAACCAGTTTAATGTAAGGTTATAGCGATCCCTGCCTAGCCTTATACAGTTTACAGTTTTAAGTGTTCGCTTGACTCCTCTCCTTAAACATCTGGCATAGGGATGACACGCAGAAATTTCACAATTTCACCCCTGATTTCTATACCAATCAGATAATTATCTAGGGTAAAGCGGTGAAAAATGCCTTCACCATCAAGCTGCCGTAGTTCTCTTAAATCACTCAGTTGCCACTTTTGGGCTAACTCAATAAAGACAAAATCATGCACCCGCTCGTAGGCAGCAGGTTCTAAATTCTTTAGGTCTAGCAAAAAAGACCTTGCGTAGCGCATTTCCAGACTCACTAGGCGTTACCTTAATCAAAACTTCAGGGACACCAAAAGAGTGCTGAGTTGAAAGTGCCCAGTCAAGAAGCAGTACTAAGACTTACAATTCAGCATATGGATCTAAATCCTCTGGCTTTAGCTCTAAATAATAAACATAATAAACAAATTTCTTCCTAACTAATCCCTTAACTTTAACTATGGGTTACTACTCAGGACTTAGCGATAAGTTTAAGCCTCAGCACTCAGCAATACTAAAAACGCTGCTGAATCAGAAAAACATTAACAGTCTTACTGCTTCTTCTTGGGTTAAGATATCCCACGGTTGCTGCGATCGCTTGACTTGTTGTATAGCTTTCAGCATATAAAAGTCATAATGTAAAGCTTCGAGAATGTTCCAAATGTCTTGCAAATCGTCATCGGCTAACTGTTCGATTAAGTGATGCATTCTAAGCCGCAGCAAATTCATACGTTAATTATTCCTTTCTGGAAACACCAACAATAAATAGTATTCCCAAAAAATTAGCTCCGCTCAAGCTACGCTAAAATTTATTCCCTAGAGGAGCGATTCAGTAATCAAAAACTTAACCCCCCAGCCCCCAATACGGTTTGGATAAGACTCGATCCCCTCAACCCCCTTAAAAAGGGGGGCTAAAAATGGCTCTATTTCCCCTTTTTAAGGGCCTTTTTAAGGGAGACTAAGGGGGATCTTTAAAGGACTGTGCAGCTTAACTGAACCGTATTGCCCCAGCCTCCAACGCTACAAGGGTTGGGGGAGCCAAACTCCCCTCTGAGCTTAACTCCTGACTCCTAACTCCTAACTCTGTCAATTTTAGATTTTGAATTTTGGATTGAAGAAAAAATCTAAAATCTAAAATCCAAAATTGAATGACTCCTAACTGCTAACTACTTAACATGGCTGACTATCTCATTTTCTTAGCAATTTCTACAGCACTTTTCGCCTTATTCGCACTAGGACTCAATTTGCAGTGGGGCTTTACCGGGTTAATTAACTTTGGTCATATTGCTTTCATGACCCTTGGAGCATATACAACCGTATTGTTAAGCTTAAAGGGCGTCCCCTTACTGATATCAGCAGTAGCTGGGGCAATTGTCGCCGCCTTGCTGGGTTTAATAATTGGTTTTGCAACTCTACGCTTGCGGGAAGATTATCTAGCAATTGTCACTATCGGTACGGGCGAACTAATTCGTTTGGTGGTGAATAACCAGGAATTACCTGTGGGTGACACCTGGATTTCCGGGGCATTTGGTGTCCAAAGTTATCGCATACCTCTATCCACAGAGCCGAATTTGTTTGTCAGATTTGTGATGATTGGGCTGTTGACGCTGCTGGCTGCTGTAACTTTTCTTACGTTATGGCGGTGGATTCGGATCACCCAGATGTCTCGAACTACTGATTTAGGCCAAAGAATGACTAGTAAGCAAGAATTTGCGTCGCGCTTGGGTGTGGGAATTGTGTTAGCAGTTTTGGCAGGAGCGATTTATATTTCTGGGGTGATCGGACTGTATAATTACAACCCAAAAGCAGGTTTAATGCTGGTGCTGCTGTTGATTTTAGCATTTGTATACTGGCGGTTAGAAATTTTGGTGCGATCGCCTTGGGGTAGAATTCTCAAAGCCATCCGCGAAGATGAAGAAATTCCCAAGGCGCTGGGAAAAAATGTCTTTTGGTATAAATTACAATCTCTCATGCTTGGAGGTGCGATCGCGGGAGTCGCTGGTGCTTTCTTCGCTTGGCAACTGGGCGCCATTTATCCTGATAATTTTCAACCGCAGATCACCTTTGACACTTGGATCATCGTGATTTTAGGTGGTTCTGGGAATAATGTTGGCACAATTTTAGGTGCGGTAATTTTCTTTGCTTATGATGCGTTAACGCGGGAAGTCTTACCCAGAATCGTTTCCCTTGATGAAGCGCGTTTGGGTGCATTTCGGATCATGGTAATTGGACTAATTTTGATGGTACTGATGATTTGGCGTCCTCAAGGTATCTTAGGGAAAAAGGAGGAACTCACTCTTGCTAAATAACCAGTCATTACCACTTCCCTTACTGGTAGCCACTGGACTTTCTAAAAGCTTTGGTGGTGTCAAAGCAGTTAATGAGGCGAAAATCGAAGTTGCTAAAGGCAGCATTACGGGCTTGATTGGCCCCAACGGTGCTGGTAAAACTACTTTATTTAACTTACTCTCAAACTTTATTCGCCCAGATCAGGGACGAGTGATTTTTGACGGCGAACCTATTCACAACTTACAACCATATCAAATCGCCCAGCAGGGAGTAATCCGCACTTTTCAGGTTGCACGGACTCTCTCACGGTTGTCGGTGTTAGAAAATATGCTGCTGGCGGCGCAAAAACAAACGGGTGAAAATTTTTGGCAAGTGCAATTGCAGCCGCACCTTGTTGCTAAGGAAGAAAAGCAACTCCAAGAGCGAGCAATGTTCCTATTAGAATCAGTGGGCTTGGCAAAAAAAGCACATGATTATGCTGGTGGCTTATCTGGTGGACAACGTAAGCTGCTGGAAATGGGACGGGCGCTAATGACTAATCCCAAGTTAATTTTGTTGGATGAACCAGCTGCTGGGGTAAATCCGAGACTGATTGATGATATTTGCGATCGCATTATCACTTGGAACCGCGAAGACGGAATGACCTTTTTGATTATTGAACATAATATGGATGTGATTATGTCCTTGTGCGATCGCGTTTGGGTACTTGCCGAAGGACAGAATTTAGCCGACGGTACACCCGCAGAAATTCAAACTAATCCCAAAGTTTTAGAAGCTTATTTGGGAAAATAGACTGCAATTGGCCTTCTGTTCCAAAGCTCTCCCACAGAGAGAGGCTTTTATTCTTGCCCTGATTCGCTGGTAGGGAACGGGTTGTGGCTTTGGTTTGAGAGAAAGTCGCACACGGTGTCAAATCTTTGGAAATTTGGCTCTTGTTAAAATCGAGTTATATATCTCAGTGGAAAAAGCTTTTTATGTCAATGATGACAGTCAGAGATTTAGAGCGAGTCCAAACCGCTTTTACTGAAGCAGGTTTAGATTACCAGCTGGAACTCGAAAATGGGAAAATTTCAATTATAGGCCCGTCAAATATTGTATCCAGCGAAATCAGTAGTCGTTTGATTGCCTTTCTCTTTGCTTGGATAAATCCTCGTCGCTGGGGAAGAGTGTTTGATTCTGCTGGCGGTTTCATTATGCCAGATACAAACCTCAAAGCACCCGATGTTTCCTTTGTTCGCGCTTCCCGACTTCTCCAAAGTCCTCGTTACTTTGGAGAACTTGTCCCTGACTTGGTAGTAGAAATTAAATCTCAGAGCGATAAAATTAAACTTATAGCAGCTAAGATTCTAAAATTTATAGAACTAGGAGCGATCGTCGGCATTCTGATTGACCCTGATGAAGAGACAGTTACAATTTATCGCTCTATAGGCGAACCTACAGTTTTAGAAAATGGCGATACTTTAACGATACCAGAACTTTTTCCCGGTTGGGAATTGCCCATTACTGAATTGTGGCCTCCAATCTTTACCGAGGAAGAAACACAAATTTCTTGAATAACTTAAGAAAATAATAGTATAGTTTTAAATTTTATTTTTTCTAATCTTCGTTATTTTCTACAAAATTGACTTGCTCGTAAAGGTCGCGCAATTCGATTTGAAAATCAACCGTTTGCAATGATAAAATTGCAGATTCATGTTCGAGTTCAGTAAATAACCATTGACTTTCCGCAGTTTTTACATACTGCATCACATGATACTGATATTGGTCAATTAAAATATATTCCTTGAATTCTGGAATAGAGCGATAATAAAGAAACTTATCACCTTGGTCATAATTTTTAGTCGATTTAGATAAAACTTCAGCAATTAACATCGGATTCATAACCGTTGTTGTGCTAGTTCCTGTATAAATAGGTTGTCCCTCAATCACCATCACATCGGGATACGTATGCTGTCGATAACGGGGTATCCACAAACGCACATCACCAATATAAACATCATAATTTTTACGCCTTAAAGCAATTTTTAAGGATGCAGCTAAATTCAAAGCAATTTTATTATGATTTGTAGTGCCACCCGTCATCGGTACAATTTCTCCATCACGATATTCACTTTTATATTCCGCCTTTTCTTCAATTTCTAAATACTCTTCAGGTGTGTAATAGAATTTTTGTGTTTCTAACTGCATAAAGATACAACCTATGATTCTGTGGTTATTGTGCGGCTAAAATTTTTTGATTATATTACCATAGATAAATCTCATCTATTTTTAAACCTCTAAAAGTATTTATTTAAGTTCTTGGCTAATTTCTGCTGCTTCTGTGTTGCTTACCCACTTGCCTAAACCTAACTGATTAAGTAACTTTTTTATTCGTAGATAAATTAACAGTTCGAGATTTCCTACAGGCATAGCTGATGAACGAGGAATAACGTGGAAGTAGATGTGCTTGACTTGTTCCCCCCACGAACAAACATGAATTTTAGCTGGTTTAACTACTTGTGAAAGTGCTGAACAGGTGGTTTGAATAATTCTACCTAAAGCATTCGCTTCTTCTGATGTAAGTTCCGCTAAATATTCACAATGTCGTTTGAGTTTGATAATTAAATATCCTGGCAACAAAACAGGACTCAAAGTATGTTCTAAAACCCAGTAATTATCTTCATAAATAACCCCACCAGGCGCTTGTACTTTTCCAGCCAGGACACTGCAACCAAGGCATCCATCCACTAACATCTATCCTCTCCTGATCACTGAAATCTAATACACAACTTTCATATCTATCAGGACTTATATGATGTCCGGGCAATTAAGCATAATACCCGGAACCCCACCCCGCTAAAGCTGCGCTTTAGCTCCCCTCCCCGCCGGCGGGGAGGGGTTGGGGGTGGGGTTCTTTTCTTATGGGTAATTTGGCGGACATGATATTACGCACAGGTAACGGAAAATTGAACCGCAGAGGACGCAGAAGACGCAGAGAAATAAGAGTTTCACAGAGTTCTGGCGTAAGTCCTATCTTATGTTGTACGCCAATAAATCCCATTCTCTCGCTGCATTAACTGAGAAGCAATCAACTCTCGTCGTAGGGTGGCGCAATCAGGATGGTAGCGTTTGAGAATGTCATTTACCAAGCGTTCAGGGTAGTTGACTCCTACGTCAAACTGGTTTGCTAACCACTTGAGAATTACTAGGCGCTTTTTGCGACTAGCAGGAATTTCTTTGAGGCGATCGCCCTCGAAATAGTTTTTTAATACTTTGCTTTCCCAAGCCTCAGTATCCACATCCTCAATCAAAGATACTATTTTCTCAGGTGTAAAAATTTCTTTACTAATGCTTTGCAAAGCCTCGCTATCCAATTGATATAGACGGCTATTACCTTCGGGGCGCATTGTCACCAAATTTAGCTCCTTAAGTTTCGCTAAATGATGGGATACCGTCGGTTCCTTGAGTTGCAGTAGCACTGCTAATTCTTCGACGCTGCACTCTTGGTTCGCCAAAATACCTACAATCTTCAAACGGCTATCATCCGCTAATGCCTTGAAAAAGCGCAGTAAGATGTTAAATTGCTCTGGTTGCATAACTAATTTCTAATTAGACATCTATCTAATTAGAAGTATATCTAATTAAAAAGCTCAGATCCCAGACTTTTCAAAGTCGGGGATCTTGTTGTTCAGTTTAACTAAACTGCTTCCCTGCATCCAGGTTGAACAGCATTTGCAGAGTTTGCATACAGTGCCGTCTAGCTTCAACATCTTGCTGCGATCGCAACTGTACCATCGGGTCATGTAAAATTTTATTGACAATTCCCCGTGTTAATGCTTCAATCACCTCTTGGTGTTTTTCAGCGAATTCCGAACCTAATCTTGACAAAGCTTTTTCTAACTCTTGTTCGCGGATGGTTTCAACTTTATTTCGCAGACAGCTAATAGTGGTAACAGTTTCAAGAGAGCGCCACCAAATATCAAAGGCTTCCACTTCTTCTTCTAAAAGTCGCTCGGCTTCCTGTGCAATCTTGCGACGGCTTTCGTAGTTTTGTGCTACTACTGCCTTCAAATCATCCACATTAAACGCCTGCACATTTTCCAATTCATTTACATCCGCATGAACATTACGCGGCACAGAAATATCAAATAACATCAGAGAGCGCTGAACTTCTAAAACTATTTCTAACTTGGCACGGTCAAGTATTGGTTCTATTGCAGAAGTACTTGTAAATACTAAATCACTATCGGCAATTACGGTCATCATTTCCGATAGCGGATGAGTTTGGATAAGTTGTTGAGGGAACAGCTTTGCTAATTCTTGAGCACGTTCACGAGAGCGATTTACAATACTAATTTGCACAGCACCTTTAGAAAGTAGGTGTTGTACCAGTAACCGCGACATTTTACCAGCACCCAGAATTACCACTCGACAAGCAGCTAAATTTGCTACTTTTATCTGCGCTAACTCTACAGCGGCCGAACTGATAGAGACAGCGCCAGTACCAATGCTAGTTTCAGTACGAACCCGCTTACCAGCTGTTAACGCTTGTTTAAATAATCGATTTAAAATGGTTTTTATACCGTTATATTGCTGTCCCAGTTTGTGAGTAATTTTCACCTGAGCCAGAATTTGACCTTCTCCGAGTACGAGACTATCTAAACCACCTGCTACCCGCATAACATGCATCACTGCATCATCATGCAGCAGCATAAACAGGTGTTGTCGCAGAGAAAGCACGGGCAATTTACTGTATTCCGCAAGAAACTGAGTTATTTCTCGGATACCTTGGTCTATTTCACTGGTAACAATGTAGATTTCTAGACGGTTACAAGTGCTAAGAATTGCAACTTCGTCAATATGAGGATAGCTGGTCAGATGAGCGATCGCACTTTCAATTTGTGGTTCTGGAATGCTCAGTTTTTCACGGACTTCGACTGGGGCTGTTTTATGGCTTAACCCCACCACTGCTATATTCATTTGCTAAATCGTAGTTACTAGTTGGTAGTTGGCAATCGGGTATTGAGTGAGAATCGGGAATGGGGGATTTTTGTTTATTGGTTGGTAGTTTTTCCCAGCAACAAACAACAAATAATCACTAACTACTAACTACTAACTACTGTAAGGATGAAGCATTTGGGTGACTATTTTTCAGTTTTATAGAAAGATTTCTTTCCAAATGCTTTGCCCCTACTTTTACCATTCCCCATTCCCTAAAAATTAGTTCAGTTGGAGAGTCTTGGGTTCACCAAACATGTGAATTGTATCAACAAATCGAGCAGTTTTCGACTGGTTGGAAATTACCAAGCTTTGAGTTCTTGCCCCGCCCTTAAAGAAACGCACACCTTGCATGAGATTACCACTGGTAATGCCGCTAGCAGCGAACAGAACAGTTTTACCAGATGCCAATTCATGAGCATCATAGACCTTATCGGCGTCATTGATATTCATAGATTTTAAACGATCAAGGTTAGCTTCTCTGCTTTCTCCAATCAGACCTGTTTTTACTACTGCTGGATCGTAAATCAGTTGACCTTGGAAGTGTCCACCCAAAGCACGCATTGCTGCTGCCGAGATTACACCTTCAGGAGCAGCACCGATACCCATCAGCGCGTGGATATTAGTTCCAGCAAAACCACAGCTTATAGCTGCACCCACATCACCATCTGAAATTAGGGCGACTCTCGCTCCAGCCTCACGGATTTCTTTAATTAAATCATTGTGACGTTCGCGTTTCATTACTACTACAACAAGTTCATCAATACCCCGATCTAGACACTCAGAAAGAATCTTCAGGTTTTCTGTTGCTGACTTGTTGATATCTACCTTGCCCTTAGCTGCGGGAGGTGCTGCTAACTTCTTCATGTAAAAATCAGGAGCAGCAAATAATCCACCCTTCTCAGAAATTGCCAAGACAGCCATCGAACCAGGTTGTCCATATGCTACCAAGTTCGTACCTTCACAGGGGTCAACGGCGATGTCAATTTCGATTAATTCATCAGGGTTACACAAACTACTGGCATTTGGTTGGGTACAGATACCAACTTCTTCCCCGATGTATAGCATCGGCGCGTCGTCGCGTTCGCCTTCCCCAATCACAATGCGACCCCGCATATAAATTTTATTCATCCGTTCCCGCATAGCTTCCACTGCTACCTGGTCAGCAATGTTTTTTTCGCCTTTGCCCATCCATTTCGAGGAAGCGATCGCAGCTTGCTCTACTACTTCAATAATCTCTAACCCAAGTGTATTTTCCACAGAGTCTACCCTCTCAGCTGCTTGAATTTACGTCGTTTTATCTAGCTATTTCAGTCTTTAAGTCTACCAAAGGGCGGTTACCAAATTCCGATTACAAATGTTCACGATGTGTCAACTTTCAGCTTATTGATAATAGTGTCAATAATTTCTAGAGATGTCAGTATTGTTTGAGTCTGACGCTTATGAGGATAAATACCTAAAATATTTGCCATAATTGAACTTTAGATATTTGAGAGAAATAAGTATGTTTATTTACGGTAATCGTAATTTTAAACACTTTTAAAACCTGTGACTAATTGTCGAACGTTTTCACTTAGGGCTTCAACGAAGTATCCACCCTCTTGTACAAAAAGAGTCGGCAGACCGAGTAATTTAATCTTTCTTCCTATTTCATAGTAAGAGGTAGATTCGAGAGCAAAGCAACCCAGTGGGTCTGATTTAAAGGTATCAAAGCCAGTTGCTACGACCAAGGCTTCTACCTGGAATGACGACACTACAGCTGCGGCTCTCTCCAAGGCTTGTAGATAAGAAGCCTCATTGGTTCCAGCAGGTAGGGGAATGTTCAAGTTACATTCTTCTCCATCGCCGCTGCCACGTTCGTTTTCAAAACCTGTATAAAAAGGATAAAAGTTAGTGGGATTGCCGTGAATCGAAATTGTTAAAACATCACCACGCTGGTAAAAAATCTCCTGCGTACCATTACCGTGATGCATGTCAATGTCAAGAATTGCGATTCGGGAAAACTTTGTGCGAAGCTCTTGGGTGGCGATCGCGGCATTATTTAAGAAGCACATACCCATTGCCATATCCCGGCAAGCATGATGCCCACTGGGTCTACACAAGGCATAGACAGCCAACTTTCCTGCTTTGATATCAGACGTTGCTTCAATAAGCGCAGCTACACTTCCTAAAGCGTTTCGCCATGTGTATTCTCCGATTGGTGCTGCGCCATCAGCAATGTACCATCCTGCCAGAGCGACAGGACTTTCGTTGAACTGAGCCATATGGCGGTTTGGGGAAATGTTTGGAAAAATCTCGGTACTGGCGTTCTGCATTCTTGACCAGTGTTTCCAAGCACTCTCAAGATAGTTAACATACGCGAGGTCTTGTATCGCTAGGATTGATTTACGCAGCATTGATTCGTGAAGTTCTGGCTGCGAGCCAAACACTATCTCACATTCCGCCTTCTCCAGCCCCAAACGAATCTGATTACCTCTTTGTGCAACATCAGGGTGGTCAATAAAGTGACCTCTCCAAAGGAATTTTGCTGGACCAGGAACGTCAAAGTATGGACTTACTATGACTTTCATTAACTATGAAGTGGAACGTCGGCTACAGTCTACCAAGGGGTGGATACTAGTGGTAAATAGTTAAGTTTTGCTACGCTTTATTTCGGTATTAATCTGCATTTATCTGTGGTTTTAAATATTTTATAAATGTCACAATGTAACTTGAGGTAGTTTATATCAACTCAGAAAAACATCAAGAGGTTAATCGTGTTTATCGACTACATCACGTTAATGTTAATTAATATGGTAGCTGGGTTATTTCTACTGGCTGACTATGTGTATCGTGGTATAGATAGTTCTAATCAAAGACAGTGGATTCCAGGGTTTGGAATTACAGGTGCGATCGCACTAACAACTGGTTTACACATGAGCTTCACCTGGCCAATTACTGGTAGCTATAACATTGCCTACGGTGAAACAAGTGTCTTATTTGGAATCTTATTTGTTGCGGCGGCAATCGCTCTTGCTCAAGGTTGGGATTTATTGACAATAGCAATTTACGGCTTTTTTGCTGGTGTAGTTGCGATCGTAGTGGGTATCCGCATCCTCAACTTGAATTTGACAAAGCAACCGCTTTTGTCAGGAATCGGCTTTATTTTAACTGGATTAGCTGGTATTTTTGCTGCGCCAACTCTTTATTGGAAAACTAACCGAACCTGGCGGTTAATTGGCATCGCTGTGCTGATAGTAGCGGCTCTAATTTGGGCATTGACTGGATATTTGTCTTACTGGAATCATTTAGAGAGTTTCCAAAAGTGGGTTCCAGCCCCAATGCGGTAGGCAATGCCAGTAATGATCTAGGCTAGAGACATAGTTAAAATCTTGCTTAAGAAAATTATGCTGGACTTTCTTAATCCCCTCTTAAATCGCCATCCAGAGCGAGTCAAAGCCAACGTCGAACTTTACACATGGCAAACTTGTCCTTACTGCATTCGTGCCAAAATGCTGCTGTGGTGGAAAGGTGTAAATTTTACTGAATATAAAATCGACGGCGACGAAGCAGCCAGAGCTAAAATGGCAGAACGCGCTAACGGACGCCGTAGTGTACCGCAAATTTTTATCAATAACCAGCACATTGGCGGCTGCGATGACCTCTATCAGTTAGACACACAAAGTCAATTAGATCCCCTTTTAGTCCAAGCCGCGATTTAGCAATAGAATTAACCCCCAATAGTTGCCTTGGTGATGCTATGTTGGGCAACTTTGGATTTTGAATTTTCACGTAAGGGACTTCCAAGAAATAAAATATACAGCTGATTCGTTTTTTGCGTAAAGCACAAAGATTGAGGTGAATAGTATCATATGATGGTATTTACTTAGGATAAATAAATTGTTGACCGTACAGCAGCATTCAAGACTGGGCAAGGAAGTTCTACGAGATTGTAATCTTGCATCTATAACAGACCAACAAGTTGAGGAATTGAAGCAATCTCTTTGGGAACATGGGGTTATTGTTGTCAGAAAGCAAAAACTGACGGCATCCCAGTTGAAAGACTTTGCCATTCAGACCTTCGGTGATACAACTCTTGGTCGTCGCCCCAAATCCCTAGACCCTGAAATTGATCCAGACTTACAAAGTCCTGGAGTTGCCATTTTAGGGAATCCCAAGGGGCTTTCTCAGGATATTGTGGGCAAAATTGCTTGGCAATGGCATCACGACAAAGACCACCTCCCAAAAACGGAGGGATTGGATATGAATAGCCTTTACGTGGTGATGCTTTATGGCGTGGAAATCCCTGCAAAAGCAATGGATAGACAGCCTCACACCACTGAATATCTCGACATGGTGAAAGCTTATCACAATCTAGATCGCCAACATCGGCAGCAATTAGAACAACTCTGGATGTATCACCTGTCACCTATCTCCCCACAACCAGGAGAGGAGATTCCCAGAAAATTACATCCCATTGTCTCTACTCACAAAGTAACTGGGCGAAAAGGATTATATTTAGGTTCAGATACTTCGATTCTTCAGGGGTTAGAAGATAAGCCGGAATTAGCTAAACAATATTGGAAGGATTTGTTTCAGGGAATTCTTTCCTGTACGCCAGTTTATACCCATATTTGGCAACCTGGAGATATTTTATTTTGGGATAATTCCCAAGTTATGCACACAGGTATGCCCTATGATGCAAAAAAGTATAAACGGATTGCCCTACGTGTTGGTGTTGTAATTGGCATTTAATTTTATTTTATTTGTACTGTACATTGTCGGCTAAAAATCAAGTGCAAAGTTGATTCTGGCTCTAATGGCAAGTATAGTTCAGTACCAAATTCAGTATACATCTATAGTTTCACTAGTCAGTATCAGCAAAGCTTTCGACAGTCTTGGGAGAATCAATTGAGGAAGCGATGACTACGCTCCATGTTGTGTTTGTTCTTACTCCCAATCATCAATTATTAGTCCACTGACGCGACTAAATTCTCTTGTGTTGTGCGTAACTAACGTCAAGTTATGTGTCAAAGCGATCGCAGCTATTTGGAAATCATTAGGGCCTATTGAAGTACCTTTTGCAAATAATTCTGTACGAATTCTACATGCCGTAACTGTTTGTGCCATAAATTTACGCTTGAGCGCACCTTTTAATTGCTTGGCAGTTTCCCTCAACAAGTTTTTCAATGAATCCGTTAGTTGTATTGACACCTTAAACATCCCAAAATCAAATCATCATTAAATTTACTACAACTTGGGGTGGGAGAGATGCCAACGGCATCTCTCCCACCCCCCTAACAATGATTATCATTCTGAATAACTGTATCGGCAGGCTGACGCCAACGGAGAGAGGAATGGAAGTGAAGTCAGAATATTAAGTTGCACCTAGCGGATTGATCAGAATATGCTAACTAAGTATACAGAATATCTTATACATCAACAATGGATGAATTATGCTCTAGAATTAGCAAAAGCAGCAGGTAATGCAGGTGAAATCCCTGTAGGTGCTGTTATCATTGATCCAACTGGCAAACTGCTGGCAGAAGGAGAAAACAGAAAAGAGCGCGACAAAGATCCTACCGCTCATGCGGAAATTCTCGCTCTTAAGACAGCTGCAACAAATTTACAAAATTGGCATCTTAATGAATGCACCCTCTACGTAACTCTCGAACCTTGCCCGATGTGTGCAGGTGCTATTGTGCAAGCACGTATAGGACTACTTGTATATGGAGTAGACGATACAAAAACTGGCGCAATTCGTACAGTTATTAACATACCCGATAGCAGTGCT
This sequence comes from Nostoc sp., assembly GCF_036919615.1. Taxonomy (GTDB): domain Bacteria; phylum Cyanobacteriota; class Cyanobacteriia; order Cyanobacteriales; family Nostocaceae; genus Nostoc. The sequence goes on along the minus strand of NZ_JBALCN010000010.1, from coordinate 162,735 downwards.
TCTAATCACCGTCTCCAGGTAATTGGAGGCATTCTAGAGTCAGCTTGTCGTCAGCAATTACAGGCTTGGTTTGCCACTAGGCGGCATAGGGTAAACTACGGACAGAGGTAAAACTGTCCATCTAGTACGACATAACTCACGCAAGAGAATCTACGGTGTAACTAATCAGGCTTTTCGTTAAATTTTTACCTGTCAATCGACTGCATCCGTCATCATGGAATTTTACTCTTCATCCGATACCTGTCAGCGCACGCCAGCAAATTTTGAGGTGGCTGGTACTACCTCAAGGGTTTCTCCTTGGTTAAGTCCTCTGGCATATTTATTCGGGCGTCACTGCCTATTACCATTATTCTTTAGGCAAATTAGCATAACCGGACAAAAAAATATCCCCACAACTGGACCTGTGATCCTCGCACCTACTCATCGGGCGCGTTGGGATGCATTGCTCGTACCCTACGCTACCGCTGATTGTCTGAGAGAACAAGACCTGCGGTTCATGGTGACTATTGACGAATGCCAAGGTTTCCAAGGCTGGTTTGTCCGACGTTTGGGGGGGTTTCCTGTAAATTCTAAGCATCCGTCAATCCGCACGCTGCGACATGGAGTTGAGCTACTTCAGCAGGAAAAAACCCTGGTCATCTTTCCAGAAGGTAACATTTTTCGTGATGGCCAAGTTCACCAGTTGAAGCCTGGAATTGCTCGTCTTGCTTTGAGTGCTGAATCTAGTTATTCCGGGCTGGGAGTGAAAATCATACCCATAGGCATTAATTACAGCCAACCTTATCCAAATTGGGGTACAGATGTGAGTATTCACATTGGCTCCCCAATCAAAGTAGCGGATTACATGAGTGGCTGTATAAAACAAGATGCCAAAAGCATGACGGCTGATTTAGCAAAAGCACTGCAACAATTAAGCCATCAAGAAACAAAAATTACTAATCACGCATTTGCAGAAATTACTAATTCTTAATCTAGTCAAAACTCCCAAAACTGGCTCCTAACCATTGACCATTAACAGTATATAATTCAGAAATTGGACGTTTTCAAGATTTGGCACTAATTTCTAACTGCTATATACATCCTGAATAAGTCACAAAAGATTAGTGGTATTTTGCAACCTTTGAGGATGCCTACATATATAGATTACCCTCTATTGAGGGGATATTCAGCCAAATTGGCATTTTTTTGAGCAAATAACTAATAATTGTCTGCATAGTGAGTTGGTTGATGATAAATATTCTCACTATTTGGTCAGACAATTAAATGAAAGTTTTTGGATTTTACTTGATTTTGTCAACATGACTGGTAAAAACAAAATTTTGGGAAGCGCGGACTGGGAACATCGTCATGTTTAAGTGGTTTGGTGCGATGCCTATGGCGGGCTACGCCTACGCGAATAGTTCAAGCAGTGCTTTGGGAAGATTCTCCTGCCAAATATCCCAGTTAACCTGAGATAATCATTGGAGAGGAAAGTCGGTAGTCAGACAGATGGTGAAGCAGTCTAAATCCTTTTCTCAAATCAACTTTTGGCCACCGCCTTGTGAAACTACTCCCAAGCTACTGGCTAGTAAACCGATGATTGGAAAATCAGAGGAATTAATGCATTGAGGCAGTCCACCGTAAGTATCGCAGATCATGACGATTTAAGTTAGTTACTATACAAGGGTAATGGGAACTCTATTAAACCAATTTTCAGTCCTAAATCAGAGATACTTAGGATGTGTCTTGCTTTGTCCAAGACCAAAACAGAGTTAAGATACCCGAAGTTTCCATAACTTTTTTATATAGTTGTCGCACTAATTGATCCCATGAACACTGCTGCCGCTGTTACCTTGATGCACCGTACTGTTTTATCAGTTATAGCAGTCCTCAGCCTGCTATCACCTGTGAATGCTCAGGTATCACAGTCACCAGGCACTACCAGCCAACCACAACCCATTGACCCCAACGATCCCAATACCCTTCACCCCATAACCCAAAATAGCAGCCTTTTGAGCATTGAAGGGGGCGATCGCCTCGTGAAAGATGCAGAAAAAGCCGTTTCTGCTCAAAACTACCCCTTAGCTGCTAAGAAACTCCAAGAAGCACGTCAGGTTTATAATCAGCTATCTAATTTTTATCAAGAGTTAAATTCTAGTTTTTCGGGAATTGACAATAGAGTTTCTGATTCTCAGCGTCAAAAAGCTCTAGTAACAGCCCAAAAGCGAGATGAGGCGACCTTTCAGCTAGCATTGGTACATCGGGCACAAAATCAGCCAGAATTAGCTGTGCCGTTGTTGATTCAAATAATTAAGAGTCAAAATCCGACACGGGATTTAGGCAAGAAAGCTTATAAGCAGTTGTTTGAATTAGGTTTTGTAGATTCTCCTTATCCTAGAGAAGGTGCTAATTCATCTTCCTCATCCCCAAAAAAATAAATTAAATTGGCGTTGCCTGTTTTTCCTCATCTCCCCCATCTCCCTGAACAGCACCTTGGAACGTGCCAGTGCTAGGATAGGATTATCTGCCCTAGCTTTGACCCAGCGTTCTCAAAAATCGACCTCAGAGGCAGTTTATCCCCAACTGTGCTAAAACTTTAAGTTGGCACAGGCAATTGTTCTATATCTGTTAATAATAGAAAAGTAAGTTTTTCAGGAATAGCGATGATTAGTCCGCAGCAGGTTGAGGCAATGATCAAGGCGGAACTGCCAGACGCCCAGGTTCAGGTGCAAGACTTGACTGGTGGCGGTGACCACTATCAGGTAACAGTAGTTTCATCGCACTTTGCAGGTAAGGGACTCGTGCAACAGCACCAGTTAGTTTATGGTGCCTTGGGGCAAGCTATGTCAACTGAAGCGATTCATGCCTTGGCAGTAAAAACATATACTCCCGAAGCTTGGCAAGCAACACCAGCTTCGTAAACATAGAGTTAGGAATTAGGAGTTAGGAGTTATAAATTTAACTTCTCACTCGTCATCGTTGAATGCAACATAGGAAACACAAATACCATGACGCCAGAACTCAAAGAGAAAATTGATAGCTTGCTACAACAGAACAAGATTTTAGTTTTCATGAAGGGAAACAAGTTAATGCCCCAATGTGGTTTCTCCAACAACGTTGTGCAGATTCTCAATACCTTGGGAGTTCCCTTCGAGACAGTTGATGTTCTATCAGACTCTGAAATTCGTCAAGGAATTAAAGAATACTCTAGCTGGCCGACAATTCCCCAAGTGTATATCAATGGTGAATTCCTTGGCGGTTCTGACATCTTGATTGAACTGTACCAAAAAGGTGAATTGCAGGAAAAGGTAGAAGTAGCACTAGCCTCGTAATATCTCTTTACGCAAACCAGAGGGTATGCTGCTGAATTTGCGCTTCGCAATCAAGGCAATATGCCGTTTTTAATGTCCTTGAAAGGGGAGATACTATTTCTCTCCCGTTTCAAGGCTTTTTTAATAGGTTTTTGACAAAAATACTTGACCAGAAAGAAAAAGGTACAAGCCCCTAAATTTATTTATGGAAAATAAAAAAATGTATTTCGAGATACGTAGTACAAGAAATACTACGTCAGTTGACTCAAGCTCCTAAATTTATTTATGGGGTTCTAATGAATACTTTTGACTTTTGACTTTTGACTTTTGACTTCCCCAAAGGGGCTGACCTGTCTTGGAATTGATTTCAGGTTTAGTCAAAGATCCCCTCAGTCGAATTGGCAAGACCAATATAGGGCTGAGGGGATGCGTTTTCTCAATACAATATCTCCAAAATTTCACACCACGGGAACCCATTGACGAATACAGATAATATGCTATAATTATCTGCGGTAATTAACGGTTACTATCAATGGACAGGTAAATGGTACTTAGTAGTAATCAGGTAGTGGCTGTGGTTGCGGCACTGCAAAATTTGATCCATCGTACAAGTAGCGGCTGGCTTCCTCTTCTAAGCGATGAATCAGAAAAGGTTCAATGATGTTGCCATGTCGCAGTGCGGCTAGATATCCATCCAAATACATCCGCATATCATCCGTGCGATAACCGCGATTCCATAACTCGACGAAGGCGTCGGTGAGTCTTTGGTAATAGCGGATGGTTTGTGTGTCTTGGAGCATAACTGCTGTATTAATCTCTTTGGAATGAGAATTGTAAATGATTCACGCTCAAATGTGAAGTGTAATTTCACTTTGGCATCAACTCAAAGTCAACACATCTACTTTGGGCAGTACCCTCATAGCAGCTACAAGCTACTTTAATCCTATTCCAGAAAACATCGATTCTAGTTATCTGCTAAGTTATTTTTCTGATTTTCACACTCAACAGCCCAATTGTATTGGTGTTATGTTCGTGAATGTAGGCACTAATTTTTGCGAAAAAAACCTCCTTTCACCATCAGGTTAAAAAGCTGTTGTAGTAACGGTTAGCTGGTTGGGTTATAAATATTTGCCACATTACACCCAGCTGAAAGCAGAATGTTAAGTTAAAAGAACTTTTAATAAGTCTAACAACACTTTCTATAAACTTAATAAAAATTTAATAATATTTCTAATCGCCTTTTGGCAAGGCATAAATTAAAGATATTGCCACGCTTTTTATGAGGAAATGTAAAGCTAATAGCAATTGAAGTAACAAAGGCTACAAAACCTTAGAGATGGGCTTGTTACTTTGAAAGGCATCGACGCTAAGGGATCTTGCCACCGTGGGTTCGGTTTGTATAGAAATCATTGAGGGGAATCCCCATCTGAGGTCGTTGTTGGGTTGGCACTTGCAACAACTGGAATACCGTGTGCATCAAGCTGCCAGCATTTATCAAGCAAGGGAAGTATTTTTAAGCCATCAACCAACACTGGTAGTCTTGGATGCAGACCTGCCTGATGGTGATGGCATTGAGTTTTGTCGTTGGTTGCATCGTCAGCAGCAGCCTCTAATCTTAATGCTATCTGCCCGTAATAGTGAAGCTGATATTGTCGCAGGTTTAAAGGCGGGTGCAGATGATTACCTAAGCAAACCTTTTGGGATGCAAGAGTTTTTGGCACGGGTAGAGGCACTGATTCGCCGGAAGCGTACACCTACTGCACCAGCTTATCTGGATTATGGCACTTTGCAAATCGATTTAGTTCAGCGCCGTGTTCGCTTCCAAGGGGAGTTCATCGACTTAACGCCCCAAGAATTCAGTTTGCTGTACGTTTTGGCACAAGCTGGGGGAGTGCCTCTGAGTAGGTCGGAATTGCTGCGTCGTGCTTGGCCTGACGCTATCGATAACCCTCGTACCATTGATACTCACGTTTTGTCGCTGCGGAAAAAGGTTGAACTCGATCCCCGGCAACCCAACTTGATTCAAACTATCCGCAATGTAGGATACCGTTTTAACATGGAAATTTTGAATATCAATATTTCACAGTCACAAACAACAAAGTTAGCTAGAGAGAGATTTAGTAATCAACGTTCAACACTTAGTAGTAGTCAAGTGTAAATGGGCCAAACAGGGCAAATAGGGCATTGGGGTGAGGGGGAGCAAGAAAACGACTTCTGATTCCTGTTTCCTGACTCATCCAAAATTTAAAATCCAAAATCGTCTTGAGCTTTTGCTTTAATTAGGCTTTCTCGTAATTCAACCCAGTTTATCTCAGAGACTCTTTGATTTGCGAATAAATGACCTTGTTGCAGGTGTAATAACCGAGTGCAAAACATCTGGGCTAGTTCCAGTCGGTGATTTACCATCAGAATCGTGGTTTGATGAGTTTGACTCAACTGGGTTAAGACTTGCATTAGATGAGAAGCTGTACCAGCATCTAGAGCAGAGGTTGGCTCGTCTAATAATAATATTTTAGGCTGGATGACTAAGGCACGAGTGATCGCTATTAGTTGTCGTTGTCCAGCAGAAAGTTGTACCTCTGTTCGCCCCAACCATTCACTGGGAATGTGCATTTGTTCTATCCAGTGACTGACTCGTTGCTGAATTGTCTGTTTGGGCAAACCACGCAAAACTAAAGGATAAGCCAAAGCTTGCTGAACTGTCATCCCCAACAGCTTAGATTCTTGCAATACAAGTACAAGCATCTGGCGTAGCTGGATGACGGGAATTTGGTGATATTCTTGATTTTCTAGATAGAGTTTACCATTCGTGGGTTCAATTAGGCGGTTGAGGAGGTGTAGTAACGAAGTTTTACCAGCGCCAACTGGGCCTACAATGGCAATGCGATCGCCCTGAAATACCTCCAAAGAAATATCCTGTAATATGGGGTATCCCTGCTGATTATCGGGAAGTTGGGTTTTCAGCTTTGTAAACAGATTAACTTGCTCTAGCCTGAGTGTGGCTTTTGCTGTATTCAAGGGGAGTGGGGAGTAGGGAGTGGGGAGATGGGGAAGATGAGAGAGAAATAACCAATACTTCGGCTTCTCTACGAGACGCTACGCGAACGCTCAGTACAAGTGCCCCATGCCCAATTTTAAGTTAATTGTGCAGTAGTTAAAGCTGTAGCGATCGCCCAGCCATCGACCAATAATAGCAGAAGCGTAAATCCCAGTAAAATCAAGTACATCCACGGCTGTGCTAAAGGGCGAACATCTCTGGTGTCAATGCCTGTCTTTGCTTGCACAATTTGGACGAAACGGGCAAATCCGGCTACACGCATTGGTAATAAATAAGCTTTCCCATCCTGGCTGAGGAAATAATAAACCAGCCCTCCTTGACCAGTAGTGCGGGGTTTTAACTCTTTCACCTCTGACCAAGGTAATAACCAGCCTTTACGAAAAAAGCGAGGCACCCAGGCGGGGTAAGTAACCTGAATTCCTTGGTCATCTACCATTACTTGTTCAGTCAATACCGCGTACAAGGCAACTAAGCCGATGCTAATCCCTATCCACAATAATCCTGGGGGTACGGGTGCAGCTGTTACCTGCGATAAGAAGGGTAATGGAACTGTGAGTGCTATATATAGACTCAGCAGCGTTATCCGAATCAAAGGAGACAGACGAAAAACAGAAGCTGAGATATTGGCTGAGTTTGCTGTCACGGCTCAATTACAATGTTTTTCTTCATTGTAGGGTAGGTCTATGTCCTAGCTCGCCTGTCGCACGGAAGCTATGCCATTTTGAAATTGCAAATTATCCTTCACGGTAAATATTTTTGCACTACAATCCAACCAGTAAGGGATACCCAGGCAAATCCTAAAAACAAAATAATATTTACGCCGATGTGTAAAGGTCTAGCCCAAGGCCGTCTGCTACTAATTTGCATGGCACTGAAAGCAGACAGTAAAACTAATGCTACCACTATCAATCCAGCGACCAAGTGTGATGAGTGACCCAAGGAACCAAAGTGACCGAAAGTACCAACAATACCGATCGCCAGCAATAGTAGCACTAAACTTACCATGCTTATGCCCATTGTATAGTGGAGCGATCGCACCTCTCTATTTCCACCCAAAAATGGGGTAAAAAAAGGGAATTGCTGCGAAGTTCTCGCCCGAAACATCCAAACGCCAGTGACTGCTAACATCAGATATGCTAGGAGGGACAACCCCATTGACCAGGCGGCTATTTTCCACAACCAAAGAAATGAAGGCAGATTCATAAGAATGATTGTAGTTGAGAGTTGGGGAGCAGAGGGGGAGTGTAGTAAGTATTTCTTCTCTGCCCTAATGCCCGATACCCGATAGAACAATAAATAATAAACAAAAAAGGCTGCTGAATTCAGCAACCCTCAAATTGAGCCAAATTATTTTTTTTAATCAACAGAAGCTAAACCAGCCACTTGTAAAGGTTTTGTAGTATCTTCGATTTTTGTATTAATTTGCTGCACCATTGGTTTGGTATTAATAGGGTCTTTTCCATCTGATGAGTCTGTATCAAACTCATCAGTGCTGGATTCGTCGAGCATCAAGCGCTCGCATGGAATTTTATCTGATAAAATTGCACTTGCCATCATCCCTGTATGAATCTCCATTCGACCTTTTCGCGGAGTTTCAAACACTAAACGTTGTCCAGGGAAAACAACCCTTTCAAAATACCAGTTAGGAATATTGGAGATGCGAGCTACCTGTATTTTGCTCGTGGCATTAATGTAGCAGCAGAGAATTTTTCCCGATTGCTCAGGTGGTAGAGGATCTAATATTTGAGCCATAACTGCTGAGGAGCTTTACGCCACAATTTTACATTACACTAGCCAAGCCTAGCATTGCCTGATCCCCAGTTGCTGTAGCTCCGACTACCAACTCAACTCTTTGGAGATAATTTCTACCTAAAGATATATCGTAGGTTATAAAAATCTTGTAAATATTTACGCTTGTCTACAATTTTACACTATGTGAACATCTTCGAGTTTTTAATCTCTGGCAAAAAAGCTTTAACTTCTTTAGGGCAGATAATTACAGGGTAGATATGACGAAGATCCCCTTAGCTTGAGCCTAGTTCAGGAGTGAATTTTTGTGTTTCACCTATCCCAGGATTAAATGCCTGGGATCATCGCTTAATGAATAAACTCAATGTTATCGTAAAGCTATATGAAAAATGTCTTCATAAAGCCTCTGTTGATACCATGCGTTTGGTATGGAAAGCAATTTTATTGATTCCTACATCTGTGAATAAAACTTTCATGTATCAATAATTGGCTTCAATGTCAAGCAATATTGCAAGAGATTAAGAGCAGCCAAAACAAAAACACGCCCTAAAACTGGAATTTATCTCGCTTTCCCCAAAGATTGGCAAGATGGAAGTCAAAACACCCATGATGGAAAATCGAATTCTTTACGTTCGCCTTCCTTGTAACCCTATCTTTCCCATTGGGGTTGTCTACCTAAGCGATCACGTCCACAAACAGTTTCCTAATATCGAACAGCGCATTTTTGATTTGGGAACAGTGCCACCTTTAGATTACACTTTTGCCTTGGATCGCTGTATTGATGAATTTAAACCGACACTGTTAGTATTTTCTTGGCGGGATATTCAAATTTATGCTCCAGTTGGTGGACGTGGTGGCAACCCACTGCAAAACGCTTTTGAATTTTACTATGCTAAAAATCCTCTTTTGAAACTACGTGGCGGATTGGGCGGTTTACGAATCTTCACTGCTTACTATGTAGAGTTATGGCGTAATCAGGGTTTAATCAAACGCGGTTTAAAGCGTGCCCAAAAATATAATTCTCATGCCCGTGTAGTTGTAGGTGGTGGTGCAGTCAGTGTATTTTATGAACAGCTAGGTAAAAACTTACCCCAAGGGACAATTATTTCTGTGGGTGAAGGGGAAACCCTACTGGAAAAACTTTTAAGTGGCAGAGATTTTCGAGATGAACGCTGTTACGTTGCAGGAGAAACTCAACCACGCAAACGACTAATTCACGAACAACCCACCCCATTAGAAAAAACAGCCTGTAACTACGACTATATCGAAAGCATCTGGCCGGAATTTAACTATTATCTGCAAGAGCAAGATTTTTATATAGGTGTACAAACTAAGCGTGGTTGTCCTCACAACTGTTGTTATTGCGTCTACACTGTTGTCGAAGGCAAACAAGTACGCATCAACCCAGCAGATGAAGTAGTTGCGGAGATGCGCCAATTGTATAATCGCGGCATTCGCAACTTCTGGTTTACCGATGCCCAATTCATCCCAGCGAAAAAATTTATCGACGATGCCATAGAACTATTGCAAAAAATCGTCGATTCTGGTATGACAGACATCCACTGGGCAGCTTACATTAGAGCCGACAATTTGACACCCCAGTTGTGCGACTTGATGGCGAAAACCGGGATGAACTACTTTGAAATAGGCATTACCAGTGGTTCTCAAGAACTCGTGCGGAAAATGCGGATGGGGTATAACCTACGAAACGTCTTGCAAAACTGCCGCGATTTAAAAGCAGCTGGTTTTAACGACTTAGTTTCCGTTAACTACTCCTTTAACGTTATTGACGAACGTCCCGAAACCATCCGCCAAACCATCGCCTACCACCGTGAACTAGAACGGATTTTTGGTGTTGATAAAGTCGAACCTGCCATTTTCTTTATAGGACTACAACCCCATACCCATTTAGAAGAATACGCTTTCAAAGAAGGCATCCTCAAACCAGAGTATGATCCAATGAGTTTGATGCCTTGGACAGCCAAAAAACTCCTTTGGAATCCTGAACCCCTTGGTTCATTCTTTGGAGAAGTCTGCTTGCAAGCTTGGCAACAAAACCCTAACGATTTCGGACGCGAAGTCATGAAAATTTTAGAAGAAAAGCTGGGTTGTGCCGACTTAGAAGCAGCACTTTCTGCACCATTAGAAACGAAAGAAAAACAGTTAGCGAATGTATCCTAGAAAATACGAATTCTGAATTTCTCCCCCTCTCTTTCTCTGTGTCGCGCCAGTTGCTACCCTGCGGGAACGCTAAAAGCGTAGCTTGCTTCCCCGGAGGGGTACAAGTCGGGAAACCCGCCCAACACACTGGCTTCTCTGTGCCTCTGCGGTTATTTTTATCAAATCCCATGTTAGAAGGTTCAATCTTACAACAGCTAGAAATAGCCCATCGCCATACCACCAGGCCAATTCGATTCGGTGTTTACTACAAAAATACCCTAGTTGCCCTGTGCCACGCTCTAGAAGACCATATCTTAACCGACGACGGTACACCCCTAGTTATCACAGCCTTCCAACAGGGTAAATGGTATCTACAAGAAGCTCAACGATATGCAGACATCGCCCAGCGTAGCCGCGAAATTGCCATCATGGCTGCTGCTGAATCCGGCTTTGCTGAACATCCTACTAGCCTCTTACCCAATGTAGACTTAGTAGCATTAGATCCAACTGATCCAGTGGCGCAAGAGTGGCACTTAATTATTTTATCGCCTAAATACACAGCGATGGTGATTTGTCAAGAATTATCAGAGGCTGATTATGGCAGCGCTGGAGTACCGACATCAGACTTAGAGCGTAAATTCTATGGCTTGTGGACATTTGAGCCGGAGTTAGTGCAAGACACAGCAGAAATAGCGATCGCTCACATCAGAAAATACAACCCAGAACTGGCGGAAAAACTCACAGCCGATAAACAACAAATTGTACCGTCAATGGCCAGATCCCAAAATTTAGGTGCAGTTGTCTCCCGTGTAGTAGATTATCTCCAGACTGGGCAAGATAATTTATCCATACCAACAGCGCTTCAGAAACAAACGCTAGATCGGAACTTGGTTTCTAACGAAATCCAAGCCTTTTTGCGAATGGCGCAACTGATGGATATGGCAGATGTCAACAATCCAATGGCAGCTGCGGAAGTAGTAGTTCTTGCTGAAGCGATCGCCCAGCTTTTGGATCTTCCTGCATGGCAAATTAAACGGTTGCGACTGGCGAGTTTGTTGCATCGCATAGATCCATTACAGAAAGCAGAAAGCGTTCTCACTGGCGGTATATCCACACGCTACCAAGAAGATGCGCCCAGTTCTCCCTTAACTTGTCCCTTAGTACCGGGGGCGCAAGTATTGCGAACCATGCCACGACTACGAGCAGTTGCCCAAATTATCACTCACCAAACCGAGTGGTGGAATGGCACAGGGGAACCAGCAGGTTTAGCTGGAGATGAAATTCCCCTAGAGTCGAGAATTTTGGCATTATTGGCAGACTTTCAATGGCGAATCAATCAGCGAAAATTGTCAAATCAAAGCCAGGAACAGATATTTACTCAAGCTTTAGATGAGTGCAGACAGCAACAATCTACCCGCTTTGACCCTAAACTTGTAGATACCCTAGCTTTGTTAGTTATGGGTTTACAACAGGGACTAGACTTACCTGTAATCACACCCAAAGTCAGCGCCGGCATCTGGATACTTGATTCCCAATGGGATAGCCATAGCAAGATAAGTGAGGAGATTGGTAGTTACTTTACATGAATATTGAAGCCATTAAATTAGGAAAACTCAAACAACTTCCAGGGGCAAATTTAGAAGACGAGGAACTCTCCCGACTGGATTTAAGCCGGATTAATCTTGCTGGTGCTACCCTTGTCGGCACTAATTTCGCTGCTTCCAAACTCGAAGGTGGGCATTTGGAGGGGGCAAATTTGATGGGAGCAAACCTCCAAGAAACTGACTTGCGAGCGAGTTTGATGGGAGCAAACCTGATGCAAGCAGATTTAACAGGTGCTGACTTGCGGGGTAGTAATTTACGCGGCGCTAACTTGATGGGAGCGAGACTCAGTGATGTATCATTGGCGGGTGCTTTCTTAAGTGGTGCCAATTTGATGAATGTGAACTTGCAAGGTGTGGACTTGCGCGGTGCTGACTTGCGCGGTGCAAACCTGACTGGAGCAAATCTCAAGGGTGCAGATTTGAGTCGCGCTGATTTGCAAGGGACGTTGTTGAGTGAAGCAAACCTGGAAGAAGCTGACTTGCGGGGGGCGAATTTGGCGGGGGCGAATTTGACGGGGGCGAATTTATTGTGTGCGGAGTTAGAAGGTGCGAATTTGAGCGGCGTTAATTTGAATAAAGCATGTGTGGTGGGGACAGTTGTGGAGGCTACATTTTGAATAGGGGTTAATTATACAAACTGCAATGAATAATATACTAGACCGCCCCAATGTATGCCCTTAAACTAGCCAATTTTCTACACTTAGACCAGGTACGCGCTCAAATTCGCGGATATTTGCTGTAACAAGCGTCAGGTTAAGGGCTAGGGTATGGGCAGCAATCAGTAAGTCATTAGGGCGAATGGGTCTTCCTGTTTGCTCTAGATGTGTACGAATTACCGCATAGTGTTGATCCACGGGAGGCGACAGCGATAAAATAGGTAATACTTCAAGGATGCTTTCTAGTTGATGAAGAAGACGGAGAGAGCCACTTTTAGATGCACCAAATTGCAGTTCGCACACCACAATAATGCTGGTACAAATGCAGTTTTCCTATACGGCTGCGAGTCGCTGAAATACCAAACCTTGAGGATGTCTTACCAAATCTGAAATGATGTTGATGTCTAGCAGGTATTGATAGGTCATTGGGCAGGATTAAAGCACAATATCATCGAGTGGCAGTAATCCTTCGTCTATATCAGAAAAATTTTCTGTAATATTTTCTAAAGTGGCGAGCAGTGAAAGTAGAGAACCGGAAGAAATGGATTCGATGATTAATCGATTACCTTCTTTGCGTAACAAAACTTCTGTGCTGGATAGAGTAAATTCATCAGGAATAGTTAGGACTTGATGTTGCCCATCTCGTAAGAGGTAAACATGGCACGAGTCTGGCATCAAGCAATCTCCTTAAAATTATAATTATTTCGCCGCAGTGTGTTGCTTTACAATATCATGTCAATTACTTAAGATTTTACTATCTGTTAGTGCTTGCAGTTTCAGCAGGTGAAAATTTGTGAGTCGAACTGTACCTAGTTGCAGTCCCTATTAACGAATCAAAGCATGACCGACGAAAGCCAATCAAACAACTCAGATGAAGAGGAGTTTGACCCGGTAACAGATCCAAGGGATTGGTCAGCAGCAGAAACAGAGTTAGCCTGTGAAAGCGCTTGCCAGAAGCAAGGGTAAACGGTTGGTTAAAATCATCAACACCAAAAAACCACCTATGCCGATTATTTGTATTTTTGAGGACTACCCAGAATGACACCAGTCGCCGCACAAGTCTCAATCACGGCAATCATTCCCATGTTAACCGCGATCGCAAATCGGCAATGGGAACAGTTCAAAGAATTGGAGGCAAATTTTGTATCCCAGTATGGAGTAGAGGTATGGCAAGAGGTTTTTAATTTCCGTCTCAAGCCAGCACTGGATAAAGATTCTGACAGATGGCTACTCATCCAGTGGTGTGGTGAGGGAATTATCTCAGTCAAAAATGTGGCGTAGGTGCGATCGCGCAAGGTGAATCGCAGTCATCTGGATTATGAACTACCTAACTTCAATAATTTTGGGAAGAAACTGACTCACTATTTTGACACTGGTGCAAAAAGTTATCTATGTATTCTTGTGGGAAAATTTGCCTTTTTAATACTAACGCTTCTTGCCTTTCCTGATCTGTCATATAATCATCTCCCTTGAGTCCCTTTGGGGCGCGTCGAGGATTTCCTCCTGCATCTAAATATCGTTGACGGGCGATGGCAAATAGTTCTAATATTCTTTGCGCTTGCTGCTGTTTAATGGTGTTAAATTGCGTCATCGTTTAATTAAAGACTTCTCCTAAGTGCGCTCTTAATGCATCAATACTACCCCACTGCTCCATCAACTTTGGACTAGACAACAATTTGGCTTTAGTGTTCTGAAAACTCCAATTGGCTCTCATTTCCTTCTGATCAAGAGGAATACAGCTGACATCTGTGAAATCAGCAATCCAATGAACCTTAACCCATCGGAAAATACCCCATGTACTTGTTTCCCATTGAGATTTATCTTCACTTCCCTCATTAACCAGTTCAACTACGTGCGTCAAGTATCGCTCGTCGTACCCATGCGGTTTTTGAGAAAGGATGATAAGAGATCCTTTTGGTAAGTTAAACGCGTGATTATCTACACCTGTACCCTTACTCTCTTTAAAGTTTAACTGAAAGTAAGCTCCAACAGGATAGCTTTCATACGCCCAATCTTTATCATCATTGACATTTTTGATATATTCCAGATGAGTACAATCCATTATTTCTAACCATAAATATTTGTTTGATGTTGAATCTCTATAAACCTTTTGGCTACATTCTGACACTTTGCCTAAATGGAATATTAATGTAGTTACTTTTTAGCCGATATTTTATTTTTCTACAAGTTCATTACCCATTTTTATTTTTCACTGTTCGCCCCCGCATCCAAAAAGCTAGTACACTCATTAACAACACCCCCATCACTCCTTGTAGGGGATTATTATTCACACCAGTTACCCAATCAGGAACTTGACCAGAATATTTTACTAATTTCCCAACATTAATAATGTAGTAGCCCCAGACTAAACCACCATGTAAACCAATTGGTAAACCCAAGCGTCCCCGTCGCCAACGCTTTCCCCATACTTGCGTTAACCCCAGCAGTACTAAAGCTGGAAATTGCGGCAGTGTATGAATAATTGCCTCCAAGGGTTTAATAAAGTGCAATGTCGCAAACGCGGTTGCATCTGTCCACAGTGCCACACGCGGACTGTAATCTCGTTGTAATTCGTCTAGCAACCAGCCTCGGAATAACAGTTCCTCAGCAAAACCGATGCCCAGCCCAACAAGTAAACCCTCTGAAATCACTTTCAGCAAAAAAACTTTCGGTTGTTGCCACACCAACCAACCCAACAAACTTTCTACCCCAAAAAGTATCAGAATATTAATTATCCCCATAGCCAAGCCACGCACTAAATCCACACCGTTTTGTCGCGTGAATCCTAAGCCATAATGCCGTAGAATTTGGGGCTGCTGGTAGACATACTTACCCCATAATCTCAGCAGAAAAATAAATACCGCATATAATAATACCAATGTCAATATACTTTCTAAGTTTGAATCATGCACTAGTAAGTATATTGGTGCAGCCAATGGCAACCATAGCAGTAATAAAGTCAAAATAAAAGAACCCAGCCTAATAGGGGCAGGGCGTTCAGCTAGACGGACAAGGTTTTTTTTCATCCTAAATAGGTCAATAATCAGGAGTCAATACTCCAGATTATGACTCTTGGCTGTTGACCAATGACTATTCATCAGGTTCAATCGTGCTACTTAAACCGTGACTTATCAATGTTTCGCAATAGAACTCAGCGTGTTCCAGGGCGCAAGTAATGACTAAAGCTAGCCCGTTAGTATGGGCTTCCATCATGATGCTCACAGCTTGGGGTTGGGTAAGGCTTGGTACAGTAGCTATTAGCGACTGTACAACATGCTCCATTGAGTTGTAGTCGTCGTTATGAAGCAAAACGCGATACCGAGGCGCAAGTTTACGGGTTGTGGAAGGCTTTTCAATAGTTTCAACTGACACGGCTCTTTGCTCTTTTCTTGTTGATTCACTACAACAAAGTATCTGTGTAGCGATCGCTTAACAGTCCTTCACCTATTCTATAGTATTTCTGCTCAGATACTATGCTAGGAAAACCCTTTGCTGGCAGGGATTGATCCTATTAGTTTTGCGTAGCCACAAGTGAAGCAGATGTCTAAGACATAGCTGCCCTAAGAGTGCTACCCTAATCTTACAGAAGCTTTCCTTAAACGTAGCGCATTTTCACTTTTAAGATTAAGAAAGTTGCCAGATAATCTTTGCCCCTGCTCAAACTGCATAATCATGGACATTAGCCTAGATTTTCTTCAACCAGGACAAATTGTGTCTTTAGAGCATGGCGACAGGAATCTGTATGCAGAAGTCATTCAATTTGTAGTTTCCCGCCAGTTGTGCTGGGTGCGTCCTTTATTAATGGTTACTTTGATTCAAGAATCGCCGCTAATTACCGATTTGCGAGATGCGTCTGACCTGCTTTGGCCTGCCAATTTATTTCGGCCAGCATTAGACACAGAAGTAATTAGCTTGTTGAGCCAAGTTTTAGCAAAAGAACCAAAAACTGAACCTGACTCAGCAGCCAAGCAGCAACTCAATCAGTTTATTCACCAACTGTGGCAAGCATATCAACAGGGATTGGGGATTGGGCATTAGTCTTTGCGTCGCCGCATCCTCAGGTATAGGCAATAGCGAATACCAGTATCTTTCATGCGTTGGATTCCTTCTTGCAACCGTTGATCACAGATAGTTAAAGCAATTGCACCATAACCACTGCTAATACCACAATAATGCCACATTGTCAAGTAGCAACCTTACAAATTCTACTGAGGAATATTCTGGAGGAACAGGTGTCCAGGCGTAAACAGTAGCTTTCGGAGGCTGAATTGGCCAACCTAGAGATCGCAGTCCATTCACGATCATGTCACGGCGATTTTGGTAAGCCGACATTATGGCTTGGAGTTCTGCTTCAGTGATCGTAGAATAAGCTGCGATCGCACATGCTTGAATTGCCTTAAACACCCTAGAATCAACGTTAGTTTTTACCTGTGTCAAGCCTTTAATACCGACAGCATTACCAACAACAAAACTAACTTATCGAATTTACGATGTTTAAATTTTAGAAAATAGAATTGAATCAGACTTGCGTTCTATTATTTAATGCATGTTTGTCCCTTACGCGTCTGATAGAGTTGCCCCCAAATTAGAACGCGAGAATAATTCTATTTTTCCATTATCCTTGCATTAATTGACTTTTCAAGTGACTTGATTGCTAAGGTCAATCTAAAAGCTCTGCCTTTACTAAAACTTGTTTTACCTATTTTAAAGTTTTATTGCTTCAGTCTTAATCAAATTCATTCGATATAGGCAACAAACCTCTATGCCTAAGCAATTAGGAATATCCCAAACTAGGAACCAACTGAATTCGACCAGCATCCATCTCTGCCATTAATAATTCTAGGGCTTCGTAATCAACGTCAGAAATGTAACCCAGTTCCGTCAATTCTGAATTTATTTCATTTTCTATCTCAGGAGTTAGTTTTTTAATGTCAAGAGCTTTTTCTACCAATTTACGAATAGCGTACTGAGTTCTCATAAGTAATAACCCAAGTGTATATCATACTAATTATCCCAGATATATCTAGGTATAAAGAGTGAGCCAAATACTAACTTAATAGTGATCTATATCACTATTAAGTTAGTTAAATAGATAATTCGCTATGACTCTGTTGTATGCCATCAGCAACGCTAAAGTGGGAGATTTAACTTACCGTTAAGACTTAGGTAAATTAAGCTTTAGTTATAGACTAAGCAAGTTCTCTCAGCATAGTTACTGATGATTTGTCTGTTCTAGGGCTGTCTATGTTGATTGTTTTTGAATTGGAATAAAAAAAAAGTATACATAAACACAATTTCAACTGGAATTATGACAATCTTCAAACAGAGATACTAAAGCAATAAAGATTCAGCAAAGAGACCTAAGACATATGGTCGATGCAGCAAAAAAGAGTTTATGTTCAAATAAGCCTTAGCTTGACGCTTCGACAATTCTCAATAGGATGTAACTATGCAAGCAGTGCTTAATTATCCCAAGATTGCAGTTATTCGCCCCCAAGGCTGTTTGAATGCTGCAAACACCTTGGAATTTGAACGAGATATGACCACAGCATTAGCACAAAATGGTATTTCCATCTTGGTAGTAGACCTAGCAGGAGTAGAATCGTTAGACAGCGCGGGATTGATGGCATTGTTATCTACACACAAGCTGGCTCTTAGTTTAGAACGGGGTTTCCAACTTTGTGCTGTTACTCCGTCAATTAGAATTATTTTTGAACTAACACAACTCGATCGGGTGTTTGAAATATTGGAGGATGAGACCGAGTTGGCTGCAACATAACTTTATCTAAAAGCACAAAGGTTTGGGTAAGAAGTGGACTTTATGTAAAGGAGTTGTAAGTTGCAACGAGAAACTATGTTAAAAGACCTAATTCAATGCTAAGGTTGGGGTTGAGTAGCTGTAATTAAGGTAGCTAGAAGATAGCACAGTGGCTGTTGCAGTTGAAAAATTAATAACATCGGATATTTTAAAACCAGCGCGTTACCTGGGTAACGAGCGTTTAGCTGTACACAAACCTTGGGATACGACAGCAATACGCTGGGTATTAACCTACCCAGAAGTATATGAAGTCGGTGCATCCAATTTAGGGCACATCATCCTCTATAACATCTTGAATGCCCAACCGCGTCAATTGTGCGATCGCGCCTACCTACCAGGACAAGACCTGGCAGCCAAACTACGCGAAACTAATACGCCATTGTTTGCAGTAGAGTCAAAGCGATCGCTCACAGAATTCGACATTTTAGGCTTTAGCCTCAGTTACGAACTGGGTGCAACTAATATCCTAGAAATGTTGGATTTGGCTGGAATTCCCTTGACGTGGCGAGAGAGGCAGGGGGGCAGGGGAGAATTTACCGATACCCAGTTTCCATTTCCGTTGATTTTTGCTGGTGGGCAAACAGCGACATCGAATCCTGAGCCTTATGCCGACTTCTTCGACTTTTTCGCCCTTGGAGATGGAGAGGAACTGCTGCCAGAAATTGGTTTGGTGTTGGAAGAAGGCAAACAAGCACTCTTAAGTCGGGAACATCTGTTACTAGATTTGGCACAGATACCAGGCGTATATGTCCCTCAGTTTTACGATATGGCAGAGGATGGCTCAGTTCATCCTCGTCGCCGAGACGTGCCAAAACGAATTCTGCGACGGGTTGCAACTCCTATACCAGCATATTCCATTGGGTTAGTTCCCTACGTCGAAACGGTGCATGACCGCTTGACTATTGAGATTCGGCGTGGCTGCACTCGTGGCTGTCGCTTCTGTCAACCAGGAATGCTGACTCGACCAGCACGGGATGTAGAACCTGATAAGGTTGTAGAAGCAATTGAACAGGGAATGCGGGCAACTGGTTACAATGAGTTTTCCCTCCTATCTCTGAGTTGTTCTGATTATTTGTCCCTACCAGCAGTAGGGATGGAAATCAAAAATCGGCTAAAAAATGAAAATATTTCTCTGACTCTACCAAGCCAACGGGTAGACAGATTTGATGAAAATATTGCCAACATCCTTGGAGGTACGCGGCAAGGTGGACTGACCTTTGCTCCAGAAGCTGGAACTCAGCGGATGCGAGATATCGTCAATAAGGGTTTGACAAATGAAGAACTGTTGCGGGGGGTGAAAACCGCTTGGGAGCAAGGCTGGGATAAAATTAAGTTGTATTTTATGATTGGCTTGCCAGGTGAGACGGATGCTGACGTTTTGGGCATTGTGGAAACAGTAAGTTGGTTACAGCAAGAATGTCGGGGTAAGGGCAGAAAACCCCTAAACTTTAACCTGACAATTTCTAACTTTACACCCAAGCCCCATACACCATTCCAGTGGCACTCAGTCTCTACCACTGAATTTAAGCGTAAACAAAACCTGTTGTGGCAAGAATTCCGCCGGATAAAGGGAGTGAAGGTAAATTTTACCGATGTCCGCATTTCGGCAATGGAGGATTTTGTGGGACGAGGCAATCGCACTTTGGGCAAAGTAGTGCGCCGTGCCTGGGAATTAGGTGCAGGTATGGATTCCTGGTATGAAAATTTAGATCAGGCTTTTAGTGCTTGGGGGTCTGCAATCGCCCAAGCCGGTTTAGATTGGAAATACCGCCAAGTAGAAAATGGCGAATGGAATTTATTTCATGTACAAGAGCAGAAGAGATCACCAGATGCGAAAAATACCCAATTCCTAACTCCTGTACAGACGCGATTAATCGCGTCTCTCCCCAGTACAGACGCGATTAATCGCGTCTCTCCTAACTCCCTCGATATTCCCCTCCCTTGGGATCATATCGATACCGGGATTGATAAAAAGTGGCTCAAAGAAGACTTGCAACGCGCCCTAGAAGCCGCAATTGTACCTGACTGCTCTTTTGAAGGTTGTTCTCACTGTGGCGTCTGTGGCACCGACTTTGGGCATAACGTTGTAATTAAACCACCTGCTATCCCAAAATTTGCTGGCGAATTTGTCCCCAACACAACTAAGGCACAAAGACTGCGAGTTTGGTTTGGGAAACAGGGTAATATGGCTTTGGTGAGTCACCTGGATTTAATCCGTATATTTGACCGAGTTGTGCGGCGAGCAGGCTTGCCAATCGTTTTCTCTGGTGGGTTTCATCCAATGCCGCGGATTTGTCTAGCAACTGCTTTGGCTCTAGGGGCGACTAGCAGCGGTGAAATTGCCGATTTTGAGTTAACTGTGCCAGTGGCAGTTGAAGCTTTTGGAGAACAGTTGGCTCGTGAAATGCCCACAGACATACCTATATATAATGTGGAGCAGATAGATTTAAAAGCTAGTGCCGCTACCCAACTGCTAGAGTCCGCAGAGTATTTGATTACTGTAGCAGCACTTGAAGAAGTAACACTTATACAATGGCAAGACTGGATTGATACAATCAAAGCAAAAGAGGAACTTTGGTACAAGCACACAACTAAGTCAGGTAAGAGCCAGTTAATAAATCTGCGCGATCGCTTATTTGAACTGGAATTAGTAGAAACCCACAATAGGATTGCAGAATCTATATCATCTGTAATCCGTTATCTAGGTAGCTATCGCCAAGACGGTTTGCTGTTGCGTCCCGAACAAATGCTGTTTATGCTAGAGGCAGTGGCTAGTGTAGAATTTCGACTCCTGCACATCCACCGCAATCGGCTAATTTTAGGGGTATAATCCCTGTAGGGCAGCTTGCTAGTAGTTGTCATAACATAGCACATCGGAGAAATTGATTTTTAGCAAGGTTGCGTTAGAATGGGGTGAAGAGAAATTTTCTGGCGCTGCATTGAATTAGCTGGTTCACTACCCTGGTATTCAGGGAGCGAAAGCATACATATTAGAGTGCAACTTCTAAGATTTTATCCCAGATAAACAAAAGGCAGATTAAAGAACGTACACTCTCTCTATAGCTACCTTGTGAATCAGTAACTAACAGCAAGCTCGGTTAGCTTCTCTAAATCCATGCTTTTTTACGGATTGTAAAAGTCCCCACCCTCAACTCTTAGTAGGGTGGGGAGGGGGAGCAGGTGATGATGAAAGCAGTTAGCGTATTGATTAAATGCATCAGCAAAAACAAATACGCTTATGTATGTAAGCGTTGAGTTAGCTCGGTACGAGCGTCAGAATCACCAATTTTTCGGGTATTATAGTTAGTGCCTTGACCCTCCGGGTTCAAAATCGCTCTTTGTTCGCGTAGCGTCTCCCTTAGGAGAGGGAAACCCTCAAGACCGCGTTTTTCACCATCAATGCCATAAGCAAAAACCAAGCTGATAGGTCTATGTTGCAAGGAAAAGATTTAGGTCTTGGGAACCAAGACTTCTGCCCTTGGAGGGAATGTCAGACCAATAGAACTACGGAGTTCTGGAGGCTATTCCTGATGAATTGGGAAGCCCCGTTTGTCTATACAGCGAGGTAGTTCACACAACTGCTGAATGTCTAATCTACAGTAGTGTCCAAGAGCCAGTACGTTACTCTTCTAGAGTTGTTTGCCCTTGGTGTCACCGTAGGGTAAACGACTAGCATCGGTTAAGCCGATTTGCAGACGTTCACAGATGTACAAAGCGCGGCTGAAGGCAGGGTAGCATCTGGCGTTGCTGAGTATAACCTTAAGGATAAATCCGGGGAATGGAAAATAGAAATAGTTTCTTTTTCTTAACGACTTCAGTAAGTTACTCTCAGATCAAGCGTCCTGGGTTAAAAGCTAACTCAGAATTTAGAACTTTCAACTCAGAATCTTGATTGAGCGTATTGGATCACGAATCAACTACGGACGGTTGATTTAATTGCTGAAACAATACGCAGCAGGGTAAACGCTCTTAAGAGCGCCAATAGCTATTTAACTAAGAAGCCCAATTTTGTGATTTTTATTACCAGTAGCACCTTTTAAGGGTTGTAGGGACAACAAAGGTATGACAAACCTCCAGACCTATTGGTGCTGCCAGTTTTTGAGGAAATTGAATGCCAAAACAAATTATCATCGCGGAGCAGCACCAAATTGCTGCGGTTTTTTCTGAAGATCAAATACAGGAACTCGTTGTTGCTACGGGTCATCATCAAATAGGTGATATCTACTTAGGCGTAGTAGAAAACGTATTGCCTGGGATAGATGCAGCTTTTGTCAATATTGGCGACCCAGAGCGCAACGGTTTTATTCACGTCACCGACTTAGGGCCATTAAAGCTAAAGCGTACCGCAGCGGCAATTACAGAACTATTAGCACCACAGCAGAAAGTTTTGGTGCAAGTAATGAAAGAGCCAACGGGGACAAAAGGGCCCAGGCTTACGGGGAATATAACCTTACCCGGACGCTACGTAGTACTGATGCCCTATGGTAGAGGCGTAAATTTATCCCGACGAATTAAAAGTGAAAGTGAGCGCAACCGCTTGCGGGCGCTGGCGATTTTGGTCAAACCGGCGGGAATGGGTTTGCTTGTGCGTACAGAAGCCGAAGGCAAACCAGAAGAAGCGATTATGGAAGATTTGGAGGTGCTGCAAAAGCAATGGGAGGCAATCCAGCAGGAAGCGCATTCCACCCGGGCTCCAGCACTGCTCAACCGGGACGATGACTTTATCCAGCGCGTATTGCGAGATATGTACGGTGCGGATGTAAATCGGATTGTCGTGGATTCTAGTACTGGTTTGAAGCGTGTAAAGCAGTACTTGCAGAACTGGAGTGGAGGTCAAACACCGCAGGGATTATTGATTGACCATCATCGAGATCGCTCCCCAATTTTAGAGTACTTCCGCATCAGTGCCGCGATTCGAGAAGCCCTCAAACCGAGAGTAGACCTACCTTCTGGAGGCTACGTCATCATTGAGCCGACTGAGGCATTAACCGTAATCGATGTTAACTCAGGCTCCTTTACGCGATCGGCAACAGCTAGAGAAACAGTTTTGTGGACAAACTGCGAAGCTGCAACAGAAATTGCTCGCCAGTTGCGTCTGCGGAATATTGCCGGGGTGATCGTCGTTGATTTTATTGATATGGAATCGCGACGTGACCAACTGCAAGTTCTCGAACACTTTAACAAGGCACTCAAAGCAGACAAAGCTCGTCCCCAGATTGCCCAACTTACCGAACTGGGTTTAGTAGAACTGACCCGCAAGCGTCAAGGTCAAAACATTTACGAATTGTTTGGTGAAACTTGCCCCACCTGTGGTGGTTTAGGACATATCGTGCGTCTGCCTGGAGAACTGGAAAACCGATTGCCAATACCACCAGAGACACCAGAACGTGAGCGTTTTGTATCCTTGCCTCACCGAGAACCACGTCAGCCATCTGCCCGCATCCCGGAACCACGAGAAACCTATGATGGATTTGGGGAAGCATTTGACAGCGACTCGGAATCGAGTAACCTAAATCTGATCAATCATCCTAGTTATCAAGAACTTAATGATAATAAGCGTCGCACCCGCACTCGCCGCAGTCGAATTGGCATCAATGGGTTAAACGGGAAAGATGAAGCTCGGGTTATTGCTAATCCCCTGGCTTTTGTCAACGAGCCAGACTTAGACCTTGATGTGGAACCAGAATTAGGAGTTGTACCAGAGATCCCCTCACCTACTATTGGTAAACCAGGTTGGATTGAAAGAGTAGAGCGGACTAAAATTACCAAGGCAGAGCCAGTTAAACCAGTGGTAGAACCACCGGAGATTAAAACTGTAGAAATGAGCCTCCAGGAACAGGATATGTTTGCCTTGATGGGAATATCTCCCTTGGTGAAGTTAGAGCAAGAAGTTAAAAATACCAAGTCTGTGATTATTAATGTGATTCAGCCTGGTCAACTGCCAACAACCCCAACTGAATCAACCTCAGAATCAACTAATGCCCAAAAAGCAATATCTGAAATAACCGCTATTGCCCAAAAAGCAATACCTGAAATAACTGCAACCAAGATACCGACACCAAAAGTTATTGAGCCAGAACAAAAATCTTTGATAGAAGAGACACCTGAACCATCGGAGTTGACTGCGAACCCTTCGGGACGCTTGTCTGCGAAAGCCTCTGCCACAAACGAGATCGCAGATGAAACTGAAGCCAATAGCAGCGCCACTGCCAGCCGTCGCCGCCGCCGTCGTTCCTCCGCAATCGAGGATAATTAATTTGCTTTATGGTAGAAACGTCGCCAGCACCCTTGGAAAAATCCAGTTGGCTGGAGTTTTCTATCTTGTCAGGGATTCCAGGGTTGGTTGCAGGTGTGGATGAAGTAGGGCGAGGTGCTCTATTTGGTCCTGTGGTAGCGGCAGCAGTGATCCTACCAGATCATGCTTTGCCAATACTGATGGCAGCTAAAATTAAAGACAGTAAAAAGTTGTCTAGTTTTAGGAGAACTCAACTAGCGCAGCAAATTTGTGGGTTGGCTATAGACTGGAAAATTGGGTTTGCTTCTACTGCCGAAATTGACAAGATAAATATTTTGCAAGCGACGCTGTTAGCAATGAAGCGGGCTGTGCTGAAGTTAAAGGTAGAGCCTGCACTGTGCCTGATTGATGGCAATCAGTCAATCAAAGACTTGCTACTGCCACAACAAACAATAGTCAAAGGGGACGAGCGATCGCTCGCTATTGCCTCTGCTAGTATTGTTGCCAAGGTTTGGCGTGACGACCTGGTACTGCGTCTAGCATTAAAATACCCGATGTACAACTTGGAGTGTAACAAGGGTTATGGTAGCCAGCGGCATTTGCTGGCTCTGCAACAATACGGGCCCTCGCCCCTACATCGTCAGTCTTTTCGTCCTTGCCAAATCAAACGTCTGAGGAGCCAGTGCGTTGGGCGGCTCTGCCGACTTGAAGCAACTGGCGTTGTTGAGTGATTAAATAATTACTCAGCATTCAGGATTGGCAATTCAGTACTGTCACCGTCAAGTCCTCTATCTTTTATTTGTGAGATCACCCAGTGGCGATAATCCGCCAAAAGTTGATTTAATAACCGTTGCTTGACCGACAACAGCACGCTTTTGAGTAAACCATTGCCTGTAGCTTCTAAAATCGGCTTAGGAGTGAAGGAAAATGGCAAAGGAAAATCCACCAACACTTCTAAATCAGCTCTTCCTTGGAGGCGAGTGCCAGTGCTAAACTCTTTGGGAGACAAATATCCTTTTAAATTGAGAGCAAAGCGCTGGTTAATATACTCGAAACCCAGGATTTCACAGCCTAGCGATCGCAAATAAATTACTCCATTTGATTCTGCCCAGACTCTCATGTCTACAGTAGGTTGAATACTTAGTGACATAAAAGTCAGTGGACGCATTTTTAAGCGAAATACCTCCTCAGAAACCTGCTGAATCCGGCTATTGTCAACCAAAGCCTTAACCAGACGTTGAGGCTGACGCAAGTAGTGCTGAATAGGAATAGGCTGCTCTGGAACAGCAATTTCTACTGATTGGGAGGCAGTAAACTTGGTAGCCATGAATTGAAGGAAGTAATTGTTTGATACTTCTATTATTAATTAATTTATTATGTTTATTCTTTTTAATTTAGATTACATTGGACTAGCAATTTCAACAAGAATTCCATCCAAATCACGGACATAAGCCACTGTTTGTCCCCAAGGCTTAACTTTGGCATCTACAACAACCACAGCACCAGCTTCTATGGCACATGACAAAGCTGCTGCTATATCGTCTGTTACAAAACCAACCTCAATGCCAGCAGGTAGATTTAACAGACTGTTTTCTTGGAATCCTTGGGCGAGGTTAGATTTTGCAAGTTCATTTGAGGCGAAAGCGAGAGTTGTTCCACCCGTTTCCATCTCGGCGTATTGTTTGCTCTGGTGAATAAACTGCTGTTTTAGTCCGAACGCCTTTTCTTAAAAAGCGACCGATTGGGCAACATCCTTTACATAGATAATTGTATAGGAGAACTTCATAATTTTTTATTTCTCACTGAAACAACTACTTAAATCAAGCTAGTACATTTGCTCTACTTAGTCAAGCACCCACACTTTTGTACAGTTATAAACTGTATAATTACACTACCTAAAAGACTGATACGTAATTAAATGAATCAAATTAAAGCAATATTCTCGGTCAATAAAGAAAGGCTGGGTTTGCTCACGATATCATCTATAAATTGAACAGATAACTAATAAACACATGACTATATTGATCGCACATTTAGGGCCTCCCGGCACTTACACAGAACAAGCAGCTGTTCTTTATGTCAACTGGTTGACTAAAAGTATGGGAGTTAAAGCTATGTTAAGTCCTTATCCCACTATCTCCCAATCACTGCACGCCGTTGCTGATGGTCAAACTCACTTGGCTGTTGTGCCAGCAGAAAATTCTATTGAAGGGAGTGTGACTACAACAATGGATACACTATGGCAGTTGGACAGTTTGCGAATTCAGTTGGCTTTGGTATTACCCATTGTCCATATGTTAATTTCTTGCGCGTCTAGCTTAGATAAAATTAAAACTGTTTACTCTCACCCGCAAGCTTTGGCACAATGTCAGGGATGGTTAGAGCGGTTTCTCCCCACCGTACAGATTATTCCCAGCAATTCTACAACCGAAGCACTACAGCGATTGGAGGAAGAGACAACAACAGCAGCGATCGCATCTAGTAGAGCAGCTCAACTCTACAACCTGCCCATACTTGCCAGTAATATCAACGACAATCCAGAAAACTTTACTCGTTTTTGGGTAGTAACTCAGGGTGAAGCGGAGGCTGGATACCAGGCATCAACAACACGTGCCAGTCACACATCGCTGGCTTTTAGTATGCCTGCCAACACACCCGGAGCATTGGTCAAACCTTTGCATATATTTGCTCAGTTAGGGATTAACCTTAGCCGGATTGAATCTCGTCCAACGAAGCGATCGCTAGGTGAATACTTGTTTTTCATGGATTTAGAAGCGGATGCCAAGGAAGCACAAATGCAATCTGCTTTAGCAGAATTAAGTATCCACACAGAGATTTTAAAAATTCTTGGTACTTACAATGTTTTGCCGATCAGCACTCTTACTTGAAAAGTTAGGAGTGAGGAGTTAAGAATTATCAGTTATCAGTTAGGCAATATAAATTATAAGTTGTCAATCTTTTATTTTTTGTTATTTCTTCCTAACTCCTAACTCCTCACTTTTGATTAAATGTGTCTTTAAGAACAGCGCGAGCTGCCAAGTGATTTCGAGTAGAGGTTAAAATTTCTGCCTCTCGCTCTAAACGAGTTGCAGTATCTTGCATTTCTAGTAATAACTGCTGCTCTGCGGCGACACCATAAAGATTACTGGCTACCCAATAAGATAGCTCTGTTGGTAGGTCAGGCAAATCTTCTGGCAGTTCGATATTTTGTTCGGTTAATTTAGCTGATAGACGCACAACATCTCGAAGCAGTTGTTCTACTTCAGTTGACAAAGGTCGCAAATCTTTAGTTGGTGGTTGGTCTTCAATCCACTCAACTAAGCCAACGCGGTATGGCTTTTCACGAACATACTCTAATACGCGAAATCTTTGCTGCCCTAAAGTCAACATCTTGATCCGATCATCTGGCAGCCGTTGGTGATGAACAATTTCCGCACAGCACCCAGTGTTTGCAATTGTACCTTTGACTGGATCGACCATCAAAACACCGAACCTGCGATCGCTCTCCAAAATCGTGTTCATCATGATTCGGTAGCGAAATTCAAAGATGTGCAGGGGCAATGGTCTGCTAGGAAACAGAACTACTTCGGGTAACGGGAACAGAGGTAGTTCGCGAACTGCAATTTTAGAAGATGATGTCATTGTTACCTTGGATAAACTTAATCTTTAAAATTTATTTTTCTCTGCTTTTCCCGTACTTTGTCTACATTCTATCATTTGTTTCCTAGCTAAATAAAAGCCCTGAGATATATTTCTTCAGGGCAATGTAAAAATTAATACTAGTGTCATTCATGCTTTGTCATTTGTCTGAGTACTAATGACTAATGACTAATTAAAGTTTGACTTCAATATCTACACCCGATGGTAGATCCAATTTCATCAGGGCATCAATAGTCTTAGAAGAGGGCTGGTAAATGTCAATAATCCGGCGATGAGTTCGGGTTTCAAAGTGTTCCCGTGAATCTTTATCTACGTGAGGCGATCGCAGCACACAGTAGATCCGGCGTTTTGTTGGTAAAGGAATTGGCCCTATGGCTGTAGCGTTGGTGCGGTTAGCTGTATCTACAATCTTCTCGCAAGATGTATCTAATAGGCGTCGGTCAAAAGCCTGTAAGCGAATTCTAATCTTCTGCTGCTGTAGAGTTGCCATCTTTAATTGTCCAGGTTCTGCGTAATTAGGGGAGTAGTTACAGGGTAAAGGTTACAAGTTATAGGTTACAGAAAACTATCACCTGTCCCCTGTAACCTATTACCTTATTTATAGAGGGAAGATAAAAGAGCAGAGAGGTATTATACCATCTCTGCTCCTTTGTTATCAGTAAAAAGGTGCTATTTCAAAATTTTGGAGACGACACCAGCACCGATGGTGCGACCACCTTCGCGGATAGCGAAGCGCATTCCTTGTTCAATAGCGATCGCGTTGATCAATTCTACTGTCATTTTAATGCGATCGCCTGGCATCACCATTTCCGCTTCACTACCATCATCGGAAGTGAAAGCTTTGATGGTACCTGTTACATCCGTTGTCCGCACGTAGAACTGGGGGCGGTAGCCGGAGAAAAATGGTGTCTTCCGACCACCTTCTTTTTCCGTTAGGACGTACACTTCACCTTCAAATTGCATGTGAGGTTTAATTGAACCGGGTTTAGCGATGACCATACCCCTTTCAATATCAGCCTTCTGGATACCCCGGAGGAGTACACCTGCGTTATCCCCAGCCATACCTTGGTCAAGACTTTTCTTGAACATTTCAATACCAGTTACGGTAGTGGCGCGAGTATCTCTGATACCCACCAGTTCAACGTTATCGCCGACTTTGACTATACCCCGTTCAATCCGACCGGTGGCGACAGTCCCACGACCTGTGATCGAGAACACGTCTTCTACAGCCATCAGGAAGGGCTTATCAACATCCCGCTCAGGGGTGGGGATGAAAGAATCTACAGCGTCCATTAATTCGTAGATTTTATCTACCCAAGGATTTTCACCCCGTTGGGTCTTGGGATTCTTGGTCATTGCTTCCAGAGCTTGCAGACCAGATCCTTTGATGATCGGAATATCATCACCAGGAAAATCGTAGCTGGAAAGCAGTTCTCTAAGTTCTAGTTCTACTAGTTCCAAGAGTTCTGGGTCATCCATCAAGTCTTCTTTGTTCAAGAAGACAACCAGACTGGGAACGCCCACCTGTTTTGCCAGCAGGATATGTTCGCGGGTTTGGGGCATTGGACCATCGGTAGCAGCAACTACGAGGATGCCACCATCCATCTGAGCAGCGCCGGTGATCATGTTCTTCACATAGTCAGCGTGTCCAGGGCAGTCTACGTGAGCATAGTGCCGACTAGCAGTTTCATACTCAACGTGGGCGGTATTGATGGTAATACCCCGTGCCTTTTCTTCTGGCGCGTTATCGATTTGATCGTAGCCCTTCGCTATAGCTTGACCCATAGCCGCCAAGGTCATAGTGATGGCTGCTGTTAACGTGGTTTTACCGTGGTCAACGTGGCCAATGGTACCGATATTTATGTGGGGTTTATTCCTTTCAAACTTTGCGCGTGCCATGAATGCTCATTTCCTTATTTTAACTAAGCGTTCCCTTTGCTTTTGGCAATGATAGTTTCAGCTACGCTGCGAGGCACCTCTTCGTAGTGGCTGAACTCCATCGTGAAGATACCCCGACCTTGCGTCTTCGACCGAATATCAGTGGCGTAGCCAAACATGGTCGCCAGTGGAACTTTGGATGCGACCTTAGCAAGTCCCTGTTCAGTGCTTTGGCTTTCAATCTGCCCTCGGCGGGAGATGAGATCGCCAATGACGTTCCCGATATAGTCTTCAGGAACTTCAACTTCAACTTTCATCATAGGCTCTAAGAGGACAGGTGAAGCTTTCAGCACAGCCTCTTTCATCGCCATTGAGCCAGCGATTTTGAAAGCCATTTCCGAAGAGTCTACATCGTGGTATGACCCATCAATTAGCGTCGCTTTGACGTCAATCAACGGATATCCAGCTAGAACACCGGATTCGCAGCTTTCTTTCATTCCTTGTTCTGCGGGGCCAACATATTCTTTAGGTACTGTACCACCGGCAATTTTGGAGACGAATTCAAAGCCAGTACCGGGTTCTCCAGGCTCCAAATTGATCACAACGTGACCGTATTGACCTTTACCACCACTTTGGCGGATGAATTTGCCCTCAATTTTGCTCACAGCTTTGCGAATTGTTTCCCGGTAAGCTACTTGCGGCGCACCTACATTCGCTTCCACTTTGAATTCTCGTAACATCCGGTCTACTAGAATTTCTAGGTGTAGCTCTCCCATCCCCGCGATCACGGTTTGGTTTGTTTCGGGATCGACGCGGACACGGAAGGTGGGGTCTTCTTCTGAGAGAGATTGCAGAGCTTTGGATAGTTTATCCATGTCGTTCTTGGTTTTGGGTTCAACCGCTACCGAGATCACAGGTTCAGGAATGAATAGGGATTCCAGAATTACTGGCGATCCATCATCACAGAGCGTGTCACCTGTCAAGGTGTCTTTCAATCCAAGAGCTGCTCCCAAATCACCCGCTCGCAGTTCATCGACATCTTGTCGGTCATCTGCTTTCATTAGAACTAAGCGGGAAATCCGTTCTTTTTTATTCTTACTAGCGTTGAGGACGTAGCTGCCCTTTTTCAGGACACCAGAATAAACGCGAACAAATGTCAAGCGACCATAAGGGTCAGCCATAATCTTGAATGCCAGAGCCGCTAGGGGTTCGCTGTCATCAGCCCGCCGCTCAACAGTATCGCCATTTGGCAGCAAGCCTTGAATTGGCGGTACTTCACTTGGGGCTGGCAAGTAATCGACAACGGCATCCAGCATCAACTGCACGCCTTTGTTTTTGAATGCCGAGCCACAAAGTACTGGTACGATTGTCCCCGCAATTGTCCCTTTACGTAGGGCAGTCCGAACTTCCTGTTCTGTAAGTTCTTCTCCGTCGAAGTACTTAGTCATCAGAGCATCATCAGTTTCTGCCGCGGCTTCTATTAGCTTGGTGCGGAATTCGTCTACCTGGGCTTGCAATTCTTCCGGGATATCGGTTTCCTGAATATCGGTTCCTTGGTCATTGGCGTAAATATACGCACGTTGCCGTACCAGGTCAACAATACCTTGGAAGTCGTTTTCACTACCAATTGGTAGTTGAATGGCGATCGCATTCGCTCGCAGGCGATCGCGAATTTGCTCGTGAACTTTATAAAAGTTCGCTCCGGTGCGATCCATTTTGTTGATAAAGGCTATCCGAGGAACTTTGTAGCGTTCTGCTTGACGCCACACTGTCTCAGACTGCGGTTGCACGCCGCCCACAGAACAAAATACTGCGATTACCCCATCCAATACGCGCATGGAACGCTCAACTTCAATTGTGAAGTCTACGTGACCCGGAGTATCGATAATGTTAATTTGATGATCTTTCCAACTGGTACTGATAGCAGCAGCAGTAATGGTAATTCCCCGCTCCCGCTCCTGCTCCATCCAGTCTGTGACGGCAGTTCCTTCATGAACTTCGCCAATTTTATGAATTATCCCAGAGTAAAATAATATTCTCTCTGTTGTTGTTGTTTTGCCCGCATCTATATGCGCCGCAATACCAATGTTGCGTACTTTGTCTAGCGGGATCGTGCGTGCCACAGCTGCCTCCTATAGTTTTTGCCTCATGATATCTTGTATATTACTCTTTGTTAAGATTCTATACTTTTAGGGAAAACCGCCTTTTTTTTGTAAATCTACGATATACCGCTTTGGGAGGGCGATATATCGCTTTTCTACTTAGTAACGATAATGTGCAAAGGCTTTGTTAGCTTCCGCCATCCGGTGCGTTTCTTCCCGTTTACGAATGGCATTTCCAGTTTCGTTGGCAGCATCCATTAACTCATTTGCCAGTTTGCTTGCCATTGTCCGGCCTGGTCTAGACCGGGAATATTGCACTAACCAACGCAGTGCTAGGGTAGTGCCCCGTTCGGAACGCACTTCCATTGGTACTTGATAGGTTGCTCCACCAACTCGTCGAGCTTTTACTTCTACTAGAGGCGTGGCATTTCGCACTGCTCTTTCAAAGGTTTCTAAGGCAGCGCTACCAGTGCGTTCCTCAATAGTTTTCAATGCATCATAAACAATGCGTGCGGCAAGTGATTTCTTGCCATGACGCATGATTCGCCTGATAATCATGCTCACAAGGCGACTGTTATATACGGAGTCAGACGGAACTGGGCGCCTTTGAATAACACCACGACGAGACATACTTCACCTTTAATTCGGAATTGGCAACGAAATTATATGCTATCAGACACTGGAAACTAAAAGCGGTCGAACCCAACCCTCAGACTTCCCCAATTTTTTTCGACCGTTGCAGCAAGGCTGACCTATTGACTGCCAATTTTGGATTTTGCGGAAAGTCTGAGCGCCGTAAACCGGCGATTATAACTTTCCAAGACGGATTTTGGATTAAAAGTTTTCCTTATATGCCCCTACCCTTGCGGACAGAACAAATCAAAAATCAAGAGTCTGTAAGCCTCATCCCCTCGTGGGTTCGACCAATCCAAAAGACGCTCGATAACTCGCTAACGCTACGCTATCGCAAATCTAAAATCTAAAATTCATTGACTTGCTACCTGCAACTAAATTCTCAAGGCGACAAAACTATAAACCTTAATGTCCAGATGAGAATTATGCTGTCGGTTACAGCCTTATCCTCAGAACTTCTACACTTGCTCGCTTAGTGTAGGGTGTAGCTTGCTTGATTTTTTGGATTTTAGCAGCCTTTATAACTGCTGTTAGAACACAGATGCTGATCGTTTTTTGTCCTTGGGCGCTTTTTAGGTAGACGATTAATCGTGTTGGATGCGATTAATCGCCTAATTCTATTTTTTCACTTCTTTGGGACGCTTGGTTCCATACTTGGAACGGCCTTGCTTGCGGTCTTTGACTCCGGCTGTATCTAGGGTGCCACGGATAATGTGGTATCTCACGCCTGGTAGATCCTTAACCCGACCGCCACGAATCATCACAACTGAGTGTTCTTGTAAGTTGTGACCAATACCTGGAATGTAAGCTGTGACTTCAAATCCAGAGGTAAGTCTGACTCTTGCTACTTTGCGTAGAGCTGAGTTAGGCTTTTTTGGTGTGGTCGTGTATACTCTGGTACAAACTCCCCGACGTTGGGGACATTGTTTCAGAGCTGGGGATTTGGTTTTCTGACGCGCTTGTTCGCGCTCGTTACGTATTAGCTGCTGTATTGTTGGCATGAGTTACAGCGCGTAAAGCTGCTTATGGTCTAAGTTTTAACAAATCCTGATTATATCGTTTTTTACGGTTTTATGTCAATTGTTATTTTTCCTTAGTGATTGGTCATTTGTTTTTTGACCAATGGCCAATCACTAATGACTCAAGGAGAAGGAATTGCCACAGCCACAGGTAGCGCTTGCCTGGGGGTTATGGAAGCGAAAACCACCACCCATTAAGTCTTCTGAATAATCCACCCTCAAACCGTTGAGGTAATTTAAGCTTGCTTTATCTATAACTACTTGAATCTCATCCAAGTCGAAAACCTGGTCGCCAACTTTTATTGCTTTATCGAAGGACAGATCATAAAATAACCCGGAGCAACCACCTGGTTTTACTGCCAATCTAAACAAGACATTTGGTTGCTGCTTGGACTTGATTCGCCCAATCTCACTCACGGCTGCTTGACTCAGATGAATCATAGAACTCATTTTTTGCAATTGAATACCCCACCTTCATTTTACAGATGGGTTGACTGTCGCTATCTCCTTGTGCCAAATCACTAAATTCATGAGCGCGATCGCTATTACTACATTTATAGCACTAACATGCTTCAGTCCCCACCTTAACTAGGTAGGGACTTCTGGGGTGCAGTGTTTACCAAAGACAGTTTGCACAAAAATGTATTCAGTTTTGGGATTAGAGCTTTAATAGCTTTCTTTTATTTTTAATCCTTGGTACGGGCATAGTCATCTTGGTAGCGAATAATATCATCTTCTCCCAAGTATTCGCCATTTTGCACTTCAATCAACACCAAGGGGATTACGCCAGGATTCTCTAAACGATGAGATGTACATTGGGGTACATAGGTTGACTCATTATTGCTCAGTAGTACTTCTTTCTCACCACAAACTACCCTAGCTGTACCAGAAACGACAATCCAATGCTCACTGCGGTGGTGGTGCATTTGTAGACTGAGGCGGTGTCCAGGCTTAACTTCGATGCGCTTGATTTTATATCCGCGCCCTTCTTCCAAAACTGTAAAAGCACCCCAAGGACGTAACTCAGTTGCAGCAACGCCTCTGGAAGTGATAGCTGGAGGTAGGTGTAGAGGTTCAGTCTGTGTAGTTTCTTGATATCGAGCCATAGTTACCTCATTTGGAGACATAACAAACCGTTGGTACTCTTAACTATTGATCAAAAATTTGGCGCTATCTTGCAACCTTGAAAATCAGCAATTTTGTCGCACTTTGATAAACATAGCAAAATCAAACCTTATGGTGTAAATAATCACTACTAAAATTATGATGTCTACACGAAGTCTTCATCAAGCAAAATGATGGCTTGTTCTAAACTTTAAAAAAGATGGGGCATTAGGTATTGGTGATTAAGAGACTTTTCCATTCCTATTCCCTACTCCCTCATTCTTGTGGTTTCAGGAAAATACCAATTCCATTATGAACACGAGCAGCGGTACTAGGGGAGCGATCAAGTAGTTGCCCTCCTAAGTAAAGGCTGGTAGAACTACCGCCATCCAAATTTAGGGCATCCACACAGCCCATGAGTTGCATCAATTGGGCATGTTCTGCCAAATTAGGGCCATAACCGCCGATCCGATTATGTATAGCAGTAATCATCAGTGTGCCTGTTGCTGTTGTGCAAATACCGCTACGAATAGCCTTTTCGGCAATAAAGGCATTGCTGAATTTTTCGCCTTTAGCATCAAGGACAATTTGACGATTTTGGACTAATAGCGGACCAGCTCCGATAATGTAGGGATAACGACTAAAATCAGCCGGAGCAGTGGCGCTGAAAATACTTACTGCGCTTCCAATAGGTAACTGTGAAGCAGTACTAGCAGCGTTGGCGCGTAAGGTTAGGAGGTAGCCATCTTGAGGAATCGGAACCGCCGTCCCACCAACTTTGCCGCCTGGTAACTGTTGAATAATTTGGTCTTTCTGTACCACAAGGATAATTTCGTTATCCGTCAAGGGCGTGTAAGTTGATCCCCAAGCTGGGGTGTAACGAGCAATGCCACTCTGGACGTAGCCGCTGTTAAGAAACAGAATTGGTAGGCGCTGGTCATTTGCCGTGATTAAAGTTTCTTCTAAAGTGAGACGACCGAAGTAAAATTGGCCAGAATCATTCCAAGCGATCGCACCCCGGTTAAGAATGGGGCCTGATAACCACTGACTATCCCGACGAATTGCACCCAATGGCAATTTGTTATTGCGGTTAAAATAACCACCGTTAATTCCAGCTACTGCTAAGTAACGTTGTGCTGTTTGAATTAAGGGTGCAGTACCTGCAAGCCCATCAGGGCTAGCCCACATGGGTTTCAACGTTAGCCCAAATTTCTGGGGATTAACTTCTAACCAGACCACCGGAAAGCGTTCTGTGCCTAAGTTGACATAATGTTGTCGCCAGCGCAATCCTGGGGCCCAAGTAATATCTCGTTCTTCTAAAGCATCGGCTCGAATATCGATAATCAGGCGATTGGGGTTAGCTACAGTACTAACTTGAGGCGATAAACCAAAGGGAACGCTTAGAGAAATAATGGTTTGGTTTTTCATCACCTCCACTTGTTGAATTAGTGGTTCAGGGGCTGGGGCTGGTGCTGGTAGTATTGGTTGTGTTGGTTGTGTTGGTGTAGCTGGTGATAATTGTTTGAGCAGGTTTGGCAGCAATATTGGTGGTGCTGCTGTTGGTGCTTGTAGCTGGGGGGTATAGCGTTCTATCAAAACGGGATCGGCTATTCCATCCAGAGTAACTGTCCACTCTCGATTTGGCGGTGCAGTGGATTTGGGGGTTAATGTGTCTGGATCAGAAGATGGAGGTTGAATTTTTTTAACAGTTGACCCTTGGGTAACTTGCCAGGGAGTTGGACGATCTAAATCGACAAGAATGCGAACCTGTTGCAAAGGATTAACACTCGCGTCTGAAGATTGCTGACTCTGA
This sequence comes from Nostoc sp., assembly GCF_036919615.1. Lineage (GTDB taxonomy): Bacteria > Cyanobacteriota > Cyanobacteriia > Cyanobacteriales > Nostocaceae > Nostoc. Next base: position 125,956 of record NZ_JBALCN010000010.1, on the reverse strand, counting down.
ACAATATTTGTCACTTGCGCTTTTGGGGTAGCAATTATCAAGGTGTTGCCATTGGCTTGGATTTGCCATCCAGATGTTTGAGCAAAATTAGTAATATCCAAATAGCGATATGCTCCTAGTAACCTGGTGGCTAAAACCAGTGGCGTTGTCACCGACGAAAACCACTGTACTGGTTGCCTACCTGAATTACTACTGTTTAAGAAATTAACTCCAATTAATTGCCTGAATGCCCCGTCACTGAGATGAGTTGTGATCTGACCAGATTTTCCAGGTCGCTGCAACCAACTTCCTGGTAAACTACGCCCATTGAGGGAAATTTGATTACCAGAGGATGCTACACCTAGTAAAGGAGGTGCAGGTGATTGTGAGGTTAACCTGGGCGTTAATTTGGTGCTTTTTGGGGACTCCTGGGCGTTGGTAGCACAGGTAGTAGTTAAGCACAGTGCTGTCAAAAGTATTGGTGACACAGTAGCCCGGAAAAATCTGCGAACACTAATTACTGATTGGCAACAATTCGGCATTTTTACCATAATTTACTAGGTACTTTTGAAAACTATCACCCAAGGTATAAACTAACTAATTATTTGGAAATATAAAGAAACCATGAGTTTATTTTTTAAAAAACATGGTAATCTATATATTGGCTTGTTATCTCTTTTAGACAAAAACAATCACTTTAGACGCTAAAGCCACTGCAACCAAGTGTTTTAACTGGCACTAATTCCAACCACACTATACACGGTAGTTTTGGTTATCAAAACTGGATTAAGATGTTCAATCCTGACTGAACGTTGCTACTATTGCTCCTTCAGTAAGGTCTAGTTAATAGAAAGACATGTGGCAACTGGTAAGCAGCAAAACTCTAGACAACAACAATATTTGGGAATTGTCAAATGGGTATATATTGTAATACGCTGAATTTATTGCCGATTCAGGATGAGTTTGGCTTTAAAACATAGGACAGCGTTCAGTTTTAATTTTGTTCAGGTGAGCCGAAATAGGCTCTATGAGTAGCTAGCGTGCATCTGGAAAAAGGGGATTGAGAAAATACTTAGCTTCACAATATAAAAAAGAAACTGTCAGGGCAAAAATAATGTCTTGGCGGAGTTAACTTGTCTAACCCCGGATAAATACATAAAAACACGCAACAATTTTAACACGGGTGAACTAATAAAGTAAAACCGAAGTTAAAATTTTTTTTCCCTAAATTTCGGTGCTTATATATTTCTCCATCGTTGAATTTAGAAATTTTTCCGATAAGTAGTAGCAAAATTGGTAACTCAATACTTCAGGAACAGGGTAACAGGGTATGAATAATAAACCGATGAATCAAGACCAGAAAATCACAGCGGATATAATCTCAAGAGATACCTATCAGGGACAAAAGTGGTTAGTAGAAGAACGAGATGCCTGTGGTGTCGGTTTTATTGCTCATCGCCAGAATCATACCAGCCACGAAATTGTCGGAAAAGCCTTAGCTGCTTTAACCTGTTTAGAACACCGGGGAGGTTGTAGCGCTGATCAAGACTCTGGTGATGGTGCAGGAGTGTTGACAGCTATCCCTTGGGAGTTGTTCCAACAAGACTTTGCCCAAATAGGGAAGGAATTTTCATCCACCAATAATATAGCTGTGGGGATGATCTTTCTACCACAAGACCAAGAAGCAGCACAAAAAGCGAGGACGACAGTTGAGCAAGTAGCTGCTGAAGAAAAATTGATTGTACTGGGTTGGCGAGTAGTGCCAGTGCAACCTGATTTACTCGGTGTACAAGCAAGAGAAAATCAACCCCAGATTGAACAAGTTTTACTAGCTTCTGTTGACAAAAGTGGCGATGAATTGGAACGACAGTTGTATATTACCCGCCGCCGAATTAGTAAAGCTACAAACAACATCTCAGAAGAATTTTATATCTGCTCCTTGTCAAATCGCACAATTGTCTACAAAGGCATGGTGCGTTCCGCTGTATTGGGAGAATTTTATCAAGATTTAAAAAATCCGTTTTACAAAAGTGCCTTTGCTGTCTATCATCGCCGCTTTAGTACCAACACGATGCCCAAGTGGCCCCTAGCTCAACCAATGCGGCTTTTGGGTCACAATGGCGAAATCAATACTTTGTTGGGTAACATCAACTGGATGATGGCACGAGAAGCTAGCCTGAATCATCCTGTATGGGGCGATCGCATCAACGAACTCAAGCCATTAGTTCATATTAATAACAGTGACTCAGCTACCCTAGACAACGTACTGGAATTGCTGGTGTGTTCTGGACGCAGTCCCTTGGAAGCTTTAATGATTATGGTTCCAGAGGCTTACCAAAATCAGCCTTCTTTACGTGACTCTCCAGAAATTGTCGATTTTTACGAATATTATAGTGGTCTGCAAGAAGCGTGGGACGGGCCAGCACTTTTAGTATTCAGCGATGGCAAAAAAGTTGGTGCAACACTAGATCGTAATGGCTTAAGACCAGCTCGCTACCTGATTACCAAAGATGACTATATTGTCGTCGCTTCTGAAGCTGGTGTAGTGGACTTTCCAGAAGCCAACATTGTCGAGAAAGGTAGACTTGGACCAGGGCAAATGATTGCCGTAGATTTAGAAAACCATGAAGTGCTGAAGAATTGGGAGATTAAGCAGCGAATCGCCAAGCAGCATCCATATAGTGAATGGCTGCAACAGTACCGTCAAGAACTCAAACAAATTGTCAGTAATCAGTCGTCAGATATGAATGGGAATGGGAATGGACATCTGGCTGCTGAAAATGGTAATGGGCATACTACAACTGACAAAATTGACAAACAAACCTTGCTTCAGCTTCAAACTGCCTTTGGCTACACCACAGAAGATGTAGAAATGGTGATTCATCCAATGGCGATCGCAGGTTCCGAGCCGACTTTCTGCATGGGGGATGATATTCCTTTAGCAGTGCTGTCACAAAAGCCCCACCTGCTTTATGACTATTTCAAACAACGCTTTGCTCAAGTGACGAACCCAGCGATCGATCCCCTACGGGAAAAGCTAGTGATGTCTTTGAAAGTCGAACTCGGTGAACGGGGTAACTTATTAGAACCAAAGCCAGAATATGCTCAAAGATTGAAGCTGGAATCACCAGTGTTAACGGATGCTGAATTAGAGGCGATTAAGCTGTCAGGATTTGCCACAGCCGAGTTATCAACCCTATTTGCGATCGCCACTGGCCCCGAAGGATTGAAAGCCGCAGTCCAGTCTTTACAAGCACAAGCAGCTGAATCAGTCCGGGCAGGTGCAAAGATTTTAATATTAAGCGACCAGATCCCAGCAACTCCTAATAAGGAGGACAATGAAGGGATCAGTACAGAATATACTTACATTCCTCCCCTGTTAGCAGTGGGTGCCGTGCATCACCACCTGATTCGTGAAGGGTTGCGAATGAAAACATCCCTGATTGTCAATACAGCCCAATGCTGGAGTACTCATCATTTTGCATGTCTGATTGGCTACGGTGCTGGTGCAGTTTGCCCGTATATGGCTTTGGACACGGTGCGTGATTGGTGCATTGATCCCAAAACCCAAAAGTTAATGGCTATGGAGAAAATTCCTACCCTCACCGTAGAACAAGCTTTAGGAAACTATCGCAAAGCGGTAGAGTCAGGTTTGCTAAAAATTCTCTCCAAGATGGGAATTTCTCTGCTCTCCAGCTATCAAGCAGCCCAAATCTTTGAAGCTATTGGCATCGGTGGGGATTTAATAGAACTAGGATTTCGGGGTACGACTTCCCGCATCGGTGGTTTGAGTGTTAGCGAACTCGCAGATGAAGTGCTTTCTTTCCATCGCAAGGCTTTCCCGGAACTGACGACCAAGAAGTTAGAAAACCTGGGCTTTGTGCAGTATCGTCCTGGTGGCGAGTACCACATGAATAGCCCCGAAATGGTCAAGGCGCTGCATAAAGCTGTAGATGACAAAAACTACGACCACTACGAAGTTTACAAAAAGCACCTCCAAAGTAGACCAGTAACAGCCTTACGGGACTTGCTGGATTTCCAAGGCAATTGTACGCCGATTCCTCTAGAAGAAGTGGAATCGGTAACTGAAATTGTCAAGCGCTTCTGCACTGGTGGCATGTCTTTAGGCGCTTTGTCAAGAGAAGCCCATGAAACTTTAGCGATCGCCATGAACCGCATTGGTGGTAAATCAAATTCTGGGGAAGGCGGCGAAGACCCAGTGCGCTATACAGTTCTAGATGATGTAGACGAGTCTGGTCACTCGCCAACCCTACCTCATTTAAAAGGATTGCAAAATGGTGATAAAGCCTATAGTGCCATTAAGCAAATTGCATCGGGACGCTTTGGTGTTACACCAGGATACTTAGTCAACGCCAAACAAATTGAAATCAAAATTGCCCAAGGTGCCAAGCCTGGGGAAGGTGGACAACTACCAGGGCCCAAGGTGAGCCAATACATTGCGATGTTAAGACGCTCCAAGCCAGGTGTGACCCTGATTTCGCCACCACCGCACCACGATATCTATTCTATTGAAGACCTAGCACAACTGATTTTTGATCTGCACCAAATTAATCCCAAAGCAAAGGTATCAGTGAAGCTAGTTGCAGAAGTTGGCATTGGGACGATCGCTGCTGGTGTAGCCAAAGCAAACGCTGATATCATCCAGATTTCTGGCCATGATGGTGGTACGGGTGCATCGCCACTAAGTTCGATTAAACATGCTGGTTCACCGTGGGAACTGGGCTTAAGCGAAGTGCATCGCGTCTTAATGGAAAATAGCTTGCGCGATCGCGTGATTTTACGCGTAGATGGCGGTCTCAAAAGTGGCTGGGATGTGGTAATAGGTGCATTGATGGGCGGTGAAGAATTCGGTTTCGGCTCCATCGCCATGATTGCTGAAGGCTGTATCATGGCGCGAGTTTGCCACATGAACACCTGCCCTGTGGGTGTTGCTACTCAGAAAGAAGAACTCCGCAAGCGGTTTACCGGAATGCCGGAACAGGTTGTCAACTTCTTTTACTTCATCGCCGAAGAAGTGCGTAGTCTGCTAGCACGACTAGGTTACCGTTCTTTGTCAGAAATCATTGGACGTGCAGATTTGTTGAAACTCCGCCCAGAGGCAAAACTCACCAAAACGCAATCACTGAACCTGGACTGTTTACTTCAGTTGCCAGATACCAGAGACAATCGTAGCTGGTTGCTGCATGAAGAAGTCCACAGCAACGGCGTGGTTTTGGATGACAAATTGCTTGCTGATCCAGACATTCAAGCTGCTATTCGCAACCAGTCTACTGTCACCAAGACTTACCCTATTGTCAATACTGACAGAACAGTAGGCACAAGATTAGCGGGAGCGATCGCTTCTCAATACGGTGACAGCGGCTTTGAAGGACAAATTAATCTCAATTTCACAGGCAGTGTTGGGCAAAGCTTTGGTGCGTTCAACCTCCCTGGTATAATTTTGAGCCTGGAAGGAGAGGCTAACGACTACGTAGGTAAAGGGATGCATGGTGGTGAAATCATCATCAAACCTCCAACGGATGCTACCTATAACGCATCACAAAACGTGATCGTTGGCAATACTTGTCTCTATGGTGCTACTGGTGGCATGTTATTTGCCAACGGCCTAGCAGGAGAGCGCTTTGCTGTGAGAAATTCCAAAGGCGTAGCAGTGATTGAAGGCGCTGGCGATCACTGCTGCGAATACATGACTGGTGGTGTGATTGTCGTTCTCGGCAAGGTAGGACGTAACGTAGCTGCTGGAATGACTGGTGGACTAGCATACTTCTTAGATGAAGACGATTCATTTCGTGAGTTAGTCAACCCAGAAATTTTCAAAATCCAGCGAGTGATTACAGAAGCAGGCGCAAAGCAGCTGCAAGAGTTAATTAAAACTCATGCAGAACGAACTGGTTCACCAAAGGCGAAGAAGATTCTGCAACACTGGCAAGAATTCTTGCCACAATTCTGGCAGTTAGTCCCGCTTTCGGAAGCTGATAGTCCAGAAGCTAATCCAGAAAAAACAACTGAGTTCAGTTTAGTAACTAGTCATTAGACATAATCAGATGAGGTACATCATAGTCCCCTCCTCGCTTGCGGGGAGGGGGGTGGGGGTAGGGTTTTTCTACCTCATTCAACCGACAACCGCTATATTGAGCTATTGTTGTGCTTGATAATTTTAATTAAAAACACTCCTGTAATAGCTCCGTTGAGCATTCCAAAATAATAATCTAAAAAGGAATACTTCTACAATAAAAATGACAGAAAAACGCTCCATTATAGTTCAGTAATTTATACAGCACTTCCGGCGGCTATGAGGTACATCCTCAAAGCTGAAAGCTATGATAGACAGATAATATTCCGAGAAGTATTGATAATCTTAGATCGTCTGATTCCCATATAATCTAAATTATTTATAGTGATGAATTTTAGTTTTTAGCTAATTACTATTGACCAATTACCCATAATTAATAATTATTACTTTTTCTTAGCAAGTAACTTTTGGTCTGTATCTTGCATTTCTAAAAGTTCTGGAATAGTAACAAAGCGATAGCCTTGCTTTCTAAAGTGGCTAATAATTTCTGGTAAAGCTTGTATAGTTTTAGAACGGTTCCCACCACCATCATGCATTAGCACAATCCCACCAGGTTTTGAATCTTTAATCACGTTATTGATCAACTTTGGCACAGCTGGCTGCTTGTAGTCTGTGGAGTCAGCTGACCACATCACCACAGCATATTTTTGGCCTTTAGCATAAGCAGCTAATCCATTGTGCAGGATACCACCAGGCGGTCGAAAGAGATTTGTTTTAACACCTGTAACTTGATAAATTAAGTCTTCTGTGCGATCTATTTCAAAAGCAGCTGCTTGGGGATTGAAAAAGTGATACCAGTGATGCCAAGTATGATTGGCAATGATGTGACCTTGAGCAACAATCTGCCTTCCTAACTCTGGATAATTTTTTAGATTCTGCCCGACGACAAAAAACGTTCCTTTGATATTATTTGATTTCAGGATATCTAGTACTTGCTCTGTGGTCTGAGGCCAAGGGCCATCATCAAAGGTGAGAGCAATCACTTTCTCACCTTGAGTAAGTTTTGCAGCATTAATTATTGCCCCTTGAGAGCTTAATGGTATAGGATAGGCTAGTCCCCTAACTTGTGCTTCTTGCTGCCAACTTGTAAGCATAGCCGCCTTTAATTTCTCAATGCGCTGCTGAGTTCCTACGTTTGCAGCTACATCCTTGACATTTATACTTTGTTTACTCTGAGCCTCCGAAGTATTTGGTCTTAGAAGCATCATGAAAGCAAGGCTAAAAACACCACATAAGGTAAGCAGCGCAATTAATATTCCTTCTGGCCACAGAAACGACTTATTGTTTTCCACCTCATAGCTCCTTCAAAGATCGAACCATCAACCACAGTTATGACGGTACGTTATAGCAGATTTTTTAGATATCTTAGAGACCAGTTGGTTTATGGTAATTCTGAAAATTGGAATTGGGACTAACAGAAATTCACAATCGAGAAGACATACTATACGGCTTTAACTGAAGTCTAGACGCTCTAAATTTGGACGAACACTTATACAATACTTGGTATTGTTTAATGTCAACCCACTCATCAACGCCAAGGTCTGCACTTCCACATTCTTACCGCTAACTCTAAAAAGGAGAACAATCAGATAATTAACCACACCCCAAAATCCTCTTAATAGGAATTCTGAATTAGTTACTGTCTTTCACTTCACCGCTAAGGCAGGATTATGCTTTCAAGTTTTATAGCTTTGCAAATAAGATGAGCCAAGCTGTTGCGCCTACAATTTCCACTTTTCACGGGCTGAAGTTTTTATAGCAAGACTTTCTAACAGAAAAGTTGTATAATTTACAACTTAGTTAATTATTTTATTAACATACAAAACTACTTACAAGAGACGGAGTATCTTTCAATGGACTGTATAATAAACTATTAGTTCTATTCTTGATAAGATATATTCTACTGCCTGCTGCCATTGGTTCCTTTTTAAGAAAAAGTTAAATTTTTAACTGACAGAATGTTGCCTTGTACTTTCTATGAAACAGACAGACGAAAATTGATTCAATATAGTTTCTCATTGCCAAGGGGCACTTATTCGTTAGTCTAGATACTTTTGATTCCTTCAGCAAAAATAATTTTATCGGTAGTTTAGTTCTATTTTTGATACTGATACTTTAGCCTAAATTGCTAGTAGCTTTCTGTCTGTTAATGTTTTTCTCGATAATTAAAGAGATTTATATCTTATTAATAGTACAATTTAATATTTACCGTCACCGTGTAATTACGGGATTTAATCGCACACATATAGGTAAGTTGTTAAAATTGCAATATTATGGTGCCTATCTATTGAACCATTAACTTATCCATTTAAATGTAATATTTTTGACTAATGACACTGGATAATCTGAGGATTTTGTATTTAAAAATACATTAAAATCTGAGTTATCTTTATGTAATATTACTTAATAATACAGCTTAAAATATATTTTCTTTCAACTCAGCCTCCAGCAAGACTGCCCTCTGCCTTTTTTCGGTAAAGTGAAGCAGATATTGTCAGACATTCGGTAAACTGTTTTGCCACTCAACGACCAATTTTCGGCTCCCAGAAAAAACTGACTGACTATATCGCTCTACCAGTCAGCCACTAGCTTTTTTAGCAGGAGTAAGCAAAACTGAAAATCATCTAATAACTTGCCTTATAATTACAGCAATTAGAATTAAGATTTTTAATTACCTATTTAGGAATCCTAATTATCAGCTTATATTGCCTGAGATGGGTCATAGTTTATTTACAGTACTTTTGCTTATCTTTGATAGATGCAATAACTGTATTATTTAATATCTGTATGGATTCGTACAGAAACCAGCTTGCCTATTACTATACCTTTTGAGTCAAAATAATCAAGGTATTTGTTCCACCTCTGAAACTGGCTAGAAACTTTTATGATTCCTCACGAAAGCGATGTAAAAAAAGAGCGTGCGTCGTTAAAAGTATGGCGTAGTTGGCAAGAAAATCTGATTTTAATTGCGATCGCATTGTGTTTGGCATTCCTGATCCGGACTTTTATTGCCGAACCCCGCTATATACCTTCTGATTCGATGTTGCCCACCTTACATACTGGCGATCGCTTAGTAGTTGAAAAAATCTCCTACCATTTTCACCCTCCCATAACTGGGGATATTATTGTTTTTCAGCCACCCGCAGAACTACAACGTCGAGGATATCCTAAAGACCAAGCCTTCATCAAGCGAGTTATTGGCAAGTCTGGTGAAGTAATTAGTGTTGCATCTGGTAAAGTCTACCTCAATGGTCAACCCTTAGCAGAAGACTACATCGCTGAACCTCCAAATCAGCCATATCGACCAGTGAAAGTTCCAGAAGACGAATTTTTTGTCATGGGCGATAACCGTAACGATAGTAATGACTCTCGCTATTGGGGCTTTTTACCCAGAAAAAATATCATCGGTCGGGCAACGTTTCGCTTTTGGCCTCTCGACCGCATTGGGTTCATTTAATCAATTTTGGATTTTAGATTTTAGATTTTTCCTTCAATTCCATTTTCCAAGTTGCGCTGGAAGCGCACCAAAAGTGCAACCCAAAATCTAAAATTGGCAAAGTTAGGAGTTACTTTAATTTAAAGCTTCTAACTTTTAACTTAAAATCTTAAATAATACATCAGTTGGGTGATCGCATCACCAGGTAGCTCCAACCGCCGCCCAAAATCAGCCAGGTTACGGTAAGGCCCGACTGATTGCCGATTTTGAACCACTGCTTGCGCCAGAGACAAATCTATAAATGGAATTTGTGCTAACTTTTCAACTGTTGCTGTATTCGGATTAACTAAATGGGTCGGATTTTCTAGAGATTCGTGGTCATAATAAATAAAATTCAGCAGAGGCGTTAATGGCTCTAGCCGCGGTGCTGGCATACCCAAAGCCGCAGCGATATCTTCAATACAGTAAAATTTCACACCCGAACGCGAAAGTTCCACAAGCGATCGTGCTTGGTGAATTGACAAACCTGGTAGGCGTAACCAATCATCTACAGTGGCTTGATTAGCATCAATGCGAATACCTAATTTTGCTGCTATCTGAATTTCTTCCCCAGATTGGAGGCGATAGTAGGGATCGTTGAGGAGTTTGGCCCGGAGTTTTTGTAGCCTGGGGTTCAAAGGTAGCCAGTTATTCATGATTGTCGCTTACCTCAAGAAATCTGGTCTAGCAATTGGCGGCGCTTTTGCTCAAATTCATACTCTGAGATTAGTCCATCCTGGCGCAGAGCATCTAATTCACGCAAGGCGTCAGCGATCGCTCCTACCTGATTACTCACCCGTTGGGAGTTCCTTGCTGCTGACTTGCCTAGATTAAAATTACGATCAAAAGCTTCTTCATCTTGAGCTAAATACCAAACTCCCTCAATCGCACTAGCTACCTTGGGGATAGGCGTCCAGGAAAGCAACACATACAAAACACCCCACAGCGGCTGTCCCAGATAGAATTTATGTAATCCTGAAATTGTCAGCGTGCCAGAAAAAGCTAAAACAGCGGCAACACTTCGGCTTTTGCGCTTAGTCAACATATTTCTAATAAATCTACCAATACCACAGTTCCGACAATAAGACAGCCATAGTAGCAAAGTACCTTGATAAATTAAGCATTACAGAATTTTTACTTACCAGCAATTATATGAATCTATTCTAGTCAACTAAATCGTAAGACAACTTCGATTTATGGTAATGGGTATGTCGAACTGCTGCCAAATCACAGTGCTAAGAGGAACTATGTGCAAAAGCTAGATTCAGTAGCTAGTACAGTCCGGCGGAAATAAACCACCCATTCCCAATCAATGAAACGCTTGTGGTATCAGAATTATTAATTAGCTAAAATCTCTATTACTTATTAAGAAGATATAGAAGGTATAAGATTAACTTCATAAAGTTTTATTTTTTAATTCAGTAGATGCTTGTTTTAACAATTCAGTGAATATTAGGTTATCACCTACTTAAAGGATCTGACGTTTATCTTAATGTTCTCTAATTAATCAGATGTAGCACCGCAGTACAAAATTTATTTTCAGCCTCTGGTTGAAATATTGTTTCTATAAAATCCTCGCATAACACGCTTGAAATCTCACATGTTTTTGATACATCAGCCACCACTTTTAAAACATCCTCTCAGACTAGGGTGGGAATATTAGCCCTACTAATAGCCACTATCTACCTATTAGGAAGCCAGGATTATAAGCTTTCTCGCCAGTAATCAACAAAAAGCGATCGCCTTTTTACAATCTGAAGACGCTTTATTCTAGTTTTACCTTCAAAGGTAAAGTCTGCAAATACTTCTATAGGACACTAACTCTTTAAGTAAATTTGAGTAGGTTTCACATGATTGTGCATTGAGCTTTGATGCTAAATTTGAGTTTTTAAGGCCTTATATTACTACGATGTCACAGACCTTCCTACCACCAAAATGGCTTAAACAGCTTTGTGATCCTTACGCTGTGCTAGGAATTTCTGTGAGTGCTGATGATCGTCAGATTTTTAAACGCTATCACACTATAGCGAAGCTGCTACATCCCGATCGCAATACTAAAAACGGCAATCCAGACGAAAAATTAGCAACGGCAATATTCAGCCATTTAATCAATCCAGCTTATGAACAACTCAAACATCGAGACAAGCGCTTTCTTGCCATAGCTATGCTGCAATCGGACACAAGAGTGTTACAGCAGCAAGCTTTGTCTTCTGAAAGTGCCATAGCTGAGAAAATTATAAAAATGTCTCCACCCCAATCAGAATTGTTTTACGAAGAAGCGATCGCCTGCTATGCAGAAGCTCAATACAGATCACTACATCAGTTTTATCAAGTTACACAACAAATTAGTATACTGAATTTAGTTTACTTAGAGTTGCATAAACCTGACCTGTTTTTGCCACAAAAAGCTGTTCGCATCATCCCTGAGGTAGAAGTCAAGCCAGTTGAATTGACATTAAATGAAAAAACTAATGTCAAACCAGTTTTGACAAACTACGCTCAACGTCACTACCAGCGAGCTATTGAGTACGTCAGGCTAACCAAATGGACGCTAGCTGTGCAAGAACTGCGCGATGCCATCAAGTTAGAGCCAAATAACAGCGACTATTATGCCTTATTAGGTTTGGTACATCTCCAACAGAAATTTATCGGGATGGCTAGGGTTTACATCCGTCAAGCATTAAAACTTAACCCGGAAAATTCATTAGCTTTGAAATACGCTCCTGGACTGAAAATTCAACCGGGTGAAAACATTAATCCTAAATCAATAGCTAAAGCTGTGAGTATTGCGGCTTTATTAAGTCGGTTTACGCAGGGGAAAGGTTCTCAAGTCAAGTGTTGAAATTTCGGTAACAAACCGTACTAAAACCGAAGCTTCGTGACTAGATTACTCACCTAGACTAAAATAAAAATAGAAGTAAAACTATTAAGCTACTGAGTCTGGGCACTCAGTTTAATATAAGCAATATGGGATTCTTCGATTCTGAGATAGTTCAGCAAGAAGCAAAACAGCTGTTTGAGGATTATCAAGCGCTAATCAAGCTTGGCAACGGTTACGGCAAATTTGACCGTGATGGCAAAAAGCTGTTTATTGAGCAGATGGAAACCATGATGGATCGGTATCGCATCTTTATGAAGCGCTTCGAGCTATCAGAAGATTTCATGGCACAAATGACAGTAGAACAACTGAAAACGCAATTAGGTCAGTTCGGTGTCACCCCGCAACAAATGTTTGACCAAATGCACCTCACTTTAGAACGGATGAAAGCCGAGCTAGAAAAACAGCCCTAACAAAAGTTAGGAGTTGGGAGTTAAAAGTTATCAATAAACTCATAACTCATAACTCATAACTTATCACTCCTAACTTTAATTTGACTTGGGGCGAGAAAACTGCGAAGGTGGCTTGAAGTTTTCTACTGGTACGTTCTTAAGTGCCTTCTCCATAAAATCTTTCCAAATGGGAGCAACCATAACACCACCTGTCGCATGGTCAGCTAATTGTTTGTTGTCATCTCTCCCTACCCAGACAGCAGTTGTTAACTGCGGCACAGTCCCCACAAACCAAATATCCTTTTCTGATGATGTTGTTCCCGTCTTCCCTGCGGCTGGGCGACCGATAGCAGCACCTTTACCTGTACCTTCAGTAATTACCGATCGCATCACATCTATAATTGCTGCTGAGGCCCAAGGATCGAGAACTAGCTGCGGTTTAGGGGTATTGTCTAACAGCACGTTACCACTACTATCGGTAACACGGGCAATTACAGTTGGTGAAGATTGCCAGCCATAATTAGCAAAGGTAGCATAGGCACTAGCCATTTCCAGAGGGGTGACACCAATTGCGCCAAGTGGCAAGGAACTCACAGGTTCCATTGGACTCATAATCCCCAAGGTACGGCAAGTTTCGATCACTCTATTCATCCCTACAGCCTTACCAACCTTAATCACGGGAATGTTGCGCGATTGGGCTATAGCTGTGCGGATTGGCATCGCTCCCCTAAAAGTGCCATCATAATTTCTGGGAAAGTACCAACCGTTACCATCTCGATAGCTGACTGGAGAATCCACCACCGTTGAGTCTGGCCCATACTTCCCAGTAGAGAAAGCAGTATAATATACAAACGGTTTAAAAGAAGAACCTGGCTGGCGTTGAGCTTGAGTTGCACGATTGAATTCACTGGTTTTAGGATCTATACCACCCACCAGTGCTTTGATAAAATGTGTGCGCGGATCAATTGCCACCAGGGCCATTTGATTCTTAGATAATCCCTGCCCCAGAAGTGTTTTATGCCACTTCGTGACAGTTTCTTCTGCCATCATTTGGAAATCGGCATCAACTGTAGTTTGCACCCGCATCCCGCCTTTGAGTAGTGCTTCACGCCCAAACTTCTTAGCCAACTCCTGCGCTACGGTATTGGTTACATAAGGTAGGGCACTACCTTGAAAGGATTTGATTTTACCAAGTTTGATTTCTTGCTTGAGGGCATTGTCATACTCTGACTGGTTGATCCAGTTTAATTCCAGCATCCGTCCCAGCACTTCTTTTTGTTTCTGTTTTGCCAGCTTCATGCTCACAAACGGGCTGAATTCTTCTGGTGCTTGGATCAAACCCGCCATCATTGCTGACTCACCCAAGCTTAAATATTCTGCTGACTTATTAAAGTAACTGCGGGCCGCCGTTTGTACACCATAATTGTTATGACCCCAATAAACTTGATTGAGGTACATTTCTAAAATTTGGTCTTTATTGAGAATTTGCTCTAACCGAATTGCCAGCACTCCCTCAGCTAACTTCCGGGTAAAGGCACGCTTGTGAGACAAAAATAGGTTTTTTACCAATTGCATGGTGACAGTAGAGCCACCCTCTCGGACTCCACCTGCTGCCCAGTTAACTACAACAGCACGCCCAACGCCGACGGGGTTAATACCATGGTGATCGTAAAAGTGGCTATCTTCACTTGCCAATACCGCCCGTTTCAGATTCGGGGAAATCCGATCTAAGGGAACTACTTCTCGGTTGGCTTCTCCGTGGACACTGGCTAAGAGTTTACCCTTAACGTCATAGATGTAAGTCGTTTCTGAGGGAAAGAAGTTACGTAGCTGTCTCACATCTGGCAAATTACGGAAACTAATCGCTAAACCAACCAGTCCTCCGGCTACAATGGAACTTGCCAGCATGGTGATTGAGAGGAGAGTACCGCCAGTTACCTGACCGACTCCTTTCAAAAACTCAAAACCTGATGAAGCCCGACGCTGTGGCTGTTTATCTTCAAAAGTCCTAGACGACGACACGGCGATTTCACTTCCTCACTTGTAAATTTAACTGTAATTGATTGGGCGAAGCAAGGCGGTTAATTTTTTGCAATTATAGTAGTTTGGCAGATGAGAAAGCGGATAAATTGCAAGTGTTTATAACCAACTTAACTTCTAATGTGCAAAACATAGCTAACAGTGGATTTTATAGTATGACGCAAGATTTTGCTTGGCTGCGTCGTGGTGTAGTAGAAGTTTTCCCACAACCAGTTGATGTTAACAGCGAAAGTCTAGAAAAGCGCTTGGTAACTACAAACCAACCTCTGAGGATAAAATTGGGGATTGATCCGACGGGTACTGATATTCATCTCGGTCATAGCATACCAGTACGGAAACTGCGAGCGTTTCAAGATGCAGGTCATATAGCAGTTCTGATTATTGGCGATTTTACAGCACGCATTGGCGATCCAACTGGTAAATCTGAAGTGCGTCGTCAGCTTACAGAAGCAGAGGTAGCGCAAAATGCTCAAACTTATCTTGACCAAGTACGTCCTATCTTGGATTTTGACACACCAGGAAGGTTAGAGGTGCGTTATAACTCCGAATGGCTCTCTGGACTAAACTTAGAGAAAATTTTGGAGTTACTCTCGACAATGACGGTGGGGCAGATGTTGGCTAAGGAGGGATTTGCCGATCGCTATAAAAAAGAGAATCCGATTTTTATCCATGAGTTCCTGTACCCGTTAATGCAAGGTTTTGATTCGGTTGCAGTTGAGGCAGATGTGGAATTGGGAGGGACTGATCAGAAATTTAACATTGCTGTAGGCAGAGATTTGCAGCGCCATTTTGGTCAAAAACCCCAGTTTGGGATGCTGCTGCCAATTTTGATTGGCACGGATGGGGTGCAAAAAATGTCCAAGTCTTTAGGTAATTATATCGGGTTGTCGGAACATCCGGGACAAAAGTATCAGAAGTTACAAGGAGTTCCAGATCATCTGCTGGAGCAGTATTTTGAACTGTTGACGGATTTACCTTTAGACGAACTCCCAGAAAATCCCCGCGATCGCCAAACACTCTTAGCATCGGAAATTGTCAAACAGTACCACGGCGAAACAGCAGCCCAAGATGCAAAAGAAGCAGCGCAAAGCGGCGGCAAGGAAGGTGCAGTTCCAGAATTTTCTCTAGTTGAGGTGCAGCAGTTTCCTACTAAGTTAGCGTATATTCTCAATGTCACTGGCTTGTGCAAAAGTACGGGGGAAGGAAAGCGGAAAATTCAAGAGGGTGGAGTGCGCTTAGATGGTGATCGCATTACTGATGTCGATACAACTTTTGCTGATCCTGCTGAGTTACAAGGTAAGGTTTTACAAGTTGGGAAAAATAAGTTTGTGCGTTTAGTGGCTTAAATGGGAAATAGGGAACTGCAAATGAACGCAGAACAACGAGTTATTGTGCCTTTGGATGTGCCCGATGTGGAAAGTGCGATCGCTCTTGTAGATCAACTCCCACAAGTGGTTTGGTGGAAAGTAGGCTTAGAATTATTTACCAGTACTGGACCAAAAATTCTGGAAGTATTAAAGTCCCGGCAAAAGCGTATTTTCCTGGATTTAAAGTTTCACGACATCCCTAATACAGTTGCTGGTGCTTGTCGTAGTGCAGCTAGTTACGGAGTTGATTTATTGACAATTCATGCTGCATCTGGTAAAGATGCTCTGAAAGCTACAACAGATGCGGCACAGGAAGGGGCTGCCCAAGCAGGTGTAAAACCGCCTAAGTTAATTGCGATTACTTTGTTAACGAGTATTTCTACTAGACAGCTGGCGTTTGATTTAAAGATTCCCCTAGAATTACCAGAATACGCCCTAGAAATGGCACTGCTGGCTCAAGAGGCGGGATTAGATGGGGCAGTTTGTTCGCCCCAAGAAGTGGGACAGTTGCGGCAAACTTGTGGAGATGACTTTTTGCTTGTTTGTCCGGGGGTTAGACCAACTTGGGCAGAGAAAGATGATCAAAAGCGATCGCTCACCCCAGGACAAGCAATCATTGCTGGTGCTGATTATCTAGTGATTGGGCGTCCCATCACTACTGCTACTGAGCCTGAGTTAGCCTGGAAGAGGATTTCTGAGGAGTTAACCACAGTGGCATGAAGCTAAGAGTCAGTGACAAGTTGGGGGATAGAGTGCAGGGTGTGGGAAAGAATAATCTTGCCTCTCGGCTCAAGAAGAAAAATTATAGTTGGCTTTTAGCTTGTGGCTTCTGGGTTTTAGGATCAAATAGCCTCGCTTACCCAGCGTTCTCGACAAACCTCACCCCTAAACCCTCTGCGCTAGCAGAAAGGGAAAATGTCAACAGTGGGGCAAGGTCTTTGTGTTCTGAGCAAAATTTAGAAACATTTACTATACAGCTACTGGAAGATTTACCTAGTTATACCAATCGCGTTAGTCAACGTGCCCGCCGCCTCAGTAGAAGCAGTGATGTTTACAGTTATATGCTAGTGGCAGGAAGACCTGAGTTTACTCCTCTGCCCCTTAACCTTGAAGAATATAGTGCAGACGCGCTTAAAAACTCTGCATCGGGAGTTGAGCAAGTTTTCTTTACTACCTTGGAGCGGCAGTACATAGGAAAGAAAGCGGTAGAATTGCAGGAATTCCACTGGCTGTTGTTGACTAAAACGAAAACTGGTTGGCGTCTAGTGATGATGTTTTCTCAAATTGGTTCCCATTCAGCACAGCAGCCCCTATCTCCGCCACGCGATAGTAGTAACGGCACTGTTGCCCAAGCGGTTAATACTTGGTTACGCGATTGTCAAGCTGGAAGTGTACGACGGATGCGTACTGTGAATATGAAAGACAAAATTGAACTTCGTCGAACTGACGTTAATATCAAAGCAGAATAGCTATGACTCGAACAAAAATGCTTTGCCTTGAAGATATTTGCTACATAATCTCTCAGTAACGTAGGGTACAGTTTCTAACAAGTAATCGTGTTCATTTGGCTGCGACGCCAAAAAAGCAAAATTATTTACGGTTGCTCCGAGAAAGAACGCCTCCAAGATCCTCTGATACTCATCAGGCAGTTGACGCACGCTTTGATAACCACTGAGGAACGATCTACGGTTTTCGGGAAACAGATGCAACAGGGTATGGGCAATGTCACAAAGGTAGTAGCCGAAACCACAACAGGAAAAATCGATGGACCGCGCCTCATCTGTATAAAAGATGTAATTATTTTCATTCAGGTCTGCGTGAATCAGCCCCCAATTAGTGGGTGTTTTTTCTAGTGCTGTGATCACATTACTAATTCGCTGAACCACATTCTCAAGCACAGCGAAATCAGTAACAGATATCGTACCAGTATCTACTAGCGATCGCAGCCCCATGAGTGAGGTGTGTAGTTGCTCCCAGTCGTATTTTGGTCGCGTGAAGCCTGAAGGCAATTCCCAAAGGCTGGTGTGCTGGTGCAACTGAGCCATAAGTTCCCCAACTTGCCCAGCCTGCGTCGGTGTAGGTTCACTGTCGAGGGATGAACCATTGACCCAGTTTAGTAGCGTACAGTTGAGTGTTGCACTGGTATCATCAATTGCTACAGATGTAATGAAAGTGCCACTGAGGTTCTGCAAGGGGTATGGCACAACCAAATTAGTATCTTGATGCAAAGCAGTCAGCCACATGAGTTCCGACTCAATGACGGCCTGTTGTTGCCAGATGCGATCACGGAATTGAGTGATCGGATGATGAATACGGAGTACTTTAAAAGTAGCAGAATTTTTACCATCCCTAGTGTCAACGCGAAAAGTCACATTTTCGCTATGACCCAAGAATATCAATTCATCTGTACCGACATTGTACTGAGCCAGCGCAGTTGGAGCTAGGCGATTCCAATCGATTTTACCCTGCATCAATTTCTGAGTTAGATACTTATTTAAAATAAAATAAATTTACATCACCCAACTAGCTTATATCAGTGGAATTACGTCTATGCCTTTAGGAATATTTTCAGGAAATTTAGCTGATAAACAGCTAAAAAAAAGCAGACATTATTTAAAAACGAATGCTGGCTTGAATTTGAGCGTTGTGACTCCCGTTTTTTGACGATAACATGGGAATAAGTTTATTTCCAGCTTCTCAAACCGCGTTTAGCGTCAGTTTTTTTATGGACATTCAGTTAATCAACATCGGCTTTGGTAACATCGTGTCTGCCAACCGAGTAGTTGCCATTGTCAGTCCAGAGTCTGCCCCGATTAAGCGGATTATTACCGATGCACGGGACAGAGGTCAACTGATTGATGCAACTTACGGTCGTCGGACTAGAGCTGTAATTATCACTGATTCCAGCCACATAATTCTGTCAGCGATTCAGCCGGAAACGGTAGCGAATCGCTTTGTGATTTCCCGCGATCATCAAACAGTAGATAATTGACTAGCATTGGATTAACAATCCCACTTAATATTTGCACTATAACGGCAGTACCATGTGAATTAGACAAGTTTTATGTCACTCTTGCTACAAATTCTTTAGTAACTATTGGACTTGTCCAGGAACACAAGACTAATGAATAATATCTATTGATTGATTCACAGGTTGAAAGGATGATACCAGTTTTACCCATCCAGAGTACTACTACTGAAGAATGCTTACATTTAGGCAAGTTAATTGTTTTAACTGGCCCTAGTGGGGTCGGTAAAGGCACTTTAATGCGATCGCTCCTACAACGTCATCCGGAACTATATTATTCCGTATCCGTGACGACTCGTTCTCCTCGTCCAGGGGAAATCGATGGCAAAGATTATTACTTTATCAGCCGCAGTAAGTTTGAACAATTAGTTGCTGAAGGTGAATTTTTGGAATGGGCAGAATTTACTGGTAACTATTACGGCACTCCCCGTGAAGCTGTACTTTACCAAATTCATTTTGGTAAGTTGGTAGTGCTGGAAATTGAGCTAGAAGGGGCAAGACAAATTCGTGCTTCCTTCCCCAGTGCCCTCAGCATTTTTATTTTACCGCCTTCTTTTGATGAATTGGAGAAACGGATACGCTCTCGCGCTCAAGACTCCCAAGAAGCGATCGCCCGTCGTTTGTTCCGCGCTCAAGAAGAAATTCAAGCCGCAGATGAATTTGATATTCAAATCGTTAATGACGATTTTGAAACTGCTTTAAATGATATTGAAGCTGTTTTGTTTAAATAAGTTAGGAGTTAAGAGTTAGAAGTTATGAATTTAAACTCCTAACTCCTAACTCCTAGTAATTAACCAAATAGACCTTGAATTAGTGCCAGATTACTAGTCAAAAAGTAAGCGACTACTGCACCACCAATACCACCGATTAAGAAAGAACTAGCGAAGTTGTTCCAGCTTTCTTTAGAGTTAAAAGCATCTACCGGAGGGTTGGGTACGGTAACGCTAGGAAGTGCTTTGGGTGGATTGCTATTAGCATACAGAGATAGGGAAGCGGTAAGAAGAATAACTAAACCGATGCCTCCTAGTAACCCAGCTAAGTTAGCATTACCTGTATCCCGCAGTGGACCCAATTTGGCAAACGGACCAAATAGCCAGTAACCATGAGCCATGCCAACTTCCAAACCGCGTCTGGCAGGAGAAAGCCCTGGGCGATAGGCAGGTAAGTTATTAATGAACCACTTGACCAAAGGAGAAGCATTTACTGGGGTTTCTAGATTGCCCTTCTGCGGATCGCGGAATGCCGGAAAAACAACTTCACGATTTCTAGGATCGCTGGGAAGATTTTTTGATGCATCTACTGCTTGTGCCATGTTTTATGTTCGCCTCTAAATTAAAAGGGTGGCATTTTTATATTAATAATAATTGTAGCTAAAGATGTCTTTTGGCTAAGAAGTTTAGAAAAATTAATTTAGCTAGTTTAAAAACAGTGAAACTCGCGATCTGTAAACAGAATCACGAGTTTCAAAAAACTATTTTTGCTGCCTATTTTGGTAATAATTCTGCCTAACTAAGCTGAATACATCAACTACACAATATTAGGAAAAAAACAAGACATTCATTCAACTGTCCTAAATCCCATTTGACCAGCAATTTTAGATTTTGGATTTTGCGGAAAGTCTGAGCGCCGGAAATCGGCGCTCAGACTTTCCAAGACGGATTTTGGATTAAAAGAATTTTTTGGTTCATGCCCCGTCCCTTGTGAAGCCACTGCGGTCTTCTCCCAAAGGGAGAAGCTAGCGCCAAGGGGTCTTCCCAAGTAGAGCAAGTGGCGTGGCAGAACCAATCTAAAAGACGCTACGCACAGTTGCTCTTAGCATACCCCTTCTCCTTCTCCTGATGGAGAGGCTGCGCCAACGGAGACGCTAACGTGAACAGGGAAGCAAGCTACACGTAGCGTCTCTAAGAGTTGCCATGCCATTGGTGCAGCCTCTCTAAGAGTTGGCTTTACGCTAGGCTATCGTAAATTTAAAATCCAAAATCGTTTAACACTTATGGGAGTGGGTGGAAAAGTAGATCGGGAAAAAAGCGGTTGAATTCAATCAAGATACCTGCTGTGATCGTCAGCCATATCGTAGCTGCCACGGGCGCTGTGGAAATAAATTTAACCAAATAGGATGATTGGTCGCCTTTGTCTGCCATGAATTTAGTCTCCAAAACAAATGAATTAGTTAAGCTGATTTAGCGTGGGGAAATGGGGATTTCTGTATCCTTGGCTGCTAATTTGTCAGAGAGAAGTTCTTGAACTGCTGCTACTGGCCAAGTAAAGCCTGACGCCATTATGGGTAGTGCCAAACCAAGATCGATTTGAATTTCTTTTAGTTCAGTGTCAGATTGCTTTTTGATCGCTTGCAGGTAGGCACGACCTACCCAACCAATCCAACCAGCAATATATAGAAACAGAATGCTGGGGATCAAAAAGTCACCAGCATGATTTAGACTACCATCAACAATCAAGTGGGGGTAACCCTCAGGACCACACAGTTCTTGGGAATAACGCTCAAATCGCTTTATCCCGGAATTGGGGTCAGCAGTGGTATTACGGGCATTAGCTGCTAGCTGTTGAAAAGCGGGATTGTCCCTGCACGGTGTCAAATTAGCCCCTAAAGCTTTTGCTGGGGAGGCAAAGTTGAACCAAAGACAAATCGCTAAAATCAAAGCAAACAATCGTCGCATAGAGTTGTTTCCTTTTATTACAAAACAAAAAGTTCTTTGTACAAAACGAAGCGGCTTGTACAGTTGTTTATTTGCATAACTAGGAAGTCATCATACTCTTGGGTGGGAACCGAGTAAAGTTTAAGTAAATAAAAGTTAAAGCTTCTCAAAGAAGTTTCGTATCGAGTCCTAAGTAGTGAGTAACGAGTCCTGAGTATAAGAATTATTGTTGTAGGGTAGTAAAGAAGCAAGATTTTGTCTCTATTACTCAAGACTAAGTACTCAGCACTCTCAATGGCAACCGTTTTAGCAATAGAAACCAGTTGTGATGAAACAGCCGTCGCAATTGTTAACAATCGTAAAGTTTGCAGTAGTATCGTAGCCTCGCAAATTCCAGTCCATCAGCAGTATGGCGGGGTAGTGCCAGAAGTAGCGTCTCGCCAGCACTTAGAAACAATCAATGAAGCGATCGCTCAAGCCCTAGAGCAAGCCCAACTAGACTGGGAGAAAATTGACGCAATTGCTGCCACTTGTGCCCCAGGACTGGTAGGAGCGCTGTTGGTGGGGTTAACTGCTGCCAAAACCCTAGCGATGGTACACAACAAACCATTTTTGGGAGTTCATCACCTTGAAGGTCACATTTACGCCACTTATTTGAGCGAACCAACTTTAAATCCCCCTTTCTTGAGTTTATTAATTTCTGGCGGACATACAAGCTTGATTTATGTCAAAGATTGTGGTATATACGAAACACTGGGACAAACCCGTGATGATGCCGCAGGTGAAGCCTTTGATAAAGTGGCGCGATTGTTAAAGCTGGGTTATCCCGGTGGTCCAATGATTGATAAACTGGCACAAGAGGGCAATCCTCAAGCCTTTCCCCTACCAGAAGGAAAAGTTTCTCTACCGGGTGGGGGGTTTCATCGTTATGATTCCAGTTTTAGTGGGTTAAAAACGGCTGTATTACGTTTAGTGCAGCAGTTAGAAAAAGATGGTGGACAAGTACCAGTGGCAGATGTAGCAGCTAGCTTTCAAGAAACCGTAGCGCGATCGCTGACCAAAAGAGCGATCACCTGTGCCCTAGACTATGGTCTAGACACAATTGCCATTGGTGGCGGTGTAGCAGCTAATAGCGGGTTAAGAAAAAACCTCCAAGCCGCCGCCGTTGAACATAACCTACGCGTCCTATTCCCCCCTCTAAAATTCTGTACTGATAACGCTGCCATGATCGGCTGTGCCGCCGCTGACCATCTATCCTCTGGTCATACATCTCCCCTGACACTGGGCGTTGAGTCTAGGTTAGCACTTACCCAGGTAATGAAGTTGTACTACCCACAGTCATGAGGGGCAGGGGAGCAGGGGGAGCAGGGGGAGCAGGGGGAGCACAGGAGGAAATATACCAATGCCCAATAACTATTGACTTTTGACTATTGACCGGATGTGATCAGCCACTGCATCCGGCTGTTCCAACATAGCCAGGTGTCCGCAATCAGGAATTTCCAAAACATTGTCACCACAATATTGGAACAGTCTGTGAAAGCTAGCTAAATGGCGTACATACTTGGGTTCCATAACCTTATCTTCGGCACCAGCCAAAAAATAAACTGGCTGCTTCAATTGGGATACTAGCTCAGGTAAACGATTGATTTCTTCTTCGGTTGTGGAGTCTAACAGAGTTCCCAGAGCTGCTTCTGGATCAGCTACAACGAAATCAATCAGCCGCTGACGTGCCCAAAAGCGCTCCAAAGGACGTGCCACACTGGCTCTAGTAAACAGCAAATCAATCAAAGGCACTTGGGACAGCCAACGCGGACGGACTTGCAAGAATTTATGACCCGCCGAGCGAAACTGCTCAAAGGCTTCTTTCAGGTAAATACCACCGCCAGCGTTGATACAGATAACTCCCTTAACACACTCAGGTATTTGATCTGCTCCCCAAAGAGCGATCGTCCCACCCAAGGAGTGACCAATTAGCCAAGCACTGGTAATATTTAGCTGTTTCAGAAGAACTGCTAAATCATGAGCATAGGCAGCAGGAGTATAAAGAGAATCGATTGGTGAGCCAACCGCACTACTGGAGATGGACGTAAGACTCAGAGACGTTTGTGCCCGACTAAAATCGGTTTTTACCTGGGACTGGGATTCACCAAAACCCCGCAAATCATAGGACAGGCACTGCAAATCATCTGATAGGCGGGAAATCACAGGTTGCCAATATCCACGGCTATTGAGCCAACCGTGGATAAATACTAAAGCATGGGGGCAGGAAGTGGGAGCCGTTAGCTCGTATGCGTGTGGAACGCCCAAGATTTCGATAGTTGCCATACTTATATCGTACCTCTAAGGGCGGGTGCGACTAAATACGGAATAGTAAGAAAGTGAGGAGTGAGGAGTGAGGAGTTAGGAATTGTTAATTTTTAACTCATAACTCATAACTCCTCACTTTTTTCATTTCCCCAGCAACCTCTGTCGCACCCCTTCGGCAATTTTGTGACCGAGATATTCTGGAATCAGGCTTTCATTCGGCCCCAACAAGTAGAGAATTAGCCGTGTACGTCCACGCCAAACCAATAAATTGGCATTGACTACTAGCAAATCTTCCTGCCAGATGGCATACATCACCTTGTAGAATAATCCTGGTTGATTATCGGCTTCAATCACTAAGGCAGGGAGATGAAAGACCGGATCGACATAGAACTCAGTTTGTACCTGCTCTAGGCCAGTGTCAAGATTGAATTCCACTGCCAGCATCTCTTCTACCTCAAACCGACCTCCTAAAGCTTCACGAATGGCGCGACAGACATTTTCTGCGGTTTTCTCGGTCAAGGCTTTACTACCACGAGACACCAACAGTTTGATAAAAACTAACATTGGCGGACGGATCTGACCGTATAGACTCAGACCGTGGATAGTCAACCCATAAGCTGCTAGTACACCAAAAATATCGCTGAGGAGAAAAGATTGGTTGCGGTAAGCAAAATGCAAGGCACTTTTGCTACCTTCCGGTTTCAGCTCAATAACAGCGCGTCTAGTTTTATAAAGACGGTAGGCTAGCCGTAAATTTTGCAGTTGAATCTCACTGCTGACGAATTGCTCATAAAACTGGGGAAACGCTCGGTTAAAGCGCTTTAGGAGTTCCAGTGTTGAAGATTTTAAACCAGAAGCCATTGTTAAGGGTAAGACTCGCTTGCTTTCGTCACCTGGGGGCTGGGTGTTGGGGGCTGGGTGTTGGGGACTGGGGAAGAATTTTCCCAAGTAATCCCTTGTATACAATTCACTCCTAAGCTAACTTGCATTTAAGCTCTATACGAGCAATTGCCAGGATTAGGTTTTTCCATTTTGAATTTTGAATGAGTAAATTTTGAATTGTTTATATCCTTACCCTTTTGGTGAATTTCTCCTAGCCTTTACAACAAAATGCTAAAGTTGAAAATGATTGGTGTGAAACACGCTCTAACTGGCTGTTACCATTGCAAATCCCGAAAACAAACGAAAAAATTTGAGTGTAAGGGGTAGTAAATGGGGGTAGCTATGTTAAACGTGAATCAACACTCCTGAGAGTGGAAACCATTTCAGTTATACTACCCGAACCACGTTGGCATGGGTTTTTGGAAAACTTGGTTTAGTACTCCTGAATCTGTAGCGACAACTAGGACAAACCCCTTTGAAGAGCATACAGTTGATGCTGCGGGCAACTCCAACCCCAGCAGCATTAGCGAAGCTTCTTCAAAGGAAGCTCGCATCGTCTTCAGCACGGAGCGAGATATTGACCTGTATGAGCTAGAAGAACTCTGTGATGCAGTTGGTTGGTCGCGTCGTCCTCTAAGAAAAGTGAAAAAAGCTATTGAGCATAGTTTTCTTGTCGCCTCAATGTGGCAGGTGAGAGGAAACCAAAAGCGGCTCATTGGTTTTGCCCGCGCTACCTCAGATCACGCGTTTAATGCCACTATTTGGGATGTGGTGGTTCACCCAGACTTTCAAAGTCAAGGACTGGGCAAGGCACTGATGAAATACGTTCTCAAAAAACTTAGGAGTGAAGAAATTAGTAATGTCACTCTCTTCGCCGACCCTCATGTTGTAGATTTCTACCGAACTATGGGGTTTATGGCTGATCCGGAAGGCATCAAAGGTATGTTCTGGTATCCTCACTAACGCTCAATCAAAATAAAACCCGATTCGCACAATAAAATCAGGTATAGTAGTAAAAATCTATTATTTTGATTTGGTTTGGCAAGGTTTAGCCGATGGACGAGCAAGTATATCTCTTGTAATAAGTCGGCAGAAAAACCTTTATCAGTGTAAGCATGTAATCTAGCTCGTCTTTACAGAAAATAAAAGATATTAGGCATGAGCTATATTATCTGATATAATAAACTTAATAACTTTTGTGAAAGCGCGATCGCTTTGATTGGTAAGTTAAAACCAAACCGCAAAAAGTAGATAAGTTTAACCGGGATGTAGCGCAGCTTGGTAGCGCGCCTGCTTTGGGAGCAGGATGCCGCAGGTTCAAATCCTGTCATCCCGATTCAAGTAATATACTTAACTGCTAAGGCAGATTAACTAGAGTTTTATTGCTAAGATCTGCAATTAAATTGTACATTTTTACGGATAAGAATAAATTGCCTGTTCTACTGTTGGGTTGGCTGTTGAAGCCTAACAGGGGAATTTCGCCCTTAAGCAGTAAGATATTCCTGATACTGAGCTTTGTATAGATTTGAGAAGATATTAAACTAATCGCAGATGGAACGATTGATTAAGTAACAGCGTCACCCGATATTAGAAAAAGCCGATAAAATGGCATTTATCATCTCCAAGGTTCCAGAGATAGAGAGATTTTTCACTGCTTGAGAAGACATATAATAGGCATCTACGGCATTTGGCGGTGAATAGCGAAGCAAAACCGATAAAAACACAACGTTAGCACAGTCAATTTGTGAAAACGATACTATAGCAATCCTAAATAGTTGCGGAATATTGGATTTTGACCGTTGACGGTTAACACTCAACCTCAACGTGCACAAAGAATTTTTTACAACTGAAATAGATTGCTATATAACTAAAGCTAGTTGGTGCTGTGCAAATCCAACCATTTGTTTAATTTAATTGGATTATTGATGCGAGGAGCAGTCATGAAATCATTTATTCGCTTGGGCGCAACATTGGGTATAGCTGGCAGTGTATTTTTAGCGGGACTCTCAGGAATAGGCAATCTACCAGGAATAGCTAATCTAGAAGCGCTGGCGTTGCCACAAGATCAGGTAGTCAAAAAGCTTCAAGAAGTACCTGTATTCACGCTCACCAATCCCAAAGGCGAATTCGTAGTTCTTTCGAGGAACAACGCATCCAAGCCTGTCTCTCAAGTGGGATTTTTTATTAGCAAGCAAGATGCTCAAAAATTCCTTGACAATCGGCTCAAAAAAGAAAACCCCCAGTTGGCAGGCACTCTACAGGTGAGACCTTTGTCCTTGGCAGACTACTATAAAATAGTCCAAGAAAGCAAAAAGAAATCAGACTCTGTAATTTATACTTTAGTACCGACGCAACAGCAAGTAGCCTCAGCAACAAGTATGCTGAGTCAAAATGGTAAAAAAGCGGAGCAATTCAATGGTATTCCTTTATTTGTACCCAAATTTAAGAAAGATAATAGCTATCTGACTATTCCTGTTCCCAAAAGCAATGAGCGGTACATCCCTTTCTTTTTTGAGAAAGAACAAGCAGTGGCTCTGTTAGACCAATTCAAAAAAGCCGTGCCAAAGGAAGCAGACAACACTGAAATTCAGGTGGTGGATTTGTACGGTGTTATGGAGGCTCTCAATAGCAGCAATGATCCTGGTATAAATAAAATTGTTCTGTATCCATCAAGAGAGTCCATCAATTTTATTCGATCGCTTGCGCCGAATCAATCACCAGCTGCCAGACCTGCTGCTGCGCCCGCGAAAAAATAACGGATATGCACTCCCAGGTTGAGGCATAGGGGAGAAACATCTGATAGTTTCTGGTTTACAACTTTGGCAGTGGCGGAACGCTGCTCTGAAAGCAGCAATCGCCACTGATGTCCCACCAATGGAGGTAGATTGGCTGCTCCAAGAGGTAGCTGGGTTAGACCGCTTGGCACTGCGTTTGGAGTCTTTCAAAAACTGGCCGCAAATTCAGATGCAATTACCGCTAGAAGAGTTAGACCAGTTATGGCAGAGGCGATTAAATGACCGCTTACCAGTGCAGTATATTGCGGGAGTTACACCTTGGCGTCAGTTTAATATTGCGGTGTCGAGTGCGGTTTTGATTCCCAGACCAGAGACAGAGTGCTTAATTGATTTAGCTTTAGCAGCTGCTAGCAATACTTCAGGACACTGGGCAGATTTGGGAACTGGGAGTGGAGCGATCGCTTTGGGACTAGCAGATGTCTTGCCAAAAGCTACAATTCATGCAGTTGATTACAGTTTAGAAGCTCTGGCGATCGCCCAAGCCAACGCCGATAATTTGAGTCTTGCTGACCGGATTAAATTTTATCAAGGTTTCTGGTGGGAGCCACTAGCATTCTTAAAAGGTCAGTTCAGTGGTATGGTGTCGAACCCCCCTTACATACCCACCAGCACCTTACCTACTTTGCAACCAGAAGTAGTTAACCATGAACCACATCTAGCTCTGGATGGTGGCGCTGATGGCTTAGATAGCATTCGCCATTTGATAGAAATCTCCCCTAGTTATTTGCGATCGGGTGGCGTATGGTTAATTGAGATGATGGCAGGACAGGCGGATGCAGTGCGAGAACTTTTGCAAAATCAAGGTAGCTATTGTAAAATTCAAATTCACCCGGACTTAGCTGGAATTGAACGCTTTGCCCTGGCCTATAAAAGTTAGGAGTGATGAGTTATGAGTTATGAAATTTTTCACTTCTAACTCCTAACTTCGTAAAAATGACCCAAGTTTCTCTAACAAATTTAATAGCTGGTGCACGTGCTGGCCTTTTGGTGAGTTTTCCTACTGATACAGTTCCTGCACTTGCAGCGATACCAGAAAAAGCAGGATTAATTTTTGCAGCGAAGCAACGCAGTCAAGACAAACCTTTGATTTTGATGGCAGCTAGTGCTGAAGATTTGTGGCTGTATGTTAAAGGTAGTGAGAACGAGTATAAAGTTTGGCAAGAGCTAGCAGATAAATATTGGCCAGGAGGGCTGACGTTAGTTTTGCCAGCGAGCGATCGCCTGCCCAAAGTTATCAACCCTATTGATCCGACAACAATTGGCGTCCGAGTCCCAAAGAGTGCGATCGCCCAAACTATATTGGCACAAACAGGCCCTCTTGCTACTACTAGTGCCAATTTTTCTGGTCAGCCGCCTTTGCAAACGATGACAGAAATTGAGGCTCAGTTTCCTAAGGTTCTGACTCTAGCAACGACAGAATACGAGGGTGAAATACCAGGGGTGGGTATACCTTCCACTGTTGCAAAATGGACAGGAATAAATTGGCAAATTTTGCGGCAAGGTGCGATAAAGTTAGAGATTTCGACTGATAACCAGATATAGCTAGCTATAATATTGTTTTCCTGATTTGAACAACAGAGAAATTTGGAACTTTAGTTTGTGCTGTTGTAGTCAATTAACAAGTTAATAATTGCCAGATTATGAATTGGAGCAACTGGATATATCTAGGAGTAGGAATAGCACTAGGTATGGTTTTCCGTCAGTTATTTGTGCGCTCGTCAAAGGTTTCATCTAGCTCCTCCCCAGTAGCACCATTAGATCAACAGGATATGCCACCAATATCGCAACAACTACAGCAAACGCAGCTGGCATACCAAATGGCAAGGGAAATGAGCCAGTTTAAAGCTGGTTTTTTGGCACGGACTAGCCATGAATTGCGATCGCCTCTGAATGGTCTGATTGGCTTACATCAGTTAATTTTGTCGGATTTGTGTGAAGATCCAGCTGAAGAGCGAGAATTTATTGCCCAAGCTCAAGAGCGAACGCTGAAACTGCTTAAGCTGATGGATGAAATTCTCAGCGTTGCTAGAACTGAACACGGTACCAATAAATTAAATATTCAGCCCAGACCGTTAGCCGAAATTTTAGAAGAGGTTCATAACTTAACTTATATGCTGGCGGCAAATCGCAATTTTCCCTTGCAATTGTCACCTGCCGACCCAGAAATTTATGTTTTGGCAGATTACCTCTGGCTCCGCCAAATATTGATAAGTTTAATAGACACTGCCATTACTCAAATGGAGGAAGGCAGTATCTGTATTTCCACTAGCACCCTAGCTACAAATAATTTTGTAAACATTTGGCTGGATATACCAACCCATGCCATACCCTGGAGCGAGCCGATTGATTTGATCAAATCTGAAGATCATCTGACCCAGATTGAGCAAAAGAAGGCTGCTCTTTCTCCAGGAATGAGGCTATTAATCAATCAGACTTTAGTGGAAGTTATGGGGGGAAAGCTGGAAATCCTGACCTCGACCATTGCAAAGGAACTACCTCAGCAGCTTACCAGACTACAAATCTCTATCCCCCTAGTGATTCCTGAAGCTGATCTTCTGTAGCAGGAACGAAAGCAAGGTTAGCTAAGTTGTGTAACACCATCGTAGTGGTGGTGTTGGGTTGAAAACCAATCTTTTCGTAGAAACCCTGCTGGTGAGTAGTCATCAGGTAAACGCGCTCAACCCACCTCATGCGGGGATGACTCAAAACTGTTTCCACTAATTTGCTTCCCAGCCCAGTACTTTGATATTCTGGATGAATCACAACATCCCAAATCGTGGCGCGATAGATGCCATCAGATGTTGCCCTAGCAAAGCCAATGAGTCGATCGCGAAGGCAGACGGAAATTACTGGCTCACTATTGGCAATGGCTATACCTAAATCTTCAATACTGCGGCCTTTTGCCCAGAAAGCTGAAACGTTTAACAGTTCTTGGAGTTGGTAAAGGTCAATTTCAGACTTGCCATCGCCTCCGGCGCAGCAAAGCTGTTCGCTAAATTGAATCTGAGACTCGTTCATGTATGACATCCACTTTTGGCAATATCTTTGTATGGTTAATTGATATTTTGCTAGAAATTGCTGTACGTGTATATGTATATGCAACGAGAAAGAAAAATTAATGACAAACCCATTTCCACAGAGGATGAGTTGCTCCCTGTTGACGTATCCGATAAACTTGTTTTTCTAAACGTTGTTTTTCCTGCTGTGGTAGTCCAAGTAGAATATTCCGACTTTGCCAAACTAAAACAGCAGCGGTCATCCCCAGACAAAAGGCTAAACCGAAAGTAGACAGTGGATGGTAGAAGAGTCCATATCGCACCGCTACCCAGGTAAAATATTGTTGCCACAGAGAAATTTCTGCACGTAAACCCCACAGGGAAACAGGTGCAATTGTGAGCCACAAACAGCCCACAAATAGCCACCTGCCATATACTGTCAGCTGATGTAGCCTTTGTACTTGTTGAGCAAACGATGGGTCAGATTTCTCAAAGTCTGGGACAGTAGTTAATGGTTCTTCCGGTTTATCCATAGGGGAATAAAATTGCCAAGCTATAGATGAGCAATTCAGAATGCTTTAACCCAATTGTGAAATACACACAAGTTTAACTATCCTGGGAACTGGCAGATGTATCAATTGGTTCAGCGGTGTTTCCCACCTGGGATTGACTCTTGCGCTCTCGCCACCAAGCTAAAAGAGAACCGGCAATGAAAATACTTGAATAAGCGCCCATCGTGAAGCCAATAATCAAAGCTAAAGAAAAGTTTCTCAGAGTCTCGCCGCCAAATAGGAATAGGGAAAATAACGTTAGCAAAACTGTAAACGTGGTATTAATTGATCGCGTTAAAGTTTGATTGATTGCATCATCGACAACTTTGTCAATGTGATCGTTAGGATGTAGTTTCAGTATTTCCCGAATGCGATCGTAGATGACCACGGTATCTGTTACCGAGAAACCAGTAATAGTCAAAATAGCAACGACGAAAAGGCTATCAACTTCAATACCTGCTACTAATCCCAAGATGGAGAAAACACCCAGTGTAATCAAAACATCATGGAACAAGGCAATAATTGCGATTACGGCATAGTCCAGCTGGAACCGCACACTCAAATAAATAACGATCGCAGCGAAGGAGACAACCAGAGCTAATAACCCTTGAGAAAATAGTTGACGACCAAGTGTCGGGCCAACGGTGTCAATTTGGGTGGCTTTCGGGTCAAAGGCTCCAAGTTTTTCACTCAAAGCTGTTTGCAACTGAGTGCGTTGCTCAACATCTAATGTCTTTGTGCGAATGGATATTCCCTGTTGGTTTTTACCAACAACTTGGATGCTACTATTATTTAGCTTCTGAGCGTCAACTACTTCCCTCACGTCAGAGGTTTCAATCGGTTGAGTGCAGGTGTTTGGTTGTGTACAATCGCGTTCAAATTGTAGTCGCGTACCACCAACAAAATCTAAACTGGGGCGTAGCGGTGCGCCTAATTGTTGCCAAGAAATCACCATCGCCACGATGCCAATGCTCATTAAGGTGGCAGAAATTGCCCACCAAAGTCCCCGCTGTTTGACGACACTAATTTTCATGACTGCACCTCCGCCCCAGACTTAATTGATGTTGAGAGATTGGGACAAAACAACTCTGGCTTACGCAAGTTGGGAAATTGCAATGATAGGAATAGCAGTGTGCGACTACAAGTAATGGCAGTAAACAAATTCACTCCTAACCCTAGCGCCAATGTTAAAGCAAAGCCTTTAACTAAACCTGCTCCTAAGAAAAACAATGCTGCACAAGAAATTAATGATGTGACATGACTGTCTAAAATGCTAGACCAAGCTCGGTAAAATCCTGCCTCTACAGAACGATATAAAGTTTTACCAGCGCGTAGTTCTTCACGGGTGCGCTCAAAAATCAATACATTAGCATCAACTGCCATGCCGATACTGAGGATAAACCCGGCAATACCGGGGAGAGTTAATGTAACGCCTAGCAAAGCGAAGGTGGCATAGGTCAATAGCGCATAGATAATCAAAGCAAAGTCAGCAATTAACCCTGGTAGTCGGTAGTAAACTAACATGAAAATCAATACTAACAGCAATCCGCCACTACCAGCGTAAATACTGCGTTGAATACTATCTTTACCTAAAGTTGCCCCAACAGTGCGGTTTTCGACGATTTGCACTGGTACGGGTAAAGCACCCCCCCGTAGCTGCACACCTAAGTTGTTAGCTTCTTGTGGGGTAAACCTACCTGTAATTACAGCACTACCACCACTAATACCACTAGCAGCAAATTCTGGCCCGACTGTCGGAGCGCTGATCAGTTCATTGTCTAGAAAAATGCCAATGCTGCGTCCTGTACCGGCAAGTTTTTTCGTCAGTTCGGCAAACAGTTCACCACCCTTTTGGTCGAAGCGAATGGCAACATTCCAATTGTTGCCTTGAGTGGGTTCACCTGCTGCATCTTTGAGGAATTTCCCTGTGAGTGGGGGGTTTGTGCTTTCAAACAATTCAGCGATCGCTTGATTATTTTTCTGCAATTCTTGCTGATTTTTGACAATTGCTGCCTGATCGTTACTCTTTCTCAAATCTTGTTGCTTTGCTTTCAATTCAGCTCGTGATGTTTGAAAAGCAAACACTTGGGTTTCTGTATTAGGCTTTTGCGTGCGAAATTCTAACTGCGCTGTACCCCCTAGAACCCGTTCAGCTTGCTGTGGATCGCTCACTCCCGGTAACTGCACTAGGATTTGGTTGTTTCCTACAGTTTGCACCACTGGTTCAGAAACGCCAAGACCGTTAATGCGACCTTCAACTACTTTTTTTACGGCTTCCAATTCGCGTTCGGTGATTTGCTTAATCTCCGGTGTTGTTTTCACTTGAATTGTGAGCTGTGAGCCTCCGCGCAAGTCCAGTCCTAACGGAATCGAAATTGTGGTAATCACCGCAATGGCGGCAATTACCAGGACTAAAATCAAGATTAATAGCGATCGCTGTCTTTGCATACCATAACTCGCAACTGACAAAGGCTATAATAGCGCTCTTTTATGGAGTTATGAGTTATGAATTATGAGTTAGGAGTTGAGAGTCATTCAATTTTAGATTTTGAATTTTGGATTTTGGATTGAAGAAAAAATCTAAAATTGGCAGAGTTGGGAGTTAAGACTCATGCTTTAAAATTCTTGACTCCTCACTCCTAACTTTTAAACCCGCAATGCTACCATTTTTTCCACAGCTTCCACTATTTGCTCTGGTTGGATGATTGTTAGTCGTTCCAGATTGCCGTTGTAAGGTGTGGGAATATCTTGGGAAGAAAGCCGCAGTACTGGCGCATCCAATTCATCAAATAAGCGATCATTAATTGAGGCGATGACTTCTGCTCCGATACCCGCAGTTCGCATGGATTCTTCCACAACAATCACTTTATGGGTTTTACGTACTGATGCCCCAATAGTATCAAAATCTAATGGCTTGAGCGAGATTAAATCAATAACTTCTGGATCATAACCTTGCTTTTCCAAAGTTTTTACTGCTTGCAGCACATGATGCCGCATCCGCGAATAAGTGATAATTGTGACATCTTTTCCTGGACGTACAACTTCTGCTTTATCTAGGGGTAGTAAATATTCTTCTTCTGGTAAATCTTCTTTCAAGTTGTAGAGCAGAACGTGTTCAAAGAACAATACGGGGTTATCATCGCGGATAGCTGATTTTAGTAGTCCTTTGGCGTTTCTTGGTGTGGAGCAGGCAACAATCTTCAACCCTGGTACAGCTTGGAAGTAGGTTTCTAGTCGCTGAGAATGTTCTGCACCTAGCTGCCGTCCCACACCTCCAGGGCCGCGAATTACCATCGGAATTTTAAAGTTACCGCCAGAAGTATAGCGCAGCATCCCAGCGTTGTTGGCTATTTGGTTGAAAGCCAGCAATAAAAAGCCCATATTCATGCCTTCGATTATGGGACGCAACCCAGTCATCGCTGCTCCCACTGCCATGCCGGTAAAGCTATTTTCGGCAATGGGGGTGTCTAGAATGCGGAGTTCACCATATTTTTGGTACAGGTCTTTGGTAACTTTATAGGAACCACCGTAATGTCCGACATCTTCACCGAGAACGAATACGCTGGCGTCACGTGCCATTTCTTCATCAATGGCTTCCCGTAAGGCGTTGAAGAATAGTGTTTCTGCCATTTAGACCTTTAGTACGATTATGGTTTTAGAATTTTATCGTGCTGCTGTCGCAAATACCGTGAGCGATCGCACTAGTTAGAGATTGGTTTTTTAAACGAGTCGCCCCAAGCATAGAGCGAGTAATTGCCATAACTATATCAAAGCTATTTAATTTAGATTTTAGAGGTTTTATCAGCGATCGCCTCCCCCTCTGGCAAATGCCACTTATTTATTTATGTAATAAAACGTAGAATAAATGTATAAAAAAATTTTAAAATTTCACAACGGAAAAAGCCTAGTTACAAAAACTGGTACAAGCTAAAACACAACAATCTCACGCCCAGACACCAAAACACAGAGAAAAACTTTGCGCCTTCGCGCCTTTGCGTGAGATTTATTAAATTCTTACCCTTCAATCGCCCACCTTACTTTAACCATCGCGCCGCATCTTTGGCATGATAAGTCAAAATCAAGTCTGCGCCAGCCCGTTTAAACCCAGTTAAAGTTTCCATAACCACCCGCTCCTCATCAATCCAACCATTGAGAGCCGCAGCTTTTACCATCGCATACTCACCAGAAACATTGTAAGCTGCAACTGGTAAGTTAGTCGCTTCCTTCACCCGCCAGATAATGTCCATGTATGCTAAAGCTGGCTTAACCATGAGCATATCAGCACCTTCAGCGATATCCAATTCAATCTCTTTAATTGCTTCCCTGGCGTTACCCGGGTCCATTTGATAAGTTCTTCTGTCTCCAAATTGCGGTGTCGAGTCTGCTGCATCCCGAAATGGGCCATAATAACCCGACGCATATTTAGCAGCATAAGACAAAATCGGCGTATCTTGAAATCCGGCTTCATCCAAACCCACACGAATTGCCTGCACAAACCCATCCATCATTCCCGAAGGCGCGATGATATCGGCACCGGCTTTCGCTTGGGAAACCGCTGTTTTTTTCAACAATTCCAGAGTTGGGTCATTTAAAACTCGTCCTGTTAAATCACCAACTTGCAGATAACCACAATGACCGTGGCTAGTATACTCACACAAACAAGTATCAGCAATTACAATTAAATCTGGCACTGCTGCTTTTACCGCAGTCGCTGCTTTTTGGACGATACCGCAATCATGCCAAGCACCAGTGGCATCAACATCTTTATCAGCCGGAATACCAAATAAAATAATCGAGGGAATTCCTAAGTCGTAAACTTCTTTTGCCTCTTCGACAATTTTATCTACTGAAAGTTGGTAGACTCCAGGCATCGATCTCACTTCATTAGCGATTCCCTCACCTGGTACGGCAAATAGTGGGTAGATTAAATCGCTTGTTGTCAAAACAGTTTCACGAACCATCCGGCGCAGTTGGGGATGGGTACGCAGACGACGGGGGCGATGTATAGGAAACATAAAATTTTATAACAAAAAACAACGCAAATGGACACAAAACAAAGCGTCACAAAAGCAGGCTAAAACTTTCCTGCCGTCAGACAGACTACAAACAGTGCTTAACTGTCCTTTGCCCTACTCTTAATCAAGCTGTGGGGCAATTTTGTATTTTACAGCTTGGTTGCATCTATCCGACGGACTAGAAAAAAAACAACATAGATAGCAAATTCCACCAAATCAATTACAGAAATTCGCTAATGGGGAAAACATTTTTCTGAAGTTGGTAATTTTCAATTACCCAATAGCATAATTTGTCCTAAATAAATCGGAAAATGTAGGGATAGCGGAAGGGTATATCAGGATTGTTGAAAACTCCGATGAGCGCCCAAATTGTTAATCCCCAGTGCAATAGATATCCCAGACCGGCTAGTGGCCCTAGCAATAATAGAGGTAACACTAACCAACCGAATAGAAAAAACAGCACTGCCAGAATTGCTCCATAAAACCAGACATTAAAGTGGAAATTGATGGATTCTTTGGCGTTTTCTTTAACAACAGGATCATCAGATACGAACAATATGGCAATAGGTATACCTACAGATACCAACGTTGTGCTGAAAAAAATCGCTCCATGAGACAAGGCAGATAGAAGCTTTCGCTTGTCTGTGTTGTACATTCCTTTCTCCTAATTTAGTTAGATTGTTGATTATATTACGACCCTATCACGAGCATCGTTGTCTTAAGATTAAAAGACTTGCCAGAGTAGAGAAAAATTAAGTTAAATTACAAACAAATACAGTTATGTCAATTGAACTTCAGTCTGAACTTCTTCACGCGGTTGAACTTCGCCGCAACTTTGCGATTATATCTCACCCGGATGCGGGTAAAACTACACTAACAGAAAAGCTACTTCTATACGGAGGTGCAATTCATGAAGCTGGGGCGGTTAAGGCGCGACGGGCGCAGCGTAAGGCTACCTCTGACTGGATGGCGATGGAGCAACAACGGGGCATTTCCATTACCTCCACAGTGTTGCAATTTGAATACCAGGACTGTCAAATAAATTTATTAGATACCCCTGGACACCAAGACTTCAGTGAAGATACTTATCGTACCCTCGCCGCTGCTGATAATGCAGTGATGCTGATTGATGCAGCAAAAGGTTTGGAACCCCAAACCCGCAAATTGTTTGAAGTGTGTAAGTTGCGGGGTATTCCGATCTTTACATTTGTCAACAAGCTTGATCGCCCAGGAAGAGAACCTCTGGAACTGTTGGATGAAATTGAGCAAGAATTGGGATTGCAAACCTATGCAGTAAACTGGCCGATTGGTATGGGCGATCGCTTTAAAGGTGTTTTTGACCGACACAAGCAACAAATTCAC
This sequence comes from Nostoc sp., assembly GCF_036919615.1. Taxonomy (GTDB): domain Bacteria; phylum Cyanobacteriota; class Cyanobacteriia; order Cyanobacteriales; family Nostocaceae; genus Nostoc. The sequence goes on along the minus strand of NZ_JBALCN010000010.1, from coordinate 88,141 downwards.
CTGTTTGAACGTAGCGCCCACGGCAGCCGAGAAGCCCTTGATACAATAGTGGAATTAGGTGATCCGAGAATAGAAGAGCAGCTAGAACAAGAACTCTACTACCAACTGAAAAATGATTTAGAACTGTTAGAAGGTGTTGGGCCAGAGCTAGATTTACAGTTGGTACACGAAGGCAAAATGACGCCTGTGTTTTTTGGTAGCGCTATGACTAACTTTGGGGTAGAGTTATTCCTCAAGTACTTCCTCGATTATGCCCTCAAACCCGGTTCTCACTACAGCAGTGTTGGCGAAGTTCCCCCTACATACCCGGAGTTTTCGGGGTTTGTCTTCAAACTGCAAGCGAACATGGACCCGAAGCACCGTGATCGCGTCGCATTTATCCGGGTCTGCACTGGTAAGTTTGAAAAAGATATGATGGTGAATCACGCCCGCATTGGTAAACTCATCCGTCTGTCTCGCCCGCAAAAACTCTTTGCTCAAGAGCGGGAATCCATTGATGTGGCTTATCCTGGCGATGTGATCGGTTTGAACAATCCTGGTGTTTTTGCGATCGGGGATACAATTTACACGGGACAAAAGCTTGAATATGAGGGAATTCCGTATTTTTCGCCGGAACTGTTTGCGACTCTCAGGAATCCCAACCCCTCGAAGTCTAAACAATTCCAAAAAGGCGTTGCGGAATTGCGAGAAGAAGGTGCTGTGCAAATTATGTATTCAACTGATGAAGCCAAACGCGATCCTATTTTGGCGGCGGTGGGTCAGTTGCAATTCGAGGTGGTGCAATTTCGCTTACAAAATGAGTATGGCGTAGAAACCCTACTAGAGGTATTGCCCTATAGTGTCGCCCGTTGGGTTGAGGGTGGTTGGGAAGCATTAGAACAGGTGGGACGAATATTCAATACCACTACAGTTAAAGACAGCATGGGACGCCCAGTGTTGCTATTCCGCAATGAATGGAATTGCCAACAGTTATTGGGCGACCATCCAGAGTTAAAATTAAGCGCGATCGCTCCAGTATTTTCTAGTCAACAACCAGTGGAGGAATAATTCACTTGATGTGGCTCTAACTGGGCGCGGTTGAGTTCCACGGCATCCGAGGTTCGCGCTTTTGCACAAACGTGGATCACCTAGAAGAGATTGGAGTGCCAGAATTTGTATGCCTTCACATGCCAAACCGTCTTTGGAGGCTGGTTTAGTTGCCCTCAAGCAGGGAAATTACCAAACAGCGATCGCTCAACTAGAACCTATTGCTAGCAGCCAAAGCAATGCGACTGCTAGCTTACAAGCCCAAGTTGGTTTAGTGATGGCTTATGCTCGCACTGGCGAAGTTCCCAAAGCGATCGCTATTTCCCAGAATCTCATTGAGAGTAGCAATCCGCAAGTTCAAGAGTGGGCAACACGCGCTCTCGAACACCTGACAAAACGTAAAAAACCTGATCAAGAATCAAAAAATGTCGAAACTGGATTTGTTGCTTTTGAGAATTCAACCCCAGATTCAACCCCAGTTACTTCTACATTAGAGGAAAAGCTAGAAGATCAAGTAATAGAAACCAAGAGCGACGAAACCCCGCCGATGGTGCCACTAGCTAGACTCAAAGCTACAGTAGCGACACCATTACCACCACCTGCCACGCCCCTAAACGGTTTCATGGGTTCCGTTACCCGCACCCAAGCCAAATTATTTGGCGTTATTTATTGGCGGCAAGCACAACGCGCCAGAGCATGGCAACCACTACGTAAACCGAAATTAATTCCGTTGCGGCTACTGTCAGCGGGAACATTCATCGCCCTGTTTTGGGTAATGCGGGAAATCCTTAAGTTAGTAATGGGATTAATCAACCAGACTTTAGTTAAACTACCTTATCTGGAACCATTACAGCTTTTATACCGCGACCCTACTGAATTGTTGCTAGTAGTATTGGTGATTTTGATCGGAGTATCACCTTGGTTGCTGGATCTGCTACTGGCGAACTTGTATGGTCAGCGAGAATTTCCTAAAGATGTATTAAATACCCATAGTCGGGAAGCCGTCCGGGTGCTACAACGTTGCTGCCAACAACGGCACTGGCCGTTACCCAAACTGCGGATTTTACCAATGGCTGCACCAATTATCCTGACCTATGGTAGTTTACCACGTAATGCCAGGATTGTTGTGAGTCAAGGGCTATTAGAGCAACTGGCAGATGATGAAATTGCCACTATCTACGCCACACAACTAGGGCATATTGCTCACTGGGATTTTGCTGTGATGTCTTTGTTGCTGCTGGTGACACTACCAATTTATAAGCTATATCAGCAAGTGTCGGCGTTGGCAGATAAAATATCAGGGAAAATTTGGCGCTGGCCAGTGACAATTCTAGCGAGTCTCGTTTATGGAGTTTGGTGTTTGCTAACTGGGACTGCATTGTGGTTGTCGCGGTTACGGCTTTATTATAGCGATCGCGTCGCCGCTGAAATTACTGGTAATCCCAATGCGCTAATTCGCGCTTTACTCAAAATTACTATTGGCATTGCAGCTGATATCGAAAAACAAGAACATACCAGTTGGCAGTTAGAAAGCTTAAATCTTCTAACACCAGTCAGCCACCAACAGAGCCTCTCTTTAGGTACTATTGCCAGCAATTTATCTTTTGAATCCTTTTTGAAGTGGGATAATGCCAATCCCTATCGCCGATGGTTTACGATTAATAATAGTCATCCTTTAATGGGCGATCGCATTGAACGCCTCTGCCAAATAGCGCGTCACTGGCATCTAGATACCGAACTACATTTTGCAAGCGTTCCATCAAAGGTTAAGCATCAGTCTTTCTTATTACAAATCGCTCCCTGGTTGGGAATTCCTCTAGGGGTTCTGTTTGCAGCTTTAGTCTGGCTAACCTGGCAACTAGCATTCGCACTCAAGTTTTTAAACCTAAAGTGGATATATGAAGATTGGTCTTTCATTACAGGCTGCCTTCTGATTGGCTTTAGCATCGGTACAGTGATGCGGATTAATTCTTTCTTCCCCGATATTAAACCTGCCACCGTGCAAACTGACGACTGCTTACCCAACCTGTTAGCTGACCCTTCTGCCTTACCCATTGACAGCATCAGTGTACGGATTGTAGGCAAACTATTAGGTCGTCAAGGCACTAGCAACTCTCTAGCGCAAGATTTGATCCTCCAATCCAGCGCGGGCTTGGTGAAGTTACACCACATTTCTTGGCTAGGACAGTCAGTCAATCACCAAGATTTGATCGGTCGGCAAATTATCGTCACAGGTTGGTTCCGGCGAGGAGCAACACCTTGGATCGATATCCAAACCCTAGAAACTCAAAGTGGTAAAACCATTCATAGCCCTCATCCCATTTGGTCTACTTTTTTGGCAGTCGCAGCACAGGCTTGGGGTGCATACGTTTTTCTCACTGGTTAGTCATTGGGCACTTGTACTGAGCGTACCCCTGCGGGGAAGCAAGCTACACGTAGCGTCTCCTTGGCGCAGCCTAAGAAGAGAAGTATTGAGCAAATTGGAATGTAAACAAAAGTTGCAGGTTTTCTTAACAAGTGTTACATTTATTTACACAAACCAGAGCAATCGACAATAACTCAGCATTACAGCTTAGTTGTAAATTCGGATGCTTTTTCCCCGCTCCATACCTTTTATCCTGCCAACACAGCAGCAAATTAACCAGCCAGTGGCTGGTTTTTGTTTCAAAATATGCCCCATTGAATAAAAAAATGTGTTTAATGTGTTTTATGTTACGATACAGTAATACTAACGTCGGAAATGTACGCGCTAAACTAGCTACGTAGAAAATACCGTGGTAATGTAAGGAATGGTATTTAATTCTGCGAAAAAGGGCATGGGAGAAAGCGTGTACTTTAGCAGGCACTAGGCTATTAAATTTACAATTCTTATAATTAAGGTGTTATTAGCTCACCATAGTGTGAGCCTTTGGATTAAACAAGCTTGATCCCGACGAAAAACTGTATTGTTGTATAGGTTGACAGTTTCGAGCAAAAAAAATGGTTGATGGCAGTCTTGGTCAATAGCATCTATTTAAAAGCCAAAGCCAAGTGATTGTTTTCTTGCCTTGCCATGTTCATTCAACTCTGGAGGTATAGTTCATGTCCGTTCGCCTATATATAGGTAATTTGCCTAAAGAAGAAATAGATCGTCAAGATCTGCAAGCAGTTTTTGCAGCAGAAGGTGATGCTGTAACTACTAAATTAATTAAAGACCGCAAAACTGGCAAATGCCGTGGTTTCGGTTTTCTTACCGTCAACAATGACGAACAAGCTGACGAAATCATCGAAAAGTATAATGGTCAGATGTTCAAAGACACTGCCATTAAGCTAGAGAAGGCATTACCTCGGACAAAAGGTGAAGAGGGCGACGAGCAAGCTCCTAAACCAGTTAGTCTTGCTGCTAGTAGTACCCCCACTCCTAGCCCTAATAGAGAAGGTAGAGAAGGTAGCCGTCGAGAGAAAAGCTCTAAGAAGCCTCGTCGTGGCGGCGGTGGCGGCGGTTCTCGTGAAAGCAGCACCACAACCACCGATTCAGACGCTATTCGTCCAGATCCTCGTTGGGCTTCGGAATTAGAAAAGCTGAAGCAGATGCTAGCTGCACAAACTACGAATTAATCCCTAAGGGAGAGAAATTAAAAATTAAAAATCAGAATTTTTTTTTGATTTTTAATTTTTAATTGTTGATTATCACCTAGCTGCCTAGTTAAAAGCTACTTGCAGCTATTTTTGTAAGTGCGGAGGCGCAGCCCACCGTAGGCATCACATAGTCAAATCAAACGACACATAAATTTCACTCATTCCCCATACTTACGTAATAGTATTAAGTCTATACTGATACAACAGTAACTTCTATAGAGTTGCTGTTAAAGCCTGCTTATAAAAAAATTAAGTTTTTGTGATTAGGCGGATTAAAAAATCTGACTGATGTGAATGCGATCGCAGTAATTATTTAGATTTGATAAGATATAGTCAGTTATGGCAAGCTTCATACTGCCAAGTGAACCGAAGGCGCGTAGGCGCAGCCCGCCGTAGGCATCGCCAAGCAAGATAATTTACACTCAAAGTGATACCGATCATTTGCAGCTTCTGTTATGTCCTCAACTCTAGATTCTTTGCCACCTGCGCTCGCTAAAATTGTCCAGCGCTTTCAACGCGCTTCCGAACCGAAGCGACGCTACGAACAGCTAATCTGGTATGCTCAGAAGCTCAATGAGTTCCCAGAAGCTGAAAAATTACCCGAAAATAAAGTCCCTGGTTGCGTGTCACAAGTTTATATCACAGCAGCCTTGGATGACGGTAAAGTTGTGTTTCAGGGCGATTCCGATTCCCAGTTAACCAAAGGATTAGTAGGGCTTTTGGTTGAAGGATTGGATGGACTAACGCCAACTGAGATTGTCCAACTTACTCCAGATTTTATTCAAGCAACAGGTTTAAACGTTAGTCTCACACCTTCCCGTGCTAATGGGTTTTACAACATTTTTAAAACCATGCAAAAAAAAGCATTGGAATCTAAGTTAGACCTGCCTAACTAAACAGATAATTGCAAATAAATATCAAGAGTTAAGAGTTTTGAATTCCTAACTCTGGCAATTTTAGATTTTGAATTTTGGATTGAAGGAAAAATCTAAAATCTAAAATCCAAAATTCAATTACTCCTAACTCTTAATAATAAGTTTATTCTCATGTCAACAAATTTATTATCTACCTCTGCTGCTACTGGTTTTGGTGGGGTAGTTCAAGAATATCTCTGGAATTGGAAAAATCAGCAATTGCGCGTTGTTTATGAAACCCTCGGTAAAGGTTCACCGCTATTGCTACTACCAGCTTTCAGTACTGTTTCGACACGTTTGGAAATGGGCGAACTCGCCAGGCTACTAGCTCCCCATTTTCAAGTTGTAGCCTTAGACTGGCCTGGATTTGGACAATCTTCTCGCCCTAGTTTGAATTACCGACCGGAAATATATCAGCAATTTCTGGAAGATTTTGTCAAAGCTATTTTTAATAATCCCATTACTTTGGTGGCGGCAGGTCATGCTGCTAGTTACGTTTTACAATTAGCTGTGAAACAACCTACTGCTTTCTCACGAATTGTGTTGTTAGCTCCTACTTGGCGTGGGCCTTTGCCGACAATGGGAGCAAGTCAGCAGATAGCTGGCATGGTGAGAGAATTAGTGCGATCGCCTATACTTGGTCAAGCTCTCTACAAACTCAACACTACTCAATCTTTCTTAAGTTTTATGTACCGCCGTCATGTCTTTACTGACGCGGCTAAAGTTACATCCAGTTTCATTCAGAAGAAGTGGCACATGACTCAACAACCAGGAGCGCGATTTGCATCTGCTGCTTTTGTAACTGGTAATCTTGATGCTGTACACAAACAATCTGATTTTTTGGGACTTGTGCAGTCTTTAACTGTACCGCTCATGGTAGTAATTGGGGAATCCAGCCCTCCGAAATCACGAGAAGAAATGAACGCTTTGGCAGCCTTACCAGGAGTAAAAAGCGTCGTCGTTCCTGGTTCTCTGGGACTGCATGAAGAATACCCAGCAGTTGTTTTAGAAGCAGCTCAAGATTTTTTATTCTTCCCAGAAAATTAAATCTTACTTATCCATGAAAGTATAATTTTTCTCTTTATGATAATGATTATTATGGCTTTGATGGGATTGTCAAGGTGCTAACCTGCAACCTCTGAAAAGTCTGTAGATGCTTCTTTGGCGACTCCAGGAATCTCCCAAGGAGTGGGTCGTTATATGCAATATTCCTACCAAGCTACGCCAACTTGCGAATATTTATTACTTATTACAGCTGCACAAAAATAAAGTGCTTTTGAATTAAATTATGTAATTATTCTGCTGAAACCCAAAATAACAGCAAGTTCGCACAAAAATATAAAAAGATTTATCATAGGCGATAATGATTATCTACAAAGTGAGACAAGGGGAATTTAGAGTATGGTGGCTGACGTAATCAACAATTCAGTTCCCGTTACTGTTCTTACAGGCTATTTGGGAGCAGGTAAAACGACTCTACTCAATCACATCCTTACCTACGAACATGGCAAAAAAGTTGCTGTGATCGTCAATGAATTTGGGGAAGTGGGTATTGATAATCAATTGATTATCGATGCAGATGAAGAAATATTTGAAATGAACAATGGCTGTATCTGTTGTACAGTCCGCGGTGACTTAATTCGGATTATCGGCAATTTGATGAAGCGGCGCGATAAATTTGACCATTTAGTAATTGAAACGACTGGATTAGCCGATCCAGCACCAGTGATTCAGACATTTTTTGTTGATGAAGATTTGCAAAGCCAACTGTCTCTAGATGCAGTGGTGACAGTCGTAGATGCCAAGCATATTTGGCAGCACTGGGATGCAGACGAAGCACAAGAACAGATTGCTTTTGCCGATGTAATTTTACTTAATAAAACTGATTTAGTAGCGTCAGAAGAGTTGGATGAATTAGAAAAACGGATTCGGGCGATGAATGCGATCGCAAAAATCTACCGTACCCAAAATTCTGAACTAGGAATGGATGCTTTATTAGGTGTAAAAGCCTTTGATTTAGACCGGGCATTAGAAATTGATCCAGATTTCTTAGGCGAAGATGCTCATGTACACGATGAAAGCGTCTTTTCTGTGGCTTTAGTAGAAGCAGGTGCAGTTGATGGAGAAAAATTAAACACTTGGCTTTCCGAGTTACTGCGTACCCAAGGCCCAGATATTTTTCGGATGAAAGGCATTTTAAATATTGCTGGAGAAGATAATCGATTTGTGTTTCAAGGAGTGCATATGATATTTGATGGCAAACCCGATCGCCCCTGGAAACCAAGTGAAACTCCCAAAAATGAACTAGTCTTCATCGGTCGCAATCTTGATGCAGACCAACTCAAGCAAGATTTTCTCGCCTGTCTGGTATAAAAAGTGAGTTAGGAGTTATGAGTTAAAAATTCAAACTCCTAACTCCTAACTTCTAACTCCTGTAGAAAATATGAACTCCACAACCAGCAAATCTAAGGAATTTGAACAACACTATTCGGGGACACTTTCAGATTATGTAACTGCGATCGCTTGGTCGCCACAAGGTAAAACTTTAGCAGCAACTTCCGCCGCCGGGGAAGTAGTTCTGTGGAATGATGGCGAACTCACAACCTTACAAACTGGTAACGGTAAATCAGTAGACTGTCTGGCCTTTTCCCCAGATGGGACATTTTTAGCTGTTGGTGGACAGGATGGACAGGTTAAAATTTGGCGCGATACTGAATTAATCGCCACGTTAGAAAATGCCCCCGCATGGGTTGACAAGCTAGCTTGGAATTACACTAGTAACCAACTGGCTTTTAGTTTAGGGCGTTACGTCCAAGTCTGGGATGCAGATACTCGTGAAATTGTCGTGACGCTGAATTTCGACAACTCTTCAGTATTGGGTATAGATTGGCGCATTGACGGACAGTACTTAGCCATTAGTGGTTATAAGGGAGTCAAAATTTGGTATAGTCAAAACTGGGATGAAGAACCATACATCTTGGATACGACTACTGTCAGTTTAGCGATGGCTTGGTCGCCTGATGGCAAATTCCTGGCTTCTGGCAACATGGATCGTAGTGTCACCGTTTTGGAATGGAACAACCCTGACCCTTGGGTGATGCGTGGCTTCCCTGGTAAAATTCGCCAATTGGCATGGTCAGAAGCTACTACGAAAGTCGGTGCGCCAATACTGGCATCTTCTAGCGTTGAAGGTATTGTGGTCTGGGAAAAGCTAGAGGATGATTCCTTAGGTTGGGAAGCGCGAGTATTAACAAATCATGTCGATGTGATCAATGCGATCGCCTTTGCACCTAAAAGCTTCCTTCTCGCTTCTGCTGCTGCTGACGGCTGGTTATGTTTATGGAACCAAGGCAAGGAAGTATCCCAAATTATCACAGGTATCTCAGGAGGCTTTTCTAGCCTAGCTTGGCATCCCCAAGGCAAGTTACTGGCCGCAGGCGGTGAGAAAGGGGAATTACTTGTATGGTCAAAGGTTTTGCGGGGTCAAGGATTCGGGCGCAGTTAAGCAATACTCAGCACTTGAAGTTGAAGGTGGGCAATTTATTGGCTATGCTGTATCAGCAAAGGTATGTTTGTGTAAATTATGAAAATAGCCAAACTGATTTTACTTGCTTGTCCTGTGCTTCTGGCATTTATGCTGCTGGTAGTCAATCCAGCACACGCATCCAGTCTGAAATCTGCATCTGCTACACAAATTATTACGGTAGCATCTACACAACAAATTCCTGATTTAGCAACACCAAAGTTGATTCAAACATCTAATCCGATTATTGATCAACTTGGTTGCAATTGTGCCAACTGTATTCAGTCTAAATTTCAGTCGCTACAAGGCAAACTGCCATCTGCCGATTTTTAATAAAGTTAGGAGTTATGAATTATTGTAGGGGCACAGCAATGCTGTGCCCTTATTAATTTTAATATGAATTCGACAAACCTCTCGCTGCCTTGAATTTTCGTTCAAGTCTGTCCCTCTCTGAGTTGGAGAGGGACGATTTTGCGTAGTAAAAGCAGGGAGAGGTTTCTTTATGAAGCTAAATTAGGCGGGTACTAGATAATCTGTCAAACTGACGTTAATTTTATCTAACCAAGATATTCGCTGAAGGTCACGCCTAAAAAAACAAGATAGGAAAGTTTTTAGGTGAATTCCTAGATACTGAGAAAGTTGCTGGTAAGCTAGTAAAGTTGGTGCGTTCGCGATCTATGCACAAACTGTTAAACTCTTGAACAAAAGAGCTAGTCTCTTAATTAGAAAACTTGCTAGAGTGAACAGAGTTAGCCTTAATGTCTAATCGCCAAAACCTATACATCTCATGGATTTTGCTAATATTGCATCCCAGCTAAACGCTGGAACGATTTTGCCAGAGGGGATTGTTATTCTCACCCTCTTGGGGGTTTTGATTGTTGATTTGATTTTGGGGCGTACATCTGCACGCTGGATTGGATATCTAGCGATCGCAGGTTTATTTGCTTCGATCATCGCCCTATACTTCCAATGGGATGCGCCAAATCCCATCTCCTTTACTGGTGCTTTCATTGGTGACGACCTTAGTATCGTCTTTCGCGGTATTATTGCTTTGTCTGCGGTTGCGACTATACTAATGTCAATTCGCTACGTTGAACAAAGCGGCACCGCTTTAGCCGAATTCATCGCTATTTTGCTGAGTGCTACGTTAGGAGCGATGTTTTTATCTGGGGCTAGTGAGTTGGTGATGATTTTCATCTCATTAGAAACCCTGAGTATATCCTCTTACTTGTTAACAGGTTATACCAAGCGTGACCCGCGCTCCAATGAAGCGGCGCTGAAATACTTGTTAATTGGAGCTTCCAGTACGGCAATATTTTTGTACGGTGTATCACTGCTGTATGGACTATCTGGAGGACAAACGGAACTGAGTGCGATCGCAAATGGCATTGCCACAGCTAAAGTCGGTCAATCTTTAGGTTTAGTGATTGCCCTGGTTTTTGCGATCGCAGGTATTGGTTTCAAAATCTCCGCTGCACCCTTCCACCAGTGGACACCAGACGTTTACGAAGGCGCTCCCACCCCAGTAATCGCCTTTTTATCTGTCGGTTCCAAAGCAGCTGGGTTTGCCCTAGCCATCCGCTTGCTGACAACAGCCTTCCCCCTTGTTGCTGATGAGTGGAGGTTTGTCTTCACCGCTCTGGCCGTTCTCAGTATGATCTTGGGTAACGTAGTCGCCCTAGCCCAAACCAGCATGAAACGGATGCTAGCCTATTCATCCATTGCCCAAGCTGGGTTTGTGATGATTGGCTTGATTGCTAGTACACAGGCAGGGTACGCCAGTATGATATTTTACCTACTGGTTTACCTGTTCATGAACCTATGCGGCTTTACCTGCATCATCCTGTTCTCACTGCGGACGGGAACCGACCAGATAGCCGAATACTCTGGCTTATACCAAAAAGACCCACTCCTAACATTGGGGTTGAGTATCGCTCTGCTTTCCTTGGGTGGTATTCCACCATTGGCTGGGTTTTTCGGCAAGATTTACTTATTCTGGGCTGGTTGGCAAGCAGGACTTTATTGGTTAGTTTTGCTGGGCTTAGTTACCAGCGTCGTCTCCATCTACTACTACATTCGCGTAGTCAAGATGATGGTAGTCAAAGAACCCCATGAAATGTCTGATGCGGTGAAGAATTATCCACAAGTGCGTTGGGATTTGCCTGGGCTAAGACCTTTGCAGGTTGGGTTGGTGGTAACATTAATTGCCACTACCATAGCAGGAATTTTGTCAAATCCACTGTTTACCTTGGCTAACAATTCCATCTCCCATACCCCAATTTTGCAAGCAACAATCAACAGTAGGGTAAAAGCACAAAATCTACTGCTTTTGCCCAAGTTAGATTCGGTTAGTCAGTCTCAACCCTCAGTTGATTCTACTGCTAAGATTTAATTACCTGAGTCTCAACTAAACTTTGTACTCAAAGACACGCCTGTTTGCTACTGAGCAGACAGGCGTTTATCATATCTTTTTATTATTGTCAAAAATGAAGATGAAAAATTGGATGATGACAATAACATTATTATCCAAGAGGAATTGGACTCAAAGAAAACTTGCAATAACGTTATTGAAAAATAGTCTTGCTTGCCTTTGGTGTTGACACTGCGTAGTACTAACACGCCTCTGACATTTATGATCTTGAGTTAATAGGTATCTTAATTACAAATTCTGCACCTTTTGCTGGAACAGAAAAACAGCTAAGTTCTCCGTTATGTTTTTCAACTATAATCTGATAGCTTATATATAGCCCTAGTCCAGTACCTTTGCCCACATTTTTAGTGGTGAAAAACGGATCAAATAGCTTTGAGCAAACTTGTTCATTTATCCCCAAACCATTATCAGCAATACTAACCGCTATCCATTTTTCATCAATTACCTCAGTTTTAATTTGAATTTGGGGATTATTCTTTGTCAGTTTTTGATTATCAGTTGTTTGTGGATTTACTACTGACAACTGACCATTAATCGCTGACGCCTCCAGTGCATCGATCGCATTAGCAAGAATATTCATAAACACTTGGTTGAGTTGACCAGGGTAGCAAGTTACATTCGGCAGTTGGCTATATTTTTTAATTACTTTGATTTCTGGGTACTCATGTGTGGCTTGCAGGCGATGATCCAAAATCATTAAAGTACTATCAATTCCTTCATGGATATTAACTTGCTTAAGTTCTGCTTCATCAAGTCTGGAAAAGTTACGTAGTGATTTAACAATTTCTTGAATGCGTTCTGTTCCCACTTTCATTGACTGGAAGAGTTTAGTTATATCTTGAATCAGAAAATCTAAGTCTATTTCTTCTACTTGCTCTTGAATTTCTAGAGGAGTATTTGGACAAAAATGTTGATAGATTTGCACCAATTTTAGTAAATCCTGAGTGTATTTATGGGCGTGGTGAAGGTTACCATAAATAAAACTCACGGGGTTATTAATTTCATGGGCAATACCAGCGACCATCTGACCTAAACTAGACATTTTTTCAGCTTGGATAAGCTGAGTTTGGGTAAGTTGCAGTTCGTTTAGTGTTTCTTGTAAAGTAGTTGTACGTTCCTCAACCCGAATTTCTAACTCTTGATTGGCTTTCTTAAGCGCTTCCTCTGCCTGTTTACGTCTCTGAACTTCTTTTGCTAACTCATCGATTTTTTCGTTCAAGAGAATGAAATTACTGGTGGCTAAAGTTCTATTTTCCAAGCGTAAGAGAATTAAAGCTGAAGATTCAGGAGACCAAGGTTGAATAACGGCTCCTTGACTACGACATATTAACGTTTGTCCATCATTCTTTTGTAAAGTCAAGGAGCCAATAACCATTGCCCTACTACTTGAACAAGCTTGCAGGTACTTTACAACATCGTTAGCAGACTCAGTTACAAGTTCAAAGAGCATTCTTCCCCGCAGTTCCTGACGGCGTAACCCCAACATTTCTGCTACTGGTTTATTAGTAGCCAACAACTGACCCTCTCCACTCACTAGGAGCAAAGGTTCTGGTAAAACTCTGGCAAATTCAAGAAATTGTTCAGGAGTCATGGGGCTTCCAATTTCAGAGTTCGACTCTACTTTACATATCTGCACTCAAGCTTGTATTCTGGGGTTAGTTTAGTGCTAAAGGGTTTACACAGATTCTAGTCCCTTAAAGTATTCTCGACCTTCTGCATCTTCTGCCTCTTCTGTAATTTTTAAGTAAACAATAACTCTACATCCAGGAGCACCCTTTGCTATGGTCTCTTGCAATTCTACTTTCGCATACCCGAGATTATTAGCTGCAATCGTCCCAAAGACGTTTGAAGTCATCATGCACATGGCAGGGCGATTAAGTACTTTGTCGCCAAATGGGCAGACGCGATTGCCAAAGACAATTTTTTCATCATTTTGTTCAATCACATAAAAATCCCCCTGGATTCGTCTTTTTAAATCAACCAAGACATCAGCTACCTGCTTACGAGAAAGGTTGGAGACTTCCAGGGCAGATTTGTAATTTTGGTTGAGCTGCCTACCCATCCTTTCACCAACTACACTAATAAATCCAGAAGCTTCTTCTAAGCCAACTACGTCCTGCAAAGTGCCAGATAGTTCTCTGATTAATGTACGTAAAAATATATCGCGTTCTAAAGAAAGATTAAGCGTTGCTATTGAGTGGCTAAGTGCATTAGTCATAAATTTTGAGGACACAATCTTGTAACTACAGTTCTAGAGTTCCCCAAAAGGCCTTTAAAGTAACTGCTTAATCTCTTTCTTCAGAGAACTTAATGCTTGCTTTTATTTCTAATGCATGGGAATGGTGATCACAAATTCTAAACCTTGTTGTTATGACAGTTCCCGATTTTCTAAAGTCTCTTCTAGCTTACGTCCCCATTATCACCGAATTTACAAGAATACAAGCCCCTTGATTCATGAATGGAGATATAAAAGCGTGTAGCATCATTCTCTTACAAAGTTCTGTTTACCATTGGTGTTGGCGATGCGTCCCTTGCGCGTCTCATAGAGGGCGTCATTATCAATTACGAATTATTTTTACCTGCTACCACATTGAACATTTATTTTTCTTAATATTAATTTTAATAATTGATATATTTGCTACTTTAATAAATTGGAATGGTAATTATAAACTCAGAACCTTCTCCTAACACAGATTTTACTTCTAGAGTTCCCCTATGCTTTTGGACAATTATTTGATAGGCGATTGATAATCCTAATCCTGTTCCTTGACCCACAGGTTTTGTTGTGAATAAATGGTCAAACATTTTTTGCTGAATATCAGCTGATATTCCCACACCATTATCTTGAATCTGAATCAATGCATGATTTGTATCTTCAATTAGGGCAGTATGAATTGTAATTTGATTGGGATTTGCCTTAATTTCATCAAAACTCAGTCCAGAATTAGACTCCTCTAAAGCATCAATGGCATTTGCCAATAGATTCATAAATACCTGATTCAATTGTCCTGGGAAGCATTTTACTAGAGGCAATTCTGCGTAACCTTGAACTAATTCAATAGCAGGACGAATCTTATTAGCTTTCAAACGGTGCTTGAGAATCAGAAGAGTGCTGTTAATACCTTCATGAAGATTAAATAGAACTTTTTGTTCTGTATCTGCTCTAGAGAAAATTCGCAAGCTGTTGCTAATGTTTGAAATGCGATCTGTGCCTTCTTTCATTGAGGAAATGAGTTTAGGTAGATCCTCGCGCACATACTCCAAGTCAATTACTTCAATTGTTTCTTGAATTTTCTCAGATGCTTTGGGATAGGTTTGCTGATAGAGGTCGATAAGATGTAACAAATTATCAATATACTCTTGAGCTGGAGTCAGATTACCTGCTATAAACCCAACTGGGTTATTAATTTCATGAGCTACATCTGCGACAAGACCTCCCAAACTAGACATCTTATTCTGCATTATTTGAAGATTAAGAAGCATCATTTCTAGTTCATGGCTTCTTTCTTCTAAATTGTTTTGATATTCCTTTAATTCATCAATTACTTTTCTGAGTAAATATTCTTTTTTTTTATTTATATCTTCCAGTTTGACCCGGTCTGATTCAGAACGTTCCAATTTCTTTTTGATAATTCTATTTGCTTTTTTTAGTTCCTTAATTTCTTGTTGATAATCCACAATTTCCATCAGCTTTTATCGACTCCCCAAAATTAAAGTTACAAAAGTTTCATTATGAAATTGCATCTGGCTAATTCGATCTATAGGAGCAATCTCTCCATAAGAATAAAATCCACAGGCAGGAAAATAGTCAGTAAGGCAAAGTTTTATATTTTGGTACTCTTCTTTTGCTCTTGTACCAAGTATTTGCCGACGAGCTACACATGAAAAAAACAAAATAGCACTTGGTTCTGCACCTGGATAGTTATCTAAGGCATTCATGAATGATGTTTTAGAAGCTGCCAGAATATCTTCATAACCCGCTTCTGCAATTTTAATAACTGCTTGCTCGGGAATATCTCCAAAAAAGGTAATGCTACCAGATTCTTGATTGTAAGCAATAGGTGCTCTAATATAAAAATTGTCTCCATTCTGCTCAAACACTGCTAGTGGATATTCAATTGAAGGAGGAAGCAAACCTAAATAATGATGATAAAAATCTAAAGCTGGCTTATCATCTATTTCATAGACTATGTTCTTATCTACCTTAGTCACTTTGCTTATTTGACCGATGGGATGCCAACCACTTGCAACACCGTGGGAAAACAATATTGTGCCTGAAAAAAGCAGAATTGGTACAGAGTCACTTAATACTTCTGTTTTAAAAAATTGATATGTGTTTTGATATCTTGACTGATCAGCTGCCAAACCACCAAATATTGGTACATGTTGCCCAAGAGCTAGCTTTAAGCCATTCAATATAGAGATACCACTAGTTGTAAGACTTTCTGGATGAGTTAAGCATAGCCTTGGAGCTGTAGTACTTTTTGCTTTAGCTTGCTCCACAGCTTGTTTAGTTACAGTAATTGGATCGCTTGAAACTTTGCGTCCGACTCCTGCATGAATTTCAACTTCGTCTGAGCAAAACAACATTAAGGTGATTGAATCCTGCTGAAACTCTAAGACGGAAGAAATTTCTCCATCTGTTGTTCCACCAATCAACTCAATCCCCGGAAAAGCCTGATGAATTTGCTGTAAAATCAGAGAATGTTCAAAATCTATTGCAGCAAAAAGAATCCCAGCTTTTGGTATATTCCCTGCAAGAGAACTGGTACATTGCTGAAGAACTTCTTCAATTGCTGATAGAGAATCTGGATCGTTACTGTGACCTACTACTGCTTTGAACATAAATTTACCTATTATATTGATGAACGTGATTTGCTATGATTTTTAAATGGGAAGCTTGATAATAAACTCTGAACCTTGTCCTAGCGCTGAATTTACCTCCAAAGTTCCTCCATGTTTTTCGACAACAATTTGACGGGCAATTGATAATCCTAATCCTGTACCTTGACCCACAGGTTTGGTTGTGAATAAATGGTCAAAGATTTTTTGCTGGACATTAGCCGACATTCCCACGCCATTATCTTTAATCCGAATCGAGATGTGATTTTTATTTTCAGTAAGAGTAGTCTGAATCAAAACTTGATTGGGATTTGCTTCAATTTCAATATAGGTGCGTCCTACATTAGAATCCTCCAAAGCATCAATAGCATTAGCTAACAAATTCATAAATACCTGATTTAGTTGTCCGATAAAGCATTCTAATTCTGGCAAATTCTCGTAATCTCTAATTACTTGAATATCGGGTCGATCTTCGGATGCTTTTAAGCGGTGTTTTAGGATCATGATTGTGCTGTCAATGCCATCATGAATGTTGCAATAAACTTTGTGATCGCTATCTGCTCGAGAAAAGGTTCTCAGACTGATACTAATGTTGCGAATGCGCTGAACACCCTCTTTCATTGAGGAAATTAAGTTAGGTAGATCAGAAAGCATATACTTCAAATCTATCGCTGCAATTTCCTCTTGAATTTCTGGAACCGGATTAGGATAATGCTGCTGATAGAGATCAATGAGGTTAATCATGTCTTGGAAATACACTGAAGCGTGTCCGAGATTGCCATGAATGAAACCAACTGGATTATTAATTTCATGAGCAATTCCTGTTACTAATTGACCAAGGGCAGACATTTTTTCTGTCTGTACAAGCTGAAGTTGAGACTCTTGTAGGTCTTTTAATGCCCTAGACAACGCTGCTGTCCTTTCTGCAACTCGTTTTTCTAAAGTTTTTGTGAGATTTCGTAATTGAAGATGGGTTTTAATTCTAGCTAATAATTCTTCTTGATTAAAGGGTTTAGTGATGTAATCAACTGCCCCTATATTTAGACCCTTTACCTTACTATCCGTATCTGAATGAGCCGTCATAAAAATTACTGGAATATCACAAGTAGCTAAATTTTCTTTCAGCCTTTTACAGGTTTCAAATCCATCTATTCCCGGCATCGTTACATCTAATAATATTAAATCAGGTAGTCTAGATTCAACTTGCTTAAGTGCCCTTTCCCCATCATTTTCTGTAATAACTTCAAGTCCGGCATTAGTTAATATTTCAAAGACAATTTTTAAATTGGTAGTGGTATCATCCACTACTAAAACCAAACTATCTTCTGGTACATAAAGCAGTTTTATATCTGGCTTGTAATTCATGTATTTAAATTAATTTTACTCCTTGTTACTTATTCACTATTTGCCCTGCGATCGCAGCTAAGTCACATCTATTTTATTGGCAGACTGACTGATAAATTTTTAGTCTGACAATCCTATAGTTCCCAAAAACTCTGATAACAGCAACATTCTCACACTAAATTGCCGTATGTGACCACGGGGGCGATGGCTACAGGATGGAAATAACCACCAAGCTTCACTTTCACTAGAGTTGAATATCCTCTTTCATGAAGGCGATCGCTCTAAAATTAGTCATTATTACTCTTGTCTTTTTATAAAAGTAACGCTATTCCAAAACAATATTGTTGATACCATAAGTTAACTTTTTCAGTTCGTCAACAGTATTTATTAGGTGTTGATACAACCATAAGTATTTTTATAAAAAATTTATAATCTAGGATATTTACGGTTATTATTCTTTAAAAAAATAATAAACAATGAATTAACTGTAAATAAAATACTTCTATACATTTACCTGCTCACAAGAGGCAGATAAAGATTATTTGCATACTGGAGTCAATCTGGGTTTATAGTTAATTTTTATTTTTAAAAAATCTACTATAAATTTTATTATCTTGTAATTCATATTCTTTGCTTTGAACTAATACATTTTTTATGCAGCAATTACTTTCCCCTGGTTTATACTGTCCATTTCCATCCCAGATCAATAAGTATGTTGATATTCTAGAAGAGCACGCTATTGAATGGGTGCTTCACTTCAATCTCCTGGCCAATGAATCAACCTATAAGCGTTTTTGCAAGTCCAAATTCTTTTTCTTAACTGCATCTGTTTATCCTTACAGTAATATCGAACAACTGAAGATTGCACATGACTGGCTGAGTTGGCTATTTATTTGGGATGACCAATGTGATTTATCAGATTTAGGAAAAAAACCTGAAGTTCTAAAAGCTATTCACAAGAGATTTCTA
The DNA here is from genome assembly GCF_036919615.1 of Nostoc sp. Classification (GTDB taxonomy): domain Bacteria; phylum Cyanobacteriota; class Cyanobacteriia; order Cyanobacteriales; family Nostocaceae; genus Nostoc. The sequence goes on along the minus strand of NZ_JBALCN010000010.1, from coordinate 69,474 downwards.
GAAATATTGAACGGGGCAGAAGTTATGAGCCATGATATACCTCTTAGTCACGCTTTAAGTAACTTACGACAGCGGATGCTTGAAAAAGTAAGCGTGAAATGGTTAAATTATTTTCTCTGCAGCTTTGAGAACTACTTATACGGTTGTTTTGAGGAAGCAAATAACCGTGTATATGGGATTGTACCTGATACTGACACTTATATTGCAATGCGTAGGTTAAGCGCAGGCGCAGATGTTGCCTTGCCATTAATTGAACTTTGTGATCAGTTGATAATTCCTGATTTTTTACGAAAACAGGATATTTTTAAACAACTTAATGAGATTGCAAATAACCTTCTTGGCTGGTCTAATGATATTTTCTCATTATCTAGGGAATTGGCAACGGGTCATGTTCATAATTTAGTATTTGTACTACATTATCAGCATAAAATTCCTCTAGAAGAAGCAATTAAGCGTGCTACACAAATGCATGATCATGAGATACAAAAATTGATAAGTTTGGAAGCAGATATTCCATCTTTTGGAGAAGAAGTAGATGCTGAATTCGCAAAATATATATTAGGAATTCATGCTTGGATTCGTGGCAACCTCGATTGGTATTCTTTCACGGATCGCTATAAAACTATAGAAATGCTGGAGCTAGCTAAATATTGATTAAAGAGGATGATTTAAAAGTAAAAAATTAAATTTGCATTGGCTCTATTGCTTCTTCATCAGTTCTAATAAATACAGATTTTTGTTAGCTATGTTGATTAGATTGATTGGGTTTTTAGGTTTTGAAGCTTCACTATAAAACCTTGATTTTAATGCCATAACATAAAGAAGCAGTATAACCGTTTTCTCATGATATCTCCTTACCCCTTTCCATTAAATGCAACTACCTAATCCTCTAAAAACCTCCTCTTTTCTCCAAAAGCTCCAGTGGGTTATTGACCCTGTAAGCTATATGGAAAATGCAGCTCAGCAATATCCTGACATTTTCACTGCTAAGATAATTGGTTTTGGAGATACCGTAGTTTTTGTAAACCATCCCCAGGCAATCCAGGAAATTTTAACCAACGATAGAAAAAAGTTTGCAGCCGTTGGTGCATTCAATAGAATTATAGAACCTTTCATAGGAAACTATTCAGTTCTCACACTAGAGGGCGATCGCCACAAACGGCAACGACAACTGGTCATGCCATCCTTTCATGGAGAGCGGATGCAAGCTTACGGTCAACAAATCTGTGATCTGACTGAACAAGTCTTTAATCAGTTACCACTCAATAAGCCCTTCTTGGCTCGAAATTTAACACAGGAAATATCTCTACAAGTCATATTGCAGACCGTCTTTGGTTTGTCTAAGGGAGAAAGATTTCAACAGCTTAAGCATCTACTACCGTTGTTGCTAGATCTTTTTCGCTCACCTTTGACTTCTAGTTTATTTTTCTTTTCATTCTTGCAACAGGATTTAGGAGCTTGGAGCCCTTGGGGAAAGTTTCTGCGCGACCGGCAGACAATTGATCAATTGCTCTACGCTGAAATCGCTGAACGCCGACAGCAACCAGATCCAGAACGCATTGATATCCTCTCCTTGCTGATATCAGCTCGGGATGAAACCGGTCAACTGATGACTGAGCAGGAATTGCGCGATCAGTTGATGCTCTTGATACTTGCCGGATATGAAACTACAGCAACGGCAATGGCTTGGGGATTGTACTGGATTCATCAAAAGCCCCTAGTCCGTGAAAAACTGCTTCAGGAACTGGATACCCTCGGTGATTCTCCAGATCCAATGAGCATTTACCGACTGCCATATCTAAGTGCTGTCTGCAACGAAACCTTGCGAATTCACCCTGTTGTCATATTCTGTTTTCCCAGAGTAGTACAAGAACCTGCCAAACTGTTGGGACATTCTTTAGAGTCTGGGACTGTACTACTTCCCAACATTTATCTCATTCATCAGCGTGAGGATTTATATCCTCAACCTAAGGAGTTTCAACCAGAGCGCTTTTTAAAACGCCAATTTTCTCCCTATGAATTTCTACCTTTTGGTGGCGGTGTCCGTCGTTGTCTTGGCGAGACTTTGGCTATATTTGAAATGAAGTTAGTATTAGCAAAAGTTTTGTCAGGCTATCAACTCGATCTAGCTGGTAAGCGGCCAGAGCGTCCTCAACGTCGAGGTTTTGCACTTGCGCCTGCTAATGGAGTCAAGATGGTAATTACAGGACGACGTGCGCGTGAAAAGCCTCTAGTGAATATGATAAGTACATCCGTATTTTAGTAATCTGTGAGAGCTATTTAAATGAATATTAGAAACCTAGTTTTTGGAATAAATTAGGTTTTTAGAATTATCGGTTAGGTAGAGCGGAGCAAAACCCAATTTACGAAAAATAGATTTACTACCCATTTTTATGGTGGTATGTACTTAAAAACTCAGTTTTTCACAAAACTGGGTTTTTAGCGCTCTTAGATTTCGGCTTTACAGATTCCTAATTTAGCCGTCTAACTGTTGCATTGGTATCTCGATAGTAAACTCAGTTCCTTCTCCTGGCGTAGAATCACAGGTTAAACTACCTTTGTGTTTGTCCACAATAATCTGATAGCTAATCGACAACCCCAACCCAGTGCCACTTCCTACTGACTTGGTAGTAAAAAATGGGTCAAAGATTTTCTGCTGCACCGCTTTTGTTATACCAGAACCATTATCGGCAATCCGAATTATCGCCGTATTAGAATTTGTTAGTTCAGTAAAGATGTGAATTTGTCCTACCCTATGAGAAACCGTTGACGCGTCTATGTCCTTTGTTATTTGTTCTTTGTTATTTATCAATGATGGATGACCAATGACAAATGCCTCTTCTAAAGCATCGATCGCATTACTCAAAATATTCATAAACACCTGATTGAGTTGCCCAGCATAACAAATAACTTCCGGTAATTTTTTGTATTCTTTAATGACTTCAATTTCCGGAAAATTGCTCTTGTCTTTGAGTCGGTGTTGTAAAATCATTAAGGTGTTGTCTATTCCCTCATGAACATCTACAGGCTTCATCTCAGATTCATCTAGGCGAGAAAAGTTGCGTAAGCCTAAAACAATATTCCGAATACGCGAACTCCCCACTTTCATTGAATCTAGAATTTTTGGCAAGTCTTCTCCTAGGAAATTTATGTCAATCTCCTCAGCTTTCTTCTCAACTAAAAACGAAGGACGGGGATATTCCTGCTGATAAATAACTACCAAATCCAGCAAGTTTTGGACATACTCACTAGCATGATTAATATTGCCATGAATAAAGTTAATGGGGTTATTGATTTCATGAGCAATTCCCGCCACCATTTGTCCCAAAGAAGACATTTTTTCACTTTGAATCAATTGGATCTGAGTCCGTTGCAATTCCTGTAGAGCTTGTTGTAAACAGTGATTTTTGTCGTTGAGTTCCTGGGTTCTTTCCTGGACTTTTTCCTCTAGGGTATGATTGTATTCTTCCAAGCTTTCTTTAGCTTGTGCCAAATTTTTGTAGAGGATAGCATTCTCTAGGGATATTGCTGCTTGACTGGTGAGGAGTTTGAGGACTTCTACGCGATCGTGTGTAAATGCCCCTGTCGTCAGACGATTTTCTAGGTAAAGAATCCCAATCAATTTACCTTGATTGATAAGAGGTGTAGACAATATGCTCTTGGGCTCTTCATTGATAATATAGCTATCATCTGCTAAAAAAGAAACAGCCATTGTATCATCAATAACCAAGATTTCTCTAGAGCGTTTAACGTAGTTAATCAAAGTAATCGGAACATCGTAGCTTGACTCTAGGGAAGTTGATGGAAATTCAGTGTAGGTCTGCTCAAAATTTGAACTTGAACAAACCGCCATGACAGTTAATGCTAAGTTATCATCTTCGCTCAAAATTAAAGCGCATTTAGAGGCTCCTGCATTCTCCATCACAACTTTCATCAAAGTAGAAAGTAGTCGCTCAAGCTCGATTTCCCCAGAGAGTGCTTGAGATGCTTTAATGAATGCGGCTAAATCCAGATAATCAGAAATACTTGTCTTCGAGCCAACAACAGTTTGTAGATTACTTAGGGTAGATAAAGATGATATAGATGTGTTATTGAAAGAAGTGCTTTCCTCGCTGGAATAGATACTCAGTTTTTCTTGCTGAAATATGGGAGCGAGTAATTGGGGATAGCGTTTTGTCAAATCGTCAACTTTGGCGATCGCTCCCCAGCGAATGTAGCCATAGTAGGCATCAGTTAGGTAGGTTTGGGCAATCTTCTGTTTGCCCCATTCTAGATAAAATTTAGCGGCAAGTTCGTTAGCAAGAGCTTCTTCGTTGATATATTCATATTCTTTAGCAAAGGCGATCGCGCGATCATAATTATCTATTGCCTCAATATATTGAGCAAGAACTCGATGCCGCTCTGCCTCAACCAAATAAAACTTATGCAAATAATTCATCGGGGCATGATTTGCCCAGTGCTGCATCTTTTCCTGATTGACAACAACCTTGTTTAGGATTTGTTTTTGATCAGATTCCTTGACATCAGAATAAACTGCCAGTCTAGCTAGTGAATCATAAAAATGGAAAATAGGAAAAACTAACTGTCCTATCCCACCATGCAAATAATTTTCTGCCAAACTAGCATTTTCAACCGCTTGGGAGTATTTCTCAAATAGGCAACAGAGATGCAGTTTAGTTAGATACAAATATAACAGTCCCATACCATCATTTGCTTCAAGGTGAGTCGGCAACATTTTCTCTTCATCGTAGGATTCACCAATTAAAAGATGTGGATTTTCTGCAGTACCTATCAAGTTCAAGACACTCTGCCGATAAATCGCGCTCCAGTTAAATACTGTTTCTTGCTTAATTTGACCGATCGCACTGTTGTAAATTGCCATCTCCCGTTCTAGTCCGTTCAATTCTCTACCGAGAAAATATGAACAGTAGGAATAAACATTAAGAGCATAGGCCGCATATTCTAAATCTCCCGTTTCTAGTCCAGTAGAGTATGCTTCCAGCAAAGGTTTTAAGTTTTCCTTGGCATGCTCCTTCCAATGCCGGATAGCAGCATTAAATACCTCTATGACCTTAGCTTTGACTTCTTTAGCATTAAAGTGAGTTAACAAGCTTGCAGCCAATTTACCAAATTGATAGCCAAACTCAATATCTCCTACTACCCCGCAGAGTATTACCCCGTAAGCTACATAGGCATAGGCTGATAAGGAAGTGTTACCGTATTTAAGCGATAAATTAATCTGTTTAAAAGCAAATAAGGGATAAATTACAGGAAAAGCTTGATAAGCATGACCAAGTGCACTCGATAGAATACGCATAGATGCTAAAGCTTGGCAATCTGTCATCTCAGGCAGGTCAATTAAATCCTCAATACGCCTGCCGTTAAGATTTGATGTTAATTCTGCCATTGCTAACTGAATATCAGACTGGCTTGGATACTCAGGAAACTCTACTCCCAAAAGTTTCAAAAAGGTTAGGGCAGTATTTACAGCCTTCAGTGCTTGGTTCTGTGCCCCATAAGCCTGAATTTTGACTTCATAAACTTTTACTTTTTCCAGTAATGTTTCACGTGCCAACACCACCTCTGCTAATTGTTCCATCTGTTCAAAGTTGCCAGCTAGATATGCTGCCTCTGTTGCAGTCTCATATAAAGCCAGGGTAAGATGATGTTTCGTCTCCCAGCTATTACCTGCTAGCAATTGGATGCCCGTAGTTAAATACTTAACAGCAGCGGGATAAGCTGTTGATGCTAAAGCTTTACGTCCAGCAATTAGATTCATTTGGGCCAGTTCATCTCGTTTAACTTGAGGGGAGATGAATTCCACTGCGATATTAAACTGATTGACAAGCTCAAAAATCTTTTCTTCTTGTTCTGCAACTGGGATACTCCTCAACAGCAGTAGCCCAATTTTTAAGTGAATTGGTTTTTTCTGTTGTTCAGGAATCAAAGAATAAGCGGCTTGCTGCACTCGGTCATGGACAAATTTATATTTAGGTAACTGTAAATTAGAGATTGGGAATTGTGTAGATTCTATTCCATGAACGATGAATTCTTGATTAGTATTAACTTGTGAGAAGATATTAGAATTTTCAGTCTGTGGTAAAACTAACCCATCAAGTAATGCTTGCCACAAATCTGATGCTGTATCTACTACAGATTTTTCATTTACGATCGCTAGAGTCTTTAAGTCAAATTGATTCCCAATACACGCAGCCAGCTTCAAGACTTTCTGGGTATTGATTGGCAACTTTTCTATTTGCAGTGCGATAAATTCCACTACATCATCTGTGAGAGCTAATTCTTTGACTTTTGAAATATCATACTGCCAATAACCAACATTAAAGTTTAATACAATTAGCCCATCATCGGATAAAGACTTGAGAAATTGAATGGAAAAGAAGGGGTTGCCTTTAGTTTTGGCAAACACCATCTGCGTGAGAGGAACAGCAACTATTTCTGGGCAATGAAGTGTATCAGTAATTAGATGATTTAAATCACCCTGATTTAAGGGTGCTAGGGTAATTGTATTAATGGTTGCTCCTGCTTTTTCAATCTCCTGTAGTGTCAAATAAAGCGGATGTGCCTTGGAAACTTCATTATCTCGATAGGAACCAAGTAATAATAAACCCCCCTTAGTTTCATGCATCTGTTCTATCTCTTCTGAAAGATGAGATAACGTACTTTCACAGATTAATAACTGAATTAATTTCAAAGATGCCGAATCTGCCCATTGTAAATCATCCAGAAAAATAACCAGGGGATGTTCTTTTGTGGTGAAGATTTTGATGAATTTTTTAAACAATAAATTGAACCGATTTTGGACAGCACTGCCAGAGAGTTCTGTAACCAGAGGTTGCTTGCCAATAATCTGTTCGAGTTCAGGAATTACATTAATAATCACCTGAGTTTGTGTACCCAATTCTCGCAGAATTTTGGTCTTCCATTGTTGAATTTGGGCATCAGTTTCCGAGAGCAGTTGCCCGATTAAGTCCCGAAAAGCTTGCACCAATCCTGACAAGGGAATGTCACGTTGAAACTGGTCAAATTTTCCTTTGATGAAGTAACTACGCTGCCGCACAATAGGTTTGTGGACTTCATTGACCACAGCAGTTTTGCCAATCCCAGAGAAACCCGCGACTAATATCATTTCTGTTGCCCCCTCTGTCACACGCCCAAAAGCAGCGAGTAGGGTCTCAACTTCACTTTGGCGACCATAAAGTTTTTCGGGGATTACAAAACAGTCTGAGATGTCCCTGACGCCTAGTTCAAAGGGTGCAATATTTCCTGTTTCTTGCCACTGGCTTTGGCACACTTCCAAGTCATGCTTTAACCCCAAAGCGCTCTGATAGCGGTCTTCGGCATTTTTTGCCATCAGCTTGCTGATAATGTTAGACAAAGTTGGCGGAATATCGGAGTTGATCTGGCTGGCTTTTAGCGGTTGTTTGGCAATGTGAGAGTAAACTAACTCCATCGGATCTTTAGTGTTGAAGGGTAATTGCCCGGTGAGGAGTTGAAAGAAGGTAACACCGAGGGAATAAAAATCAGTACGGTAGTCGATACCTCGGTTCATTCTTCCAGTTTGTTCTGGGGAAATGTAAGCTAGCGTCCCTTCTAAGATATTGGGATTTGTGAGAAATTGAATTTCTCTTGGCAGGAGGGTGGCAATACTAAAGTCGATGAGTTTTATTTCATCTGTGGTAGGGTTTATTAGGATATTGGCAGGCTTGATGTCTTTGTGAATGATACGTTGGCGTAGCCCGCCGTAGGCATCGCCATACAGTCCTTCAAGCGTAGAAGCAATTTTAATCGCAATGTGGAAAAACTCATTCAGGGAAAGCCAGTTTTCCTCCTTCTCCTTGTCCTCCAGTCGCCAGTCTTGGAGGGAAATACCGCCAAAATCTTCCATGACTAAGACGTAGCTGTTACGGTAGTTTTCTAAGCTATAGGTTTTGACTATGCCAGGAAGATCAAGGTTTTTGGTAATGATATATTGATTCCGGAACTGGGCGATTTCCGCGAACGTAGGATATTCATTCCGCATCAATTTCAGAACGACTGATTTTTGGTCTTGTTCTCTAATGCCCCGATAAACTAGGGTTTTACTGCCTGAGTAGATTTGCTCAGTGATGCGATAGCCAGGAAACGGATATAATGTATCTAATACTACTAACATTGTTAACTATGCTTCTAATTCTTGTTTCTATGGCTTAGTATTCCCGTGCGAAGACTATCGTTATCATGAAATAGGAATTTTATTTGGGATTGGGCGTACTAGGTTTCAATACATTGCCTATATCTTTGATCTAAATGTTGGTCTTCTCACTTCGACCCAAGCTTACCAAGCATCGATCTACCTGTACCAGATATCAACTTACCTACCACTAATTAAGTTTATCTAGCTCTGTGATTCATCATGCCGCTACAGTCTTTGACTGTGGCGGTATATTGCTACTAAATTTATCTGGTAAATATTTGCTCTTGCTGCTTTCGATCTCTGGACTAGCTATCAAGTTTTGATGCAGATTTTGTATGTAGTAGACCAAATAACAAAAAAGCCTGCCGTTCTCTTAAGATTAAGAACAAACTGCGGCAGGTTTAGTGGGTATTAGGCTGCTTTGCTGGACTGTCAACCTCTTCTTTTGCGAAGACCTGTGCAAACGGGGAATTTAAAATTCAAAATTCAAAAATTATAGAGGTGCAGATAATCGCTAGTTATTTTTTCCTGTTTTTGAATTTTGTTGTCAACAATGATTTGTCAACATAAGTGTTTTTGAACTAACTATTTTTACCCGCTTTTAATCGCACACCCGTTATTAAAGACAAGGTATTTTCGGCTGCGAGAATCATAATGAACACAAATGCTACTTGATTTTTTGTTTAATAAAAGTCACAACCTGAGTTAGCTGTTTCTTCAAACCATCAATTTCTGCTTGCATTTTGACCATTTTCTCATTCAACGCATTAATTTCGGCGTCGGAGGCTCCTCCGGCACTAGGAGTTGCGTTGCTTGCTGCCGTAGGCTTTGCAGTATTTGCAGCACTAGGGGTTGCGATCGCAGTATTTGCGACGCTAGGGGTTGTTACCGTTGCAGTTGCAGCCTCTAGTGCTGCAACTGTGCCATTTTTAACAGCAACCGCTGCTCCTACGGTGACTAGTTCTGGGCGCGGCTGTTTCGCCTTGGTCATAGCTAACTTAATTGCGCTAATTAGTTGCTTTTGATCAAACGGCTTGCCCAAAAATTCAAAGTATTCAAAGGGTTCTGTGATTTTTTCAGTCACCTCTTCCTTGCGACCAGACATGATCACCAAAGGAATTTTCCTTAACTCCGGATCGGCTTGAACTTTCTGGAAAACCTCCCAGCCACTCATTTTAGGCAACAGGAAATCCAGCATAATCAGGCTGAGTTTTTCCTGAAGGATGAAATTTAGCCCTTCCACACCGTCTTTTGCTTCCAGTACCTCAAAATTGCCCGGAGGTAACATTTCTCGTACTTTTACCCTGACAACTGTAGTGTCATCGATAACTAAAATCTTGTTGCTTGCCACGACTGTTTGCTCTAACAGAAACTTTAAGTGTAAATAGCGGTTTTGCCGATTGTCCTTGAGAATCCTCTCACTATATACAAAATTTCTATCAATTGGGGGATAGTATATTTCGGTATAAATGACATTGCTAGAGGTGTTTTGCAAAACTTTTGCTTGCGCTCTTTTCAATTTATGTCATGGTGATATTTAAGGCTTTAGCTTTGATCTAGGGCATAAGGGACATGAGGACATGGAGACATAGTGGCATAAAGACATGGTGACTTCATTAAGAGCGTCCCCGTGTCTCCTGCTCCCCGTGTCTATTGTTATCTATCATTTGTTAATTGACAAACCATTACTGTATATCCGCATCTTGCTTAGATGTCTATGATTTCGTCACAACAAGCCGAACTAAAGTCTGAAATTACGGCAATGCCTAGCTGGTTACGTCGCCCTATTGGCAAAGCCAGTGAAATCTCTACCGTACAACGCATTATTAAGCAGCGCCAAATTTACACGATTTGCGAAGAAGGACGCTGTCCCAACCGAGGAGAGTGCTACGCCCAAAAAACTGCAACTTTCTTACTAATGGGGCCTACCTGCACACGCTCTTGTGCTTTCTGTCAAGTAGATAAAGGTCATGCACCGATGCCTCTTGATTTAGAGGAACCCCAAAAGGTAGCACAGGCGGTGCAGCTTTTGGGATTGCGTTATGTGGTGCTGACTTCTGTAGCTCGTGATGACTTGCCCGATCAGGGTGCAGTCCACTTTGTGAAAACGATCGTGACTATCCGCCAATTGAACCCAGAGACTCAAATTGAAGTGCTGACCCCAGATTTTTGGGGTGGTGCTGGTGTTGGAAAGTCAGGTCAACGCCAGCGGATAGCCATGATTGTAAAAGCTAAACCAGCTTGTTTCAATCACAATATTGAGACAGTGCAACGGTTAACTGGGCCAGTGCGCCGGGGAGCTAAGTACGATCGCTCGCTCTTGGTACTGGCTGTGGTTAAAGAAATCGATCCGACAATTCCCACCAAATCAGGTTTGATGCTGGGACATGGAGAAACTGCCGATGAAATCGTTGAAGCAATGGCTGATCTAAGGGCTGTGGGATGCGACCGCTTGACTATCGGGCAGTATATGCGTCCTTCTCTAGAACATCTGCCAGTCCAAAAATATTGGACTCCAGAGGAATTCGATCAACTCGGCAGATTAGCATGGGAAATGGGATTCAACCATGTTCGTTCTGGGCCTCTGGTTCGCAGTTCCTATCATGCTGGAGAGGAGGGAGTAGGCAGTGGGAAGTAGGGGAAGCAGGGAGCAGGGAGCAGGGAGCAGAGGAGAAAGAGGTAATTTGAAGTTCTCCCCCTTGCCCCCTACGCCCTGCTCCTCTGCCTCTTCCCATGCCCAATTCCCAACTTCACACAAATATTCTTAAAGAATTTGGATATTTGGTACACCAGTTTGGTATTTCTTAAAAAGTCCTGACATTTAGGAGAACCGCATTATGACTGCTAAAACTAACAATTCCCCAGTTGCCGATAGTGGAGCTAAACCTCCCTACGCCTATCGCACAGGCTGGGCACTATTCTTGTTAGCTATCAATTTCTTAGTTGCAGCCTACTATTTCCGCATTATTCAATAGTTAGAAGTGGAGTGGTGCTGCTCAAATCGTTCCTTTGAATAAACCTTTGGGACGAATGAGCAGCACCAAAATCATGATCAACAGTGCTACACCTTGTTTATACTGTGAACCCAGCCAAGGGGTGCTGACTTCTTGGACGATGCCAATGATAAAAGCTGCTGCGATCGCACCATAGGGGTTGCCAATCCCACCAAGTATTACTGAGGCAAATAATGGTAAAATTAAGAACCATCCCATATTCGGGCGCACGGCTGTAATTAACCCATACATACTGCCACCCAATGACGTAAGAGTGCCAGCAATTAGCCAAGTCCAGAAAATTACTCGGTCAACATTGATACCTGAAACTCTTGCTAAGTCCAGATCGTCGGCAACTGCTCGCATCGCCTTACCAATTTTGGTATTTTGCAGCAGGTAATGTAGCGCCAAAATTGCTAGCACCGCCAACCCCAATACCAATAATTGATTTTGCGGTACCTTTAAACCCAAAATATCTAAAGCTGGGGTAACAGGTAAATTATAATTTTGGTTCTTGCCACCCCAGATAAAAATAATCCCATTGCGAAGAAATAAGGCAAGTCCGATAGAAATAATAATCAGTGTCGTGGAAGTAGCACGGATAGAGCGCATCTTTGACCACAGTAACTTTTCCGATAACAGCATTGCTGCTACTGTTCCCACTGCCGCCAAGATCATCGACAGCCAAATATTGACTCCAATAGTGTTTATCAACCAAGTCAAATAGGCTCCTAAAGTTAGAAAGTCACCATGAGCAAAGTTAGATAACCGTAAAATTCCGTAGGTAAGAGTGAGTCCGACTGCGGCTAAAGCAATAATGCTTCCTACCGCAATCCCATTAACAATTAGTTGGGCGAATTGTGTATCCATAAGCCTTAAGTTGCTTTAAAAAATTTTAGGTCAGTGATTCATATAATAATTTTTTTGGTCTAGGTGCTAAACCAGACATCATAAGTTATGGTTGATAACAACATAAGTTACGGTTTATAAATAAATAAACAATTGTCCGCTAATATACAGGGAATCCTGTTCGGATTTTTATGCGAAGCTAAACTTGTTCAGCGGTCTAGTTGACCATGCAGCAGTATTCAAGCTTACCAGACCAGAACTCACAGATAGATGCAACGCCAAAACTTTTGACAACAATTGAGCAACTTAGCGCCAAGTTGTGGCTGGAGAGCAGCTTGAACCAGTTGCAAAGTTGCCTTAATGATTGCCTGCTTTCTGCTTGTAACACAGTCCCACAGGCAGGAGCCGCAGAAGCAGAAATTCTCCAAACTGTGGTCAACGAGATTAACAGTGCCGTGAACAGCAGTAACCTGGTGCTTACAGATTGTGCCGTAGGCATCGCTCTATCTCAACCACAACAAACTGTTGCCACAGTTTGCTATGTTTCTTGTTCTCCATCCCCACCTTTATTTCTAGAAGTGCTGACAGCAGAAAAAAAGCTGCTGTTGGGATTGCAAGAGGTTATAGAACTCGAAGATTTGCAGCAACTTGAGAATCAACAGCCACCGAGTGCTTGGCGGTTAGCTGATGATTCTGGCAATGTCATGGGCTGGCTAATTATCGCCGCAGCGCCCCTAAACTCTGATCGTGAGTCGCTGATAGAATCACAAGCTCAACTCAGATCACAATTGATGGCAAGATCTGCCAACCACTGTACTACAGCCTTGGCACAACTTAGACACATCCTATTTTGGCAGCAACGGTATGAACAGTTAAGTAGCTCTAATCAAGAATTGGAGCGCACCAATCAACTCAAAAATCAGTTTCTGGCAAATACTAGTCACGAAATTCGCACACCGCTTAGTTCTATAATCCTGTCTAGCAACTTGCTTTTAGCCCCAGGGTACGAACCAACTAGAGAACGCCAGCAAGAGTATTTAAATATCATTCAGTCTAGCGGCAAGCACTTGCTAGCTCTAATTAATGATATTTTAGATCTCTCAAAAATTGAAGCAAATCAGCTGGATGTGCACTGGGAAACAATAGATGTGGCGCTGTTGTGTAGCAATGTTTTGGCGCTGGTGAAAGAGAAAGCTGCTAATAAGGGTTTGAGACTGTACCTAGAAATTGATCCTGATATTACAACCTTAATAGCCGACTCCTTACGACTCAAGCAAATGCTGTTGAATTTACTCTTCAATGCCCTAAAGTTTACCAGTCAAGGAAGTGTTGGCTTACAGGTTGCTCCCAAAGGTGAATTTGTGCATTTTACAGTTTGGGATACTGGCACTGGCATTTCTCAAGAAGACCAAGCTCTACTGTTTCAACCCTATTTCCAAATTGCCAAGGCTGTAGCTGATGGTGTTGAAGGTACTGGTTTGGGTTTAACAGTGACTCGAAAACTCGCCCAAATTCAGGGTGGTTCTGTGAAAGTGGAATCGGAAGTAGATCATGGCTCCCGTTTTACCCTCTTATTTCCCCTTAAGCAAGAGGCGGGAGTGAAGGGAGATAAGGAAGTAGAGGAAGCAAAATTTTCCTCATCTCCTCTGCCTTTCACCCCTAGTTCCTGTGTAGACATTTTGCTGGTAGAAAATGACTTACCCAACGCTCATTTGATGCAAATTTATCTACGTAAATTGGGATATCAGGTGACTTGGGCCAAGAATGCTAGTGAGATGTGGGAAGCTCTAACCCAGTTAGATCCAGCAGTGATTTTAATGGATGTTTATCTGGCAGATGGAAATGGTCTTAACTTGGTGCAACAACTACGAGAAAATCGGCAATATCGGACGATTCCGGTAATTGTTCAAACAGCAATGGCGATGAAAGGTGATCGCGAAACAAGTTTCGCAGCTGGAGCAGATGACTATATTTCTAAACCGATTGATTTACCACTTTTAGCCAGTCTGGTGGCCAAGTACAGCAAACCATCAATAACAGGGGAAACAGGGGAGTAGGGGAGCAGAGGGAAATACTACAATGGTATTTGTTTGGTGCTATAGGGTTTTGGCAGGATTGGGAAATGATGCTGACAGAAAAATTTGAGCAATTAAGAGCCTTATTTAAAGAAATGGAGCAGGCATTGATTGCCTACTCTGGGGGCGTTGATAGCACTTTGGTTGCCAAAATTGCTTATGATGTGTTGGGCGATCGCGCTTTGGCTGTCACGGCTGTTTCTCCTTCGCTGTTGCCAGAAGAGTTGGAAGATGCCAAAATTCAAGCCGCAACTATTGGGATTCCTCATAAAATCGTCCAGACTCATGAGATGGAAAATCCCAATTACACCTCTAACCCGGTTAACCGCTGTTATTTTTGCAAAAGTGAGTTGCACGATACTCTCAAACCTTTAGCTTTAGAGTTAGGTTATCCCTATGTAGTGGATGGGGTGAATGCCGATGATTTGTATGATTATCGCCCAGGAATTCAAGCGGCTAAGGAAAGAGGGGCGCGATCGCCTTTAGCAGAAATTAGTCTCACCAAAGTTGAAATTCGCCAACTTTCGCAACAACTCGGTTTACCTTGGTGGGATAAACCTGCTCAACCTTGCCTCAGTTCCCGCTTTCCTTATGGTGAAGAGATTACTGTAGCTAAGTTACAACGAGTCGGCAGAGGAGAAATTTTCTTAAAAAAGCTAGGTTGGCAGAATTTGCGTGTGCGTTCTGAAGGGGATACAGCACGCATTGAGTTACCACCAGAACAAATTAAAGAGTTTGTGTTGACTACGGATTTACAAAGATTAGTTTCCGCATTTCAAGATTTTGGATTTATCTATGTAACCCTAGATTTAGAAGGGTATCGCAGTGGTAAGTTGAATCAGGTTTTGAATCGGGAAGCTTTGGGCGTTAAACTATAGAATTTTAGTTGTATAGACATCCAGTTTATATTTATTTACCTTCCAGAGAAACAAGAAAGCAACCGTTAATCCTCCAGATATCATCCGGCTGTTTTTCCATAAAATATAAAGCCCTCAAGGGAACTCCATCAGGAGCAAGTAGCAGCACTGGTTGAGTTATGTTTCGCTGGATGGTTGTTATCTTCTCAAAAAAGACAGAACGAGGACGGTATAATGCTGGGTAACTTGTCTTGACCATTTGGATAAAATTTTCTGGGGTTCCGAATTGCGCCTGAATTGCCGGACTAGCAAAGGTAAAAGCGCCTTGGGCATCATCCTTTTCAAATGCTGCCAATTGGTGTTCAATTACAGAACGTATATTGATGGAATCGCTATTAGTAACTTCCATAAATCTAAAAATTCCGTAGGCGCAGCCCGTCGTAGACATCGCGATCGCCAGAAGCATCGGCATCAGAATTGAGCGATCGTTTAATTCTGGTGCTGAGTGAGCTTGTATTCTATCTGCTGTAGTGCCAATCGCCACACATCATATCCCTCTTGAGACAGATGCAACCCATCTGTGGTCAACTCTGGACGCAAATTGCCTTCTATATCCGTAAACCAGCTATAGATATTTAAATAATTAGCGCCTTCTTGTTTGGCAATTAGGGTTAATTGTATGTTGATGTGACGAATGCGGCTATTGGAAAGTTTTGGTAGGCGAGTAGGCAAAATTGATTGGACAATGATTTGAGCTTGTGGGTGAGCCTGTCGTAAACGACGAACAATTCGGCGATAATTACGCAAAATTGTGTCATCACTAGCGCCTTTTCGTAAGTCGTTAATCCCAGCCATGACGTAAATCACATCCGGCCGCGTTGCCGAAAATGCCCCCAATCTTTTTAAAACGCCACTGGAAGTATCTCCAGATATGCCTTGATTCAGCCACAATTTCCCCGCAGGCAGTTTTTCTTTAGGAAACCACATGCTCAAAGAATCACCAACTAAGATACTTAGATGATTTGCACCTTGACCTTGAGCGATCGCTCTAGCTTCTAAAGCTAATAAACTTTTCCAGTCGTCATAAGTTAGTTGACGTTTCTTGATCGACTCCCACAATGATTGCAAATTATCACTATCTACGCGTGTATAAATCTGACCTGTTTTCAGAGCCGCCAATCTTTGGTAGTAAAGTTGATTCCCAGATGTCAATAAGAGGCTAGTTGCTTGGGCGCTGGGGTCGAGTGATGACTCTGTTGAGGCTGGTAATCCCTGACTGCTGAATTCTGGTACGCTAGGGACGTTTTTCTCACCTACTGTTGGCTGCGAATGCGAACTTTCTAGGGGTTGGAACGCTTGGCCGCTGAGTTCTGGTAAGGAGAGATCAACGCTCTTGATAATTTTTGTACTGACTATTGCCTGCGAACCCTGTTTTAAATCCCACAGGAATCTAGAACTTTCTGGGAGGACAATTGACAGATGTGGAAGAGCCGATGCTGGTATTGCTAATCCTGTTAACAAGCCTGCTGCCAACAGATAAGGGTCCCTCATCGCTTTTTCTCTCCTCTACTCACTGCTTTTCCCTATGACAGCATTAGTTGCCTGTATTCAGGAAAATTTTACTTCGGTTAAGTTATTATTCTTATTTACACTGTATAGTTCTGTAAAGCGTGTTCACAAGATTATATTTGATAATTCACGATCTCTTTAAAGTACGGTTTTGCCGATGGTATAGAAGTCTTATTTGTGAGA
Organism: Nostoc sp.; assembly: GCF_036919615.1. GTDB lineage: Bacteria > Cyanobacteriota > Cyanobacteriia > Cyanobacteriales > Nostocaceae > Nostoc. Next base: position 52,754 of record NZ_JBALCN010000010.1, on the reverse strand, counting down.
ATACTTCTACTGAAAGTACTGTTTTCATCAGTTGACCACTTTCGATAACTCAGTTTTCACAAATATTGCAAGTGTTTGCAAACTCGGCAATTAGTAAGTGATTTTTGAGTATCTCAGGTCAGAGGTTTTTGCTTTTGATGTTGCTAATATAATAAATAAGCATTTGATTTAAGGTTTCCAGATTTCAGTAAATTGTGGCGATCGCATGAGAGTTTCCTAGAGCAAGAGGCGATGTTTTACGACAAGCCGTAACTCTTGGAGACGCTTTGGGAACACATCTACACTTTTTAATTTCTCATATGAAATTGAGTGGTGCAAATGTATCAATTATAAAATATGCAATTAGTCAGATTAAAGATTCGAGAACTGACAGAATAGAAAGGATGGATAGTAAAAGAAGTTTCTGACTGTTCTAGGGGAATTTACAGCGCAGTTAGAAGTTATACCCGTCGTCCAGGAATGACAACAGTTGACTTTACTGCCATTCCCAAATTCGCTCGTATCTTTGATGTGATGATTGAAAACTTAGTATAAATTCTAGAGGAATAGGCAAAAATTTAACTGTTGAGAATATTGATATCATACGATGGTATGTCCTCAATCAGCAAGCATCAAGTTTGCCATACTGAGAAGAAAAAGAACTCACTTAAAAAAGAAGTTAGACCCTCAATCAAATAGTTTTAGAATCACTCTGGAGTTATTTCTAGCACTGTTAGACACTATACCCGTTATGGTGGAATAACAAAAGTTAAATTTATTTTCATCTAAAAGTAGGCTCTTACGTTTGATGGCATGATTGAGGGTTTGATATAAATTGTCCAGTAGTATGACAATGCCCTGCACTTAGAACCGTTGTTCTCTATATACTAATACGTAATTTAAAATTTATGTTTACTCCTTGAAGTATGAGTTGAAACACATTTAAATTAAGTTTTAACTCTAGAAAATAACTTCATTGGAAGTGCTAAGATTTAGGCTGAATCATTAGTGTTTCCTTTTCTTCTGTGGCAAGAGCGAGTACAGCAATTGGTGTCAGTCCCATTATTAAGGAGATTGTGCAAAAACAGGCACATTCTACACGTTTAACCCTGAAAGAAGTTATTCTCATGGGGATGTTAGCAATTGACAAACTAGATGATCAAGGTCGTCAAGAGCTTGCGGATCAAGTTCATCAAATGCAGGTGAATGGAGAAATTTGAGTGAGTAGTTATGAGTTATGAGTTACGAGTTATAAATTTTAACTCCTGACTCCTGACTCCTAACTCTTCACTTAATTTGGTTATTGGTTAAATCGATAACGACTTCCCATTACATAATTTTCATTAATTTTAAAAGATATCTATCAGCTTTGCAGAGTCTGTGCAACAAGGCCCGTTGTATTAGAACCTGTAAATGGATCTAAAACCATATCACCTTCATCAGTTAAGAATTTGATGAAGAACTCGGCGAATCCTTGAGGAAAACGTGCTAGATGGGGTCTAATTTATGCTGTTTTACAGCGTTGTAAATAAGCGCTATTGGATTCAGTATTAGCAATTTCTAACAAATTTTGCGGTATTGCACCGTGGTTATCCTTTTGGAATTTATCCAAATATCATGTCCACTAGGACGTATTTTGGTTAACGCGTCACGTCCGAGAATTTTTTCCAAATCGGCAAAGCTTAGTCCTTTGTCTCGTTTTGATCTAACAGCTTTTGAGTAATTTCGGGAATGGACACCTGATAACTCCTCTAGCAAATTAATGATTACTTGTTTTATACAATAGCTTTTTATTTAAAATTTTACCTTGGTAGTGTTATGTCATCTTGCAGTCAACAGTATTTTCATAATGCAAGCAATTTCACCATACCCAGGCTGTCCTGTTAAACCTTGTAAATTATTATGTTCTATATCTTCATCTTGACCCAACTTACTTGTCCATTGACCATTAGGTAGTTGTCTAGCAACGTGTCTTGGTATTTTATTTGAATTAACATATATAGCTATTTTTTGAAATCCTTCTTCCAACACATCATTTTGACAGATTTCATAGCCAAGTGTGGCAAATGCCTGTTGGAAAGTTTCAAGAGTTTCCTCTCTAGGAACACCTGGAGGCCAATACTCTTCATATTGAGTATCTGGCCACCACCAATTTTGATCATTTTCTGCTGCCCAAGCAACACAGTTGTACTCAGTTGTATCTGGACTTGTGAGCTTATATCCGTGGGTAACTAGATTGGGATAATCACGTTCAATAAATGATTTTACATAGCTACCCCAAGCGTTATTACTTACCACTTATAGCCCCTCTGTCTACCCCAATCAAGCCAAATTTTAGTCATCTCCTTCGTGTTTCCTCGATGTTCTGGAGGCACAGGATCTTCTCTTGTAATAGACTTTAATGCCCAGAACCAGCGTCCAGTTTCCTTTTCTAGCTCTCTGAATAGGAGTGGGATTGCAGCTTCACCCATTCCTATAATCTGTTGGTATACAGGATGCATTGACATTTGGTTAGTAGATGACACACCACGATTTTCTTCACGCCATTGGTTAACGAGTGCTGTAAAAGTTACTTCTAATTCTATCTGTTTAGATACAAAGCTATATCGAGAGCGTTCCAATCCACATTTACGATCTTTAGCACTTTTGAAGAAGAGTAAATTGTCACAGTTATTCTCATCACGTATTTTTCGTTTATCTTCCGGACAATTCCAGTCAAATAGAGCTTTTAACTTGGCTTGATTATTTGATGAATAAAGCTGAGAACGCTTTAAATTATGTTGGTTTTTTTTAACCCAAAAATTACACTTTTCTAACGCAACTTGCATTTTTATAACCTTTACTCTACATTCAGATAATTCAAGTATGGAATATTTGCTCTGCCTAGCATCAATTTGATAGATTTTCCTTTTTTTTCTGCTCTATCTAACTGTTGGCGTAATTGTTCTAAATCTATTGAATCCAAAGCTACAAAAAACTCATGTGTACCATCTAAATCTGCATACTCAATTTTCAGCATATGAACTATTACGACAGCTGCTGGCCCTTTTTCTAAATCCACTTCAAAGATAGGACGCATATCGGTAAGAACACGAGAGCGTCTGAATATACGTTCATGGTCATGCATCACATCAATTGCTTTGGATGTAACACTAAGAACACTGTCAAATTCTAATAAAGCAGCTAATCGTCGCTCAAATTCTTGTTTTTCTCCTCCAGAAAGATTGGGAAGGTCTTCATCATCCTGAACAGCCTGACTAATTCCTTTTACAATCTTATTTGTGGATGCGTCAAAAGAATCTCGAAAATTGTAAAGAGAAATTAATGCTTCTATCAAATCTTCTACTTCTTCTAGAGTTAAGGCTTGAACCTGTGAAGCTACTATTGATGCCAAATCCTCGATAAGTAGTGAAGGGGGGGCTTGCTTCAAAGCATCAATTAATTCATCTACAGTTCTAACGTCTACGGTTACAAGTTGTTTGAACCCAGGCTTATATTTTTCTGGGATTTCCAGTTCTGCCATATTACTTATGCCCCACTACAATAACCTAAGATTCTTGCTAGATGAAAAAATAAGTTGAAAAAGACTGCAAAACTGTGTAATACCGGCCATAAATCAGGTCAAAACTTACATAGTATTTTTTAACAAAACTTTATTTAGGCGAATTACTGTAATTCTATCAAATCTATTGCTCCCACCTCCAGAGATTATTTATAAGCCTACAGTTCAGTTAAGCATTTTCTTCTTCTCTCTGCGCCTCTAAGGTTCGTTAAAAAACCGTATTGATATATCGATATAAAAATCCCCCACCATTGCGGCAGGGGATTTTTATTACTTACCTACAAAACTAGCAGCCGAATTAACCGAACTTACCAGCAGTAGAAGCAATCAAGAATGCTGCGTAAGTCACGATGTAGCCAACAGTGAAGTGAGCTAGACCAACTACACGAGCTTGAACAATTGACAGAGCCACGGGCTTGTCTTTCCAGCGAACTAGGTTAGCCAGAGGAGTGCGTTCGTGTGCCCAAACAAGGGTTTCAATCAACTCTTGCCAGTAACCTCTCCAGGAGATTAAGAACATGAAGCCAGTAGCCCAAACTAAGTGTCCAAACAGGAACATCCAAGCCCAGACAGACAGGTTATTCACGCCGTAAGGGTTGTAACCGTTAATCAACTGAGCAGAGTTAGCCCAGAGGTAATCGCGGAACCAGCCCATGAGATATGTAGAGTTCTCATTGAACTGAGCTACGTTGCCTTGCCAAATACCTAAATGTTTCCAATGCCAGTAGAAGGTCAACCAACCAATGGTGTTGAGCATCCAGAATGTAGCCAGGTAGAAGGAATCCCAAGCTGAGATGTCGCAAGTACCGCCACGACCGGGGCCGTCGCAAGGGAAGGCATAGCCGAAGTCCTTTTTATCGGGCATCAGCTTAGAACCACGGGCATCCAAAGCACCTTTGACCAAGATCAAGGTGGTGGTGTGCAGACCTAAGGCGATCGCATGGTGTACCAAGAAGTCGCCAGGGCCAATTGTTAAGAACAGGGAGTTTGTACCAGCATTGATCGCATCTAGCCAGCCTGGTAACCAGACGTTAGCGTAGTTGGGCCATGCTGTGTAAGCAATACTATCTGGGTTAGATAGCAAGGTGTCTAAACCGTACAGTACTTTACCGTTAGCAGCTTGGACGAATTGAGCAAACACTGGCTCAATCAAGATTTGCTTTTCAGGAGTGCCGAAAGCAACTACTACATCGTTGTGGACGTACAGACCAAGAGTGTGGAAGCCCAAGAAAAGGGATACCCAGCTAAGGTGGGAAATAATCGCTTCTTTGTGCTTCAACACGCGCTCAAGGACGTTGCCCTTATTTTGCTCTGGGTCGTAATCACGTACCCAGAATATTGCTCCGTGGGCAAAAGCACCAAGCATCAGGAATCCAGCAATATACTGGTGATGCGTATACAACGCTGCCTGGGTTGTATAGTCCTTTGCAATAAATGCGTAGGAAGGCATGGAATACATGTGCTGCGCTACCAGGGAAGTAACAACACCTAACGCTGCTAAGTGCCACCCCAACTGGAAGTGCAGGGAGTTGTTGTAGGTGTCGTAGATACCTTGGTGAGGTAGGTTGAACGGACCTTCAACAGGAATACCAAAGAAATTCTTGGCATTCAAGGCTTCTTTGAGACTGTGACCAATCCCAAAGTTTGTCCGGTACATGTGACCGGCAACGATGAATAGAACTGCGATCGCTAGGTGGTGGTGAGCTATGTCAGTCAGCCACAAAGCTTCTGTCTGAGGATGGAAGCCACCCAAGAAACTCAGAATTGCAGTCCCTGCACCTTGCGATGTCCCGAATATATGTCCAGGAGTGTCAGGGTTTTGAGAGTAAACACCCCAGTTGCCTGTAAAGAATGGTGTCAAACCGGCTGGGTGGGGTGGGGTGGATAGGAAGTTATCCCAACCTACGTGCTGACCGCGAGATTCGGGGACAGCAACGTGAATTAAGTGACCAGCCCATGCCAAAGAACTAACACCAAACAAACCTGCTAGGTGGTGGTTTAGGCGATGTTCAGCGCTCTTAAACCATGCCAGGCTAGGACGGTACTTGGGTTGCAAGTGCAGCCAACCAGCGAACAATAATATCGCTGCGAATAACAGCAAGAACACTGAACCGTTGTACAGTTCGCCGTTCGTCCGCATTCCGATGGTATACCACCAATGGTAGAGACCAGAATAGGTAATGTTTACCGGATTGCTAGCGCCAGCTTGGGTAAAAGCTTCGATCGCTGGTTTACCAAAGTGGGGGTCCCAAATCGCGTGGGCGATCGGACGGATATGAAGGGGATCTTTAATCCACTGTTCAAAGTTACCTTGCCAGGCTACATGGAACAGGAGGCTCGATGCCCACAGGAAGATGATTGCCAAGTGACCGAAGTGAGTTGCGAAAATCTTTTGGTAAAGATTTTCTTCCGTCATGCCATCATGGGTTTCAAAGTCGTTGCCTGTAGCGATCGCATACCATATCCGACGAGTCGTCGGGTCCTGTGCGAGATCCTGGCTAAATTTGGGAAATTTTGTCGCCATAGGTTTAATAAATCCTCTGACCTTTAGCCATCAAGTATCAGCTGAGATAGTTAGGAGTTATGAGTTGAAAGTTATGAGTTTTAAATTTTTATTCTTAACTCCTTCGGGGTTCGGCAGTCACTTATGGGGGAAACCCCCAAGATCGTGCTGGCTCACTCCTAATTCCTAACCCCTAACTCCTAACTTTTAGGAAGCTGATTGCTACCCTACTGAAAGGATGTGTGCATGGAAGAACGCCCAAGTTGTGGCAATCCCTCCCAAGAGGTAGTGAGCTACCCCTACAGCCCGACCCTGAATAATACTCAGAGCACGAGGCTGAATTGCTGGTGCTACCTTCAGTTTATTATGCGCCCAAACTATGGACTCAATTAATTCTTGCCAGTAGCCGCGACCACTGAACAGGAACATCAAGCTGAATGCCCAGACAAAGTGAGCGCCTAAGAAGAGTAGACCATAGGCAGATAGCGCGCTGCCATAGGAATTGATGACTTGTGTAGCTTGTGCCCACAAGAAGTCACGCAACCAACCGTTGATGGTGATGGCGCTTTGGGTAAAGTTATCACCAGTGATGTGAGTCACCACACCATCTGCATCTACGGTTCCCCAGACATCTGATTGCATCTTCCAGCTGAAGTGGAAAATTACAATCGACAGGGAGTTGTACATCCAGAAAAGTCCGAGGAATACGTGATCCCAACCAGACACTTGACAGGTACCGCCACGACCAGGACCGTCGCAGGGGAAGCGGAAGCCCAGGTTTGCTTTGTCTGGAATCAGACGAGAGCTACGGGCATATAGCACACCTTTGAGCAGAATTAGGACAGTGACGTGAATGGTGAAGGCGTGAATGTGGTGAATTAAGAAGTCCGCTGTACCCAAAGCAATGGGTGCAGCTGCCACTTTGCCGCCAACAGCCAAAATACCGCCGCCAAACACATAGCTAACTGGTTCTAGAGCATTGGGTGCAGTTGTTCCAGGAGCCAAGGTGTGGATATTTTGTATCCACTGAGCAAATACTGGCTGCAACTGAATTCCCGTATCAGAGAACATGTCTTGGGGACGACCCAATGCACGCATTGTGTCGTTGTGGATGTAAAGTCCAAAACTATGGAAGCCGAGGAAAATACACACCCAGTTCAAGTGAGAAATAATCGCGTCACGGTGACGAATTACCCGATCCAGTAAGTTGTTTTGGTTCACAACTGGATCGTAATCCCGCACCATAAAGATAGCAGCATGAGCCGCTCCACCAACGATTAAGAAGCCACCGATCCAAATATGGTGAGTGAATATGCACAACTGCGTAGCGTAATCAGTTGCCAAATATGGATAAGGGGGCATCGCGTACATGTGATGCGCGATGATGATGGTCAAAGAACCCAAGAAGGCCAGGTTAGTAGCCAACTGAGCGTGCCAAGATGTGGTCAGGTTTTCGTAGAGACCTTTGTGACCTTCACCAGTGAAAGGCCCTTTGTGGTTTTCTAGGATCTCTTTAATGCTGTGACCAATACCCCAGTTGGTACGGTATTGATGACCAGCAACGATAAACAGAACTGCGATCGCTAAGTGGTGATGGGAAATATCTGTCATCCACAAGCCGCCAGTTACTGGGTTCAGACCGCCCTTGAAGGTAAGGAAGTCAGCATACTGACCCCAGTTCAAGGTGAAGAAAGGTGCTAAACCAGCAGCAAAGCTGGGATACAACTCGGTCAACAAGTCTTTGTTCAATATGAACTCGTGGGGCAAGGGTATGTCTTTGAGAGCAACGCCTGCATCCAAAAGCTTGTTGGTCGGTGCGGACACGTGGATTAAGTGACCTGCCCATCCCAAGGAACCACAACCCAGCAATACTTGCAAGTGGTGATTCAGCATCGATTCCACATTCTGGAACCATTCCAGTTTGGGAGCGCGCTTGTGGTAGTGGAACCAGCCGGCAAATAGGAATAAGCCTGCTAATACCAAGCCACCGATCGCAGTGCAGTAAAGCTGGAAGGAGTTTGTAATTCCCCAGCCACGCCATACTTGGAACAAACCGGAGGTGATTTGAATACCGTGGAAACCACCGCCAACATCACCGTTTAAAATGTCTTGTCCCACAATGGGCCAAACGACCTGGGCACTAGGCTTAACGTTTAACGGGTCGGTTAACCAAGCTTCGTAGTTAGAAAACTTCGCGCCGTGGAAAATCATCCCACTCAACCAAATTGTCACTACGGCTAAGTGGCCGAAGTGGGCTGAGAATATCTTGCGGGATATGTCTTCTAAATCGCTTGTATGTGTATCAAAATCATGGGCGAGTGCGTGCAGGTTCCAAATCCATGTGGTGGTTTTGGGACCTCTGGCTAAGGATTTGTCAAAGTGTCCAGGTTGCGCCCATCTCTCGAATGAGGTTGGAACTGGATCGTTATCGACGATTACTCTTGCCTTTTTTTCCTCTCGCTCCGGAGGACTTATTGTCATTCGACCTCCTCTCTTGATAAGGAATGAGGAATCATGAATACCACAAAATGAACCATTACCACATACTCCAGAATTTTACTGAAGCCGCGATGAAGACCCGATGTGGATAGTTGTTTCTCGTTGAATTATAGAGTCTTCACTTGTACTTTGTTAGAGATATTTTAACAATAATTCAAACTTGCTGAAATATTGCTGGAATTCATGCCTGAGCAAGCTTTTAACTTCAAACTAGTTGTACAAAAGTCAATAGATTATCCATTTAATTTACAAAGGATAACAATTCGTAAAATTTAGGGTTTGGCTGTATGTAGAGGATGTTCCAGCTTTTGCTGCTGTTACTCGTAAATATTTGTGTCATGTTTCGATTGTTATAAGTAAAGAGCTGTAGGCAATATGGCTTATTTTAAAATTTCCTGAGAGCCACAGAAAAACTTATGGGAGGTGAGGCAGATTTCACCTTTTGGGCTATAGTTCCCTATGGACAGTTTGAGCCAAAATAATCTCTCAATCAATTTTGGATTTTGGATTTTGGATTTTGGATTTTGGATTTTGGATTTTAGATTGACCCTGACCACTGTCTTCTCTACGAGACGCTCCGCCAACATAGCAGGACGAAGTACGGGTATTTGGCTCTGAGGATTTTAGATTTCCAATTTTGGTAGGCGTTATCTAGTTATACGCTCCTACATCGCTAACGCTGCGCTATTCGCTACCGCTTCTCTACGAGACGCTGCGCGAACGCGAACGCTAACGCTACGCTATCGAGCGAATGAATGGATTTGTTCCACCCACTAGGACAGGGCATGAACCAAAATAATCTAAAATCTAAAATCTAAAATCTAAAATTGGTATGGTCAATTGTCGAAGACTATTACTGGGTGCAACGCATGAACTCGTGGCAGAAAAGGGTGTTAAAGAAGCTCCTCCCTAAGAGGTTCCTGATTTTCAGATGGATAATAACATTGGTGTTGGTATTAAGCTTGATTAGTTGTGGCGAGAAAGTTGGTAGCCAGGAAGTATCTACTGGCTATAGAGAAAACTCTCCACAGATTTCTCAAATTTCCAAGCAATTTTCGGAAGTTTCCCCACCATCTGTTATCCAAGAATTGCGGACAGTTTTGGAAATTTATCAACCACAGGTGACAATTGTTACTCCACAAACTGATGAAGTTTTCCAAGATAACAAAGTCACAGCCAGTTTTCAGGTTAAAGATCTACCAATATTTAAAGACCCACAATTACAACTGGGACCCCATCTACACGTAATTCTGGATAACCAACCTTATATACCTGTTTACGACCTGAATCAGCCCTTGGTTTTGTCAGACTTGTCTCCAGGTACTCATACCCTGCGCGTCTTTGCCTCCCGTCCTTGGCATGAAAGCTTTAAGAATGAAGGCGCTTATGCCCAGACAACATTTCACGTCTTCACAAAAACCGACGACAACAACCCAGATCCGAAATTACCGTTGCTAACTTACAGCCGTCCTCAAAGCAGCTACGGAGCAGAACCAATCTTACTCGACTTTTACCTAACTAACGCTCCTCTGCACCTCATTGGCAAGGAAAACGCCAACGACGAATTCAGTGATTGGCGCATCCGCTCCACAATTAATGGTGAAAGCTTTATTTTTGATCGCTGGCAAGCAGTTTATCTTAAAGGCTTCCGTCCAGGAAAAAACTGGGTAAAACTGGAATTTCTCGATAACCAGGGAAATTCTCTCAAAAATGCCTTTAATACCACAGTCAGACTGATTGACTACCAGCCAAAGGGTAAAGACACTTTGTCGAGAATTGTCAGAGGGGAACTTACAGCAGATGAAGTGCGCCCCATTGTAGACCAGAATTATAGACTTGTACCTAAACCTACACCCACGCCTTCTGTTGAAAAAACACCCCAAATACAACCGAAGGTAGAAAAACAGCCCATTCCGGAAACTGAAATTCTAAAAGAATCCAAAACACAGCCAGAACAACCAAAATTAGAAGTTCCAACGGCTGCACCATCTCCCACCTTGTTCCCGACACCACCAGAACCACAGCCAGAGGTAACACCAACTCCTGAATCAACGCCGTTACCTGAAAAAGTTATACCTCAGCCAACAAAACCTAGATTTGGCGGATTTTTTAACCGTCGGGCGGGCAAAGTTCCCACTTCACAAGCACCAGTTGCACCATCTCCTAGTTTGCCACCGACGCTGCCAGAGATTATTGAGTCTCCAGCACCGGAAACAATTGCACCAACACCAGAACCACAGCCAACGGTAACACCAACTCCTGAATCAACGCCGTTACCCGAAAAAGTTATACCTCAGCCAACAAAACCTAGATTTGGCGGATTTTTTAACCGTCGGGCGGGCAAAGTTCCCACTCCACAAGTACCAGTTGCACCATCTCCTAGTTTGCCACCGACGCTGCCAGAGATTATTGAGTCTCCAGCACCGGAAACAATTGCGCCAACACCAGAACCACAGCCAACGGTAAAGCCAACCTCTGAATCAATGTGAATTCGACAGCTCATATAGTCTCTGTATAATTAGCTCAATCAAAAGACCTCTAAGAAGGTTTTACTACGTAAAACCGTCCCTCTCCGACTCGGAGAGGGACTCTCAACATGAAACCCAGTTTTTAGTAGTGGTGATTGCAATGCATACTCTACTGTGGTCTATTCATGTAAAACTTTTAACCAAAAACACTCAACTGTAACTCTTGCGCTAAAATCTCAACAAATGCGATCGCTGCTACAGGATTACCTGTATTATCCAACCCAGGACTGTAGCAAGCGATCGCTCCCTCACCTGGTACTATTGCTATAAGTCCACCACCAATCCCTGATTTCATTGGTAGACCAATCCTGACAGCAAACTGGGCAGAAGTTTCGTACAGTCCACAAGTTAACATCACAGCATTGACAATTCGGCGGTTCTGTGCAGATATATAGCGATTTTCAAAAGCTAGGAGTTTTCCTAATTGGGCTAAATCTTCAACTCGCCCAGATATACAGCATATTTCCTCGTAGGTGTCAAGTGCTGTTTCCAGATTTTCTAGATGATCTGTTTCGGCAAGATAGTTTGCGATCGCTTGATTGGCTGTTGAGCGTGTTAATCGCACTGAAGCCAGCATTACCTGATCTAAGCTTAGTTGGCAACCTGCTAATTGGTTGAGCCATTGACAAAATAAAAAAGTGCAATCGCTAGCGTCCTTTCCTGGTAATTTATCAGATAGGGTAATTGCCCCACTATTAATCATCGGGTTGCGGGGATGCCCGTGATCGGCAATCAGTTGTTCTAAAGAATTGAAGGGTGCATCCGAAGGTTCAACCCCAACCCACCCAAAAACTGTTTCTGCTCCTAAATGTTCTAATAGATAAAGTAGAGAAAATGTCTTAATAACGCTCATCAGAGGGAACACACAAGCTGTATCCCCAAAGCTGATAGTTTTTCCCGATTCACAGCAGATGTCAACTGCAAACCAATTAAGATCAGCCAAACCCAATTGCGGAATGCGATCGTTAACTCGTCCTCGTTCAGCTTGAGTTTTCGCTAGTTGCACCCAAGCTGACAGCTTCGTAGTAGTTAGTTTGTCAAGTCCTTTCAAATTGTAAATTTTCTAAAAGTTAATTTATTAAACAGCAACAAACAGTGTAAGTGATGTTAATCAAGGCTGATTTTATTCCTAAGTGGTTACACAAAATTACTTATGTAATTGCAAACGAAATGAAATCTAGCGATCGCGGTAGCGTCTGGTAAAGAAGTAATCCTAAACCGCAAGGAAATTGCTTGATTTTGCTTTGCTTCATTTACAATGACAAATATATATAGCGTTTCCGAAGCAACTGAGTACACCTAAATCTTTTCTAGGAAAATAAGCAGCTTTAAAAACGTACCTTACCTGGTCGGGAACCCCTATATTTTATTTTGTACTACTAATAATTATCGCACCTCAGCACTCTATTATAGACAACAGAACTTTATTGGAGATAGCTTTGTGAAATTATTTAAACTCTCAAAAATTCTAGGTTTAACAACAGCATTTGCAATTTCATCACAAGCAGCGTTGCTTATTCAACAAAACAAGGCTCTAGCAGGTACTGGTACATCTTTCCTTTATTCAGGCGAATACTTATTCCCTAATCAATACTTGATTTCACCTAACAGGAGGTATAGAGCTTTACAGCAGTCTGATGGAAAATTTGTTCTTTATGATAACAGAACTCCTCTGTGGACATCAAACACTTTCAACAAAAAAGTTTCCTACACTTACATGCAATCCGACTGCAATTTAGTCAATTATACTTATAATGGAACCGCTCTTTGGGCAAGTAGTACAAATGGGAAGGGTTATAATAATTGTCGTCTGCAAGTTCAGGATGATGGAAACTTGGTAATTTATACAGGTTATAATGTTCCTGTATGGCAAACGGGTACTTACAGATAATGCCTTGCTTAATCCAATAAATGCATTGCTGTATCTGGATATCCTGGCACAGCTAATGGTACACCATTGGTACTTTCTGATTGTGAAGTATCTAGGTTTAGGATAGACGGTATCAGATCAGAGGTGGCGGTGGCAACCAAGTTTTTAAGGGATTAAGGGGTGGGGTGCAATGACTGTGGGAATCATAACTAATTATCCGAACATGGTATTATTTACGAATTACGTTAGCGAGTATTCGTTCGCGCGTCATTTCGTAGAGAGCGTCATTACGAATTACAAATTAGGATGATTCCCCGTGTCAGGGCGCCAGAATTACCACATAATTACTCTTGGCTTAACACCAATGAAGCCTTGTCTCTCAAACAACTCAAGGGTAGAGTCATAATTTTAGACTTTTGGACATATTGTTGCATCAATTGTCTGCATATTCTGCCAAACCTGAAATATTTAGAACAAAAGTATAAAGATAGCCTTACCGTTATCGGTATTCATTCTGCCAAATTTGATAACGAAAAAGAAACAGAAAACATCCGCCAAGCTATCCTACGCTACGACATTGAACATCCGGTTTTAGTTGACAGCAATTTTCGAGTTTGGGAAGAATATGCTGTACGTGCTTGGCCTACCTTAATAATTATTGATCCAGAAGGTTACGTGATTGGTCAGATTTTTGGGGAAGGAAATCGTGACACTTTAGACGAGTTGATTCAAAAGTTAATTCAGCAACACCAAGACAAAGGTACAATTAATTTCCAAGAAATCAGCTTGACTTTAGAAAAACAGCGCCAACCATTAATTACACCCCTAGCTTTTCCTGGTAAAGTTTTAGCTATCCAAGCGGGTTTGTTTATCGCTGACTCTGGACATCATCGCCTAGTTATGAGTAGCTTCGACGGCGAAATTCTACATTTAATTGGTACTGGAAAATCTGGCTTAACTGATGGTGCTTTTAACGAAGCGCAGTTTTTTGCACCACAGGGAATGGTATTTGATGCAGAAAATCAAATTCTTTATGTTACTGACACAGAAAATCATACCCTACGGCGAGTTGACTTGAAGCGCCAAGTAGTCGAAACTATCGCCGGAACTGGAGAACAAAGCCGCAATATTCGTCCTCATGGCGGTGCTGGTTTAGAAACCGCGCTGAATTCCCCTTGGGATTTAGTGAAAGTGGGAAATACCTTGTTTATTGCAATGGCTGGGCCGCATCAAATTTGGCAAATGGATTTAAAAATTAGCATCATTAAAACTTATGCTGGTACTGGTGCAGAAGCTTGCATTGATGGTTCACTTGCTGAATCTGCCTTTGCTCAACCCAGTGGGATCAGCACCGATGGGAATGAATTATATATTGCTGACAGTGAAGTTAGCTCAATTCGCGGTGTTGGAATTGTAGAACCGTACCAAGTGCGAACCGTTTGCGGTAGTGGAGGTTTATTTGGTTTTGGTGATCTAGATGGCCAGGGTGAAGATGTCCGTCTACAACACTGTTTAGGAGTGGAATATGCCGAGAATTATCTGTGGATAGCAGATACTTATAACCATAAAATTAAATTAGTTAGTTCCAGTGGGAATTGTCAAACAGTTTTAGGAGATGGTTCTGCGGGTTTACAAGATGGGCAAGGTAAAAATAGCCGCTTTTTTGAACCTTCGGGATTGAGTGCGATCGCTTCTTTTTTATATATTGCCGATACCAATAATCATACCATCCGCCGCGTAGATTTGAATACTCTTGAGGTGATAACGCTAGAATTTATCGGTTTGTGTGCGCCAGATGTTTGTATTCCACCTAATTTATAAGCTAAAAAACATCTAATTTGCATAACCGAATTAAACATAACTCTTGTGAGGTGGGCATCTTGCCCGCCCAGTATATGCAATTTAAATGTGAAACAGTTTAGAATGATTACCTCAGGCAAAGGCCTATAGACGCAGAGTTTTTCTCAGCGCCTATGCGTGAGATTTTAAAGAATAATTTTTTGAGCGATCGCTTAATATTATTTATATAGCAACGGACAGAAAGCTTAGGACAAAAATAAATTCACAATGTACGCTTGTTGAAGGTGTTTAACGCCAACTTGTCCTAACGGCTTTGTCCACTGCTATAGTTTTGATTCAGTATTTTTACTAAATTGGTACCAATAATATTACGTTATAATCTCATGTTGGTGATAAAAGAAAAAGTAAGTACTACCGACTCTGAGTTGACAGTAGAGGCATTGATATAAAAAATAAATTTATTTCTTTAGAGTGTGGAGATGATGTAATTTTTTTTGATAAAGATACTTTTAAAGTAAGTAAATTAAGAGAGCTAGTTATCCGAGAAGTTATAAATAATTGGCGTCAGGAACTTTGCAACTACAAAACTCAAATCTCGGATGCTTCAGTTGGTAATTTATTAACAATATCCGTGCCTGTGACGAGTCCATTCCAGTCAATGAATTTAAACTAAATGCTGTCAAAGATTGTCAGTTTCTTCAAAGTGGTAAAAACTTGCAGAAAGGCAAATTAGAAATTAGGATATCTATATATCCTAATAGCCATAAGCAAAATAATGTATGTCTCGAATTTTATCCAGATGAACCTATTGAGATAGAATCACCTTGAGATAAGCAACATGAACACTATCCTCCACATTACCAAACACCAACAATGGGAAGAAGCAAAAATAATCGGTAGATATCGGGCTGATTCGCTCTCTAGCGAAGGTTTTATACATTGTTCAAAATCAACGCAAATACTCAAAGTTGCCAAGAGATTTTTTGATAATCAAAAAGAATTGGTACTACTTTTTATTGATTCTGATCAAGTACAAGCTGAAATTCGCTATGAACCTGCTGAAATAGGCGAATTATTTCCTCACGTTTATGGTGAGCTAAATATTGATGCTGTGTATCAGGCGATTGATTTTGAAGCTGGGGAAGATGGTTTATTTGAGTTGCCGCAAGAAGTTATAGATTTACAATTAACGTAGACGCTTCGGCTTGCCGCAGGCTACCGCAGAGGTGCAGAGGACACTGAGGAGGAGAGATGAGAAGTCAGGGGTTATGGATGAGTATGTTGAGCAAATGGCGTTATTGTTGGATTTACAGTTAAGAGATGAATATCGGGATGGAGTGGTGGGAAGTTTTGAGAAAATTAAAGCGATCGCTTTTTGGCTAGAGTGTTTGTTACATCCAATTCTAAAAAATTCCCTTTTCGCTCATCTCAAATTTGAGTAAAAATTAAATTATTTAACAACTAACATCCTATGGTTACTCTTCAACTCAGACAAATTCGAGTTCCGCCAGGGCAAAGAATAATCCTGGAAGATGTGAGTTGGCAAGTATTTGAAGCAATTCTCAACGAGTTAGGGGAGCATCGTGGGAGTCGAGTAGCATACAGCCAAGGAACGTTAGAAATTATGGCTCCATTACCAGAACATGAGCGAGCTAAGGTAATCATCACAGACTTGGTGAAAGCTTTGCTAGATGAACTCGATCTCAATTGGGAGTCTTTAGGTTCAACCACCTTTAAGCGAAAAGATATAAGTGCAGGTATTGAACCCGATGATTGTTTTTATATTCAAAACTATAAGCTAATGATTGGGAAAGACAGGATCGACTTAACTGTTGATCCTCCTCCTGATTTGGCGATTGAAATTGATGTCACCTCTAAACACTCAAATTAGTGCCTATGAGGCGTTGAGAGTACCTGAAATCTGGCGATATGAAAGCAAAAACCTAGAAATTAGCTTGCTGCAAGGTGAGCAATATCTAAAGTCTCTCATCAGCCCCACATTTCCTACTTTTTCTATCACGGAACTCATTCCCCGGTTTGTGGAAATGGCGCGAACCACAGGAACGAGTTCAGCACTTAGAACGTTTCGACAATGGGTAAAAGAACAAATACAAGACAGGGGAGTGTAAAGTTTCCAGTAGATTTCAGCTTGGTTCAGTACCACAAACTAGGTATCAAAGTCAGATATAAAGCCTGTTTGACTCCTGACTCCTGAATTCTACTGGATTAATCGACTTAGCCAAGTTCAGAAGCCCAACTAAAAGCATTCCGCGCTTTACTTAAATAATGGGGAATTAATTTAGAGCAATTGTGACCGAATTTAATTTACAAATCCAAGAAAATAGCGAACGCTTGTCTTCTTATATAGAGGATGCTTTACCTAGCTTGCTTCCCCTTAGGAGTACGATACACTGTGTCAACACTAAAAGCGATCGCCTTGACCGTTACCTTTCCCAAGAATTACCAGATTTATCCCGTTCCCGTATCCAACAGTTAATCGAACAGGGTAACGTCCAGCTTAACGACAAAGTTTGCACATCTAAGAAGATCAATGTCAAGGTAGGCGATCGCATCACTCTCGAAATACCAGAAGCGCAACCTTTAGAACTAAAAGCAGAAGATATCCCCTTAGATATCCTCTACGAAGACGATCAGTTACTTATTCTCAATAAACCCGCAGGCTTAGTTGTCCATCCTGCGCCCGGTCATCCAGATGGCACTTTGGTAAATGCTCTGTTAGCTCACTGTCCCAATTTACCAGGAATTGGCGGAGTCCAACGTCCGGGAATCGTCCATCGATTGGATAAGGATACAACGGGGGCGATCGCGATCGCTAAAACAGATATTGCCCATCATCATCTACAAGCACAACTCAAAGCAAAAACTGCACGGCGAGAATACTTGGGCGTGGTTTACGGTGCGCCGAAAGTTGAAAGTGGCACAATTGACATGCCCATTGGTCGCCATCCCCAAGACCGCAAGAAAATGGCTATTATGTGTGTTGAACAAGGTGGACGATCCGCCGTCACTCATTGGCAAGTACTAGAACGCCTCGGTAACTATACATTAATTCACTTCCAACTAGAAACCGGACGCACCCATCAAATTCGTGTCCATAGCGCCAAAATGGGTCATCCGATTATCGGCGATCCAGTTTATAGTTCTGGTCATTCAGTGGGCGTAAATTTGCCTGGTCAAGCACTCCACGCCTGGCGACTAAAATTACAGCATCCCCTATCTGGCGAGATGATTGAGGTGACAGCTACCCCTCCTACCCAATTTACAAAACTTTTGGAGATGCTAAAAAGACGAATTGCATCTTAACCTTATTTTATTTAAAGGCGATCGCACTTTTGTAGGAGATTTGAGGAGCGATCGCCCTCGCCCTCACCTCGGTACTTAACGCCGGGGTTTTTGTTCTGAAGTGCGTTAGCGTAGCTCACCGTAAGTATAGCGCTCAAGCATTTAACTAACGCGATGTGCGACTTATTCTTGAAACCCCTCTCCAAACCTCTCCCCGAAACGGAGAGAGGCTTTGATTTTTGCTCCCCTTCCCTTGTAGGGAAGGGGTTGGGGGTTAGGTCTGAGAGAAAGTCGCACACGGCGTTAACTAACAATTTTTCTTAGAGGAAAGCACCCTCTTGACGAAAGTGCAATTACCTTAATGTTTCACTCATGTCCGCCGTCGATTCCAACACTAGGAAGAAACCCCGTCTCTTTGAGTAGCAGCCGTAGTTCTGCGTGACGAAGTTTCGTGTCCTTCTTCTTATTTTCCCACATATCAGCAAAGAAGTCTTGCATCAGTGCAATGATGCTGCGGTATTTGACGATGCTGGCAACATAGAACTTATCTAACTTCATAACCCCATCAGAATGTATCTGCTCGATGTTGTTGAGTAATATAGACCTCAGTTCATAAGGTTTTAAGCCTTCTTTTATGCTATATTTTTCCATCATCCTGCGTTTATCGTTCTCCGAACATAAATCATACGGCGATCGAATCAGGTGACTAAGATTCCGCAGGACTTCACCATAGTCGTAAAATGTGTTCTGCTTAAAGAAAGATTCTTCATCTTTCGTCAACGTAAAACTCTTGTCAAGTACCAAACCGAAATCGGTCAAATATATTTGCTTGCCGTCGGTGAGGATGTTGCGAAAATGTGCGTCGAAGTGGATGATTCCCTTCGTCCTCAAAAAGGTAATCGTCGTGCGTAAGTCATCCAGGGGTTTCTGAAGTTTGTTGGGGTTTAAGAGCAGCCATGTTTCCAGAACATGCGGTATGTACTCTAGAAATAGAACTAACTCATACTTGGCGTTCGCTCTATCTAACAGATAATTCCCGGCGTTCGTACTATTGCCCCAGTACTCCACATAAGCTTTTAGACGCGACTTATCCACATCTGCACCCCGCATGGACAAGGGAATAATCCGATAATGATACATCAGTGGGAAGCTAGCAATTGCGCCGCACAATACCCAGTTGGTCGTCTTGATATGGGTTACAAGTTCCCGGAAGACCCCAAAACCAGTGGAACCGAAGCCGTAATTACAGTAAGTTGGCAGGTCATAGAGGTTTCTGGTGGAGAACAGGTTTTCAAATTCGATGTTTGTAACCGGAACACGCTTCACAAAGACCTTGGATTTCTCAAGGACGATGGCGTGATTCATCCCCCAACCCGTACTTGACTGATTCGACTAACTATTGTCAAACAGAGAACGCAATTGTGCATTATCCAACTGAGCGATTTGTGAACTGAGCTTGAAATACCTCTTCCTTCTAATTTCTATGTGATCCTTAGCCATTTTTCCCATTCAGCCACAGCATGATAAACCCCTGGTGCTATTTGATTCTACTCAAATCTGACTTTACTTAGTTTGAAATCTACTAAGCCACAACTGGGTAAGGAAGTTAGGTAAAGTGCCTAAAGTCACAGCGAAACACTTTTCAAACAACCTCTAAGACATGCATCTAAATAAACGACTAGCGTGCATTAGACATGGGATAGAGTCTGTTTCATTAGTTATACCTAAATGAAACTCCTACATAACCCAGGACTTATGCACGCTATAAAATGATCAAAGGGATGTACTAGCCAGCCGCCGACCAAAAATCGTTATTTAATTCCTGATAGTTGCCGATAAGGTACAGACTTTTCGATATCGATGTTGTATGGCGAGATCCTTTGTGGCGCATTGCCAGTTGCATTGATACTTTGTGCCATACCTAAGAAGAGAGATGGATCTCCAGCCTTGACCTTTTGCTCTTGTGGGAGAAATCTGCGTACTTCTACCTGCCAAATGATTTGGGGGAAGCCCAGTTTGGCACGGTGGTAATCTTCGTATCGCGGAGATTTGATGTTGAATGGCAACTCACCTTCAGACTGGGATGGCAGTATCCGACGGCGCTGATAGGGGACTGTGGAGTATCCAAAATTGCTCAGGTACTCTTCAGTATTCAGAACTTCATCAATAAAGCCTCTAATACCCTTGGTAGCGACTACAATTGACCAGGCGATTTTTTCCCGTTCGTTGTATGGATCGCGTCCTAGAACCCGCTGGATTACTTGCTCAACAAAGCGATAATTATTGTTGAGGTCGTAGAAGCTTTTCTTAAAGGTATTGGAAAGCACTAACCCACGAATAAAGTCCCGCACTGTAATTTGTCCATTACGGAGTTGGGACTCTAAATATGTTTCGCGATCGGCAGCAAAAGCATAAAAGAAAAGTTGACGATATGCTGCTTCAATCAGATCACCTAAATCTGATGGGGACAGTATATTGTCTGTAGTAAAAATCCTGGGCTGTTCATCACCCGGTACTTCATATGCAGCTACACGCTGGTTTTGGCTTGAAGGGTCATATGTTAATAGAGGAATTGCCACTCTTAGGCCTCCGTATTCTTAATTAAAGTTAACAACTTTAAATCATATATTAAGGGAGTAGTTGGCTCAGAATCTGAGGTTATGATAAAATTTCACGAAACTTAACTAAGAGTGATTTCAGTATTCGGAGGAAAAACGATTAGCCCTCTAGATTCAACCCATAGCTAATTAATAAAGGGAGTGGGGCTTCCAGCTTAATGAACTACGTAAATTACTAAAAACTTTATTCACATATTTCAGATTAGAAGATTCAGTTTCACCTTTTGGATCTGAAGCAATAATTTTTAATATTTAACAAAAAAAATTAATGGGGCATAGACATTGGTT
This sequence comes from Nostoc sp., assembly GCF_036919615.1. GTDB lineage: Bacteria > Cyanobacteriota > Cyanobacteriia > Cyanobacteriales > Nostocaceae > Nostoc. Next base: position 31,804 of record NZ_JBALCN010000010.1, on the reverse strand, counting down.
ATTTCCCCCTGCCCCCTTCAGCGACCTATCCAAAATTCCAGGGGATCTATGGTTGACTTACAGTAAGGCCAGCTACGCAAAGTTGCTTCCATCCCTGCCTCCCAGTAGGGTGGTTCCAATCCCAGTCCTAAGCATAGATGAGATAGGATGCTAGCATACTGCTGATTGTGACCAAAGTCTCCTAGATGAGCATGGGCGTATTCATGGACGACTACACCAAACCAGTCTCTAGGTGCAACTCGACCAACATCTACCAAAATGGTGATTGGGTTTGTGAGAATGTTACACAGACCGTCTATGCCAAAGGATTGAGCTATAGGGACTGCAAAAATTTGGATGTGGCGTCGTTCTTGGGGATGAAAGCACTCATGACAAACTTCTAGATAGGCGTTGATCTGAGCGTTAACAGTGTTAATATTCTCGCCGATCCAAGTGTAAATGGGGATGCGATCGCGCAGGTTATCAAACACATTCACCATACCCGGTTCTAGGGCAAGTCCCTGCACCAGATGCAGATAATCTCGCCCACGAGTAAAAGCATCGCTCTGCTTGAGATAATTCACCAGCCCAAAACGGAATAAAACTGTCTTTTTTCCAGAACATCCTGCCCAAGTCTTTCTATTACTTCTCCTGTGCTGGAAACCTCAACAGAAGTCTCAATGCGGGTTTCGGTACAAAATGATGCAGTGCTGAAGCCGCCAAACCGTTTGACTGTACTAGTTCGCAGTCGCATATTTGGGCTGGCAAACCAGAATCGCTCAATGGAACTCATTGTTTCGTATTCGGTTGTCAACACTAGTCCATCTTCATCATCCATGTGAAAAAGACCGACTACAGGCATAATTTCGGCGTAGCCTCTTTCACGGAGTAATTTGCCAACCCTTGGGTTATCGCCATCAGGCACGATCGCAAATATGGTTTTCCCCTGATGGTTTTCCTCACCCTCTCTATCCCAAGCCATTGTGCCTAGCCAACGTACACGCGACCCTCCTACTGAAAGGCTGGGGTCAATCTGATGATACTGGCACAGTTCTATGATTTCCGGATGATCGGCATCCAGAGTTTCTACCTGTATATCCGATTCTCCCGTCTCTGAGCGCTTGAAGGCTAGATGATGAGTTGCACGTTGCGATCGCCACTTACCAGCACTTAGCTGAAAAAATTCCATTGCGTCTATCAATCTTCTGACTCCTACCTATTACTCCTGCGGATGATGTTTTACGGGTTCTTTCTTTTTAGAGTTGTTGCTATATAAACATTCTAAACATTACAGCGATTAGTGATCAGCTTCAATAAACTCCTGACAAAGGGAAAAGCAGATGTGTTTTTCAAAAAATGTAAATTTTTATTATAATGATTTTATATAGCTTGACAAAGTAGAAAATTTAATATCTCAGTGCTAAAATAGTGGAAAGCGATGTTGACGATGGGCTACGCCTACGCGTTCACACTAGCAGTAACAACAAATACCCTTCGATTCAGTCAATCAGAGGAGTGGCTCATGGACTTACCAGTCGAATTAACCTTAGAGCAACAGTTTCGCTTACAAAATTTGAAAGACCAGATAAAAAATTTGAATCAACAAGAGGCTCAGGAATTTTTGTTAGAAGTTTTACGGCAGATGATGGTGAAAGATAATTTGGTCAAACATCTGCTAAAACAAGCTTGATCAAGTAAAAAACAAGATTTTTTCCTTAAGACTTACGCAGTGGCAGAGTTCCATTGAAACGCGTAAGTCTTATTTTTTTGCCCAATACAACTCTTCTCTACGAGAGGCTGCGCCAAGGAGAGGCAACGCCCTTACCTCGGCAACTCTTAGAGACGCTGCGCGTAGCTTGCTTCCCCGGAGGCGTACGCTCGGCACAAGTCGGCTACGCGACAAGCTCAGTACAAGTGCCCAATGCCCATTTAGGCTAAATTTGATTTTTTTGTCAGACTAGCCAAATTACAGGTAAATATTACAGATTATTACTTTGTCTCTCATAGTAAAGACTAGGGTACTATTGATCCCCTATGTTTTTCATTGGCTACTCGCAGTTAATCTGATCGAGAACAGGCCAGAAATAATATCCGCCATTTGTGAATATTAAGGATAACTCATGGTTCTTGATGCTTTTTCTAAAGCTGTAATTACAGCAGACGCCAAAACTGCTCCTATAGGTGGTGCTGATTTAGCAGCCCTTAAGTCTTTCATTTCTGATGGCAACAAGCGCCTTGATGCTGTAAACGCGATCGCTAGCAACTCTAGCTGCGCCGTTTCTGATGCCATTGCTGGGATTGCCTGTGAAAACCAAGGTTTAATTCAAGCTGGTGGTAACCTGTACCCAACTCGTCGCCATGCTGCTTGCCTACGTGATGCCGAAATCATGCTGCGCTACGTGACCTATGCGCTATTGGCTGGTGATTCTTCTGTTTTGGATGATCGTGCTCTGAATGGGCTGAAAGAAACCTACACAGCTTTAGGCGTCCCCACCGGCTCTTCTGTACGTGCTGTACAGCTCCTGAAAGCTATCAGCGTCGCTCACATCACCAACACCAACACTGAAGCTAACGCTGGTAAAAGGTTCCGCAAGCAAGAAGTAATTCAAGGCGACTGCTCTGCTCTAGCTGCTGAAGCTGCTAGCTACTTTGATCGCATTATTTCTGCTCTGAGCTAATAGCTTATGGCTAACGGCTATTAGCCAAACGAACTGAAATTCAAACCCGATCAAATCCCATTTGGAGTATAAAAAATAATGAAATCAGTTATCACCACAGTTATTACATCTGCTGATGCAGCAGGTCGTTTCCCATCCACCTCTGACCTAGAATCCGTCCAAGGTAGTATTCAACGTGCTAACGCTCGTCTAGAAGCTGCTGAAAAGCTGGCTTCTGGGATCGATGCTGTAGCTAAAGAAGGTTATGATGCTGCCTTCAAGAAATATCCTTACTTGAACCAAGATGGTGAAGCTGGCGACACGCAAGGTAAGAAAGATAAGTGCCTCCGCGACATCAAGCACTACCTGCGCCTAATCAACTACAGCTTAGTTGTGGGTGGTACTGGACCTTTGGATGAATGGGGTATTGCAGGTGCTCGTGAAACATATCGCTCTTTGAATCTGCCTACTGCTCCCTACGTTACTGCAATGACTTACACTCGCGATCGCGCTTGCGCTCCTCGTGATTTGTCTCCTCAAGCGTTGGTTGAGTTCCGCAATCTCCTCGACTACGTAATCAACTCCCTGTCATAGTGACACGGATTGACTAGACTTAGACGAGCAATTGTCATACTCTAGAACTAGGGGCTCTTAGTCTGTTGCTTTGCCTAAATTAGGTTGAGTAATCGACTCGGAGTCCCTCAGTTGTGATTAACAGTGAACAGTTATCAGTTAACATTTATTTCAGTTAATTCTCATGTATTGAACTCATTGTCATTACCCACATCTTTTCAATCTCTGGCTTCATTGCTATCCTTCTTAGGAATAAATTCTAAAGCTAATAACTCAAGTCCGTTTCAACGGACTAATTGGAGTAAGTTTTAACTGACGTTTGCTATGCATTCCTAGATTTGAATTTTAGGCGAACTATGGGTTTGGCAACTATTTATAATGTTACAAAAATGTGAGTAATGACAAGGATTGAACTTGGGGAATTTAAACAGGAAAATTTTATTTTATGACAATAGATTCTCTATTTGAACAATTGAAACACCCCAACCCCAATCTGCGGGAACGAGCTATGTGGGAACTAGCTGATGTCCGTGATGAAAATACTATTCCTCGGCTGATGAGTATTTTGGATGAAGAAGATGTAACCTACCGTCGAGCTGCGGTAAAGGCACTAGGTGCCATTGGGACAGATGCTGTACCGTCATTAGTAGAGTCATTACTGAACAGCGATAATGCGACCATTCGCGGCAGTTGTGCTAAGTCCCTGGCACAAGTTGCCGCCAACCATCCAGACGTACCCTTCCCACCTGAGGGCTTACAGGGATTAAAAACAGCGCTCAATGACCCAAATGGTGTTGTTTATATTGCATCTGTGATGGCTCTGGGTGAGATTGGTTCCCCTGCCTTTGAAATTTTAACTGAAACTCTGAAAACAACGGATAATGTTGCGGTGGCTGTGGCGATTGTCAATGCACTCGGTTCGATGGGTGATATCCGGGGAGTGGAAGTGCTGACGGCATTGACTAATGATGAATCTGCCGATCCATATGTTCGAGAGTCAGCAGTGAGTGCCTTGCCCCGATTAGATCAGGTGATTAATTATAAGAGAAGGTAAGGATCGGCAGATATATTAAATGAACAGACTGGATGTCACCTTAAAGTAATGGATTTCTAGTCAGGAAAATCAAAATTCAATTAAAAATGTCCCCAAAACAGTAAAAGGAGCGACAGGAGTGATTTGTTCTCTGCTGTAGGTATTTTCAATGTAGTCCACATTGAAAATATTTTTGAAATTAATTCCTGCCCGCCAGTTATTTCTCTTGTAAAAAATGCTGGCACCCCTACACTTACTCTCCACTTACCACTTTCTCTAAACATTGCAGCCAATAACTGTTAATTGTTGAGATTAATATAATAGGTTTCTAATTGAAATACAGTATTTTGTCACTTGAGCAACTAAGTTAATTAAAAGCTATCTTCAAAGTTTCAACCTATTAATGATAGTTATTTTCAATTTACTCCAGCCATAATTGCTCTGATCAACTTTGGTTAAATCAAACATTACAGGTTGCGCTTTGACGGGAGCAACGCGATCGCTCAATTTCACCAAATCAAACAGATTGGGGACATGGTGAAATTGCTAATTGAGAATCTAATTCTTTGCTGAAAACTTAACCATTTCGATAGTCTGCTGTTGGCGATTTTTTCTTTTGTAACGATACCACCACATGACAAAGCCAGTAACAGATAAAATTAACGGTGCAAGTCCAACAAATAGGTAAAAGATGCGAGTAGGCAAGCCACCAAATGTACCATAGTGTAGAGGACTAAAAGAATTGAGGATGCGATCGCCCAATGACTGCTTCAAAGAATTATCGACTTGCAAAACCTTACCACTATATTGGTCAAGATAAACACTGCTTTGACCATAGTCGTCAGTTTCTTGGGGAAGTTTAAAACTAACTGTTAAAGCTTCTTCTGGTTTAGTTGGAAAATAAATCCTCTTGAGTGTTCCATCTGGTAAAGTAGTTTGAGCCGTTTTTAATTGTTCTTTTAGTCCGAGTGGAGACTTACCAGCAACGACAACAGAAACAGGATCTGCTTGTTGCTTGGAGAAGGTGAGTGTGTAGATCATCGGGTTGGCTACATCAGAGAAGTTCCAGCAAAATCCCGTGAAAAATGTAAATATCAGAAATACTGCTGCAATAACACCAGCAACTTTGTGAACATCAAAGTTCACTCGTTTGATATGAGCATTCCACTTGATTTTGAAGCCAGATATTAACTTGCGCCAACCAGGCCAAAGGATAATACCTGTAATACTCATAAACGACATCAGTAAACCAATAATGCCCACAAACTTATTGCCAATATTACCGCTTAAAAGCTCATAGTGGAGTGGGTAGACGATTTCATAAAACTTTTGGATGAAGGTTGATTTCAAGTTATTGCCAAGAATCTTTCCTGTGTAAGGGTTAACGTAGTTTTCTGTCCATTCCTTTTGTTTGGTTTTGAGAATAACATTCATCGGCTCATTTGGTTTTGAAGGCAGGTAAATCCTTTGCACTAGTGCGTCTGGTTGATCGGCATAGGTTTTTTTAACAGTGTTGAGAACAATCTCAACAGGCAGGGGTTTACCTTGAGGAGTGATTGTGCCAATTCGGCGCTGCTGATCAATGGTGCTAATTTCGGACTGGAAGACTAATAAAGTACCGGTTAAGCCGACAATAATTGCAATCAGTCCCACTGCTAAACCAATGTAGCGGTGTAGGGTAAATACCAAGTCGCGTAGTTTTTTAGAGTTCATAGCAGGTTCCTTAAAATATTTTTGTTTGCCAAGCCAGAGGGAAATTCAGCTGTGAAGAGTGGGGTCAGAATTGCCAAGAAATCGTTCCCTGCACTGTAAAGGGCGCACCAGGATAGACTTGGAATCTGTTCTGTACGCCTTCGTAATATGTGGTGTCAAATAAATTCTTGAAATTGATTGCGGCTCTGAATCTGTCAGTAGTATAGTGATCGCAGATTTATCTTGTACTTATTGAGCAGTTGCACTGATTGTAAGGCCGAACCAAATAGAGCTTGTGACCAAAATAATCTTTAATATTTGCTTCAATACCATTTTTCACCCCTACACCCTAACACCTACATCCCCACTGAGCATTACTCTCAAAAACCGGCTATTTGCTGTTTTTTTATTGAGATTATTAATCAGCTATTTGAGAATAAATCTTACAGTAGATGACTCAGCAATTGCAAGTAATTATCAGATATTATGGACAAAGTGAATTAATATATAATAGTTTAAATAGCTGTTCTGCCCATTTCATGCATTTGCTGGTAAGATAGCCAAATACAGTTGTACCAAAAAGTTTTCCAAATCCGTGTTGCAGAGTGCATAGACGCGTTGGTGTAGCCTCTGGTAAAGAAGCGGCTTGTCGTACCCCTACTGGGAAGCTAGCTACGCGGTAGCGTGTCTACAAGAGAAGACATCGCTCACCCCTACATGTGTGCTAACTCCAGTGATAACGGCGGATTTTTTTAACAAGACTCTAAAATTTCTCTAGCTTAATGAATTCAATTAATGCTTGAAGTTTTCAGTTTAGCGATCGCTGCAAGTTACTTTGTTCTGCCAAAATGGGTGCTAGTTGCAATTTAATTAATTTAATTGCTTTGCTCTGCAAATAATTTGCTTTGTAGTGCCTTGATTAGGACATTTGATGATAATTGTCTTACCACTAACTGCAATACTGGGTTGATTTCTAAATAAAGCAGAGTCTACCAATCATTGCCCTTGACTAAAAAACTTAAATCTGGCTTCATAGCTTCATCTGTTCTTAGAAAAAACCTTGCTTACAAATCAGGAGAGATTTAGATGTTCAATCCCAAAATTCTGTCGTTTTTTTGAAATTTTATTGTCCATAAGCGTTGCACACCACTACCATAAATCAATGTGTAACTTTCACTAAAATATTGTCTCTGACTATCTTCTATGGAGCCAGAAAGGAGAACAGCAAACTTAACTGAGTGATCTCAAGTTGGAACCCTAATCAACAATTTCTGTCTACAGTTCTAAATCATCTTTTAATGCCAGGGAAATAGTCATAGTTGGCAACTGATCATCGGATTAATGCTATTAATTAGCAATAATTTTAGAGGAATCAGTCCAAAAATTAGTGATAGTAAATGTGCATCGCTCTATTCCCAAGTATCTTCCTCTAACTGTCTCTCAATTTGAGAAATCGCCAACTTGAACACTGCCTGAACTCCCGCTTCCCCTTCCTTGGTTAATGCGGCTTGCAGGGGTTCTAAGGAAGTGCGATCGCCAATTTTCATCAATGCCAGGGCTGCCGCTTTTCGAGTTTCCCAATCGGGATGGTGCAATAATTCAACGAGGTTAGGAATTGCTGGTCGATAGGTCAGGCTGCCCAAAGCTGCTGCTGCTTCACACCGCACAATTGCTGATGGATCGATGAGGGCATTAACTAAAATATTAAATGCTCCTTTTTCAGTACCTTCTTCAGCTATTTTAGCGATCGCTCCCACCACCGCAGCGCGAACCTCAGCCGAGTCAGAGTTAATCTCTTGATATAAATATTCCTTCGCCTCTGCTCCAATAAATCCCAACGCCCATACTGCATATCCTTTGGCACTTTCTGGATACTCGCTTGACGCTAAGATTTTTAGTAATGCTGGCACAGCAGGCTTACCTATCTTGGCGAGCGCTCCTACCGACGAGGCTTTGACCACTGTATCTTCATCATTTAACAGAGCCTTGACCAAGGTTGGAATTGCGATCGGATCAGCGATCAGTGTCAGGGTTTTGGTGCTAGCTCTGCGTACAACTGGGTTTGGGTGATTTGCTACAGCTTCCATCAATAAAGGGGTCGCTGGTTTACCGATTTTTCCCAATGCCTCTGCAAAACTCAACCTAACCATCCCCCGTGAGTCTCCCATACTCTCAATCATCTGCTTGAGTAGGTCTTGATCATCAGGGTTGAAGGTGTTTAAGCCTAATTGCTCACTCACCGCTGCAAATAAAGCATCAGTTTCTGCCTGAGACAGATTTAACGAATCCTCCCCGGATTGAGTTTTGGAGTTGAGCATATGACTTATAGCTAAATTATCAAGATGGATTACTAGTTACTGAGGTTCAGGGCAGCTTGCTGATTACGGAGTTCCTGGAGGGCAGAATCAATCTTGGCAAGCTCAGGCTCTAGTTTTGCCATAACATTTACTCTCATCAACTTAGCCCGTTTTGCGGTTTCCATAGTTTCTTGGACTAGACGTTCCCGATACTGCTCAAGTTCTGCAATAACTTCTGCAACATCTTGAGTGGTTACGTTATCGGTTGTTGTGAGTTCTGAGGTTTCATCCATAACTTTTGTTTCCTAAATCCGTGTTTATATAAATAATGATGTGTAATCAGTGTTCGACTATCGTTTGTGTTTGGTTACTCACGAAAGACCAGCACTTAGCTGTTACATACAACTGAACAATTGGCAAGAGGCAACTAAACTAATCGCTGACAAATGCATATATTCCGATCTTCTCAGATCGCGTTACCACTGGTAAAGCTTTTTAACGTAAATCTTCAAAAATTTGGTAATCCAATGCCCAATGCTCAGTACCCAGTCCCTAGTACGATAGTAAAAGTGACCTCTGAGCAATTATCCAAGAGCCATTTTATAGATCAATGGATAAACGTTTTTTTAAAATGTTTGGGCTAACAGAAGAACAAGCGATCGCAATTATCGATACACCATTAGAACAACTCGAAGACGCTTCTGATAAGTATATTGCTGTTTCCCATCTAATTAATTATCCCACTGAGCAATCGATCGCAGCTTTGGTACGGGCGATTGAAAGCAGTAACCCTGATGAGTTAGACCACCGGATTGTCCGCCGCAAAGCTGTGGAAAGTCTGGGGCGATTGCAGGTCGAATCAGCTTTACCTGTAATTCGGCAGTGCCTTAAAGATGATGATATTTATACTGTTGAAAATACTGTGTGGGCGATTGGGGAAATCGGCACTAAAGATCCAGAAATCCTCGAAGAAGTAGCGCAACTACTCGATAAACCAGGTCAAATCTACCGAGTAATTATTCACACCCTAGCTAACGCTAACTATCAGGCGTCCTTAGAACGAGTTCGGAAATTTACCCAAGCTGAGGATGAACCTACCCGTAGTGCAGCGATCGCTACAGTTTGTCGTTTCACAGGTGACTACTCCCAAATTAGTGAGGTGATAGCACTGTTGCAAAGTTCCAGCGTCAATGCACGGCGCGGTTGCATTCAAGACCTGATTGATTCACGCTACTACAAAGCCATCCCAGAAATTGCCCGTTGTCCTGTATCTCTGGTGTTTCGCTTACGAGGATTGCGGATGCTCTTGGATGCAGGCGTCCCCAGTGGTGAAATTACTTTCACAGAAATTCAACCTTACCTAGAGCAAATACTCTACGATCATCCCAACGACCTTGATTTAGTACATGAGTATGACCTTACCCCTGTACTAGATTTTGTCATTAATGAACTCTACGAAACTGATTTTGGACGCTGCTATTTAGCGACAAAAACCTTACTGGATATCTATCCACAAGAAGCACCAGCAGCGCTTTTAGCAACTTATTCGGACAAAGCATATAACGATTATGGCGCTCATTATCATGTGATGAAACTTTTCGGCTGGCTGAAATATGCTCCCGCCTATGATTTGTTAGTAGAAAACCTATACAATCGCGAACCCCAGTTTCAGAAATCTCGTGCGGCTTGTGCGATCGCTCTTGGTGAATTGGGTGATTCACGAGCAATTCCTGAACTCAAAACTTGCCTAAATACACCGATTTGGGACTTGAAATACGCTTGTTTATTGGCGTTAGAGCGCTTAGGAGACTCGTCTGGTCGAGAAATTTGCGATCGCGATGGTGACTGGTTAATTAAGGCGAAAGCGACGAGTATTCAATAATTAGGAGTTAAAAGTTAGGAGTTTATCAAGTCCAGATAATTGTCGATGTTTTGGCATTGTCAGCCGATACATTGGCATTGTAAGTTGATGCAATAGTATTGTCAGCCGATGCAATGGCATTGTAAGTTGATGCAATAGCATTGTCAGCCGATGCAATGGTATTGCAGGTCAAGATACTTGTGTTGTACACCGTAGCTTTGTAAGCTTTTAAGGGATTAACATTAACGTGAGTTTGACGGGTCAGATAGCGTCCGCCTAATAGTAAAATCAAAAGACTTCTGCCTGGTTTTACTAAACAAAACCTGTACTTCTCTGACTCAGAGAGGGACAGACTTGAACTAAAGTTCAAAGCAGGGAGAGGTTTGTCAAACTTACGTAGGATTAAGGGATGGAGTTCTTCGGGTTTAATAAATAATCAAGTGGACATGATATTAGGAGTTGGGAGTAGAGGCGTACAGATATACGCCTCTACTGGCGGTTCAAGACTTGCTACTGGTGACTGCTTCGTTTAAAACTAACTCTAGTTCTGGTGTCTTCTCTTCTTCTTCTGGCAAACCGTAAATTGACCTGTACAACGTTACGTACTGCTTGGCAGATTGATGCCAACTAAAATTTTCACTCATGCCCCGTTTTTGTAGTTCTTGCCATTGTGGTTTGAAACGGAAGCCTTCCCAAGCCCGGATCATACAGGTGAAAAGGTCTAGCGGTTCATAGCGATCAAAGCAATAACCGGTGCCTGCGGCATTCTCAGGATCGTGATGGGTTACGGTGTCAACTAATCCACCTGTGCGGCGGACAATGGGTACAGAACCGTAGCGCAAAGCCATCATTTGGCTGATACCACAAGGTTCAAAACGACTAGGCATTAAGAAGGCGTCGGTGCCAGCGTAGATGCGACGAGACAGAGCATCGTTATACAGTAAGTAAGTTGCCATGCGTCCGGGAAAGCGGGATGCTAATTGCCACATCTGAGTTTCATAGTAGCGATCGCCTGTCCCTAACAGCACAAACTGTGCATCTGTATAAGATAGGAAGCGATCGAGGATTTGTAATATCAAATCAATGCCTTTTTGTTCTACTAATCGCGTCACAATCCCAATAAAAAAGGCTTTGGAGTTGACTTCTAACCCTAGTTCTTCTTGTAAAGCAATTTTGTTGGCCTTGCGTTTATCTAAAGTATCAGCAGTGAAGGTGTGAGTAATATATTTGTCATTTTCTGGATTATAAACTTCAGTATCAATACCGTTGATAATTCCAGATAATTTCCCACTAATAAAGGACAGCAAACCTTCTAATGTTTCACCGTAAGTAGGTGTCTTAATTTGTTCAGCATAGGTGGGCGAAACTGTATTTACCTTATCGGCAAATTGCACCGCCGCTGCCATTACGTTGTGTCCTTGCATATACCAGGGACACCAAGTAATTCTCTCTAAATACCAACGCCACGGCCCTTGATAAGCCAGATTATGAATGGTAAACACCGTGTTGATATCAGGATCTTGGTGCATCCACACGGGAATCATCCCCGTGTGCCAATCGTGGCAATGGATAATTTCTGGCTTCCAGTAATTCCAGGCAAACTCGGCTGCACCATTAGCAAACAAAGTGAACCGCCAATCTTCATCATCTCCAGAATAAATACGGCGGGGCATGAAGGCAGGATGTCCGAATAAATACAAAGGAACATCAGTACCAGGCAGAACACTTTCGTATACTGCAAAGTGCTGGAACATGGCATCTCCCCACCAGATGGGTTCATAGGGAATTTCCATTTTGTCTGGCAGGAAGCCGTAGTAAGGCAAGAATATCCGCACATCATGCCCCATTTCTCTCAGGACTTTGGGTAATGCCCCGACAACATCACCCATTCCTCCTACTTTCGCAATGGGTGCTGCCTCTGCTGCAACAAATAGAATCCGCATGGTAATTTTTGCTTCCCTGAGATTGTCAAATTAACTCTATGATCCCGACCAACGCGATATGTCGCGTCTGGCACGTATGAGAGTGCAACGGCGATCAATTCTTATCTAATCACATCGGCTTGCCTAATTGCTTAGGAACCGCGTTGAATCACCGCAAAAATTTCTGACAAAATTTCTTGCGCTCCCTGTTGCCGTAACTGTTCTGCTAGTTCTATACCTAGCGCTTCGGCATTATTGGCAATGCCTGTGACGGTATCTTTTACGAACTTTTGACCATCTACACTGGCGACTATCCCTGTTAAGGTCAAATTTTCACCAGATATTTCTGTATTTACACCAATAGGTACTTGACAGCCGCCCTCTAAAGAACGTAAAAAAGAGCGTTCGGCGAGACAGCGATCGCGGGTTTGGGGATGTTCGATCGCTTTGAGTAGAGATAGCAATTCACTATCATCAGTCCGGCATTCTATACCCAAGGCTCCTTGTCCTACCGCGTGGAGAGAGATATTTGCGGGGAGAATTTGATGAACGCGATCGCCCATTCCTAATCTCTCTAACCCTGCTGTTGCCAAAATTAGGGCATCGTATTCGCCTGCATCTAGTTTTGCCAACCGTGTAATCAAGTTTCCCCGCACATCTTTAAATGTAAAGTGGGGGAAATGGTGGCGTAACTGTGCTAACCGCCGCAGCGAAGATGTCCCAATTACAGCACCTTCAGGTAAAGTATCGATTTGTTTATCTTTGTGCTTTTCATGCACCACTAATGCATCTGCTGGATTTTCCCGTTCAGTAATTGCTGCCAGTGTTAGCCCTTCTGGTAAGTGAGTTGGCAGATCCTTGAGGGAATGAACCGCAAAGTCAATCTCCTGATTGAGCATTCCGACTTCAAGTTCTTTAGTAAAAAGTCCTTTATCGCCAATCTTAGCTAATGCTACATCCAAGATTTTATCGCCTTGGGTAGACATGGTGTGGACTTCAAAAGTGATATCAGGAAAGCAATTCTCTAGTTGCTCTTGTACCCAGTAGGTTTGAACCAGAGCAAGTTGGCTTTTGCGTGAACCAATCCGAATAGTGCGTGGGGGACTAGAAACAACTGAAGTCATAAAACAATATATCAGTAAGCGATTAATTCACTTTCATCTAGACTACCGTAGTCAGGGACACATACCAATTTTGGGTTTTAGATTTGGGATTTTGGATTACAATTCTTTACCAAAGGCTGGTTTGAGAAATCTCCAACACTACTACTTGGTACAGCATTTCGTTAATATTTGTAGCGAATTAAATTTGGTAATACCCTCCAATGCCAATGCGTCCGTTGACAATGCCAAGGCGTCTGCTGACAATGCTAATGCGTTTGCTGACAATGCCAACGTGTCTGCTGATAATGCCAACGCGTCTGCTGACAATGCCAATGCGTCGATGACAATGCCAATGCATCCGCCAACAATGCCAATGCGTCTTTTGACATTAAAAACGAATTCTTGAATCCGCTGTTGAATGGGGTGTTCTAATTCAGCGTTGAGTGTTTGGAGCTATTTGTAAAGTTCTGAGTGTTGGATGGCGATCGCAACCTGGGTTGCAAGTTGCTTCATCAACTGAACTTCCCCAGATTTCCATATGCGGGTGCGATCGTACTGATGAGCAATCAATAAGTCCCAAAGATACAGGGGTAAAAGTAGGTGTTTTGCTATTTAGTTGGGCTGCTCGCGCAATCAGGCTGCTAAAGTGAATTTTAATCCTTACAAAAGTATTTAGTATGAAAGATGCTTGGGATTGGGAAGAAGAGGATATTGAATTACTTATCCAAACCGGGGTGCAAGAAAGCCTTACCCTAGACTATAAAAGATGTGAATCCTTAGATAAACGCAACCCTAATCGCAAAAAAGATTTGAGTAAAGATGTTTCAGCGTTTGCAAACTCGGCTGGGGGCGTAATTGTATATGGCGTGATTGAGATTAATCACCTTCCGACAGGGATTGATAGTGGTTATGATCCCAAAGATATAACAAGAGAATGGCTTGAACAGGTTATTAATTCAACTATCCAACGTCGTATTGATGATGTCAAAATCAAACAAATTGAGCTTAAGAAGAGTAACTCTGGGCGTGTTATCTATGTAGTAAGTATTCCACAAAGTAAACGTGCCCCTCATATGGCAGAAGATCATATTTTCTACAAGAGGTTCAACTATCAGTCAATTCCAATGGAGGAGTATGAAGTTCGAGATATTGGGAATCGTGCTGATGCTCCTGACTTATCACTTCAATTTTTCCTTGAAAGTAATGCAGTTGATATTGAATTTGAAGAAGATAAAGAATTCTCAAAGCCAATTATCTTGAATGCGCTTATAACAAATGAATCTATAGCTCCAGCGATGTTCTACATAGTGCGTTTATTCTTTGATAAACAGCTTACAGTTCTCAACAGCGGTGGTTTTGGATTCAATTCAGAGCAAACTTTACAGATAGGTGATATGGCATTTATTGCAAATTCGTATTCTAGAAACTATTCAGTACCTGGAGCTATGCCTGTTTGGCAAGGAGTCAGATTTAAAATTTGTGATCCTCACTTTCAAATAGCTGTACCAAAAATCAATGGCGATATGAGTTACGCTTTGGCTTGGTCAATTGATTCATTAGGAATGCAGCAGAAGCTTAGAGGAGCTTTTCTTATTGTTTCAAATAATCAAGCGAGAATTTTAGATGTTTGATGAAGGGCGACTCGATAAATCAAATGTAGCGGATGGTCGCAATATCTTGGTAGGGCATTCAAAGCTTACTGGCATCACTCAACTTCATCATCATGTCATTGCATTTATCGTTAGAGATAGTACATCAATGTGTTCAACATCAAGTTACTGCGCGGTTGTTGCAAAAGCAGTACTTTGAAGTTATTGGTGGAGTGCTTTTGAGTTAGTGCTATGTATAGGCGATCGCCTTGTTGCATCCACCCAGTGGCAAAGGTTGATAAACTAGATGCAGGACTTTCGGAATAGCAGAAGTCATGAGTGTTGCAAAATCTGCATCCCTAACCCTAGAGGAGTTTCTGAAGTTACCAGAAACCAAGCCTGCAAGTATTTATATTGATGGTGAAATTAGCCAGAAACCAATGCTGACAACCCGCCACTCCCGACTTCAGGCTAAGTTGATTAATGGGATTAATGAAGTTACAGAAGAGAAGCAAATTGCTTATGCTTTTCCAGAGTTACGTTGTACTTTTGGTGGTCGGTCAATTGTTCCAGATGTGGCGGTTATTCGTTGGCAACAAATTGAGTTTGACGATAACGGAGAACCTATAGATGATGTGCTAATTGCTCCAAACTGGACAATTGAAATTCTCTCTCCAGATCAGAGTTCCAATCGAGTTACAAGCAATATCTTGCACTGCCTAAAATATGGTTGTCAGCTTGGATGGTTGATTGATCCTGATGACCGCTCAGTTCTGGTATTTAAACCACATCAACAACCAGAATTTTGTCATAGAGAAGATACCTTGCCTGTTTTAGATGGTATTGATTTAGAACTGACAGTAGAACAGGTATTTGGCTGGTTAAAGATGAAAGCAGAGTGAGCAAGCCTTGTTAAAATTCTCTGTAAATAATCGGATTAATAGATTTTTTAGTTTCTATTCCTAAATGTTAACAATTGAGCTTACTGATATAGCCAAATCTGGAAATGCTTGTGGGTAAATTGTACCTGTAGTTAATGTTATTTTTGAGGCATACTCTCCATCTTGAGGATCTCGAAATACTACAACTTGTCGCTTTTTAAGATTAACTACCCAATATTCAGGAATATCTACTTCAGCATAGACTTTGGTTTTTATTTGTAAGTCCTTATCTAAGCTAGAATCAGAATATTCGATCAACCAGAAGATATTTTCAGGGTAGGGATGATGTTCTAAATATTCATGTCCCAATCTTTTGACAACAGCAATATCAGGCTCAGGTTCAGAGTTAGTTAGGAAGTGTAATCGGTTTACTGGGGCGAACTGTAGCGCGATTGCCTAAAAGTTTAATCAGGTACTCCCCGGCTTCACTGCTGAAGTAGGCATGAAGTTCTCCTTCTGGTGACATTTCTACTATTTCTCCCTTTAGGAGTTCCATGCGCCGATCATCTAGGATACCTGCCGCAATCATGCGGTGATATTCATCTATTGTCCACTTCGCTGTAGTTACGGTCATAGAAACACTTTTTTATCATATTTTACCTCACATCGTAATGGATGCAGAAAAATTGGTAAATATCAAAAAAATCAACAAGTTTTATCGAATTAAGGGTTGGCTTTGAGATATTCCTGTAATTGTTGAGTACGCAATTTTGTGGAATTTTCCAGACAACCAAAATAAATGGTTGCGGCAATACTTCCTCCCTCATATCTACTTCTTTCAAACTCACAATTGGTATCTCTAAACTTGATCCATACTACCTGTGCAGCAATCAATTTCTGTTTCCTAGAGCTTTCTAACGTAGATAGCAATTGTTGATAAACTCGATTCAGTTTTTTATCTGCATTCTGATAAAATAACTTCGTGCATTCATTAATTGCTGCTTGAGCTTGAGGATTATTGCAGTTGAGCTTTTGAACTAAACGCATCTCTGGTAAATCAGGCGTTGTGCCTGCTATTGTCATAGTGCGGGTATTTAAACTGCTGAGAGTTAGAATACTTGCCAAAACTAGCAATAATTGACCCATGGCAAAATTTTTATTGTTTAAGTATAAACAAAAGATACCAAAATACGCATCAGCATTGGTATGTTCCAATGTAGAATACTTCTGAACTTTTTACAAAAAATTAAACCAGCCGCCAGATGGAAGTCGAAATTTCACAACAATGCTAGAAATAATTTGGTATTTTAGTAATCTAAAGTTTAGCTTTTATATTTTATGAATCGTTCCGCCTGCCTCATTTTCAATCCAGTTGCGGGTCAGGGTGACCCAGATTTAGAACTAGCAGAGATTCGGACAATATTAGAGCCAGATATTGACCTAGATATTTATCTCACAACTGAAGAAATCGACGCTGACGAACTGGCCTATGCAGCAGTCGGGAGGGGTGTAGATGCAATTATTGCTTCAGGAGGAGATGGCACTCTCTCAGCGGCGGCAGCGGCTTTAGTGGGTACTGAGATTCCATTTGGGATCATTTCTCGAGGAACAGCAAACGCTTTTGCCACAGCTTTAGGAATTCCTGACACGATCGCAGCTGCGTGTCAGACAATTTTACAGGGAGGAACTCGCAGTGTAGACGTAGCCTATTGCAACGATCAGCCAATGGTACTCTTAGCAGGTATTGGCTTTGAGGCTGAAACTGTAGAATTGGCAGACCGAGACGCCAAAAATCGCTTTGGGATGATGGCCTACGTTTTGGCTGGAATTCAGCAACTGAGAAACTTAAAAAACTTTGATGTTGAAATTGAAACTGAGGACAAGATCATTAAAACTAGTGCCTGTGCAGTAACAGTCGCAAATGCTGCACCTGCCACTTCAGTCTTAGCTCAGGGCCCAGCAGGTCTGATTTATGATGATGGGCTACTAGATTTAACGATTGTAGCTTCAGTTAATAAGGCAGGAGCGATCGCCGCTACATTCCATCTATTTCAAACGGCCTCTACAGGTAACGCCGTAGAACGGGATGATATTGGCTTCCTGCGAGCCAAACAATTTAAAATTACGACTAACCCACCACAAAAGGTTGTTCTAGATGGTGAAATAGTGGGCACAACACCAGTAGAAATTAAGTGTGTTCCAGCAGGCTTGAGAATTTTTGTGCCATTAGTAGAAGAAGTTGAGCCTACCGAAAAACTAGAGGGACTCCCCAACCTGACTATTGAGATGAAAGACACAACGGGGGAGTGAGGGAGATGGGGGCAGGGGAGGCAGAGAAGGCAAGGGAGGTAGGGGAAAATAACAAGTGACAAATTACTCTTGCCCGATTCCTAATTGAAAATTCAGGAGTAGGTTGCATTGAAACTTGTATCTGATCCAGCGATCGCTAACAAAATTAGTAAAATGAATCAGCGGGTACGGTGGCAAGATCCGTTAATTGTGGAACGGAACATCGACCAAACTCGGCTGGTGTTGGAAGATGGTCAAACAGACAATTCTGAGTTTTCATTTTTAGTTATAGGTGATAGTGGTTCCGGCCAGCACCGGGGACACAATCCCCAGCGACAGGTAGCTGAACTGATGCTGCCCCATCACAACGAATCCCGTTTTATGCTGCACATGGGGGATGTGATCTATTTAGTGGGGTCGAGTGAATACTACCACCAGAACTTCATCCAGCCTTACCGAGAGTTTATCTTGGGTGGAGAGCATCCCAGACGGATTGCCTATGACCAGATGATTTTTAAGCTGCCCATTTTACCTGTACCAGGAAATCATGATTACTATAACTTGCCGATTTTATTGAGCTTGGCGTCTCTAACAACATTACCGATTCGTGGCTTGTTGCGATCGCGGTTAGACCTAGATGTGGGCTTGCATGGCTCAGGAACCGGTGACGCTTACGCACGGGCATTTCTGGACTATCTTAAGGCATTTCAGCTTCCAGGAGAGTTAAATCATCATTTAGATCAGTACTACACAGCCAAGACAGATACAGGTCGTTGTCTTAGCTATGAACCTGGGCACTTTACCCGCCTTCCCAATCGCTACTACACTTTTCGCTATGGCGGTATAGATTTCTTTGCCTTGGATTCTAATACATTTAACGATCCACCACCGCTACCTAAAACAAAAAAAGGTGACGCCGATCGCAAAGTCTTAGAAAAACGCCGTGAAGATTTAGAGCAAGAAAAGCTGCAAATCGTTGAAACCTCAGCCAAGCTTCGTCCAGAAAACCCCACTGAAGCCGACCAATTAGATGACTTGCACGCCAAGCTGTCGCAAATTGAAGAAATTATTGTTGATATCGATAAGCAACTAGCTACTGATAAAATACTGCTGACTGATACTGAACAACTAGAGTGGCTTAAGCAAAGATTAATTGAATCTTGGAATAATTCTGAAGTTCGGGGAAGGGTGATTTATTTCCATCATCCTCCCTATGTAACTGAGGCGACAAAGTGGCAACAAGCACAAACTCTAATAATTCGCGATCGCCTCCGTGGTGTGCTGGATGCGGTAGCTAAAGAAATAGGTTCCCTAACTCAGGGGCGTCCTTTGGTTGATTTGGTATTAAACGGTCATGCACACTGCTTGGAACACCTGGAAACAATGGATACGGGACACGCTGATTCTCATATCCACTGGATTATTTGTGGTGGTAGCGGGTTTAGTTTGCGACGCCAGCGGATTGAGGGATCAGATTTGATGGAGAATTTTGGAAATGAAAAGAGATTAGTGGCGCGATCGCATCTCTTCATTGGTCGTAACGGTCAAGGTTTTCAGAAGCGACGACCTTACTCAGGTTTACGTATTGACGTTAAAGGCGATGGACAGCCTAAGTTTATTGTCCGTCCTTTGGTTGCCGAATGGTATCAAAGGCAATGGCATAATCGTGAACTTGAGCCGTTGATTATTTAACGATTCACCTACCCCATCGTCACATCAATACTTCCCAAAATGAATTGTATGTAGTACCTGAGTTATGGATGTTGAAGAATTGCTCCAGCGCTATGCTGCTGGTGAGCGGGATTTTAGCGGTGTTAATTTGATTGGGGTTAACTTGAGTGGTCTCGACCTGAGTAAGATTAACTTTACTAATGCCGATTTGAGCCAATCGAATTTGGTCGGGATCAAGCTCCGAAGAGCAAATTTGCGAGGGGTTAATTTGTATCAATCTGGTTTGCTTGATGCCGACCTTACTGAAGCCGATCTTAGAGATAGTATCTTGGAAAATACTGACTTCCAAGCTGCTAATCTCAGGGGAGCTATTGTGGATGATGCTATCAAGGATGCTGTCTTGGAAGATACTATTATGCCGGACGGCGAAATTGTAACTTATTCCCCTTGGAAAATGCCACCCGATATAAGTAGAGACGCAATCATTGCGTCTCTACAAACTACCTATTTTGCCTTATTACGTGTAATTGCACCCAGCAAAAGCATAGTTGTTAATTAAATTATTCCTGGCCCTCTACCTCGGCTATCACCTTTTTCTGTCAACTTGCCTTCCTCATCGTCTTGACTAATTTCTGCAAGTTCTTCAGCACGTGCTGCCTTTTCTTCTGCTGCTTGTTGGCGTGCATCACCCGGTACTTCGTAGTACATTTCTGGTTCAACTGCATAGTTGTTAGATAAACCTTCTCTGTCTACGGTATAGCCGTCAGTGGTGCGTATACTTTCTGGATCAGTTTGATCATCGGTAGATGCATCTGCCTCTTTTTCTTCTGTAGGGAATGTTTTGTACTCATCTCCTTCTCTTTTCATTCGAGCAGCAGTTTCGGCTGGGATAATCCCGCGATCATATGTATCTACTTCAGCTCTATCAGATGAATCTATACCTTTGTTAACTTCTTGATTAGCCATAAATTATGTCCTCGTTAAAGAATGTATTAAATAACTTCAAAAACTAGATTAGGCTGTTTTTCATCTTAGCTCTACTATCTTTAGAAGTGATTTAGAATTAAATATAATGTTATGTCCTCTATCTTTTGGTGTATCCAAAAGACTAATATTAAGTCCGGTTAAATACTTATAATTTCCGTTCATTACGTAAAACAAGGGTTTTGGCTGAAAGTTGACACTGACACCAATGAACATTATTATGCCCAGACTACGTTTTTCATCCAAAATTAGGATAATTATAAAATTCCCGACTTTTTAGATAAGTCGGGAATGTGAACCTTTGGATTGTATATCTTTAATTAGCAAACAATACTGACTACTGGGCTGAGGCTAGTTTAATGGTTGGGAAATTTATTCGCCCACAAATTGGTTCTTCAATAATTGAATCTCATCAGCTAATTCTTGCCGATTTGAAGCCTTCAGTAGATAACGGAAAATAAACCAACTGGCGTAACCAATTCCAACTAACTCAAAAAGTGGTGATAATAGTGGAATATTATTGATTGCATTTAGTAATGCTAATACTACCTTAGCTGTAACAATCGCTCCTAAAATTAAAGCAACGGTTATTAGAGGCTGCTTGTAGTCTTTAAAAAAGCCACTTAAGTATTGGGGCAGTTGCTCTAAAAAGTGAGAAACTTGTCTGCTAATTTGCTGCCATTGAGATTCAGGTTCAGGTGCTGGTAGTAATTTTGGCAAGTTTGCAGTATCTGTACCTTCAAGTGCTAGCGTACCTTGTGATAAGGAAGCATTGATAGATTCACGTTGCTGTTGATCGGTTTCCATAGTTTTTATTTTCGGCGACTACAAAAGCTTGTATAACTAAACTGAGCATCAATAAATATAATTATTAAGGTTATCAGTTGTTAATTCTTAGTGGTTAGTAATAAGTATAACTGACCACTAAGACTGAGCAAGAGCATCTAAATTTATTTTTGCCTACCTACTCAGTTGGATTTGTTGTTAGTTACCTTATTTTTTTGGTGGGGCAACAGTTGCTTTAACAACTACACTTTTGACGCCTTTAATTTGTTTAGCTAAAGGTTCAATTTTAGCCAACTCCTTCTGATTGTTCACAGTTCCTCCGATAGTGACAGTCCCATTATCTGCGGCATCAACTGTTAGTTGACCTTTGGGTATGTTTGCCTCTAACTTAGAGCGAACTTCACTTTTTAGGTCACCTGAAGCTCTTTGTGTATCCCCACCAGTGGTATTATTGCGCTGTTCGCGGGCACGAATATCCTCATTTAGTTGTCTTCTGCGGACATCACTTTGTGCATCTTCTTGAGCAGCTTGTGTTGTTTTTGCACTTGGTGTTTGGGGAGCTTCATTAGGATTATTGGGTGCAGATTCACTTGTTTTAGAAGCGTTATCACAAGCAGCAACACCAAAAACTAAAAGGCCACTAATTAACAAAGGAGTTAGCTTTTGCATATGTTGAATTCGGAATCGAAAAGTAAAATTTGTTGATATTTACGGCAGAAGTGAGAAGCAAGTTTTTTAGTCAGGAGCAAATTTTTCAACTTCTTGCTCCTGCAATTTTGTGGAATTAGTGTGAGTAAGAACTACTTTAGCTTAGAGTGTTTCATCACGACGGTCAACAATGACTACGGCAGGATCATCTCTAAGAGGATCTGTTGAGTAATTGGTGCGATCGCTATTAATAACTGGTGTGTTCTGATTCGTCACTCGGTCAAAACCTGGGCGATGTGCGCTTAAATCAGTGCCATCATAGATAGCAAATTCTTCAATACCTCGACGTTTGAGAATCGCTTCAGCTTGGCGGATTTCACCTTCGGTACCATCGATAATTACTAAGTAGTCGCCTCTTTGGAAGCGATCGCCATAAACTCGCGCCCTGTCTTCAGGAATTCCTAAGCCAGCGAGTCCGCCAACAATACCCCCAGCTGCTGCACCGATCGCACCCCCAGCCGCTGTTGTCGCCAAAGCTGTTGCTACTGCGCCACCTGCAATCACAGGCCCAATTCCAGGAATCGCTAAAGTCCCAAGACCAACTAATAAGCCAGTCAAACCGCCTAGAACACCGCCTGTAGCTGCTCCAGTTTTTACACCCTCGTCTGCTTTATTACCTGTAGCAACGTTTCTGTCTACATCTACACCAGCGATCTCTTGACCGTTTGTATCCTTGGCAATGATAGAGACTGTATTTAAGGGAAAACCTGCATCTCGTAATTCTGTAAGTGCTGCTTCTGCATCTCGACGATGAGAAAACACCCCAATTGCCCGTCTAGCAACACCACTATGAGCCGCAGTAGGAGTTGGAGTCACATAATCAGTGCCAGTAGGAGTTGGAGTCACATAACCAGTGGTTGCATTTTTAGCATCTGGATTATCGTAAATACCAAACTCTTCCACACCCTGCTGACGTAGAATTGCTTCTGCTCTGAGAATTTCTGTATCTGTGCCATCTAGGATGACTAAATAGTGTCCTCGCTTTACGCGGTCGTCATAAACTTTGGCTCGTTCTTCGGGAATTCCTAAACCAATCAATCCACCAAGCAAACCACCAGCTACTGCACCAATACCAGCTCCAGTCAGGGTGGTAGCTAGGGTGGTTGCTGCGGCTCCAGCCAGCATAATTGGCCCCACTCCAGGAATTGCCAAAGTCCCAAGACCAACTAATAAGCCAGTCAATCCGCCTAAAGCAGTGCCTGTAACTGCCCCAACTTTAGCGCCTTCGTCAGATTTATCACCGACGCGATCGCGCACATCAGCTCCAGCAATATCTTCTTTGTCTCCATCCTGCGTAATGACAGACACTTTGTCCATGTCAAAGCCGGTGTTTTTCAATTCATGTAGGGCATGTTCAACATCTCGACGATTAGAAAATACACCAACACCACGTTTATGTACACCTACAACCATTATTTTTTCTCCTCAGCAAAAATTAATTCAATTATGCACTATATTTATAGCTTGTAATCACCATTATTTATACATGTTTATGTTTATTTTTCATCAATCGTTTGGAAGAATTTCTATCTCTATCATTAGATATAGGTGTTTTTATCTAAAGTAGGTTAGTAAAAGTTCATAGTTGTTAAATAAATTATGTTTTATAAAAATTAGAAATTAACTATTTTATTTGTCAAAAATTTATCTATAATTTTAGTTTCAAAATTAACTCAATTTCTGCAAAAAACTATCTATTAGATGTAATCCTTAGTAGAAATACACAGCTATATATCAGTTTAAACTTCAGGTGAAATCTGCTTGATTTCGAGGTTTAGTTTTGGCCTTACCCAATGTTGATAGAGGGTGAGGGAAACTAGAGAATACTTGCCAGCCCAGGTTTTTACCTTAAGTTAACACCAATAAACATTGTTTCCTACCGTCTCGCACTCTACCTCACCCATGAAGACTACATATTGAATTCGTTTCCTTGGCATTTTAACTGAATTACCGTAGTAGATGAATTTACAGAAGTCATCTATGACGTGAATGCAGATCTGACAACTGTGAGACAGGAGTTGGAAGAACTCAATCAAGAACATTTTAGCAACTTGCTAAAGCAGCGAGGTGATATTAGTGAAGCTAGAGTGAAAGAAATTGCTGAACAAATGGAAAGCGATCGCCTGGAAGTTTTAGAAACTGTAAAACAGGTAAAAGGGCGAGAAAAAGGGCAATATCTCCGCAGATGGATTGAAGATTATCTGCATTCGACGGGGAAAGAATAACTTAACCCTGAAGGTATTGAACAAGACTTTGCTAAGTTGGTGGAAGATCCAGAAGCTGGCTTTAAAGATTTAAGTAGCCACCTTGGACAATTTGACCGCGATACTTTTGTACAATTGCTCCAGCAGCGTCAAGATTATCAGCCAAGAGGAAGCTAATAATATTGTTAGTCAAATTGAAAGCACCCGCGATCATATCTTGAATCGTGCTAAAGAAGTACAAGAACAAGCAAAAGCGAAAGCTGATGAACTGCGCCAAAGAATTGAAGACTATCTGTGCAATACTAACAAAGACGAACTCAATCCCGAAGGTATCAAACGTGAGTTTAAAGTCTTACTAGACGATCCGCAAGCCGGAATTAGCCAATTGACTTCGCGCTTATCGCAATTTGACCGCGATACACTCGTACAATTGCTCAGTCAGCGTCAAGATTTGAGCGAAGAACAGGTAAACCAAACTCTCAATCAGCTCGAAGCAGTCTGAGATAGTATTTTGCAAGCACCGCAGCAGGCGAAAGAACAGTACGAAAAAACTACAAAAGCGATCGCTGAATATCTCCGCAATACCAACTTGGAAGAACTTAATCCAGAAGGTATCAAGAACGATTTGGAAAAATTACTCGATGATCCCAAAGCCGGAGCTTTAGCATTACGCGATCGCTTGTCTCAGGTTGATTGAGAAACCTTGGTTAAACTCCTAAGTCAGCGGGGAGACTTAAGCCAATAACAGGTTAATCAAATCATTGATCGCGCCCAAGATGCGATTGCTAGTATAGTTAGAGCGCCACGACGTTTAGCAAAACGTACCACTCAAGTAGCTCTAGATTTTGAAGCCAATCTCGAAGAATATCTGCGTAATACCAACAAAGAAGAACTTAACCCAGAAGCAATTAAACGCGATTTGCAATTGCTGCTGTCTTCTCCCCGCGCTGGAATTGGGAATTTAAGTGATCGCGCCTCGAAATTTGACCGTTCGACAATTGTGGCGCTGTTATCTCAACGCGAAGATTATCTCAGAAGAGGAAGCTAACCGAATTGTAGATCAAATTGAGTCGGTTCGCACCTCGATTGTCGAACAATTCCAGCAGATTCAGCAAAAGGTGCAATCAGTGGTGGATGGGGTTTTTGCCAAAGTTCGCAACTATCTCAACTCGCTGGATCGTTTAGAACTTAACTATGAAGGGATTAAGCAGGACTTTGCTAAGGTGTTCGATGATCCACAAGCTGGATTTGAAGCACTGTGCGATCGCCTCAGTGAATTTGATCGTGACACCCTAGTTGCTCCGGATCATCGATCAAATAGAAGCGGCGCAGGATGGCGTACTGCAACGAGCCGAACGCATCCAGAAAGAAACCCAAAAACGCCTGAAAGTGATCCAAAAGCAAGCTGAAGAAAGCAAAAAAACCGTTGCAAATGCTGCTTGGTGGATATTTGGGACAGCTTTCACTTCCCTTTGTGCCAGTGCAATTGGTGGTGCGATCGCTGTCACTGGGATAACTCTACCTGGGTAAAATATCTCTGTCATCAGGAATTTTGAGAAAATACAAAGTGGTATTCAGCCTTTACAAATGAATGCCACTTTTTTGTATAAATAAAACAAACTACCCCTCAGAGGAAGTAGGTTGGTGCTATTAAAATAAACTATGTAAAGTTTTATCAAAATTCTGAAGTATCTTTGAATCCAGCTTATTTGCTCGTTTAAATACCTTTACATGGTTTAGTTTTTTCCCGCCAAGTTACTTACTATCATCACCTTGTTATTCCGATAGAGATTAAAAAACTCTATCAAAATCAAGGGTTTAAGATTTTAATCTGGACAGAGTAAAATTTTATGGTTAATTACTCTTTCTTATAGATAGAAAAAAGTACGCTTGAGCGTTATATCATAGTCTTGTAATATTCTGAATACAAAAAAAACGTCCTAAAACGTATGCAATTCCGTACGAGAAAGTCTGTTTGTTCCTTAGCAGCCTAGTACTGGAACCAATGAATACATAAGGCACAAGGATATAACATGATTCTTGGCAACAATTTTGATGCCAATATCATAAAGACATCCAGTGCTTCTCAAATCTTCTCAAGTTTTCAGACTTAACAGCAAAGACCTGTTCCAATCAGGTCTAGTTCAGTTATATCTTCCCACTCGTTATTTGTCCATCTTGTTTTCTCGGCGTTGCTGAATAAAAGTGTGAAATTCAAAAGTTTAATGTTTGAAACTGGTTCCTTTGCGCTTTTGAAGGAAACTAAATTCATACTCTTAATCAGCAACGCCGTTTTTTGATGGGGAAGTGACGAGGTAATTTTTTTACTCTCTAAGTTTAGGAGAAGCTCATTAATGGTAGGTTTACCTGGTTTACCTGGTTTTGTGAATAGTGGCTCCGGCAATATCGTGATTTCTAGTGGCATCATAACCGGTGGTAGTGGAAACCAAAGTGGCTCCGGCAGTATCGTGATTTCTAGTGGCGGCGGCAAAATCGTGAACGCTGGTGGTAGTGGTAACCAAACCATTTACGGTAGTAATGGCGACGATGTGATAAACACTGGTAATGGCAACGATAAGCTCATTGGCGGTAATGGCAACGATGTCCTTAACGGCGGCGGTGGCAACAATACTCTTGACGGTGGTAATGGCAACGATGTCCTTAACGGCGGCAGTGGCAACGATAAGCTCATTGGCGGTGATGGCAACGATGTCCTTAACGGTGGCAATGGCAACAATACTCTTGACGGTGGTAATGGTAACGATGTCCTTAACGGCGGCAATGGCAGAGATAGCCTCGTTGGCGGTAATGGCAACGATGTCCTTAACGGTGGTGGTGACAACGATATCCTCAATGGCGGTACTGGCAACGACACACTCGCTGGTGGTGCCGGGACTGATATTCTCACTGGAGGAGCAGGTAACGATGTTTTCAAGTTCAGCTCAGTTTCAGATAGTCGTCCTGTTGGACGGGATCTGATCACTGACTTTAATGGAAACGGTAAGTTTGCAGGTGACCGAATCGATCTATATACCATCGACGCCAACTCCACTATCGGGGGCAACCAAGCCTTCACTTTCATTGGGGCTAGCGCATTCTCCGCACCTGGTCAGATCCGTTATTCAGGAGGTATTCTCCAAGCTAACACTGATAAAAATCCGTCGGCTGACTTTGAGGTTCGGCTTATAGGAGCACCACAATTAGTAGCAAGCGACATTATCCTTTAATTTCATAAACCTGTCTTGAAAATAAGGCAGAAGGCAGAATTCTGATAATTGAACAATCGTGGGGAGAGGTAAACTAAGCTTGCCTCTCTCTTTTATAGTGATTATTATGCAAAAAGAATTTGCCCAAGCTCTGAATGTAGTTATTCTAGTCAAAACTAATCTGAAAACTAATGTTCGCAGCCATGTGGTTCTATTTTCTAACGACCTGAAGTTGTCATTCAATAAAATAATCGACTACTACAAACTGCGCTTTCAAATCGAGTTGAATTTTCGTAATGCCAAACAATTTTGGGGTAGTAAAAATTTTATGAATTCCAGCCAAACTGCTGTAACTAATGCTGCTAATCTCTGATTTTTTATGATCAATTTGTCCCATCATCTTCTTTCTGATTTTCGTCTCCTTAATCCCGACTCTGGCATTATTGATCTTAAGGCTCACTATCGTGGTTTTCGATGTGTCCATGAAATGTTAAAAATACTTAGCGAGACTTAGACAAAAAACAACGAGAAAAAAGCCTCAAATTCATTTAGGGTAAGGGATATACCTCAAACCCCAAAAAATCGGCCAAACCCATATATATCAAGAAAAAAGCTAAATCAAGGTTAAATAATTGGGGTGTATAGGTTTGAGGCTTTTTTGACCACAAAAAATGTCTAATTCCTGTTAAGGAAAAGCCTCTTGTTTGGTTTTATTGTTCTTGTAACCTAAAAACTTCAGAAATCAACATGGTGAATGCTCCCGAATTATCATATTTAGCTGTCAGTCTTCTATACTCATTTTTCGTAACCAGTTTACCACCTACTATCTCAAATTCTTCTCCAATATTCACCTTTTCAGGTACATTAACAGCAATATCATCTGGAAAAAATATCGTCTTATTTTTTTGTTCTGTTGGCTCTAACACAAGCTCTTTATTTTCTGCTGAAGCCGATATTTGCAAATCACTATTCATATACTCTTTTTGTCCGCTCCACTTTCCAGAAAAGTTTTCTATTTCGGCTTTGGTTGGTCTATTGGAAAAGCTATTTAGATGCTCGTTAATTATCGTAATTCTCTCTAAATTGCCACTCTCAGCATGGACACTAGCTACACTAGTTCGCCAATCTTGATATCGGAACAATAACTCTGTGGCAAATTTTTTTCCAGCTTCCAGTTTTTTTGATACCCAGGCATTCTTACCCTCACCAAAGGACACTGCCCTCATCGATAAAAATGTTGGGTACATGACTCCATCAGGTTGACTACAAGTTTGCTTTTCAATCTGCCAGGTTTTTTCTGATTCCGTTTCATCAGAATAGCTGTATTTATTAGTTTGAGTGATCAATGTTTTCTCTTCATTAGCTTGAACTTTTCTGACAGCTTTAAATGAATTCAGAACTTTTTTATCTAGAGAATACATCGTCCATATTCCGTGCCAAGCACTACCTTCTGTCGTGATATATCCAAATAAATTTTCCCAGTTTTTATCTTGTGAATTCATCGTTTTTCTGATTGAGAAGTTGACAAAAGCTTTTTAGTATTTTTATTATACGATGGCTACAGGTGTTAGATATTCCTTCGCTTTCATTGGGGGTGTGGTAGACTGCGATCGTCCCTGATATTCTCCACACTGCTACTTCTGCCAAAATCGCCTACAATGCTCCTCACTCTAACAATGGCTACCTTTTCTTTAATATCGATTTTGGGAATTGGTGCGATTCGTTTCTGAGAGTCAACCTGGTTTGTTACGGGATGTGGTCACTGACTTTGTTGGAAACGGTATCTTTGCAGGTGATCAAATCGATCTATCTACCATTGACGCTAACTCCACCATAGGGGGCAACCAAGCCTTCACTTTCATTGGGAGTCGTGCATTCTCTGCAATCGGTCAGATCCGTTATTCAGGAGGTATTCTTCAAGGTAGCACTGATGGGGATCTGTTAGCTGAGTTTGAAATTCAGCTTGCAGGAGCAGCACAACTAGTGGCAAGCGACATTATCCTTTAATTTAATAGACCTGCTTTGAAAATAAGCCAGGAGGCAGAATTCTGACATTGAATAGTCGCAAGTAGAGGTAAGTTAAACTTACTTCTCTCTTTTATGTTGTTCGATCGCGCCGCGTATGCATGAGAAAATCAGGTAATACAATCGCAACTGTTGCGATGATGCCACGGAAGGAAAAAAGATGTCGGAGAACTTAAGAAGTCAAATTGTGACGCAAGGGGTACAGCGATCGCCTAATCGAGCTATGCTGCGTGCAGTTGGTTTTAAAGATGAAGATTTTAATAAAGCCATTGTCGGTATTGCCAATGGTTACAGTACGATCACTCCCTGTAATATGGGGATAAATCAACTGGCGCAAAGGGCAGAGGTTGGAATTAAAACCGCTGGGGCGATGCCGCAAGTGTTCGGCACGATTACCATTAGTGACGGGATTTCGATGGGAACTGAAGGGATGAAATATTCCCTAGTGTCGCGGGAAGTCATTGCCGATTCTATTGAAACTGCCTGTACTGGACAAAGCATGGATGGTGTGCTGGCTATTGGCGGTTGTGATAAAAATATGCCAGGGGCAATGCTGGCGATCGCGCGGATGAATATTCCTGCTATCTTTGTTTACGGTGGCACAATAAAACCCGGTCACTACAACGGACGTGATTTAACTGTTGTCAGTTCTTTTGAAGCTGTTGGTCAATACAGTGCTGGAAAAATTGATGAAAAGGAATTATTAGAAGTTGAAAGTCGGGCTTGTCCTGGCGCTGGTTCCTGTGGGGGAATGTTTACGGCTAACACCATGTCTTCAGCATTTGAAGCGCTGGGGATGAGTTTGCCCTATTCCTCAACAATGGCGGCGGAAGATGCCGAAAAAGCCGACAGCGCGGAAAAATCGGCATTTGTGTTAGTCGAAGCTATTCGCAAACAAATCTTACCCCGCCAAATTATCACCCGCAAATCTATAGAGAATGCCATTTCTGTGATTATGGCGGTGGGTGGTTCGACGAATGCAGTGTTGCATTTATTAGCGATCGCCCGCGCTGCTGATGTAGAGTTAACTCTAGATGATTTTGAAACTATCCGCGCCCGTGTTCCCGTTTTGTGTGATTTAAAACCAAGTGGTAAATATGTAGCTACAGATTTACACAAAGCTGGTGGTATTCCCCAAGTAATGAAGATCCTACTTGTACATAATTTACTACATGCGGATAGCATTACTATTACTGGTCAAACAATTGCAGAGATATTAGCAGACATATCAGAAGAACCATCTGCCAACCAAGATATAATTCGTCCTTGGAATAACCCGATGTATCCCCAAGGACATTTAGCTATCCTTAGAGGTAATCTGGCAATGGAAGGGGCTGTCGCCAAAATTACTGGGGTGAAAAAGCCAGTAATTACTGGGCCTGCACGGGTATTTGAATCGGAAGAAGCCTCTTTAGATGCAATTCTGGCGGGGAAGATTCAACCTGGTGATATTTTAGTCATCCGCTACGAAGGGCCTAAGGGCGGCCCTGGGATGCGAGAAATGTTGGCTCCAACCTCAGCAATTATCGGTGCTGGTTTGGGTGATGCAGTGGGATTAATTACCGACGGGCGTTTTTCTGGCGGTACTTACGGCATGGTGGTTGGTCATGTTGCTCCAGAAGCCGCAGTTGGTGGTGCGATCGCTCTTGTAGAAGAAGGCGATAGTATTACTATTGATGCACCCGCTCGTTTATTGCAATTAAATATATCCGAGGAAGAATTGGCCCGTCGTCGTGCCAACTGGCAACCTCCCACTCCACGTTACACTAAAGGCGTGTTGGCGAAATATGCCTTTTTGGTATCTTCTAGCAGTATTGGTGCTGTGACAGATTTAGACTTGTTTTAATTAATCTGACATGATATTAACTACCTACACTGTGCCGTCAGGTCAGTGTAGGCTCATTTGTGAAAGGTTAAGATAAAAAAATAACTTTTGTCAATTAGTAATCATGCTGAAAGTTTGCTGAAATAGTGAGTAGCAAATTAATTTTTTTACTGGATTTTGAGCAAGAATGAATGATGCTTTTAAATGTGCGAAGCGTAGGCGTAGCCCGCCAACTCTTCTCTACGAAAGGCTGCGCTAAGGAGACGCACTCACGTTCGGCATCGTTAGCCCAAAAATTCTATTGACTAGCGCGATTTTGCGATGATTTCAAGTACTATAATTATTCACAAAAGCTCTATATTTTGAGCCTGTGACTGATGGGAGTAATAAAACTAAAGATTGTGTCTCCCCACCAATGTCGATATCATCGCAATTAGAAGCTAGTTGTATGAATAGGTTTGTGGAATAACAAAAGCCTCCTCAAATAATCATGAGGAGGCATTTTGTGAAATAAAGCTC
>NZ_JBALCN010000009.1:0-201064 GCF_036919615.1 Nostoc sp. | reverse complement strand
CGATTTCAATCTTAAAAGGGCGGCTCATGGCTATTTTAATTTATCGAGTTTCTTTTCTCCATTATATGCAGCTTCATATAAAATTGGTATGAGATAGTAAATAATGTTATTAATTATAAGTTAAGAAACAACTTTCGATTCAACACTCATAACTCCTGTACAGACGTGATTAATCGCGTCTCTTCTAACTCCTAACTTTTATTGTGCTAGACCGAGCTGTATCTGAACTATCAAAACCTAGCAGGCGCTTACCTAATCAGCGCTGGCAAATTTATCCACAAAAACCAGAATTTGCCCAAAAGCTGGCGGTTTTGACAAATATTTCCCCCATTATTAGTCAGCTGCTGATTAATCGGGGTATGGAAACACCAGAACAGGTACAAGCATTTTTAGAGCCAGAGTCTTTAGTTTTACCTTCACCATTGAAAGATTTCCCAGATTTGGCGATTAGTTTGGAGTTGTTGCAAAATGCGATCGCCTCTCAAACAAAAATTGCTATTTGTGGTGATTACGATGCTGATGGGATGACCAGCACTGCTCTACTTTTACGTAGTCTCCGCACTTTAGGCGCACAGGTAGATTATGCTATTCCTAGTCGGATGCACGAAGGCTACGGTATTAATAAACGCATAGTTGAAGAATTTCACAGCGAAGGTGTAGGACTAATTCTGACTGTAGATAATGGCATATCTGCGTTTGAACCAGTTGCTAGAGCTAGAGAACTTGGTCTTGCAGTGATTATCACCGATCACCACGATATTCCCCAAAAATTACCGCCAGCTAACGCTATCCTCAATCCTAAACTGATAGCTGAATCCTCACCTTATAGGGGTGTTGCTGGTGTTGGTGTTGCCTACATTTTGGCAGTGTCTCTAGCACAACAACTAGGGGAGACTAAAGGCTTGATCCAGCCGATGCTAGCACTATTTACACTCGGAACGATCGCAGATTTAGCTCCCTTAACTGGCGTGAATCGCCGCTGGGTAAAACGTGGTTTACAGCATTTACCCAAATCCAACTTGGCTGGGGTGCAGGCATTGATTCAGGTAGGCGGCGTGCAGGCGAGGGGAGAGGGGGAGCAGGGGAGCAGGGGAGCAGAGGGAGCAGGGGGAGCAGGGGAGCAGGGGAGCAGGGGAGAAAATCCAAAATCCAAAATCCAAAATCCAAAATCGCTCAAGCCTGAAGATATCGGGTTTCGCCTGGGGCCACGAATTAATGCTATTGGTCGAATTGGTAATCCCCAGACTGTGATTGAATTGCTGACTACAGATGATATGGGGGTGGCGCTGGAAAGAGCAATGCAGTGCGAACAAATCAACGCCTCTCGCCAGGAGATGTGTGAGCAAATTGAACAAGAAGCGATCGCTTATGTAGAAGCAGAATTTGTCGCATCTCTACAACAAAACCGTGTATTAGTTGTTGTGCAACCCAATTGGCATCACGGAGTTATTGGGATCGTCGCCTCCCGCTTGGTGGAACGTTACGGCGTTCCCGTGTTTATCGGTACTTATGAGGACGAGGAACACATCCGCGGTTCAGCACGCTCAATTCCAGAGTTTCATGTATTTGAAGCTTTGGAATATTGTCACGATTTACTAGGCAAATTTGGCGGACACAAAGCAGCCGGAGGATTCTCTCTACCAGCAGAGAATTTACAGGTATTGCGATCGCGTTTGATTGAGTTTGCTAACCAGTGTCTTGAACCCCAGCATCTCAAGCCTCTGCTCAAAATTGATACCGAAGTCAACCTCAATCAAATCAATCAGCAGCTTTATCAACAGCTTAATGCTTTACACCCCTGCGGTATGGACAACCCCGATCCAGTTTTTTGGACACCTAATGTTCAAGTGGTTGAGCAAAAAATCGTTGGTAAGGGTCACATTAAATTGACAATTGCTCAAACTATTGATAATCAGCAGTATAAAATTAAAGCGATCGCTTGGCGTTGGGGCGACTACTTCCGCTTACCACCGCGAGTGGATATCGCTTACAAACTGCGAGAAAATTACTTTAACGGTAACACCACTATCGAGCTAGAGTTAATAGGAGTTAGACTCCCAATTCAGCTTCAACAATTTTTTGCTTCGCCACCTATCCAATCAAGCACCACCTTTGAGTACAACAAGCGAAAGTATACTTGTGGTTTTTATAAAAACGGTATTGAAACAGAATTAAGAATTAAAAATTCTGAAGGCAAAGTCTTAGCCATGCAGCCAGGACATATAATTGGTTTGCTAGGCACTAATCGTCAAAATGCCAAAGAAATTGATATCTCTCAACCACAGTATGACAATATTATCCAAGCTGCCCTTCAAGCGTTATCAGTTAAGAGTTAGGAGTTAGAAGTTAGAAGTTTGGAGTTATTAATTAACTTATCACTTGTGACTGTGACACTGTAAGTGCTGATTTATGAGTTATGAGTTATGAGTTGAAAATAAAATTTAATTCCTCACTTCTAACTCTTCACTCCTAACTCTCTATCAGCACTCAGCACTCTTATAGGTTGCCGTTGCGAAATGCTAGCACAAAGATTACTGCTGGCCCAGCAATCACGATTAGCGCCACGGACAACAATTGGAAAATAACTTCCCAATTGATACTGATAAAAGCATTAAACAAGTCAGACACAGCGTCAAACATTTTTCCTCTTCTCCTCCCAATAGTCTTGAAAAATTCAATAACTTAGTTACAAACCCCGCAATCGATCATATCTGGCTATGGCCTGTTAGATTTAATTTACTTAACAAAATTATAAGAAAAGATATAAAAACGTAAAATAAGAGGATTGGGCATTGGGCATTGGGAAGAGACAAGGGAGACAAGGAAGAAACTTGTTCAATAATTCCCCCTTGTCCCTCTTATCCGCCTCATCTCCCTCTGCTCCCCCTTATCCGTTTAAGAAGGGTTTGCAAATGTCAACTAGCAAATACACATTTAGGGGATTATATAAAATGTCATCTTCGTTGTCATAACTCAGGAGTTTTACGGTGATGAAATCTTCAAATTCGTTTTTAGCGGTAGCACTAGCGATCGCTTCAGTAAGTTTTCCTGTATCTGTCAAAGCTGATACCGTGAATGCCCGTTGCGATGTGTTTCCAAAAGGAGAAGACCGCCGCGCCACATCCTCTGGCCCATGTACCTTTTCCCAACGTCAGGGTGCGGTTAGCATTCAACTGGAAAATGGTCGTAGCTATGACCTGCTCCCTTCGGGTAATCGACCCGGCAATTATCGCGATCAAAATGGTGATGCTGCCTATCGACAAGCTGGACTAGGTGACAAAGGACAGATTTATCGCTTTGCCACTGAGTCGATTTATGTCTATTGGGATACAGCTTCCTCTAGACAAAACTCAGGTAACAGAAATCGTAGGGCTGCTGCTAGGCGTCAGCCTGAAGCGGGTAGTACCGTCTCTCGGTTGAGTGATTTAGTGGGGGCAAGGGCAGGACAGGCAGAAAACACAGTGAAAAAACGGGGCTATCGATGGGTCAAGAGTGATGATTCGGGCTACGGCTACTGGCTAGAAGGCAAAACTAACTACTGTGTAACGATCCGAACAGAGGAAGGACGCTACCAATCGATTGTTTACACAGGGGGTCCACAGGATTGTAAGAATTAGTTGCTATCTGGACAAACAATCCAATTTGGAGGGCACTGAGAGGATGTCTTAAAAGGTAGCCGAGAAAGCTGAAACCCTCATTCTTTGGTTAAGGCACAATGTCTCAAACGCTGATTCTTTCGTCAATAAGCATCGTCCAGGGGACTTTTCAGACATTGTGCCTTAAGGAGTGGATGTTACGTATCGGCTCAAGAAACTGGGGTAGCACAGAACATAAAAAGGTTTGCGAGGTATATGCAGCGTTATCAAATATGACAGATGACGCAAAAACTTCTTATTTGTGACTGACAGTGGCACTTCGCGATCGCCTTACCAATTCTGATTCGTTATTTTCCTCAATAATCACAAGATATTTTTAACATGAAGCTTCAAAATTTGCTTTTAGCAGTTGCAACCGCGATCGCTTCAGTTGGTTTCTCTATAGCTGCGAAAGCAGACACGGTGGAGGCGAATTGTGTCATCTATTCAAAAGTAGAAATTGGCAAGATGAATACTGTACCCTGCACTTTTTCACAACTACGACGAGGCATAGTGACCATTCAACTCAGCAATGGCAAATACTATTTTTTACAATCGCTCGGTAAACGCCCCGGAAGCTATCTCGATCAAAAAAGTCGAGTAGTCTACCGACAAGATGCACTTGGTAGTAAAGGTCAAATCTATCAATTTCCTGATGAATCG
Organism: Nostoc sp.; assembly: GCF_036919615.1. GTDB lineage: Bacteria > Cyanobacteriota > Cyanobacteriia > Cyanobacteriales > Nostocaceae > Nostoc. The sequence continues at coordinate 196,766 of NZ_JBALCN010000009.1, read as the reverse complement.
ATCTACGTCTACTGGATTACTCGTGGATCTACTCAATCCCAATCGATTCGCCTTACCCCTTCAGAAACGCCAAGCACACAGACGGCCAATCCAGTTCAAGCTGCCTCTGGATTTGCCGAGCAACCTTCGCCGCAATCATCTCTCGACCGCACCACTCGAATACCTTGCCCCGTTGCTGTTGCGCCAGAAGAAATCGACGGCAAAACGACGATCTGCGGCGTTCTTACTGTTCCCGAAAATTATAGCCAACCCAACGGACGCAAAGTTGAAATTACTTACACCATTTTCAAGAGCAAGAGTCTTTCACCCCAGCCCGATCCCCTCTTAGTTTTACATGGAGGGCCGGGCGGCAGCGATATAACGACTCTATCAGTATTCCCTCGATTTTATGAACCTCAACGTCAGACCCGTGACGTGATTCTATTTGATCAGCGCGGCTCTCGATTTTCGGGCGATCTGGCTTGTTCTCCCACCTTCATTGCCTTGGATACGCTGGCTAAAAATCCCAACAGCGAATGGCGCAATAGGTATGCTGAATTTACTAAAAAATTTGCTGCCAGTCTCAAAAAAGATGAGTCTGACCTTGCTGAGATGCTCTCATATTACAAAGTTGGCTCTGAGTTACTAAAGGCACACGGCTTCGATCTCAATCAGTACAACACTGCTAACAACGCCACAGATGCGATTGAGCTGGCGAAAGCTTTGGGTTATGAAAAGGTCAATCTCTACGGCATTTCTTACGGGACTTATCTAGCATTGCGAATCATGCGCGACTATCCCCAACATCTGCGGAGCGTCGTGTTGGATTCCACGATTCCCCCTCAAGTGAAAAAGTACGAAGATGTACCGAGGGATTTGGAAGTAGTGATGCTGAATTTGATTGAAGACTGTCAGAAAGACACCGCTTGTAATGCAGCGTATCCCAATCTCAAAGCACGCACGATCGCGCTTCTAAAAACACTTGCTAAGAAACCCATTGCGATCTACCGGAACTGATAAAGCAGTGTCCGTGGCAGATTTTGCTGCCTTAATTGAATCAGTGAATTTGGATCTAGATGCACGCAAAGCTGCTTACATTCCATTGATCGTGTCGGAATTAGAACGAGGCATCACCACGACTTATACAGGTGTCGTATCAGGCAAGATTTTCCCGACTCCCCCAACTAAGCCGATTCTGATTGGTCGTTCGCAACGACTTCTTGCTAAAGCGGATGAGTTGCGAGAACAAGCCCGCAAACTTTTGACCGAAACTGCTAACTTAGCCCAAACCAATCGTCCCTCTCAGAAATGGGTACAGCAGGTATTGACAACTATCGAAACCCTGCCCGAAAAAAAACGCCCCGATGCGAGAGCTAATCTTTATGGCGTGGGCTTTCAAACTCAAAAACCGCGCGATCGTAGTGTTTTAATCACCTCGATCACTGAAATCTTTCCAGAGAACAAGAGACAGCCGCTGATTCAACCTTTGCAAACGATGTCAAATACAGAAATCCGTCATGTTTATGAATCGATTGGGACTATTTTCCGCTCTCCCATAAAGGTGGATACCATTACGACTGAGGGTGTGTTTAGAAGCTTCGATTGTCAAGATTTAGTCCCTTCTAACGATCTGGCTCAGACGAGGGCAACGTTTGAAGCACTGGAGATGCCTGATTTGGGAGTAACTGGAGCGCTCGGTGCTCGGCAAGCCTACGCCATCTGTCAAATCTGGTCTGTCAAGCCTGCTCCAAAGCGCGATCGCGAAATCGTAAAAAGCAGCATTCCTACCTTGATTCTCCAAGATCGCTATGATACTCAAACACCTACAACTGTGGGCAAACAGGCACTAGCAGGATTAACAAATGGCACATTGATAGAATTTCCCAATTTCGGGCATGGCGCTCTTGTATTTTCGCAATGTGCTAGAGATGTAGGAGCCGCGTTTGTGATGAATCCCACTTCTTCTCCCAATGCAGCGTGCAGGGAAGCTTTGAAAACCAAGTTCTTGCTGCCTCCAACTTCCTCAAACTAGGTTGTCATGGAGCATCCTGCTAAAGCCAATGTCAAAGTCTAAATGATGCGTTACTCGCCGCATTCCCAAATACAGTCGCCGCATTTCTACCGCCATTGGCAAAGCCCAGGATGAACTGACGTTACTTATTGGGACTTAGACAAAAAGTAGCCAGACTAGAAACGAGTTCTGTCACTGCTCCAGTCGCCTGAATCACAACTACCACGGAAATGCTCAATCCCATTAATGGCAATCCGTCCACTGCGTCGATCGATCTCAACATGCGGATGATTTAGCCCATTCACCCGGTATTTTCCCGTGATTTGCTCAGGTGTGACACGGAGATCGTTGAGGTTCCACCATCCATCAGTACCGCCTGAATTAATTGGCGGGATGAGTTTTCCGCCCAGATGAATTTTTCCCTGCATATTACGAATCTCGACTTGAACCTCGGAATCGAACTCGTTTGTCGAAGACTCTACACGATTTTGCAGTTCATAGTGATGACGACGTGAGTTCCACTCATAGCTGTTGCGGTTTTCAAGACTTGGTTTGCGACCTTCACCGTAGCAGATTAAGGTCAGTCTTTGGCGCATTCAGTCGTCACTGTTGCGCTCAGGTGCGCTTTGCTCCCGGAGATAGGTATTGATCGCAGTTTGAGCTTTACCAATTTCTCTTGAACTACAGGAACGACCATTTTGAACTAGCTCCCCTTGAGGGCTAAAAAGGACAGTGCAACCGCTTCCTCGCGTCATCCCCGTCACACTGAAATTACCGTTGTCTACAGTATCGATTATCGCTTGAGCATTCACAGAACTCGCGACTGTAAGTGTAAGTAAACCCAGCGCGATCGGCGTTAAAGCCCGCAATGTTTTCATTGTTATGTTAATTGTTGTTTTGAATAGATATAAATTGATTGGATCACTCTATCACCAAGAGGTTGAATGGTAAAGTCAGTATTTTGAGATACAGTTTTTGAATTCAAAATAAGCTAACTGAAGCCAATAATCCAGAGCGATCGCAAAAGGTTTTAGCAGTTCTGATAAGTTATTCCCGGCTAATAATCCTCAATTTGCGTCAATTTGAATATTGTTGGCTTCAAAGGCTTGCCGTACCCGTAGACGGAACTCTCGCCCAACGCTCCATTGTTCCATAGGTGCGGTTTTAATCCAGACGCGCACTAACATACCCATGTGGGATAGGTCATCAATCCCCAACACTTGGGGCGATTCTGGCAGGCGATCGCGCCATTCTACTTCGCTATACAATTGTTTGCATACTTGCTTGAGAATCTCTAAAACCTGCTTGGGGTCGTTTTCATACGCCACTACAATAGAAAAGTCTACCCGCGACCAGAGGCGGGTTAGATTGCTGACATTCATGATATTGCTATTAGGAATGGTAATTAGTTTACCTTCGTTATTACGTAGTTGAGTCACCCGCAGGTTGAGATTTTCCACCAGTCCGCTTTTATCCCCAATCTCAATTACATCTCCCACAGCAAATTGATCCTCCATTAAAATCAAGCAGCCATTGACCAAATCTTTAATCAGACTTTGGGAACCAAGAGAAATGGCGATACCGATGACAGCGCCCCCTGCCAAAATTGAACCGGTGGGCATATTAAATGCGTTTAGAGACTTCAAGATACCCAAGGTAATAGAAAACAAAGGTGATTAATCCTTTGAGTGCCCCGGAAACTGTTACAGCTCGTAGCGCAATCCGTTGAGTTTCACTCAAAGGGAGAGAGGAATGGGTTGTCCAGACATCAGTGAGGCGGTCAATTAAGGTTTTGCCGATCCGAATAACAAGACTGATGAAAAACCAAATAATCAGTAGCGCCAGGGGCCTGGCTAAAGCGTCCTTCAACCATCTCATGAGGTAGGGGACGCGATACATGATCACCACAATCCCGATGTACCACATCAGAATAAATGTCCAAAACAGTAGCCATGTGAGCAGAGAATAGATCCCCAGTTGGCGCTTGAGGCTGAACTGTCGCTGGATCATTTCTAGAAACTGCGATCGCTGATGGGCGATCATGTCTGCATCTGTTTTCTTTTCGCTGGTCTCTATTGTGTGAATAGTTGTGGATGTTTCTGCCTCAGCTCGCTTGACGACACCCTGTTTTACCGCAGCTTTCTGCTCTTGATGGCGAACTTGCAATGCCGTCTGTTTGCGAATTAAAGTTCGCCGCAGTAACCACAACACAACACTCCCCAACACTAAGCTGATGCTGATTTGCAGTGCCTGTCCAATTCGTTGCCACAATACCTTATGCGAGAAAAGTCTATTAATGCGTTCGACTTCTGCTTGTAATATTTTTTGCCACTCCTGCGCCAATACCTCCAGAGTTTTCCCGTGGTAGTCAGCATCTGGTTCTGTTACTGTTACCAGCCTTAAAGGACGAGTCGTTTGATCGTCACTGAGCTGGAGGATTAAATCCTGATTTAGAATGGCAATAGAAACTAGAGGAGTTTGTTTAGCTTTGTTAGTTCGGTCGAGCGCTCGCATCAGCCGTTGCGTTATTTCTTCGGCACGTACCTCTACTGGAAGAGATCCATCTGGCGGTTGGCTACGATTAAAAACAGTGGGAGAGACAATCTCAAACAATAAGTTTCTGTCTAAGGGTGAATACACTGACGCAATTTCATACATACCGAGGCGGGTAACACCACTAGGTGGCTTATGCGGATCGTTAGAGGCTGCGGTAGGTAACGAAGGTAGTTGACTGTGAGCGATCGCACTCCAACCAAGCACCATTGCGATCGTCATCACACTGACTAGCACAAACCGAATTATTGAATGGAGGAAGCGATTAAACAGGAACATATCTATGGTCAAGTGATTGAGTAGCTGATATTAGTGTCGGTCATCGTCCTACTTTAATTGCCTATAGCAATCCTAAATGAAATACAAATTAGTAGTATATTTATACCAAGATTAAGTTCTTTACCAATCACCAAGAATTTGATTGAAGACTCTCACAAGGACACCGTTTGTAATGCAGCGTATCCCAATCTCAAAGCACGCACGATCGCGCTTCTAAAAACACTTGGTAAGAAGCAAGACCGTGACTGATTCTAGATGATACGTTACTCGCCTAATCCCCAATCCCCACTCCCTAATCCAAAATGGCAACTTGGCAATGTGTAAAGCAATGTGGAGCCTGCTGTAATCTTGATCCAGCAGAGCGTCCAGATTTGGATGAGTATCTCTCTCCACCAGAACTAGAACTCTACCTCAGCATGGTAGGTGAAGGGGGATGGTGCATTAATTTCGACCATACCACGCGAGAATGCCGCATCTACTCAGATCGTCCTCGTTTCTGCCGTGTGGAATCAGATGTATTTCAAGATATGTATGGGGTTGAACCAGAAGAAGTTAACGATTTTGCCATTGACTGCTGTCGCCAGCAAATAGAGGGAGTATATGGCGATCGCAGTTTGGAAATAATCCGCTTCAATAAAGCTGTTGGCTTGTAAATAGGATGCAAGGACGCAAACACACCCGATAATTTTTTTGTATTCATCTGTGGAGTTGCAATTTATTATAACAATCTGAGAATATGATAGAAATATGAAAGCAACCTAACAACAAAACTACTGCTCGTGAAACTTGACTCTGCTCCTTTGGACATTTCTGGCATATCTGAGACTGGAATTGAGCTAGAACTGAAAGACAGCACTGATTTTAACTTAACTCCAGCGATCGCCCAGCCAGTTCAGGCTGTAGTTGCGGATAGTCCTCAAAAGCAGCAATCAGTGGTGGTAGTTTTTGGTACAACTTTTGTAACTATTTTTCTAGCAGAAATTGGAGATAAGACTCAGCTATCCACGCTGTTAATGAGTGCACAATCTCATTCGCCGTGGGTTGTATTTATAGGATCTGCGGCTGCGTTGATAACCACCAGCTTATTAGGTGTGCTTTTAGGTAGTTGGATAGCTAGCCGACTCAGCCCGAAAACTATAGAAAAATCAGCAGGTGTGATGTTGTTGGTGATTTCCCTAATGCTGTTTTGGGATATATTCCAAGGTTAGTTAAAAGACGCGACGCCAGTCGCTACAACGGGGGGAACCCCCCTTCGGGTTCACCAGTCGCCTACGGCGGGAAACCCGCCTACAGCGCTGGATTCACCGCAACGCGCTGGCTCATTAATCGCGTCTGTACAGGGGTTAGAGTTATTCTCCCTCATCTTCCCCTGCTCCCTCATCTCCCCCATTCCCTACTCCCCCTTAATCATATGGATTGGCATCTTTTAGGACTGAGCTTTATTACAGTTTTTTTATCAGAATTGGGTGACAAAAGTCAGCTAGCAGCGATCGCACTTTCAGGGCGTTCTAATTCTCCGCGGGCAGTATTTTTTGGCGCAGCAGGCGCACTGCTGTTGACAAGCCTGTTGGGAGCATTAGCAGGGGGAGCAGTAGCAGAATTATTACCTACACGCTTGTTAAAAGCGATCGCTGCTGTAGGATTTGCCATCCTCTCTGCACGCCTGCTGTTATTTAACAATGAACCATCGGCAGATTCTGAACAAACACCGTAACCAAATCATCTAGTTTGCACATCCAGCTAAATTACAAAGCTTCCCAACCGGTTCCTTTGTAACCGTATTGAAAAATTTCTGGATGCAAAATTTCTGCCAAAATTTCTAGAGAATCTACTAGTCGTGGCCCTGGACGATTGAAGAAAGAATTGCCATCAGTGATGTATACCCTACCAGCTTCGGTTGCGTGCAGTTTTTCCCACTCTGGACGTTGAGTTAACAAATTGGCTTCTTGGCGAGTGCGATTTAAATCAAAGCCACAAGGCATAAAAACAATTACATCTGGATTAGTTGTTAATAGTGTTTCCCACGGCAAGGTAGGAGAAGGCTGACCTGTAACACAAAATAGAGAATGTCCTCCTGCTAAGTTAACTAATTCAGGAATCCAATTCGCGGCAACCATCAAAGGATCAGTCCACTCGATACAGGCGACAGTAGGTATTTCATTTAAAGAAAGTCCTTGGATTCTTTGCTGACAAATTTTGACGCGAGCTTCTAAATTTTCTAAGACTTTTACTGAGTCTACACCAAAGGTGTTGCCGACTCGCTCAATGTCAGCCCAAACATCCTGGAGAATATTGGGTTGTAAAGAAATGATCTGAGGTTTACTGTCAATGAGTGTGGCAACAGCCTTTTCAACTTCGTCTAAGCTGACAGCACAAACATCGCACTGATCTTGAGTGAGAATATGGGTAGGCCGCAACTGCTCTAAAACATCTGTTTTGATTTGATAAATACTAAGAGCAGATTGCAATAAATTGTTTACGTCATCGTGAATTTGGCTACTGGAGGCATTAGAGTTTAAGCGTGCTTCGGTACAAATGGGGCGATTGAGGATTTCTGGAGGGTAATCGCATTCGTGCGATCGCCCCACAATAGCATCAACCAACCCTAGTGCCGCTAAAATCTCTGTTCCACCGGGAATCAGGGAAACAATTCTCACATTACTATCCGTCATCGCTCCACCTCCACAAAAGCTGCCGTCACCTTAATTTTGGCAAAATTTAAGTCTTTAGGCATCTTTCTCTAGGAGAATCAAGGGTATTTTCATTGTCAGCACTTAGCAAGAAATTGAACTGGCGATTAGGAATTAGGGACTGGAACAACTTTGATGGGGATTCAAACCTCAACCAAATTGTGAGTCAGCGCGGTCTTCTCCCATGCGCGGCATCGTCTCGTAGAGAGCATCTGGGGTTTTCCCTTGGAAGCAAGTGGCATGAGACGTTTGATTTTTGAAAAAATTCCGTACATTTGAAGCTTAAATGTAGGGTGAGCATTGCCCACGCTAAGTGTCTTTTAAAAATCAGATATGAATCTTATATATAGGAATTGTAAATTGTTTTTGAAATAATCTAAGTAGTCTTATAGGGTGTCTTTCAAAAATAAAATATTAGTCTTATACTACTTGATAGTAGAATCACTTGATAGTGGAATTATTTTAAATGCTGATTATCTCTTAGCAAAAATCACTGGCATGAACTAACAGAAGTTATTAGCAAAATTTAGTTTATAATTTGTTATCCAGAATCATCAGATTTGATTAAAAATAAAAATACTTTCCGGTTATGAAAAACCTTATGAAGTAATTGTAGTTATACAAAGACGGTTCTACTTTTTCTGTAGAGCTGCAAGGCAAAATTATTTCTTCTTGAGGGCAACTAATGCAGGTGGTGTTGGCTAGAGATATTACAGAGCACAACCAGGCCCAAAAGGCTTTACAAATCAGAGAAAATAGTCGGCGAAAACAAAGCCAGACGCTGGTGCAACTGGCAAGGAGCAAGACATTTCAGCAAGGTAATCTCAATGCAGCGTTAAGGGAAATCACAGAAACTGCTGCTCAGACGCTATTAGTCGAGCGAGTTGGGGTGTGGTTATATAATGAAGAACGTTCAAAAATTGAATGCATCGATTTATATGATCTGAGCACTAAGGAGCATACCTTTGGTAACTCGCTTTTAAAAACAAATTATCTGGCTTATTTCCAGGCTTTAGAAGAGGAACGTAGCATTGTCGCACATGATACCAGAAACGATCCAAGAACCCAAGAATTATCCGAGTCTTATCTTTCTGTATTGGGCATCACATCCCTGCTTGATGTACCAATTTGGCTAGAGGGACATTTGGTGGGCGTAGTGTGTCACGAACACATAGGTGAAGCTCGCCAATGGACTTTGGAGGAAGAGACTTTTGCTGGCTCGATTGCGGATTTCGTGACACTGGCCATAGAAATGAACGAGCGAAACGTCATACAGGAAGCAATGCGACAGAGTGAGGCGCAATTCCGGGCGATTTTTGAGCGTTCCTCTATCGGCATTGGACTTATAGATATGAAAGCGCAGATAGTCGATACTAATTTGGCACTGTGCGAGATTTTAGGATACAGCCAAGAAGAACTATACGGCAAGCGCTTTACAGATTACATTCTCACACAAAAGGGGGATTTAAAACTTTACAAACAACTGATGTCAGGAATTCGCACAGACTTAGAGAGAACTTCGAGTGTCGGTTTCCAACCCTTTGAACATCAGGAACAGCCTGTCGAAAAACATCGGATTGAGATGGAAAGACGCTGCCTGCATCAAAATGGTAGCTTAGTTTGGACTCATATCTCTGTTTCTGTTATACCAGACAGCAATAGTGAACCTGAGTTTTTTCTAGCGATGATTGAGGACATTACTGAACGCAAGCAGACAGAGTTGAAACTGCGTGCTTCTCAAGAAGCAGCAGAAACTGCTAGTCGGGCAAAAAGTGAATTTTTAGCAACCATGAGCCATGAGTTGCGGACACCTCTGAATGCGATTATGGGTTTGTCGCAGTTGCTGCAACAAGAAATAGTTGGCTCACTCAATGAAAAGCAGAACGAATATGTAAATTCTATATATAGTAGTGGTGAACACCTACTGGCACTGATTAACGATATCCTTGATTTATCTAAGGTAGAAGCAGGCAAAGAGGAACTGTTGTTATCACCTTTGCCAGTGTTAGAGATATGTAATTATGCCATATGGACAGTACGCGATCGCGCCTTAGAAAAGGGATTGCAACTCACATCTGAAATTGACTTAGAAGCGGATATTTGCATTGCTGATGACCGACGCATCAAGCAAATGCTACTCAACCTGCTCACCAATGCGATTAAATTCACCCCAGCTGGTCAGGTATCGCTGGTAGTCAAAAAAGTACTGCAAGGGATAACGTTTACAGTTTCAGATACTGGAATTGGTATAGACTCAAATCAGTTTCAATTTCTATTTGAACCGTTTAAACAGCTTGATAGTCGATTAAATCGGCAGTATGAAGGCACTGGTTTGGGTTTAGCTTTAACACGCAAATTAGCGCGTTTGCATGGTGGAGATGTGACTTTTACATCGACTTTCGGAAAGGGTAGTCAGTTCACTCTATTTTTACCAAATCCAGTGCATCCGAGGGATCAGGGAGCAACATCCTGCCCAGCTACCCCCCAAAATCAAATCATTTTACTTGTGGAAGAAGCGGAAAATACTAGCACAGGATTGCAAGATTATCTCCAGACAATTGGCTACCAAGTTAAGTGGATAGATAACGGAAATAAATTTTTGGAAGAGGTACAAAACCTCCAACCAGATTTAATTTTCTTGGATGTCCAGTTAACAGGTAATGCTAGTGGCTGGGATTTGCTAAATACTCTTCAGCAAGAACCTTCTTTGCAAGATATCCAGGTGGTAATGATGGGCTTTAATGAACCTTCAGAAGAGAAACTTTTGATTCTGCAAGCTGGTGCTAACGACTATCTTCTCAAACCCATTAGGTTAGTGCAATTAGAGTCAATATTGACACGATATTTGAGTTTTAGGGGAAATTCATGAATTGCCCCTAAAAATAAAATCTTTCTTTTCGGTTATTATTTGCGTAAGTCCTGCCCATGTATCCATCTCTGAATTCTAATTTCTCAGGGCAACGGGCAACGAAATCATCAAACTTAAGTTGTTGTGGTTCCAAATCAATTTTTTCTAAATCTTTTTTCTTAACTATAGTTTGCACGGGTCTGGAGAGCAAATGGGAGCAAGGTGAAGGGGTTGCCGGCGATCACTAATCATAATAAAAACTAGTTAAATTAGCCAAGATAAGAAATCTAAATAATCTAGAAGTGCAGCTGTGAAAGCACGCTTTTGCAGCTTCGGTAACACTCCCCTATTTGCAGTTAACCCCCGTTAATTCCGGAAAAAACTCCTTTACGGCACAAGATACCAACATCGGATCTTCAATAGGGGGATTCGTTTTTGCAACAATGTGAGCAGCAGTAACTTTTTTGAGAGTCCATTGAAAATCTTCTTTATTATTATTAGCAACGCTTTTTACTTGAGTGTAGAAATATTCACCACGAGCCAAACGATTAGAACCTTGTTGTGCATCGCACTTATAGGTATCATGCTTATCCGATAAAGGTTTGTTATCTTTTGTGCCTAAAATTATTGTCATTGGTGTGCTGAAGGTCGTTTTCAAGTCCACAGATGGCAGTTGATCTCCGGTTTCTTTATTGAAACCGCAGGGATAGACCGTATGTTCATCGGGTATTATGTACGAACCAGCCTCTGCGGCGATCGCCTTTTTAATATGTGCATGGGGCATAAAGATGACCATTCGATGTACAAACTGTGCGCCAGCAGAGTGACCATAGAGATAGTAATTGGTTGCGTTGACTTTAGTGCTTCTTTTCACGAAGTCAAAAATATTTTCAATTTCAGTAAACGCCCATTGGTTTCGAGGATTTAGAATTTTCAAATTTTCTGTAAACATGTTGCCAAGATTATACCCTGTAGCTAATGGATAGCGCTTTTGGTTAAACTGGGGAGCAAGCAGGATAAAACTTGGATTGTCGCTGCCCTTGCCATTGTAGATATTTCTCCAGTCATTTCTATAATCTTCAGCATTCCGTTGTTCGCCATGCATGGCGAATACCACTTTAGTATTTGCCTCCAATTGATTAGGTAGGTAGTAGTAAACAGGGATAGAGAAATCGCCAGCTTCAACCTTGTAAAGAAAACAACCCTCTCCTTTTTTCAACACCCTTAAAGTACAACTATTATCTGCAAGTGTTGAAATTGACCCAGATGCGTTGACATGATGAGCGAAATTAAAGCAGAGGAAAGCAATTGTAATAAAAGCAAACAACCGTTTCATGAACCAAAACCTCTTAGAGGATGTCTGAGAAGTAAGAAAGCCTACATAACGGTATCCTGTCAATGAAGAGGAAATCAGGTAGGAGAGTTCCAGAATCTTTCTCCCTTGCTAAGAGCTCTCTGCACAGAGCCTCTTTGGTCAGTAGAAAAAATACTTAAGTATGACAGTTATGAAAGCTATGAATCCATCGTACCCAAGTAATCTGACTTTAGAACAGTGGGAACTACTATCAGGACTAATTCCTCAGCCAAAAAATGGTGGTCGAAAACGTAGTGTCGATATGCAGGCGATGTCACTCGACTTGCCGCTTCTCTACGTTCGCGCAGCGTGTCGCAGACAGACGCTGCGCAAATGCGTCTACGTTAACGCAATCTTATACGGCGATCGCATTCATATTATTAGTCTCAATAAGGTATTGTAGAATGATGCCAAGCGTAGGCGTAGCCCGCCGCAGGCATCGCCTGATCTTGATCATCCCTTAGGCCTAGCCCAACTCGGACATCCCTGCAATCAATCTAAAAATGTAAGGATTACATAAAACTAAGTATTTATATATACATTTATCCCTAAATAATGTGAAGAATATGCAAAGATGTCTCTTAAAGTATAGACATCTTAGTAAATAATTAGTATGTAGTTATTGTTAGGTTATTTAGATGTTTGGTATTTTCAAGCTAAATACCCACCGGCAATAACCCACGACAGGAGCATGAAAATCCCTTTGCCTATCTAGGGTAAACTATTCCCTATTTTTAAGGAGATAGTAAGACTTACGCATTGACAAAAAATCAAAGATGAAGTGGGAATTTCAGGTATTCAAGCTTGATTTTTCGACGCTTTTTCAGCAATAGGTACTGAATCAAAGATAGTTAAAAAAAGCTTGAAATGACCCATTTTCCTGAATTCACAAGTTCATAAATTTGTACAGTGCCTAAGACTTAGATAGTCCTAGATAGTTGGATAAATGGTACTTACAAGCTACTCAGCAGGGTAAATCTTTGAGAAAAATTGGTGACTCTCAAGGATGACTTTAAAGTATTGCCGAAAGCGTCAACTCTTTGCGAGTTCATTGTGCCTGGAAACAGCACAAACAGCAGGTTGAGAACTTAAGTTACTGAAAAAATCGATTCAGGAAGATAAAAGTTATGGCAAATATCATTGGAACCAAGGGTAATGATACCCTACTCGGTACTAACAGTGCGGACACGATTAACGGTCTTGCAGGCAATGATATCATCACAGCTAACGAGGGCGACGACACCCTGACAGGTGGCGGTGGTAAGGATAAATTTTTTTTTGACGACAACATCTATTTTAACTACTTTAAGGAGGACACTGATACCATCACCGATTTCGGTGGTGTAGGTAAAAGTACAAACCTAACAGCAGCAGTCATTGCTGAAGTGGATACCGTCAAATTCCAAGGGGATGGATTGACTGTCGAAAATCTGCTGCTTACCCAGAATGGCAGTAATCTGGAAATCACCTTTGATAAAAGGGTAAATCATAAAAAAGTTATTCTAAAAAACTTCAAACTAGAAAACCTAAATAACCTAAAAGCTTCTGGAACAAGACCAGCCATTGGGAATATCCTGTTTGATGGACAAACTATCATTAGTGAAAGCTTTGATGTCTTCAATGCCAACTCCACCCAAAGCACTATCTTCAACAAGAACACAGTCACCTTCCTCAATGACCTACCCAACAATATTACGGGTTTAGATAACTCAGATGATGTCGTCAATGGTCAGGGCGGTAATGACAAAATCGATGGCTTGAGTGGCAACGACATTTTGAGAGGTGGTGCGGGGAATGATACTCTCATTGGTGGTGCGGGGAATGACATCCTCGAAAGTGGTGAAGGCAAGAACTCCCTTGTTGGTGGTATTGGTGATGATTACTTGAATGCTGATTTATCAACAGGCAATAACACCCTCAACAGTGGTGTTGGTAACGATACCTTGAGCGCTAACGGTTCAACAGGCGATAATCTGCTCTTTGGAGGCGATGGCAATGATTACCTCTTTGCCTCTCGCTACTACTACGGCGGCGAATACGACTTCTATAACGTTTCTGGCAATAACACCCTCAACGGTGGCACTGGTGACGATACCTTAAATGTTGACTTTTCAACAGGCGATAACCTGTTAAATGGTAGTGATGGCAATGATTATCTCTCTGCTTATGCCTTCTACCAAGACGGCAATGGTGCTTCTGGAAATAACACCCTCAACGGTGGCGCTGGTAACGATATCTTAAATGTTGACTTATCAACAGGCGATAACCTACTCTCTGGAGGTGATGGTAATGATTATCTCTCCGCCTCTGGTGAGGTAAATAGATACGGCCCCCATGTATCCTCAGGCAATAACACCCTAAACGGTGGCGCTGGTAACGATACCTTGAATATTGACGTATCAATAGGCGATAACCTACTGGATGGGGGCGATGGCAATGATTATCTCTCTGCCTCTGGCGGAACCGGCCCCGGCCCCGACCCCGGCGGAACAATCGATAAGTTTTTTGGTAATAACACTCTCAATGGTGGCGCTGGTGACGATACCTTGAGTATTGACTCTACAAAAGGCAATAACCTTCTGGATGGGGGCGATAATAATGATTATCTCTCCGCCTCTAGCGGATTCAGCAACTACGCTGTCGCATTTATCGGTGATGGCGCTTCTGGCAACAACACCCTCAATGGTGGTGCTGGTAACGATACCTTGAATGTTGACGCTTCTACAGGTGATAACCTACTTGATGGCGGCAATGGTAATGATTCTCTTAGTGCCTCTAGCTACTTCAGAGGCTTCTATCGGATTTCTTCAGGCAATAACACCCTCAACGGTGGCGCTGGTAACGATGTCTTGAAAGTTGAGAATTCAACGGGCAGTAATTTACTCAATGGAGGCAATGGCAGTGATTCTCTTAGTGCCTCTGGCGCATTAGGCAATAACACCTTAAACGGTGGTGCCGGGAGTGATACGCTGATAGGTGGGAAAGGTAATGATACCCTCTATGGAGGGAATGGTGCTGATACCTTTGTTTTTAATAGTTTCAATGATGGCGTTGATAGTCTTTATGACTTCAACGCTACTAATGAATTTATTCAGGTATCATCTGGTGGTTTTGGTGGCGGGTTATCACTATATCTCTTGTCAGATAATCAGTTTACCATCGGAACATCTGCAACGACGAGCGCCCAGCGATTTATCTATGATGACACTACAGGTGCATTGTATTTTGACCAAGATGGCAGTGCAAGTGCATTTACTCAGGTAAAATTTGCACAACTATTCGCTGGAGTAGCACTAACCGAATACAATTTTTCTGTGATTGCTTAATCGTGATGAGCGTTTCATCACTCTAGGCACATAAAAATCATAAATTCTCGAAATGCGAGGTGCTATTATAGACATCTCGCATTCGATTTATGAATATACAGCGTTTTTCAGTTAAATTAAGTACACAAATAGGGGCACAACAATGTTGTGCCCCTACGATAACCTGTACCTCACCTTGGCGTAGCCTCTTGTAGAGAAGTTACAATCTGCTGTAATTAGTGTTAATAAACTAATCGATATAGCAATCCTAAATCACACTAAGTGGAAAATTTTTCTCATTTTCACATGGGGAATACCAGCTTCTTTAAATATTTCTCCTTCTTGTACAAAGTCCAATTTTTCGTATAAAATTTTTATATACTCTTGGGCATGAATTACAACTTCTGGAATATTTTTCTTAGCTATAACCTCTAGTGCATTTTCCATGATTTTCTTACCAATACCTTGTCCTCTGACTGTAGACAAAACAGCAAGTCTTTCTATTTTGGCAGTTTTGTCATCTAAATATCTAATTCTGGTAGTACCCACAGCTTTCTCATCTAAATAAGCAATCAAATGCTGAGATATTTCATCTTTGCCATCAAACTCTAAAGCGGGATCTACCCCTTGTTCTTCTTGAAAAACTGATTTTCTAATTGCTGCGATCGCTGGAAATTCTTCAGGTAAATCAGCAACTTTTATAACTAAATTACTCATCAAACTATATTTGCGGTTAGTATATCAAAAAAGGTGGGGAAAAACCCACCTTTTTCTATAGTTTAATCAGCACCTTCAATTGGTGCAAAACCTTGGCGCTGAATATTTTCTGTCACCGCGCGTGGTTCCAAAAATTGTAGCAGGTAATCAGGGCCGCCTGCTTTAGAACCGACTCCAGAAAGTTTGAATCCACCAAAGGGTTGCCGTCCAACGATCGCTCCTGTAATATTGCGGTTGATGTACAAATTCCCGACTTCAAATTCTGTCTGCGCCTGCTGAATGTGCGAAGGTGTTCTAGAATAAAGTCCGCCAGTTAAGGCGTAGTTTGTCCCGTTGGCGACTGCTAGCGCTTCCTGGAAATCTTTTACCCGAATTACCGCCAGCACAGGGCCAAAAATTTCTTCCTGGGAAATTACCGCATTCGGCGATACTTCACTAAAAATCACAGGCCCGATAAAATATCCTTGTTCGGGTGCTGGTAACTCCAACGCCACTTCTGCTTCTGCCTTACCCTTCTCAATATATTCGCGGATGCGATCGCGGGCATTAGCATCAATTACCGGTCCAACTTGTGTACTCGGTAACTCTGCTTCCCCAATGTTCAAGGATTTTGTCGCTTCTGCCAACCGTTGCACAAAAGTATCATAAATTGGTTGCAGCACAATCACCCTGGAAGCGGCAGAACATTTTTGTCCGCTGTAACCAAATGCCGACTGCACTATTCCCACAACTGCTTGGTCTAAATCAGCACTTTCATCGACAATAATGGCATTTTTGCCGCCCATTTCAGCAATCACTCGCTTCATATGCTTTTGCCCAGGTTTCAAAGTTGCCGCCTCTGCGTAAATTCTACAGCCGACTTCCTGTGAACCCGTAAAAGCAATTACATGAGTATCTGGATGATTTACCAAGTAAGCGCCGACTTGCGAACCCTTACCAGGTACGTATTGAAATACACCTTTAGGAAAACCAGCATCTACCAAGATTTCTGCGAGTTTTGCGGCAATCACAGAAGATGTTTCCGCAGGTTTTAGGAGAGTACAATTGCCTGAAACCAAAGCTGCTACAGTCATCCCACAAGCGATCGCTAACGGGAAATTCCAGGGAGAAATTATTACAGCAATGCCTCGTGGCTGGTAGATATAATGATTAGTTTCGCCAGGGATGTCGTAATTAACACCTTTATCTAACCGTTCTATCTCATCAGCATAGTACCGACAAAAGTCTATCGCTTCCGAAACCTCTCCATCAGCTTCCTTAACTGGTTTCCCAACTTCCAAAACTATCCAAACTGAAAGTTCGGCGCGGCGGAGTTCCATCAAATCACCCGCTTTCCGCAAAATATCAGCGCGTTGTTTAGCTGGTGTTTTCTTCCACCCAGGAAACGCAGCTTTCGCAGCTTGCATCGCCTGTTGGGCCTGTTCAACGCTCATCAACCCAACTTTACCAACTACCTCGCTGAAATTAGAAGGATTGAGAGAATCAACAAATTCCGGCGTATTAACATACTCCCCATCAATCAACGGCAAATAAGTTCTACCGAGTTGTTGACGAACGCTTTGGAAAGCTTGCGCTGCTTTCGTTCTCACTTCTTCCACTGCATAATCGGTATCAGCAGCACCAAGGAAAGAAGAGGACACAGGGGAATTTTTATTTTTTGTGTCTTTAACAATCGGTGGCGCTAATAACTCTTCAATCGGTCGATTTTCCATATTTTGCCGTAAAAAAGAACTATTAGCCGTATTTTCCAACAACCGACGAATTAAATACGCCATCCCAGGTAATAATTCACCGTAAGGACAGTAAACTCTCACCCGATAACCCCTGTCAACCAATGCCTTTGCAACTCTATCACCCATACCGTAGAGGACTTGCAATTCAAAGCGACGGCGAGGGACATTTAAACTTTCAGCTATGGCAATGGCACGAGCGTGCGATCGCACATTATGGCTACCAATGGCAGAATACACATATTGATGATTTTCTAGCAATAACTGAGTGATCGTTTCAAAGTTAGCATCAGTTGCTGCTTTATCGTTGTAAACTGGCTGTGGCCAGTGCTTCTGCGCTGCTTTAATAGTTTCCTGATCCCAATATGCGCCTTTCACCAAGCGGATTGTCAGGGGGTAACCGCGTTGTTTCAACCAAGAAATTAGGTCTTTGGTATCTTGCTCACTATCACGCAGGTATGCTTGAATTGTGATGCCAACATCTGTGCGTTGCCTAAACTCTTCTTCTAGTAACAGTTTTTTCAGGATGCTGAGAGTTATGTCTTTATAGGCATACTGTTCCATATCAAAATGCACAGCTGCGCCTAATTCTTGAGCACGACGTAAGAGAATACGAATGCGATCGCTAACTCGCTCCTCACTACCTTTAGCATTTAAAGGGTCAAATTGAGAATAAAACGCTGTTAACTTCACAGAAACCTGAACTTTTGGGATTGGTTCGCCATCAGCCTCATCAATAGCCGGGATAGCTGTCCAATTCTTCGATGCTTCTACTAGTTGTTGGATTAATTTTAGATATCGTTCTAGATAAGACTGCGCTTCAGCTTCGGTAATCACTGCTTCACCAAGTAAGTCGATGGTGAAAGCCATTTTTTCTTTTCGCAGTCGTTCAACTGTTTTGATGACTTGTTTAATATTTTCCCCAGAAATATATTTATGAGCAAGAGTCTCAACCGCTGTACCAACGGTTGTAGCAGCAACTTGTCCTGGCATAGAGTCGGGGTTAGCAAAGTTTAGCATCCCCTTCAAAGCTGCCGGTAATTCTACAGACTCATCTCCTAAATATTCTTGTAAATGTGAGGCAATTTCTGATTTACTATGCAAAGCAGGTAGCGTATCTATAAAGCGAAATAGTTGCACCCGCAACCCAGGATTACTCATCGCCCAAGCTAGTAATTTATCATCCCAGCGCATTTGATCCCGCAGGGAAGAAAAAAACGAACGATTTTCCTGTGTTGCTGCTAGAAGTTGTTTAGCAATTTCTTGGGTTTTAGCTTCGTAGGTGCTTGTTTGTACTTGTAATACCACTGATAATAAACTCCGTTAATCAAGGCAAGGCTTTTTGTACAAAGCCTGTCTCTTCTATTTTGACGCTTTCATTTAGCTGTCACCATATCTAGTAAACTGTGGCGTCAGTTTGTCTACCTTTAATAAGGGAATTTTGCCCCAAGTCTGGTTAATAGGACTAGTACCGCAAGGCGGAAGTCAAAAGTCAAAAGTCAAAAGTCAAAATGAATACAGCATAAGCGTTTCGTTGATTTGGAATGGGTTGTTTATTTCCGCCGCGCTGTACTAGTCCTAGTTAATTGAAATGGTAGCTGGATTTATGCGTCCGCTGTACTATCGTCCCCTCAACTCTGGAACTCCCGCACGGGGTTGCTCAGAAACGCACTGGCTCACTTTGTCTTTTGAAATTTGAACTGGCTAAAAAGCCTAGCTCTTTGATGAGCCATTTCTGGTCTGGTCAAAATTCCTTGGGTAGGACTAAAAAATAATGCTAATAAAAATAGTACGGAAACAACTAAAACGATCGCAGCACCAGATGGGACATTGAAATAATAGCTTATATACATTCCAGTTACACTACTAATCACCCCAATAACTGCGCCTAATTGCATCATTTGGTGTAATTCTTTAACTAATAAATAAGCTGTAATTCCTGGGCCAATCAGCAGCGAAACAACTAACACTACACCCACAGTTTGCATACTGGCAACAATCGTCAAAGTAATAGCACCATTTAAAGCAAAATGAATTAAATTAATTGGTAAACCACTTGCTTGAGCGCCCAGTGGATCAAAAGTATAAAATAACAATTCTTTGTAAAATAGTTTAATTAAAAGCAAGACAACAACTGTAATGATTACAGTCCGCTTAACATCATCTGTGGTGACGCTCAAGATATCACCAAATAAAAACTCATGCAGGTCTAATTTACTTTTTAGTAAGGTGACTAACATGATACCCAAAGCTAAAAAACCAGAAAAAACTAACGCCATTGCTACATCAACTTTAATCCGGGATTGAGATTGAATCCAAGAAATAACAAAAGTGCTGAGAGTTCCGCAGATAAATGCACCTAAGAAAATATCAATACCTAAGAAAAAGGCTATAGCTAGTCCTGGTAAAACTGCATGAGCAATTACATCTCCCAGTATTCCCATGCGTTGAACAATCAGATAATTACCCACAACAGCACAAAGAATTCCTAGCAGAATTGCTGTAACAATTGCCCCACGCATGAATTCAAAACTTAGTGGTTCAACTAGCAAATTAAACATTAAACTACTTCTCTATTTAAGATTAATATACTATCTCCATAGGCACGTTGAATATTATCTGCTGTCATTACTTCTGTCATTGAACCGTTAGCAATTATTTGTTTATTCAATAACAGTAACTGGTCGCATTTGGTCAAAGTAGTTCCCAAATCATGAGTGACTACCAGCAAAATTTTACCTTGAGATTTTAGTTCTTCAAATACATCAAACATGATAGCTTCTGTCTTTTTATCAACTCCAACAAATGGCTCATCAAAAAATAATAATTCGGCTTGTTGTGCTAAAGCTCGTGCTAAAAATACTCGCTGTTGCTGTCCGCCTGATAATTCTCCTATTTGACGCGATCGCAACTCTAATATCCCCACCCTTGCCAAAGCATCTTTAACTATTTCTTGAGATGATCGTGAAGGTGCGCGAAACCAACCTGTATGCACAGTCCGCGCCATTAGCACCACATTCTGGACTGTTATCGGATAATCCCAGTCAATTTGCGATCGCTGTGGTACATACGCAACAGAATTTAATTGTTGTTTCAAAGCGCGATCGCGAAACTTTACAATTCCGCTGGTAGTTGGTACTAAACCCAAAATTGCCTTCACCATCGTGCTTTTACCCGCACCATTGGGGCCAATTACACCCACAAGTTGTCCTGGAAAGGAGCGGAAACTCACATCCTCAACCGCTGTGACTCCCCGGTAGTTTACAGCTAAATCTTTAACTTCCAACATAAATAAATTTACCATTTATATGGTAATGATAATCAATATAACTGAAGCAATCAGATTTATGATATCTTACAAACTACGATTGAAATCCTTAGCGGCTCTTGCCCTAACATGCGGACTACTTGGATGTAGTCCGAGATCAGAAACCAGCCAACCCACTTCTGCACCTGCGAATAATCTGGCGGCTCCCCAAACAGGTACTTCACCCGCACCAGAAACTAGTGGGAAAGGCCCGTTAGTAGTCGCCACCAATACTGTTACTTGTGGCTTAACCAAAGAAATTGCAGGTGATACTATTGACCTTAAATGCTTAATCGATCCCGGTTCAGATCCTCACATATACCAACCCAAGCCGGAGGATAGCAAAGCAATTGAGCAAGCTAAGTTAATCCTCTACGGTGGCTACAACTTTGAACCTGGTTTAATCAAGCTAATTAAAGCTACCTCAAATCCTGCTCCCAAGGTGGCTGTAGATGAAGTAGCAGTCCCCAAGCCTCAGCAGTTTGACGAGGATGGTAAAACTGTTACCGACCCCCATGTCTGGCACAATGCCCAGAATGGGATAGCCATAGCACAGGCGATTTCCCAAGAGTTAGGAAAGTTAGCCCCAAATAATGCTGCAACTTATACTAGCAATACTCAAAAGCTAACTAGTGAAATCAGCCAGATAAACACCTGGATTAAATCAGAAATAACCACAATTCCACCTAAGCAACGCAAATTAGTCAC
This sequence comes from Nostoc sp., assembly GCF_036919615.1. Lineage (GTDB taxonomy): Bacteria > Cyanobacteriota > Cyanobacteriia > Cyanobacteriales > Nostocaceae > Nostoc. The sequence continues at coordinate 175,285 of NZ_JBALCN010000009.1, read as the reverse complement.
CACCCATGATGCTTTTGGTTACTATTCCAAAGCTTATGGAATTCCTATTGAAGGGGCGCTAGGGGGCATTAGCACAGAAGAAGCGCCGACACCTGCGCGAGTAGGTGCATTATCAAAAAATATTAAAAAAGAGGGTGTGCCGACAATTTTTGCAGAAACGACAATTAACCCGAAACTAATTCAGGCGGTAGCAAAAGAGGCAAAAGTTAAGGTTTCAGACCGAGAATTGTTTGCTGATGGTTTGGGAGAAAAAGGGACAGAGGGCGAAACTTACCAAGGAATGCTGATTGCCAATACACGCACGATTGTAGAAGGTTTAGGAGGCAAGTATACGGAGTTTAAGCCTAAATAATCACAGTTAGCGCAGGCGATGACTAGGTTGGGCATCGCTGTCTTGGTCGATACAACAGTCAACATCATCAATGATTTTTTGCTCAACAATCATTGATGATGACCAAAATACTCGCTTAAAGGAGATCCAAGAAATAAAATGCCCTACCCTGCGGGTGACGCTATGCACAGTCGCTAATGCAAGTTTTGAGGGCGCGGACAACGCGCCTACCCTACTCTTTTTCTGACGGAGACGTATGCTCCCGCTTGCTTCCAGCAAGGGCATTTTATTACTGGTAAGTGCCTAAGAAATTAGTTATATTTTGGGCAATTTAAAATCCCACAGGGCTAGTTGGGGCAGAGCCATCTTGCTGGAGCATTTGACGTGCCAAGTTCATACAACTGGCACAGGTGCAGCCAAACTTTGTCTGAGCATACTGTTTAACCATGTTCTCTGACATTCTCGAGTCTTGTGAAAATTCTGACTGTGAGGAAGTACCAGTCACATTCACACTTGGAACATGTACATTTGCTCCTGGTATTTTATTTGGCATCAGAGCCTGGACAGAATGAGGGGCTAGAATTGTTGTAGCTAGAGAGCTAGAGCAGCCAAGCAGCATTAAAATTTTTGAGTTCATCGTGTGTATTTATTTTTTAGTTGTCGCTATTTTAACTGTTTAGTTATAGCAGATGTTTATGCTAATGTTAAACTTTAACTTGATAAACTACAACATGAGATTTTTGTCATGAATCAAACAATATTCACACTGCTTAGTAGCTCTTGTGTTTTGTATTTGTTTGTCTTGATGAGCCATGCCGCTGTTGCAAAAGGTAAACCTTCGGAAGCTACAATTACCAGCGCACCAACGCATCAAGTTGCTGGTACTGTTGCTTCACCAACAAAGAGTTCTGCCACACAAACCACTGAAACTTTGGTTGTACAAGTGAATCCACGAGTTTTTTCTCTAGATGCAAATGGTGATACAGTCGGGGATATAGCAATCGCCAAGTTTGGCTGTGACTGCTCTAGTTGTCGTGCTTTAGCACTTCAAATGTTGCAAACTGGTAAATTGACTCTTTAATCTCTGATGCTCTAACCACTGGGGTCTTTTGATTTGTTCCACTGCGATTTATTTAGCGAAAATTCTTGCATTCCTCCCTACCTTCTTTAAGGTTTCAACATCTAACTTTAGGCGTTTTGCTAAGTCTTCTGATGTATGTGTTAGTTGTTTAGCTTTGAAGAGTAAGGCTTGCTGATCCGATGATTGTCATTATAACAAACCTCACAAAAAGCTAAATGACAAATATGCTATTTGTCCTATTGATTCAAAAATTATTACCCTGATAAGTAAATTGTTATGGTTTTTGGGTTATCCAGACAGTTAAACTTTTGAGTTCTTTGAATTTAGCGATTGTTGTCCAGAAGATAACTTCATTAATTTTGGACATGACGATGATTATAAATTTGGCTCAAAAATGATGTTTAATCTCTCAATAAATGTTGTTGGGGTAATGTATAGGGATTTGCTGGATTAACATCTCGGCTTTGCTCGATGTTAAAGCTGAGCGGCAAGGCTTTAAAATTTATTCAAGAATTGGTACAAAAAAACAAATATTTTGTTTTGTGGATAAAATTTTTAATTTCCTGACAAAGGAAGGATTTTCCCTTACCTCTTCTATGATTGCGTTTTCCACTTATCACTTTAACAGGATGTACTTGTTTTTTCCAATACTAAGAATGGGTATACTGCCTCTATGCCTACAGAAAACTTTATGGATATCTTATTTTCTAACTGGCAACAAACACTCCAACCTTTTGGCGTTGACCAGGTAGCGGTTGAGAAAGGCTTTAATCGCTTGGTTGCAGCTTACTCTACCCCTGGTCGCTACTACCATACACTCAAACACATTGATCAGGTCTTGGGCACAATTCAGATTTTGCAGGGCTACACCAACAACCTAGCTGCTGTTCAACTAGCTGCCTGGTTTCACGATGTAGTCTATGATACTGAAGCTCAAGATAATGAACAAAAAAGTGCAGATTGTGCTTTTGAGTTGCTGAGTAATTTGGGTATTCCAGAAAGTACCATAACTACTGTCACACGTCTCATTCTGAATACTAAAGATCATCAAGCCGCGATGGATGACTATGATAGCCAAGTTCTACTTGATGCAGATTTAGCGATTTTGGCTACTAACCTAGTCCAATATCCAGAATACGCCCATGCCATTCGCCAGGAATATAGCTGGGTGGCAGAGGCAGATTATATCACAGGTCGTCGGCAGGTTTTAGAGCAATTTTTACAGCGCTCGCATATCTACTTTACGCCTTTAATGTCAGAGTTCGCCGAACCATCTGCCCGTGGCAATATCCAGGGAGAAATTCAGTCTTTATTGTCTGGTTAATCTTACAGTGATTCTCATTTGGATGCAACACGCAGTAGGGTAGCACAGTTATGCACTTTAACTACAGACTTGTATTCCATGCAACTGGAATCCGCTAGAAATTTTGAATTGCTTAACGTGAATTCGACAGCTTATATAGTGTCCGCCTAATTAACTAAATCAAAAAACCTCTTAGAAGTTTTACTACGCAAAACCTTCTCTCTCTGAGTCGGAGAGGAACAGACTTGAACTTAGTTTAAGGCAAAGAGAGGTTCGTCGATCTCATGGTTGCTTAACGTCTGCCACCACCACGATGAGGCACTTCAGGCACTTCAGTGTTTTGTAGCTTTATTTTAGGTGGAAACATTTCTTGATGTTGTTCTTGATGTTGTTGCGGCTGAATTTTTTCCTGTGCAAACTTTACACGGGTACGAACTCCGAGATCAACATCTGTATCAAGCATTTGCTGAAGTTGATTTGTAATCCGTGACGCTTGCTCAGGTAAAGTGACTGCTATTGCGATCGCTAGTGTTTCTAAACTCGTGACTGCCGCATAGCGCACTACCCATTCTGGATCTTGAGAAATTAGTAATAGCGCCTCTAATACCTGAGTCTGAACAGATTCCACTTTCTCAGGCGGTACTTGATGCCAACGCAAAGTGCCTAATCCCCTGGCCGCTGCCCGCCGTACACTTAAGGAAAAATCAGTTTTTGCTGCCTCAAACAAGGTATCCAGCGCCCGAACATCGCCAATTCCTGCTAAGGCCCGAATAGCCCAGGCTCTAGCACCATAATTGTAGTCATCAATTAGTTCCAATAGTGGCGGTACTGCAACTTCCCCGATCGCAATTAGTCCATCTACCGCCGCCACTGCCGCCCCTGGATTGTTGTAGCCCAAAGCTGCTATCAGAGTGGGAACAGATTCCTCTATACCAGCTGCTGCTAACTCTTGAACTGCGTCTAATAAGCGATCTGAGGAGTCTGCTTCTTCCACAGCACGGATCAATATTTGGGCAAGATCACTGTTATTCATAATAATTTTTCATGGGTCATTAGTCGTCAGCCAATTGTAGCTTAAGTTATCCGTAGCTGACATCATACATAAACCCCCTAGCCCTGATTTTGCAGTTGGGTTAGGGGATTTATCTGTGGTAAACATTTGCTTGTAACGTATTAATGACAACTCCTTATCTAGAACTTAGGACTACAACAGCGAGTCCATCAAATTCATCACTTTAAGCGCACCTGCTGACAAAGTGCTTGTTGCTGTATGGTTAACTTGATGTTCTAGTAATCCTTTAAGAGAAATTAGCTTCAGGCTATTTTCAGCAAGAGTCTGGGCGATCGCATCTGCTGCGGGTAGATATCCAATCGCTCCCAAATCTGCTAACACTGCTCGACGCAATTGCAATTTCTCTCCCGCCAAAGCTTGTACCAACCGTTCTCCATAAACTGGTTCTTGGGTTAATTGATACATAGCTCTTGCGGCAGCATATTGCACCAATTCGATTGGATGCTCTAAGAATGGCTTTACCAAAGGAATGAACTCAGTCGCCCTCAAAGTTCCCAAGGCTTCTAAAATGGCTTCGTAGGGTTGAGATAAATCAGACTGCTTTGATATGATCTGCTCTGCCTGCAAACCTACTTGTAATAGCTTGCTCAGGGCAGGAATACAAACCGGATCACCCAGGATCTCTAAGGATTGTGCCGCTGCTTCCCGGACATAAAAATCTGAGCAGTCTAAACACTTAATTAAAGGTATTACTGCCTGGCGATCGCCTAGTTTTCCTAAGGCTCTAGCTGCGTTCCGCCGCAGAGGATATCCGCCTTCGGGTGTCCTGTCGGCTTCATCCTCTAAAGCTTTGATCAATCCTATAACCGCAGCTGCTTCACCTATGCGAAACCTACCCAACCACCAGGCAGCATAAAATCGCAAGCCTAAATCTGTACTTTCAAGATTAGCGATCGCTTGCTCTACTGTTAAAGATTCACCGTTGGCAAAGTCACCTGTCGGTGATAAATCTTCAAACTTCGGCGGACTTGGATTCATTAGAAGAAGGAGGATTGCTCTGTCCGCTGTCTGTTTTAGTTTCAGCGTTCAATGGCTGAATGCTGACTATTTTGCCACCTAAGCGAGCAATCCTCTGCATTTCTTTATTCATTCGGTTCTCAGGCACTGTGATAAATACACTGGCACTAGAACGAATGGGATAGTTGGTTTTTTGGGTTTCTTCGCTTTGGCGCAGACCGACTACTTCATACCGAAAGTAGCGATTACTAGTTCTACTACTGATTTGTCCTAGCATAAATCAATTCCAAATTTTAATCAAAATTCTAAATTCTCATTAGTCTAAAGTCCAGTAATAATCACCCTTCAGGTGACGCTCGTGCCGACGCTCTTTCGCGTTGCTAGAAGACTCGCTAACGCCGATTGCTCATGGGGAAAACCCTCAGACGCTCTCTACGAAACGCGCAAGGGACGCGGACTCGTTGGCGCAGCCTTTCCAATAGTTGAGGCTGCGCTATGCGCGGCATCGTCTCCCCAACTCTTGGAGACCCTCCTTCACGTTGCCAGAAGACCGCACGGCTCACCAATGACTAATGACTAATGACCATTGACAAAGGACACTAAAGTGGTTTTACACTGGCTATTTTACCACCTTGTTTTACCACTCTTTGGAAGTAACTAGATAGTTCTTCGTATGGTATAACCACCGCTTGATTGACACGGCGTGTGCTAGGATACCCAGCTCCAAAAACGCCTGCCACTTCAATGCGGTAGAGTCTGCCTTCTTTACCAAATGTTCCTGCACCACCGAAAGTACTGTTGGGGGTAACGCCTTTTTCGGAAGCAACGTATGAAAAGCCTGAGGGACCACCAGAGGGAGGAACAACGATGGATGCGCTATTGCGACCTAGTTCACTAGCAAGGCGGGAGGACTTGCCTTTGAGTTGGGAGGTGTCGCTACTGGCATAGCCGCGATAAAGTTGGAATATCCGGCTAAATCCCACAGTTTTCTGTCCTGTTTGGGTTTTAAAGCCGCGATAGTAAGGCACAATATTTTCACCGAAGTTAGATTGATACTCTGGTGAATTAATGTAAGAATCAATGTCGGCTTCATATCCCTTGCTTTGGTACAAGTCCAAGTGATAAACCACATCAGACTCATCATAAGGGGCACGACCCAACAAATGTTTATAGTTCAGTTCGATGACGCGAGTTTGGAAATTGTCGTAGAAAAATTTGGATTTGTACAGTTCTGATTTAGCTACTTGACGCACAAACTCTTGCACTGTATTTTTTCCATCGCGCAGGATAGATTCAGCACTTATGAGGCGGTCAGCTGCCAATATGTAGTTGTTGCCCAACACCTGACGATAGACGGCAGCAATTACTCTCTCAATGTCTTCTTTGGTTGCATTGGGACGCAGTTCTACAGGAGACTGGTTGCTAAAAGGTTCCGTTCCCAGACGGGAAGCGGCTGTTGTAATAGCCATTGGTAATTTTCCTTTTGTAATTGGTAGTTGGGAAAAGTTAGGAGTTAGGAGTTAAGAGTAGAGACGCGACGCCAGTCGCTATAACGGGGGGAACCCCCGCAACGCGCTGGCTCATTAATCGCGTCTTTACAGGAGTTAAGAGTAGGGGTAGAGCTAGGAATTCAAAACTCCTCACTTCTGACTCCTCACTCCTGACTCCTGACTCACAACTTCTAACTCCTCACTTAATTCCCGATTCCCTATTTATACGGACGTAATGCTAAGTACCTTACTGCCCTTGCGATTCAACTGCTGCAATTTACTAGAGAGTTGCTCGTAGGGTACGATGAATTCCGCAGTACCCCGCCGCACAACAGCTGAGTTGGGGGAAGCTGCTTGTAGCACTCTGATGCGGTATGTTTCCCCGCGACCACCTGTAGAAAGACCTGTTAAGGCTCCGGCGGAGACTGGGTAAATGGGTGAAGCCAGATTCTTAGCCACTTCCCAGGTTAACCGTCCTTTTTTTTGTCCTTGAGCGCGATCGCTATTGGCATAACCTCGATACAGTTGGAACAATCGGCTATATCCAACATTTTTCTGTCCTACTTGACTTTTAAAGCCTCGATAGTAGGGGACAATATTTTCGCCAAAACTCTCTTGATATTCTAATGAGTCAATGTAGGAATTAATCTCAGCTTCATAACCTTGTGAATTGTAAAGCTCAACATGGTACGAAATCTCTGACTCATCTTCCGGAGCACGTCCCAAAAAATGCTTATAATTCAACTCGATAAACCGAATTTGGGAGTTGGAGTGGAAAAACTTATCCCGATAGAGTTCCGATTGAGCTACGGCTAGCACAAATCCCCGAACTGAGATTATACCTTGCTGCAACAGTGATTCTGCACTTTCCAGACCCTCTCCTTCTAGGAGGTATGCATTACCCAAAACCTGACGGTAAGCTGCCCGGATAACCACTGCCACATCCGCTTCTGTTTTATCGGGACGTAGTTCTACCAGTGCTGAATTTTCAAATGCTCCAATCCCTAATCTTGCTGCTTGTCCCAAAGCTGCCATCCTTAAACCTCCTCAGTTTTAACTGCAAAACTGAAAACTTTTTAGAAAAATTTTTTCTAGTCTTTTAACAGTCTTTTGAAAATAAAACTGCCCGGAGAGGTAAACAACTCATAGAACTTACTTGTCATAAGAGCTGATTTCCTCTCCGGGCTAAAGAAACACTCTAGCTTAGAGTATTGATTACATAGTCGATGTAGGAGTTTGCTTCAACACCTGGATCACCGCTTAGACCGTGGTTAGCTTTGATGTACTTGAGAGCTTCAATGTACCAGCTAGGAGATAGATCAAAAGTCCGGTTGATTTCAGCCAAACCAGAAATCAAGAAATCATCCAAGGGGCCTGTGCCACCTACAACTAACGCGTATGTGATAATCCGCAAGTAGTAGCCTATATCACGTACACACTTACCTTTGCCGCGTCCATCAGCCGCGAAGTTGGGTCCTTGTTGCTGAGTGGTGTAAGGGTACTTGTTATACACCGCTTGAGCAGCACCTTCGCTCAACCGTTGAGCATTAGCGCTCAATGCTTTTGCTGCTTGTAAGCTAGCTGGCGCTTGGCGGAAGCGACCAAAAGCAACTTGAATTTCGGTGCTGCTGAGGTAGCGACCTTGAGAGTCGGCTGATGCAATTGCTTCAGTTAGAGGTGTTTTTGTCATTTTGGTATTTCCCTTTTACAAACTTTTGGTTGAATTTTTGTTTTGTCCTATGGACAATTATTTAGTCAACATCAGCAATGCTTGGCTTAAGCCACAGCAGCAGCAGCACGATCAAAATAGCTAGCTATTTCAGATGACAGAGCGCTGCAATCTCCTCTGGTGATGTTGTTTGTATCGTTGACAATGGCCAGGGAAGCTTGTTTCAGCTTCTGAATACCAACAGCAACTGACGCTCCTGGAGTTCCCAATGCCAAGTAGGTTTCCCGCAAACCATTGAGGGCACGGTCATCTAGCACGCTGGAATCACCAGCAAAGACAGCATAAGTGATATAGCGAAGAATGATGTCCAAGTCTCTGATGCAAGCAGCAGCGCGACGGCTGGTGTAAGCATTACCACCAGGAGTGATCAATTGGGGTTGTTCTGCCCACAAATCACGAGCCGCAGCAGCAACAAGAGCAGACGCATTGCTGGTAATCCGGTTAACAGCATCTGTACGCTTGTTACCATCTTTGACTAGTTCGCTCAAAGCATCCAATTGTGCATCGGAGAGATATTCCCCACGTGTATCAGCTTGGGAAACTACTTTTGCAAATGCATCTAAAACCATTACCCTAAATCTCCTAATTTGCTTGGTTAAGAATAATTGGACTCAAAACTGAATGGTTCAGTTTATTTTTGATGCCAGCACTGCCTGACGAGTTCCGAAAGGTTTAAAACAGACATCCAAGAAATAAGTTTACGATCTCCAGGCTTTCAGATTAAAACTTTTGTTAGAAAACTTCAAACTTCTGTGAACGACTGGAAAACCTGATTAAGATGTTGTTTTTTACTTCTAAGTTCCCTTTATACAATGCTGCTGTATCATTATTTATTACAAATTATTGTTATGTTTGTTAATTTCCTTTACATAACTTAACACTCAGAACTCTCTAGTTTATGAGAAGTTAGTACAGTATGGCGAAAATAACTATCCAGTTGAAAAAGGCTAAAAAGCCGATGAAACAAGCAGTATTCGTTCTGCTTTTTGGCACTAAGTATCTACGTTGATCCGGGGATATTCGAGTGCTCAACAAGCTAACCGAACCAGATTGAATTCTCTCCACCCCAAAAAATGGGATAATTTATTTCTGGGAAATCCCTGAAAGAATGCGACGCCGAATAGCCCGCACTTCTCTATGAGACGCTCTTGCTAGCTTGCTTTCAGGAAGTGGTATGGCAAAGCTCAGTCACCACCGCAGGCATCGTACCCTTAATTTGTGTAGTATTGGCTACTTCCTAGCTCTGCCAAGGGCACGCGCCATATTTTGCAACTGTATTGTAGTAGTCTCATCAGAATTTAAAGCGTGCGTAGGCGTAGCCCCCCACAGGCATCGCACGCTCTAAATCTGTAGCATTTACTACTTACTAATTCCTACCAAACACACTGCTAAGAGCACGTGCCATATTTTGCGGTTGCATTGCATCCATTGCGGCGGTAGGTTCGTAGCCGCAGTGAACCATACAATCAGCACACTTGGGATTACCACTAGCACGTCCGTATTGACTCCAGTCAGTTTGTGCCAGTAATTCCTTGAAGGTAGAGTAATAACCTTCGTTGAGCAGATAGCAAGGTTTTTGCCAACCGAGAACGCTATAACTAGGGCTACCCCAAGGCGTGCATTCGTAGTCCTTCTCACCAGTGAGAAAATCTAAAAACAGCGGATTGTGATTGAAGTTCCAGTTTTTTTCACCAGCTTTCAGGGGAGCCAGAATTTCCCGGAAGAGGGCGCGGGTTTGTTCTCGGTGGAGAAAATGATCTTGATCTGGTGCCCACTCATAACTGTAACCGGGAGAAATCATCATCCCGTCAGTATTTAGTGTTTCTAGAAAGTCGAAAAACTCTTGCATATCTTTGGGTTGAGTACCCTCAAAGATAGTAGTGTTAGTGGTAACGCGAAAACCTTTAGCTTTAGCGGCGCGAATGGCTTTGACAGCAATATCAAAAACACCTTTGCGATCAACACACTGATCGTGCAACTCCCGCATCCCATCTAAATGCACGCTAAAAGTCAGGTAAGGGGAAGGTTGAAACTTATCCAGGCTCTTTTCTAACAACAAACCATTGGTACACAAGTAAATATATTTCTTGCGCTCAATTAATCCCCGAACAATCTGATCAATCTGGGGATGCAGCAAAGGTTCTCCCCCAGGAATTGAGACAACCGGTGCGCCGCACTCTTCCACTGCTGTAAAGCACTGTTCTGGGGTGAGATTTTGCTTTAAAATTTCCTTTGGATGTTGAATCTTACCACAACCAGTACAGGCTAGATTACACCGAAAAAGAGGTTCCAACATCAATACTAAGGGGAAGCGTTTACGTCCTTTCAAACGCTGAGTAACCAGATACTTCCCGATGTCTATAGCTTGTTGTAGATTAACTGCCATTGTTGCGATCGCTCCTCTTTTAGAGATAAAAACACCACAGAAAACATAAAACGTTCGTAGGGGCGCAAGGACTTGCATTGGTGTCAACTTAACGTAAAAGCCTGACTTATAACAAGCTTTTAAAGATAGTCTCGTTGTCTCGAAAAGAAGTCTCCGACTCTTAATGCCTAATGGGGGCTGCTGCCTCAAAACTTGCGGCAGAGCCGCAATTGAAGAGCATTTCCAGCCTCTTGCTGTAAACGAGGTTTTAAAAGGGTTTTGGCTTAAGTTGATACCAATGAAGGCCTTGCGCCCCTACTGCGTATTGTATCCACACGTGAATCGCTATATTTATCATTAGACATACCCCTGAGCAACAAACCAATTCACAGCATCCTTGAGTGCTCCATTCAGCGAAGATTGGGGTAGATCCAACTCTCGTACAGCCTTTGTGGCATCATAATACATAGGTTGTTTCGCCATCCGAACGCCATCCAATGGCACTGAGGGTAATTTCCCCAGCGGTGCGAGAATCTTTTCATCAACCCAGGCAACACTAAGGGGTAACCAAGCGGGTACGGTTCGTTGGGGTGCGCTTAGACCTGTGATATCGGCGAGTTGTTCTAGCAGTTGCTTTAGACTGAGGTTTTGGTGACCTAAGATATAGCGATCGCCTGATTTACCCCGCTGCAAAGCCAGTAAATGCCCCCATGCCACATCCCGCACATCGATAAAATTTAGACCAGTATCCAAGTAAAAGGGCATTTGCCGTCGTAAAAACCGTAAAATTATATCACCCGTGGGCGTAGGTTTGATATCCAACGAGCCAATCGGGCTGCTGGGATTGACAATAACTACCTCCTGACCTATGGCAACGGCTTGCATGGCTTCTTGTTCAGCTAAAAACTTAGATTTTTTATAGTCACCCACCAACTTTTCTAAGGGACTCTGATGTGTTTCATCGACGACTTGACCTGATGATCCTACCCCAATTGCTGCCACTGAACTCGTGTAGACGGTGCGCTCAATGTTAGCTTTGTGAGCTGCTGCCAACACATTGCGCGTACCCAGGACATTGTAACGGTGGAGTAACTCCCGGTCTTTCTGCCACAGGGAATAATGGGCTGCCACATGAAATAGGTATTGACAACCTCCCATCTGTTGCCAGAGATTTGGTGAATTCAAATCGCCTTTGACAATTTCCACATCCAAACCGCGGAGATTCTCCAAATTGCTGCTTGAGCGTACCAGTGCTTTGACTGTGTAACCCTGTTGCAGCAACAACCGCACCAAGTGGGCACCAATAAAACCCGTACCCCCCGTGACAAAAACCTGCATCAATTTGTCCCCCTCTTCTTAAACCGAGGAAACCAATCATCCAAAATGGTGTAAACTACTGGCACAACAATCAAACTGAGGATAGTCGAAGTCACGAGTCCACCTGCGATCGCTACAGCCATAGGCGATCGCAATTCCGAACCTGCACCCAAACCTAAGGCAATGGGTAGCATCCCTAAAATAGTGGAGGCAGTGGTCATCATAATTGGTCTGAGGCGCACTAGCCCAGTGTTGAGGATCGCCTCGGTACGGTCTAAGCCAGCACTGCGTAACTGGTTGATATAATCCACAAGCAAAATAGCATTTTTATTGGCTAGCCCCAGCAAAAAGACGAAACCGATCAGTGAGATCATACCAAAGTCGCTCTTGGTAATTAGTAGCGCCAACATTGCCCCCACTAGTGCTAAAGGCAAAGAGACACCAATAACCAAAGGGTCTACCCAGCTTTGGAACAGCAAAATTAGTACTATGACAATGCACAGGGCAGATAAGGCCAGAGTAGTGCCGAAACTGCCAAAAACTTCATCTTGACGGGCAGAGTCTCCCCCTAAATTTAAGGAAACATCAGAGGGTAACACCGCGTTTGCTTCAGCTACCACTTTGTCAGTGGCATCACCCAAGGACAGATCCTTGCCAAGATTAGCACTGATGTAGGCCACCCGCTGATTATTCAGACGCTCGATCTGAAAAACTGTGCCTTGTGGATTAGTTTCCCCTGTAACTGTCACATCAGCGAATCCTGGTAGCCTCTGAATCCTTTCTTTAATCGCTTTGACTGCTTTGCTCAGAGCTTGGAGATTATCACCTTGTAATGCTACTTGTAGAGGTTTTTGACCACCAGAATCAACAAATTGAATATCTTCAACACTGGTAGTTACCCCAGAAAGAGCGGGTAAGGAGGAGCGCAATTGGTCTTGTAGTTCCGCAGTTGTAATTTTGCGGTCTTTCTTAAGCTTTACATATAGTGTCCCTTTATTCGGCTCACCCTCACGAGAACCAACAGTGGTAAATACCGTTTCAACTGCCGGTGATTTTCTGACTACATCTTCTAATTTTTTCGCAACCTCAAGAGAAGCGTTCAATGGGTTAGGAATTGGCAACTGTAGACTAGGATTTCTCCCCTGCTCCCCTGCCCCTCTGCCCCCCTGCCCCTCTGCTCCTTCGGGGATACTCGGCAAAGGAGCCGTATAAGCAATATTAAATTCGCCGCGATCGAGTTTGGGAATAAATCCTTTGGGAATTAGTGGAATTAGCACTATACCAGCGATCAAGCTGAGTACAGCTAACCCGATAACTATCTTGCGGTGATTCAAAGACCAACTCAGCAAGTTTCTGTAAGATTGGGTAAACGCCACCCAGATTTTTGCTTCCCGACGCGGGGAGAGCGAGGATTTAGGTTTCAGCCAGTAGATAGCCAGAACTGGGGATAAAGTCCGAGCAACTAGCATAGAAGCAAGCATCGCTGCTGAAACGGTGATCCCAAATGGCTTGAAGAACTGACCGATGACACCACCCATCAAACCTATGGGCAGAAAAACCGCTACTGCTGTCAAGGTGGCGGCGGTGACTGTTAACCCAATCTCATTTGTAGCTAAAAGCGCCGCTTGGCGAGGAGTTTCCCCATCTTCAACGTGTCGCATGATGTTTTCCACATCCACGATCGCATCATCAACAATACTACCAATCACCAAAGCTAAAGCCAGCAGGGTGATTGTCTCCAGGTTAAAGCCGAAAATCGCCATAACGATAAACGTCGCCAACAAAGACGTTGGAATCGCCAAGGCAGAGATCAGGGTTGCCCGCCAATTCCACAAAAAAGGAAAAATTACCACTATCGACAAGACGACTGCTTCCAGCAAAGCATCGATTGTTGACTGGGTGGCTTTGCGGATATATTCTGCTTGGGTGGCAGCTAAGGTGAGGTTGACATTCTTGAGGGTAGAGCGTAGCCTTTGAACTTCTTTCTCAACTCGACTCACTACTTCCAAGGTGTTAGCGTTACCACGTTTGATTACCTGAAATGCGAGTGCATCTTCACCATTAAATCGGACTAATGTTGCCCCGGTTTGGGGGAGAGCCGCTGCACTCGCATTCGCTGGATTTAGCAAAGGAGTTGCAGTAGCAGCGCCTAGTAGTGAGACTTTCAAGACTCCAGGTAGTTTAGCGATCCCACTCACAATCTCATCTTGCGCCAACTTCGTCAAATCTTTGAGATTCCGCGTCGGACTCTCTATGGCATAGCTAATGGCGGCTGACTCGTTTAGATTCAGAGGAATAATTTTGTCAGTTGCTCCCTGAGGCAAAGTCAACTGCTTCAGGGCAGTTTCAACCTTTTTGGTCGATGTTTCTAAATTCGTCCCAACTGCAAAAGAAAGACTAACAGCAGTTTGACCAGGATAGGTGGATGAGCGGATATTCTCCAGTCCTTCTAGAGAGTGGAGGCGTTTTTCCAAGGGTTTGGTGAGCTTCGCCTCTGTATCCAGAGCAGTTTTCAGCGGGGCTGTAGCATTCACAACCACCACGGGAAAAGTAATATCTGGAAACAAAGCATACTTTAGGGAGCTGAAAGCCAGAACACCAGCTACCGTTACGGCAATCCAAAAACTCACCGTCAGCCACGAAAATCGAATTGCCAATTTGGAAATATTGAAGATTTCTCGTGCGGATTTTGAGTTATGAAGCTTTACCATCTTGGAAAATTATCGTGTGGGTGACACAATTATTTAGTCATGCTACAGCAATCACCTTTGGTTTGCGAGTTTTGGTTACTACTAAACGGCAATATTACTTATTGTCACTCAGATATGACCCAATCTTTAATACCAAAGGAAACTTCAAAGATGAAACTTGGTTTTGTCGAGCATAAAGAATTATTCTGCCGAAGCTTTACGAAAGCTATAGGGAATACGAGCCTGAGTATCTCTCGTGGCCAGATTTGGACGATACACCCTTGAGCTTCCTACGCAGTATTCCCTTCTGGGAGAAAGCTCTGGATGCAGAGCGACAAGCCGGAGCAATAGTTAATGGTTACGCGGCGGTGAGTGATCCTATTTTACAAACTGCGACGCCGATAGCGTTCGGGTAGCGTCTCGTAGAGAAGCGTTAGCGAGTCTTCTCCCTTCGCACAGCGTCTCGTAGAGAAGGGGAGACGCCAAGGGCGAACGAGCGTCATAGCCCGTCGTAGACATCGCTCTCCAAGGTAGAGAAGAATTACGCCACGTCTACCTACTTCAAATATTAATTAACCGTTACGCATCGATATACCAGAACGTTTTCTCGTTCAAGTTCCCCAAAATATTCAGCCAGTCTTTACGCGCTTTGACTTTGAAGAGTGCCTGGATACCTTTTTTACCTACGAGCTATTTGTGATCGCCCGTGAAGCTGATGTTTTTCCAGAGTCAATCTTCACTATCTTTGATCCGATCTGAATATTCACACCATATTGGATTATTTGTCAACTGGTTTACTGCCCAGACTTGCCCTTTCAAGGTGGGTAAAAATTTTGCTCAAAAAACTCCTCTTTAATCTCTTGACTTGATGTTATCTGTGCCTCTATGGTGAAATAAAAGACCTTTTAACCGCACAGACGCGGAGGGCGCAGAGAGAAAAAAGAGATTTTACAAGTCACTTTGAAAAGGCTAACTGCCCAGACTTGCCAGGTTGCTCTTTGCACACTTGGGTTAATATCCAGACGCAAACTTCAAAATATTGAGAGGGCTAGTGCCTAATTTTTTGTCCATCAACACAATTCTGGTGCCTCAGGGAGCAGAATATAAAGCTGTGTGTCGCGGATTAAGCAACGTTACTGGCTCCATCCCAACGATAGTAGCCATACCTGTTGGGATGAAGCCTTTACTCAAATATTTACAACAATCCCAAGTAAATGGGCAATTTCTGGCTCCAAAATCCAGGGTGCTGATTATGGGTATATGTGGCAGCTTGAGCGATCGCCACAAAGTTGGAGATATTGTGCTGTATCAAGATTGTGTTTATCAGGGGAAGCAGCAAGAATGCGATCGCACTTTTACAGCACAATTGCACTTTCATATATCAGAAAAAGCATCATTAGTCAAGGCATTGACAAGCGATCGCCTGATTTGGTCTACCACTGAAAAACGCCGTTTAGGTAAGACTTTGGCGGTTGATGTTGTTGATATGGAAGGATTTACCGCTCTAGAGTTTTTCAATGCAGCTGGGGTGGCTGTGGCAATGCTGCGAGTAGTCAGTGACGATTGTCAGCATAATATCCCTGATCTCACACCAGCAATTAACTCTGATGGCTCCCTAAACCCTTTTCCTTTAGCAATGGGAATGCTTCGACAACCCCTTGCTGCGACTCGGCTGATTCGAGGTTCATTAACAGCATTAAAGGTGTTAGAGCAAGTTACAAATCTGCTGCTATATAAAAACTAGACAAGTCTAGCTAAAGGGGCCCGTTAACAGTCATAACTATCTGTTTACAAAAATATAGGAGGAAAAATGTATATTTGTCACCACTATTGTTGTCACAATCCTTTACATTGCTTCGTTTTACCACATGTCTTAAATCGCTTGATTGAATCCGATGACCCGGAAATTCGCAACCTCGCTCTTGATACCATCAAACATTCAGTTACATCTCGGACTAAGCTGTAGTTGTTCTATTCTTTGTACTAAATCTGAAAGATTCTGTTCTCTTGTTTTGACCTCATTTCACCTATAATAGCAAGATACTATCTACTCACTGACAGACACAAAATTTTGTTATCAATCGAAGCACAATGTTGTATGTCTATTAAACTTCTATTCTGTGGCTGTATTCATGGCAATGAATTTATAGGAAAATATATTTTTGATCATTATCCGTTGGGAAAAAATGAATACTTCATCTGGAAGTCAATAATTGCAAATCCAGAGGCTATGTATCTAAACCAACGGTTCATTGATACTGATTTAAATCGCTCTTTTCCAGGAAGATTAGATGGTAATTATGAAGAGAGACGTGCTTACCAACTTAGCAAAGTTCTATCTCAGTTTGACTTAATAATCGACTGGCATCAGACTTATAACGATATGGATGACACTATTTTAGTTCATGATTTAACACCTGAATTATACGAAATTTGTCAATTCTTTAACATTAAGCACATAGTTACTTTAGATGAAGGAGATAGTTACTACGATGGTACACTGTTGGGGCATGTGAAAAATAGTATAGCTGTAGAGTATGGTCGTTTGTATGATTTTCAAGATGCTTGCCAAAGGGTAGAAAAAGATATTCAAAACCTTTTAACTAAACAAGTGGTAAACATCGACCACAATTACTATCGTATTTTAGGTAGTGTAGCAAAGGAATTTGAGCCCAAATTGAATTTAAAAAACTATCAAAAATTGACAGAAGAAGAGCGAGAAATATTGGGTATCTCCGAAGATAATGTATACCCAATTTTTATTGGTACTGAGGTATATCAGGGAGTCTATTGCATACTTCTTGAGAAGAAACAGATGTCTGGAGTTTAGCGGGTGATGAACTTTTAGTTCAGCACGACGGATGAAAATCCTTATTCCTTCTGACTTCTGCCGTCTACCTTATTTTCAGAGTAGATATCAAGCCGAGATGTGTGTAATTTCCGGCAATATGGTCTGAAAACCCTTGTTCCATCCGTGACTTTAATGGCTAAAGTTACTCGTTTATGCTTTTTAATCACATAGACAGTAGCATAAGCATAGAAAGAACAAGTACCATTTTTCGCTTGACTTCTATAAATATATGGTGCAACTAAAGTTTTCTGTTAAATCCTGATGGGAATGTGGAAGCTTTTGATGCGGTACATACTTATACCATCGTCCGCCAAGTGCTGACAATGTACCAGTGAGTTTTGAATAAAAAGCTGGATTGGCAGTGGAATACAAATGGCAACGAAGAAGTTATCAACGTTTATCCCCATGCAGGAGAGGCGGAGAATGCTTTTTACGATCGCAGTCAGAAAGCTTTAAGATTCTTCTATTTCACTCCCCCCAGAAACTCAGGTTTAATAGAGAAAGTCTTTACTTGCCGCTCATTAGATATTGTTGCCCACGAAACTGGACACGCAGTTCTAGACTCATTAAAACCTGATTGGATCTTAGAAAATGCGCCAGCACAAACAGGAGGGCTGCATGAGTCATATCATATCCGCCAAATTACCCATAATAAAAGAACCCCACCCCGCAAAAGCTACGCTTTAGCTCCCCTCCCCGCCTGCGGGGAGGGGTTGGGGGTGGGGTTCTTCGGGTTTAATAAGCAATCAAGCGGACATGATATCATTCGGCGATTTGACCTCCATCTTCTTGATTCTGTCTCAGATGGATTTGGTCGAGTATATTGTGGCACAGACAAAGGCAGATTTATATCAAAAGAATATAGTGGCAGTCCTGGCAGAAGAATTTGGACTAGCTTTTCAGATGAACAATGGGTTGCGAAATGCAGATAATGACCTGTCCCAGGTATTTACAGGAGGAGTTTTCGACACTTTGGCAGATTTATTCACCTCACGCAGAGATCCGCGTGTACGAGATAGCGCCGAAGTTCTCTACCAAACAGGCAAATACATCGCTGGACTCGTGCTACCTTTGCAGATGTAGCCAATGCGATGATTGAAATTGCTAAGGCAGATGGCGAGGAAGATTGCGCTAAGTTTGTGCAGAAACATTTTGAATTTCGGGAAGTTTTGGGACCAAAAGCCTTTGCCGGTCCTATTGATTTGTCTCATTTTGGGATGTATCCCAGTCGTCATTGTTCTTGCGGTACGATGCAGCACCCACAATATAGGCCAAAAGCTCCTCACCTAAATGGAAAAAATAGCAGGTAAGCTTGAACACTATCATCTTAAAGCAGGACTATAGGAGTTAAGAGGAGGCATCTAACTTCCCTAGCAAGAATATATTCCAGGCAATTCTCTATTTTCTGTGGGGAAATAAAATTGCCCTACATCTTCAGGTTGTTAACGGGACTTAGACATTTTTGAGGCATAAACAAGCCTCAAACCCATACAGGGCAAGGAAAATACACCAAATGCTCAAAAATGCTTGAAACCTAGATATATCAATAAACTAGGCAAAACGATGTCAAAGTCTCTGTGCATATAAATTTGAGGCTTTTTTCTGACTACTTTTTGTTTAAGTCCCATTAAGCCCAGTGATATCAAAGCTTTTGAGAGCCAGTGCTGTTCACACTTCTTGCTCGGTTACAATTATTTTAAATGATCTTGCATAAGTCCCCAATAACTTCTTGATAAATCAAGTGTCATCAGTACTGCTGAACAGTAAGTAGAAAGGAGACAAAATGATCAAACTTGACTACCGTAATGAGTATTGAGCCGAGATGCGCGACGTGAAAGTTGTGCATCTTTGCTCGATACCATAACTAGTTATAAGAACCGCCAGCAATAGAAACCAACCATTTATAAGGAGTAACCTGTGAAGAACTATGGTGTCTTGAAAGGAACAGCCGTCCAATATAAGCGAGATAACGACGATGATCCTCACTCGGAACTGTTAATGAACATTGAAGGAGTGAGTTTTCGCATTGCAATCAACGTGCGATCGAGTCGTGGTCCTGTCCAGAAGAGGCTGATCGAATACTTAATCCTCCATGACATTGAGCATCCGATTGTTGACCGTGCGCGTGAACTACCCGAGGGTTGGAATAACCTGAAAGATGGTGTAAAGGATGATGCTGCAATCGACTATATCCGCAGTAACATCTTTCGGGCGACAGACATGAAACCGGTCACGCATCTTGCACCGGGTCCGAACAACGACCTCTTCGAGTACGTAGAGGATCTTTTCCAGCGGGCGATCAACGAGGACGGTGCTGTCGTGTACGCCTTCGGCGAGCGGTGGGGTCCTGAAGAAGACAAGAAAGACGAGTACTTTGACTTTCTGCCTGGTAACGGAGTCCACCTGATTCATATGAACCAGGGTGGTGCTGGTGATGGGAACGGTACTTACCGTGATGGCGCTCTCATTATCGACTTTCCTAAATCAGGCAGAGCATCAGCGCTCTTTCTGAAATTCCAAAATCAAGTCTGGCACACTGATGATAAAGACGCTACACCAATCAATGATGCTCCAGCGGTTCCTGTAGTCCCAATCCCAGACACTGGGAATATCGATCCTTGGCCCGTAGTCCCGTCAGATTCGCCGTATCGCCTCGCACACATCATTGCCGCGATGGTAAATCCTCGTGACGATGATCCCGGCCGCGAATTCGTGACGATTCTTAACACTTCTGACCAGACTTTAGACTTAACTAACTGGAAGATTCTCGACCAACAGAACAAGGCTGATACGATTTCTGGCTCGATTAAGCCAGGAGAAGCAACCGTCTACCGACTCAGTGGAAGTGGAGCACAACTGTCGAACAAGGGGGGGACAATAACACTTCTTGACTCCCAAGGACTCAAGGTTGATGGTGTTGCATACACCAAGGCTGCTGCGAAAGCTGAGGGTAAGCCGATCGTCTTCTCGTGAGTACAGACTAGCAACCCTGGGTTTGTTTAACGCTTCAACATCGCTTTTGATGTTAAGTCTTGTAACTCAATTTAGATGCGTATAACGTGGTTGCTTGATTGTGCTGGTGCGATCGCCTGCTGAAAGCAAACTAGCGCTCATAGTGCAGTGCTGCACCAAAAGACCAAGCCCAGCCACAGTCGGAAATTTCCTCTAAGAAAAAAGGTTAGGCAGGAGCGATCGCAGTAATTATTACCAGAGACGATTGTCTTCAGGTTTGATATTACTCAATAACTGAGCGATCGCAAAGTTACAAATGCGGATAAAAGGACTTGAACCTTCACTCCTTTCGGAACTAGAACCTAAATCTAGCGCGTCTGCCAATTCCGCCATATCCGCATCAGTTTACTATAATACCATATAAATTATTTATGGAAAGGGAAAATGGGGGACAACGGAGAAATTAATGTCCTATGCCCCATACTTCTCTTCTTCGGCTGCACCAATAACTACTCTACGAGACGCTCTTGCGTTCGCTCAGTACAAGTGCACAATTACATGACTGCAACACGAGGCAGACGATGCTTGAACCCGCAGAGAATTTCCCAGGAAATAGTATTTAGTTGTTCTGCCCAATCGTCCGCTGAAATTTGTTCTTTTCCCTGTTTTCCTAGTAAGGTGACTACTTCTCCTTCTTGGATATTGGGTATGGCACTCACATCCAGCATTAACTGATCCATTGTAATTGTCCCAATTTGCGATACCCGCTGACCGCGAATTAATGCCTGCATTTTGTTGGAAAGACCGCGAGAAACACCGTCAGCATAGCCAATTCCCACGACAGCGAGGCAAAGTTCACGCGGGGCAATAAATTCATGCCCGTAGCTCACAGCAGTTCCTGCGGCAATTGTTTTTACTTGGGTGACTCGTGCTTTAAGTTGCAAAACGGGCTTAAGGTCGATCGCATTTTGTAAATGGGTTGCTGGGTAGAGTCCGTAAATGGCTAAACCGACTCGCACAATGTTGTAGTGCAATGCCGGATTTGTGAGTGCAGCAGCTGAGTTTGCCAAGTGCAAGCAAGGCGCTTGGATTCCCATTGCTTTGATTTGGGCGATCGCTTCCTCAAATCGTTTATGCTGTTCTTCCATTGCCGTGGTGTCAGGATCATCTGCTGTTGCCAAATGAGAATAAATACTGGCAATAGATAAATGTGGTAACCGCTGCACTAATTGCACAAATTCACCAGCTTGCTGCCAATTAGTTCCCAATCTAGACATTCCCGTGTCTAATTTGATGTGTACGGGTACTGGAGAACCATAATTCATCGATTCTAGGATATCAGAAAATACCAAAGCTTGTTTAGGGCTACAGAGTGTCGGCTGAAGTTTCCAGTGGGCGATCGCATGAATCTGCTCTGGTGTATGAGTTGCCCCTAAAATCAAAATGGGCGCTTGAATCCCGCCTTCTCGCAATTGAATAGCTTCTGGAACTGTGGCGACTCCCAGCCAACTAGCTCCCGATTGGATTGCAGTTTGGGCGACTGTTACCGCTCCATGTCCATAAGCATCAGCTTTTACTACTGCCATCAGTTGAGTACGTGGCGATAAAAACTGCACTAATTGCTGTACATTGTCCGACAACGCCCCTAAATCAATTTCTACCCAGGCTCGTTGCGAAAACCACGCGTAGGTGTCGCACTGCTGACTAGGAACTATACCAGGGATTTGTTTGCGACTGAACATTTATACTGACTCCTATCCCACCACGGCTAAACTTCCAAATTATCTATCTATACACGCTCTTAAAAGCGAGCTCAGATTAAATAGGAAGTTTACCCTTCATATTGGAATTGATACAAGATGTTGCGGCACTAAAGTAAAAATTAAGAGTTATGAGTTGGGAATGAGGAGTTAGAAGTAAATCTTATGGCTTAACTTTTCACTGTGTTCTTCTTTACGAGACATTATGCGATCGCGTTAGCCTACGGTAAGCCTGTTTGCGTCAGGTTATAAATTTTACTTCAAAACTCCTGTACAGACGCGATTAATCGCGTCTCTACTTCTCACTCCTCACTCATAACTTAATTTCAGACTTATCCCGAAAGTATAATTTATTCTCATCTCCCTAGCAGGGTGTATTTGTGTTAATATTCATGTAAAGCTAATACCCTGAGCACAGATAAATGGGGAAGGTTTTAGTCTTAAACGCATCTTATGAACCTCTCAATATAACGAGTTGGCGTCGTGCTGCGGTTTTGTTAATCAAGGGCAAAGCAGAACGCGTAGAACACAACGGTAAATTCCTTTATTCAGATTTTCCGTTGCCGACCGTGATCCGGTTGCGTCATTATGTACGCGTTCCTTATAAAGAAATTCCTCTGACTCGCCGAAATATATTGCACCGTGACGGTCATGCCTGTCAATACTGTGGTTATACAGGGGATGATTTGACCTTAGACCATGTTATACCGCGATCGCGCAGTGGGGGCGATACCTGGGAAAACATTGTGACAGCTTGTGTCCGTTGCAATGTCAAAAAAGGCAGTCGCACTCCCCATGAAGCTCATATGCCTTTGCGTCATCCCCCCCGCCAACCTTATAGCAGCCTCTATTTTGAGGTTAGCAAACATCTTAAGAGTGGACTACACACAGAGTGGCAAAAGTATGTTATAGGTCTTTGACATGACGTAACCTAATCCTAAAAGCATAAAGAAATAGTCACAGATTCGCGTTTGGGCTTACTTTTAGAGTATGGCTAAAGTTGTGCTGGACACATTTGCTCCAAGAGGATGTTTGAAGAATATTTTTGGTAACATTAAAGCCTGTCAAACCTAACCCCCCTAGCAACTAGGAGAACCCCCGTACCACTTCCCTGTGGGACGCTACGCGAACGTGGAAGCAAGCTAGCAAGAACGTCTTTGTTGGCGCAGCCTCTCCGTCAGGAGAAGGAGAAGTTCATCTCGCCAAAAGCCGACGCTCCGACCAGTGTGGACAACAGGGTGGCTCACCTCCTGCCTTTTTGCATAGGCTTGGCTCTAAATTATCAGAATTATCAAAATTTTCAAAGGGGATATGAAACACGCATTGTTGATCAAAAATAATTGTTAATTACTCATTAATTGCTCAATAGTTACGATAATCAGAGTATTGAGTATAAAAACATTTCAAATATCAAAGACTAGCCCCAAAGTATAACATAGGAAGTATACCCTAAGTCAGAGAAAAATCCTACTAATTCAATTTACGGAAGAGGAAAAAAGCTCCGAAAACAGATTATATGCTGCCAGATACAGCCCGATATCGTAAACTTCCTTGTTTCCAGCGTTTATACACCCTCTAGTGAAATGTTAGTTGATGTTGAGCGCTATTACTGATAAAAAATATACTTAGATGTATAGTGCAATGTCTTGATATTTTTGCGAAGATCATAATAATGTGGCTAAATTCAGTGAATTGCTGCTCGTAGTATTTCTGAATTAAAGGAGCCTCACACTTTAAAAAAGTTCCCTATGTACTTGAATTCTCCCATTACTCAATTTGAGAGTTTGTCATTGACCACAGAGCCAAACCCAGAGGAACCTGAAATCGAGAAAGCGCCAGTGGAAGTTGCATTTAAGAGTCCGTCATTACCGCCATCGGTAGGTGAAGGAGCTATATATCTCAGTCACCGTGGTAATTCTCTGGCACAACAAAAGTCAGAAGAACTACAAAAAACCCTTCTGGCACACCGACACGATCGCCAACTGATAATTCTGCAAGATTTTCCTGACCCTGATGCTCTTTCCTGTGCCTGGGCTTACCAGTTAATTGCCCAGCAATATGATATCAAATGTGAAATCATTTATGCTGGCGCATTGAGCCATCAAGAAAATATTGCCTTAGTGAGGCTGACTAATTTACCTATCCAACGCTGGACGCCGCAAACCTTGAAAACCAAAGATTTGTCATCTTATCAAGGTTTTGTATTAATTGATAACCAGGGAACCACTTCACAGCTACTGTCAGCAGTGCAGCAGGCTGGAATTCCCCTAGTAGTCCTGATCGACCATCACAGTATCCAAGGTGATCTGCAATCAGAGTTTGAGGATATCCGTCCCTATGTAAGAGCGACAGCAACAATTTTTACTCAATACCTGCAAACGGGATTATTGGCATTAGATACCAGTATCAATCAACACGTCAAATGTGCTACTGCCTTGATGCACGGCTTGCGATCGGATACAAATCGGCTAATGCAAGCGCAAGAAGAAGACTTTATGGCAGCTGCGTATTTAAGCCGATTTTATGACGCCCAATTGCTAAACGCAATTTTACAGGCGAACTGTTCCAAGCGGGTAATGGATGTGATCGAGCGATCGCTCAAAAACCGCATCGTTCAAAATAACTTTTCCATTGCTGGTGTTGGTTACTTACGCTACGATGACCGCGATGCCATCCCCCAAGCGGCTGATTTTCTCGTCACTGAAGAAAACGTTCACACAGCCGTAGTTTTCGGCATTGTTCACGATGAAGACGAAGAATTAGAAATAGTCATCGGCTCCCTGAGAACCACCAAACTCACCCTTGACCCCGATGAATTTATCAAAGAAGCTTTTGGACAAGATAGTGCTGGGCGCTTTTTCGGCGGTGGAAGGACAAGCGCAGGTGGCTTTGAAATCCCAATGGGTTTCTTATCTGGCAGCAACGAAAATTCCGCTTATGCGAAAATGAAATGGGAAGTATTCGACGCTCAAATTAAGCAAAAACTGCTGAGGTTGGTTAATCCTAGAGACAACCCGATTCAGTCGGAATAGAGGAAGAGGATAAGGTGAACTCCTAACTCATGCTGGAGTCAAAGTGTTTGGTTATATGAGCGCGTTATTCTAATCCTAAACAAAGCAGCGTAGATATTATCATGCACCAACTCACTTTGACTATTCCAGAAGAAACTGTATTGGCTCTGAATGTAAAACCAGAACAGGTACAAGGTGAAGTTCTTCTCGCTGCTGCTATGAAGTTATACGAACTTGGGAAACTCTCTTCAAAAGCAGCAGCTAACGCAAGCGGGTATTCCCAAAGTTTTATTCCTTTCACAACTAGCAAAATATGACATCAGCACCTTCAAACTCACGGAAGCTGAACTGATTGAAGATTTAGTTCGTGTCTAATGTTATTTGTGAAGGAAGAATGCGATGAAAATTATAAAACTGCAAATGTTACAAACTCTGTATGAGCAAGATTTTTATGCTTGGGTAGAGCAGACAGCAGAGCTTTTGCGATGTCTACGACGGGCTACGCCTACGCACCAGTGGGACACGCTGGATTTAGAACAATTAATTGAGGAAGTGGTGGACTTAGGTAAGAGCCAACAACGGGCGTTGCAAAGTGCGTTGCGGTTGGTATTGTCGCATTTGCTGAAGTGGAAGTATCAGCCCAAACACCGTAGCCACAGTTGGCAAGTGACCATTATGAATTATTACAAGAAAGTCTCAGTTTGCACCGTTTTTTAAATGATGCTGAGTGGATTAATTCTACCTATCAAAGAGTGCGGCGAGAGGCAATGGTGGAAACGGGTTTTATTAGAGGAGAACTTTGCGATCGTCTGTCCGTTTGCTGTTGATGAGATTTTAGACTTAGACTTTTATCCTAACGCTGACCAATAATCGTAAAGTTATTTACCCTTTAACAACCGCTACCCACAGTCTAAATTAAGTAAAAATACGGCTTAATTTTAGTATGATAAATGGCTAGCATCATGAGAATCATGAGCGGTCAATTTTATTTCTGATGGAAACTATAATTTTTCTTTGCAACGGTGAAGCAGAATATTACAGTGGAAAAGGAATCGTTAAAAATAGAGAACTTCCTGCCTTGATAAAATTAGAAATTTCGTCAGGACAATACTACGAAACATCTTGGAGTTGCTGGAATTCTAGATTTATACAGGTTGGAGATAGAGCTTACTTTCAAAGAAGCGGAAATAATGGCAATGAACCTAGTGGCTTTATTGCTGCGGGTCATGTTATCGCAGCACAAAAAGATGACCAATTAAAGCTTTTAGATAGCAAAAAATATTCAGATTTAAGTGCAGCATATATGTACTATGATGATGGATGTTTTGCTGTTAACATCCGAATAGATTCAGTTGTTGACTTTGATTTTCCTCTAGAACAAAAAGACTTAAGAAAATTACCTCAATTTCAGGGAATAAATTTTAATTTTGGAGCAAGTGGTCGTAGATTCAATAGTAAAGCTACTCAATTTTTAGATTCAGAATGGGAGAAGCATTCCCTAATACAACAAAGGCAAAAACGAGGAATTAGACTTGTTGATATATTCTTTGACCAAGGAGAGAATTTTAAGCAAAAAAAGGAGTATAAAGCTGCAATAGATGCTTATAACTTAGCCTTGAAAGTTTATCCAAAATATGTCAAAGCAATTAATAGAATAAGTTCTTGTGAATCAATTTTAAACAAGATAAAGGAAGCACCGAAGCCTCCAGAAGCACTGATAGAATCGCCTAAAATACTGCCTATTGAGCCAGAGCCATCGCCAGAGACGAATGAATTATTGCCTGCGATAGAAAAGCTTAATAAGGAAAATTTCTTCACTTGTACAAGTGATACTGAGGCTCGTCAAAAAATTGCTGTATCAATAGTTAGGAGGCTAGGTCAATCACAGTTTCGTCAATCTTTGCTGAAAGCCTATTCTTGCAAATGTGCAATTACAAATTTTGATGCTGAGGCTGCACTTGAAGCTGCCCACATTATTCCTTATATTGAAACCGAAAATAATAATCCCTCAAATGGTTTGTTATTACGTGCTGATTTGCATACCTTATTTGACTTAAATCTCATTGCCATTAATCCAAAAACAATGATGGTTCATATTTCCCCTATTCTTAAAATCACTGAGTATCGAATATTTGAGGGAATAAAGTTACGAGTTCCAGAAGAAAAAATTTGCCATCCCAAACAGGAGTATTTGAAACAGAGGTTTGATCAGTGTAAATGGTGTTCTGCTGTTGAATAATTCAAAATCATCTTCATTTTTTGTTCAGAGGTATAAAAAATGATCCAGCAAGAGTTATCGAAACTTCGCGTTATACCGGACAAATGGGAGATTAACGAATACGTAGTAATAATGATTAAGATTAGGATAGGTTAATTAACACCAGACGTAAATCCTAACTAAGCACGGGCTACGCCCCGCTACGCTAATAAAACTAAAAGTATGGAATTGTATTTAATTCGTCATGGTATTGCCGAAGACAAGGGATTAGGCATCAAAGATGAGGAGCGCAGCCTTACTAAAGAAGGAAGGCAAAAAACTGAGAAAGTTGCCCAGAAACTTGTTAAATTGGGTTTAAGCTTTGATTTAATTCTCACCAGTCCCTTAGTGCGGGCCCGCCAAACGGCTGAAATCCTTATAGCAGAAAAACTAAGCTCCCAGTTAGAGGAATCTAGCCACCTCGCCCACGATGGTCAAATTTCTAGTTTGCTAAAAGACTGGTTAGAGCCAAGGAATTATTCCCAAAATACCCAACTGGCGCTGGTTGGACACGAACCTGATTTGACCAATTGGGCAGAAATTCTCTTATGGGGAGAAGTTAAAGCAAGCTTGGTCTTGAAAAAAGCAGGTATGATTGGGATAAAACTACCAGAAACAGGTTCTCCTCTGGGTCGTAGTCAGATGTTTTGGTTGACACCACCCAAGTACCTGCTATAACAGTTTTTCAACATTTTTGATTGTTGTTAGAACGGCTACTGTTATGGCGACAATAAATTTCTGGTAAGTTAGCTTGATCAGATATTTCAAAAAGCAAATGGTGTTGCCATGATGGTGTGCGAATACAAGCCTGGTTTAGAAGGCATTCCCGCCGCCCAATCAAGTATCAGCTATGTTGATGGGCAAAAGGGAATATTAGAATATCGTGGCATCCGGATTGAAGAACTAGCAGAAAAAAGTACATTCATAGAAACTGCTTATCTCTTAATCTGGGGTGAACTGCCAAGCAAGGAACAATTGGAAACATTTGAGCATGAAGTTCGTTTCCACAGGCGAATAAAATACCGCATTCGGGACATGATGAAATGCTTTCCAGAAAGCGGTCATCCAATGGATGCCTTGCAAGCCTCTGCTGCTGCTTTAGGGTTGTTTTATTCGCTCCGGGATTTACATAATCCTGCCTACATTCGAGATTCCGTGGTGCGCCTGATAGCAACCATTCCCACAATGGTGGCTGCGTTCCAACTGATGCGAAAAGGCAATGACCCCGTGCGTCCTCGTGATGACTTAGACTATTCCGCCAACTTTCTATACATGCTCAATGAGCAAGAACCCGATCCTCTGATGGCGCGAATTTTTGATATCTGCTTGATACTTCAGGTAGAGCATACAATGAATGCTTCTACCTTCAGTGCCAGGGTGACAGCTTCCACCCTGACTGATCCTTATGCTGTGGTTGCTAGTGCCGTGGGAACCTTGGGAGGGCCTCTGCATGGTGGAGCCAATGAAGAAGTAATTCAGATGTTGGAAGAAATTGGCTCTGTGGAAAATGTCCGTCCTTATGTGGAGGATCTTCTGCAACGCAAAGCGAAGATTATGGGCTTTGGGCATCGTGTTTACAAAGTGAAAGACCCACGAGCCACAATCTTACAAGGTCTAGCAGAACAGCTGTTTGAAAAGTTTGGGCATGACAAGTTCTATGACATTGCCCAAGAGATGGAACGCGTGGTAGAGGAAAAACTCGGTAGCAAAGGGATTTATCCTAATGTTGACTTTTATTCGGGTTTGGTGTATAGAAAGATGGGCATTCCCACAGACTTGTTTACACCAATATTTGCGATCGCCCGCGTTGCTGGTTGGCTAGCCCACTGGAAAGAACAATTAGCAGAAAACCGGATTTTCCGTCCTACCCAGGTTTACAACGGTCTACACGAAGTTACTTATCTCCCCATTGACCAACGTTAACTCGGATTGGGTATTGAGTATTGGGCAATTCAATTTTGGATAATGGAATTGATGATAGCGCAGCGTAAAGCCTGCGGCATGGCTTCTCTACAAGAGTCCGCGTCCCTTGTGCGTCTCGTAGAGAGTGGCTTTTAGATTAAATTTCAATTCTTTAATCCAAAATCGTTCGACTGAGCGTAGCCGTACTCCTTCTCTACGTTCGCGCAGCGTGTCGCAGACAGACGCTCCGCGAACGGAGAAGCAAGCTACGCGTAGCGTTCTGCAGGAAAGTCTAAAATCTAAAATTCTTACTCCCCAGTCCCCTTGCCCCCCTTGTCCCGTATCCGCTCAATAGCCAATCTCAATGCCAACCATAAGTAGAAGTTCTGATCTCGCTTCAGGGTGCTCAAACCATCCAACGATATACTAGGCATGGGAATTGGCAACAAATCTTCAATCAGGCGTGATCGCAGCAAAAATTATAAATGGGTGAATTTACATATATTAATTCAACTAATAGTTGTAACTCACCATGACTCGATGTCTTAAAGAGCGGAAACATGAACTCAGGAATTGACCTCCAAGGAACTTTTATTGAATCCCTCCGGGATTTAGGTATACCAGCAGGAACAGCCAAAGCGATTTGGATGCCCTTGCCAATGATACTGATGCTGGTTGGGGCAACAGTGGGGGTATTAGTTGCTACTTGGCTAGAACGGAAAATTTCCGCCTCAGCACAGCAGCGAATTGGCCCAGAATACCAGGGACCTTTTGGGTTGCTAGTCCCTGTAGCGGATGGTCTGAAGCTGGTATTTAAAGAAGATATAGTACCAGCCAAATCTGACCCCTGGCTGTTTACCCTTGGCCCAATTATTGTTGTGATTCCGGTGTTTCTGTCGTTCCTGATTGTCCCCTTTGGACAGAACATCGTAATTAGCAATGTGGGCATGGGCGTATTCTTGTGGATTGCCTTGTCAAGCATTCAACCCATTGGCTTGCTGATGGCTGGCTACGCATCTAATAACAAATACTCCCTCTTAGGGGGCTTGCGGGCGGCAGCGCAATCTATTAGTTATGAAATTCCTTTGGCGCTGGCGGTGTTAGCGATCGCTATGATGTCTAACAGCCTCAACACTGTTGATATTGTCAATCAACAGTCTGGCTATGGCATCCTGGGCTGGAACATTTGGCGACAACCGGTCGGGTTCCTGATCTTTTGGATAGCCGCCCTAGCTGAATGTGAACGATTACCCTTTGACTTACCCGAAGCGGAAGAAGAAATCGTAGCAGGCTATCAGACTGAATACTCAGGTATGAAATTCGGTCTGTTCTACCTGGGTTCCTACGTTAACTTGATCCTTTCTTCCTTACTAGTAGCAATTCTCTACCTGGGCGGTTGGGACTTTCCTATTCCCCTCAACCTCATCGCTGGTTGGCTGGGAATCAGTGAACTAAATCCCGTGTTCCAGATAATAACTGCGGCTTTGGGGATCATTATGACCGTGTTCAAAGCCTATTTATTAGTATTTGTCGCTATCCTACTGCGCTGGACAGTGCCACGGGTACGGATTGACCAACTGTTAGATTTAGGATGGAAGTTTTTGTTGCCAGTTGGTTTGGTTAATCTCCTATTAACCGCCGCCCTGAAACTAGCCTTTCCCTTCGCCTTCGGCGGGTAAGCCAATTTTAGATTTTAGATTTTGGTGAGGCAGCGCGGTCTTCTCACATTGGGAGAGGCTAGCGCCTGCCGTAGGATGCCCGAACGCAAGAGCGTCTCGTAGAGAAGGGCTGTAGGGGGTTTCCACGCCACTTGCTTTATGCCGGGGAACCCGTCCACCGCAGTGGCTCCCCATGAGTGACTGCACCAAGCCGGAGGGATTAAGTCTGAAATCTAAAATTCAAAATCCAAAATCCAAAATCCAAAAGAGAGAGACACAAAATGCTAAAGTTCCTGAAACAAGTTGGTGATTACGCCAAGGAAACGGTACAAGCTGCGCGTTACATTGGTCAGGGACTTTCTGTTACCTTCGATCATATGCAGCGGCGTCCGATTACCGTCCAGTACCCTTACGAGAAACTGATTCCTGGCGAACGGTTTCGCGGTAGAATTCACTTTGAATTCGATAAGTGCATCGCCTGCGAAGTTTGTGTTCGCGTTTGTCCGATTAACCTGCCTGTAGTAGATTGGGAATTCGACAAAGCCAGCAAAAAGAAAAAACTCAACCACTACAGCATTGACTTTGGAGTTTGTATCTTTTGCGGTAATTGTGTGGAATTTTGCCCCACTAACTGTCTATCCATGACAGAAGAGTATGAGCTTTCCACTTACGATCGCCATGAATTGAACTATGACAGTGTAGCGCTGGGCCGGTTGCCCTACAAGGTAACAGATGACCCAATGGTTACACCACTACGCGAACTAGTTTACCTACCCAAGGGCGTCCTCGAACCACATGGAGTACCCGCAGATGCGCCACGTGCAGGCGTCCGTCCAGAAGACCTGGTGGAACAAACAGAAAAATAAATGTCATTTGTCCTTTTCCTAGTAACCAATGACCAATGACCATGCAAATTTGTGATTTGTGATTTTGGATTGATACAAAAATCTAAAATCGTTCGACTGAGCGTACTCCTACGGAGAAGCAAGCTACGCGCAGCGTCTCGTAGAGAAGTCGAAGTCTAAAATCTAAAATCTAAAATTGATTGACTAAGGACAAAAAACAGTGAATCTAGCGGAAGGTGTACAGTTTGTATCGCTTGGCATACTGGGCGTAATGATGATTGGGGCGGCCATTGGCGTGGTGCTGTTCTCCAATATCGTCTATTCTGCCTTTATGCTGGGGGGCGTGTTCATCAGCATAGCGGGAATCTACCTGTTGCTAAATGCTGATTTTGTTGCAGCTGCACAAATACTGATTTACGTTGGGGCGGTTAATGTGTTGATTTTGTTTGCCATTATGTTGGTGAACAAGCGGCAGAATTTTGTCGCATTTCCCAACTCTTGGGTGCGGAAAGTCCTAACAGGTATAGTCAGCGTAGGATTGTTTGGTCTTTTAAGTACGATGGTGCTGGCTACTCCTTGGGCCTACTCAACTGCTCCGGTGGTGGGTGGTGAAAGTTCTATAATTTTGATTGGAGAGCATTTCTTCACTGACTTTTTACTACCTTTTGAACTGGCTTCTATTTTGCTGCTGATAGCGATGGTAGGAGCAATTATTTTGGCACGTCGCGAGTATTTGCCAGACCAACTGACACCATCCGATCTGCGGCAAACTGTTTTGACTTTGCAAGAACGCCCCAGAGAACTAGTATCAACAACTAGCGAAACAAAAGAGTAATATTTGCGACCTTAGTCGCAGATAAACAGCCATATTTGTTAGGAGGAATATCTAGATTCATGCAACTCCAGTACTTTTTATTACTAGCAGCAGCTTTATTCTGCATCGGCATCTACGGTTTAATTACCAGCCGCAATGCTGTGCGGGTGCTGATGTCAATTGAGTTACTGCTCAATGCTGTTAATCTGAATTTAATGGCATTTTCCAACTTCCTCGACTCAACATTAATTAAAGGTCAGGTTTTCACAGTATTTGTGATCACCGTGGCGGCGGCCGAGGCGGCGGTGGGTTTAGCGATCGTGCTTGCCATTTATCGTAACCGTGATACCGTCGATATGGAGCAGTTTAATCTCCTGAAGTGGTAATTGTGCGTGCAACTCAAGCAGGTAATCATTGCTTATAAAGCGCGGGATGCCCAGAGTAAACAATGGGCAGAAATCTGTGCTAAACAACTAGAAAGTCGCGGATGCCAGGTGTTGATGGGGCCTAGTGGGCCGAAAGACAACCCTTATCCCGTCTTTTTGGCTTCGGCGGCTCAACCAATCGATCTCGCTTTGGTACTTGGTGGCGATGGTACTGTTTTAACCAGTGCCAGACATTTAGCCCCGGCTGGCATCCCAATTCTGGGAGTGAATGTGGGAGGTCATCTGGGGTTTTTAACTGAGTCAGTGGAGGAGTTTCAGGATACGGAGAAAGTTTGGGATCGGCTGTTTGAGGATCGCTATGCTATCCAACGACGGATGATGTTACAAGCTGCTGTGTATGAGGGTCATGGGTCTAATTTGGAACCAGTTAGTGAGCATTACCTGGCTTTGAATGAATTTTGTGTCAAACCCGCCTCCGCTGACCGGATGATTACTTCAATTCTGGAAATGGAAATCGACGGTGAGGTAGTCGATCAATACGTCGGGGATGGGTTAATCATTGCTACTCCCACAGGTTCTACTGGTTACACCGTTTCTGCCAATGGGCCAATTATGCATGATGGTATGGAGGCGATTACCATCACTCCTATTTGTGCAATGAGCCTTTCTAGTCGCCCCCTGGTTTTACCCCCTGGTTCTGTGGTGAGTGTTTGGCCTTTGGGGGATTACGATTTGAGTACCAAGCTGTGGACAGATGGGGTTTTGGGGACTTCAATTTGGCCAGGACACCGCGTTGATGTGCGGATGGCAGATTGTCGAGCTAAATTTATTATTTTGCGCGAGAACAATTCCTACTATCAGACGCTGCGGGAGAAGTTGCTTTGGGCAGGTACAAGGGTTCACTACAGCAACAATCACCGTAATTGATTAAGTATTTTAGAGTGCATTTACCGCAGATTGCGATCGCATACCCCCCACCGTAGGCGATGTCTACGACGGGCTATGACGCTCGAACAACGCGAACAGCGTGTCGCAGACAAGACTCGCTAACGCTTCTCTACCAGACGCGCAAGGGACGCTATCGGCGTCGCAACGAGAACACCGCAGGCATCGTAACCAAAATTCTCCAAGCCCCTGGATTCATCCGGGGGCTTTTTGCCCTGATTTGGACTTTTTATTGCTGACTTGCATTTATAGCCTATATCAAAGGAAAATTTTGTATCTTATTGCCAGATTTTTTTGGAATTAATGTCCATAATAAAAGCACTCTACCCCTAATCTAAAAGAGTAAAAAAGTTCTCTAAAAGATATTTTCTCGAAACCGTCCCAATTACGCTTCGATAGACTGATGCATAATGTAAGCTATTTGTATAGTGCCTAAATCCTAGTAGGATATTTTCGTAAATCTAAGTAGGAAGATAGATGGAAGTTTCTGGACGCAACATCAATTACCCACTGAATCCTTCTCCCCCTCTTGAAGATTTTCCCGTCCTTCAAACTGAAAAATATATCCTACGACTGGCATCAACTGAAGAAGAATTAGAATCAATTTTTCGGTTGCGCTTTGAAGTTTTTAATCTTGAACTAGGCTTGGGATTTTCTGCTTCTAACTTTACTCAGATGGATATAGATAAGTTTGATGCAGTTTGCCATCATTTAATCCTGATCTCCAAACAAACTGGTAAAACAATTGGAACTTATCGGATGCAAACCTATACAATGGCTTCTCAAAGACTAGGCTTTGATGCTGCCGATATATTTAATCTTAATGCGATTCCTAATTCTGTGCTTCAGGCATCAGTTGAAGTTGGGCGTGCATGTATATCTAAAGAATACCGCAACAGTCAGGCACTTTTACTACTATGGAAAGGGTTAGCAAATTATCTCATCTGGAGTAGAAATCAATATTTCTTTGGCTGTGCATCATTACTAACACAATGTCCTTGGCAAGCTACCTGCGCTTATGATTATTTTCATCAGAATGGATTGATGCATCCAAATATTTTGGTTTATCCAAATTCACAATATTGTCTAGAAATGCCTCAAAATTGTCCAGATTCATATAAGGTTGAAATTCCTAAAATTTTACAGGCATACTTGAATATTGGAGTTAAAATATGTAGTATTCCAGCTATCGACCGACACTTTAAGACTATTGATTTTTTAACTATATCTAATAGCAAAGACTTTGCTAGATGGCGTTACCAAATTTTGTAAAAATTCTCTTTTGTCCTAAGACGCTCAGTTGCGGCTACAGGAACAAAGTCCGTATGGTGCGCTCTTGCTAACGCACCATACGGACTGTAAAAATAGGAATATTTATGATATCTTACTCCACATCTGCATCTTGACTGTAAAACCAAGGTCAGTTTTGCCGTATTTGATACAACCTTATACGATTGTTTTCAAAGTTAATAGAAGAGAGTTATTTATTGTCAATATTTAAAATCAAATGACTCCCACTCAAAGAACGTTGGCGATGTCTGATGAACAGGTTCAGATATAATTACTAGCGATGTCTACGACAGGCAAAGCTACGGCACTTCATCCAGTGCGCCTGCCTGACTGGATTATTTTAAACAACTTCTTGGGAAAACTACTTATGCGCCATCTCAAATTTGCTCCGAGTTGGTTGCGATTTTTAATTATTTTCTTATTGACGATGGGTATATTGTTTCGCTTTTTTAACCTTGATGGCAAAGTTTACTGGCATGATGAAATTTATACCTCATTGCGGATTTCTGGTTACACAATTAATGAAGCAAAACAGCAACTTTTTAATAATCGTGTCATTGGCAGAGAAAGTTTTGCCCAGTTTCAAGGTGCAAATCCAGAAAAAAGCTTAAACGACACAATTATGTCTTTGGCAAAACAAGATTCTCATCATCCACCGTTGTATTACGTAATAGCCAGATTGTGGATGGAAATCTTTGGCAATTCGGTGACGGCAATTAGGAGTTTATCAGCCTGCATCAGTTTGCTGGTTTTCCCTTGTATTTATTGGCTATGCCGAGAATTATTTAATGTGCCATTATCGGTTCCTGGTGTAGCGATCGCACTCATGGCAATTTCTCCAATTAACCTAGTATACGCCCAAGAAGCACAAGAATATATTTTCTGGTTAGTCACTATATTACTAACCAGTGCATCTCTACTGCGAGCAATGCGGCTGGAATCACAAGATAAAGATGAGCTAGTAAAAGAACGACAACGACCAGATTTATTTGTGATCTGGAGCATTTATGCAGTAACTTTAGCCATCAGTCTTTATACATTTATTTGGAGTGGATTTGTAGCAGTTGCTCACGGGATTTATGTGATGAGCACTGCTAAATTTCAGTTGACCGGAACTGTCAGAACTTATCTGCTAGCATCAGTGGTAGGTTTTTTAGCCTTTATGCCTTGGATAACAGTTGTGATGGGGGACTTTTTTAAATTTTTGATTTCAGGAGATAAGACAACAACGCAGTCATCTTTGATACCTATATTTCCATTTTTGCTAATGCAGTTAAGCCGGATTTTTTTTGATATAGACCTTAGCTTAGACAATCCTCTGGGCTATTTCATTACACCAATTTTTTTAACTTTGGTAGGATATTCAATTTATTTTATTTGTCAAACAACTAATTATAAGGTCTGGTTTTTTCTGATCACATTGATTGTAGTGCCAGCACTACCCCTAATACTGCCAAGTTTAATTACTGGGGGGATACAATCATCTACCGAACCATATTTGATACCATCTTATTTAGGAATCCAAGTGACTGTTGGTTACCTACTAGCTACACAACTATATAATGGGAGCCTGTCACGTCGAAGCATTTGGCACATAATCATGGCATTAGTGATTATTTGTGGTCTGGTTTCTTCTAAGGTGAGTTCCCAAGCAGAAACTTGGTGGAATAAGGGTATGAGCTATCACAATCCACAAGTTGCCCAAATCATCAATCAAATGACTCATCCACTTTTGATTAGTGATGCTTTGGGCAATAATTATGGTAATGTCTTTTCTCTGAGCTATCTTTTGGAACCAAAAGTGCGATTTCTGTTGGTGAACAACCAAAAAATTCCCCAAATTCCTGATGGGTTTGCTGATGTTTTTTTATTTAATCCTTCAGATACTTGGCGCGAAACAATCGAAAAAAAGTATAAATTAAAGACAGATATTGTTTACAGTGACAACTATTATTCGGTTTGGAAATTGGCTAAACCTCGTAAGTTGAGCCGACTTAATATCCCACGTAGAGGCGCAGAGAAAGAGTCTAAAATGGGGACTTTTCGTTTCACTAAAGTAGGTAAGTAGAGTCACTCTTTACCTACTTACAGGTATGAATAAATTTTAGATTTGGGAAACTGTCATCGCACTTACACCTACTTTTCTATCAAATAAAATTCGTGGTTTTAGCAAAATTTTAAATAACAACAACAACGAATGTAATTCTCCTGGTGCTTTCTGGTGCTTCCACTGTCCCGGACGACAAAATAGCATTTCTACAAGGTGGCGGTGTTGATTTAAACTTACTGATTCAAACCTAACACGTACTGTGGGAAATTCATCTTTAAACCCAGTACTCACAACCTCACCAGTCAACCGGAAATTTTCTTCTATAATTTCTATATCTATTGGTTGATAGGCAAATAAATAGACAGGTAACTTCTGAGTTAGAGCAATTTCAGCACCTGCTTCAGAAATCATTGTAGTCACACCCCACAAATTCTGAGCACCAACTCTTAACTGCACTATTCGCTGCAAATTAAACCATTCATACATATCTGGTTTCGGTGCATCTAGTAAAATTAATAGGGTAATACCAATCAGAATCAAATTATAAATATTCCAGAGCCAAACTAAATTGATACCTGTAATTTGTTGGGTACTTTCTGGTGCAATATTTAGATTTCGCCATAAACTAACAGCAGTAGCAATAAACACAATTATCAGAGGCAGGGCTAAATTCCAATTAAAAGTATAACGATTTTTCACTATACCCTTGGGTGTGACTTTAAATCCTTTTGCAAAGGGATGAATCATCACTTGTATAGTATTTACTGCTAAAGGAAAACATATTATTAGTGAATAAATATCTGATATAAAAGCTGAACAAGAACGATAATTTAACCAAGAGAATGTTGTCAAATTCACTAAGTAGTAAGGCAAGAAAAAAAATAACAACTCGGCTGCTGTTGAACGGATGGGAATCACATTTAAAAATGAATATGCTAATGGGATAAGCAGAAAATAAACACGCGAAATATTGCCAAACCAATATAGTAATCCAGCTAAAGAAGCTAACCTTTGCATGAGGGTTAGCCCAGGAATTTTTAAAGGATTAGATTTAATAAACAGCGTCTGGAGTGTACCCTGCCCCCACCTTAATCGTTGGGTTGTATAGGCAGCAATATTTTCTGCTGCTAAACCGGCACTTAACTTTTCATTTAAATAAACCAAACGGTAGCCTTGAGCAGATAAGCGAATTCCTGTGAAATAATCTTCACTTAAAGATTCAATTACAAAACCTCCAATTTTCTCTAAAGCACTTCTGCGAACGACAAAGGATGTACCAGCACAGATCGCACTACCTGAAGAATCACGACTTGTCTGAATTTGTCGATAAAACACTTCTGCCTCATGGGTGAGAACATTTTCTAAGCCTAGATTGCGGGCTATAGGGTCAGCGTTATAAAAGCTTTGGGGCGTTTGTACAAGGGCAATTTTTTCATCTTTAAAAAAGCCAACAGTACGAGTGAGAAAGTTTTTAGTAGCGATAAAATCAGCATCAAAAACTACTATTAATTCTCCATTAGTTTTAGCGATCGCATGATTCAAATTACCTGCTTTTGCATAACTGTTATCAGGTCGTGTTAGATAGTGGCAACCTAATTCTTCTGTTAATCCTCTCATTTTTGAACGATTAGTATCATCCAAAAGATAGATTCTTTTATTTGCATAATCTAGGGCTTGACAACCAATAATTGTCCGCCGTAAAATAAAAACTGGTTCGTTATAGGTTGGTATTAAAATATCAACAGATGGTAGAAAGCTACCACTGACTACAGCTAGTGATTTTACGTCTGCTTCGCGGTGACGTTCTTTAATATTCAACATGAAAAATAGCTGTATAGTACTATTAACTAGCATTAACATCTCTGCAAAAAATAACCCTAAACTAAATACCCCATTCAACGGATTTATTAAATTTAAGGTAGAGAGCGATCGCCACAGAACATACCGCAAAGTTAAAATGATTAAAATTCCCACTACTAACCGTTGTGACCAAATTCGGGGTTGTGGAGAAATTTTCATCACTACAAACACAGTTAGTAATAATCCAACAGTGGGTAGCAGTAAATATTTACCTTCTATTCTTGGTACTTTTAACCATATTGGTGGGTGCATTTGCCAGTCATTGATTTGAGCAAAAATTTCATTAATTCTATCGTCACCAGCGAACCACCCAACTACAATGATACTAGATAAGAAAATAATGCTTAATAAAATCAGTGTTGCTGTGTGCAATTGAATAAATCTCTTGAAAATAGGAACTTTATCTGGTTTATAACTAAACTTTGATCCTAACATTTAGCCCTTTTTAACCTAAAAATATTCTGCAAAAAAAGTATTTTACTCAGTTGTGATATCTTTTTTGAAAAAAGGTCACAAACTTTTTCAATAATACTTTATATCAAAAAATACTGCCATAGATTCTTTCATACATAAACTAGGTTTAACTGTAGTCATAATCTTTTTTAAGATATTCAAATATTTACTTTCTTAAAATCAGCTAAAAATAACAAAAATAAATATTAAACAGATTCTCATCTGAAATTAATTTAAGTGATAATACGATGCTTTAAATTGTCCTTTGAGATGAATTTAATGATTTATTGAAAGGTATTGTATGCAAATAACAGATTTTCTTGGTCTTTTACATCCAGCGATCGCAATTATATTCGTGTTTCCACTGATCGGTACAGTGGTTAATTTTGCTTGGCAAACCCGCCAACGCAGATTGCAAATTTTAGCTGGGAATAAGAGCAAAATTCCCCTAGTCGTGGGTGGGGAACATAAGCAGTTAGGTGAAAGACTGACAGGTGCAGTTGTCGGATTAACTTTAATCGGATTAAGCTATCCGATTGGCAAAAATATTCTCAAAGATCAATTGTGGAACAAAACACCTTTTCAAGTTGTTTTTATCTTGTTAATATTTGCTGCAACTATCGCATCTTTAGTATTTCTTTATCAGGCAAAGCAGCGACTGTGGAGGGCGGTTTTTGCAACTTTAACTGGTGCAGGTTTAGTAATATTAGGCTGTCAGGATGGAGTATATCGCCTCACCAAAGAGTGGTATTGGTCACATTATTATATTGGGATTACCGCCGCACTGCTGATGATTTTTTCATTAGCAATTGTTCAAGATATTTATCAAGATAAGTCCAATCGTTGGCGCATCGTCCATACGATTTTAAACTGCATTGCTTTGTTGCTATTTATTGGACAAGGCATGACAGGAACGCGAGACTTATTAGAAATTCCCCTGAGTTGGCAAGAACCCTATATTTATCAATGTGACTTTGTTAATAAAACTTGTCCAATGCCAAATTCCCAAGCACCAAAGTGAACTACTAATAACTAAATGGTATATTGCTTTCCAAATTTGCCTGTTTGCTTTCCCATTTTGGTGTATTCCGCCAGATTTGCTAAAGGAGATTTAGTCAATCGAGCGATCGCAATTTCTAAAAAACCCATGCCAAAATCCTGTGGTGCAACTAAAAACCACTACAGGAAAAATTAAAATAATCAAAGAATTAAAAAAAAACTTGTCAGATTTACAAATTAGTTGTTTGTTTATGCAATATTATCTACAAGCCGATCGCGAATTGTTTTGAGTTGGTCTTGAGTCTTAATTGGCTCTCGCGGTGCTGGTAATTCGGTATTAGGCCAGTTAGGTAAATTATTGCAGGGGCATAACAACGTTGGCATCCCGACGTTTCGCGCGGCTACTGGCATACTACATCGGCTGCAAGGTAGCATCTCCCATGCTGGTGTCAACAGTTCAGCAATGGTTTCATGTGTAGCCTCCAGGTAACAATCACCCGATTCCGATGAGAGAATTTTCTGCCAGCACTCTTCAAATTCTTCACTATAGCGATCGCCATTTAGCACCGATTGAGGCAAAAAGCTTGCCTTACCGTTGCCCGTAATCACTTTCTTACCTAGCTGAAACCAGTAGGCAAGGTATCCTCTAACTTCTTGTTTAGTTGCCATATTACAATTTTAGATTTGAGATTTTGGATTAACTTGAATCAAGAGTTAAGAATCTTGACTCCTGAATGTTCCAGCATCCTCTCTATTTGGCAATGGCGAACCAAGGATGCTGAGATTGAGAACATGACCACCAGTAACTAAATATACAGTCTCACAAAGTACACTTAGTTGGCGGACTAAAGAACCCAGGCGATCGCGGAACGTCCTCCCAAGGGGATAAGCTGGTACCACACCCCAGCCCGTTTCTTCTGCTACAAACAGCATATCAGCAGCAACCAGATCCACTGTCTCTAACAACTCTGCAAGGATGTTTTCCCAGCTAGATTCGTTTTGTTCCAGAAGATTAGCAACCCAAGTTCCTAAAGAATCAACTAAAAGGCAGGTATAGGGTTTGGCATCGGCGAGGGTAGCAGATAGTTCCACAGGTACAGATAGAGTTACCCAGTCTTGGGGACGACGTTGTCGGTGTTCTAAAATGCGTTGATGCCATTCTTGGTCATCTGGGTTATCAGTGGCTGTTGCTATGTAAACAACTGCTTTTCCTGACTGCATAGCCAGAGTTTCTGCCCATTCACTTTTACCAGATCGTGCTGGCCCTGTTACTAAGATGATTTTACCCAAAGTTGTTTCCTGAGTATTTTAACAATATACTTACGGTTGCAATTTATCACCGCAGTTTTTTACTTTATCGGTGAGATTTTTGGTTTCAAATAACTTTTAAGGGATAAAATTAGCACCAGCATCATTGATGCCACAACTGGCAAAAGCCGAAAATCCCAACAACCCCATTCTGAATTATTCAACACTACTGGGGACAGCAAACTTTAGGATGTCTTTATGAACGCAGGCTTAAAACGCATTGAAGCAACTCTACACGATTTAGGGAATCGCGGCACTGCCTCTGCCGCTGAAATAGGGGATTCGACGACAAAAGGATCTTTCTCTTTTAGAATCAGTGTCGGAGCCAACGAACCCACAGAAAGTACACAAACTCCATCTTCTCAGGATGAGGAAGTAAAGACACAAGGACAAACAGTTGACTTGGGCGTAGATACTGAGAGTGATTATCCTGCTGAACAAAATTTCTTTCCTCACCATGACTCTGTGCAGACCTTTCA
This sequence comes from Nostoc sp., assembly GCF_036919615.1. Lineage (GTDB taxonomy): Bacteria > Cyanobacteriota > Cyanobacteriia > Cyanobacteriales > Nostocaceae > Nostoc. The sequence continues at coordinate 133,130 of NZ_JBALCN010000009.1, read as the reverse complement.
AGCACAAGAGAACGATAGCAAAACACCCAGCCTACCCAAGTTCAAAACTCCTAACTTTAGTAATCATCGCCACGGAGCCAATCCAGGATTGGCGATGAATCTATTGCAAGAAATTCAGGAAACTGTCGCCAGTTGGCAAACAGAATTGCAAAATATTTTGAAGCAAATTCAGGATATTTACTTAGAAGGCCCAATTGTCAATGGCTGGTTAGAATCCAATCCCACCGAACCAGAACCGGGAGGAACCGCAACACTGCGCCATGCAGAAGTTGACCGCCTGATGAACTACGTAGAAGAAATTTGCGCCACTGGTGGGAAAGTATCTTATCAATCATCTACTACTGGCTATCGCCTCTGCGGTGTAGACGATGCTGGTAAAGTCTGGTCGCGCCCATGTCCTGCAGATCAGGTTCCCAATGTTAGCATGGCGATCGCTCGTTACCAAAAGTTACGTCAACTGTTGGGACGCAAGCAATCTTTGGAAACTCGTCTGAGTCAACTGGCCCAAACTCTTGTAGTTTTACACAGTCATATTCAACAAACGTAAAGTTTTAAAGATTATTTCCGAAGAAACTCGGTTGGTGGGTCAGTAACTTTTGGTTTAGATTAACTCTCAGCAGCTGTGCGTTGGATTTAAGATTTTAATCTAAAATCGTTCGACTGAGTTTAGCCGAAGTCCCAAATCTCAAATCCAAAATTAAATCTATGCCAGACACCCAAATCTCTGCCATTATCTGTACCCACAATCGAGATACCTATTTAGGGGCTGCAATTGATAGTCTTTTAGCACAGGATTTTGCTGCTGACTTTGAAATTGTCGTAGTTGATAATGGATCTAGCGATCGCACCCGTGAGGTTGTAGAACAAAGGGCCCACAATCCTCGCCTGAAGTATGTATTTGAACCCACTATCGGTTTATCTGTCGCCCGCAACACTGGTGCAAAAGTAGCTAGTAGTGATATTTTTGCTTATCTGGATGACGATGCCGTTGCCTGCGAGGGCTGGCTAGAAGTTTTATATTTTGCCTATTACAATAACTCTAAACTAGCGATCGCAGGTGGTAAAGTCACTCTTTTATGGCCCCCAGGAATCCAACAACCACGGTGGCTATCTCCAGGACTAGCTGCAAATCTGGGTGCATACGACTTGGGTGACAGTATCATCTATATAAAGCAACCTGGCTCAACACCCAGAGGCTTAAATTACTCTATCCGCCGCAGTTTCTTGGAAGAAATTGGCGGTTTTGATCTTCATCTCGGTCGAGTTGGGAAAAATCTCTTATCAAATGAAGAACTGCAAATGACCGAATTTGCCCTACAGCGTGGTTGGGAAGTCGCTTATCTTCCTGAAGCATTAGTCGCTCACAATGTTGCCCCAGAGCGCCTCCAACGCTCCTGGTTTTTAAACCGAGGCTGGTGGCAGGGTATCAGTGAATGCTATCGAGAACAACTCGCTGGTAAAGCTGGGATCGCTCAGTTACAACGAGGTAGCGAACGGTTTGGGCGCGGCTTGTATAAGGCATTGCAATATTTCTCTGATCCAGCAGAACGGTTTGACAAACTTGTGTATGCTTACGGTCAGATTGGTTACTTAAATGCTGCTATTCAAGGTCTTTTATTCCCATTAAATAAAAAATAAACAAGAATTCAGAATACTTTTGGGTTGGGATTCAACCATTACCTGATTGTAGACCTCCAAATCGGAGATTTAGAGGGAGTTTAAAATTATTGTATTCATTCGCCAATCATCCTCCCATCCATTTTGACTCCTGAATTCTTTTTGATAAACCAATAACATAATTTATACTCATATGTCATCTAAAATACCAGTTTCTGTATTAATTCCAGCAAAAAACGAACAAGTAAACTTGCCCGCCTGCCTCGCTAGTCTCAGTAGAGCAGATGAAATATTTGTAGTAGATTCTCATAGTAGTGACAAGAGTGTTGAAATTGCTAAAAGTCACGGTGTAAATATTGTGCAATTCAACTTCAATGGACGCTGGCCCAAAAAGAAAAATTGGTCTTTAGATAATCTACCTTTTCGCAACGAATGGGTGCTAATTGTAGATTGCGATGAGCGGATCACTGCCGAACTTTGGGAAGAAATTGACCAAGCAATTCAAAATAAAGAATATGCAGGTTATTATCTCAACCGCCGCGTATTTTTCTTAGGAAAATGGATTCGTTATGGTGGGAAATATCCCGATTGGAATCTACGTTTATTTCAACATAAAAAAGGTCGCTACGAAAACCTACATACTGAAGATATTCCCAATACTGGTGATAACGAAGTTCACGAACATGTGATTTTACAGGGGAAAGTTGGGTATCTCAAAAATGATATGCTCCATGAGGACTTCCGCGACCTTTACCAGTGGTTAGAACGACACAACCGCTATTCCAACTGGGAAGCTAGTGTTTATCTTAATATTCTCACAGGTAAAGATGATAGCGGTACTATCGATGCCAATCTATTTGGTGATGCAGTCCAACGCAAGCGCTTTTTGAAAAAAGTATGGGTACGCCTACCGTTTAAACCCATTTTACGGTTTGTTTTATTTTATATTATTCAACGCGGTTTTTTGGATGGCAAAGCCGGATATATCTATGCACGCTTGCTAAGTCAATATGAATATCAAATTGGCGTTAAACTTTACGAATTACGCAACTATGATGGTCACTTAAATACTGCAACTACCCCGGAGGAAGGAGATGTAAAGCAGGGGAGCAGAGGAGCAGGAGGAAAGCTATTGACGATTGATTCCTAACTCTGTCAATTTTAGATTTTGAATTTTGAATTTTGGATTGAAGGAAAAATTTAAAATCTAAAATCTAAAATCTAAAATCTAAAATTGAATCACAAATGACTAATGACGCTTTCGTAGATTTACGCAAATATGACCAATCTTGGTTTGATCGGGGTCGTCCAAATTGGTATATTTTCTTATGGTGGTTTGTACAAGCGATCGCCTTTCCCCTGACTCCTCAACCGTTAAATATTTTGCGTTGTGCTTTGCTACGACTATTTGGCGCTCGGATCGGCAAAGGCGTATTAATTCGACCCACTGCCCGCTTCACCTATCCTTGGAAAGTTACCATTGGCAACTACAGTTGGATTGGAGATAACGTAGTTTTATACAGCCTCGATCAGATCCGCATCGGTGAACAGTGCGTAATTTCCCAAAAAAGTTACCTGTGTACTGGTAGTCATGATCTCCAAGACCCTGCCTTTGGGTTGAAGACAGCGAGCATCACCATTGACAATGGTGCATGGGTAGCAGCAGATTGTTTTGTTGGGCCGGGAGTGCAAATCGGGGCTAATACTGTGATTGGCGCTCGTAGTAGTGTTTTTACTAATATGCCCTCTGGGCAGGTTTGTTGGGGAAGCCCCTGTCGTCCCAAGACGGTTCGGATAAAACTTGATTCCCCCACAAACCTGTGATTTTATATAGCACTTACATTACAGTTGAGGACAACGAGTATATTTTTTTAGAATCTTTGAGTCTTTGAGCTTGATGCCCGAGGGTTCTAAGCCTCCCTTATCTTCTTCTGCCTTCTGAATGCCCAAGCAAGACGGTAAGTAGCAATGGTAATATGTTTTCATGGCTGCTCTAATCCTTGCTATTGATGAACAAACTATTGGATGAAACGCTGTCAATCAAAATTGCTGAACTCATAAACAGCAGAGCTAGTACTCCGTTTGATAATGCTTACAAAGCAGCATTATCCACTGAGGGAGCAAGATATATTCAGGGATTTTTAGCTTTTGCTGGGAAGCCATACAGACCGATTGAACACAGTTGGATTGAGCTAGGCGATACCTCCGATGTCCGCATTATCGATCCAACATTACCGCACCTGAACAAAAATCCCCAAGAACTCTGGTATTTTGCAGCACAAAGGCTGACCGTTAAAAAACTGAAAGCCATCATTGAAGAATCGAAAGAAGATTATCCAGAAGATGATCCATTACCAATTTATGGTGATCCACCTTATGAATATTATGGTGATGTAATGTTAGGTGGTCAAGACTATTTAGCAGCATATCAAGCCGCAGAGGCTAAGTGCAGAGAAATCAACGAACTCAACCCTGAGAGAAACTAAGGAGAGTGAATGAAATAATTCTTAATTACGAATTACGTTAGCGCAGCTCTCTTCTCTACAAGAGGCTGCGCCAACAAGTCTGCCTACCCCTACGGGGAAGCAAGCTAGCAAGAGCGTCTGTCTCCGACACGCTACGCGAACGTAGAGAGCGTCATTACGAATTATTTAATACGATTTCCCATCACTGCCAAAGTATTCCCGATAGGCACAAATTTTATCTCCCCGAATATCCCAGGAAACTGCTAAACGATTTTTGTAAGGTTGTTCTAACAAACGTTCCTCATCCCGAAACTCAAAAACAACTGTTGTATCATTACTGGTATAACGGTCTAGGGTCAGCGTGATTCCCCCTTGAAATGATTCAGAAACGTACTCGAAAAACTCTCTAGCTCGTTCTTTTCCCACATTTAATCCGTGGAATTTCCCCACCGGAAACCAAAGGGTAAAATCTTCTGTGAGCATATCTAGAAATGCTTGCCACTCCCCTGTGCCCAGACCATGTGTAAAATGCTCAAATGCTTGTTGAGCAACTTTTAAAGTATTTTCTGAATCTTGTGTCATTCTCACCCTCAACCGGATATAAACTAAAGTTTAATTGCAAACCTGCGTAATCTTTCCTATACTCGCCATTAATCCTGAGTCACCGTGTTACTTAAAACCTCACAACCACTTTGCCACAATTGTGACCACTGAGAAGATATTCTACATCGTCGGGAATTGATTCTATGCCTTGAAACTGTGTTGAATCTACGGCTACTTTGAGTTTGTCTGTGTAGAACAGGTTTAATAGGCGATCGCCTGCCTCTGCTATATCTTCTTTATAATGAAGCATGAGAAAGGCTCTCACAGAAGCTGCTTTCCAAAATAGCTGGTGATAAAGGTCTAGTTGTGTAATTTATTCTAGATTATTTGCGTATAAGGAATTTCGACAATTTCAACCGCAGATTTAAAATCTTGGTTAAGTTGCTTTTCTATTAACTTTTTGTAAGTTTTTGCGTTCATTCCAAATTTTAGGTTTATCTTACCGATCAATTATTATTTTTAACATTAGTCGGTATTGGATTTTGGACAAAAAAGCTGTGTTTCCGTAAATATTGACTCTGTTGGCTAATTGCGATCACTATCCTCGCGCCTCACCCTAGAAATTGCGGTTTAGATGAATTCGCCAACAAAGTCATGATATTCGCGAACCAGCTTCTTTTTATCCAAAGTCCAAAAAGTGCCTGAGATAGAAATAACAAGCATTTTTCAATTATTGAGTAATATATGCTACTTCTTTGCCAAAAGATTATACTAGCGATCGCTTGACAAGAGCAGTTTATCTAACTCAGGTGGGCCTCATGTATTTGGCTCGTAATCGTAAACAGGTGTGACGTTATCCAGAATTGGCTGGACAGTCCGCCATTCTTCTTCCACGGTATCTTCCCGTACAAACAAGGTGGGTTAGCTTTTTCATGATGGCCGTCCTTAAATTGTGAAAAATGACCAGATACCAGGATTTACTCTTAGTCACCTTCAGTAAGTATTGGTAATATTTTTAACTTTTCAATAAATTTTCCATACTTGACATTTTTACTTTGTTGTCGAGCCTCGATAAATTCGCTCCATTTGCTCTGGAGAAAGCACTGTCATTGGAAACCCTGTTTCTGAAGAAATACGGGGTTTCTCAAAAGATTGAAACGCCTGTTGCTGAGTTTTAGTCAAAGGTATTTCCCCATTGCTAATAAAAGGTAGGTTAGATAACCTCTCATCTATCTCCGACGGGGGAAGCTGATTTAGGGGCAAGACATAAGCGTGCTTTTGTGGGTCGTATGCCAAAACTTCTCCTGTCTCGATTTGATAAACCCAAGCATAAATACTGAGTTGCCCTTGGTGGAGCTTAGAGTGAATCACTGGATAAGTCCGTAAATTTTCGATTTGGGTGAGTACATTCTCAGCAATAATGATTTCTAAGAGATCTTCGCCTTCGTAGTGGCTATAATTGTCTCTCACCAATCGTCGGGTTGCCTCTGCATACTTGAGCCAGTCATGTACAAGCGGCATTTCTACCCGCAAGCTGTCTAACTTCATTAAGCCTTTCATCGCACCACAATGCGAGTGACCACAGACAATAATTTGTTGAATATCTAATGCTTGAATAGCATATTCAATTGTTGCCCCTTCACCGCCATTAGTTGCACCAAATGGTGGAATAATGTTGCCTGCATTGCGGATAACAAACAATTCACCTAATCCGGCTTGTGTAATCAGGTTTGGATCGATACGTGAATCCGAGCAAGTAATAAATAATACCCTGGGCTTTTGACCGTGAGAAAGTTGTTCAAACAGTTCTTCATGAGTGGAAAAGTAACTACTTTTGAATTCGCGCAAACCTTTAATCAATTTTTTCATAGAAGTACCTTAAAACCCGAAGAACGATAAGTTAGATATAATCCAATTGGAAATTTCTTGAATGTAACCAGGGGTAGAAAAGTAATTAAACCCTAATTTTTCCCTCAATTGAATAAAATTTGCTATTCCGTTTTCTCTTAATCCCTGCAATTTACCTCATCTCCACTAGTTTACCAGGCAGTGTAGAGATAAAATTAAGCTTATAAGGCTTTATCCCACTCTAATTGATGAGCTAAACCATACTTGATAAAATCTTCTTCTTCAGCTTTATCACTTTTACCAAAAACACCTAAGCTGTAAGGATTGTCTTGCATACGTTGGGTAACTTGCTCTTTTTCAAATCGAATCACCTCGTTTCTAGAGCGATCCGGTTTAAAAAAGTCTATAACCAAGACGGTTCTATCATAATTAGTGTAATTATGCGGACAGTGTGGATAGCTGTGATCTAAAACCATAATTTCTCCTTCATGCCAATAAAGCTGTTCATGGCATATTTTCATAGCCACATCCCCTTCTGGCACAATTAATCCTAAATAGCCACGATTCATGTGAGGGTTATAATTCACGTGTAGCTTGATATCTAAGCCTGGATGGAATGTACCAAAATAGACATTTCTGATTATTTTATCATCATTCAGGTTGACTTGTTCTATTACTTTAGCAAAATTTGGTAAATATTTTTCTCTTAATGCAAGTGCTTTTTCTGATGCATCATCTGTTTCTAAATCAGGGTATTCTATTTGATGCACTTGGATATATTTTTCAATAAAAAGACCTTGAAAGAAAATACCAAAAGCACTGTATTTGGAATTACCCTTTGTTTTAATTGTTTTATTTTTTGGTCCGAGAATATCGTAAGTAAATTTTAACTCTTCATTCGATGCATTATTAATAAAGCTTGTAAACTCATCTCTAATCACTTGCCAGCTATCTTGAAAACTTTTGAGAAAAGTAAATTCCTTTGGGTCTATATGATACTCATTAAAACTTTCCATTGTCTTTTCTCCTGAAGATGATTTCATAAAAAACCGTTATATAATCATGGGATTTGGTCTTCGTCACAATTCGATGTTGGAATTCCTGACTAAACTCATTTTAGTGTGAGGTCTACTGTGTCTGAAACCCCTGTATTAGATAAAATTATCAAAAATGTGCGGGTAGTTCGTCCCCATCAGGATGCGATGTCTACGACGGGCTACGCCTACGCACTACTTGATTTAGGAATTAAGGATGGAAAATTTGCTCAGATTGCCCCTAATATTAGCCCAGACACAGGTAAAGAGGTATTTGATGGCAAAAACCTGCTAGGCTTTCCTGGGGTTGTGGATGCCCATATGCACATCGGTATCTATCAACCCCTTGACAAAGATGCTGTGACTGAAACCAAAGCAGCCGCTATGGGAGGCGTGACTACCAGCTTAAATTACATCCGTACAGGGCAGTATTATCTTAACAAAGGCGGCTCCTACCGCGATTTTTTTCCAGAGGTGTTGGCGTTATCCGCAGGTAATTTTTTTGTAGATTATAGCTATCACGTTGCACCTATAGCTAACCAGCATATCAACGAAATACCTCTATTGTTTGAGGAATACGGTGTATCTTCGTTTAAAATCTTCATGTTTTATGGCGGTTATGGGTTGCATGGTTTGTCAGATCAGCAAAACCTCTTTTTGATGATTAACAAAGAGGAACGGTACGACTTCGCCCATTTTGAATTTATTATGCGTGGTCTAACTCGCTTGATAGAAAAACATCCAGAAGCACGAGATACTATCAGCTTGAGTTTGCATTGTGAAGTTGCAGAAATTCTCAACGCCTATACCAAAATAGTTGAAAATGATTCTAGTCTTAGCGGACTAAATGCTTATAGTGCAGCGCGTCCTCCTCATTCCGAAGGTTTAGCAATTTGTATTGCTTCTTATTTAGCACATGAAACTAATTGTGCAAATATCAATTTGTTGCACCTGAGTTCGCGTAAGGCAATGGAAGCAGCTTTAACTATGCAAACTGCTTTTCCCCATATCAATTTTCGGCGAGAAGTTACTGTTGGACATTTGTTATTAGATGTCGATACTCCCAATACAATTTGGGCAAAAGTCAACCCTCCTATTCGTCCCCGCGCCGATGTAGAATACTTATGGCAAGCAGTACTCAACCATCAGGTAGATTGGATAGTTAGCGACCACGCTTGCTGTTCTGCTGAACAAAAAAGAAGTGCTAAAGACCCGAATAATATTTGGTTAGCAAAGTCTGGTTTTGGCGGTACAGAATATTTACTTTCTGGTGTATTTAGTGAAGGTAGCAAGCGGGGGATGTCTTACAACCACATGGCTAAGTTGCTATCTTGGAACCCATCCCGGCGCTTTGGTTTGTTAGAAAAAGGCGATATTGCCATTGGCTATGATGCTGATTTGGTGCTGGTAGATGCCAATGAAAGTTTTGTGGTACGTGCGGCTGAGTCAGAGTCACAACAAGGTTACACGCCCTTTGAAGGAGTAGAGTTAACTGGGAAGGTGAAAAGCACCTTTTTGCGTGGAAATCTTATTTATAACAACGGACAGGTTCTAGGTTCACCTACTGGACGTTATTTAAAAAGACCTTCTAGTAATCCACACAGAAACCTTGCTGCTTAAAAAACCTATGTGTCTTTAGGCGCATATGACAAGACTGTTCCAAGTTGTGATAAATCCCTATCAACTCTGATAAAGAACAAAGCACCATCGTCCGTTGTGTGTCTAGGAAGAGTGCTAAAGCTAGGACAATAGCCAAAGTGGTCTTTTACAACACTGTAATTTCCTATATCACAGTATCCAACTAAACCATATGCTTCTTCATTATAAGATTGAATCATTTGATACCTGCCATCGTAATGTGGTAAGATACCTAGTAACCATACTCCACCTCCATTACTATCTTTTCTTAAGTACTTTTTTTTAGCTACCTCAAATTGAACTGTATCTGTCTTGCTCCACGGTAGCAATTTGCTATCCAATGGAGGGATGAAATCACGCAATTTAGCATCTGGATGATCGTTGATTGCATTTTTATATTTCAATGGAACAGGACCGTTCTCCATCCAGAGTATTTCAACTTCTTCATTGCCTAGGACTTTCCAAGGACCTACTCTCACTCCTGCGGGGATAAAGGAGTAGCAATGCTTATTTAATTGCCACTCATCTAATTGAATTGCACCCCTCAGTACAAAAATCTCTAAATCGGCAGTAAAGATGCCAGAAGGTGCTTCAAACTGAGGCGATAAAACTACTTTTGAAGTGGATGCACCACAATCATGCCACGTTAGCGATCGCCTACTTCCAAATGGTACATTATCTGGCATTCCACTCACTCGCCAACCATGTTCTTCTGGTACGGTATTTGTATTAAAAAATTGGTACTGGCGAGGTACATACTCTTTGGAGATTGCTGTACACCTTCCTGATAGGTTCATACGCCCTCTTCCGTCTCCAACCCAATTCTCTTTTACAGATGCTATATGCAAAAAATCATCAGTTTGCTTTTCTTCTGCGGAATTAAAATTTATGTTCTTTTCGCCCACGACTTCGTATTCTCCTAACTATATGCTTTTTGGCATTCAATTCTATATTGCGTTGACTTGATTTTCCTCTAAAAATTCAATTGTTAATTAAGCAAATTACCTTTTTTGTGCTACATTTTGTAGCCATTCAATTAGGGGTCTTAAGGTTCCTGGCAATGCTGCTTCACTGACAGTCACTGTATGCTGCTTACCGTTATCTTCCACTATTAACTTATACTGAAAGCGATCGCTCTGGAGATTAGGCGAGGTAATTTGTTCAGGTAGCCTAAAGAAATCAGCAGCTTCCACTAAGCTCTTAAGGGTGTTGGCTTCGTTTGGTGGGAGAGTGTCTGTATCAACGGTTGTTTTCTTGGTAATCCCAGCAAAGCCGCCCGTGCGTTCAAAGGATATCCGCATTTTTTTGCTCTCCGTTGTGCTACTTAGTTGCGATAAATACAAAAACTGGGAAATTATAGTTTTCACCTCCCAGTTTAGCAACAACAAACAATTCATCTAAAAGTAAAGTTAGGAGTTAAGAGTTAGGAATTAGAAGTTAAGAAAAAACTCCTCACTCCTAACTCCTAACTTTTAACTGTTAATAACTCCTACCTTTTTCCAAGCGTTCTGCACGGCTTTCTGCTCATTACTGTCATTACCGTAGAGTTCGCCAGCAATTTGAATGGTGACGCTGGCAGCTTTTTTAAAATCTGCTTTGGCACGCAAGCGATCGCGTAAAGCTATATACCAGATTTTGCCAGCTTTTTCCCAAGCATAGCCACCAATCTCAACAGCCGCTAGGTAAAAGGCATAGTTAGGGATACCTGAGTTGATATGCACCCCACCGTTATCTTCACCACCTGTATATTTATCTTTCATATGACCTGGTTGGGGATCTTTGCCCAATACAGGATCATCGTATGCTGTTCCTGGTGCTTTCATCGAGCGCAAGGCAACACCTTTGATAGTCGGTACCAAAAGACCTTCGCCAATGAGCCAATCTGCCTCTTGTGCAGTCTGATTTTTGGTCTTTTGTTTCACCAGGGAACCAAAGACATCAGAAAATGACTCATTCAGTGCCCCAGGTTCGCCATAATACTGTAAACCTGCTCCGTACTGAGTTACACCATGAGTTAGCTCATGCCCAATCACATCAATTGACTTAGTGAAGCGTTGAAACAGTTCTTCGTCGCCATCACCATAAACCATTTGGTCACCGTTCCAAAAGGCGTTGTCATATTTGACGCCATAATGCACGGTGGAGTCTAAACGCAGTCCTTTGTCGTCAATTGAATTGCGATCAAATATCTCATTAAACAAGTCATAAGTAGCACCAGCACCATCGTAAGCTTCATTCACTGATTCATCATTGCTGGCAGGGTCTCCCTCAGCACGCACTAGTGTACCAGGAAGTTCCTGCCCATTTTTTGCATCGTAGATGGTGCGGCGTTTTTCACCAGGAGAAGGTGCAAACGAGATATTACCTACGACGTTTCTCCGTCCCAGAAATTGTGCCGAAATATTTAATGTATGAAAAGCCCAAGTCCGCTGCTGGGGATTGCCATTTACCACGACATTTTTTAGCATGTGGGGCGGGACAATACAACAAATTGGGCATCTAGATTCAAGTGGATGCTCATACTTGAACCCGGCTGATTTCTTTTTATTTCGAGCCATCAAGATATTCTCCTTTTAAAACTAAGTGATGGCAAACAGTGGCTTTAACTCCACTTTTGAAAGTAGCAGAAAAACGAATCAAAATCGTGTGCCCCTGGTTTCTTTCTAAATAAAATTTTCTACTCTGTATTTTCGGATATATCCGTAAAGCATTGATAGTACCCGTGAGGGTACTTCTGATGTGGAAATATTGTATAAAAATACAAGGCAATCTTAATTACCGCAAGTTTCAATCAAAATCCTTGCGTGAGTTAGCAAAACCTCCTATACAGACCCAAAGCGTTTATATATTAGTTCTTATTAAGGGAAATAATCTTATTTATTGCTGTTTTGTTACCATAAGATTGCTAATCCTATAAAGGACTTTCAAAAAATAAAACACCCGATTAAAGATAATAATAATGATTATCTTTATTTATTAACTACCTAGAAATTAATTTTTTGGAAGTCCCTAAATACCGATTGGAGACAGGCAAATCCTAAATCTAGGCATCTAAAACCGAAAATTTTCACAGCCAGCCACCAAATACCGCCAGACCATAATATTCCAAGGTACTGCAACTGTTTTAAATCCAGCTTTGCTCAACATTTGTAAATGAGCATCTAAGCTAGCTAGCTAGACTTGACTAAGACGGCGTAAGTGTAGTGGAAAATATCTAATTTGGTAATTGTAGAGTCGTTGTAGTGATTTTGAAATAGCGATCACATCAAGCCTTACGTCTTTCTTGCCAATCGACATATAAAAATAAAATTGCAAGCATTGTATAGCCAATAGCCCAAGACGCACCAGTTCCCAAACCTAAATTAACAACTGTATCTGCAACAGTCCAACGATAACTGTGCATCAACCCAACCCAGGAAATTACAGCAGCGATCGCAGACCAATAGGCAGCTTGGTGAAACTGACGCTCAATAATGTAAACTGTGATCCCAGCTAAAATCATGGCGGAAAAAATAAACCCCTGCTCAAGAGCAAAAGCCCCATCAATATACGTATCGCTCAACTTAAATTGCTCAATCAAGGTTGGTGTAAAAGGTTTTTCCGGTGTGCCCAAACCTGCTGCCCGGAGGGCATTTTTAGCTATTATTGCACCCCAACCAGCAATCCCCGGTAAGAGACCAACAACCACAGCAGGTGCATGGTGCGACGGGGTGGCTGTAAAGCTTTGAGCGACAATCACAATCCCAATCCACAACACAATTGCCATCCCAGCTTCAATCGGGACAAAGTAAGCCAGCATTGCTACAGTTCCACTTAGGCAAAGCAAGCCCATGATTATGCCATTGAGTATAGAGTAACCAACTCTTGCCCCCAAAGCTTTCCAGCCAGGATGACCAATATAAATAGTAGTCGGAAAACAGGAACCACAAATAGCAGCAACCAATGTACCAATACCATTTACCCTCAGACAGGGAGCCGTAGGATAATTATCACCGGCAGCTGATGCACTTTCTAAATTCTGAAGACTGCCGACAAGATTAAATAACCCCATTGGTAGAATGATGCTGAAATATTCAACCAAGACTGAACGACTACTCCACAATTTTAAGAGCCACAAAGAAGGGAAATAAAGCCCAATTGGTTCCAAGGTAGCGCTAAACTTGGCATGATCCCAACTGACCAAACCTGTTCCCCAGGCAAGGGCAATTCCCAACAGAACTGCCAACAAGCCGCCAGGGATGCCAAATTGCACTCGCCCAAAATAAGTCACCATAATTACACCAAGAGGCACCAAGCTGACTACGGGATTGGCAAAGGTACGAAATAGAAAACCAATAGCAATAAAAGTGATTGCAATACCGCCCAAAGTGGAAAGCAATGCTGCACGGGGGGCGAGGCGACGGAGTGCCTCTCCGAACCATGCCCCGACAAATTCTATCAAACCGGAACCAAAGCAAGCCACCAGTCCTGCTTCCCAAGCTAATTCAGCAGCTTGTTCACTAGATGCACCACCAGAAATTGCCGCCAATCTTACAGGCAGCATCACCAGAAAAATATACGCAAAAAGGCTGACGGTGTTAATCCCATAGGGCAAAGCAGTAATATCGTCCCTCTGCTCACGTTTCCCTTGCTCTTTGGCTAGCCTTGCGTAATAGAAGTTGCCAACAATCAAACTTATGGCAACTCCTGGTAAAATGCGCCCATAAACTAACGAAGCAGGAAAGCCAAGCACTCCTTGGCACAAATTCACAATCAATAAAATTTGAATAAAATTATCAAGCGCCAGTCCAAATAAACCATCAATGTCTCTGCGAACGAACCAACGGGGTACTCTGGTTGTAGCGATTTCCATTGTTTTACTTTTGCTTTGCCAATTTTATGGCAATGGTCTTGCCGCTTTCAGAATACCAGCAATGGTATTACAGGTGATCGGTTATAAATAGTTTTCTGTTAGCCCACATCAGCAAGGCTTTCGGCAACTTAGGAGAAAGGGAGCCAGAAACAAGTCCTTGATTAAGCGATCGCGATTAACTTTATTAGGACTTACGCAAAAAACCTCTCAAACTCTTATTCCTCCGTGTCCTCTGCGGACTCTGTGGTTCGATTTTCCGTTGCTTGTGCGTAAGTCCTATTTATAACAAAATAAATATTATTAACAACTTAAATTGGTGCGTTACACTGCGTTAACGCACCCGATCAATTGAGACAGCTACTCGTCAATTTGACCTACGCGGCGGATATTCAAAATATCGCTCATTTTCTTAATTTGGACAAAGACTTGCTCTAGTTGAGAGCGATCGCGTATATCTATTCCTAAGTCCATCAATGCAGGTTGACCAGTAGCAGTTTTCACCTGAGCATGGCGGACATTGATCCCTTGGTCACTCAACCGTGACAAAATATCCTTTAACACCCCTACGCGGTCAAGGGCTTCAATTTGAACATCTACTGGATAAGTATGCGGACGACCACTATTTTCGGCGGCTGGGTTCCATCTAACTGGTACTAAGCGCTCATACTCCACACTCTCCAGATTATGGCAGCCTTGGCGATGAATCGAAATCCCCCTACCTCGCGTCACCACACCAATAATTGGTTCGCCAGGAATCGGGGTACAACACCCAGCTAAATAATACACCAACCCTTCTACCCCAACAATTGGCGAATCTGTAGAGCGGGAGGTAGTTGCAGGTGCATCTCGCAAAGCTTTTAATGTAGTTGATTCTTTGGGGACAAATAGGGACACAGTAGAAACTGGTTGTTGTCCTTTCGCTACTTCTCGCCAGCGATTTAGTACTAAGTTCAATGTAACTTCACCGTAACCCAAACCAGCGAGTAAATCTTCCACGCTGTGGTAGTTACACTTTTCGGCGACAGTCTCCATCGCATCCGACTTCAGCAAACTATCAAAACCAGTTTTACCGAGTTCCTTTTCTAACAATTCCCGTCCCCGGGCGACATTTTCTTCCCGGCGCGATCGCTTGTACCATTGTTTTATCCGATATTTTGCCGCTGAAGTCCTGACAAAGTTCAACCAATCCAAACTCGGATGGCAGTTCTTTTGAGTCAGAACCTCTACAATATCGCCATTTTGTAGCCGTGTTGACAGAGATACCATTCGCCCATTCACCCGCGCCCCTGAACAATGGTTTCCCACTTCCGTATGAATGCGATAAGCAAAATCTACAGTGCTAGAACCGGGACTTAAAGGAACAACATCCCCCTTAGGGGTGAAGACATAGACATCATCTTCAAATAGATTGTCTTTTACACTGTCAAGATATTCTTGTGCATCCTTAAGATCAGTTTGCCATTCCAGCAACTGCCGCAGCCAAGTAAACTTGTCATCTGTCGCTGTCAAATGGCTAATACTAGAACCACCTGTTTCTTTGTACTTCCAATGAGCTGCAATCCCATACTCAGCGATATGATGCATTTCAATTGTCCGAATTTGCACCTCTAAAGGACGACCAGTTAGTCCAATCACTCCAGTATGCAACGACTGGTAACGGTTAGGCTTTGGCAGTCCAATATAATCCTTAAATCTCCCAGGAATTGGGCGAAAGGCATCATGAACCATCGCCAATGCCCGGTAGCATTCCTCATTGGTTTGAACAATAATCCGTAGCGCTGCTAAATCATAAATTTCATGAAATTCCTTTTGCTGCCGTTGCATTTTTTGGTAAATGCTATAAAGGTGCTTAGGACGACCACTGATATCCTGGCAGTGAATTCCGGCTTGCTGCAAACGTTCCCGCAAAATCTCTGTAGATTTGGCCAACTTCTCTTCTCGTGCCGTCCGTTTTTCGGAAACATACTCCTGCATTTGGCGGAAAGCTTCTGGTTCCAAATATTTAAAAGCCAAATCTTCCAGTTCCCATTTAATCCGCCATATCCCCAAGCGATTAGCTAAGGGCGCAAAGATATCTCGCGTTTCTTGGGCACTGCGGCGGCGGCTGGCCTCTGACATATATTGTAAAGTTCGCATATTATGCAAACGATCTGCCAATTTCACCACAATTACCCGAATATCTTGGGCCATTGCCAAAAACATCCGCCGGAAGTTCTCGGCTTGACTTTCGGTTTTGCTTGTGAAATTGATTTTAGAAAGCTTGGTGACACCTTCGACCAATAGTCGCACTTCTGGGCCAAAGCGCTGGTCTATTTCTTCACTAGTAACTTCTGTATCTTCAACTACATCATGAAGAAATCCAGCTGCTATCATAGCAGCACTACCTCCCAAATCACGCAGCAAGTCGGCTACAGCAATGGGATGAGCAATGTATGGTTCTCCCGATTTGCGGTATTGACCTTGATGCAGTTGGTAAGCAAATTCAAATGCTCGACCGATTAAGACTGCATCATTATGCCTTCGGTCATCTTCCGCTTCGCCGCTAATTGTCGATGACTCCTTCAAACATTTTTTTAACCATTCTGGAATGGCAAGATCAACTGATGAATTTATCGCTATGCTGCTCATACAATTGGGTTTAGAGAGGATCAGTAGATAAGTGAATAATAAATAAAACTAGCAGCATCGCCGTGAAAAGATGCTGTTGCTCGAAAAAGCAGTGTCAGGATGATTCTCCAATTGCCGATAGCGTAGTGTAAAGCCTGCGGCATGGCAACTCTTAGAGACGCTACGCGTAGCTTGCTTCCCGAATGGGTACGCTTAGAGCGACGCAGGAGTGTCTTAGTAGTCATCCAGTTTGAGTTTCAAGGATCATAAAGAATATCCATTGATGGCAAACAAAGCCTCAAATCACAATTTGAGGCTTTCAGTGCTGATTAGCGCTTAAGAAAGTTTATTGTAGAAGAAAAATTACTTGACACTAATACTATCTTAATTAGCACTGGATGTCTTTAAACCGTGAGAAATATCAGGCACTCGTAACCTTACTAGAGCAATTACGCTCCGATGCCACAACTACGCAAATTGTTGCACCCGAACTGCGGCAGCGTGTAACCTCGTTGCAGCAATTGTTTGGGCAGCAAATTGTGCCTCTGGCTGATCAAGACTCGCGAGTGCAGTCTTATCAAACGGAGATGAGCAAGCAATTGTGCCTGTTGGAAATAGATGTGATGTTTTTGCAAGGAGCGCGGCAGGCATCTACTGCACAAACGAGACTTCAAACGATTAGCGATCGCTTGACAACCCTCATTCAATACTGTGATGCTATTCTGCAACAAGAAGCGAAAGGAGAAAAATAACAATTCTTTACCTTTTTCTCTAATTATTCCATCATCTCATTTACGACCGTTGATGAAAAGTTATTTTGGCAACAAGTTTCAAATTCTGTAAAGGGGAATGGGGAGTTAGAAGTAGAGACGCGATTAATCGCGTCTGTACAGGAGTTAGAAGTTATAAGAATTCTTCTTCCATGCCTAATACTTCTCTACGAGAGGCTGCGCCTTAAGCGAAGCTATGCCGCAGGCTTTACGACGCTGCCCTTACCTCGGCTACTTCGACTACTTCGGCTGAGCTCAGTACAAGTCCGCTCAGTACAAGTTCGCTCGGCACAAGTTCGCTCGGCACAAGTTGGCTACGGCTCCATCGAGCGTACCCCTACGGGGAAGCAAGCTACGCGTAGCGTCTCTAAGAGTTGCCGAGATGTTCAGGACAAGCTGAGTACAAGTGCGCCATGTCCTTTTAACTAGTACACCACGGCGTAAATAGAGCAACCATTTAAAATCCCTAAAAAGCCCATTTCATAATACTTTTGACTTTTGACTTTTAACTTTTGATTTCCGCCTTGTGGTACTAGTACCAATGCCTTTCAAGAGAAGATTCATAGTGCGGCGCATGTACGCTTCTACTGGCTCGGTTGTGGGTTTGAAGATCAATGCATAATATAGTGACCCGCTCACAAGATCGATAATTAAGTCTACGTCTGCATCCTTGTGAATTTCGCCTCTAGACTTGGCACGCTCAAGTATTTTAGAAAAGGCTTCACGTCGGAGTTTCGTATATTTTATCCAATAGACCTCTGCAAATTGAGGATTGCTAGACGCTGTACTAATGATCAGGGCGAGTGTTTGACGACCAAGGGGACTATCTATTTTTTTGGCGGCATTATTGATTAGGATATCCATGTCTCCCCAGAAACTGCCTGTATCGGGGATCGCTAAATCATCTCTCAGACTTTCTATAGCGTCTGCAACTAGTTCTTCTTTGGAAGTGTAACGCCGATAGATGGTCGTTTTACCAACTCCAGCCCGGGAAGCGATCGCTTCTATACTCATGCTTTCATATCCTACCTCTGCAAGCAGATCCAAAGTCGCTTGCAGAATAGCTTGGTCAGCGTAGATGCTGCGTGGGCGTCCAGAGGGGCTGTTGATTTGCTTACTCATAAAAATATCATCCCCAAGCAATATCTTCTTGACAATTTGCTTCTACCTTTGGGCATAGAACATAGTCTATGGGAAACAAATAAACCCTATGAATCAATTCTTGTACATGAAAACAGCAGGAGTGACTATCCATCTTTAGCATAGGTATTTCTGCCATTTTTCATTGAGAACTCTCTTGACCGTTTTAATATGATACGCTACCGTAGCGTATATATACAATATTTAATTTTAGCTTTGGGTTGGGCTACACCAAAGCCATGTATCGCTTTGACATCCTCCAAATATTATTTGTGCTAACAATGGCTACCAACATTAAAAGTTCCACCTTTGACCAATTTGGTTATGTCCAGGGGCCATTGAAGTGGGCGATCGCTCTCACAGCTTCCCTTGGTGCAATCTTAGAAGTGATTGATACCAGTATTGTTAACGTTGCCCTGACGGACATCCAAGCCAGTCTAGGTGCAACTGTCAGTGAAGTAGGTTGGGTAGTGACTGGATATGCGATCGCAAATGTCGTCTTAATTCCCTTATCTGCATGGCTGGGAGATTACTTTGGACGCAAAACCTACTTCATCTTCTCGTTGATTGGCTTTACCCTTGCCTCGGTTTTATGCGGGTTGGCATTTAATTTACCGATGCTGGTTTTTTCTCGAATTCTTCAAGGTTTATGTGGTGGTGGGTTGCTAGCTAAAGCACAAGCGATTTTGTTCGAGACTTTTCCACCTGCTGAACAAGGTATGGCCCAGGCAGTTTTTGGGGTAGGTGTAATTTCTGGCCCAGCAATTGGCCCAACTTTAGGGGGATTCTTAGTAGATGGTTTGGGCTGGCGGTGGATTTTCTTTGTTAATATTCCCTTCGGGATCGTTGCAGTGGCGATGTCCTTTGTATTTTTGCTCAAAGACAAAGACAAGAACGACACACAAAGCCAAGCCGTCGATTGGTTCGGGATTGGGTTTTTGGTCATCGCTGTTGGCTGTATGCAAACTTTGTTAGAGCAAGGAGAGGAAGACGACTGGTTTTCCTCTGGTTTCATCACCACGTTGGCGATCACTAGTATTATCGGATTGGGACTGTTTATTTGGCGAGAACTGAAAACAGATCACCCAGCTGTAGATTTGAGAGTTTTGCGTCACCGTTCTTTAGCTGCGGGAAGTGTTCTCTCAGCACTGGTGGGTATGGGGCTTTATGGCACACTCTTTGCTGTGCCGATATTTGCTCAGAGTGTGCTGCACTTTACGGCAACGCAGACAGGACTATTATTAGCACCTGGAGCTTTAGCGTCTGCGATCGTTATGGTTTTATTAGGCAAACTGTCTAGTAAAATAGATGCCCGATTTTTAATTGCAATAGGCGCTGTCGGATCATCGGGAGTCATGTTTCAACTAGCAACAATTACCCCACAAACGGGCATAGATGATTTATTTTGGCCATTGGTATGGCGTGGGGCTTTTACTGTGTTGATGTTTCTCCCCTTAAGTCTGGCAGTTTTAGGCCCACTACCCAAACAAGATGTTTCTGCCGGGTCTGGTTTCTACAACCTCACCCGACAACTAGGTGGTAGCATCGGTATTGCCCTACTCACTACTCTGCTTGACCGACGAGAGGCTTTTCATCGAGCCATCTTGTTAGCAAAACTTAGTCCTTATGACCTAGAAACCAATCAGCGCCTCGACACACTCAACGGGGCACTCCAAAGTCAAGGCATAGATGCCGCTACATCTCAACAACAAGCACTAACTTTATTAAGTCAAATAGTAGATACCCAAGCTGCTGTTTTGTCTTACGCAGATTGCTTTCGAGTGGTAGGCGTAGCGTTCCTTTGCTCATTACCTCTGTTACTATTTCTCGGTAAAGGCGGTGCAAGAGCGAAAGCACCAGTCAGTCACTAGGGTAAAGTAAATAGCGATGCCTGCGGCGGGCGTAGCCATCGCATCCCTATTTAAAATTCTCTGATGGCAAAACTACGTAAAAACACGTATGTTGACCTTATTCTCTGTCAAAAGTCACAGAATAAGGTTAACATACACGGATTTATCTGGATAAGAAAAGTAAAAGTCGCGCTTAAAACTGAGCGCGACTATATGAAGTCTTATTGCTAAAATTAGAAATTTTGATCTTAGAAAAAGTTCATTATTGTAATAATGCTAACGCTAGTCAACATCATTAAAGCCCCCATGATTATAGATTCGCCTAAACGATTGGGGGATTTTGAAGTGTTCATTTAAGTAAAATCCTTTTTATTAATTGTTTCTTAACCATATCAAAATAAGTATAAATATCTATAAAAGCATTGTAAAACTTAAATTACCGTAAACTTTCTTAGTAATTACTGTAATTTCTACTGAAGTATTAATTTTTACTGTTAATGGGTTACTCTCCTATTTTCCCCACTTCCCATTCTCCAGTTCAACAATGTAGTAATTCCCGAACAGAATAATTACCTTATCTCCGAGCGGAATACGGGCCTTTATGAGGTAAAATAAATATTAATCAAGGTAAAAATATTTGATCAGAAAATTATCATGACAGCTTCCACGGCATCTAGAAACCAAACGATCGCTTTTGACTTAGATAAATTAAATGAGCAATTTGAAACTGCCACTCCCAAAGAAATACTGGCATGGTCTATAGACAATATCCCAACGGGACTGGTGCAAACGAGCGCCTTTAACGTGGATGACATGATAATTACCCATATTCTTTACAGTGAACTGAAGCATCCCGTTCCTGTGATCTTTCTCGACACCTTGCACCACTTCCCCCAAAGCCTAGAATTAGTTGCCAAAGCCAAACAAGTCTACAACCTGGATTTGCAAACTTACAAAACTCCAGATGTAGACACCCGCGAAACCTTTGAAGCCAAATACGGCGACAAACTCTGGGACAAGGATATTGCCGAATTCCACCACATTACAAAAATTGAACCACTGCTACGGGGTCTAGACGAACTCAACAGCGTCGCTTGGATCACCGGACGCCGCCGTGACCAAGCAGTAACGCGTGCGAATATGCCCATATTTGAATTAGATGGTAAAGGTCGGCTGAAAGTAAATCCCATAGCTGCCTGGACACGCCAAGACAGCTGGGTTTACGTGGCTGAACACGGAGTCATCTACAACCCCCTACACGACCAAGGTTATCCCAGCATAGGCGACCAACCTATCACTACCAAAGTAGGTGAAGGCGAAGACGAACGCGCCGGACGCTGGCGGGGAAGTGAAAAAACAGAATGTGGAATTCATATTTAGTTATTAGTCATCTTTGAAAATGAATGTAGAGACGTAGCAGTGCTACGTCTCTACAAGGGTTTCAGGCAACGAATAATGGTTCTATTAATTTCTGGAGATGTCTATTAGTCATTAGTGATTTATCGCACTGCTATTAAATCCAGCCAAACTAACACAACAACCAAAACCAGTTCAATCAGGTAAGTTTTACTAGATATGATTCCTAGAAATACAATATTAATCACACCAAAAAACCAAATAAAGTAGTTACACCCTGTCTAATATCCTTATAGCTGAGTTTACGGGCGATAAAGATTATACAGGAGTATTCCTCACAAGCGCCTACAACCTCCACCAATGTAGGCACTTACTATATAGATATTGCAGTAAAGCCGAATCAACCATGACTGAAGCCAAGTCTACTCATACAGTCCGCCGGGGAAGAATATTCCCCTCAATCCAGTGGTCAGAAGAAAAGAAAGCTCAATGGAAAGCTGAAAAAGCAGAATTTAAGCAGCGTTGCAAACAAATCTTTAAAAAATTGCAGCCTTCTTTAATTGAAACTCACTACAACTGGTATGTGGCAGTTGAACCAGAAAGTGGAGAATATTTTATTAATGAGGATGCCTTAGTAGTTGCCCAGATGGCACATGAAAAATACCCGAATGTAAGGCTGCACGTTTTCCGCATCAATGAAACTGGGGTGTGCGGCACGATATGATTTCTGGCAACTTTGGTGATAAGGATGAATTATTTTTCGAGATAGAGTTGATAGCTGTTGATGGATCAGAAATACCAGTAGAAGCACTTTTTGATACAGGTTTTTCTTGGTGGCTGGCAATTAATAACCAGGATTTAGAAGCACTTGATTGGATTTATCTAGAACAGCAAACAATGATCACAGCCCAAGGAGAAGCGGAATTTGACATATATTTAGGAAAAGTGCGAATTGATAGCAAGGAATTTGATATTCCTGTTCATGTGGGTGAAGGAGTGTCAGAAGTTTTACTTGGTCACCAGTGGTTAAGAACTCGACGGTTGGTGGTGGATATGCTATCTAGGGTATTAACGCTGGGATAATAAGAAATTTATTATTCCTATCTTTTCCTTGTAGCGTAGCTAGGCTGCAAGGTTATTAGTAAGAGAAGTGGTAGTTTGATACTGAGTAATCAAATTACATCAATTTTTATTAGTGCAAGATGTAAGTATAACAAATGATTCTCAACTGAAGCTCGATGTGGCAGCAGCTAGATCCGCTATTGAGACAATCCGAACACTAGACCTCAATGAGACTTCAATTGACGAGATTAAAGAGCTTCTAACGCCAATCTTCCGTGGCTATGTGGTAAAACCTCCATGCTTTAACCTTGGATTCCCTCTTTACAGTGGCCGCTTAGGAGATAAGTCAGCAAACATTTCGGAACTCAGCTATCCGCCAGCGCGCTTAACTCCGATCGGTCTTGCAAACCGGACAAAAGAACCTGTTCTGTATTGTTGCACAGCACGAGAAGCCGTATTTTTTGAATTACAGCCAAAAGTCGGCGATACTGTTGCTCTTGCCCATTAGGTAACGACCGCACCGTTGATGGTCAACTACGTAGGATACACACGCCGCGTGTTTGATGCGCTTGGAAGTACCCGTCCAGTCGCTAGTTGGGGATCGGAACCTTCTGCTCTAACAGGAGATCAACAGGAGATCATGGATTTCCTATCCGATGCGTTCACGCAGATTGTCCCACCGGGCGAAGAGCAACTTTACAACAAATTGACTCCTTATTTTTTGCGATCGCGATTCATAGGTTGGGAAAATCCTGTAAAACAGTATATTTGCTGCAAAGAAATTCACCTTGTACTTAAATATAATTTTTAGCGATACCTGCGGCACACTGCGTGAACGCACGTTTTTTGCCCGATCTCACAAAATCGTGTTGCTCCATTAATTATTTGTCATTAATATGTAGACAAAGAACAAAAGACAAATATGATTAAAATCCTCCACCTCTCCGACATCCACATGGGAAGCGGCTTTTCCCACGGACGAATTAATCCCGCAACTGGATTAAATACACGGTTGGAGGATTTTGTCAACACCCTGTCTAAATGTATCGACCGAGCGCTGACAGATGCTGTAGATATGGTGATATTTGGTGGCGATGCTTTCCCAGATGCTACACCACCGCCCTATGTACAACAAGCTTTTGCCAGCCAGTTTCGTCGTCTCATGGATGGTAATATTCCGACAGTGCTGTTGGTGGGCAACCACGACCAACATTCCCAAGGACAGGGAGGAGCGAGTTTAAATATTTACCGCACTTTGGGAGTACCAGGATTTGTAGTAGGTGATACATTAACTACTCACTACATCGAAACCCGTAATGGCAAAGTGCAAGTAATCACCCTCCCTTGGCTAACCCGTTCCACTCTGATGACTCGCCAAGAGACTGAAGGTTTGTCTTTGGCGGAAGTTAACCAACTGTTAACCGAACGCCTGCGAGTTGTCTTGGAAGGAGAAATTCGCCGTCTTGACCCCGATGTGCCAACTGTCCTTTTGGCTCACTTGATGTCTGACAATGCTACCTTGGGCGCAGAACGCTTTTTGGCAGTAGGTAAAGGCTTTACTCTACCCCTATCTTTGCTGACACGACCTTGTTTTGATTATGTAGCGTTGGGACACGTCCACCGTCACCAAAATCTGAATAAATCCAACAACCCGCCTGTGATTTATCCAGGCAGCATTGAGCGGGTAGATTTTAGTGAAGAAAAAGAAGATAAAGGCTATGTGATGCTAGAACTAGAGCGGGGAAGTGCTAAGTGGGAATTTTGTCCCTTAAAAGTTCGGACTTTCTGCACTATTGAAGTGGATGTCTCGAAAACAGATGATCCCCAGGCAGTATTAATGAAAGCGATCGCCAAGTATGATATTCAAGATACTGTAGTGCGGCTAATTTACAAACTCCGCTCTGAGCAGATGGATTTAATTGACAGTTCCTCTTTACATACTGCTTTAAGTCTCGCTCATACCTACACTATTCAAGCAGAATTAGTGAGTCAATTAGCTCGACCCCGGATTCCGGAATTGAGTGCAAGTAGCAGCATCGACCCAATGGAAGCCTTGAAAACTTATTTGAATAACCGCGAAGACCTTAAAGACATCGCAGCATCAATGCTAGATGCAGCACAGAAGTTGCTAGCAGATGATGTGGAAGTCTGGCTAGAAGCAGCAACTAGTGAGTAGAATAGATGCTAATTATATTTTCATCTTCTAAGGGCAATATCTCCTAACAAAGTTGTTTTTAGTTAGGGAGTTCTAAGTAAAAAAATATCCAACTATTTCTTGTGGGATGAAGAGAAGTCTAAGCATCGGCTTCCAGCACTCAGAACTTCGGAGTGTCTCGCGATTGGTGTCAAGTTAAAGCATCAGCCCAGGATGTCAAGAGAACTTGCAGCGTTGGGTCGGTGTTGTTAACGAACGGCTTTAAGCAAGTCCATAGAGCGCTGATGCTCGACCAGCCAAGGAATGTAGTTGTAACTGTGGGTTTTGCAACAGTGGGCGGTTAAAAAATGCAATCTACCACTAAATGGGGTTCTCCAACAAGCTGCTAGAACCCTTTGATGGATTGTCTGATATAGGTTAGGATAATCCATCAATTAGAGGAAAAACTTCAAGCACGCTTAATCGCGCTCTAACATGAAAATCACCCAAATTTGTATTTGGGCAGATTTTTTAGGAGTTTGCTACTCTATATCAATTGTTGTTTTTCTTATAGCCAGAGAAAATTTTGGACTCAGTCAATAAAGTTATCGAGCCTTGAATAAGCTACTCTTTACAGGTAAATCTTTTCGTTTTATGGCTTTTGTCTTACCGCTAATCATGTGGTGGGCATACAAAGAAGTACAAAATCAATTTGTACAGCCGCAAGCAGTTGTAGTGTTAGGTGGTTCAACGAGACATTTAGAGCGAGAGAAGTTTACAGCAAAATTTGTTCGTGAGCATCCAAATATACCAATTTGGATTACTGGGGGTAGTCCACCTAGATTCACCCAACGAGTGTTTACCAAAGCTGGTGTTGATCCCAAACGTTTACACTTGGACTATGAAGCTGTAGATACAGTTACTAATTTTACTACGTTAGTGGATGATTTGCAAGCTCGCGGCATCAAGAGTGTTTATTTGATTACTTCAGACTTCCATATGCGCCGGGCTTGTGTCATCGGCGAAATTATTTTGGGTAGTCGGGGTATTTATTTAAAACCAGTGCCAGTTCCTTCCGAAAAACCTCCTGAATCTATCGAAAAATCTATTCGCGATGGAGCTAGAGCAATACTTTGGTTAGCAACTGGTTACACTGGTGTGGATGCAGCTAAAAATAAACTGTAAATTAAACCAATTTTGGATTTTGGACTTCGGCTTACCTCGACTTACCTCGGTACAAGTCGCTCGGCATAAATCGGCTACACTTAGGACAAGCTCAGTACAAGTCGGTATAAGTCACTCAATCGAACGATTTTGAATTTTGGAATTGCAAATCTTCAGATTCAGAAGGTTTATCGATTTGAAACAATACAAACTGTTCCAATTTGGTATCATTTATAAGAATTTGCATGATCTTGACCTAACTCAATATAGGCAAATTAAGAGAACTAATGCCAATATATCGTGACATTAACTCAGTAATAACAGACACATCAAAGTACAATTGTCGAAAAACTAGCGCAACATTAACGTTCAAACAACACAATATAAAAACCAATTAACAGTTTTTGCTCATTTGATTGCTTAGTGAATACTTTGCGTCCATCAAAGTTTCGAGCAGCGGCTTGGATAACTCGAATTTCTCTGTCTAATTCGAGGAAAAAACGCACCAATCTATCTCACAATTTGATACCCTAGCTTAAACAGATTTGAGAAAACTTAAAGCGTGGAAATTCAACTTGGGCGGGGAAAAACAGCTCACAGAGCTTATGGAATAGATGAAATTGCTCTAGTCCCCGGTAACAGAACACTAGACCCCAGTCTGGCAGATACTAAGTGGCGTATTGGCAATATTGAGCGAGAAATCCCGATAATTGCCAGTGCAATGGATAGCGTAGTAGATGTTCGCATGGCTGTACGTTTGTCACAGTTAGGAGCATTAGGTGTCCTCAATTTAGAGGGGATTCAAACTCGCTATGCTGACCCAGAGCCAATATTAGATCGGATTACCTCTGTGGGGAAAGATGAATTTGTTGCCCTGATGCAAGAACTCTATGCCGAACCAATAAAGCCGGAATTAATTGAACAACGTATTCAGGAAATTAAACAACAAGATGGCATTGCGGCGGTAAGTGCAACTCCAGCCGGTGCAAGTAAATACGGTGAGGCGGTGGCAAAAGCTGGGGCAGATTTATTTTTTGTACAGGCTACGGTAGTTTCTACTGCACATCTGTCACCAGAGTCTTTAGTACCACTTGATTTAGCAGAATTTTGCCGTTCCATGCCCATCCCTGTGGTGTTGGGGAATTGCGTGACTTACGAAGTCACTTTGAATTTGTTGAAAGCTGGAGCAGCTGGGGTACTGGTGGGAATTGGTCCTGGTGCGGCTTGTACCTCCCGTGGCGTGTTGGGTGTGGGTGTACCACAGGCAACTGCGATCGCTGATTGTGCTGCCGCACGAGATGATTACTACAAGGAAACTGGCAACTATATCCCGATTATTGCTGATGGCGGTTTAATCACTGGTGGCGACATTTGCAAATGCATCGCCTGCGGTGCCGATGGTGTGATGATTGGTTCCCCCTTTGCCAGAGCCGCCGAAGCCCCAGGACAAGGTTATCATTGGGGTATGGCAACTCCCAGCCCAGTCTTGCCTCGTGGCACCCGCATTCGTGTTGCCACCACTGGTAGCCTAGAGCAAATACTCGTTGGGCCAGCAGGACTAGATGATGGCACTCACAATCTTTTAGGAGCCTTAAAGACGAGCATGGGCACCTTAGGAGTTAAAAATATTAAAGAAATGCAACAAGTGGAAGTTGTGATTGCGCCTTCTTTATTAACTGAAGGTAAAGTTTACCAAAAAGCTCAACAATTAGGTATGGGGAAATAAAGGGAATAGGGACTAGGGAGTAGGGAGATGAGGGGGATGAGGGAGAAATAATTAATGCCCAATGCCCAATACCCAATGCCTAATCTTGGAATAAATTTTTCCAGGCCCCTAAACAATTGCTGGAAAAATCTGATATGTCGCTTACAATAGAAATAGCGGAGACGCATGTTTCCGTTCACTCCTCACACCACACTCCGCCCGGACTACTGTTCGGGCGGTTCCTTATGTTTGTAAATAAATTCTATAGCTTCTTTGCAAATGTACATCCTCTACTCCCAAGCTGAGGTTTTTGCTATGGTAGAATTTTCACCAAGTTCAGATATTATTGGCGAAGGTTTTAGGCATGTCAACAGCCGCACAAGTTACCGATTCTAGTTTCAAGCAAGAAGTACTCGACAGTGATGTACCCGTTTTAGTTGACTTTTGGGCACCCTGGTGCGGACCATGCCGTATGGTAGCTCCTGTTGTCGATGAAATCTCCGAACAGTACAAAGGTCAAATAAAGGTTGTAAAAGTCAATACAGATGAAAATCCTAATGTTGCTAGTCAGTACGGCATCCGCAGCATTCCCACATTAATGATTTTTAAGGGTGGACAAAAAGTTGATATGGTGGTTGGCGCTGTGCCTAAAACTACATTAGCTTCCACTCTCGAAAAGTATCTTTGAAACTCAATCGGCAATAAAATCCTCTTGAGTTATCCATGTTGTTGTAACTTTAGGTTAATTTTTATAAATAAGTTTGAGAGGCGCGAATTTCTCGTCTCTCAAATTTGTTTACATTTGTATACAGTTTCCAGATATTTTTAGGAGTTTTCTACCTCAAAAACAACTCCCTAATTCCGGCACTACCAATTTCTACTGCTAGCGCCGCCAACAGAAAACCCAAAAGCTGAGTCACAATCACTCCACCTTCTGCACCAATCCACTGGTCAATCAGATTTGCTAAACGCAAAATCAACCAAGTGACAAACATTGCCCCTAGTATACCTACCACGACACCAATATGCGGACTCTGTGATTTCGACATCAGCAACATCACCGTTGTCAAAGTCCCTGGCCCTGCTAGCAGTGGTAAAGCTAGTGGAGTAATTGCGACATCACGTCCTTCCTCAATAATCGGCTGATCTAATTCTCCCCGCAGCATTTGCAAAGCAATTAACAGCAATAACAATCCCCCAGCTACTCGCAAAGAGCCGATACTTATTTCCAAATAATTTAAAATTATTTGCCCACCAAAAGCAAACAGCAAAAGAACTGCGATCGCAATGATAATTGCTTTATCTATAACTTTGTTTCTTTGGTCTGGCATCATGCCTTTAGTCAAAACTAAAACAATCGGTATATTGCCCACAGCATCTGCTAGGACAAACACAGCGATAAATGTTTGAATGAGAATAGAAATATCCACAGCAGAGAGCTTTTATCAGGGTTTGATCACAACCTAATCTTAATCTTGCTCAGTTTGCTATAACCCAGAGGAAGATTAAGATCAGCTATAAAACAAGTCTGTTAAAGAAAAGCAAGCCTGACGCATTTCTAATTAAGTTCCACAGATATTGAAGTAGCGATATATTTTGATAATCTATCTTCGATAAATCAACTGTTCGTTGTTGAATCTATGAACTCTTATTTAGCCGCCGCTATTCAATTGACCAGTGTGCCAGATTTACAGAAAAATCTGGCACAGGCAGAAGAATTAATAGAGCTTGCCGTGCGTCAAGGTGCCCAATTGGTAGGTTTGCCAGAAAACTTTTCCTATATGGGAGAAGAAAAAGACAAACTCGCCCAAGGCGATGCGATCGCTCGTGAAAGTGAAAATTTTCTGAAAAAAATGGCTCAACGCTTTCAAATTACAATCTTGGGCGGCAGCTTTCCAGTTCCTGTAGACAATACAGGCAAAGTTTATAACACCACTTTACTCATCGACCCAAACGGTGAAGAACTTGCCCGCTACTACAAAGTACACCTATTTGATGTCGATGTCCCCGACGGCAACACCTATCGTGAATCTAGTACGGTTGTAGCTGGTACGCACCTACCTCCCGTGTATTTTTCAGAAAAACTTGGTAATTTGGGACTTTCTATTTGTTATGATGTCCGCTTCCCTGAAGTGTACCGTCATTTAGCAGACAAGGGAGCTGATGTTATGTTTATTCCTGCCGCTTTTACTGCCTTTACTGGCAAAGACCACTGGCAAGTACTACTACAAGCCAGAGCCATCGAAAATACTGCCTACGTCATTGCTCCTGCCCAAACAGGCAATAACTACGCCCGCCGTCTAACCCACGGACACGCGGTCATTATCGACCCTTGGGGCGTAATTTTAGCCGATGCTGGGGAAAAACCGGGAATTGCGATCGCAGAAATTAAGCCTACTAGGCTTGAACAAGTCCGCCGTCAAATGCCCTCTTTACAGCATCGGGTATTCTAATAAGACTAAGAACTGGGAACTGGGGAGATAAGGAGGACAAAGAAAGAATTTTTCCAATGCCCAATGTCCATTACCTAGGAATCAAACAAAAAACCGGGTAACCTACCCGGTTTTTGCCAATATTAAGAATCCTCAGTCTTTTAAAAGCATAGCAGCACTGTGATCTGATTTATTTTTTGTCAAAATTAAACTTTAGCAGCTGCCTTGGTAATAACGTTGAGTTCACCTTTAGCATACTTAGCAGCAAAATCTTCCAAAGAAATTTGCTTAATTTTGCTTGCGTTGCCAGCTGTGCCAAACTGCTGATAGCGTTCAGTACAAACCTTCTGCATATATGTAATAGAAGGCTTGAGGAAGTGACGGGGGTCAAACTCCTCTGGTTTTTTAGCCAAAGCTTCACGTACAGCAGCAGTAATAGCCAAACGGTTGTCGGTGTCGATGTTTACTTTACGTACACCACTCTTAATACCTTTTTGGATTTCTTCTACAGGTACACCGTAGGTTTCAGGAATTGCACCACCATACTGGTTAATCAGTGCCAGCAAATCTTCAGGTACAGAGGATGAACCGTGCATTACCAAGTGGGTGTTAGGCAGACGGCGGTGAATTTCTTCAATGCGGCTGATTGCCAAAATTTCCCCAGTCGGCTTGCGGGTAAACTTGTAAGCACCGTGGCTAGTGCCAATGGCAACTGCCAAAGCATCTACTTGGGTTGCTTCTACGAAGTCAACAGCTTCATCGGGGTCAGTTAACAGTTGAGAGTGGTCGAGTGTACCTTCAAACCCGTGACCATCTTCAGCTTCACCAGCACCAGTTTCTAGAGAACCCAAACAACCGAGTTCACCTTCAACACTGACACCCAAAGCATGAGCTACATTTACAACTTCGCGGGTAACACTGACGTTGTACTCGAAGCTAGCGGGGGTCTTCGCATCAGCTTCTAAAGAACCATCCATCATCACGCTGGTGAAGTTGTTCTTAATTGCTGAGTAGCAGGTAGCAGGCGCATTACCATGATCTTGGTGCATGACAATGGGAATCTGAGGATAGGTTTCTACGGCTGCCAAAATCAGGTGGCGGAGAAAGTTTTCTCCTGCATAATTACGAGCGCCGCGTGAAGCTTGCAAAATTACGGGGCTATCTGTCTCGACAGCAGCCTTCATGATCGCCTGAATCTGCTCCAAATTGTTAACGTTGAAAGCTGGGATGCCGTAACCGTTTTCAGCTGCGTGATCCAACAGCAGCCGCAGTGGTACAAGCGCCATAGATAGTCCTCCTAATGTGGTTGTCAGCTAGTCGGTGTGAAAGAAGCGTAATAATCACGCTAAATCTTAAGAGTTTTTTCAACTTATAGGAAATTATAACTAGTGTGGTGTGTCTATGTTGAAAAACTTTACGCCATAGTTACTATAAATATGCCTTATACTTGCTCTATACTACTGTACTATGCCCCATAGTTGCTGTGTATTGCTGTACATTTAGCTACCCTGCAACTAGTAGTTTTGGTAGCCCAGTATCCAAAATAGTCATCTTAAAGCGATCGCTTCAACCTAAAGGTACTAACTTTTGACAAATGCTGTAAGGGTGTTTTCTCCTAAATATTGCATTTGGGATTAGATTATGCGTAGCCCACGGAATTAGTAAAATTTTATCAGAAAGTGGCGATCGCACTGACTGCAATTAAAAATAGGAGCGATCGCCCTACACAATCGCTCTTTTTACAATCAAAAATTAGTATAGTGTTGTTAACTGATCGCACTGACAAAGCGAAGATCAGCGATCGCTTTACATCTTCAAAGCTGTCTCAATTCAAATGCTTAACAAAGATGCGACGCTATCGGCGTAGCGTTAGCGTTAGCGAAGCGGTAGCGTTCGTGCAGCGTCTCGTAGAGAGGAACGAGCGTCCGCAGGAGCGTCACAGCCGGTCGTAGACATTGCACAGACACCTAATAAGGGGCGTAAGCTTTCTTCTTAAGGCACTTTTCCAGATCAGGCGCTCATACTGTTATTAATCAGTTCTCTAGGAACGGGTAAT
The DNA here is from genome assembly GCF_036919615.1 of Nostoc sp. Lineage (GTDB taxonomy): Bacteria > Cyanobacteriota > Cyanobacteriia > Cyanobacteriales > Nostocaceae > Nostoc. Next base: position 100,857 of record NZ_JBALCN010000009.1, on the reverse strand, counting down.
CCGATAGGTAAGTGTGTAGTCCCAGGTAGACCAACCCGCTGTGGTAGAAATTTTCCAAGCTCGCTCTTCATGGGAGGGTCCTGTGGAGGAAATTTCTAATTCGGTACTACCTAGTAAGTCATCTTTTTTTAAACTATCAAGAATGCCTTCTGCGGTTGTAGCTGCTGAAAGTATCGTTCCTGCAACAGCTTCTTGTGAACCTGTTGCTGCTATAGCACCTGAAATAGCACTACTAATCTTTTTAACTGTCTCACCATACTTAGCCCAGTTTACTGTCTCACCATACCTATTTTTAGACCTATCAGCTTCAGCCCAGTTTTTTGTAAAATCTTCGTCGTAAGCCTTTAGTCCGCCTTTGACGCTTTGCCCTTCTGGGATTTCGCCCTCAAATAAAATGGCTTGGTCTGGTTTGAAAGATTTCCTTTGCTTATCATTGATTTTAATAGGAGTTGTCAGAATTGCCTTGGTAGTTTTTCCTCCTACCAAACCACCGACGAGATAAAAATCGTCAGCACCGGTTACATCTTCGGTATCTCGGCAATAAACGTCAATTAATTCGACTTTTACCTTTGTCATAAATTTCTTGGACTATTGTGTTTGGTGTTGTGTTCAGAAGGGCACTCTGTTAATAAGCATCTGAATGCCTTTTTTTGTTCTTCACATCTATAAGACATTTCCCAACGTCAATTTCGGAATTTTTCGAGTTAGAGGCGTTTTTTCTCTAAATAAATCCATCTGATAAAACCAACTCAAGAACCAGAACCCTTCTGCACCATCGCTTGCAACCGTATCAAAGCTTCCTTAACTTCCCCGTCAGCCGGATAAAACAACTGCTGACTAAAGGCACTTTAATCAGCCTTTATCGCCCCTAAAGTATTCCCTAACCCAAAACAGAAGCGATCGCACTTCCTTGGGTAAGATAAGCGATCGCTCTTTTTAGATATTCAGACATCACATAGACAATTAAGAAGGTGCGTTAGCTTTCTTCATAACGCACCCGACAAGATTGGATAATTTATTTCTTGGTAATCTCCAAGATCAAGCGATTGCACTAAAAGCTATAAATATGGTTATTTCACTTCATAAAACCAGACGATTGATCCGTCTTTTTGTTGGATAGAAGCACGACCTTCTAAAGGAGGATTCTTGACTGCTTTATCTGCTGAATCGCTGGTCTTATCCCAAACTTTTTCTGCTGGACCGTTTCCGTCTTGATTTATGGCTCCGAGTCCAATTTTTCTTCTCCCTATTGTAGGAAATGTGGCTACTAATTGAACATTTTTACCGGGTTCAACTCTATAGTTAGATGCAAAAGAAAAACTATTAGTAGTAGGAATACCGTCAAATTGTTGTCCAACTGCGGTATTTGGCTCAATATCACCCAGAGGCCAGTTTGATGAGTCATTGTAAGCGCCTACACGCTGAAGAGTCTTTCCAGTTTTGTTAGCCACCAGAACAGTATATTTTCGGTCAAATCTGACACCGTTTACTATTTGGTCGAAAGTGGTATTTACATCAACATTAACGTTGGGTATGGGTAGGGGTACCGCAGCATGAGCATTACTATGAAAACCACCAAAGGTAATGCCTACAGCCAACAAGAAAGCAACAAAAATCCTGGTTAAAGATTTCATGGAGTTAATCTCCTCAATTTTGTACACTTTTAAGACGATCTCAGTCATCAGTTTTGGAATTTTTCGAGTTAGAGGCGTTTTTTTCAGATCAAAAACTGATAAAACCAACCTCAAGCACGAGAACTTTTTCGTACCATAGCTTGCAACCGTTTCACAGCCCCCTCAACTTCTCTCCGAGGAGGATACAACAACTGCAAATTCAAAGCATTCCGATAAGCCTCCATAGCTCCCAAAGTATCCTCCAACCTCTCTAACGCTCTCCCCTGCCAGTAATCAGCAGTGGCTGGGTTAAACGTCATCAGTTCTTTAGCTTGCAAACAAGCCTCTTGCCACCACTTCCGACTCGCCGCATGATCTCCCAGTACCTGATAACTCTCTCCTAGCCACACCGCAGCAGGTACAGATTGCAGAAAACCCCCCGCTTTTGGTAATAACTGCCATCCTTGCTGTAGCGCCTCCACAGCTTCATGGTGTTTAAGCGCCAAAGCCAACACCCGCCCATGACAAAACCAAGCATCAGGTAAGTGTGGCTGGAGTTGAGTTCCTTGCACAGAAACACTACACCCCCGCTCAATCTCTTTCAAACTTTCTACCAGCACTCGTCCCGTCGTCGCCCAAACACTCCAGCGTTCTGGAAACCGCTTCAGCATTTCTCCCACTATCAAAGTTAGGTTTACATTACCCCCTTCTTTTCTTACTCCCCTCCCCTGATCAGAGAAGGGTAGGGAGTGAGGTTCAACAGGCAAAATCTTACACAACGCCCGATAAATTTCACAATCGTCGGGATACAAACCATAAGCTTTGAGCATCATCTCAACTGCCGCCTGATTTTCGCCCGTGTGGAACAAGCACTGCCCATAGTAAAACCAACCGCTAGGATGATTGGGGTGTTGCTCTGTAAACTCTGCTAACACCCCTACCCCTTGTGCCCAATCCCCTCGGTAAATGTGATAATACGCCAGTGATTTGTAAGCTTCAGCCGCGTGAGGAGCCTGTCCCAGCACAGAACCAATTAGCTTTTTAGTCTGCTTCCCCTCTTCACCAGATACCAATCCCATTCCGCAACGCTGATCTAACTGTCGTTCGAGTACCCGGAAATCATCAGGAGCTAAAGCGATCGCTTTACTTAACCTCTGTCTAGCTTCCTGAAAGTCTCCCACTACCATCAGCATGTCATAGCTGTGAATTAAGGCCACAATATCATCTGGGTTGAGTGACAAAACCCGTGAAAAGGCTTGTAAAGCCCCAATCGGATTTTCTCTCCCCTTCTGCACCTGTCCCAATGCCAGCCAGTGAACTATTTTGTCAGGTTCTAAATCAGCCGCAGAATCAAAAGCGATGATTGCTTTTTGACTTTCACCTTTACAGACAGCAATTAATCCGTTTATATGGTGCTGAGTCCCTTGATTACAGGATAATGTTAAGGCACTCCCATATAGCTCTATAGCCTCTGCCTCTCGTTTCATCATCTGCAAGATTTTTCCCAGTTGCAGCCGCACATTCATCAATTGAGGCGATCGCTCAATAACTTGGTGATACTCTGCGATCGCCTGCTCCCAGCTTCCCATTCCGTACAGCAAATCAGCCAATTCTAATCGTTTTTTCCATCCTTGAGGATACTTCTGGATGTACTTACTTAATGTTTTTAACTTCTGATCTTGCCTAGTTGGCTTTTCGTCTAAAACCAGATGAACATTCATCTCCACTCCAGAAGGCTGGGGGAACTGTACCAAGTATGTTGCAAGCTTTCCAGACATGTAACGGTTACTTTGTAATTAATTTCTTCGATGCTTGTTGTGATCGGCGCTTTCCAGTCAGATATCACCCTTTGATCAGGTTTAGATTCCACCATCGGAACCACCCATTTGAATCGGGATGGGAGGGAATCTAGGCGAGTGTCATCTTCCCCGGTTAGATATTTGCTTAACTGCTTTTGCAGAATAGTTCGCGCCTGTTGAACCCGTTTGTAAACGTTGTCTTCACAGAGGGCGAGTTGCTTGGCAATGTCTCTGTAAGACTTTTCTTGGCAGTAGCGAAGGATAAAAGGTTCACGCAGTCTCGTGGGTAAGGACTCAATTCTGTAGCGGAGGTATGCCCTCAGTTCATCAACAAACATCTCTGACTCAGGAGATTCAAGTTTGAAAGTAACTACTGCATGATTTCTAAATTGAATGTCCTCAACGTTTTTGATCCTTTGTGCCTCTCGCTTGCGTTCTCGATGCAGATCCATGCAAAGGTTGTGGATGAGTCGGCTCAACCAAGCCCTGGGCTTGGTGATTTTATGGGCATAGTCTGGCCATTGATTCCAGGCTTTGAGCATTGCCAGACTGAACAAGTCTTCGGCATCATGACGATTACCTCCCATCCACTGTAAACAGCGACTGTAAAGATAATCTCGATACTGCTCCCATAACTGCCAAAAGTAAGTATAATCGCTCCCAGACAAACCCTGTAATCGTATTTGCTTTGCCAGTAAGTTCTTAGTTTCCAGACCTGCTAAGGAAATAAAAGCTTTTTGCTCAAAATTCACCTGCATCTGTTACTTCCAGTTGAAAAGCTCAAATTCAGTTATTCACCTTCACCCCGCACTTAAGTAACCGTAAAATCACGGAAATAGGCTGACAACTTAGTTAATTTCCTTTAATCTGTAATCTTTCTTTGATCTTCAGCAAAAAGCGATCGCTCATCCGAAAATTTTTTATTTCCCAGAGCGATCGCATTCACAATTTTATTGATAGCTATAGAGCTAACCTCGACTTTTATCCTCAAAGACTTAGCAAGTATTTTTTCCTTGAATATGGGTCGCCCGGGATTCGAACCCGGAACTAATCGGTTAAAAGCCGAGTACTCTACCGTTGAGTTAGCGACCCGTTAATTTGTTTTTCGCAACTTTGCCATCATAGCATAGAAATTTATAGATTTGTAAAGGACTTTAGAAAAAATTCGCCGTTAACCGCACAGATGCTGTGTAGCTGCTTCCTGGCTCTAACACAGTCAGATATTCACCAGTGTTCAAGGAGTTACGGGGAGCGCTCCACGGTTCTAAACAGTAGAAATCTTTGCCTTTGAGCGTCCAAAACACCAAAATTGGATATTCATTGCCATAATTCAAAGTCAGTTTTAACTTGCGGCTGTTGTCTGTCACAGCAGCGGATTGACTAGTTAGCTGCTTAAAGGCAACGTCAATTTCATCGCAGCTAAAATCAAAATTACCATTGAAGGGGTGAATTTCTTTGGTTATCTGGTCTTGATACTTTTGGGAAGGAATTTCAAACTCTAACCCAGTTTTATCAACCGTTAGAAAATAAGGATGGAAACCTGTAGAAAAAGGCAGTGATGTGGATGAAAGATTTTTATACTGCTGGCGAATTTCTAAAGTATTGCCTTGGAGTTCGTAAGTGAATACCACTTGAAAGTCAAAAGGATAAACAGCCCGTGTTTGCTCATTACTATTAAGGACAAGGGTGAGGCCAGCTTTATCTTGAGTTACTTGGTCAGTTACTTCCCACGGTAGCTCACGGGCAAAGCCGTGTTGTTTTAGAGTATATTGCTGCCCATTGTGGCTATAAGTATTATCCGGTATATTGCCGCAGATGGGAAACAAAATAGGATTCCCACCTCTGACGCTCAAATCAGGATTAGCAAAGCGTTCAGTATCTAAGTAGAAAATTTCTTGCCCCTGTATACGCCAACGAGTGATGATCCCACCACGTTCTGGCACAACTTCTAGTTGAGAACCAGCGGTTTGATCTGAAAGGATGTAAGTTTTGTATTGTTGCTGTTGAACTGCAATGGTAAACACAAATTTAGTCCTAAGTTTAGGGATAGTTAGCAGTTAGGAGTTGTGAGTTAGGAGTTAAAAATTCATAACTCCTAACTCCTACTCTGTTACTCGTCTTCTGCAAAAACGAAACGATATAACTCGCTGGGGTCTGGTTCAGGGCTGCTTTCGGCGAATTTAACTGCCTCGTCGATTACATCCTGAATTTTACGGTCAATGGCTTTGATTTCTTCCTCATCCGCCAGGTTTTGCTCCAGCAAATAAGCTGCCAACTTCTTAATTGGATCACGGGCGAACCAAAATTCTTTCTCCGCTTTGCTTCGCATTTCATCAGGATCTGCCAAGGAGTGACCCCGGAAGCGGTAGGTAAGTGCCTCAATTAATGTTGGGCCTTCACCTGCACGGGCACGGGCTACAGCTTCTTGGGCCACGGCTCGGACTGCTAGTACATCCATGCCATCTACTTCCACGCCCACCATGTTAAATACACTGGCTTTTTTATAAATCTCTGGCTGGGAAGTGGCTCGCTCGTGAGACATCCCAATGGCCCACTTATTATTTTCGACTACAAAAAGAATTGGCAGTTTCCATAGGGCTGCCATATTTAGCGTCTCGAAAAACTGACCGTTGTTAGCTGCACCGTCGCCAAAAAAGCAAGCTGTCACTTGGTCAGCATTTTGATCCCCCAGCACTTCGCGGCGGTATTTGCTTTGAAAAGCCGCTCCAGCTGCCACAGGAATTCCCTCAGCCACAAAAGCATAGCCACCCAGCAAGCGATGTTCAGCAGAAAACATGTGCATGGAACCACCGCGCCCTTTGCTGCAACCTGTGGCTTTACCAAATAATTCTGCCATTACCTCTTTTGCTGGTACTCCCGCACTCAGAGCATGAACGTGGTCGCGGTAGGTACTACAAACGAAATCTTCACCCGGTCGCATTGACTGCACAACACCACTGCAAACGGCTTCTTGACCGTTGTACAAATGGACAAAACCAAACATTTTGCCCCTGTAGTACATTTCAGCGCACTTGTCTTCAAACAAGCGCCCTAATACCATGTCCTCATACAACCGTAGCCCTTCTTCCTTAGTAATGTGCGTAGTAGCAGGATTAAATGTGGGTAAAGTACGCTCTTGAACCATTATTTTTGAGTATCCCTGTTGTACAACTTAAAGTTACGGTCTTAAATAAGTTGGTCTGATAACACCTCAGCTTTTAACAGGCTAGCGTTTACAAGACTCAACAATCAAACTTTATTTATGCACCAAAAAAGCGTCTTAGGGAATAGCTGAATTTTTAATTTTGCGGAAAGTATGAGCTAAGGCTTGCTTAGATCAGACGCTACTTGCTTTCAGCCAACAGACCCGTCCAACACAGTGGCTCAACTTTCCAAGACAGATTTATTAACTTTTCAGCCCATGCCCCGTGAGGATTTGACTCTAACGACAATATCTGCCGTTTTGGGTTTTTTCTCTCTCACTATTCCCCTTCATAGACTAGCAATCAAGATAGACTGCTTTCTGCTTATCTATTAACAATTTAAAAAAAAGCAGGCAAAAGTCTCTATACCCAAATAGGTAATTGTAATTAAAGGTTAATTATGATATGATTTTTTCTCCTGTTATCAGGGTCAACTCCCAATAGTGGTATTTTTGTTACCGCCTACTGGGAAGTCCCAAAAAAATCAATCATCAATAGATTCTTGCAACCACAACATTTATGCCGTAATTAAAAACGGTAGTTGTGGTTTGTGGTATCGAAGGCTGATAATAGTCGTGTTAAACAAAAATACTAAGAATTAAGACAAACAATTGAGGCTTTCTAGGCGAAAGCAAAAAATTAGTACTAGAATGTGACTCAAAATTTCGGGAAGGTACAAAACAAGTTGTTGCAATATACACTTGTAGAGTAAATTCTACATGGCATTTTTATGGCACGGTTTTACAGGCCTGGAACGCTCTAGGTGAATTATATTGATCACGGTGCAGGGGAAGTAGGCTGTGCGAATTCCGCTAGATTACTACCGAATTTTAGGACTACCGTTGGCGGCAAGTGATGAACAATTGCGGCAGGCATACAGCGATCGCATTGTACAATTGCCACGACGTGAGTATTCTCAGGCAGCAATTTCTTCTCGTAAACAACTCATAGAAGAAGCTTACGTGGTTTTATCAGATCCAAAAGAACGCAGTACCTACGATCAGCTTTATCTTGCCCACGCCTATGACCCTGATAACCTTGCTGCTGCCGCAGTAGCACTGGAAAATCGCACAGAAAGTACCAAAAGGGGTAGTGACACCCAAAGTCTGGGCATCGAAATTACCCAAGATGAATTAGTTGGCGCTTTATTAATTTTGCAAGAGTTGGGGGAATACGAACTTGTACTGAAACTAGGTCGTCCGTACTTGGTAAATAAAAATGGTGTTACAAGTGCAAGAAAAGGCAATAATTTAGCAGACGAAGAAATACACGAAAGTGCTGAACATCCAGATGTTGTTCTCACTGTTGCCCTTGCCTGTCTAGAATTAGGTCGCGAACAGTGGCAGCAAGGTCACTATGAAAATGCTGCCATATCCCTAGAAACTGGTCAAGAACTGCTTGCACGCGAAGGGTTGTTCTCCAGTGTACAAGCGGAAATGCAAGCGGATCTTTACAAATTGCGACCATATCGAATTTTGGAGTTGCTAGCACTACCTCAAGAAAAGACTGCCGAACGACGCCAAGGCTTGGAATTATTGCAAAATCTCTTAGAAGATCGTGGTGGTATTGATGGCACGAGCAATGATGAATCTGGTTTAAATATAGATGACTTTCTGCGATTTATCCAGCAGTTACGCAACCACTTAACAGTCGCAGAGCAGCACAAGTTATTTGAAGCCCAAAGCAAACGTCCTTCTGCTGTTGCCACTTACTTAGCTGTTTATGCCTTGATAGCACGGGGATTTGCTCAACGTCAACCTGCTTTAATTCGTCAAGCAAGGCAAATGCTTATGCGCCTGGGCAAACGCCAAGATGTACATTTAGAACAGTCGCTATGTGCATTACTTTTGGGACAAACCCAAGAAGCAACTCGTGTTTTAGAACTTAGTCAGGAGTACGAAGCTTTAGCTTTTATTCGGGAAAAATCTCAAGACTCTCCAGATTTATTACCGGGGCTGTGTCTATATGCAGAACAGTGGTTGCAACACGAAGTATTTCCCCATTTTCGAGATTTAGCAAACCAGCAAGCTTTCTTAAAAGATTACTTTGCTAACCAACAGGTGCAAGCTTATTTAGAAGCACTACCAACGGATGCAGAAACAACTAATGAATGGGCTGTAATTAACCCCCAGTATTTTCCCCAGCCCCAGACAAATAATCCCCCTTTTCCCAACAATTCAACTAGGACTTCAAGGCAATTTAATCACAGTAGAACACCTGACCTAGATTTGCCAGAAACACCAACAAAAGAAACACCCGAATATTCAAACTTCTCACCACCCATGTGGAATTCATCTGGAAGTGTAAAATCAGAGGTTCCTGCTGCTGAACGGATGAGCAGAAACACTAATCAGCATTTAAACAGTTCAGCTAAGACTGCTGCACCCGGTCAGAACCAAAAGCGTCGGCGGAGAAAACCTACTCCATCTGCTAGCCGAGAGCGTTTACCAGATAATCGTCCTCATTCTCGTCGTCCCCGGCGGCGGCGAACTTTTGCTAACACCATAGAAGGGAAAACACGGCTCGTGTGGAGGGTGTTTATTTCTTTGGTGAGTATATTAGTTTTCTGGGTGTTAGTCACAACGACTTTTGCATGGTTAAAAAATCTGTTTTTTCCTACACCATCTGGGCGTGGTTCACAGTTATTTATACAAATAAATCAACCACCAATATCTATTCCTGATCCAAACAGTAAACTACAATCACTAGAAGGCCCTTTAACAGATGCAACGGCAGAGGAAGTCATTCGGACTTGGCTATCTACCAAAGCTGAAGCTTTAGGGCCGAATCATGAGATTAATAATTTAGAGCAGATTTTAACTGGTTCAGCTTTGTCTCAATGGCGGCTGATTGCTCAACAGGATAGGTCAGACAACCGCTACCGCAAGTACGACCATAGTCTGAAGGTGGAATCTGTAGAGAAAATTGATTTATTTGCAGATCGTGCCGCAGTGAAAGCTACGGTTAAGGAAGTGACGCAGTTATATGAAAATGGTCAGTTTCAAAACTCTTCTAACGAGAATTTGCGAGTTCGGTATGATTTGATTCGAGAACGAGGTAAATGGCGCATCCAGAGTACATCTGTTGTCAATTAGATAAGTTGGAATTTTTAGGCGATATTGACGATAAGCTCGCCTAGTACGAAGTGGGTGGTTCCAATCTTCTAAAAAGAGTGATTTTCATTCCAGAATTCTTTTTCAATCGCTCTGACTTTGAAACTGATACCCACCCACCTCAATTCTCAGCTTAGGAATAAGAATTAAATAACATACAATTTATGTCCCTGGCTTACCTCATCCTCAATCCCTCTCCTTATAAAGCAGAGGGAAGCTAGAGACAGGATGAAATTTTGCATTTTAGTTAATCCACGTTCCTTACCTGACTTCCATCCTGAATAAATCGGGGTTTTATGACCATCAGCACTTTGGTAAACAGCAAAATGATTCTGCCAGTTATAGTAGTGTCCATTCCGCCAAACTTTTGGTAAATCATTACCCTGATATTGCAGTTTTAGTTGAGTGAAAACCCCTGATCAAGCTAAAGTCAATAGATGGCGTAAGTACTATACCTGTCCAAAGATTTTCTACCACGACCTTATGGAACAATCTAGCTAATGTAGATGGGGTTACACCTCGATAGGTAAAACGAACTCGGTAGCTTTCTGGTTTGAGATTTTGATAAAACCAAACACCTCCAATATTGTCAAATCCTCTCATTACAAGCTTGTCGCGATTCTAATAGATTTCTCCATCAACAAAGTATGTCAAATCCTCTCCTTGCATAGCCAATAGGAAATGAGATTCTTCAGTTCTTCTTGTTGCGTTTCTGTTATACATTGGACTGAACAATTGCCCATTAATGCTTTGCACTTCTGGTATTAAGCCATAAAATTTAAAGCGATAGGGGGTTGATGACAAGTTAGTAACTTGTAACCCAAACCTTACAAATGTTCTGGCATCGGGTTGTTTTTTGGGAATAGTAAATACCTGTTTCGGTACTAGGGTTTCAAAACGGATACTATCAACTTCAACTGAATTATTAGTTGCGACAGGTTCAATTAAACGCAAAGTTATGTATTAAGTATTTAATCGAACTGTCTCTATCCCTATTGCTGACTTTATATTGGTGCGATATATGAACCGTAGTTGATAAGTTCCTAATTGGATATCATTTACAGTCCAATAATTACCAGTTTCAGTAGGTAAATCAGGAAGTTGAAATTGTAACTTTTTATTTTTCCAAGATAGTTTTGCATATAATAATGTAAAAATATACTCTCCTGGCTGAACTAAATAATCATTATATTTATTAATTTGTCTCCTATTTTTCTGTTCTTGCATTTGTAAAATTTGACCATTTGACCCGATAATCTGGGGAATTAAAGTACCAGAGCGGTTAAAGCAAAAGTGAGTTAGCATTTTGTTGCTAATATTAATATGAAGCTCTACAGGAGTATTGGCATTAGACTCTCTTTTTGGAATGGGTAATACTAAAAATTCTGTACGCCAGATTTGTAGACTTATACCCTGAACTTCAATGCCGTTACTATCATTTGATTCAAAAGATGTCATGTGAAATACCCTCTCTATTTCCAGGTTTTCATACACTATCAAATTTATTGACGCATGGCTTAATGCCATTGTCCTGAAAAAGAATGATGATTTGTTATCAAATACAGATTTTTCAGAAATATTTTTGTCCTTTGCTTCATCTCACCAAGGTAGCAACATTAATATTATCTTATCCCTCTTCTGTCACTTTCCGGGTATTCTGAATAAAAGAATGAACAGAAAAAACCCTGAAAGGTAAGTAGGGCAATCACTTTCTCTAAAAGCTTTATATAAATCTTCTTTGTTTGAGGATTCACAAATAGATAGTAGATGCATAAATTAAATTTTTCAAGGAGGCAAAACTATTCAGTGCTGTGTTAGGCGCTACAGCTAATCAGAAAGCATTAAGATAAATGTATGATCCTTTTGAGGATGTGATAACCTAATATTTACTAAACTATTAAAATAGCATCTACTGAATTACTAAAGCAAACTTTATGAAGTTCATCTAAAGTAAATGGTAACGAAAGAGTTTAATTTAAAGATTAAGCCGAGCATTAACGATACATTTAGTTTGTTGGTCTTGTTGAAATGTATAACATCGTCTGGTTATCTTAGAGAGTCTTCATAAAGATAGCCGCGATCGCCTAAAATAAATACTCAGACTAGCTTGTGGAAACGTTTGTAGTAAGCCATTTATCCCTTTGATACAGCCAGCGTTATTCCCCAGAACTTTCTAACACCGCTAACAAACTCTTCAACATCAAATAAGCAGAAGTCCCTCCTGGATCTGGATGTCCAATACTCCGTTCTCCCAGGTAGCTAGCCCGTCCCTTTCTCGCCTGCATCGGTATAGTTTCTTGCAACCCTCTTTGGGCTGCTGCTACAGCCTGTTGCAAAGCTTCTAGCGTTCCTTTACTTTCTCCTACAGCTTGTCTAAAAGCGTCTACAGCCGGAGATAGCACATCCACCATCGTTTTGTCTCCTAGCTGCGCTTTGCCACGTTGCAGCACGCCGTCTAAACCTGCTTGGAGTAGCTCTAACACATCTTGTGCTGTTAATTCTTGCTTATCTACTATTGCTGTACTGGCTCGTAAAAACCAAGTGCCATAAAGAGGGCCACTTGCACCGCCAATAGAAGAAATCAACGTCATACTCACAGTTTTGAGAATGTTGCTGATGTCCTTATCTGCAAAAGTTGGTAACTGAACGCTTACCTTTTTGAAGCCCCGATCCATATTGATCCCGTGGTCTGCATCTCCGATCGCAGCATCTAATTCTGTTAAATATGCTTTATTCTGCTCTATCTTGATTGCATAAGCCTGCAACCATTGTAATATCTGGGACTGACTTACCATAATAACTCGTAATTAGTTAAATTCCCCAGCGCCAACTTGGTGTTTTTACTGGTGCATCCCATAACCGGATCATCTCATCATCTAATTTCAGCAGGGTAATGGAGCAACCTTGCATTTCTAAAGATGTAATATAAGGCCCAATCAAGTTTCGCACAATTTGCAATCCTTGCTGTTCGCAGATTTGGGCGAGTTTGCGGTAAACAATATACAGTTCAGAAATTGGGGTTCCACCCATACTATTGACAAAAGCTAACAGGCGATCACCTTTTGCAAATGGGAGATTTATTAGTTCTACATCTACCCATTCTCCTTTATCTTCATCCCACTCACGCAGTGTGCGGCTGTATGCTGCATCTTCAAGGAGCGATCGCGTTAAAATTTCGGTAATTTCATCTACTGATTTGATAGCTGTGCGTTCTATTCCTGGCTCACCGTGGATACCGATGCCTAATTCAATTTCGCGATCGCCTAATTCAAATGTCGGTGTTCCATTAGCGGGGACTGTACAAGATGTTAGAGCAATTCCCATACTCCGCCCATTCAGATTTACTTGGCGACATAAATTTGCTATTTGTGGCAAATCATACCCTACCTCAGCCGCTGCACCACAAATTTTTTCCGCCAGTATTGTTGTTCCCACACCCCGGCGTCCTTGGGTATAGAGGCTATCCTTCACTGCTACATCGTCATCAATCAAAATATTTAAGACTCGAATGCCCTCACCACGGGCTAACTCCGTTGCCATCTCAAAGTTCATCACATCGCCGCTGTAATTCTTGACGATATAAAGGATACCAGAGCCTGCATCTACCCGTTTGGCTGCTTCTAGCATTTGGTCAGGAGTAGGTGAAGTAAAAACCTCACCAGGACAAGCTGCATCAAGCATTCCTTTGCCCACGAAGCCAGCGTGCATTGGTTCATGTCCACTGCCGCCACCAGAAATAATTGCTACTTTACCCTGTATAGGTGCATTGGCTCGATAGACAAAAACGGGATCATAGTTCAATTTAATTAAATCGGAATGAGCCGCCGCCATACCTTCTAGACTTTCCCGCACAAAGTCTTCCGGCTTGTTGATCAGCTTTTTCATAATCCGTGTTTGCTTAAAAGGGTGCTAAAACTCAGGTTATAGTGCTTCTCGTTTCTATGCAATACAGTTTGACCTCTGTTTAAAATCTCTCCTAAAAGGAGAGAGACTTTGAATTTTCCCCCTTCCCGCATCGGGAAGGGGGTTAGGGGATTAGATTTTTCGTGGGTTTTTCTACATGACGTAAATTGTCAGTTATTTAATGTCAATTTAAAGATTCCATCAACTCAATACACTTGTGCATCTGCTGGTGCATGGTTTCCCTATCAGCATGAAACCTTCGCCCATGACCTGGTAGCACCCACTCAAAAGAGTAATTAGCCAAGTTACGCATTGATTTAGTCTGTTCTGACCAAGAATACCAGCAGGCACCGTGGAATGCAGCCAGTTGGTGCAAGCTTTCTGACCAAGCGAGATGATCGCCGGTGAACAGAAACTTATTTTTGTAGAGTAGAACAGTTTGTCCTTTGGTATGACCGGGAACTGGAATAATTAATAAATCTGGAGTCAAAGTAAATGGTTCAAAACCACTTAGCTGTATTTCCACATTGCGAGTACCCGCAGTAATATCATCAGTATGAAGGATGCGATCGCACTGGAAATGCTCGGCAAACTTTTGATGATCTGCCACATCATCCTTATGAGTTAGGTACATATAACGAATTCCACCCATCTCTTCTAAACGCTTAACTAAAGGCGGCGTAAAGCGTGGAGAATCCACCAAAATGTTACCTTCTGCAAGTTGAATTAAATAGCTAGCAGCACCGTAAGATTTTTCAGAATGATAGCCGCAGTGGTAAACATTTTCCGCTACTAATATTGGAAACTGTTGTTGAGCAACTTTGATATCTTTTGGTTTTTCAAGTGTGGCAATAGAACTAGTAGGACATGCCAAAAGTGCTTCAAGTGCTGCTAATCTTTCTGCATCATTCATTGGTTGATGATAAACCGCCGACTGTTCATCAACACGAGAAAACACTTCAGGAGTCATCCAGCGACAGGTATCACAATCAATACAGGTAGTATCTACATAAAAATCGCCGTTGACATTTTGGGAGCGACGTTGATTTAAATGAGCCATATTAATCCTTTTGCTTCCAGCCGCTTACCGGGGAGCGATAAACTCTATATTACTACGCTAGCAGAAGCGGACTAAGACTGGAGACGCTACTAGAAGTCTGTTGGCAGCATTTAATTGACTTCATACTTAAGGACTCAGTACTCTCTCTAGCGACTGACTCCTCCTAAACTTTTGAATTTGGAATTGCTATATTATACAAGAAACAAAAATTAGCCTAAATCCCGAAAGCTATACTTTGTCGACTCTGCCGTTATTATCACATTCTCAGAACTTACGTACTCAGATCCTCCAACCCCCTTAAAAAGGGGGCTTTAGAAGTTCCCCCCTTAAAAAGGGGGGCTAGGGGGGATCTAGGTTTTGAGCTTCAGTGCGTAAGTCCTAATTTTGTCTCTCATTAAGATGCGTTTACCCTACCTTTCGTTGTGCTTACTGGGTGCAGGACTTCTGAGCATTCCCAATTCCCAAATAAGCGCTCAGAACCAGATCGCTGTGCCGGCTTTCGACTTCCAAGGTCGATACCTCGTTGTGGCTTCGGACACGGACATGCTCCCTTCCGCGTATATCGACGGGAAACTCGGTTCCATGTCCGGTCCCGACAAGCTCTCGGTAATACGGCTTGCTCGGTCCCCTGCTAATATGAAACCCACTACGGTGGAGGTCACAAACTCAGTGATCGGTCCCCCTTCTTCGGTTGCCCTCACACCGGATGGCAGGTACGCCATTGTGATCGAAACGCAAGGCCCACGTCCCAGCAAACTGCCAGATGCCAAGCTGAGTGACCTTCCTCTTGGGCGCACAATCACGGTCGTCGATCTTTCCGACCTGGATCAACCCAAAGTGGTTCAGAAGATTGAGGGGTTCGATAGTCCCCTCTCTGTGTCGGTCAACGCAGACGGCACACTCGTAGCTGTCGTCTTCAAGAAAACGCCTCAGCGGAAGCAGCCACTTCTGGCCATGTATCGTCTTCAACAAGGGAGACTGTCCGAGCCTTTCCTTCCAAGCATTCCTGGTACTGAGACTGGTGATGCCCTTGTGAGTGCGGAGTTCCATCCAAAGAAAAATGTCCTTGGGTTGGTCTACAGCGAGCATCCGAGGCTGTCCTTAGTTCAGGTAGACGCGACTTCAAAGGCTGTAGCGCTCTCAAGCTGGGGCGATCCCGTCAACCTCGACATCGCTCCTTTCCTTGTGCGTTTTACCCCTGATGGTCGGTTTGCCATCGTAAACGCAATGCTGCTCGGTACTGATATTCGTGGAACAGTTTCCAGTATTCGGCTTGAACAAAGCACAGCAGCAGATGGTATCCCGCACCATCTTCTCGTTTCGAGGGCAGACACTGGCGTGATGCCAGAGGGTTTGGCCATAAGCCCCAATCAGCACTGGATCGCTACAACAAATCTGGAACGCAGCGCGCAACCATTGGATGACCCCAAGCAAGGCTTCTTCTCCTCGGTCTCTCTGCTCCGGCTGGACCCGCAGACTGGGAGCATTGATCGCGTGGGAGAGTTTCCCTTCGACGGCATGTTACCTGAGTCCGCTGTCTTTGACAACACGAGTCGCTTTCTGGCCGTGCTGTGTTTTGCACATTTTGACCGCTCAAAGCCGAACGGATCAGTCGATTTCTGGAGACTGACAGGTGATTTCGCTGACCCCAAGCGTACAGAGCTCGTGAAGACTGACTTCTCGATCACGGTTGCACGAGGTCCACAGTCGATGGTGATAGCGCGGTAAGGCACTTCCAAATAATAAAATGCCCAGCCAGCCGGATCAAATATATTTTGACTCAGCCCAAGGATTTAGGCGCTTTCGCCTCAAAAGTTTTGGCTCTTTAATGGTTTGCTTATTTTCCGCCGCCTTGTACTAGAAACAGGCGATTAGGCTGTATGGTGTCCAGAGTTACCCGGCTGTACTTCAGCAGGAGAAAAAGAAGAAGAAGCTTTAGAAAATATTAAAGAAGCAATTCAATTGTATTTACAGCTGGAATCAATTGAGTTAGCCCCTGGTGCGATCGCACGAGAGATTATTGTCTGATGAGCGATCGTAAAATTTAGTAGTTTATGACTAAAACTTTAGTTGCCGCAGCTACGCCCGTCGTAGACATCGCAAATTCGCCAGACTCTAATTATTATGTATATTTTTGAATTTTTTAAAATGCGATCGCACCCTTTTCCCAACGCGATCACTTGACTAGTTAAATTATACTTGACCTTCACCGTTTTTACCGATTTTATCAAGAAACTCAGGGCAATTATCAAAGTCATCCATTGAATTTAGAGGTAGCATTGTTACCCAATTTCCTTTTGTCTTTGACTTATCCATGTAAATAGAAAGCTTCATTATCGTCTTGATGAGCTAGCACATAGACTCGTAATTCTTTGAGGCTCATTTCATTAAAATTTGGTTTCATATTTTAAATATCCATTTCCCATCACGCTGAATTGCTATCTCGGTTTCTTCACCAGCTATGATGACTACTTCACCTGTGCGTTCATCTAAACGTACTAGATAAACAGGTCGATAGATCATAGTTAGTCTTCGGCAAAGAAGAAAGCACTGTAGAGTTTGTTCGGCTGTTGGAATAATTTAGTAGTTCTCAATATGTTGTATCTATCAGTCTAAAACTTTAGAAGTAGCAGAGCAAGAGCGATGCCTAGGTTGGGCTACACCTACGCGCCTTGAAGAAACCGGGTTTTTCTCAAACCCGATTTCTGGAGGCTGAAATCCCCAACTAAGAATTAGCCGATTAATAAATACAGCTGATTGATCCCCGCACTGATTAGATTATGGGTAATCGGCAGGCTATCTACTACCATACCCAGACACAACAGCATCATGTAGGAGATGGAATAGAGAAACAATTCTCTAGCTACAGTGCGATCCTCTGGATTTTGCAACAACCGCCAAGATTTGTAGATAAATAATCCTCCCAGAATTAGGGCGATCACAGCATAAAGAATTCCACTTGCTCCCAAGGGATAAACCAATAACACGGTTGCAACTACGGTAAGCAGGGTATAGTACCAAATCTGCTTCACTGTTGCCGTAGTACCTTCAATCACAGGTAACATTGGTATCCCAACTTTTGCGTAGTCATCTTTAATCATTAGAGCTAACGCCCAAAAATGGGGCGGTGTCCATAAAAAGACGATCGCAAAAATTAGCCATGCTGACCAGCTTAATGTGCCCGTGACAGCAGCCCAACCCACTAACGCCGGAATTGCCCCAGCGGCCCCACCAATGACAATATTCTGGGTGCTGTGGCGTTTCAGCCAGTGGGTATAGACCAAAATATAAAAGACGATGCCAGAGAAGGCTAGCAGGGCGGCTAACAGGTTGGCAAATACTGCCAGGAGTGTAAAGGAAATCGTCGCCAGTGCGATCGCAAAAATTAGAGCATCGCGCGGCTGCACCTTACCCGAAGGCATGGGACGATGGCGCGTCCGCTCCATGTCATAATCAATATCCCGGTCATAGACACAGTTAATTGTCTGGGCGCTTGCAGCCGCCAAGGTGCCGCCAGTGAGAGTTACTAGCAACAGCAATGGATCGACTTCTCCCTTAGCAGCAATCCACATACTCCCAGCCGTGGTAATCAAAAGCAACGGAATAATCCGAGGCTTCGTTAGCTGGTAGTAACTTTGAATTACCTGTAAAAATGTTTCGTGGTGGCGAGAGACATTAGTCTCAATCATTTTGGCTCTGGTTCCTTATTTTTCAACAACTTATATGCAGCCCCCGCTCAAGCTGGCTCTTTCAGGCAAACGAAAACACAGATTTTCTGCACCTGCGTGGGTCGCAATACTCGCCGTTGCGCCTTCCATCAGTGCTGAGTGCTGAGTTAGGAGTAGAGACGCTGATTAATCGCGTCTGTTAGGAGAGACGCGATTAATCGCGTCTATACAAGAGTTAAGAGTTAGGAATTCTTCCCCTGCCTCCCCTGCCTCCCCTGCTCCCTCATCTCCCTCATTCCTTACCCGTGACTCAGCACCCGTGACTCAGCACTCACTGAGTCACGCAGTGCGAGAACTGTGAAAGCCACTAAAGTACCCAGCAAAGCAGCTCCTATAGCTTGGTGAGAGACGGTCAGAGGCTCGACTTGGAGATGTAATTTGAAAGTGGCGAATCCCAACAAGATTTGTAAGCTCAACAACGCACCAGCCATATTTGCCAGTCGCCGTAAGGCTGGATGTAGTGCTGGTGTACGCCAACAGATAAATACCATTGCCAAGGTTGTCACCGTTGGTGGCACCAAACCAGCAATATGGCTGTACATCACGGTACAAAGTTGAGAACCGCCGAGACATTGGTGTAGCGCCCAGCGAGAGCCTACCAAAGCACCTAGCAGACTTTGCAGGTAAACCAGAACAGCGGCAGTTAAACCGACCCAAGGCAACTTACCAACGGTTCTATTCCCCTGATAGGGAGTGAGTGCTGTGCCGATAACCAGGAGGGTGGTAAAAAACAACAGTGCTGTTCCTAAATGAGCGGTGACGATATCAAACCGCAACAGTTCGGTAACGGTAAGTCCCCCCAAGATACCTTGGAAGACGATTAGAAACAGGGCGAATGTGGATGCCCAAGGCAGCCAAGATGGTAAGAAACGACGATGCCACCAGGACAAACCGAAAAGTCCGATCGCGCTTACACCAATTAAAGCTGCATCCAATCTGTGAAACCACTCCAGGAACACCTGGAGATTCATTTGCTTGGCTGGCACGAGTTCGCCATAGCATAAGGGCCAGTCTGGGCAAGCAAGTCCAGCATTCATCACGCGGGTGGCACTGCCTATTGCCATCAAAATTAAGGTGGCTATGCACATTTTCCACACCAAGCGCCGAATCATTTCCTTGGGCTTTTGCTGTTGAAGTGCCGCTTCATTTTGTTGTTGTAGGACAAATTCGCTCATTAACGATACCTTCTGCCCGCTCTTGGTGGATCTCTTAAAATTTTCAATTTTCTTTTAGCGTCCCATCTTCACCCTAGCGTATAGGCTAAAGGTTTATAGATTAGCACTCACTTATACTTTGAATCACTTTAGCGACGTTTTGCCTGAAGCTTTAGGTATTTTTCAAGATGTGAAAAATTGATTAATCACAATTAATTTAAGCATCCTAAATTTTTCCACTGATTTACATCTACTTTTGGCAGTAGTTTGATAGTCACCTTCTACCCAAAATTAGTAAAATAGTCAAAAAAATTAATAAAAATTTCAGACCTTTGGACTCCATGCCTTCTGGCCTAGACTACCTTAGTAAGTGAGTAGCTTTGAAATAACGTAGTAAATTAAATTAAGTAAGCCGTGAAGATTCCAAGTTCAATCTGGACATTACTCATTGGCATCGTGCTAACGCTAGCCAGCCTTTGGTACGGTCAAAATCACGGTCTGTTGCCAACAGCAGCCACGGATGAAGCCGTATTAGTGGATGGTCTGTTCAACGCGATGATGATCATTTCTACAGGTATATTCCTGCTCGTAGAAGGTATTTTAATTTACTCTGCATTCAAATACCGTCGGCGTGCAGGTGATAATGAAGACGGCCCACCAGTTGAGGGCAATGTACCTCTAGAAATTCTCTGGACGGCGATCCCAGCAATTATCGTTCTCGGTATTTCTGTTTACAGTTTTGATGTTTACAACGAAATCGGTGGCTTCGATCCCCATGCTATCCATGAAGCGCCGATGCATCAGGAGTCGATGACAATGCCAGGAAGTGCTATGGCAGCAACTTTAAGCGATACTCCTCCCAGCATCGAACCCAACCTGAATCAAGAAAAATCTGATCAGGCAATGCAAGACCCAGCTACCGCAGAAGTTCGTAATGCTGACCAAATTCCCCAACTGCGGAATGCCCCTGGTGTCGGTATTGTTGCTCCGACAATTGGGGGCAGTCCTGATCAAGCAGGCAAACCACCAGAATTGCGGGTCAACGTCACAGGTCTACAATATGCCTGGATTTTCACCTATCCTGAAACTGGTATAACTACAAGTGAAATGCACGTCCCCATCGGGCGAGAAGTGCAAATCAATATGACAGCCAACGATGTTATTCACGCCTTCTGGGTGCCAGAGTTCCGCCTGAAACAAGATGCGATCCCTGGTAGACAAAGCGAGATTCGCTTCACACCCAAAAAAGCAGGCGATTATACTCTGATTTGTGCTGAACTTTGTGGCCCATATCACGGTGCGATGAGAGCATCAGTAGTCGTTGAAACAGAAGAAGCCTTTGACAAATGGCAGCAAGAGCAGCTAGTTGCCAGCAAGGAAACACTAAATCAAGCCGTTGCTGTTAACCCTGCGAATCTATCCC
The DNA here is from genome assembly GCF_036919615.1 of Nostoc sp. Classification (GTDB taxonomy): domain Bacteria; phylum Cyanobacteriota; class Cyanobacteriia; order Cyanobacteriales; family Nostocaceae; genus Nostoc. The sequence goes on along the minus strand of NZ_JBALCN010000009.1, from coordinate 79,861 downwards.
CAAATGAATTTCTCGCCCCTTACACCAAGGACATGGGAATTCAGCCAGAAGTGTTACATCAAATTCACAAATAGTCAACAGTCCACGTCAAAAGTAATAACTCACAACGGGCTAAACGCCCCACGATCGCTAACAGGACTCAAGACTCAGAACTCTTATGACACAAGCTCAGTTGCAAGAAACTGCCAATATCCCTGCCCTTCTTGAGGAACCAGGGATCAGAAAATGGCAAGACTACTTTGGCTTCAACACCGACCATAAGGTGATTGGGATTCAATACCTAGTCACTACGTTCATTTTCTACTGCATTGGTGGCGTGATGGCTGACTTGGTTCGTACAGAACTGCGAACCCCAGAAGTCGATTTTGTCACCCCTGAAGTCTACAACAGCTTATTTACGCTGCACGCCACGATCATGATTTTCTTGTGGATCGTGCCAGCTGGTGCAGGTTTTGCTAACTTCCTCATCCCCTTGATGATTGGGGCCAAGGATATGGCATTTCCGCGCTTGAATGCTGTTGCCTTTTGGATGATTCCCCCTGCGGGTTTATTGTTGATCACTAGTTTAGTGGTAGGCGATGCACCGGATGCGGGTTGGACTTCCTACCCTCCCCTGAGCTTGGTAACAGGTCAAGTAGGTGAGGGAATTTGGATTATGAGCGTCCTCCTACTAGGTACGTCATCGATTTTGGGGGCAATCAATTTCCTCGTCACATTGCTGAAGATGCGTATCCCTGCTATGGGGGTTCACCAAATGCCCTTGTTCTGCTGGGCGATGTTTGCTACCTCGGCATTGACTTTGGTATCTACGCCAGTGTTAGCAGCAGGTCTAATTCTGCTTTCCTTTGACTTAATTGCCGGGACAACATTTTTTAATCCAACTGGCGGCGGCGACCCAGTTGTGTACCAGCATATGTTCTGGTTTTACTCTCACCCAGCAGTTTACATCATGATTTTGCCCTTTTTTGGGGCAATTTCGGAAATAATCCCCGTGCATTCCCGCAAGCCGATTTTTGGGTATAAAGCGATCGCCTATTCGTCTCTAGCCATTAGCTTTCTGGGGCTAATTGTTTGGGCGCATCACATGTTTACCAGCGGTATCCCCGGTTGGTTACGGATGTTCTTTATGATCACCACCATGATCATTGCCGTACCCACGGGAATTAAAATTTTCAGCTGGTTAGCAACCATGTGGGGTGGAAAAATCCAACTCAATAGTGCCATGCTATTCGCAATGGGCTTTGTTGGCACATTTGTGATTGGTGGTATCAGTGGCGTAATGTTGGCAGCAGTGCCCTTTGACATTCACGTTCATGACACCTATTTTGTGGTGGCACACTTGCATTACGTTCTATTTGGTGGTAGTGTTCTCGGCATTTATGCGGCGATTTATCACTGGTTCCCGAAAATGACGGGACGGATGCTGAACGAATTTTGGGGTAAGGTTCATTTTGCCTTGACAATTGTTGGTCTAAACATGACCTTCTTACCCATGCACAAGCTGGGATTAATGGGCATGAACCGCCGTATCGCCCAGTATGACCCCAAATTTACCTTTCTCAACGAAATCTGCACTTATGGCGCTTACATACTAGCAGTTTCAACATTTCCCTTCATCTTCAATGCGATTTGGAGTTGGTTGTACGGAGAGAAAGCTGCTAATAATCCCTGGAGGGCACTTACCTTAGAGTGGATGACAACCTCACCGCCAGCGATCGAAAATTTTGATCAAACCCCAGTACTGGCTACCGGCCCCTACGACTACGGTTTGGAAAGGGCTAAAGAAGGTGTACCTTTGTCTGATCCCAATCCAGTCTTATCTGCTGGGCCAAACTCAGTGTTAAGAGCAGAACCCGACCCAGCGGTTGCTGCCAATCCCGAAGACCGCAAATAACAGGGCATTCGGCATTGGTCAATAATCAATAGTTCTTCTCCCCCTACCTCCTGCCCCCTGCCCCCTTCTCCTCTAGGCATTAAAAATTCATGCAAAGTCAAACTATTGACCCAGCTAAAACCGAACTAAATCATCACCACGCGGCGGAAGCGTCCGTCGGTCATCACGAAGAACATCCAGACCATCGCTTGTTTGGGCTAATTGTCTTCCTGATTGCTGAAGGGATGATTTTTATGGGGTTGTTCGGAGCTTACTTGGCTTTCCGTGCTACCTTACCTACATGGCCGCCAGCTGGTACCCCAGAGTTAGAGCTATTGTTACCCGGAGTGAACACCATCAATCTGATTTCTAGTAGTTTTGTCATGCACAATGCTGATACTGCTATCAAAAAGAACGATGCGCGGGGTGCGCAAATCTGGTTAGCAATTACTGCTGCGATGGGTGCGATCTTCTTGGTGGGTCAAGTATATGAATATACCCATTTAGAATTTGGTTTAACTACCAATTTATTTGCTAGTGCATTTTACGTTTTGACTGGTTTCCACGGATTGCACGTTACCATCGGCGTTTTGGCGATTGTTGCTGTGTTATGGCGATCACGCATTCCGGGTCACTACAGTAACGAAAAGCACTTCGGCATTGAAGCAGCCGAAATCTACTGGCACTTCGTTGACGTGATCTGGATTATTTTGTTCGGATTACTTTATCTACTGTGAGTATTAATTATTAGTTGTTCACTCCACGCGAACAACTTAATATGCCCCCAATAGGGGGCTTTTTTTATACAATGCTGCCGTTGCATCTGTCTTAATGTCAGATTATTTTATCTATCAGCTGGGAGGAAAACTTAAATGAGGACAGTTTTTAGAAGATAAAATATCTGGGAAATTATCTAAACAGTTTCATTCTTTACCTAGCAAGAGTTACAGAAAATATATTAAAACCAACGTAGATTTTTAGCACTATGAGTTTTGCTAAGTCCAACTGAGTTATTGCAAGTGATATAGGCGCGAGTAAAAGGTGGGAAAGGTCGGAAAAGTTGGATGTTTTGTAGAAACTATTGAATAACTAGTTAATATGCTGTAACTTGATATGTCAGTGATTGACAATTAATACTTATTTACTTCAAAAACCATTACTCGATATTTACCTTAAGAACTTACCTGCTCTTTTTTAGTTTTGTCGAAATCAGGTTGATATGATGACGCGATCGCAGTTAGTAATCACTAAAATCTGGTAATAAAGTTTTGGTGAACACTGTGAGGATATTTGTGCCTTTAAATTCCACTGGTCAAGGTTTTGTCAGTAATCAGACCCAACAGTTAAAATAAAAAATTTCCTGACTCCTAAATGTTGTCTCTTGTCCACAGTTATAAATCCTATGGACTAGTGTTAAATTTACTTACGTGATATTATTGAACCATTAAAGAAATAAATTTTAGATTAAGATACCTAATAAAGGTATTAAATGAACCAATCAACCCTCTAACCATAAAACTGCTCCAAAGCATAGGTCGCCTGAGAAGCTGACTTCCTTAAATACCAACAAATCTAGCGGCAGGTATTCATAACCTCACCCAAGCTCTGAATGGTCAGGAAATTAAGAAGTAGTATATGCTATATGAGCCAGAACCCTCTAGTTAGAAAAACACTCCGAAGTCGCTATGAGACTGTCAAACTGTTGCGAAGCAGAGGCTATGGTAATACTTACTTGTTAGCAAGTGTTAGACGTAACAGACATGAATCCTCTCTCGCCAGAAAAATACTTCGGAATCGCTTCGAGATTGTCAAACACTTAGGAAGTGGAGGATCTGGTGATACCTACTTAGCTGTAGACCGGGATTTACCAGGACAACCCCATTGTGTCGTCAAACATTTCCACCCAAAAGATTCTAATCCTGCTGTTTTACCCATCGCTAAAAAGCTATTTGAGCGGGAAGCGGAAGTTTTATACCAGCTAGGCAATGATCACAATCAAATTCCGAGACTGTTTGCCCATTTTAATGAAGATGGGGATTTCTATTTAGTCCAGGAATTTATTGACGGTTATGCCTTAACTCAAGAAATTGTACTAGGTCAACGTCTTAGCGAGAATGCAGTCTTAAATTTGTTAAAAGACATTCTGGAAGTGCTAGCCTTCGTCCACCAACACAATATTATTCACCGGGATATTAAGCCCCAAAATTTAATGCGGCGGCACTCCGATCAGAAGATTGTGCTAATTGATTTTGGGAGTATTAAGAAAATTGGTGCTTTGGGAGGAGGTTTAACAATTGCTGTTGGGACTCCTGGCTATATGCCAAGTGAACAGGCTAAGGGAAAGCCAAAACTTTGCAGCGATATCTATGCAGTAGGAATGATTGGCATTCAAGCTTTGACAGGTTTAATACCCGAGCAATTACAGGAAGATCCCAACACTGGAGAAGTTATCTGGCGTGATCAGGCACGGGTAAGTGATGCTCTTGCAAATGTTTTAGATACAATGGTTCGCGATCGTTTTAGCCAGCGTTACCAATCTGCCACAGAAGCTTTGCAAGCGCTTAATTCTATTCTGATGTTGTCACAGTCCTCACAATCTGCTGCCATAAACCAAAACACTGATGATAGCTATTTGCTAACTTATAAAAATTTTATTTTGCTGCTGGGAATAGGGCTTGGTACTATTACTAGTTTTATAGTAATAGTTTTAATCTTTACATTTATTAATACAGGGCGATCGCCTTTAAACCAACCGACTCAATTAAATAATTCTACAGAAAAATTAATTGAGCCAAGGTTTACTAATGTTAATGTGAATAGCCTAGTAGCAAAATCAGTAACTAACAGAGGAGTATATAAAAGTAATTTCACCATTACAAAGACTACCAAAGAGTAAATTGAATCTCACTAGATTAAAAAGAATTAATCATGTATTAGCAATCATAAAACTGTCTATTAACTGGTTTATTAAAGATTTACTTATAACTTAAATTTCTAGACATTATTAGAGAATAAATACTTAGAAAATCCTGTAATATAAACATAAGAAACTACATTTAAAGATATGGACAATACAAATCAAAAAAAAGCTTTAATTAATAGTGAAATTGCCCTCTTTCTGAGAGGTTTGATTATTGGTAAAGTGCTGACACTTATAGTTATTGGTGGACTGCTTTGGTGGTTACTCAAGCCGAATTTATTGTCCCGCGATAGCGTTAACTCTTCCTCTAATCAAAGTTCCAACACCCTCCTTAGTACTGCATCAACTTTTCAGACAGTTGCTGATGTCCCCACTGCCTCATTTAACTACGGAGGCAGTACAGCTTGGGCATCTATCCGGCAATTGGTAGATTCTCAGATCCAGAGTGCTCGCCCTGAACTACAATTACGTTACGTAGACCCTGTTAGTGGTAGCCCTGGCTCTAGCTCAGGCATTCGGATGTTGCTTGATGGACAATTGGACTTTGCTCAGTCCTCCCGTCCCCTTACAGATGAAGAACAAGCTATGGCAAAAGAGCGAGGCTTCAGCCTTGAGGAACGTCAGGTGGGTATGGATGGGATAGCAGTGATAGTCAACCCATCACTCAATGTGTCAGGTTTAACTGTAGATCAATTGCAGAAAATTTATTTGGGGCAAATTACTAACTGGAATCAAGTAGGTGGGCCAAACTTACCAATCACACCTTTCTCCCAACAACCAAAGGACGCAGATACAGTAATATTTCCTAGCAACAGCGACTTGAAAAAGCAAGCACTTGGCTCTAATGTGCAGTATGTCTACTCTACTACAGAGGCAGTGCGCCAACTTAGCAAAACCCCTGGTGGTGTATATTACGCTTCTGCCCGTTCAGTAGTACCTCAATGTAGTGTGAAGGCTTTGCGATTAGGTCAGACTTCTGGTCAGCTAATTTCCCCCTATCGCGAACCTATGGTATCGCCTAAGCAATGTCCACGTCAGCGCAACCAGCTAAATATTCAGGCTATCAAAAATCGCAGCTATCCTATTATCGCTAACTTGTCTGTGATTATTAAGCAGAATAAAGGTCGGGAACAGCAGATTGGGGATGCCTATGCCAAACTTTTATTAACTGACCAGGGGCAAAAGGCAATTGAGCAAGCTGGTTTTGTCGGGGTTCGCTAGTATAGCGGGCGCGTAAATCCAGCTACCATCTCAATTAACAAGACTTGGGGCAAAATCCCCTTGTTAACAGTGTACTATAGCTCAAGTTGTTAGTTATTGTTGAGGGCGATTGCGCGATGCAGATAGTAATCTGTCAAGTTTAAATTGATGGGTAAGCAAGTTTGTAGTAAGGACTAAAGTCCTTATTTTCTAAGCACTAAAGTGCTTACTACGAACCCTCAAAACGAGCTTACAAAGTAATAGTTGCGGCAGAATGATTTTTTCCTAAGGCTTTAAAAGTTTGTCACTCCGCAAGGTTTTTGCAATACAGCCGTTTTATTTGGATTGACACCAAATCTATCATAAAAAAGGGGATTGTATATCTCGAATAGTATAAGGTAAGTTGATATCTTTTACTCTGTTAAGTACATTCTCTAAGACAAAATATTGGCTATTAAGGATGAGTTCACCCCCAAGCCTCTGAAATAAGATTTGTTCCTTTTCCTTACTTAAAATTGCATCGCCAGATTTACAGTTTAAAACTACCATAGATACTTTAATCATTGTAATAATTAATAGGCATATTAGGAAAGGAAAATTATTGCTTAATTGATGGCTACCAGTATTTTTAAGGTTAACTATCATTCAACAGCATAAGAGGTAAACTGACGTTTAAAAGGAGAATGAAACCCAATGACAATATCAGAAGAAGGTACACCTAACTCAACCAATCGTTCGGCAACAGATTCTTCTGTACCATTATATTGAATCCATATTTTCCCATTTTGAATATCAAAATGCATGACTGGGCCAAACACCCGCTTATCTCCTTGCCAACCAACGTAAGCTAGTTGATAATGGTCATTTTCATTGTCTAAAATTAATTGTGATTTGACAGTATCGGTATTAGATGCGATTTCTTGATGTTCGCTCAAAATTTGTTTGATAAGTTGTCGATAGCTTTTTATTTTATCCATAGCCGAATCTCCTGATGTTTTGGGTCGTAAATTATCAACTTAACTTGGTAACGATGAAGGGCGCGTTGAACAAAAGAAAGTTGAAAAAAATCTTGATATGTTTCGATAGGAACGGCTAGATAAAGCACTCTGTCTGCTTCTTGTTCTTCTATAGCTTGGCAGTAATTGAGATATTGTCCGAGTGCAGTATGAAATTCACTGATATCTGAATCTGCAATAAAACTTTTAATTTCAACAGCTATTTTCTCTGTATTACGTTCTGCGGCAATGGTATTTTCAGCGGCTAAATCTATTTGTAGTTTAATTGCTTCACTAATCCGAATTGTAAAAGGGTCGTGAGTAATTATCCACCCATCTTTAATTAATGCTTTTTTTACCTGTTGATGGAAAACATCTTTAGCCATTTTGCTATCTCTAGATTAGAGTCAGCTTAACCCAAAATAATATTTTTGCTTTATGTAATGCGTTCCCCGAAGGGGTTGTCGTTCGCGCAGCGTGTCGTAGACAAGACATCGCACTCTCCATTATTTTGCATTGCTGCGGCAAGTTTTTCTAGATTTTGACGAACATTAACACTCCGAAAATGATTGATACCCCAGACTCGTTCACAAATATCTAAAGCTTGCAGATAAAGCAGTTCCGCTTCGCTGTAACGTTCTGTAGCACGATAGATTTCTGCCAAATTGTTGAGACTTTCGGCAACATTAGGATGATTTTCTCCCAATAGGTGCTTATCAAGTTCTAAGGCTTTTATACATAAGGGTTCAGCTTCATTGTAACGCCCCTGCTCCCTGTACATATAACCAAGAGCATAGATAGTATCTGCTAAAAGCGGATGCGCCTTTTGCAATATACACTGCTTGATGTCCAATGATTGCAAAAACAAAGATTCAGCTTGATCATAGCGTCCTTGAGCACGGTATATTAAACCTAAATTGTGCAAATCTGTTGCAACATCAGGATTCTCTTCTCCCAAAAATCGCTTATCTAGTTCTGTTGCTTGTTGCGACAACGGTTCAGCTTCACTGTAACGTCCTTGATGATAATAAAGTAACGCTAAATTATTCAGTATGAGAGCGAAAGAAGGATGATTTTCGCCAAGCAGACGTTTTTCGAGTTCTAATGATTGCAGATACAAAGGTTCTGCTTCCTGATAACGTCCTTGTTCATCATATAGTAGTGCCAAATTGTTCAGACTGGCGACAACATCAGCATGGTTTTCCCCCCACAGGTGTTTCCTCAATTCCAAAGCTTGTTGATATAAGAGTTCCGCTTTACTATATTGTCCAGTAGATTTGTAGAGTCCTGCCAAATTATTCAGGCTAGTAGCAAAAGAAGGATGGTTGTCTCCTAGCAGGCGTTTCCTCAATTCTAAAGCTTGTTTATATAAAGGTTCGGCTTCGCTGTAGTGTCCTATTGCACGATATATTCCTGCTAAATTGTTGAGGCTAGTAGCTAAGTCTATCTGCAAACCTAATTCATTTTGCAATTCACTCGCCTGACGCCAATACTTAATTGCTAATTCCTGTTCTTCTTGATAATTTTGAGATTCACCCCGATCTAATCTGCTGCGGTAAATATCACCTAACCTTGAATATAAGGTAGCCAAAGTGGGGTTTTTAGTTCCCTGTTCCTGTTCTACTTTCTCGATTAGCCTTTGTAAATCTTGAATGGGCAAGAAAAAGGGGTTATTTTCATTAGTATCTGTGCTGGCTAATTCTGTGTCTCTAAAAACAAAGCGTATATTTTCTAGTTCTTTACCAGGAATAGCATTCGTCTTTTTAGATTCAAACCGAAATACACCGTTACGCCAACTCCAAAAGTCAGGGGCTTTTTTAATCAGGTTGACTAAAATTTGGTTAGTTACCCAAAGCACGATCGCGAAAGGAAACTCCCGCAATCCTTCCCTTGTCCACTGTAGGTAACCAAAAAATTTCTCCTGTTCTGATTGCTCATTTCCAAGTTGAAGAAAATAAAGTTGTTCAGCACCCGTCACAGTGATCACCGCCAGGTTCTGCTGACGGAGATATTCTTCTTGTTGTACCAGTTGGTTAAGAGCAGCTTTGAGGCTCGGCTCCTGACGTGCTAAAGTCACTCGATATGGACGAAACTTAGGTTGTAGCTCGGCTTCATATTGGGCAATAATCTCATCACGAAAGCTAGCATCATTGCAAACTGCAATCAGTAAATTTAATCCCCGTTTTTGAGCTTCAATAGAAACAATTAAATCATCATATGCATCTTGATTTTCTCCCTGCTTATCTAAGCATTCTTCATTTAACATTAATAGCTCCCTTTATTCTCAAGGTTTCTATAATAATTGGATGAACATCGTACCAAGTTTCATCAGTGCGATATTCTAGAACATACAGCCCATGTAGCAAATCCAAAAACTCTGCTTGTTTCGGATCATTGGGCATAAATTGTTCATAAACACTCTGCAAAATATCTATATCAACTTTTCCTAAACGTATGGAAAAATCATTGCGAATTTTATTGATTGCTTCCAGGAGAATTTTATCGTCAATAATAACTTCTGCTGAGGGATTTCGCCGGATCATCCGCAAACAAATGCGGCAACATTCCTTAGAAATACGAATTAACTCTCGCAATACACCACCACTGTAAATCACAATTTTTTCAGCAGTTTCTGCCGCGATTAATTCACTGGAAATCCGCTTTTGTAAAACTTCACCAAGAATCTTTGTTGCTTCCGGGCGAGGTTGGGCGTTAAAGAAGCGATTTTTACCTTTCTCGAAAATTTTTAAGACAGGCATTGCCACAACCTGGTCGTTGGTTTCAGTGGTAATTATTGTGCTGATAAATGTTTCACGAAGTACTGCGATCGGGATAGTGTAAATAATTTGAAAGTTAGGTTGGCAGAGAGCTTTAATGTTATCTCTATAAATTTCGTTAACTCTTCCTAAGTCAAGTTTGTCTAAATCATCAATAATTACTAAAACGTTTTTTTTAGTTGCAGCTTGAATTAGAGCAGCAATTTCATTAATTCTGGCAAGTAAATCTGATAACTTTCGTTCAAATTCTTGCTTAATTTCATCCCGAACGCTAGCATCAGCTTTTAATTTAGAGCTAATCAATTTTAGGAGGTCAAAACCTATCCCAGCTTCTACCTGCAAATTTAATTCTTCAGTGCGAGTGCGGGTAGCAAACCACTTATAAAGAGCTTCTTTAGTAAATTGAGGAATATCAACTTGGCGTGCTTCTGCCTCGGTCATTAAATTAACTGCGATCGCAAACAGTATATTAATATGATTAACAGCAGACATTTCAATTTTGTCAGCAATCGAAAATAGAACTACAAAATATTTATTTTGAATTTGTCTGCTAAACTCAGCTAACAAAGTAGACTTACCACATCCCCGATGTCCTGTAAAGACAATTTTGCCATCTCTATTAGGACTATCTTCCACTAATTGGTTAAGGTCTGCAATCAAATCATCACCATATTCGACTCTAAATCTTTCCATTTCGTTCTGTTCCATCAACGGAAACAGTTCGAGATTACTGTATGCTTCTTGAAAGGAGTTTAATAATTCTTGAGACATTGGATAGTGCCGTAAATGTGCTAACTATCCATATAATGGCTGATCATTTTTGAAGTAAAAGTCCAAGCAAGCGTAACTTTCCTAACTCTGTCAATAAATAACTACTAGGTAGATACTGTCTGATGTTTTAAAATAAGATACTCTCCCTTCTACAATCCTAACCAAGAAACAAGGAATAGAGGTTGATATAAATAATAATGAATGATAGATTATACATTTAAAAAATAGTAATGAATGATAGATTATACATTTAAGATAGTGAAAGCTACCTAATAAATAAATAAATAAATAAATAAATAAATAAAATTAAATTTTTAGCCTGCTTTGCTTCTGTTCTCTCTTCCTATCCTTGAGAGAGGAGATTTTTCTCAATCCAGTCTGAAAAAGTGATTTTTCTGTTCAAAATTTTTCTCCGTGGCCAATGCTGCGTGTAGCTTGCTTCACCGTAAAAGTACGGCTGATGGTAGTTATGAAGGATGCGATGGTAACTGTTGGTTGTTAGTATTGGCTCACTATAGCAATCTTATTTGATTTGTGAAAATCGCTAGGCTCAGATCCCCGACTTCTCAAAGAAGTTGGGGATCTTGTTGTTTACGAATGATTAAGTAGGGCTATAGTTGTCACCATCCTAAAAGAAAACTGTCATTAGAAAAATTAAAACTGCGGTTACTAACATTGAAGTTTTCATCACTTTGAGTATAAGCCACACAAGTCAACTTTTGGGCGGAATGTGGGGATTAGATTTTAGAGTTTTAATCAGTCCAGCGATGTCTACGATGGTCACTGAGCGGCTGGTGAGCGCAGTCGAACCATGTCGTACCACTTCCCTGCGGGACACTACGCGAACGTGGAAGCAAGCTACACGCAGCAGAAGTGCGGGCTATTTAGTGTCGCACCAAATACGACGGAGATGACAGAGCGATCGCTCTCAATTGGCACAGTCCTTAACAGTTTTTAATTCGCTCTGGATTTTATATTAAGGAATAGAAACCGATCGCAATAATCGCTCAACAACAGTTCTTGCATTGCGTCCTCCTCTGGGAATAAGGCGATGGCAAAGAACGTGAGGGACGAGAAATTTTACATCATCGGGGATAGCATAATCACGCCCTAATAGAAAAGCTAACGCTTTGGCAGCCCGTTGTAATGCTAATGTGCCACGCGGACTGACACCAAGGGCGATTTCCTCATCTTGGCGTGTTGCCCGCACCAATTCGAGGATGTACTGTTGCAATGAAGTTGTCACTTTTACTTGAGAACAGAGATAACGCAATTCCTGTACTTCTGCCAAGGTTATACAAGGCTGCAAATCAGCAACCTTCACACCATTTTGGAGATTTTGCAGCATTTGGAGTTCTTCTGCCTCGGAAGGATAGCCCAAACTCAGCGACAACATAAACCGATCCATTTGCGCTTCCGGCAGAGGAAAAGTACCTTGATACTCAATAGGGTTTTGAGTAGCAATGACAAAAAACGGCTGGGGAACTGGACGAGAGACACCATCGACTGTTACCTGATGCTCTTCCATTACTTCCAGTAAAGCTGACTGAGTGCGGGGTGTAGCGCGGTTAATTTCATCAGTTAGGAGGATATTAGCAAAGACTGGCCCAGTCAGAAAAGTAAATTCGCCGCTTTTTGGGTTCCAGATGTTGGTGCCAGTGATGTCAGTTGGCAGTAAATCGGGAGTACATTGTAGCCGTTGAAACTTGCCATCCAGTGAACGAGCTAGGGATTTAGCGAGCAGGGTTTTACCAACACCAGGGACATCTTCTAGGAGGGCATGACCACCACCTAGCAGGGCTACTAGCACTAAGCGTATTGCCTCAGTTTTGCCAACGATGGTAAGAGCCAGATTTTGTGTTAAGGCGTCAATTTTTTCTCTCATGCGGTGCGGGGAGTGGGGACTGGGGAATAGGGAATGGGGACTGGATTATTCCCAATGCCCAATTTCTCTAAATACATTGTTCCCACACCAAACTCCTAACTCTGTCAATTTTAGATTTTGGTCGCACCAAAGGTGCGCTGACAGCACAACTTGGATTTTGGTGAAGCAGCGCGGTCTTCTCCCATTGGGAGAGGCTAGCGCCTGCCGTAGGATGCCCGAACGCAAGAGCGTCTCGTAGAGAAGGGCTATAGGGGGTTTCCACGCCACTTGCTTTATGCCGGGGAACCCGTCCACCGCAGTGGCTCCCCATGAGTGACTGCACCAAGCCGAAGGGATTGAAGAAAAAATCTAAAATCTAAAATCCAAAATTGAATAACTCCTAACTTTTAACTTTGCGCTCCAGCACTCAAAACTTCTCTAGCAATAACGCAGTCAAGTTGAATTTGTGTTTTCAGGGCTTCTAGAGAAGGAAATTTTTGTTCAGGGCGCAAAAATTTAACTAGCTGCACAGCCAGCTTTTTACCATACAAATCACCAGACCAACCGAATAAATGTACTTCCGCAGATGAATAAGTACCATTTACAGTTGGGCGGCTACCGATATTCATGATGCCCAAGCTCTCACTTGGAGGAACATCTGGTGTTTCATTGAGAGTGAAAACGCGGACGGCATAGACTCCTTGGCGGGGCAAAAACTTTTCTTTTGGTAGTTGGAGGTTGGCGGTAGGAAAGCCAATTGTTCTGCCCAATTGTTGACCTTGAACGACATCACCAAGGAGAGTGTAAGGGCGTCCTAGTAGTAGATTTGCGTTTTCGATATCGCCGTGCTCAAGGGTTTGGCGGATCAATGAAGTGCTAATGCGGGCATCTTGAGTCGGAGTAGTACTGACACAACTGCTTTGGGTAGGTGAGTCACCTGTATAAGTTTGTAAGGGAACGATGGTAACGGGGATATTATGCTTGGCCGCGAGTAATTGCAAATCTTTGGCAGTACCACTGCGCTTTTCGCCAAAACAAAAATCCTGCCCGATGCTAATTCGCTGGCATCGCAGTTGTTGCACAAGAATTTTTTCGACGAATTCTTCAGGGGTCAGAGCAGATAATTCTTTGTCAAAGGGTAGTAGTACCAATTGTTCTACCCCAAGCGATCGCAATTGTTGGACTTTTTCATCCAGTGGCGTTAACAAAGTCCTGGGTTGCCCTGTAAAAAACTCCTGTGGATGGGGGTCAAAGGTGACAACTGTTGAGTAGGTATATTCTTTATTTGTCAGTTGTCCGTTGTCTGTTGTTAGTTGTTGGTTTTCGTTTGACTGCGGGTTACTAGCTACTGACAACTGACCACCAGCGTGCAAGACTGGTTGAATTACCCTTTGATGACCAAGATGAACACCATCAAACTTGCCAAGGGCAACAGCAGTCGGCGTTAGCAGCCCTTCGCTCGAAGGAGCAACCCACACAGAACACCCATTTTTAGACAAATTTAGCACGTGGATTCTGAGATTTTAGGTTTATTTTAGCTATCAGCAGGAAGCTACCCTATGGTAAACCGCTTTGAGGAGGACAGCTTTTGTAGACAGTCTTGAACTTCCACCAACTGCCCATGAGGTCTTATCCTATCAGCCAGGGGGTTGATGCCACCCCTTTTAGCTATTAGCCAAAGCCTAACTCACAGGAAGTCACCCAAGATGGTTTCTTGTGCTATTAGCTTGACTACGAATTTTAGATTTTAGATTTTAGATTTTAGATTTTAGATTTTTTGGTTCATGCTTCGCTATGTTAGGGCGAAACAAATCCAAAATCCTTAATTTAAAATCCGACGCTCCTACGTCGCTAACGCTGCGCTATCAGAGTCAAGTACCCGGACTTCGTTCTGCTACGTTCGCGGAGCGTCTCGCAGAGAAGACAGTGGTCTGTTTCAATCCCTTCGGGTTGGTGCAGTCGCTCATGGGGAGCCACTGCGGTGGACGGGTTCCCCGGCATAAAGCAAGTGGCGTGGAAACCCCCAAGACCCTTACGGGTGACGCTCAATGACTCGAAGAGGCTGCGCTATCGTCCAAGACGTCTCCCCTTCTCACATTGCCAGAGGCTAACGCCTGCCGTAGGATGCCCGAACGCAAGAGCGTCTCGTAGAGAAGGGCTGTAGGGAGAAGACTCGCTACCGCTACGAAGACAGCCAGTCGCTTCTAGTCGGGAAACCCGTTGTTATTGCCTGGCTCACTGCGCTCTTCACCAAAATCTAAAATCGTTCGACTGAGCGAACGCGAACAGCGTCTCGTAGAGAAGCCGAAATCCAAAATCCAAAATCCAAAATCCAAAATTGGTTGACAGCTAATTGCTAAGTCCAGATAACCCCAAATATCAGAGCTAAAAAGGCTCTAGTTTCGTGCTGAGACTGCAACGAGGTTACCCTCCATCAGCCGCAATCTTAGGGCATCTGTGGGTGTCTGGGCTGTGTTGTGAATCTATAAATGTATGTCCTCCTGTTGTCGCCCTTATCCTGTGGTCGGCGCTCTGACAACTCTGGGCAGCGCTGTCTCACCGTGCAGCCAACAGGTACGCTCTCGCGCTGAAAGCTTCTGATCACCAATCTAATCTAAAATCTCCAATTCCTCCGATCGCAATCTTTAGACAGAAAACTTCCTAACAGGAAAAGATTCTGATAAGGAAACTGAGGTGGGAACCTGAAGTACCATTCCTTCCCGTGCCATGATCGCCCCAGGAAATTTCGCAGCTGCTTGTTTCCCTACACGATCCAAAAAGTCGTCGTCGTGCGCGGGGTCGTGGTGGTAAATCACCAGAGTTTTGACGTTAGCAGCTTGTGCCACTTTCACCGCTTCTTGCCAGGTAGAATGTCCCCAGCCAATTTTCGGGGATTTTGGGGAATGGTATTCCTCGTCCGTGTAGGTAGAATCGTAAATCATAATGTCGGCATTACGAGCTAGCCAAAGCACATTGTCATCGAGTCGGTCCGGAAAATGTTCAGTATCAGTAATGTAAACAGCAGCACCACCATGCCAGTTTACACGGTAGCCTACGGCTTCACCTGGATGGTTTAAAGGTGCTGTTTCTACGGTAAGGTCATCGATATGTATTGGTTGCCCTGGTCGAATGTCGTAGAAATTTAAATTGGCTTGCATAATCTGCAAGGGTACAGGAAAGTTTGGGTGTAACATTTGATCATTGAGGCGCTGTTCTATGGTAGAACCATCAGGAGCGATCGCGCCGTAGATATGAAAGTCATTCCCTTTCACAAATCCTGGGGTAAAGAAGGGAAAACCCTGCATGTGATCCCAGTGAGAGTGGGTAAAAAATATGTGACCTTCTAACGGCATTTGGCGCAACAAAGATTGCCCCAAAACATGTAGTCCCGTACCAGCATCGAAAATTAAGCGTTTATCGCCCGCTTGCATTGATATGCAAGGGGTATTACCGCCGTAACGAACGGTGTGTGGCCCTGGACTGGGGATGCTGCCGCGAACGCCCCAAAATTGTACGGTAAATTGGTTCTCTATCCTAGACATGGGTGTTGCTTGCTGGACTGAGCGGGCGATAAATGAAAAAATTGCTACTTTTTTTTTCTAAGTATATGCTGTCTCACCGATTTTGGTAGAGGGAGGATTTCTTGGTAAAACAGCATACCCTGTTTCTGGCTGATTGTGTAAATGTGGATGATATCGTCTCAGGAAAAATTTTCCTGTTTTTCGGGTAGATGTGTATCAGTTATTTCAAGAGTGCCCCTACGTTATAGCCTACATTTTTTTGTAACGCATTTAAATAACCCCAGTTTTATCCTGATAAATCAAATGATTCACGAAATATTGAATTCCCACTCAGACAATTTATCTAGTCCATCTGCGTAGGTAAGATTGTATTGTAACGGAGTAATACTGATGTAGTTTTTACGTACAACATGCACGTCTAATGGTACATTTGGAAGTAGATCTAATTCAGTTGGGGGTTCCACATCCTCAATTACCTCTCCGGTTAACCAGTAGTACGTTTTTCCACGAGGATCAACTCGTTTATCAAACACATCAATGTAACGCCGCACTCCTTGACGGGTAAGAGTAACTCCGGCAATTTCTTCCCACTGAACAGCAGGAATATTGACGTTGAGCAGCATCAAATCTGGCAGCGGTTTTTCGGCTAACTGATCTACGAGAATTTTGGCAAACTTAGCAGCAGGTTGAAAGTCTTTAAATGTATGACTAATAAGACTTAGGGCTACACTAGGAATGCCTTCAATTAGACCTTCCATTGCCGCAGAAACAGTGCCGGAATACAAGATTTCAGTTCCCAAATTCGCACCTTGATTAATACCAGAGAGAACTAAATCGGGGGAAGTATCTAGCAAAGCCCACAGCGCCAATTTGACGCAATCTGAAGGCGTACCATCGCAAGCCCAAGCTTTGACAGCGGGATGAAAACTCCCTTCAACAATTTCGGCGCGAATTGGTTGGTGTAAAGTTAACCCATGTCCAGTTGCCGATCGCTCTCGATCTGGGCAAACTACACTAACATCATGACCTGCCTCTGCCAAGTAGTTGGCTAGGGTACGAATCCCCAAGGCAGAAATGCCGTCATCGTTGCTAATTAGTAATTTCATAGTCATTAGTCATTGGTCATTAGTTATTAGTTATTTGTTATTAGCCATTTGTCAATGTCGCAGGTCACAGCCAGCAAAAAAATATTCATACTCACTAGTACACTGTGGCGTCAGTTTGCCTACCTTTAACAAGAGGATTTTGCCCCAAGTCTTAAATGCCAAGTCTTGTTAATTGAGATGTTAGCTGGATTTATGCCAAGCTGTACTAGCCCAATCGTCTCTAACTGATAAACAGAAGTTTGGTTTTGACCAGAAAGAAAAAGGTACAAGCCCACTTCGGCTAGCGAGCGTGCATCGCCTAAATTTATTTATAGGGTTCAAAATGTTTGACTTTTGAATGAGTGACTTTTGACTTCCCCGTTCGCGTAGCGTCTCGCAGAGAAGGGGCGCTTTGGCTGATTTAATGGCATAGCTGTAAGTTTATTTATCGGGCAGTTCACAGCTTTTGACTATAGACTAATGACTAATGACCAATGACTAATAACTAATGACTAGCAATTTAGAAGCTCAACTTTTAGCACTGCGGCAAGAAGGAGAAAAAGCGATCGCAGCCGCTGATACCCTAGAACGTCTGGAGGAACTCAGAGTTAACTATCTGGGTAAGAAAGGGGAACTGGGGGCACTGTTGCGAAGTATGGGGCAAATGAGTGCAGAGGAACGACCGAAAATTGGAGCGATCGCCAATACAGTCAAAGAATCCCTGCAAACTAGTCTAGACCAGCAACGCGCCGCCTTGGAAGCTGCACAAATTCAAGCTTTGCTAGAGGCGGAAACTCTGGATGTAACTATGCCCGGAATTTACAGCCCCCAAGGTCGCATTCATCCCCTCAATGGTATTATCGACCGGGCGCTGGATATCTTTGTCGGTATGGGCTACACCGTGGCTCAAGGGCCGGAGATGGAAACAGATTACTACAATTTCGAGGCTCTCAATACCCCGCCTGACCACCCCGCCCGTGATATGCAGGATACCTTCTACCTCCCAGATGGTAATCTTCTCCGGACTCATACCTCATCAGTGCAAATTCGTTACATGGAAAGAGAAGAACCACCGATTCGGGTTGTGGCTCCAGGGCGAGTTTATCGGCGAGATAATGTAGACGCAACTCACTCAGCGGTATTCCATCAAATAGAACTTTTAGCCATTGACGAGGGACTCACTTTTACAGACCTTAAGGGCACAATTAAGGTATTTTTACAAGCAATATTTGGCGAGTTACCAATTCGCTTCCGCGCTAGTTATTTCCCGTTTACCGAACCCTCTGCTGAGGTGGATTTGCAGTGGAATGGGCGCTGGCTAGAGGTGATGGGCTGCGGTATGGTCGATCCAAATGTACTTAAATCTGTGGGTTATGACCCAGAAATTTATACTGGGTTTGCTGCCGGCTTTGGTGTAGAACGCTTTGCAATGGTGTTACATCAAATCGATGATATTCGCCGATTATATGCTAGTGATTTGCGGTTTTTGCAGCAATTTTAGGGAAGCGATCGCTTTAAATAATCAGGCGTTTACTAAATCTCTTACAAAAGTCAATTTGATGAAAATGGAACCACAGATAAATACTCATGAATTATCTGTGGTTTTAAATAATAGTTCGGGATTGATGAATTTGGTAAACTATTGAAGAAGCTCTAGGTTTGTTAATGTGTGAGTACACAACATTAGTAATATTTGACCCAAGTAATCATGAATTTAATTACAAAAACAGTACATTATTAATTCATACATTAGATTTTTATAACTCAGAAGAAGGTAAAAAATATATAGCTTCTTATGAATTGAACGAGCAAACATTTCCTTCTTATGGAATTGTAGGATGGATAGCTGTTGAAAAAATTTTTAAATATGATGAAAAAAGCTTTGCTGCCGATAAAGATTTGCACTTATTAGGAGAAAGTCTTGTTGACTACAAAAATAGTTGTGGTTATGAAGGATCTGATGTCTGGGCTATTGCCCTAAAAAAACCTATCTTTTTAAATCCGCCTATTTGTAACGTATTACAACCAGAGGGTATTAATAACGGTGAACTATGGGGGGCTGAAGATTTGTCACATTTAGAAGCCTTCGATATAGCACTTCAAGCGAAAGTTGAGTATGAATAAGCCAAAAAACAGGGTGTAATATTTTTGTTTTCTGGTACACTGACCTCTGTTTACTAAATTAAAAATATTAAGGTGGTCGGTGAATGACACTAACCACCATGCGTGAGACTTTATTTAACTATTCCTGAATGACCAGGGATATCTCCCAAAGGTTCAAATCTACCAGCTAAGTATTTAGCAAGAAACTCCTCGGCGATCGCAAAAAAGTGCAAGCGATTTTCTGGTCTAGCAAAACCATGTCCTTCATCTGTGTAAAGTGCATATTGCACTGGCAAACCAGCTTCCTGCATTGCGTTGACAATTTGATCACTTTCTGATTGTTTCACGCGTGGATCGTTTGCACCTTGACCAATGAGTAAAGGTTTTTGAATTCGGTCAACGAAGAATAAAGGCGATCGCGATTTGAGAAACTCCTCTTCTGTCTCCAAGTTGCCAACGCGATGATAAAGCATTGCCTTGATCGGTTCCCAATAGGGCGGGATAGTTTCTATCAAAGTAATCAAGCTACTTGGCCCGACAATATCCACACCAGCAGCAAAGATTTCGGGTGTAAAAGTCAACCCCACTAAGGTGGCGTAACCTCCATAAGAACCGCCCATAATCGCAATCTTTTGCGGATCAGAAATACCTTGTTCCACTAGCCAGTTCACGCTGTCAATTAAGTCATCGTGCATTGTGCCAGCCCATTCCCGATTACCAGCATTCAAAAATACTTTGCCATAGCCCGTGGAACCGCGAAAGTTCACTTGCAGAACAGCATAACCCCGATTAGCTAGCCATTGCGCTGTGGGAGAGAAACCCCAAATATCCCGCGCCCAAGGGCCGCCGTGAACCAGCAATACTGTTGGTAGATTCTGGGTAGGTATTCCTACAGGAGTTGTCAGGTAACTGTGGATAGTCAAGCCATCCCGCGCTTCGTAAGAAATCGGTTGCATTGAAGCTAACTGCAACGCTTCGAGTTTGGGTTGGTTGCTAAAGAGGAAAGTGCTAGTTTTGGACTCTCGGTTGTAGGCATAGTAATAAACTGGCCCACTGTCAGTTCTATAAGCTACTAGCCAGGTTTTATCTTCCAAGTCGCGGCTAATTATAGAGAATTCTCCAGGACGCACCTTGGCGATTTCCTCAAAATCAGCGGCGATACTCTGGTCAATTACCTGCCATTCCTGTTTATCTTTGTAGAAAGAAACTGCTTGGATAACTCGCGTTAGGGGCTGAATGATTATCCCCACAACATCATACTGCTGGTCTTCAGCGATGACAGTTTCTTGACGGGTGTCTAGGTCAACAGCTAGCAGACGTTTGGCGTTAGCATCGTGATTGCCTTGAATATAAAGTGTTTTACCATCAGCCGAGAAGCTAACAGAATTCCCTTCCTCCTCTGGCCCCCAGTGGCGGATAATTTCCCACTGTTTATCTGAGGTTTTCTGCAATAAGAGGTCATAACCACCATCGGGTGTGCTAGCTGTCGCTGCACGGACTTGGAAATCGGCATCAGATGTCCAACTAATAATGTTACCGGGGTTGTCAGTGTCGAACTCCACAGCACCATTTTTTAGATTGATGCGGTAAACGTCAAACTTTTGGGGATTATTCAAGTTCAACGCTACCAGCATTTGATCTGGAAATTTAGGTTCCAGTTCCACGAGTTCGGCTTTTACACCTTGAAATGGCGTTAAGTCACGCACAATCTTGGAGTGAATATTAACCAAGTGGAGGTGAAAGTTCTCATCACCATCCGAGTCCTGCATATAAATCAACTGGTCGGCATTATAAGTCCAGAAGAAAATGCGGATACCGCGCTTTTTGTCGGCAGTTAGTATCTGGTCGTCTTCTTGTCCTACAGTTCGCAACCAAACCTGTAAGACATTTTTCTCATCGGGGGCAATATATGCCAAGTACTTGCCATCAGGCGAGAGTTGGGGGCTGGTTTTTTCAGGATTCCCAAACAGAATTTCGCGCGGAATCAGTGGTGGTAGGGAGGGTGCTTGAGCAGATGACATATTTTTATCCTCTACTTGACCTCTTTATTGTTACTTAGTGGTGAAAATGACAATTCATCCTATTGGATGAACCTAGCTGAAAAATCGGTAGGGGAGCAAGGGAAAAGAAAAAAGCTTTATCTTACTCCCTTCCCGCTATAAAATTACCTATCTTTTCCTTTACGTTCTTTGCGTCCTTCTCTACGAGACGCTGCGCGTTGGCGTCAGCCTCTTACAGAGAAGGCGGTTCGTTAAAAAATTTAGGTATTCTAGCGGGAACGCCTGATGGCGAACGAGCCGGAAGGGAATAATACTCGTAAATGAGTTTTTGATACTCGTGAACGAGTCTTTTATACTCGTAAATGAGTTTTTGATACTCGTGAACGAGTCTTTTATACTCGCCGATGAATCTTTGATACTCGTCGATGAGTCTTTGATACTCGTCGATGAGTCTTTTATATTCGCCGATGAGTCTTTGATACTCGTGAGCGAGTCTTTTATATTCACCGATGAGTCTTTTATATTCGCCGATGAGTCTTTGATACTCGTGAGCGAGTCTTTTATACTCCTGAACGGATTTCTTGTATGGAATATTTTATTTCCTACACTCTGAAGTGTTTTACTAGTTTGTCAAGTTTGATTTGATAGGTTCGTAGTTGGCGCTGTCTTTGCTAAAGCGCCAACTACAAACAATCGTTAACCCAAGCGGATTGGGAACTAGGGCGTGTTTTCAAACTCAAAAAGTAGGTTGGGTTAAGCGTAGCGCAACCCAACAAAGCAACGCAAATGTTGGGTTTCGTTCCTCAACCCAACCTACATTTAAGTCTAATTTGGGGTTTGAAAACAGTCCCTAGTCCTCAGCGTGAGCTATTGACGGCAATTGTCGCAATGTCCGCAACGCCAGTTAGCTGCTTCTTTATCAAAACCAAAGGCATTTAATAAAAACTGCCAACGACACTGCTTTGTAGTCAGATATTGATGCATTTGTTTAACAGCGTGTAATTGCGTTGGTGGCTGAGTTCCGGCTTTTTGCCCAATGGTGTAATGGAAAGGATCAAGCCAGTTTAGCTGACCATTGCTATGGAGTAAAGCTAAGGTGATCGCACCTTCGGGAAATTGTCGCGTTACTGCATTCACTTCTCCCTGTTTTGGTAATTTTTTCACAAGTCGCTGCGCTATTTGTTGTTGCGATCGCATTTGTTCTTGAAAAAACTCCTGTCTTTGCTTATCTTCTGGATCTAACCACCCTGTAGGTTCACTCACCAATGTCAATGCTTGGGCTGGTTTTCCATCCCTTCCAGCCCGGCCAATTTCTTGCACATATTCAGATAGCAGATGTGGTGCGTGAAAGTGAACTACCCAGCGCACATCAGATTTATTTATCCCCATACCAAACGCACACGTACAGACAACAAAGGGGATTTTACCACTTAACCAGCTTGCTTCCACTGCACGGCGTTCTGTTGCACCCAATCCTGCATGATAACTAGCTGTAGTATAACCCATCTCTGCTAACCAATCAGCTAAATCTTCGCTATCTCTCCTAGTGCGAACATATACTAATCCCGATTGTTGCGGTCTATTTTGAATAAACTTTAATAATTGTTGTTTCCTACCTCGTGGTGTCCAAGCAATGCGGACGCTGGGATGCAAATTAGGACGGTAAGGATTCAAGCGAAAAATCTCTGGTTGCTGTAATTGTAAAACTGTTTGAATAATTTTTTGGGCTAAGGGGTCAGCAGTAGCGGTAAAAGCAGCAATGCTAATTTTTGTTCCCGGTGGTTTTGATTTTAGTAGTGCAGGACGCACAGCCCCTAATCTGCGATAAGCTGGTCGAAAAGTATCACCCCACTGCACTAAACAATGGGCTTCATCCAAAATTAAGCCATTAATTTGCAATTGTGGCTGACATAATCTTTCCCAGACTGGCGCACTTAGCAAAGTTTCTGGCGATAAATAAAGTAATCTTAGCTGTTGACGTTCTAAAGCTTGCAGAGTTGCACGGCGTTGAGATGAAGACAATTCGTTATGTAAAAGCGCTGCTTTTTGGTGGCTTTCTCGTAGTTCCTGTACTTGATTTTCCATCAACGCCACCAAGGGTGAAACTACCAAAGTTAATCCTGTTTGTAGCAGTGCGGGAAGTTGAAAACAAATCGACTTCCCTCCACCGGTGGGCATAATAATCAGTGCATCTTTTTGTGCTAATAAACTGCTGATAATTTCTCCTTGTGGTGGACGAAAATCTTCATAACCCCAGATTGTTTGAAAAGCTGCACGAACTTCTTGCCAAGATTTTGTTGTAGGCTGATTCATAATCAATGGTAGATGCACCCATATCCTTGAACACTGAATATAGCCTCTGTTATCCAGCTAATGGTTCAGTAATTTCATCATCTTAGGTTGCAACGCACTGACTGCAAGAATGAATTAGAATTAATTATTATGCATTAACATATTAAATACAAGTTTCACCTAGATGAACGAAGAATTAAAACATAAATTTTACATCAGCACCGATAAATCTAAATTAGATATTCAAATGATTCATGATTTTTTACAAGCTTCTTATTGGGCTGAAAACATCCCATTAGCCACTGTGGAAAAGGCAATAAAAAACTCTTTATGTTTTGGACTTTATGAAGATAATCAGCAAGTTGGCTTTGCAAGAGTCATCACTGATTATGCAACTTCTGCATTGTTAAAAGATGTTTTTATTTTGGAGCCTTTTCGAGGACAAGGTTTAGGAAAATGGTTTGTAGAATATATTTTGGAATATCCAGAATTGCAAGACGTTCAAAGGTGGATGTTAGGCACAAAAGATGCTCATGGACTTTATCGCCGTTATGGTTTTAAAAATTTGACAGAGCCAGAAAAAATCATGATGCGTCTAAATACTAATGCTGATCAAGCATAAGCAATGCCTAAATTGGGCAAAGCCTATGTAAACCAGTTTCATTCGATATAGCGCTTCTCGCTTGTATGCAATGCACTTTGACCTCACTTCCATTCCTCTCTCCTTTTAGAAGAGAGGCTTTGAATCTTACTCCCATTCCCTTGTAGGGAAGGGGCTGGGGGTTAGGTCTCTTGGACTCAGCTGAGAAACGCTATAAGCACTCTTGGTTGTTTACTTAAAGCACTGATCGAGTCAACTATATAAAAATTAGTGAGTGTTCTGATTTTGGGAATGGAAGGGACAACCACCTGCCGTTAATTTATCAAGAAAGACATTATTATCAAAATAATGCTCTAAAAACTCAATCTTCAAATCATCAGTCACGCGAGCAATACTAACTCCTACGATTTCTACTGTTTCTCCTGTGGGTGCATAGTCTTTATAAGAACCATTAAATGTTCCCCAATGTCGCCACTTAAAGGTTACATTAGGCGGTCCTGAGAGGACTTCTGTTAATTCCCAAAGAAAGCCATTATGAAAGGCATTATGAAAAACCTCAAATGAAGATTCAAAGGTTTCTGTTTCAGAGCTATAATGCTCACTTTCACCCAGAAACAGGTTATAAGTACTCTTGCTGGGCAACTTCTTGAGCAGTGAAGTGTTGCCCGCCATTGGTACTCATCTTAAACTTATCAGTAACAATCGAAAGCCACTGTTGAGGATTAGATTTATTAGAAGCTTCCATCTCAAAAGTGCGGACTAAATTTTGAGCGATCGCTTCTAAAGAACCTTCTGGATGCTGAAATTTACTTTCTTGATGAAGAAATTCATTGGTGTAAGAATAATCCGGGCGTATTCCTTCTCGCCACTGTACTTCTTCATCATGAGCAATGACTATATCTCTATCTTGTACCCAGAGCGGCAATTCTGGAGTTTTTTCGCTACTCATACAAGCTAACTGACTATAAAGATCATTTTTTAGAATAAGGTTTTATGGATATGAGGTAAATTTAAAAATCTAAAAAAGTAAACAATATTCATAATCAACTCAATAGACTTGACTTTTTGCAAAAATCCGAATACGAACAAAAAGAACCACAGATAAACATCAATGTTTATCTGTGGTTCGATTGTTTTTATGACTTACACACTGAAAACCTGAAACCTCCTTCGCGTAGCGTGCGCGAAGCGCACTCTCCCCTAACCCCCCGATAAATTGGGGGGGATCTGAAAAACCCCCTTAAAAAGGGGGTTGGGGATCTCTTCTGTGTAAGTCCTAGTTTTTACACTTTCTGTGCAGATACTTCCTCTGGCTTTTCTTGAGTTTGCAATGCAGAATATAGCCTGTTCAGCGCATTTACATAAGCTTGAGCAGATGCCACGATAATATCTGTGTTCGCTGCATGACCAGAAAATACTCTAGATTCATAACGTAAACGAATTGTCACTTCTCCAATGGCATCAATACCAGCTGTTACTGACTGCACAGAAAACTCAATCAACTCGTTGGGCACATTCACCACCCGGTTGATGGCTTTGTAAACTGCATCTACTGGCCCAGTCCCGATCGCAGCATCGGTTAATTCTTCACCTTCTGGGGTGCGGAGGGTGACTGTAGCTGTGGGACGGGCGTTGCTACCACAGGAAACTTGCACCAATTCTACCCGGAACAAATCGGGTGCTTGTTGGATTTCATCGTTAACGATCGCTTCTAAATCCCAATCAGAAATTTCTTTCTTTTTATCTGCTACCTCTTTGAATCTGACGAATGCTTTATTTAACTCAGTATCCGACAGTTCAAAGCCCAATTCTTTTAACCGAGTGCGGAAAGCATTTCTCCCTGAATGTTTGCCCAAAACTATTTGATTGTCTGTCAAGCCAATCAATTGGGCATCCATAATTTCATAGGTGAGTCTATTTTTTAGCACACCATCTTGGTGAATCCCAGACTCATGAGCAAAGGCATTCGCCCCGACGATCGCTTTATTTGGTTGTACTAACATTCCCGTCAGATTAGAAACTAAGCGTGAAGTTTTATAAATTTGCCGGGTATCGATATTTGTCAGGGATTCTTGAGAATCTGCTGCTCTGCCGACATAGGGATTAAAATATTGTCGCCGCACATGCAGTGCCATGACTAATTCTTCTAGTGACGCATTTCCGGCGCGTTCACCAATCCCATTAATCGTACATTCTAGTTGCCGTGCACCATTTTTCACGGCTTCTAAGAAGTTAGCAACTGCCAAGCCTAAATCATTATGACCGTGAACGGAAATAATCGCTTGGTCGATGTTGGGGACATTTTTGATAATCCCCTTAATCATGGCTCCAAATTCGCTAGGGGTTGTGTAACCCACAGTATCGGGAATGTTAACTGTTGTTGCACCAGCTGCGATCGTTCGCTCTAACACTTGGTAGAGAAATTCTGGATCACTACGAGCCGCATCCATCGGCGAAAATTCTACATCTGTCATGAAGGACTTGGCATAAGCTACCATTTCTTCGGCGATCGCTAACACTTCTGCCCGTGACTTCCGCAACTGATACTCTAAATGAATATCAGAAGTCGAAATAAATGTGTGAATTCTGGCGTTGACTGCTGGTTTTAATGCTTCGGCGGCTGCTTCAATATCTGCTTTAATTGCTCTTGCCAAACTGCAAATTACCGGGCCATTTTCTGTCCCGACAATTTTGGCAATCTTGCTGACTGCTTCAAAATCTCCCGGACTGGCAAAGGCAAAGCCCGCCTCAATTATATCCACACCCAGACGCGCCAGTTGCTTGGCAATAACTAGCTTTTCGTCTATATTCAGAGTTGCTCCTGGACACTGCTCTCCATCTCGCAGTGTAGTATCAAAAATGATTATTCTATCTGTTTTGTTTGTCATTTGCAGTTTGTTGTTTAATTTTTACTTGTGGCTCAATATATCTTCAACCTTAGTTTTTCTCTTACTCTTACCTTTGTAAATAGTTGCTAAGGCTACTAACCTTCAGTTTTTTCTATTTGATCTCTGATATCATTTAAATCTATATATCTGTCAGTAGCATTTCGTAGTTCTCTAGCGATCATTCCTTCTGTTGACACTACTGTAATATGTGTATTTTTTGAGCGTAATAGTTCAATTGCTCTTTCAAAATCTCCATCACCACTGAATAATACTACTCGGTCATACTGGTCTACTGTATTAAACATATCTACAACAATTTCAATATCTAAATTCGCTTTTTGTGAGTAACGACCAGACGTATCATCATAATATTCTTTAAGAATTTTAGTTCTGACTGTATATCCTAGACTAATTAGAGCATCTCTAAAACCTCGCTGATCTTGTGGGTCTTTTAAGCCAGTGTACCAGAATGCATTAATTAATGTTGTTTCTGATTGCTCATGTTTGAAGTATTCTAAGACTCGCCGCGGGTCAAAAAACCAGCCATTTTTTTGTTGAGCATAGAACATATTGTTTCCATCTACAAAAATAGACAGACGATTCATTGGAGAACCCATACAAATTTACACCTAAGAATATAAATGAATTTAGATGGAACAATAGATTATAGCAATTTTCAAATGCCTTGTTTGCTAATATCTATAAAGTAGCTCTTCATCTATAGCTTTTATCCTACCTCTTTCAAGGCATAAAAACGGCTGCAACATTGGAGTTGAGATACTGTGTGCTAAACCTTATTCACCTCCAGCACTGCAAGAGCCACTCTGTGATCAAAATCTACCAATAAAATTGAACCAGTAACAGCATTCATCGCTGTATAACATTAAAGTTTACTCCTAAAGAGGTATAGCATAGGCTGAGAGTAGGATATAAATTAATGCCTATCTATAGGTAAAGCTTTCAGTATCAGGACACGCTTTGTAGGGAGTACCAATATTGCGCCAGAGACAGAAGACGAACTTGGGACAGCTTCTGGTAGAGCACCCAGTTAGGAGCTTACCTGTTGGTTAGGTTAGGGTAAAATCTCGCCAGAACCAAATGCACAAGCAGAGTATATCCAGCTCTGTTCTGTGAGACAATCTACTAGTTGTAACTCACTCAACAGAAAAAGAATAAGTTAGGTAGTGCTTGAGGAGGAATCTCTTGGGGCTAGCTCTGCCAATAAAAGTTTGTTGATGAATAGAAGATACTTTACAAATGTATAAGATTGTCATTTAAGTCTTATTTCAATGTGCTTACACTAAAACGTGGTCTGAATAAATAAAAGTGTTGGACTTAAATCAATCAGTAACACGATATGGCAGAAGAACCTACATCCACCTTAACTAAAAACTATGTCTCTGCTGCCAATAGACTGTCAAGTAAACCGACAAAAGTAACCTTGAGTGCATCGGCTCGCCACTCCAGGTGGATGGTTCGCTTAGGTCATCTCCTCGCTGGCGCTTGGGTAATGGGGGCAGCACTGCTGACTGCTTCTGGTGGGGAATTGGTTCAATTGAGCGAAAATCAGGCGCTTTCTAGCTTTTTTCAACTGCGTGGGCCGATTGTGCCTCCAGAAGACATCGTAATTTTAGCAATAGACGATCAGTCAATATCAGTTCCCGAACAGTACTATAAAACAGATCCGCAACAGTATGCTTACCTAAAAACATTGAAATCTTATCCTTATCAACGTGCTGCATACGCTCAGGTAATCACAAAATTAATCAAAGCAGGTGTCCGCTCTGTAGGGGTAGATGTCGTTTTTGACACGCAAAGTAGTTATGGAGTTACGGACGATCGCCAACTCCAGGCAGCATTGCAAAAATATGGCAGCAAAGTTACCTTGGCAGCCGTCTACGAAAATTCCGAGACGCACCAAGGGTCTTTTATGCAACTGATAGACCCACAACAGATGTTTCACATAGGTCAAGTGTCCATTGGCTCAGTTAATTTCCCCGTGGAGGTGGATGGTAAAGTTCATCGATTAGCGAGTGAGTTTTCTAAGTTGCTAGCTGAAGATAATTTAATCGAGAAGCTACCCTCTTTTGATCAAGCAGCGCTCAGGGCAGGACAAATAAATTATCCTCAATCAAAGGGCGATCGCATTTATTTTTGGGGGTCTGCGGGTACATTTGAGCAAATACCCTTTTGGTACGTACTTGACCCGGAAAACTGGAACACCTATTTGCAACAGGGAAAGGTGTTCAAAGACAAGATAGTGCTGATTGGTGCAACAGATAAGTTAAATAATGATTATTATCCAGTCGCTGCTAGCAACAGCAGTAAACCTATGTCGGGCGTGGAAATTCACGCCAATGCGATCGCAACTTTGCTCCAAGGTAAAGCGATCGCCCCAGCAATTAATAGTCCACCGTTGCAGGGTTTGTTTGTGCTAATTCTAGTTGGCAGTACAGCCTTGATGATTAGCAGACGTAAGCGTAGTATCAATAGATTTCTATATAGCCTCGCCTTGTCTGGTACTTGGGTAGGAATTAGCTATGGGTTATTTGTCTATGGTCAGTTAATTTTTCCCACTACTGTACCAATGATTGCGATCGCGATGATCGGATTTTGCTACTTGGGAACTTCATTAGTCAGAGAAAGCATCAGAAAACGCCAATTAGTAGACATTTTTCAGAAGTATAAAACTTCCGCCGTTGTCCGAGAGATTATCAGCCACCAAGATGACTTGCAACACCTAATCCAGCAACGAGATTTAGCCTTATCAGGAAAAGTCCTGGCTCAACGCTACAAAATTGTCAAAGTTCTTGGTTCCGGTGGATTTAGCGAAACCTACATTGCCGAAGATACCCAACGTCCTGGTAATCCGCGATGTGTTGTCAAGCAACTAAAACCAGCTAACACCAAACCAGAAGGATTGCAACTTGCTAGACGTTTATTTAACTCAGAGGCGCAAACACTAGAAAAATTGGGAACACACAATCAAATCACTCAACTTTTAGCGTATTTTGAAGAAGATGAAGAGTTTTATTTAGTGCAAGAACTTATAATTGGTCATCCTTTAAATCAGGAACTGCTAATAGGTAGAGTAATTGATGAAATTGCCGTTATCAAAATTGTCAGGGACTTATTGCAAACATTAACATTTGTCCATAAAAACAACGTGATTCACCGGGATATTAAGCCCAGCAATATCATCCGGCGACATTCAGACGGTAAACTGGTACTAATTGACTTTGGAGCCGTCAAAGAAGTCAGCACAAAACAGCTTGATCATCAAGAACAAACCCCCTTGACCATTGGCATTGGGACTCAAGGTTACGCACCAAGCGAGCAATGTTATGGGCGTCCACACTACAGTAGTGATATCTATGCAGTCGGCATGGTTGGAATTAAAGCCTTGACTGGTATAGCACCCCGTGAGCTAGATAGAGATGCTGATGGAGAGATAAAATGGAGCAATCGGGCGCAAGTGAGCCACTCCTTAGCTAAGATTCTCAGTAAAATGGTGCTGGATGACTTTAAACAGCGATATCAGTCTGCATCAGAGGCTCTTAAAGATATTGAAGCTCTTGAAACTTTTAATGATTTTAATGATGTTGTAAATTCCCAAAGCAGATACCCCATGCCACAGGATGACTCATTAATGAATACTTTAGACGATTTAGGCGCTCCCACAAAATCTTGCTCAGAAGGACAAGAGGGACAAGGGATTTCCAAATAAAAAAGATCCAATCGCTGTGGAAGCTGTTCTTGAGCAAGGGAAGCAGAATCTGATAGTTGTACTGGATATAAGAATTTGGATAATTTAATTTTTGGAGTTCCCCCAAGACGGTTTGGTTAAGAAAGTTATCAGTCAAGGCAAGCAGGGGAAAAGGAGCAGCAGTTCTTAAGCAGGTGGAGAAAGAATCATTGCTCAATAACTCTTTTTCTTCCCCTGCCTCCCCTGCCTCCCCTACCTCCCCTGCCCCCTTCTCTGTTCGTGTCTTCTTCACTCAATCCTGCACGTGATTTTAATTTAACGACAAGAATTCTTCTCCTGTCGTGGGATGAATGGCTATGGTTTCATCCAAATCTTCTTTGGTAATGCCCTTGCGAATTGCCACGCCGAGACTTTGAATAATATCTGCTGCGTGTTCACCCACCATATGAGCACCCAAAACTTGCCCAGAATCACCATTTAACACTATCTTCATAGTAGTTGGTTCATTCTGTTCGATTAACTGATACAACAGTGGTTGGAACTGGGTGCAGTAGCATTGTACAGATTCACCAAACTTTTCCCGTGCTTTTGCTTCTGTCATCCCCACACTAGCCGCTTCTGGACGGCAAAAAACAGCAGTGGGCACATAATCATAATTCAGTTTTTGCGGCTTGTTCCCAAAAACTGTATCGGCAAAGGCAATACCTTCTGCTTTAGCCACTGGAGACAATTGCAGGCGGCTGGTGCAGTCACCCACAGCAAAAATGTTCTCTTGGCTGCTGCGGCTGTATTCATCTACTTTAATTGCACCATTTTCGCCAAGTTCAACATGGGCATTTTCCAAACCAAGATTCTTGGTATTTGGAGCGTAACCTGTGGCAACTAAGATGGTATCTGCTGTAATTATTTCTTGGTTCTCACCAGTGATAGTTAACAACAAACCTTCTTCTGAGAATTTGATTTCTTGACTGGTGCTGTTGGTGAATAACTTAATTCCCCGTTTGCTCAAACCTTGTTGTACCGCAGAGCGAATGTCATTATCAAACCCCGATAAAATCATCTCGTCTTTTTCAATTACCGTCACCTCGCAGCCAAAAGCGTGCATCATGCTGGAAAATTCTACGCCAATGTAGCCGCCGCCAATGATTGCTAAACGTTTCGGCAGATAAGGCAGCTGAAACATCTCGCGGGATGTGATGGCATATTCTATACCTGGGATTTGGGGCTTAAGGGGTTGTCCTCCCACAGCAATTAAAATTTTGTCTGCTGTAACTTTGCGTCCATCGATATTGATAGTATGGGTATCGATGAAAGTGGCATGTTGAGAAATTAGTTCAATTCCAGCTTTGTGCAATTGCTGAAAATAGGATTGGTTAATCTTGTCAATATGCTGGTGTACTGACTTAATAAATAATGTCCAGTCAAAGTATGTTTGACAGTCACTCCACCCATAACTCTGCGCTATTTGATTTTGCAAGGCGAAGTCAGCGGCGTAAACAATCAGTTTTTTGGGAACGCAACCGCGATTTACACAGGTTCCACCGATGGCTTCTTGTTCAGCAACAGCTACACGGACACCGTAACTGGCTGCTTTTTTAGCTGCTGCCAATCCTCCAGGCCCAGCACCAATGACAAACAGGTCGTAATCATATGTCATAAAAATCTGTTCCTTTTTTACTTTCTGGAAAGCAGAGCTATTTCATCCCTTATAGTTACTCAGACAAAACTTCATCTACTGTCTTTAGGTGGACAATTTGGGATGAAACCAGTCTGATATGTAGCAGATTGCCGCTTAGATAACGATTACATCCAAAAGGAACAGCGATCGCTCGAATATTGCTAAGTTATATTACATTATCTTGTTAAAAAAGGATCTTGTCTATTCTACAAAAGGGAAATATTTGCGATCGCTTCGGGCGGGTGGGTAGGCGATCGCACTTTTGAGGCAAAGCATATAAATAACAGCCTAATTCTCAGCATGATTTTGGCAAGGTAATTTTGTATTAGACAGAGAATTACCTTGCTTGCGGTGGCCAGAGGCTGGAAACGAGGTTTTAAATGGGTTTGGGCTTAAGTTGACACCTATGAGCATTACGCTAAACCCCTACAGCACGGGTCTATTTACCATCCCAGATGTAGGTTGGGTTGATGTAAGGAAACCCAACATCAGCGTCGGTGTGAGTTGCCCACACCACATGAGTTTGATTTAATTCGATTATGCAATTTAGATGTTTTTCAGCTTTCAATCTCACTTAAGACTAAAATAGTTATGAAAAAACACCCTTGCATATGAATCTATGAATGTGTTCTTAAATCCAGAGATAGAGCAATTCATCCAAACTCAGATTGAAAGTGGTAAGTATGCTTCGCCAGAGGAAGTAATTGTTGATGCTCTCAAGATATTTGCAACAAAAGGTAACATTGAAGCACCAGTGCAGGTAAAAACACCCGAAGAATTGGGGTGGCCTCCTAGTTTTTTTGAACAGACGGCTGGTTGTCTGCAAGATGATCCTCTGGTGAGATATCCGCAAGGTGAATATGAAGTGCGGGAGCCGTTAGAGTGATTTATTTATTAGATACCAATGCTTGCATTGTTGATCTAAATCGTCCAATATCTGGTGTGCGATGACGGTTAGAGTCTTTATCACCACAGGATATTGCTGTTTGTTCAATTGTTAAGGCTGAACTCTTTTATGGTGCGAATAGAAGCAAGAATCCTCAACGTACATTGGCGTTACAGTTAGCTTTTATCAATAATTTCGTCTCTCTGACTTTCGATGATCTAGCCGCCACAATTTTTGGTCGAATTCATACTGAATTGGCAACTTTAGGTACACCTATTGGTCCTTATGATTTACAAATTGCATCGATTACTCAGGCACATAATTTAATCTTAGTTACCCACAATAGGAGTGAATTTAATCGCGTGAATGGGTTACACATTGAGGATTGGGAGGAAGAAAGTTGATAATTGAATCGAACAACTGTTCCATTCCTCACCAATTTCTTAACTATGTTATTCTGCACTCAATATTGGTGTTGTACTTCTCAACAATTGCGATCGCTTCCAGCGGGGCGTAGCCCATCGCCTAGTTTGGACGGGTAGGCGATCGCACTTCTGGGTAGCAGCCATCCTGTAGAAAAACTAGAGATGCGTTGTTTACGTATGATTATGGCAAATCAAATAAAGTTTGCATCTTTTCCGCATCCCGTGTCATTCCCAAGTGCTTAAAACTATTGATAGCCTTAGTTGAGAATTGGCGGGCTTTCTCTGCACTTCCCCACTTTTTCTCCCAACGAGCAAGAGAACGTTGATAGCGAGCCAAACGCCGCTTATTTTTGCTGCTTTCGGCGACAGTTAAGCCTTGAATTAATAACTTTTGAGCTTCATCGCGATCGCTTTGTTCTATTGCAATATCAGCTAGCCAATTTTGAGCAGAATTTATTACTCGATGCCAATTAATTTTTTCTGCACTTTTCATCACCTCTTGAAAGAGCTTCTTTGCCAAAAGATATTCACCTTCTAAATAAAAGATTTCAGCCTCATGGTAAAGAACGGGAATAAAATAGCGGATGTGCTGTCGCTCCTCTAGATTAGCCTCGATCACCAATTTTTCTTCTACCGTCAACCAGTGGCGTGCATCTTTATAATCCTCCTGTCTAATTTGCAGCCTCGCCATACTTTCGGCTAAGTCAGCTTGAACACATAAATCTGCATGGTCACCTAAAAACCAGGCTCGCTGCAATATTTCGCCTGCTTCTTTCAGACTTTGGGGTGAACACTCCCAAATTAGCAGCCAGGTTTTGCGGATCATGAATTTCACCAAAGATGACCATTCACCACGTCGTTCTGATTGTTCTATGAGCCATTGCAACCAATCGAGGCGATCGTCCCAATATGCGTAGAGATTTACGTAATGATTCAATAGTAGCCATAAATCTCTAACCGCTTCATAGCAGTCTTGGTCTTTACACCAATAAAGTACTGCCCGCAGATTTCCCTGCTCTTCCTCTAGCTTGTTGTAATGTATCCACTTTTCCGAATCTTCTCCAGCATAACTGTGGGCAAAATTCAGATACCATCTCACCCAGCGCCTCCGTGCTTCCCTCTCAAAATCTGGGTCAGCTGCTAATTCTGCTAAGGCGTACTCACGAGTCAAAGAGAGCATATCAAACCGCTTAGTTTCTGTGTTGAGATTCACCAAGGAAAGTTGCTGCAAACGTGCCAAGCCATTATTTACACCATCAGGAGCGGCTGTTAGTCCAGCAACCTCAGCGACAGCGGCGAGTATGGGAGAGTCAGGAAAAATCGCCAGTGACATCAGTAACTTGTGGGGTGGTTGTCCCTTCATTCCTTGCACTGATTGCTCAAAGCAAAAACGAGCCACATCACCTGTAGCAGAGGCTAACCGCTCCAATACTGAGTCTAGGGAGTAACCACTAGATACTTGACCGATCGCATAGACGATCGCAAGAGGGATTCCGCCAGTGCGATCATAGAGTTGCTTAGAGTCCTCATCGTTGATGGTTATAGCTTTTTCTTCAGCTTGTTGTCGAATCAACTGCAAACCATCATCAGGAGGTAAATTTCGCAGACGGATTGGCAGCAAGGCAATTTGCTCACGGGTAGTAATTACTACTTTTACGCAAATAGGTAGATTATATA
Organism: Nostoc sp.; assembly: GCF_036919615.1. Lineage (GTDB taxonomy): Bacteria > Cyanobacteriota > Cyanobacteriia > Cyanobacteriales > Nostocaceae > Nostoc. The sequence continues at coordinate 44,599 of NZ_JBALCN010000009.1, read as the reverse complement.
AAAACTCAATAACCTGATCCCTGTCCTCTATAGTCTCCATATTGTCCACAATCAACAGTGTTCTCTGTTTTGAGAGACTTTGGCGTACACGATCAAATTGGTCATGGGGAGGAGATTGAATAATCGTAGGGTCGTCTAAGGCATTGGCAATTTCCCGAAAGATATCGCGCAGGTTACGCTGTCCCTGTTGCCGCCGTAAAATACTATCGGGGATGAGTTCTTGTTGTTTGGCTGAAGTGAAAATAACCGCATCAAATCTGGGTGTACCAGCAAGGTTTTCAGAACTGGCTTTTAAGCACAAGTAAGCAGTTTCTAACACCAGCGCCGTTTTACCTACGCCACCAATACCATGCACCGTAATCATATGAGCACCATGATCCGGCGAAAGGCGTTCCAGTAGCTTGTTCATATCCGCTTCCCGACCAATAAATTCTGTGTAGGTTGGTGATGGCAGATTGTGGGGGATAGAGCGGCTATTGGTAGGAGATGCAGCAACACCTCTGCGATACCCATGTCTCTCTAGAATGTAAATAAGGTTGCTTGACCTGACGCTGTTGTCTGGTTCTCCTGTCAAACTTTCAATATCTCGATAGATATTGCTCAATCCTACTCTTACACTAGCGTTATCCCTGTACAAGTCCTGACTGATCTTGGTCAAGCTATATCCACATAGTAAGCCAAGTAATAGGTCTTTCCTGGTACTTTGTCTGTAACGTTTTTGAAGCGTAGCCTCTAAGTCAGTCAGTAATCGATCTATCTCCCAGTCCTGCAAAATCTTGCGATTCCAACTTTTAGGTAAATTCCAACCTTCTGACTGACCTGACATAAAATATTATTCTATCAAGAAGTGATAGATTTGAAATTATTAGTGTTTTAAATAATAAAAATTTGACACTAAGTTAACATTGTTTATTATGAAAAAAATTCCAAAAACATCATGGGGTAAAAGTTGTTGATGTTTTACCTAATACTTATTGCAGAGTGTTGCTAATACTCCGCAATAAGCATCTAGTCTATAATTGTACTTTTTCTATGGATTAGATTGATTTTGAACAGAGCAACTTACAGTTGATTGCTGGCTATTCGCAACAGTGAATCCACCTCCAAATGAAACCCCCGCTGTCAAAATAACAGCAAACAACGTCTCTGATAGACGAAAAGTAAAAGTAACCCCTGACTCAGAGTTCTTGTTATGATTTGAGTTTTGTGACATACTAAAGTAAGCAGTCCTTGATCTGCTGTAAATAAAGAATATTCCTGGTGAGCGTCTGCAAACGTTCCCAAGGATTAGAGAGCAGAAGACCCCCAGGGCCAACTAAAGCACTGGGGGTCTTTGCTGTTATGTCAACGATACAATGAACATTAACAGCGAGTCAAGAGTTTTTAAATATAATTATACCTACCATTACAATATCATGATTTATCATGATATTGCAGAAATACTTGTAAATATAACATTTTAACTAACAAAATAGTAACAAAATTTTAACTATATTTCACTATTATTTTTTGGCTATAAAGCTTATATGATAGGCAGTTCAGACAAATTTTTGCATGATAATTTCGTTAACATAGTTGATTACTTAAACAATAACTGACGTTCATGACCAAAAGTTAGTGTTATTTCGTTACTCTCTCCAGCGAATATTCTGAAACCCTTGCATATATAGACTTTAGGCAATAATTAATGTTTCTGGCTTTCTGTGAGACGCGCACTTACTCTAAAGGCGAGCGCACCTTTGCCATAACTTAAATCAAAATTAATTAGTGGGACTTAGACAAAAACACCCAAAAAAGAGCCTTAAATCTATATACAGAAAGATTTTGACATCGTTTTGCTTAGTTGATTGATATATCTGGGTTTGGGCCATTTTTGAGTATTTGGTGTATTCCCCTTACCCTGTATGGGTTTGAGGCTTGTTTGTCCCTCAAAAATGTTTAAGTCCCGTTAGGGCGGGTGCGGGGTTTGAACCCGCTAATCCCCACAATGGTGGAGACATAACCGATAACCCTAAATTCTTCGGCCCCGAAAGGCAAGTTGCGAACAGGGATAACCCGCCATGAAGCATGAAGGATAAAGTGTTCATCCTTTACCCTTCAGCAATATCTACAACTCATCCGTAGCCAGCATCTGGATGATCCGAGGCGTACCTGGGTCGAACCCTGCCAAATCCCAAGACAGCGAATCTTCAGGATCTACCAAAGTAATCTGGTAAGGTGTCAAGCTGACATACACCGCCTTGACGTTGGGATTTACCTTTTTCCGGTATTCCTTCAGCGCTTGACTTGGATGCTTATTTCCAGCCCAGCTTTCTGAGTCAGTCCAAAAGCAGACTACATCCGCCTTGAACTTATTCTTAATCATCCAGTCGTAAGCCACAGATGCATCTGTTCCACCAAAGTTTTGGTTGCTAGCTTTGCGAACCGCAGAACTAAAACTATCTTTGGCGGTGATACCTAATTCACGGAATTCCGTAGCAAAGCCGCGAATCATGTAGTTTTTCTCTGCTTTTGCTGTTACCAGTGCCATTGTAGTGGCAATTTCACAACAACTTAGTCCCATATCTGCAACCAAGCTACCCATAGAACCAGAAACGTCTACGGCGTGCATGAAGACTTTACCTGTGGGTTTCACAACATCAAAAGATAGTTCAACCGCCTTTTCTAAAATGTCCACAATCCGAGGAACTGGGTTCCAAGTCTTTTTACTGCGTCCTAATGTTCCACCAGATTGATAAGTTTTCAGTGCTTTCAAAACATCAATCGGATGGATGCGACCTTTACGCAGATGTTCTCTACGATTAAGAACTGTTTCCACTTGCAGCAAATTTGCGCTTTCATCAGCTCGCAATACGCCCAGTTCAGTTAAAGAACCCAAGTTACGCAACATTGCACCTATTGGCATTTCCTGAAATAGCAGCTGCCAAGCAAGCTTGTCCATTTTGCCCACAGGTGCAGCCATTTCGTGAGTTAGGCGTCCTTGGGAAATAGCTTCATGGGTTTGGGTAGGATTTCGCTTGAGCCACTCATACCACCAAATCTGCGCCAACGCCTCTGAGGGAATGTCTGCTGGCAATTCTTCCCAGCCTCTAACTACCCACTCAAATAGTTGACGGTGATTTTCTGTAGGCGGTTTGACATGGAACAACCGCAACGCATCTCGGTGGGAGAAGCCTTGACGCTGTTGATATTTCAACAGTTGATAAGCTAAACCCTTGACATCTTCCCGTGAGAGCCAAGTTTTACCAGCTTCGCGCACCACCTTGCCAAATCCCCGCAGAGATTTGGTGTAGTTCAACCATTCGTAGAAGTGGCTACCAGTGCGGACAACTTGCGGGAAGATTTCACCAAACGCCTGTTTTGCTTGTGGTGCTTCACCCATCGACAGCAGCACCAAAGCTAAGATAGGCGCACTGTTATTGATGGCGCGTCCATCGCTAGCATACAAAATTTCTTCTGCTACACGGCTGGGATTTTCGGCAACAGCTTGTCTGACAACTGTCACAAAATCCTCAGTTAATTCCTGTTTACCAGCGTAGTAAGTGCTTTTTGCTGTGCCAACCAACAGACAACGGCGTAGCATCTTCCAAATGCCAGCATTAAACATCCAACCGCCGGAACGTCCCTGAACCATTTCTGCTTCCTGTCCGGGGATAGGCTGATTTTGGGGTGTAGTAGTTTTTTTGTTAGTGAAAAAATTGTAATTCATCGTTTCATCTCCCGGCCCTTGCGGGCAAAAATGAAAGGTGGCAGAGCAGGATTTGAACCTGCGACATCCGGCTTAAGAGGCGATAACCCTAATTCGTCGGCCTTTTCAGGCAAGGTGTGAAGAAGGATGTTTTTCGGCGCTCTACCAACTGAGCTACCTGCCACATGAAAATTTTGGATTTTGGATTTAATCTAAAATTAATTGGTGTAGCGGAGCGAGATTTGAACCCGCGACCTCTCGAACCCTATTCGATAACCCTAATTCGTCGGCCTTTTCAGGCAAGGGGTGAAGAAGGATGTTTAGCGCTCTACCACTGAGCTACCCGCCACATAAAATTTTGGATTTTAGATTTTAAATTCAATCCAAAATCGTTCGACTGAGCGTACTCCTACGGAGAAGCAAGCTACGCGAAGCGTCTCTAAGAGTTGCCGTTCGCGTAGCGTTCCGCAGGAAAGTCCAAAATCTAAAATCTAAAATTAATTGGTGTAGTGGAGCGGGAATCGAACCCGCCACCTCCCGCTTGGCAGGCGATAACCCTCAATTCGTCGGCCTTTTCAGGCAAGGGGTGAATAAGGATATTTAGGCGCTCTAACCACTGAGCTACCCACCACATGAAAAATTTTCGATTTTAAATTTTAGATTCAATTCCATTATCTGAAATTAGTTTGGTGTAGCGGAACAGGATTTTTACCTGCACCTCCAGAAGTTTGATCAAGGGTTTTTTAGTTATATGCGATAACCCTCGAAATGTCGGCCCTTCCGGGCAAGGTGGGCGCTCTGCCATTTGAGCTATCCACTACTGGTGAAAGCTAACTCCCTAATGAAAGTTGACTTGTATTATCAATGTAGTATATGTATTATCTATTGTCAAGGGGCTGGCAAGCTAATGCGAGAATTATTGCTTTGGAAAGAGAAGTCTGAGTGGCACAAGCGATCTGCTATTCAGAATTTTGGGGGAATATTATCCACACTGGATTGCGATCGCTCTTGTCAAAACCCTCTTATTTTCTCTCTTAAAAAAACTTCTGCCCGATCGCTAACTAATTGAAGATAAGCAGAAGAGTGATAAGGGTATAACACCCACTAAACAAAGGTTTTGCCGATGTTTTGCCGGCAAATTTGCTGCGACGTTGCCAAAAGATACAAAAAATTGTCCCAATTTTTGCCAAGATAATAGTATTATTTCCTAAAATTCACTTGGCAAAAATCGGCATGAGTGAAAAACCCATAGAAAGTTACGGCAAGGCTTTTCTCGTTCTACTTTTGCCCATCTCGTTTTTGATTATTTTTCTGGTTACTACCTGGAGAATTTTACTGGCGGTAATTTTGCTGGTAATTGGCTTCAAGCTTTGGCAGGAATATCAATGGCAACAGTGGACTGTACGAGTTAACCCAATTTTTCATCAGTTGGTTCGCGAAAATCAGGGCAGACTTACGCCAATGGACTTGGCAATCAAGGGCAATTTTCCTGGAACAACAGCAAAACGCTACTTGGATGATAAAGCCTCGGAATTTGGTGCAAGTATAGTGAACTCTGAAGATGCAGGGCAGTCTTATTACTTTATAACTGCCAGCATTCTCGGCAATATTCTTGACAGTAGTGAGCCTGTCAAAGAACTTCCTGCTCAACCAGTTACTAAAACTGCGCGATCGCTTTTAGTACCACCACCACCAACGCCACAGGAGGAAGAACTAGAAACCGAATCACTCCCACAGCTAAACCATGAGGACGCTAAACGATCGCTGGAAAAACAGTTAGTTTTTGGCTCTCTGATCCAATCTGAACTTGCCAAACGGCTAAATGTCTACTCCAGTACGGTTTATAAACGGCGAAATGATCCAGAGTTTCCTGACTGGAGTCGCAGCAGAGACCCTGATGGTATTGCCTGGTCATACTCGGAAAAAACTAAGGAGTTTTTCCCACTAGAGGAAGAAGGTTAAACAATTCAAAAATCAAAAATATTAATTATTTTTGATTTTTGAATTGTAAACCCACAGCTTCGTTGATGGAATTTAATCCGCTTTGTTCTAACTTGGTAAGCAAACCTAAAAGAATCCGGCGTACCATCAGTGGGCCTTCGTAAATCCAGCCTGTATAAACCTGGATCAGGCTAGCACCAGCAGTAATTTTCTCCCAAGCATCTTCAGGAGAAAAGATGCCACCAACGCCAATAATCGGAATTTGTCCTTGGGTTTGCTGCCAAATAAAACGAATTACCTCAGTGGAGCGATCGCGCAATGGTTCACCGCTAATTCCGCCAGCTTCATCCTGGGGTGATTTGCCCGTTTGTTCAATCACCTGAGTTTTTAGTCCATCACGGTGGATGGTGGTGTTAGTGGCAATAATTCCCGCCAGTTGGTAGGTTTTAGCAAGAGTTATAATGTCAGCGATCGCCACCCAATCCAAATCTGGCGCTATCTTGACAAAAATTGGCTTTTGTGTAATGTTTTCCTGTTGCAATAAATCCAAGATCACACTGAGCATAGAAGCATCTTGGAGCGATCGTAACCCTGGTGTATTGGGAGAAGAGACATTAACAACAAAATAGTCTCCCAAATCCTTGAGTAAGCGAAAACTATCGAGATAATCCTGTGCGGCTGCTTCTAAGGGAGTTACCTTCGATTTACCCAAATTTATCCCTATAGGTATTGACTGGACGTTATCCTGTTTTTTCTGTCCCAAACGTGCCGCCATTGCCGCTGCACCGCTATTATTAAAGCCCATCCGATTGAGAGCCGCTTTGTCCAACGGCAAGCGAAACAAACGGGGACGGGGATTTCCTGGCTGTGCGTGAAAAGTTACAGTTCCTAGTTCCGCAAAGCCAAAACCCAGGTTAGACCAAATGCCAGCAGCGACTCCATCTTTGTCGAAGCCAGCTGCTAACCCTACGGGATTTGGGAAGTTTAGCCCAAACAAATTTTGTTCTAAGCGTAAATCGTATAGACATAAGGACTGCTTTAGGCTTTGGTTTACCCAACTAGCTCTTTGGTGAATGCCTGTTTGGGATAGCCAACTAAAACTACGAATCGTCTGCTGCTGTAACCACTCTGAATCAGTTTTTACCAGATCGAACAAAAGCGGACGAATGGCAAATTTATAAATATCCATTAGCTTTTATAAAGAATAACTCAGAAGTCAGAATTCACTCCATAATTCTGTACGAGTGGGTAATGAGTATTGGTCAAAACCTTACCCAGAAGCAAAAACAGGATGATTACAGTTCAAGTAGAACAAGAAGTAACTCAGCAGGATCGGATGACCATCATCCAAATGATTCGCCAGTTCAATCAACATTTTTTCCGTTGTCGGAATGGCAATCTATAGCAGTTTTTGCACGAGATGAATCAGGCTTGATTGTTGGTGGAGTTCTGGGTGAAATCGGTTGCGATTAGCTTTATATCAGAGTCTTAGTTGAACAACTAAGACTTATGCGGCAAATGGATTGCAAGCAACATCCTAAAAATTGCTGAAAAAGAAGGTCAAAAGCAAAACTGTGTAAGGGTTCATCTTGAGACATTAGAGTTTCAAGCTAAGGAATTTTATGAATCTCAAGGCTACACTGTATTTGCTTTTCAAGAAAACTACCCACTTGGCTATAAAAGATACTTCATGCAAAAGTTATTTAATCTGAGTTAAATAGTAAACACGATTATCTTGATTAATTGTTTATCTAAATCTTCCCATCCTTATTGCTGTGATCCTAGGCACGTTCAACTTGGATTCAGTTTTATGCTTTGAACAAGGAGTGTTGAAGCCTGATGACATGAGACAGCCCCTGGTATGTGATTGAACGCTCTGTTCATTAGTCTTAGGTACTTCTGGGTACATAACCCCCCTTAACACTACTCGAATTCGGTAAACTGCTGCAATTGGTCTTTAGCTTGTCGTGCTTCCTCTTTAGCTTGTCGTGCTTCCTCTTTAGCTTGTAGTGCTTCCTCTTTAGCTTGTAGTGCTTCCCCTTTAGCTTGTCGTGCTTCCTCTTTAATTTGTCGTATTTCTTCTTTAACTAGCCGCACTTTTTCAGCAATCTGCCGGGTTTCTTCGGCAGAATTTCTCATTTCTTCAGCAATCTGCCGGGTTTTTTCGGCAGAATTTCTTATTTCTTCAGCAATCTGTCGCTGCTCCTCTTTTGAAAACCTAGTGTCTTCAGCAACTCTCGCTGGTCCTCTCGTGAAAGCCTGTTATCTTCAGCAGACTCTCGCTTTTCCTCTGAGACTTGTCTTTGCTCCTCTAAAGCATCAGAAGGAGTTTCACCCATTTTCATAACACTTTATAATCTAACCTCAACTAACCCGTTACTTAGAACTTTCAGCAAACACCTGTGGCAATATTACTCAGGATGCTTTTCTGGGCATCTTATATATTACAAGCTATGTAAACCAATAAATCAGATGGGGCAGCCGCAAAAAACTATAGCCGCCGAACAGCAGATCCTTTCCTTGGGACGTGTCCTCCAGAGCCTTAGGGAAGAAGAAGATGTTGACGTTCTGATTGAAACTACTATTTCTTATCTTAAGGAACAGTTTGACTACAGACTGATTTGGATTGCTCTTTACGATCGCCTGAATCATATATTGTTCGGCAAAGGAGGCATCACACCTGATCATGATACAAGCTTTTTACGACAAAGAGTTGTTCTCAGTCCTGGGGATTTATTAGAGCAAGTGGTGATTGAACAACATCCCTTGGGCGTAGCCGATTTACAAACCGAAATCCGCGCCGCCGAATGGCGAAAAATTGCCGAAAAATTCCAGATTCAGGGAACAATTATCTTACCAATTCGCTATAAAGACCGCTGCTTGGGTTTGTTGTTACTAGGTTCAGAACGCTGGGGCTACCTACTGACAGGGGAAGCAAAAGCACGTTTGATGATGGTTTTAGGCGAACTGGGGGCAGTACTTTGTCATAATGAGATAGATTTGCAGCACAAGCAAACCAAGAGACCCGACGAGCCATTATTAGAATTGCTGGAAAATTTACGCACCCTGACTAATTTTAATCACAGACTTGAAGCTACGGTGCAAGCAACTCATAAATTTGTCTCCCCCAACCGAACAAATGTTTACTGGTTTGAGCGGGAGGGGCGCTACTTTTGGTGTCGGACGAGCAATCAGCCGGTCAAAATCGATCACAATTCCAACACTCAGCAAGCAGCGGGAATGACGGTGCAGGAGTTGAGCGACTTTTATTATGCTTTGACGGTTAACCAAATTGTCTCGATTGGTGATGCACGCAGTTCTTTAAAAAGTCATTTTACGGCAAAATTGCTGCAACGGCTGAAGGTGCGATCGCTCTTGGCAGCTCCTGTCATCTGGCAAAAGAACTTAGTAGGTTTTCTGGCGGTGGAAAGCAATGAACCTCGGATATGGACGGAGACAGATAAAAATTTCGTCCAAGGTGTTGCTGGCTTAATCTCCCTAGTTGCACCTACCGAAAGCATGGAAAGTACCATCAAACAGATTCAAGAGGATGCCCAACTGACTAGCCAAGTTGCCCAAGGTATTTATAGCGAACATGACCTTCAGGAAACTTTACACAGCTGTGCTAAAAGAGTTTTAGTTCGACTAGCTGCTACGCGATTTTTGCTGTTGCAGTATGACCCTGAGCAGAATAATTATCAATTTATTTACCAAAATCAGCCCCATAATCGCCGACCGTTGACATTTACCCTGAATACTCTTAAAGAATTAGATGGGCAGCTTTTGCAACGTTCAACTCAAGCGGTGGAGATTGAGAACTTAGATGAAGATTTACGTTTTTTTAACTGGCGTCCCTCGTTGTTAGAGAATGGTGTGCGATCGCTACTTATTTGTAAATGCACTCACGATCATATACCCGCAGCGCTTTTGGTAATCACTCACGAAACCCATCGTTCTTGGACAACTCTGGAAAAGGAATTGCTGTGGGCCGTCAGTCAGCAGATTGGTGTGATTGTTCGTCAGTGGCAATTACACAACCGCACCACCCAGCAGCAAAAAACTTCCCAGGCATTTGAGCAATGCCTACGCATCCTGACACAATCCCAGAACAGCAAAATCGAGGTCAAAAAAAAGCATTTAGAACATGCAGCACTCGAACAAATAACATTAATTTTGGACTGTCCCTTAGCGGTACTGCTATCCTGGTCACCTGGTGAAAGTTGGGCAGAAATTATCCCTGGAGTGATTGATGATAGTAAATTTGGGATTATTCCTGATGCATCTATTCCTATCCAGGCTGAAGCCTTAATTCAGTGGGCACTTGCTACGGAGAGTTACCTGACTTTGAAGGTAGATAATTTACCCCCAGAAACCCGGAAATGGTTGAAAGCTCCAGATAAAGGTCAAATTTTGGTGATGGCATTACGTACCAATGCTGATTATGAAACCACAGGTGTAGTCTTGTTAGCAGACTATCAAAAGCGTCGCTGGTCAGAACAAAACCTCAGTGCGACAGCAACTCTGATTTCTCAATTAGCCTGGTGGCGTCGTCAAAAGCAAATTACCCGACTTCTAGAATCCACAACAGAGGAATTACGACAACTTAACTGGTACAAACATCGTCGCTTAGAGGAAATCCAAAGAATAACGGTGCTGTCCCTTAAACAAATACATGATTTAGGTATTCCTGTTAATGAACTGACTCAGATGCGCTACCAGCTATTGCTGCGGCAGTTAGATCACACAGTTACCTCCATGAGTGGAATGCTAAAACTTGAGCATTGGCAGCTACACATGAGTTTGGAAACTATGCCCATAGCCAGTTTACTGAAGCGATCGCTTGAACGCATCGAAAATTTAGTCAAACAACAAAAGCTGTGGATTGGTGTACATGGTTTGGGACAACCGATTGACGAGCAATCGCCAAAGAATTCTTCATTAGCCAAAGGCGTTCCTACCTCCAGTGCTCAATCTGCAATGGCGATCGCTAGTGATATTGTCAAAATTGAGTTAGTTATCCATGAATTGTTGGTTACTGCCTGTAACCGTTCTCAAATCGGCGGCAGAATTGATATTTGGTGTCGCCGTTTAGATGCATCTAAAAACGTAGATGCAAAGCATTCTTCTGCAAGCGTAGGAACTGATCATCAGATATCGCTAGAACTGTCAATTACATACAATGGTGCGATCGAACCACAGTTACTCACAGAACTGCATGATAATACACCCAAGGATGTGCTTGCTCCCTCCAACCTCGACCAACCACCAGGTTTACATCTGCTGATCTGCCAAAACCTCATGCAAGAGTTGGGAGGAGAGTTGAATTTCTATCAATTACCAGATAATCGCGTAGTTAGCCGCTTGCTATTGCCGTTAGTTGGTCATGATTCTTAGTACTATTTTTCAAAACAAGTATCTGAAAATGAGCTTGAGTTAAGCATTTCTGTCTTCTCTTCATTTGCGTCCAACTCTTCTCTACGAGAGGCTGCGCCAAGGAGACGCTACGCATAGCTTACTTCTCCGTAGGAGTATGCGTCCTTCTCTAATGAGACGCTGCGCGTTTGCCCTTGGCGTCTTGTAGAGAAGGCGGTAGCCTGCGGGAGTTAACTATAACCATTAACAATTTACCCTTGTCACTGTCAAGGCTAATTAAACGGAAATATAAAATTATCTTGGCAATTATCTCAATTAATTTGTATATATTTACTGACTTCACCAAGAGGTCAGCTTTGAGTTTTTAATGACTTGAATATCCACAAAAACGTGACATTCTTTTTAAAAATAGTTAACATGTAACTTGATAAAACACTGATAAGCATCATTCCTTTTGAATGTAATCTAAATTCACATTTCAATCCAAAAAAAATAATTAGCCAGCCAAAAATTGGCAAAATTGTCTATAAAATCGGCTATTAATGGGATTTACACAAGAAAAATTAGCAATTTATCTTTAGCGTTGCTTTCCCAACAGTTCACTGTTGTAAAGAATAAGGATAGTAATCTTTTAAGGATTGTTGTGCAGGAGATTGAAGTTTTAATAAAAAACTTGATAAAAAGGTCAAAGTATATTGGCTAAATATCACTAAAATATTTCGGATTTAGCATGAATAGTTAAAACATCTTTTAAATTTAATATTGTATTTAAAAATGTACACAAGTAAATTTGTATATTGATTTTGGTAAATTAATACCAGCTTAAACCTTCATTTTGTAGAGAATAAGATGGAATCAGTGCATCAAATTATAGCTGTAATTTTGTTAATTATAAGTTTGCTGCAAAGAAAATTATATGGATGGAACAACAATATATTGGCAGGCATTAAACAAATTAAATTTAAACCTTTCATCTATCGCTTTCAGGAAGACCAATATAAAATTTATCTGCCTGGAGAAATCTATCAATGAGTTTTAGATACTTTAAGCATTGGTTGAAATTTAGTTCAGTCCGAAGCATCATTGTTTTGGCTCTAATATCAATTCCTAACTTATGTGGTGCATTTGCTCAGACTACTCCTAAAGGTGGAATTGACTGGATTTTAGTAGTAGATACTTCTGCTTCCATGCGTGGTGTAGGTGGAACGAAAAATATTTTTGAACCAGTAAAGAATTCTATTACTGAATTTGTTAACACTGCCAGATTAGGCGATACAGTTACTATCTATACTTTTGACAAAGATGTAACTTTAAATGCAGATGATATCAAGATTACCAGTAATCCAGACAGAGGTAAACTCAAGCAAATAATTAGGTCACTTCAGGCTGAGGGTGTGCGGACTCATACAGGTAAGGCTGTGCAAAAAGCGCTGCAACATTCCGCCCTGTTAAACAAACGTGCTGATGCTCTTGGTCGGACTGTCAGCATAGTGTTTCTAACAGATGGATTAGAAGATGTGCGTGGTATTCCTAATCCTGTTCTCATTCCTAGTAATACCCAATTTTTACGTGAGCAACAATGCAAACCCTATATATTTTTTGTGTCTTTAGGATTAAAAGAACACGAAAAGCAACTAAATGACTTTGCTAGTAATCCAGCGCTTTGCGGAAAGGGACAGGTATTGCGAGATCCTGGAGGAGTTCAACTCAACAAGCTGGCTGAAAATATCCGACCAGTGCTGATTACACCTAAGCTTGATGTCAATTTTCCCACGACCAATTTACAGCCAGTATTACCTGGAACAACTACTGAACCGCTCAATATTAATGGCATCAGTAATGTCAATGCTAAGGTAAGTTTGCAACTGGAAGACCCTCAGCAAAGTGGTATTCGTTTAATTCCACCCGATCGCACAATCGAGTTAGTTGCTAATCAAGCAACAGTAATCCCTGTGCGTTTACAGATACCAGCAGAGGCAAAGGGGGGCGCTAGTAACTTGCGCTTGGTGTTGGCGATCGCAGACCAAGCGATTACACCAATTACAATTGACCTACCTATAACCATTAAGTCGAAACTACAAATACAACCTACAAAGATAGATTTTGGCTCAACAGAGGTAGGCAAAACCACTGAAATCCAAAATTTGGTAGTTCGCACCAATATATCTGGAACAGCCAGCTTACAGCTACAAGGCAATTCCAAAGGCGTTTTGATCGCAGAACCTTCAGCAGGCATATCCTTACAACCAGGAGAAACTAAAATTCCTGTGCAATTGCAGGTTGCTGATAGCAATTTTGCAGGCGATGTCTACGACGGGCTACGCCAACGCACCTTCACCTTGGTCCTGACTCCAGATAACTCAATTGCTAGTCCAGTCAGTGCGGAAGTTCATCTGCATATTTTGATGCCATTGGGACGAAAAATACTCATTTGGTTGCTCTTAGGGCTACTGGTGTTGTTAATTACCCTGATAGTAGTTTGTTTGATTCAACGCAAAACCCCCTTGGAATTAGCCGAAGATTTTCGCACCCGCAAACGCTTAGAAGGAGCATTGGTAGTGCTAGAACCACTGCCACAATCATCCCAAGACGAAGAGATTAGTCTCACTCACCTACAGAAGGGGAGAGTATGCTTGAGTGATTTGATACCAATTATTGCAGCTACAAATTCTGATGCCGAGTTAGTCACAGTTTGGCGGGCAGGCAAAAAGAATATAGATTTGCGGTGTTTGAAAGGTGTAATTTTTGTCAATACTAAAAAGATAAATACAGATGAACTTTACGACGAGGACATCATCGAAATTGACAATGTTAAGCTGCAATTTAACTGGATTGAACACCAAAGACCCTCTGAGTCAAGCAGTGGGCAGACAAACTTTTGAATAATATCACAGGAAAGTGAATGTTAACTCCCACGGTTGTGCGTCCCACGGTTGTATTTCGTCCTACCGTTGTTATCGGGTTAGGAGGAACGGGTTATGAAGTCGTACTCAAACTTAAAAAGCGATTCATAGATGTTTACGGCTCAGTACCAGAAGTTATTCGTTTTATTTCGATTGATACTACCGAAAACATTCAAGAACGAGAAAAATCACCCGATGGCACTAAGGTTTTCTTAGAACCTAATGAACTTTATGCAATCTCTGTCGCAAATCCACTACCGCTAACACGTAACGACCACATCGCTGAATGGTGGCCTAGGGACATTCCAGCAAACGCCCTAATCAATGGTGCTGGACAGATTCGGGCCCGGGGACGGCTCGCCTTATTTGCAAGAGTAGGCGATATCAAAAGTTTAATTTCTCAAGCAATCAATGCTGTCCGCGAAATTCGCACCAGTAAACAAGCATTTTCAGATAACTATCAAGTTTCCAGTCGTGATGGCGTGGAAGTTTTTATTGTTGGCAGTTTGGCAGGTGGGACGGGCAGTGGCACATTCTTAGATGTGGCATTTTTGACACGAGAACATCTGAATAATTTTTCTAATATTACGGGGGTATTTGTTTTACCCAGAGTGTTTGCCAATATTCCCCAAACTCACTTGGTGAAGTCTAATGCCTATGGCGCTCTCAAGGAAATCGAACACTTTTGGGGATTGTCACCGTCTAATAGCATTGAGATTGATTATGGTGTCACAAAAATCAAAGCTGATCGCCCTCCCTTTGATGCTGTATTTTTAATTGACGGGGTTAACAAAAATGGAACTGTAGTCGGTCGTCCAGACGATTTACAAAATTTAGTTGCAGATGGCTTGTACATCCAAATTGGTTCTCAAATCGGTTTAGACGCTGCTAACGTTGCTGATAACATTCGCGCTTATCTGGCAAATGGTGAAAAAGTTCGAGGACGCAATATAAATTACTGTAGTTTTGGCTTTGCTACCCTAACTCTGCCAGTACAGCAATACGAGCGGATGAAATTAGAGGATGCTCAAAGCTTGCTGAAGAATGAGTTAATGGCATCTACTGCAACAATCGATTTAGAAAGCGATATTGCCCGGTTTTTAGAAGATTGCAAGTTAGCAGACGCTACTACTGTTCTGAATGCGTTGACTGAAAGCGATCGCGGCGGACAAATAAAACCCGAATTCCGAATTGGCGAAATCCGTCATGATCGCACAGCTTTGGCGACGATTAAAGAACTCTACAAACGGCAACTGGATCAATTTGAACAACGGACGGCTCAAGAACTGGGATTGAGTTTTCATCGCTTACAACAGACTACAACTACTGCGATCGCAACTTGGTGGGAGCGGAGTCTCAACCGTCCCAATGGACTAGCTTATGCCTTGCAATTTTTAAGCAAACTTTCCCAAAAACTGGATGAATTACAGCAGAGCGTGCAGCACAAGTCGCAAGAAGCGAAAACCAGTTTCAATACTTTGAAATTAGAACCACAAGAAGAAAAGATTAAAGAAGCCGCAGAAACTTGGTTCCCAAATAAAAATACTATTCAAGCAGCTTGCCAAAGATACAAAGAACGGGCTGACCAAAAGTGGAAGACTTATTTACATTGGAAGCGGTGTGATAAAGCAGCTGAACTCTATGGTATGTTGCGGGCGAAGGTAGAAGAAATCCAGGAAAAGTCTCAGCGTCTACACATCAACTTAGATAAAGTTTATCGAGATTTAGAACAGAGTTATCACGAGGTTAACCGTCAAGGAAGTAACGATAATCCCTTTATTCACACCATTCAGCGCATCAATTTTCAATCGAAACGCCCTAAAGTTACTGGCGAAGATTTTATCCGTTGGTATCGAGAACAGTCTCAAAGTTTAACGAATTGGTCTGAGAAAAAAGCTGAAGATGTCAAGAACGAAATTCTGAAATTTGTCAATGAAGCTTACTATCCTCTCACCAGTATGACGGTTGAGCAGGTTTTAGCAGATAGCAATCCCGAAGATGCGGGACAAGATTTGCAACAACTTGGCAAACTTGCAGTTCCTCTTTGGCAGTATGAAGAAATGGAAATTCCCGTTCAACAGCAGCACGTAATCACAGAATTTTATTACTACGGAGTAGAGAGCAACAACACAATTTTTAGCGATCCGCCTCTTTCTGGTCGTTTGCCTAAAGGAAATAATAATCCTTCTTTCGTACCGACAGGCGAACCCCATAAGGTGATGCTGTTTCGAGTCGAAATTGGTGTTCCCTTATTTGCCTTCAACGGAATGAGGGATATGGAACTAGCTTACCTAGATCCGAATAAAGTCTTTAAGCACCTGCATCGCAATTGGACAAACTTAGCAAATTTAATTCCTCCAGAAGACGACGGTGGGGCGTTGCGTTGGTTTGCGTTAGCGCTGGCACCTGAACCATATAAATTAATTGTTAATCACGGTAAGAAATATTTTGTTTCTACAGAACAAGCGAAAAGATTAGAGGGCGGAGTTTTGCCTTTGGGAGGCGATCGCAAATCAGCATTCAAAGCTTTTAAAAATAACTTGCCTCTAGTTAAGGAAATTGCTGACAAAGTTGAGCGGATTACCCACGAAGACCAAGACAAAGCCAAATTTACTTTGCAAAACTACATCAATCACCTCAATCAGGTTTTAAAAGGAGACAGGGTTGATGCCCAAATTAAAGAACAGGTAGAAATGGAAATCCAGGAAATTGAAGCCTACCTGGAAGATTTAGATGTGATTATTTAGCCCCATAGTTTGCACTCAGAGAGTGTCACCATGCCAAAACCAACTATATTACTTGCACTCGATCCTCACAGTGCCGCTTTTTGTGCAGCCATTAAACGGCAACTACAAGAATTTCCGGCTGCCGAAAGCTGTTTAATTCAAACTTATACTTTAACTTGGGACGGTCAAGCTTTTGGCTTTAGTAGCGAGTTAGATCAGTTTGCTGACACGAGTTTTGATCTAGCTCAAACTCATAATAAACAAGCTTATGTCTCCAAAATCCGTACCCAGTTCAGCGAAGCGACTGGCCAGATCCAAACTGCACTGATTGAATTATTGAAAACGGCTAGTCAATCAAAAGAAGCGATTGCTGCAAAACACCAAGGAGTGAAAATCAGCAGCACCCATCGAATATATCTCATGCTATCAGTCAGCAATCAATTTGCTAGGGGAGTAGTTTTTGACATAGTACGCTTGATTCGTTGGCTATTTTCCAAGTACTTTACAGATATTCCTTACAGCTTAGAAGCTTTATTGCTATTGCCAGGGTTATTTACCCAAGCCACAACTGCTGATTACGGCGCTGCTTACACGCTCCTGAAAGAGTTAGATTACAAAATGACCACTGGAGTTGTGATTGCAGGCGCTCAAAAAGTAGCACCTTTTGATAACTGCTGGCTGATGGACGAGCAAATTGGGGGATTGAAGGATAATTTACCTAGCTATGCTGATGCTTTGGCAGGTTTTCTCACCGTGGAACTGGAAACTAACGGCTTATTAATTGGCACACAAAAAGTCCGGGGGAAAATACCTGCCTATAGTGCATTTGGCTATGGAGAACTATTTTTTCCAGGAGAAATAACTATTAACCGTTTGAGTGCTGCCTTAGCTGCCGATATTATGATGGAGCAG
This sequence comes from Nostoc sp., assembly GCF_036919615.1. GTDB lineage: Bacteria > Cyanobacteriota > Cyanobacteriia > Cyanobacteriales > Nostocaceae > Nostoc. The sequence continues at coordinate 27,056 of NZ_JBALCN010000009.1, read as the reverse complement.
TTTTTACCGAAGGCAGAATTCACTCCAAAGGCAATTCGCAAATGCCTATTAGATGCCAAAGGATTTATCCTCAGCGAAGATTTCAGCAATGCTTTTCTGCAATTAGAACGAGACAACGGCAAACCAGTTTGGCAAGATTTTAATCCGCGCCTTGAGATGCGTGCTGGCCAGGCTCAGGAATATGGGATGGAATTGCAGCGTGCTTATCGGCAATTTGAAAATAAAGAGCTACTTTCCTATAAGCGGACGCTGGAAAATTGTTGCAAACAATTACAGGCAACACTAACCGCTTTCTTAGACCGCACCATTAATCGCTATGCTGATGCTACACCTAGAGGCTTGCATGAAGGAGCTAGGCTATTAAACATATTGACCTTTTTGTATTTGGAACTGCAAACGGATGCCATTGGCGATCAATCCCAGAATCTGGTTACAGAACTGCGTGCGGCTGAAGCATTTCTCGACTCAAGATTGCAGGTAACAATTGATCAACAAGCCACTCAAAAGCTGCTCAACCAAGTTCTGTCCTTAAAATTGCGGCAGCAACAATTACAAGATATTTTAGCTGAAAGAAAGTCTGAAGAACAACTGCAAGAGCTACAAACAACTCAGAAACAGCTAGAAACGGTAATTGTTGAGTATCGCCAAGCGTTAAATGCAGAAATTGAACAAGCTCGACAAATTCGTTTTATGGCGATCGCTCACGCTCGTGAACAAGCCGCAGCTGCCATCGTTTCATCTCAAAATCACCTAACTCTCACTGAAAATCAACTTGAAACAGCCACAGATCAACTAAGTGAACTGCTAGCAGAAGAAAACAAATTTCGCTCTCAGTATCTAGTCATTTATCCTATTTTTCTTGCTACTGCTTTATTAGGCTTGCTGATTCTGACAGGAATTTTCAGTCAATCAGCACTATGGCTGTTATTGCAAAATTTTTGGGCTAACTTAGTTAGTTATCTGCTTTGGACTGCGGTAACAATTCTGACTTATTTAGGGATGGTTTGGCTCAAGTACAGCACTAATATTCGCGATCGCATTCAAAAGGCTCAGAAACAAATTAAACGACTAGAAAGCACTGTTAAAGCAACCATCGTAGAATTACGTCGCAACTATAATGAACAATTAAAGTTGGAGTATGATTTATACGCCCAAAATCTCCGCGTCGAGGCATTGAATTATCTGATTAAAACAGCTAAACAAAGGGCTGAGACTTTACGGCAAAGTCTTACTGACTTATCTGAGATATACAATGATTTGGTTGCTCAACGCGCTCAAGCTACGACGAAGTTATCGGAAATTAGACTTACTGTTCTTACCGATGCGGATATTGATGCTTATTACCAAAGTTTCCTTACCACACTAACAACTGAGACATTCACTAAAGAACAAATTAGCCGCTCTCAGGCGTGGAAAATTTCTGCTGAAGCATTTGAGAACCAACTTATCTCTTTTGCTCGCCAGCAGTTCGAGCAATTGAGCAATTTATCTATTGGGGAAGTATTAAAACAATCAGATTTAATTACTGAAAACACTGCAAATTTGCGTTTAAATCAACTTTATAATAACGCTAACTTGTTAGTGCGAATTCAGGATATTGATACTAACTTAAACCCAACTTCTCAACGAGAGATTACCCTCTGGGTGGGAGCAAAAGATAAGGAACAAATATTTGCATTTTACAGTCGATTTAGTCGCACTTTAACCGCCTTGGTAACTGAAGATGAGCAGCGGTTGTGTATTTTGACCCGTTCGTTGGGCTTTCCGGCTTATTTTCTCAGTCAAATTGAGTTTTATCGAGACTGCTATGAACGAACTCAGAGCGAACAAATTGAGCCAGACAAGAATATTCCTGATTTAATCCCAGAGGAAATTGGTTCTGGTAGGGAATTAAAACTAGCTTATCAAACCTTGCTTTTAGCGATCGCTCTTGGGCTACTATCCCAGCATTCTCAAGGTGATTATCAATTCAACGGTCGGTCACTTGGTAAAGACCGAGAACAAATTACCTTAGCTTTAGCAACTGAGTTCACCTTTCAGGAACTCTATGGTGACTTAGAAGAACGTATCGAAACATTTGAACGTGATTTTGTTTACCATAAATTACAGGAATTAGGAACATCAGCTTCATATTTAAATCATTACGAAGGTAAGCTTTTAGATCATCTCCTCTCAGAGTATAACCCTCTGAATTAGGCATTAAATCGCCCTCTTTATGGTAGAATACAGACATCCCCAGCAGGATGGCCATATTTATCGTTATAAAATTTAAAAAAACGGTTCAGTTAAGACTTAACTTTTTACCAAAGTCAATTTTTTTAACAAACCGCTAAGGACGCAAAGAACGCAAAGGAAGAGAAGGAAGAAATGCTTAACTGAACTGTATTGCTTTATGGTCTGGCGAGAAATGCAAACCATCCATTTTGCAGAACTTAAATTAAAAAAAGATCCGATCATCGAGGCGTATTGCAATACGCCCCGACAAATGTACTAATCAGCAAAAATCCTGAGTGCAGAGTGCAAAATGATTTTGTGAGCAGGATTTCAAAGACTCAAATTGAGCCAAAAAAGTTTTTCAGCCTGTGACAAGCTAATTTCAAAGTAGCCGATTATGCACAAAGCAGTTATTAAAGAGATGAAGATAAATCGTTTCATATTTTCCTCGCAATAAGATTTTCTGACATCTGGTTGGTTCAGGGTTATTTGATAAAACTGAGTGCTTTGTATAATTGCACTTTCATCTAGTTCCAGGGATGAGCGAGTAAAGCATGTGAAGTAATGCCTAAACCAATTAGGGTGATACATAAGGCGCTTGCGACTGGTAACATTTTTATCCTGGGTATCTGGAATGGTAAATGTTCAAACCGATCCTTGGCGTAGACTAGCATTAACCCGATTCCAGTTAGTACTGCTGCTAAACCTAAGCTAAAGGCAGATACCAACGCTAATCCAAAGCCAATTCGTCCCAGCGCGATCGCACTCAGCAACACTATTAAGGCTGAAGGACAAGGTAACAAGCCGCCCGATATTCCCAGCGCTAGAAGGCTAGACCAGTTCATGGAACTTAGATCACCGTCAGGCGGTAGATGGGAATGCTCATGGTGTATATGGTTGTGGTCATGGTGATGGTGATGATGCAAGTCGTGGCTATGTTCATGACTATGCACATGGTCATGTGAATGAGATACCTGAGTCCCTTGCAATCGACTGATAAACAAATTCAGACCAATTACAGTTACTAGTACCCCGGAGAAGACGCTTAACCAAGGGTACAATTGCTCTGTGAAAATAAACTGGGATGTGCCAAGAGTGACCAGCCCTAGAGCAAATATGCCAGCTGTATGGGTAATCGTTACAATCAGCCCCAGGAATAGGGCATGTTGGGCATTACTACGGGAACCCACCAAATAAGCACCAACTATTGTTTTCCCATGACCAGGGGATAGAGCGTGCAAACCACCCCATAAAAAGGCGATCGCTAGAGCTATTAGAATACTCAAGAAATTATGATTTTCCTGGGTAATCAGGCTAGTAAAGACATCGTTGCTTCTTCCTGTCAAAGCATTATCTAAGCGGCTGGATGATTTAACAGATGGTGGAGGCGCTTGTTGACTAGATGTCAGAGACGGATCGAGTTTCAAGTCAATCCGACGCTGATCGAGAGGACTGCTGAGTAAGTCTGTAGGGTAATTTCTCAAGCGGTTGGTAATACTCAAAGAGGTGAAATCACCTTGAATAGGAACGCCATTTGCAACCACAGTAATCTCACGCCAGCCCAAGCGCTGTGGATAAAACTGATCTTCAAATATTAACTGATTCGCACCGACTAACTCCGTTGACCCCTGAAAGTTACAACTCAGCCGCAGTGTAGATAATCCTCCTACACCTGGAGGAAATTCGACTGTTGATTTGATCAAAGACAGTGCTAAAGGATGTTTATTGATCAACAGTTCCAGATGTGAGTTGACTTCCTGGCATTTTTGGTCAGGGTATTGAACCGTCTCTACAGGTTCAGCTTTGCGGTTGTGATTGCTATCTAACTGATTAATTTCTTGAAAAGCAGGAATTTCTGCCATGTCTAGAACATAATCAATCCCCACACCATCGGTTGCTACCTGCACTCCTGCGTAGTGATTGATGGTGAAATTACCTAAAGGATGGGCATTTGCCCTCGGCATCCAAAAAAAACATATTGCGATAATTGCAGTACTCCAAGCCAAGCGATATAGCAGCTTTTTCATAAAGAACTCCCTATAGCGTTAGGAGTGGGAGAGGTTATTTTGAGAGACAGAACGCGTTAGGTTTGCCAAGACTTGATCCAAAAAGACTCATGATACAGAGCAAGTAAATTTCTTTATGGGGATTGTTAATTTTGAATTTTGTTAGCGCAGCGTAAAGCCTGCGGCATGGCTTCTCTACGAGACGCTGCGCGAACGCTTAGAGCGAGTCCGCGTACTCCTCCGGAGAAGCAAGCTACGCGCAGCGTCTCGTAGAGAGCGTCATTTTGAATTTTGAATTAGGAGCGAAGCGACTTGACGAGCTTGATCAGCATACTTGTGATGAAATTGAGGATTCAGGCTAACAGCTTGAGTTAGTCGCTTTATTGCTTCCTCACGGTTATTTAAGTGAAGTGCAATCATGCCAGCATGGAATTGCAGCAAGGCATCCTCTGTCCCCAAGCGAGTTGCCCGTTGTGCTGCCCTTTGGGCTTCTTGCCACTGCCCATTAGCCGCAGCTGCCCAAGCCAAAGTATCCTCTGCATATACATCGTCTCGTATTGCTACTTCACTACGGGCAATCTCTAGTGCCTCTGTTAAATGAATTCCGTGTTCGGTGTAGTAGACCGCCAAAGCGCGATCGTAGATTCCTTTAACTTTGCTCAGGTAAGCTACTACCCCGATCAAATCTTCCGTTTCAGTTGCGCCTTTTTGGTCTCCTAGAGCTAGTTGAGCATCAGCCTTATACCCCAGCGTTTCTACCTGTGGCATCAGTTCTATACCCTGGTTTGCTGCATTCAGAGCATCTTGCCAGCGATGCTGGGCCGCATAGAGGCGGGCTAATCCTGTAAACGCAGCTATATGCCGTGGGAAGAGGTCAAGAGCTTCCTGATATCGCTGCTCAGACAGGGCAAAATCCCCGGCTGCAAAAGCAAGATCCCCAGTCCGCATATGAAACCAAGCACGAGTTTCTGCGCTCATCGTGTAGAAAGAGTCCATCTCCTGCATAGCCTGATTTAACAGTTGCCGTGCCGAGGCTAAATTGCCAGTTAACTCTAAGTAACGGGCGACAACTGCGTTCTGACCAGAGTTCGATTCTTCCTCAGTAAGGTTCTGCAATAGTTGATGAGCTGCTTCATAGTCGCCCAACTCCATCTGAATCGATGCCCTTAGCGAGACAATATTGGGATTATCAACAGATGGATTCTGAGTGTTATTTAACACATCTAAAGCTGATCGAAACTGATGTTGAGATAGTAAAGCTGATGCTAAGAGCATGGAAGAAACCTGATTATGGCGCGGCTGTAGAGCCAGGGATCTACGGGCCGCTTGTTCTGCTCGTAACACATCTTCCACATCTGCCATTTCTCGAAAGCGCCTCAAATATTGATCAGCCAACAGACGTAAAAATATTGAGGAATTCGGAGATTGGGCAACTTTCTCCTCATAGACGCTGATAATATGCGATCGCTGTAAATAATCAGGGAAGACTAAATCTGACCGCTGAACTGGTAACATCTGCCTGGAGTTAACAGTCAGCAGTTGCACAGTAGAGGAGTATGTGCCTGACTTACCATTGGTGTAGCCTAAACTTAGCGCTTCTGTATCAGAGGGTCTTAGTAAAACCAGTAGGCTAGTTAGCGCTAACACCCATAGTATTCGTAGATGCATAAACCTTACAAAGGATTACCTAAATAAGGGAAGGTAGGAAGAAAGTTGGCATCATTAGGTCCAACATTATCGCTAGTCAGCCCCGGAATTTCGCCTGTAGTAATCCCTGTAACTGCATTACCAAAGACAACAGATGCTGTTACATCGATTACGTCATCCTTTAGTCTTCTGCCGCCAAAGTTGTTGCCTAACTGAGTTCCAAAATAACTACCGTTAGATTTGGAAAGGTCAGCTTGGATAACATCAGGAATCGCTACTGAGATCACTGCATCAGCTATGCCTTGAGGTCTACCAATCGCATTGACAAAGGCTCGAATGAATTGGGATTGATTGCTAGCGTCTTGGGTTGGTGTCTGAATATTACTATTATTATGAGCCTGAAAGTCCATAAAAAGTTCATTCAGGGCTGGAACTGCTAACCGCTCAATCTGAGCAAAATTCGGATTTCTGAGTGTAGGAGTTTCAACACTAGTTGTTATCCAAACACCAATCTTGCCACTACCAAGCTGTTGCCTGGGTAGCTCGACAATAATTGAGTGGACATTGAATGGGGCTAGGGTGTCTTGTGCTTGTCCAGGGGGTCTAAAGGAAAGAACTTGGAAGGGAGGACTGGGATTAGGCTGAAGGCTATAGTTCCGATCTGGGATGATTTTAAAGAACTGTTCCAAATCAAAAAAGAACGGGTCTTTGCGTGTGCCAACAAAGAACTTTGTGGGGTTAATGCCGTTAAAGGAGAATGTTTGGTTGAGTTGCCCTGTCCTACTTACTGGAAGCAAAGCTGGCCTTGTTCCTATTTGGGTTGGAGGAGCTGGACTGCTGACTGTGACAGTTTGGTTTGAGCCTGTGTCATTTATTTGGAATTGAAGTACGATATCTTCAATACTGTCACCACTGTTATCAATATTGAACTGATAAAGAACATTTGGATCGAATGGTCTCATTTCACCAGAAACGATCAGAGGGTCGAAATCCATTACAAGGACAACATTGTTGGGGTCTGTGGGACTTTCAAACACAAACAAATCTGTGAGATCCGCAGCAGTGAGTTGAGTGGCAAGAAAGGTTGTATCCTGGTGGTCTGAAGCCAAAGCTTTAGGGGTTGCATAGATTAGGACTACGAGCAAAATAGCAACAATCGCCACTAGGCTACGAAGAAAACGAGTAGCTCTAGTCCAATATAGCGATCGCTTGATCGGAAAAAATGCCATATTTTGCACTAGTTTATCTCTAAGTAATTGACATTTTATTGGTATAAAAGAGGCGATACTCCGAGCATTTATTTTCATAATTGCCCTCCTTGAGGTGTTTTGTATTTTCTATTGTATGTATATTATGTACGTGGAAATAGCAAGTTGATAACAAGTTGACTCAGATTTCAAAAAAGACTGCGGTTATTACCGAAGTACCTCACAGCCTATTGGCTCCTACTAGTACAGCCGGCGCGTAAATAAACCAACCATTCAAAGTGGCGCCAGAGCAAGGAATATAGTTCTTTTGAATGAGTGACTTTTGACTTCTGGCTTGCAGTACTAGTCACTTAAGAGACCAAAACTTGCTCACTTCTTGTTCACTTTTTTGGTTTAAGGTTTTAAGACTTATATAATACATATGCCCTACATAGGATTTGGGTATTTCAGCCATGTTGCTCCACCAATCGCTATTTAGTAGTTCGCATAGTACTTTTCTATTAACCCAAGTTGCGGGTTATCAAATTTTAGATATGTCGCATCTGTCAATTCATCCGAATGCACATGATAACTTGACGGTTGCGCTACGCGCAACTGTGACTTAGACTCAATTACAAGTACAAGTATTAAATCACTTTAGAGTCTTGAAATTTACTTTTACTGAAATGCTTTTCCCCAGAGTAAATGCAAAAATAAATACTTCAATTTTTCGTAAAAACTCTTAATAAGTTACTGCGTGAATGGATTTAGGAAAAACATGGGTGATACTGCTAAACACAGTTTAAATATGCCGATTAAATCGGGAATTTTCTAACATATTGGATATTAATTTATGGTCTTTCATATACCCGCAAGCAATACTAGTAATTCCCATCGAAGAACATTGCTGTACACACAGATGTTGTAATGATCTCTGCATCATTCATGTTCTGACGGTGATCTTAATTATGTCCCCACAATTGCTGCTGCGTGCATTTCAGGATAGTGACATAGGCGCGTTTATAGCTGATCGCTGTGATTCAGAAGTGGCAAAGTTTTAAAGTTGGGATGCGCCTTACCCAAAAGTCGAAGCGATCGCATTTATAGAATTTATGAAGCAGTCAATACCAGGTGTGTTAGGTAATTGCGCCTTTTGCATCTTAGCTGATTATGGACGATAGGCGGAGATTGACTTGACGCTGGCGCGATCGCACCAAGGTAAAGGCTACGCAACTGAAGCTCTCACCCACTTGCTCGAATATCTTTTTACAGAATCCAATCTGCTTTGGAGCTGGTACAGAGGTAAAAATTTTGGAGATTGCGGGGCATTTTCATTGTCCGTCCTGTAGAAATGAAAATTTGCACAATGAAAATATACAACCTTACAGGCTACACTAGGGTAAAAACGCCTACTGTAAAGTATTTAGCCCCAGATTAACCCGCAAGAGCGATCGCGGTCTTTGGCGGGAAATTACTATTTTCCGACATTGGGGCAAAAAATGAACATCATACCCCTAAGTTATTGATTCCTGTTGGCTTCTTCAACAGCTTGGATAAAAGACTTTTAAGAATATGTGGAAACAGGGCGGGCCTGGTAAAAAGACAATACCCGACTGTTGCATTAATTTAACTGCATCGCCTTGCCCGCAATGCTCTATTATTTTACCGTTTTCAACGCGATCAATCTCCTTAATCTAGTTGTTCACATCAATGCCAGCGTTAAAGCTGTAGTTATTAGAATCGGTAACATCTAACTCAGGAACATCATTATGAGAATCGATATAAACGTGAAAGGTATACTTAGCAGGCGCAATTGCAGAAGCAGGCACAGAAACCACTCGACTTTCGGACTGTCCTGGTGCCAGTCCGGGTAGATCAATTTCTTGAACCCAAACCACAACGGAATTACCATCCTCATCTGTATTATGATCGTCGGTAATCCAAACTGTGTCTTTATAAGCTCCAGCCGCATTTTGTTGATCGAGATTGGCATCTGCCCATTCAATGTCGAATCCATCTTGAGCATGGGGGATCGCTGGATTGATGACGATCGCGCCTAAGTTACCACCTTCGGGCGTAAAAAGCCCACCAAACGTTAGTTCTGCCATGATTAAATTGCTCCAATTTTGTTTGAATGATGTCTATGGAGTCGGATCAGCGTCGGGCGGTAAGAGTGGCATCACCTGAGAAACCCATCCAATGACTTGTGCTCCTTCACTCGTTAGGATTTTTGTATTTTGATCGACCGTCCGCCCAATAAACGAGAAAGGACCAAATCCCGCCGATCTCTCAACCACATCCGTTTCGCTCTCTTCCCAGTCTGTAATCTGCAAATCCTTGATCAAAATTAATGCGATCGGAATCACTGGAAAGACTACTCCAGTGTTGCTAAACGTTCCGGTTGAGAATGCACCGCTCTGGTGACTTGGCAAATACCAGTGCTTTGTTTGGAGGTATGCCTGTGAAATCCAAGGACGATCAATTTGCACCAAGCAATACTTAAACGACATCTTGAGATTGGTGGAAGACACCGTTTGTTGAGTTGATTGCTTCAGCAATTCTTGGAGTCTTGCCGCCTGAATTATTGGGCTGCTGATCGGCACAAGCTCAACTTGATCCAGTTTCGGGCGCCATTTGATGGGATCATCAACTCGAATCACGATCGGGATTCTAGACGAGATATCAATCCTTTGCCCAACATTGCCCATTAGGGATGTTGCCTCTGCCATCGGAGCGATCGACAACCGCGAAAGAGGCAATTCTGCCTTCAGCACCTGTCCTATGCCCGATGAGAGATCAACTTTCAACACATCCCCCAACCGCCTTTCTAGCTCTGGCTTCAAGATCACTTTAGACATATCAATCTGTGAGGTGTCAGGATTTACCACCACATCTTTGAGATCAGCAACATTGACTGTGGAAATGCGATCAATCACTTCACGATGAAGTAAAATCGGCGCTAAATCGGCAGGTAAAACTTGCCACCGCCAATCTGCCTGAAAGACATGAGTTTGTGACTCTGAAGTACTGCTTTCAGTATTGTAAGTTGTCCAATTTGCATCAGAACTGATGTCATACCAATCGGTCGGCGTGGCGTAAGCTGGATGAAACTGAGTCAGCGGCTCGAGGATTGATCCAGTCTTCATTTCGTCAAAGCTCTTTTTCGCTTGTGCTTTGAAGTTACTAAAGACTGTTAAATCTTCATTGTCACCACTGGGAGATGGGAATGATCCTTCGAGTAAAAAGTCATAAGATTGCTCAACGGTTTTAAACGTGCGTTGAAAGGTATCTGCACTAATTGCGGGAACAACATTAGTTAAGCTGGAAAACTGCTCTACGGCGAGGTTTGCAGAGAATGTTGTGGCGGTAGGATTCAGCTTAAACATATTGGGCGTAATATGGGTTCCAATCGGCTGAAACGCCAAGATTGAGTCCCCAGTTGGAGTGCCACTATTTTGATGATAGAGCGATAGAAAGTAGTCGAACACATTCTGCATCAAGTTCTCGATCGGCATGGGAAGCTCTCCTAAAAGAACAAAAGAAGAAAGGGATGGGCAATCGAACTGCGAGAGCTGCCCATCCCACTAGGGCATTATTTGTTGTCTTTTTACAGACCCGGATCATCCAACGGCGCACAAGCTGGGACAATTTCGCTTAACCAAGCAATGATCTGTGCGCCTCGAACTTCCAAGGTATCGTCCATAAAGCGCCAACCGTAATCGGAAGACCCACTGTGACTTGTAGAACCGCTAGAATCGCCGCTAGAATCGTTGCTAGAGTGCGAACCATGTCCACCAACGGTGATAAAGCCGAGCGAGAAGCCACCACCCGCACTGATATAATCGCTCTCGCTTTGGTCTTCGCTACGATAATCGCTATGCATTGCCTTGAACGTTTGACTATCTTGCCCCCATTCCGTTGTCCGGATTTTAACATTCCGAATCACCAAAAACTGGGTCGGAATCATGGGTAGCTGAGTCTTGTCGCTATTTGCCTGGTTGTCGATCGAGCCATCACTAATCGAATTCTTCAGATTGTTCACTGAGTACCAGTTCTTCATATAGAACAGGTCGCCCAAGAGCCAGGGTCGGTGAATTGTACACATGCCATATTCCAATTCGATCGTCAGATTTTTAGCATCATTATGGAACTGATAGCCCGAAGATGAAGACCCGGAAGAGGATGCTGAACTTGATGCAAAACTTGTTCCACCATCAGCCGCAACAAACACAAACGCAAACCCGATAGCACCCCCACCACCACTTGATGACGAGTGACTTTCCCAGTGATTCTTAAAGTTGGTTTCGTCTTGACTCGCCGTATGACTGTTGTATTCATTAGACGTAGTGGTGAGCCTTTGCCAACCTTCATCATCATCCTCGAGGTCGTACCAACGGGTTGGTTCGATGTAGGAGTAGGGCATTGCGATCGGCACACCCGCTAATCCCAAATTCCAGGCATCATATAGTTTTCTGGACTTAGCGATCAGATGATCCTGCATACTCACGCCTACCGACTCGATAATGTCTAATGCCCGCTCAATTTTTTCTGCACCTTCGGTTTTGAAGGTGTCCCAGGCTTCATCGACTTGCTGTTGGTAAAAGACCGAAGTTTGGGGCCAAGAGTCTGCTTTGATTGGATCGGCTAATGCAGCAGCTTGGGCATCTGCGTAATCTTTTTTCACTTTGGCAAAGGCTTGGGAGTTTTTGACGTAGGTTTTGTAGAGTTTGCTTTTACCGACGATGTTGTCTTCGTCATCAAACTCGTACAGCACTTTTTTGGAATCATCGATTTGCTTTTGAATTTCAGGCGAGATCGGCGGTATCGGTGTCGGTTGCATACTGCTGATGATGCCTTCGTAATTCAAGCTAATCCGACGCTGAGTCGGGTACTCCAAAAAAGAACTGTCTTTCGTCACCATGATCATGTTATCGACTAGTTCCGCAGTTTTAAACGCTGCCTGGATCGCTTTTTTGAACTTCGGATCGGGAGTGGGTGCAGAATTACCAGCTGAGGCAGGCGATGTTGGCATCGATTTCACGGTATCTTGCAGCGTGGAACCCCCCATTGGTGACCAGGGATTCGTATAGTCCCCAGGATCTACCATTCTGCCGAGAACCATTTGGGAATAGACGAACCCAGTGGTGAGTGATTTGCCGTCAGTGCGAACTGGACGAGTAGATTTGATTTGATCAATTAGTTTGCTAAAAACTGTGAGAATTGCGGCTCCTGATTCGTTCGGCATGAATTTCCTCCTAATTTCGATGAGACGAAGTTCAGTACCCATTCTTAGTAGAAAGATTGAGGTGCTGTTCCTTGCGTGCTTCAACCTTAACGAGGAATTCAAGCTCTAGCAGTACCCGCGTGGGTACTATTTGTCGGATTCCCTGGTTGGTAGATTGCCAACCCAATCTTCAAGGGAATAGGGTTCGCTGCAATGAGGTCGGCTATTGTAATGGAGCAAAAACTTCATCACCCAAGCGTTCACTTCCGTTTCTGTCTCCAGTTCATGCGTTAATCCCCCGAAGCACGCAGCACTCCAGCATTTCCAGCACTTGTAGGATGGAGCGTGTTATCCGACTGACTTCTGAGAAAATTACTATATCGGATTCTTGTACTGTTTCGGTTAGGAGTAGTCCTACACCTCGCTCTGACCATTTCTCCCGCCCGGAAACAGTATTTTCTATAAACGTTTTGAGACTGTTTTTTTATAATTGTCTTGTGCATTGTGTACGTTGCGATCAAGCAAATGATTACAGACAAAATCTCACGCAAAGGCGAGGACACTTGCGTGAGACAATCATATTAGTCTAGTCTAAACTTCAACATCCAAAGTACGCACCAAAAAAGCCCACTTATCTGCGGCTTCTTCGATAATTTTAGCCGTGGGTTTACCCGCACCATGTCCTGCTTTAGTTTCAATTCTAATTAGTGTTGGCGCATCACCTGCGTGAACCTCTTGTAAAGCTGCGGCAAATTTGAAACTATGAGCCGGGACAACGCGATCATCATGATCGGCTGTGGTAATTAAGGTTGCTGGGTAAGCTGTATCTGGTTTGAGATTCTGCAATGGCGAATAAGCATACAGCGCTGGAAACTCTTCTGGATTATCTGCCGAACCATATTCGGAAGTCCAAGCCCAACCGATGGTAAATTTGTGGAACCGCAACATATCCATCACGCCGACTGCTGGTAAGGCTGCACCAAACAAATCGGGACGTTGTGCCATGCAAGCACCCACTAATAAGCCGCCGTTACTACCACCTGCGATCGCCAGCTTATCAGTCTTAGTATACTTATTAGCAATCAACCACTCAGCTGCGCCAATAAAGTCATCAAAGACATTCTGCTTTTTATCCTTCATTCCTGCTTGATGCCATTCTTCGCCGTATTCTCCACCGCCGCGGATATTGGGCATAGCATAGACACCACCCATCTCCATCCATATTAAAAGACTCACAGAAAAACCAGGTGTCATTGAGGCATTAAAACCGCCATAAGCATAAAGATAAGTGGGATTATTTCCATCTAATTTAATCCCCTTTTTATGCGTAATAAACATTGGGACTCTAGTACCATCTTTGCTATGATAAAAGACTTGTTTTGTCTCGTAATCATCCGAATTAAAATCTACCTCTGGCTGGCGAAAAACGATACTTTTACCAGTTGTCATATCGTAGCGATAGATAGTTCCTGGTGTGGTGAAACTGGTGTAAATATAAAAAGTTTCGGTATCATTACGCTTGCCATCAAAGCCTCCGGCTGAACCTAGTCCAGGTAGTTCTACCTCGCGGACAAACGCACCTTTGAGGTCAAAAATTTTAATTTGGCTGTGAGCATCTTTGAGGTAATCAGCAACAAATTGATTATTGAGTATGCCTACACTTTCCAACGTTTCTGCTGATTGAGGAATGATTTCTCGCCAATTTTCTTTAGCAGGGTTTGTGGTGTCAATCGCAATAACTCTTCCGCGTGATGCATTTAAATCTGTGCGGAAATAAAACACGCTATCATCATTGTTGATAAAGCTATAATCTGCCTCAAACTGGTTAATTAGTTCTACAACTTCCGCATTAGGGTTAGTCAAATCTTTGTAGAAAAATAAATTCTTGGAGTCAGTGCCCAGCCAAATTGAAATTATTAGATAGCGTCCATCTTCAGTAACACCGCCACTAAAACCCCATTCCTTTTGGTCAGGACGATGATAAATTAATACATCTTCTGATTGAGGTTTACCTAGGTGATGATAGTAGAGCTTTTGATAATAGTTAACATCTTCTAATTGAGTTTTTTCATTCGGCTCATCGTAACGACTGTAAAAAAAACCTTGATGATCATGTGTCCAGGATGCACCAGAAAATTTAATCCACTTCAGATGGTCTTGCAGGTCTTCACCAGTTTCGACATCGCGTACTTTCCATTCTTGCCAATCAGAACCAGAGGCGGATAGACCGTATGCTAAAAGTTTACCATCCTCGCTAATAGACAATCCTGAAAGAGCAACAGTGCCATCTTCTGAAAGTTTATTTGGATCAAGTAAAACTTTGGGTTGGTCTTCGAGGGTTTTCAGAGTGTAGAGGACACTTTGGTTTTGCAGTCCGTCATTTTTGAAATAAAAGTAGCGTTCGGTGGAACCGTCTTGCAGAGATTCACCTTCTTTAAAAGGGATACCATATTTTTCATAATCCCAAAGTTTAGTGAGGCGCTGTTTAATTTTTTCCCTGGTAGGAATTTCACTCAAGTAGCCATAAGTAACTTGATTTTGTGCCTCAATCCAAGTCCTTGTTTCTTCAGAGTCAGGATCTTCTAACCAACGATAAGGATCGGCGACTAAAGTACCGTGGTAGTTATCGACTTGATTGCTCTTGTGGCTGGATGGGTAGGTGAGGGGTTTTTCAGAGTCAGGCATAATCTCAGGTCAAAAGTGCTTCTTTACATACTACAAAGATAGACCCAAGACGTGGAGCATACACTAATCAAACCTGCGGGAAAATTCCAATTGGAAAGAGTACCTGCTGGGTTACTATTAAGCAGCAAGCAGCCCTGTTAGGATTTTAATGAGCAAGCAAGTATAAATGAAAGGGCGATAAACAGCTTAATTATTGCTTTTCTTGACCAAGAAATAGCCATAATTGATCAAGCGATGCCTGCGGCGGGCTACGCCTACGCCAACCTTGGCGAACATATAAAAAAATTAGAGGAATATCGCACAGCTTTAATTTCCGAATATCCCTCATTGCTCTAACATCAACAATGTGTAATATTTATCCAAATCTGCCGCTAACGTAATCTCGGGTGTCTTGTTGCTGAGGATTGTTGAAAATTAGTTCTGTTGCGTCGTACTCTACCATGTAGCCGTTACGACCACCTGTCTCTGTAGTGCGAACATTAAAAAAGGCTGTTTTATCAGAAACCCGCGCTGCTTGCTGCATATTATGGGTGACGATAACGATGGTATATTGCTCTTTAAGTTGGTGAATTAGTTCTTCAACCCGCAAGGTGGAAATAGGGTCGAGGGCGGAGCAAGGTTCATCCATCAGGATAATTTCAGGTTGGACTGCGATCGCTCTAGCAATACATAACCGTTGTTGTTGTCCACCAGATAAAGACGAGCCACTTTGTCGCAGTTTATCTTTGACTTCATCCCACAAAGCTGCTTGCCGCAAACTCCGTTCCACCAATTCATCCATATTACCTTTATAACCGTTGATTTTGGCTCCAAAAGCAATATTGTCATAAATTGATTTTGGAAATGGGTTTGGTCTTTGAAACACCATCCCAATCCGACGACGCACTTCTACAGGATCAATGTCGGATGCATACAAGTTTTTATCGTAAAAAAGTATTTTACCTTCTGCTTTAAATGACTCAATTAGGTCATTAAGGCGGTTATAGCATCGCAACAACGTACTTTTACCACAACCAGAAGGGCCGATAAAGGCTGTCACCTGATTTTTCGGTATATCTAGCCAAATATTCTGCAAGGCTAAAAATTTGCCGTAGTAAACGTTGAGGTTTTCGGTGCGTAAAACGGTTTGAGTATCATTGACTGTGCTAATATTAGTAGCCATAAATTAAGTTTAGTGTTAGTAGCGATACAAATCCGTTATGTATTTGACTAGTACAGCACGACGTTAATAAACCAACCATTCAAAATGGCGCAAAAGCCCGGAATAAAATTCTTTTGACTTTTGACTTTTGACTTCCGCCTTGCGGTACTAGGCTTTTTTGCGAGTTGCCCAGCGAGCGATGATACTTGTGAGCAGAACCATCAATACCAAGATCAAAGATGCTGCCCAAGCTAGTGATTGCCAATTTTTAAACGGAGAAATAGCGTATTTATAAACCAAAACAGCAAGGGAAGCTGTTGGTTGAAATAAGCTATCGGGCCAAAAGTTAGAAAACAGGGCAGTAAATAGTAAAGGTGCGGTTTCTCCAGAGGCTCTGGCGATCGCTAGCGTTGCTCCAGTTACAATTGCTGGTAAAGCTGCTGGTAAGACTACTTGACTCACTGTTTGAAAGTTAGTCGCTCCTAGCCCTACAGATGCTTGTCGCAAATCTTGCGATACTAACTGCAAGGCTTCATCAGTAGTTCGCAAAATAATTGGCAACATCAAAATTGCCAGTGCAAACCCTCCACCGAGAGCTGAATATGATCCTAAGTTCAACTTTACCAGTGTCAAAACTACAATGCCATAGGCAAATACCCCAGCAATAATTGAGGGGACTCCACTAAGGACGTTAGCCGCAAAACGTACCCATCTGGCGACTTTCGCCGAACTAAATTCTGTGATGTAAATCGCCCCCAAAACTCCAAATGGGATGCTAATCAAGGCAGCAATTCCTACCATCAACAGCGTGCCTAAGATTGCATTACCAAAACCTCCTCCCTTTTGTAGAGCTTTGGGTGGCAGTTCCACAAACACGGCCAGATTCAGACTGCTAAAGCCTTTAATAATCACGTAAGAGAGCACTGCTAGCAAAGGTAAAAGTGCCAATACTCCGCAGGTAAATGCAACTACGGTCATCACTGTATTAAACAGTGTCCTCTGAGACGTGGGGGAGCGAGTTAAACTGCGCTCTGGAAAACTAGAAGTCATAATTTAATCCAAAACTAAGCTACAGTCGCTTGACTCTCAGAACGATCAACTCTGCCAGAATATTGACTACCAGCGTCAAGAAAAATAGAACTAAAGCCGCGTACATTAAAGCCGCAACTTGCAAACCACTAGCTTCTGAGAATTGATTTGCCAGTAGAGAAGAAATCGTATTGGCTGGTGCTAAAAGAGAGATACTGATGTTGTTGGAGTTGCCAATTAACATTGTTACAGCCATTGTTTCTCCCATTGCCCGCCCAAGTGCCAACATCACAGCACTAACTATACCTGAAAAGGCAGCTGGGATGAGAACTTGCAAAATCGTTTCCCAGCGCGTTGCTCCTAGTCCTAGAGCAGCTTGGCGCAAACTGGGGGGTATAGAAATCAAGGCATCGCGGGATAGAGCTGTGATGATCGGCAAAGTCATTATTGCTAATATGACTCCCGCCGGCAACATTCCTGGCCCTGTAGGAGAAGTGCTAAAAAATGGCAGCCAGCCAAAATAACTATTGAGCCATTTTCCCAAGTTGGTTAATATTGGAACCAAAACAAAAATACCCCACACGCCGTAGACAACGCTGGGAATAGCTGCCAGCAGTTCTACTGCGAAAACCAGTACCAGCTTGACCTTAGCGGGCAAAAAATCCTCGCTCAGGACAATAGCAGTACCAATCCCAATTGGTACTGCGATCAGCAAACCAATAAAAGAACTCAAGAGAGTTCCATAAATTTGAGGTAGCACCCCGTAGCTATCATTAACTGGGTTCCAAGTGGTGTTGGCTAAAAAGCTGACACCAAACTTTTGGATGGCAGACCAAGCGCCAATTGTAACCTGCCACCCAATCCATAATAAAGTAGCGGCAACCCCAAAGGCGAAAATTTTAGTCAGCCAAATAAAACCCCGATCTACGGACTTTTCTGCGTCAGAGCGATTTTTCATCGCTGATGACATATTTTGAGAATTTGTAGTCATGAATACCGACTTTAACAATTAAATCAGACAAAAATGTGGGAGGCAACCAGATTAGTAAAATTGTCGCCTGATCATCTGTTTCAACTAGTACATTAGTAACTCCGTATCCCAGTTACTAATCTCTATAAAACGACCAGTTGATCAATTATTGATTCGGGATGTTTGATGCTTATTTGTTAGCGCTAGTACCACTGGCAACAGAAATTTTATACTCGGGACTGATTTGGTCAGCAGCAGCAGCTACCTTGGTGATTACATTTTGGGGTAGAGGAACATACCCTAGTGCAGTAGCCTGCTTTTGACCCTCAGTTAAGGCGTATTCGATCGCAGCTTCAACTGCCTTAGCTTTAGCCGCATTCGGATATTTCTTGTAAGCCAAAATCCAGGTGTAAGTGACGATGGGATAGGAATCAGCCCCTTCGGGATCGGAAATGAAGACACGAAGATCAGGCGGTAGAGTCACTGATGCCAGAGTTTTAGAGGCTGACTCCTCACTAGCTACAATAAACTTACCGCCTTTGTTTTCCAAAGCAGCAAACTTGAGACTATTTTGTTTGGCATAGCCGTACTCGACATAACCAATAGAACCTTGAGTTTGTTGGATTTGAGCGGTAACACCCTCATTACCCTTAGCACCGACTCCCGTAGGCCAGTTGACAGTTTTGCCTTCGCCAACTTTACTCTTCCACTCCGGGCTAATAGCGCTGAGGTGTTTTGTGAATACACCCGTGGTTCCGCTACCATCGGAACGATAAACAACTGTGATCTGCTGTTTAGGAAGTTTTGCACCTGGGTTAGCCTTGGCAATTTGGGGATCATCCCAAGACTTGATTTTGCCTAGTAGAATATCGGCGTAAACGGCCCGTGGTAGCTTGAGTTCTGGAACATCTGGCAAGTTGTAACCCAGCACGATGCTACCAGCAGTCACAGGCAGTAAAATAACACCTTTATCTGCTGGTACTTTCTGGATTTCTTCATCCTTCATAGCAACATCGCTGGCACCAAAGTCTACAGTGCCTTTGATAAATTGTTCAACTCCAGCACCGCTACCAACTGATGCATAGTCAACTTGCAGATTTGGATATTTTTTGTTCAAATCTGTGAACCAGGTATCGTACAGTGGTGCCGGAAAAGACGCACCAGCCCCGGTTAATTTTACGGTTCCGCCAAGGTCTAATTTAGCTGGGCTAGAGGCAGTAGTATCTGTAGCAGTGCCAGAAGGCGTATCCTTGGTGGCTGTATCTGGGGTTTGCTGTCCGCCACAGGCAGCCAGGCTGATTGTCAGTGCTAACACTGAAATTGAACCTGTGAGGCGATGAGTTTTTATTGCACTAAGATGTGAGAGCATCGCTATCAATTTTTTAGTAACTTTCCAGGTGAGCGTTTCTAAGATACCCTTAAAGGACAACGATCAAGATTAACAACAGGTTAATAAAGTAAAAAATCTTTGTTTTTTTTTGATGAAGACAAACCCTTATTTCTAGTTTTGCTTTGATAAATTTTATACTCTTACTTTATCTTTAAGCTACAAATAGTACCATGGTTAAGTTGGTTATACGTATTTACAAAACTTTATTGGTAGTGTAGTTTCGTTGGTCAAGTTATGAAAAAAGTATGTAAATAAGATGATTAAGCGTCTTAAAATTAAAACCTTATAAATCTGGGAGCTTATGGAAAACTGTTTCTGCTTACCAGCCGAAGCAGACATGAAGCAAATAACTAAACAATTTCATCTAGGCAGTGAAATTATTCTTAGATAAAGCAAGGGAAGAGAAACAGTAAATTGCTTATATATAGCAGAATAGGCGGGGCGATCGCCTAAAAAAGTGGATTAAAGAAATATTTTAAGCACTTTGCAGCCTATTTAGGCAATGCTCTGAAAAATTAGTACAAGTATTTAAGCTCAATGATATCGATTTTACCAGATTTGAGGGCAAATACCACAATCAGAACACGCCTCAGTCAATAAAATCAGACAATAGACACCTAAGCCGCAATTCGCAGAACTTAAAAATTATATACCAAAAAAGCAAAATCAAATATGCTAGTTCTTAAGATGTCAGCACAAATTTCATTTCAATATTAATGTTTATACTGGTTCCTGTTGGTTTTCCCTTTTGCCTTTCCCTGGTTGACTGATAAATGTTTGCTGTTTCCAATCAATTATTATGGTCCATGATTGGCTTACTCCTGACAATGGGGGGCAATTTCCTAGAAGCTTATGGTATCACCTTACCTTGGAATTGGAGTAAGCACGGAATTCAAACTTTTTCTTTAGGTGTCACTTTTCAAATTGGCGCAGTATTGTTGGTGGGTTGTTTAGGAGGCAAAAATGCTGGTGCGCTCTCACAAATTGCCTATTTAGTCATGGGGTTAACCTTATTACCTGTATTTGCCGATGGGGGCGGTATTGGTTATATTAAGCTATCTAAATTTGGCTATCTATTAGGCTTTATTCCTGGAGCTTGGATTTGTGGCTTGTTTGCTTTTAAAGCTAGACCTCGACTAGAAACTCTCGCCTTTAGTTGCATCTGTGGCTTGTTAACTCTCCACCTATGCGGTATTAGTTATTTGATTATTAGCTATATTTTTCAGTGGAAAGGCACAGAAAACCTACCCTTGATGCAAGCAATCCTCAGATACTCCTGGTTTGAACTACCAGGGCAACTAACTGTGGTCTGTGCCGTTACTGTAATAGCATATGTATTGCGTCACTTAATGTTTTATTAGTTCTTCGTCCTTTGTCATTTGTCAAAAGCTCATGACCAATGACCCTTACGGGTGACACAAGGGTAGCGTCCCTTGAGCGTCTCCAAGAGTTGCGTTAGCGACTGTGTGTAGCGTCTGACTCCCTTACTAGTCGGTTATGGGAAGCTAGTGCGCTGGGTGGGCAATGCCCTCCCATTAAAGGAACTTGCTCCCCATCGCCCTTGACATCTGACGCCACTTGCTACAACTAACTTTGGAAACCCCTGCAACGCAGTGGCTCCCCGAATCCCAAAGGGGAGAATACGCGATCGCTCACCAATGATCAATCACCAATGACCAATGACTAATTCGCCATGCGTTTAAAAAATCGCCTTTTCTGGATCGCTGCCTTCATAGCTTTTTTCTTAGACCAAATAACAAAATACTGGGTGGTGCAAACCTTCAGCTTAGGGCAAACACTATCACTCTTACCTGGGATATTTCACTTCACCTATGTCACTAACACTGGTGCCGCTTTTAGTCTGTTAAGTGGGAAAGTAGAGTGGTTGCGCTGGCTATCTTTAGGAGTGAGTTTAGTATTGATAGCATTGGCCTTGTTTGGTGCAACGTTAAATTTGTGGGATCAGTTGGGCTATGGCTTGATTTTAGGTGGAGCTATGGGTAACGGTATTGATCGCTTTGTTTTAGGCTACGTCGTTGATTTTCTTGATTTTCGCCTGATTAACTTTGCTGTATTTAATGTGGCAGATTCATTTATTAGTATCGGTATTGTTTGCCTGTTAATTGCTTCCTTGCAAAAAACACCGACTTCAACTGACAGATCGCATTAAAATAATTCGTAATGACGCTCTCTACGTTCGCGCAGCGTGTCGCAGACAGACGCTCTTGCTAGCTTACTTGTTTGCAGGAGTACGCGGACTCGCTAACCTAATTCGTAATTAAAAACTGTTTCAGACGGGGACTTAGACGCCGACTGAAACAAAGCCACATATACACGAACGCGAACAGCGTCTCCTTGGCGCAGCCTCTCGTAGAGAAGAGTTGGGGAATTAAACCCAAAAATTATGAATTACGAATCAGTTAAACTATTAAGCCTGGGATGATTAATCCCAGGCTATTAATTACTAAAACCCTTGCTCAGTCTTATATGCGAAGACTTAATCTATAGGTTCGAGCAATTTTGATTTGCCATCTTACACCAATTTGCATAACTGGTGCAAGAAGTCAAGATACATCGGCGATCAGAGACAGCAAACTAGTATTTAGTTTATGCCCCAGCTTTTAATTTAATTACCTGTGGTAGGAGTTTTTGGCGAACTTGGAGTACTGGGAGAGCTACCTGGTTCGGTAGTGCTGCCAGGAGTACCAGACTCAGGTGAAGTTGACCTTCCTGGTTCGGGATTGCTGTCAGTAGTACCAGACTCAGGTGTAGTTGAGTTTCCTGGTACGGTACTGCTACCAGGAACACTAGGTTGAGCTGGGGTAACGCTTCCTGGTTCGGTAGGGCTGCTAGGAGCGCCAGGTTGATCTGGGGTAACGCTTCCTGGAGTTAAGTTGCTAGGAGCGCCAGGTTGAGCTGGGGTAATGGTTCCTGGTTCAGTAGGGCTGCCAGGAGCGCCAGGTTGAGCTGGGGTAACGGTTCCTGATCCGGGAGTGGTTTCGGGAGGGGTTTCAGCAGGGCCAGATCCAAATGGTTTTTTGGTTCCTGGTGCAGTTGTGCTATCTGGAGTGGTGGTGCTATTGGGCGTGGTTTCTGGTGGTACTGTAGTGCTACCAGGAGCGCTAGGGACGACTGCTGTGCCGCCGGGACAGCGGGAGTTGAGCGGAAAATACTCGCACAGAATTTTCATCCCTTCTGGCGACATCTTGATTTCCGTTGGTGAACTAGTGGAGTCGCTGCTGGCTTGGGCTATGGGGGATTTACTGGATTCGGCTACAGCAATGTTAGCGGTGAGCGCCAAAGATAGAGCTGTACCAATCATGGTCAGAGATTTTCCCATCATTCTAAAATTAACCTCAACGGAACACTCCGCCTATTAAAACAAACAATTAGATTTAGAAAATCTTCCTAAATGAAGATATTTAGGTTTGTTTCAGAATATGTGGATATGTAAAATTAGTAAAAATTAAATCTGTTGTTTCTTGATAATTAGTGTTTAAAATTACAAAAGCAAAAATTATGGTTGTAGTTATTCAACTAGTAAAAGTAGATACAATAGGCCTTTGAGAATGGATAAAAATTTGTGTCTCTGAAAATAAGTTACGAAAATAACAAATTAATTCTAGTCATCAGCTAATTTAAAGTATAAATTAAATCAAAAAGTTACGTATATCCAATTTATGCTTTGGCTTATGAGTAAAATGATGAAAGACTAACATCTAAATTGATTGTAATTCGCCCGATTCTTCACTAAAAACTGTGATGTGAATAGCCGATGAGTTCTCCTCAACCCCCTCACAAGCCACAAACGTTACTAGGTCAACTGACTCAAGCGGTACATACGATTCAAGCTAGGGTCGATTTTTCCAAACTGGCGCTCAAGCCTAATGCCAAGGTACCGGAACTTTGGGTGCAGGACGCAGGGGCGGATAAGGCAGAGGTATATCCACTGTTGGGCGATCGCTATATTTTAGGTCGTAGCTCCAAATCCAGTGATATCGTCATCCGTAACCCTGTTGTCAGCCAAATTCACCTGTCGCTATCACGGAATTCTACTCAGCGCACACCAGTTTTCGTGATCAAAGACGAAAACTCTACGAATGGTATTTATCGTGGCAAGCGTCGTGTTAGTTCCCTAGAACTGCGTCACGGCGATATTCTTACTCTGGGGCCCTCAGAACTCGCCGCTTCTGTACGGTTGCAATATGTCGATCCACCAGCCTGGTATGTCAAAGCTGCAAGTTGGACAGCTTATGGTGTCGGTGGTGTCAGTGCCCTGTTAGCGTTAGTAATTGGCGTCGAATGGCTGAAATTTTCAGTTAAACCTCTACCTACAGCTACACGCGCCCCAGTAGTTGTTTATGCCCGTGATGGAGCCACCCCCCTGAGAGAGCCTCGGACTACCTCTCATGTAGACATGAAGCGTTTGGAGGAATTTGGGCCTTATTTGCCTGCTGCGGTAGTGGCTTCAGAGGATAGTCGTTATTACTGGCACTTTGGGGTTGACCCTCTGGGGATTTTACGAGCCGTGTTGATCAATAGCCGCAGCGGAGATGTGCAACAAGGAGCCAGCACTGTTACCCAGCAAGTTGCCCGCAGTTTGTTCCGCGAGTATGTAGGTAGACAGGATACCCTTGGACGTAAATTGCGGGAGGCAGTTGTCGCCCTAAAGCTCGAAACCTTTTACAGCAAAGATGATATTTTGCTGATGTACTTAAATCGGGTTTTTTTGGGAGGGGATACCTCTGGCTTTGAGGATGCAGCCCGGTATTACTTTGATAAATCGGCTAAACAATTAACTTTGGCAGAAGCAGCAACATTGGTAGGAATTTTACCTGCTCCCAACGGCTTCGATTTTTGTGGGGATAGTCAGAATAAGCTAGAAGCTGCTGAATACCGGAATCGCGTGATTAAGCGGTTGCTGGAGATGGGCAAAATTAAACTTGAGGATGCGAACCGAGCTAGACGCTCCACTGTCCAAGTTAGTCCTAAAGTCTGTGAACAGCAAGCTAAGACGATCGCTCCTTATTTTTATAGTTACGTCTTCTCTGAACTTGAATCAATCTTGGGGGAGGGAGCCGCAAAGGAAGGCAACTATATCATTGAAACCCAGCTTGATCAAGCGATCCAAAGCAAAGCAGAAGCAGCGTTGCGGAATTCAGTTAACAATGGTGGTGCAAATTTTAATTTTTCTCAAGGGGCGGTGGTCACTCTTGACTCTAGTACTGGTAGCATCCTCGCAATGGTGGGCGGGACTGATTACAAAAAAAGTCAGTTCAATCGTGCTGTTCAAGCCAAAAGACAACCAGGTTCCACCTTTAAAATCTTTACTTATACTGCCGCTATTCAACAGGGGATTCCAGAATCAAAAAGTTATTCTTGCGCCCCTTTAACTTGGCAAGGCTTTACTTACAAACCCTGTCGTGCTGGTGCTGACACTAGTTTAGATATTGCCACCGGGCTGGCTCTTTCAGAAAATCCGATCGCCCTACGAGTTGCCAGAGAAATCGGGCTGAATAAAGTGGTGGCGATGGCGCAAAATTTGGGAATAAAGTCAACCCTTGATCCAGTTCCTGGCTTGGTACTAGGTCAAAGTGTGGTCAATGTTTTGGAAATGACTGGTGCTTTTGGCGCTATTGGCAATCGTGGTGTGTGGAATCCTCCCCATGCGATTAGCCGAATTTTAGATAGTGGTGATTGCCGCGATCGCAATGATATCAAAACCTGCCGTGTAATCTACTCCTTTGACCAAGATCCGAATGCCAACAAACCAGTGCTGACAAATGGTGTCGCCGATGAGATGACTAGTTTGATGCGCGGCGTAATCGCAAGAGGTACTGGTCGTAGTGCTGCCATTGGACTGGGGGAAGCTGGTAAAACTGGCACGACTGATAAAAACGTTGACTTATGGTTCATAGGTTTTATCCCCAGTCGGCGGCTTGTAACTGGTGTTTGGCTGGGAAACGACAATAATTCTCCCACATCTGGCAGCAGCGCTCAAGCAGCTCAGTTGTGGGGGAATTATATGAGGCGGGTTACAAGGTAAATTGGGGAGGTACGCGAAAAGTTGGTGTCCACAAGGTGTACGACCAATTGTACCTAAACAACAAGTCAGACAATATATTTACGCTTATGCCGCAGTTGCACCCGAATTAGGACACTGTGGTTGAAGTTTGCATAACTTTAACAATGGGATTTTGCTCCTTGTCTAATTGAAATATCAGCTGGATTTACGCCATGCTGCATTAGTGCATTTCAGAGTTTTTTTCTAAGCGGGCGGCGGGAATCGAACCCGCATTAATAGCTTGGAAGGCTATAGTTTTACCACTAAACTACGCCCGCGAGACCAAGGAATATTCAGTTAGGGAACTTAGTGCTATACACAAACCATACACAAATACTGTATATTTAGGTTCTCACAACCTTTAGCTCATATATGGACTCATCTCAATATATCAGAAAACCGTTAAATACAACAACCTCTTCAGCAAAAGCTTTTAAAGGTACTGTCACAGTAGAGTCAGTGGATGGAAGGCTCAGGTTAAGGTTCAGAGTTGCAAGTAAAGCTTATACCATTACTTTAGGGGTATCTGATATCATGTCCGACTTAATACTTATGTGATTGCGAGCAGAGCGTGGCAATCCCAAACCTTTGTGATTGCTTTATTTCACTTCTCTACGAGACGCTGCGCGAACGTTGCATTCGCAATGACATATCGTAAGTAATTTACCGAACTTGATATGACCATCAGTAACAGATAAAGACTATTGAGTTTTTGTCAATAAGTAATAGTATTTAAAATTAGCGGAAAATCGAGCTAGTCAACAGAATTTTTGGGCTAACGATGCCGAATGCGAGTGCGTCTCCTTGGCGCAGCCTTTCGTAGAGAAGAGTTGGCGGGCTACGACTACGCTTCGCATTTAAAAGCATCATTCATTCTTGCTCAAAATCCAGTTTTGCAAAGATTCAAGCATTTATTTTGAATTGGCAGATTGGATTTTGATTCGTACAAACAAATTGCTCAAATCTGGTTTTGTGCCATCGTTGTTATGAGCGGCAAGAAAGTTTTCTGTTTTGAAAACATCATTGAGAACTCGCTCATATGTGCTTTTTTCACTTTGTAGTGTTGCTGGTTCTATTTCTATAACTAGAGCCTGTTCAAAGTTGCCATTTTGATCAATTACTAAGCTAGCCAAGAGCTGTGCTGGTTCAAGTCCAGAATTGTGGATAAGAAAACTTGAGTCTAATTGTTTTGTGTTGCTTCCTCTGTATAAAGCGATAACGTCGGGTAAAGCATCTTGTCGTAATTTTCCTGATTGTATCAAGTTACTTACTTCATCTCTAAGCAAAGGAGCTACTATTGCTACTGATGCTCCCTCAATAGGAGTTGGTGGAGTTTCCCTAGTTCGAGTTGGTGGAGTTTCCCTAGTTCGAGTTGGTGGAGTTTCCCTAGTTCGAGTTGGTGGAGTTTCCCTAGTTCGAGTTGGTGGGGTTTCCCTAGTTCGAGTTGGTGGGGTTTCCCTAGTTCGAGTTGGTGGGGTTTCCCTAGTTCGAGTTGGTGG
>NZ_JBALCN010000008.1:0-31523 GCF_036919615.1 Nostoc sp. | reverse complement strand
GTCGATTGAATATGCTGCCATTTCTTAATAATCTTCTTTTTTACATCTTTTAAGTTTATGACTTTTGTGGTAGTTTTGATATCAAATTGCTGTAATTCCCATCAAGCCGATGTCTGCAATTTGGGGCTGTCCACAGGAATTGGGGCAACCTGTCCAGTGTATTCGCACTGGTTTAGTGAAGGTTAAGTCTTCTTCTAAGGCTTTAATCATTGCCAGAGCGCGGTTTTTGGTTTCGATGAGGGCAAAGTTGCAAAATTGTGCGCCTGTACAAGATACTAGCGATCACCTCAGCAAACCTGGCTCAAGGGAAAACCTTTCCAGCAAAGGCTCTGTTAAAAATGTTGCTAAACGTGAATCAGAAATATTGGGATGATGATGTTTTGTTCAACTGTGAAGCGGATTTCACCACTGCCGTAAACTTCCGCTAGACGTGCGATTTCAAACATATCTTCAGCATACAGTCGCCTGACGGGAATGTGCAAGCCTACGTAATTTAATCCCAGTTGTTTTTGTTTGTATATACCAATGTGGTCGCGTTTTTCCCAGTCGATTTCGTCTTTTGCCGCTTCACAATATTTAGCTGAGAAAAAGCCATCGACTAAAACGTTAAACCGGAAAATTTTTTGATGAGAATAGGTAGAGGGGAAATTTTGCTTCTCTGCTCCCCTACTCACCTGCTTCTTTAAATGCTGGAACAAAAGCTAAATCGTTGATTTCAGCGTGAACTGAATTGTCTCTTCCACCTGCGATCGCAATGTTAAACTTCCGTAGTAGGTTGCTAAACTCTGGGTTCCCTTCCCCTTTGTTGGTGAGCATATCTCGAATTTGCTGTACCAACTCTTGCGTGTCGTACAACTCATCTGCATCCAACCCCGCCACTGGATCACCTGTGATATTGCGGACGTTATCCATTCCTGACTGGATAGTAGTTAAACCAACTGCGTCAAATCTGGTCAGACTACACTCCTCAACTCACTCGCAATTCATCTCAACACTGACTAGTCGTACAGGTACAGTCTGAGCCTTCTTGCTGTTACAGATAAATGAGAGGGAACCTAATGGGACATCCCTTCCACTTCAAAGAAAGCCAAGCAAGTATGGATGCCACCAATATCTCCGGCAAGAATCATGGGTCAATTCGGGAGCCACTGCCGACCATCACGCACCAACAAATCATTTGCTGCCAATGGTCCCCATGAGCCTGCTGTGTAGTTGGGAAAGTTTTCAGGTGAAGTGCTTGCCCAAGCCTCTAGAATGGGGCTAACGACGCTCCAGCCTAGTTCTACGTTGTCTGAGCGCTGAAACAAGGTTGCATCACCGATCATGCAGTCGTACAGCAAGGTTTCATAGCCGGTACTCGGGATCGTGCCAAAGTAATCATTGTAGCAAAACTCCATTTCCACCGCATCCATTTTCATGGCGGGGCCAGGCACCTTTGCACCAAATTGGAGGTGAATTCCTTCCTCTGGTTGAATACGGATGGTTAAGAAATTAGGCGTGAGGCGCTCAATCGAGGTTTGGCGAAACAGTAGTGAGGGTACTTGCTTAAACTGAATTACAATTTCAGTCACGCGTTGAGCCAGACGCTTGCCGGTTCGGAGATAAAACGGCACCCCTGCCCAGCGCCAGTTGTCGATGTTCAGCTTTAAGGCAGCATAAGTTTCAGTGGTAGAGTCGGACGCAACTCGTGGCTCTGAGCGATAAGCAGGCACTTGAGTATCCTTCACCGTTCCTGCACCATACTGTCCCCTTACGGTATGAGTTTGCACAGTTTCAGCAGTGAGCGGAATGATGGACTTCAATAGTTTTGACTTTTCATCACGCACCTCATCGGCTGAAAACGAGATCGGCGGTTCCATCGCCGTCATTGCCAGCAGTTGAAAAAGATGGTTTTGCACCATGTCCCGTAATGCACCTGTGCCTTCATAGAAGTTGCCTCTGCCTTCGACTCCAACCGTTTCGGCTACGCTAATCTGCACGTGATCAATATGTTCACGATTCCAAATCGGTTCAAACAAGCCATTACCAAACCGAAACACCAGAATGTTTTGTACAGTCTCTTTTCCCAGGTAGTGATCAATGCGGTATATCTGTTTTTCCTCAAGGACAGCACCAATGGATTTGTTGAGGGCACGAGCCGAGTCCAAATCGTGCCCAAATGGTTTCTCGATGATGACTCGCCGCCATTGATTGTTGTCTTCGCGTACTAATCCTGCCGCACCCAGCTGTGTAATGATGTCGCAAAATAAGTTAGATGCAGTAGCCAAGTAGAACAAATAGTTTCCCTGAGTGCCACAGTCTTGATCGACTTGAGTCAGTAAGTCTTGCAACTGATGGTAGGTGTCAGCTTCTTGAAACTCACCAGCAAGATAGTAGAGTCCCTGCTTAAGCGGTTGCCAGAGCTGATCGTCTACGGGAACCGTTGCGAACTCATGAATGTCTTGAGCGAGTTTGCTGCGAAAATCATCCTGGCTCATTGGAGTGTGTGCGACTCCAATGATCGCAAATTCCGGCGGCAGCAAATTGCTTTGTTTAAGGTTGTAGAGGGCAGGAAGCAGCAGACGCTTGGTTAAATCTCCCGCTGCTCCAAAGATAACGATCACGCAGGGTTCTACTTGATGGATTGAGGTTTCAACAGGAACCTGGGGCGTGGTGGCAGCCGTCATGATATAAATCTCCGCATGTTCTTCAAGATGTCCACCAAACTATAGCGCATTGCAGACAGCAGTTTATCTGCAAATTCACCTTTATCTCTGGAGCTTAATTGTTAGTAGAGTGCAGCAGTAATCGTCCACTGGCCTTCTCCAGAATCAAACACCTGATGTACAAGTTTTAGGTAATAGTGGCGAATGGTGAATTAGGTTTAGTCCTGTATGAATTCATCGGCGTATCACTTATCTACAAACAAGCATTTCCATTTAATACAGACATCTTCTGTTGGAGAATTTTAGCAACTTTAGCAGTTTTTGGTGTCAGCAGTAAAAGCAAAATCATGACTTACACAAAATTATGAAAAAACGTAGACGCAAAGCGGTGGGGGGTCGTAGTCTTGGCAGTTCCAGTCGTTAGCGCAGCGGTAGCGAGTCATCGAGCGTCTTGCGAACCCCGGAACCCGAAGGCTACCGCAAAGGATGCAAAAAAGAGGCAGCGCGTTGCGGGGGTTCCCCCGTTGTAGCGACTGCCGTCACAAAGGAATAGAGTTTTAGAGGGTTCTTGCATAAGTCCTATTTATTTAACACTACCCAATTAAGAGCATTTGCCTTTGGTGTCACCAGAATAAGGAAAATGGTAGAGTTAAGAGCGATCCCGTAGCGAAAAATGTAAATAAGATATGGCTGACCAAAAAGATAAAGCTCAAGAAAAAAACCGCCTTGAGCAGCTTCAGGAAGAACAAGGCAACACGGATTCTAAACACTCAGGCGGTGCTGGCGCTTCTGGCGGCAACTCGGGTGCAGGTAAATCTGGCACATCAAAAATTTCTGCCACTGGTACACCTGATGATATTGAAAAAATTGATCAAGAGTAAGGCTGACTCCGACGACGAGTCCAGGTTTAACTGCGTCGGTTTTGATTAGGAACTTAACTCAACAATGGTGGATTGAATACCTTATTATTCACTCCAGATTGTTGAGCACCCTCAAGTCAGAAGGCGCACCTCACCGATTTGACTGTTTTAGCTAGGGTTAGAGAGCCTGTACAAGATTAACACTGCTCTGGTATAAATATAGAGCAGTGTTAATCTTAATCTAGACCTCATTTTCCGCTCCAATTAAGATGTGTTTGCCCTGAACATCTATGGACAACGATTATATGATTCAAGTTCTCAGTTCTTGTTTCATTGACTCTACTTTGGATTCCTCTGAGTCATATGTCAAGCCTAATTTAGATGCTCTTACCCTGCTCAATAAGCGGCGTGAAACGCCTAATGAAGGGTATTTCAGATGACAGATGTTAGTTAAAACTTAGATATTATTTCAGCAACTATGAAACGTCGTGATTTTATTAATTGGGTAGGTTTGGGTTGGATAGCGAGTTCCCTACCTGTAGCGATCGCAGCCTGTTCTTCCCAGACGACTACAGCAGCATCCAAGGATTGGCAAACAGTGGGCACTTCGGCAGAATTAGATAAAACAGGTCAATTGCTGGCGAAAAATTCACCCGTCGGGCCTGTGTTGGTAATCGGTACATCTAAAGCCGAAATAACTGCTGTTGACCCTACGTGTACTCACGCAGGTTGCACCGTAGCATGGCAAGCTAAGGCGAAAAAATTTGCTTGTCCCTGTCATGGTTCAGAATTTGGGGCTGACGGTAAGGTGCAAAAAGGCCCAGCGACAAATCCGCTGAAAACTTATGCTGCCAAGATTGAGGGGAATTCAGTTGTAGTTAAACCAACCTAGTGGAGACAGGAGGTTCGCCACTGCGGTGGACGGTTTCACCGGCATAAAGCAAGTGGCGAACCCGAAGGGCAGGAGGCAGAAGATTGATAATTAAAACAGGATATCGTGAGTAATATCAACCAGCTTTTGGTGCAAACCCAGGCAGCATATGATACAGCTGATTGATCATCGCTAATTTAATATTTGCAACAATTAATCTTAGGTGTAGACTCGGAACATCCAGAGATAATTAAAAATCGAGAATATCTGCTGAGATTAGCACTTTCAATCTTAGAGATGGGGGATTTTTAACAACGCTGGAAAATTACCAAGGTGTTGACTCACTTGGGAAATATTGCCATCCCACCACTCATTGACATATTAGAAGATGAAGATACAGAGTCAGAATTACGCTGGTATGCAGCACGGACTTTGGGCAAATTCCAGCACCCAAAAGCGATCGCACCCTTGATTGAATTATTCAAAACTGATGAGGATGAAGAACTCAAAGCGATGGCAGCTACAGCACTGATGCAAATGGGTACTGTTGCGATCGCTGCACTGAAAAATCTGAATGGGGAAGCTGCACATCAACAGTTGCAGCAGTTAGCAAATAACGCCACACTCACACCAGATTTGCAACAAGGAATAGCGATCGCTTTGGCTGAGTGGTAATTTCTCTCAAAGAGGATGACGCTCTTGCTAGCTTGCTTTTCCCTAAGAGTACGGGAGGCTTCCACGGCAGTTCCTTAAAGACATCTTTGGACTTTGGGATAGTTACGGGAGCGCAAAACTAAGACATCTGTGGAAAGCTTATGATTCTATGGAGTTAGAAGCTGACCCGTGTTTTGTGTGTTTAGACTAAAGAGTAGTTAACTCCGCCTCAATCAAGCTTGAATGTCCGTCTTTTGGAAGCTATCAAAAGCTTAGATTTTTTTAATTACCAGGTAGCTTCCCCTTTGATAATCGCCATAGGAGTAGGCGATAAAGTAGCAGCAAATTTGTATTCTTTGGCAAAGCCAACACAACCAAAGGAGTAATCCCAATGACTGAATACCAAGACTTCATAGTAAACGCTTCTAAATTGATTGAGCAAGACCCTGACGCTAACTGGCTATTTCGCTACATTGGCGAT
Source organism: Nostoc sp. (assembly GCF_036919615.1). GTDB lineage: Bacteria > Cyanobacteriota > Cyanobacteriia > Cyanobacteriales > Nostocaceae > Nostoc. The sequence goes on along the minus strand of NZ_JBALCN010000008.1, from coordinate 26,012 downwards.
GGACTCACCGAGCACGGATTCAGCACTAAGATGTCTGAAACTTATGCTGCACTCGTCATTGGGCAAGAGTTTTTCACTCCCAGTGAAAGCGATTTTAGCTCTTATATCAGCAGCGTACGGTCAGCGTTCCCACAGGTAAGTTCTGAAGGTCACGACACACTGCTAGAAGTGACTAGTAAATACGTTCAAGACTACTATCACCCACAAGTAGATACACAAGAGATGTAGTCAGTAGAAAGCCGCTATTCTAAAGCGGCTTTTAAGCGGGAGCAAGGCGATTTTGTCATGTTGGGTAAAAAACAGGCGTTGCTAAATCAAAATATGAATTAGGCGTAGCCTGCACTTCTCTACGTTCGCGCAGCGTGTCGCAGACAGACGCTGCACGTAGCTTGCTTCCCCGTAGAGGTACGACAAGCTACAACTCTTGGAGAGGCTGCGCCCTAAGCGTTGGCGCAGCCTAAGAAGAGAAGCTATGCCGCAGGCTTTACGGCTACGCCCTTCGACGCCGCTCAGGACAAGCTCAGGACAAGCTCAGGACAAGCCCAGGACAAGCTCAGTACAAGTCAGTGACCATCGTAGAATCGTAGACATCGCTTCAAGCTTGCGGGCACGTAGCGCCCGCAGCCCCACGGAACCGTACTTCAGATAATCTGTGACTAATCGAATAGAAAACTTCAGTATTTACTCGGCTTTAGAGGCATTTTTGTTATTATTGCGGGTATTTTAACTTATGCCACAATAATCTGACTCAGTACCCTTTTATGAAAGTTCCTGTTGTTTTAATTCTTTTTAATCGTCCTGATTATACTGCTCAAGTCTGGGAGTCCATCCGCCAAGCTCAACCTCAACAATTATGGGTGATTGCAGATGGGCCGCGTCCCCATGTTCCTAAGGATATTGAACACTGCCATGCTGCAAGAGCGATCGTTGAAACGGTAGATTGGCCCTGTGAAGTTATGAAAAATTATGCTAGTGAAAATTGGGGATGTGGGAAAAGAGTATTTAGTGGATTATCTTGGGTATTTGATCAAGTTGAAGAAGCTATTATTTTAGAGGATGATTGTCTACCTAACCCGACTTTCTTCCCATTTTGTACAGAATTGCTCGCTCGCTATCGATTTGATCCTCGTATTTTGCTCATTAGTGGACGCAATGATCTCGGGCAGTGGAAAAGTGACCAGCAAAGCTACCATTTTTCTCATTATGGAAGCATTTGGGGTTGGGCAAGTTGGCAACGGGCTTGGAAACTCTGTGATCCCAGTTTTAAATCCTTTGACTCAACGACCATTCTTCAAACTCTAAGTGAAGTCTTAGCGGATTCAGAACAGGTAAATTATCACTTTTGGCTTTATGAGAATATTCTCAATGGGCACATTGATACTTGGGATATTCAATGGGCTTTGGCTCGATTACTTCATCAAGGTTTAGAAATTGCTCCTTCTGTAAACTTAGTCAAAAATTTAGGCTTTGATCCTCAAGCAACTCATACTAAAAAAGTAGATGATCTGCGCGCAGAGATTATTTCTAGATCAATGCAATTTCCTTTACAGCACCCTCCTGAAATATTTCAGAGTGATGATAACTTTGATCGTCAAAATTTTTTAATGCAACTAATGAGTACCTATAAACAAGTACGGGCTTTGAAGGTTTTGCAACAAGCGATCGCCCAAGGGAAAACACCACCTCATTTAGAACCAGGAATTTTCCATGCACTCACGCCACTTTTCCACTTGCAAGAAGCAAATTTAGTATTAAAACATCTTTTGCAATGGAATCCTAGCCATAAAGCGGCTAATTTACTTTGCCAGGAATTTCAAAAATTTTTACCCTGATCACGCTTAAGATTTGAAGACTAAGCTGATCGACTTGTAGAGCATTCGCCATCCTTTTTGTAGTAATATCCCTGGCACTTGCCAGACATGATCTAATTTCCATTGATGCTTTAAAAATTGAAAGAATCCTTCAGAATAATCAGACTGCTCATACTGGCACTTTAAGGAATATTCGTCATATTGTTCATGTAAACTTAAGTAGTAGTCTAAGATTACTGAAGTTGCCTTTACTCGCGGAAAAGGTTGAAGTTGGTGTTCATACAGAATCTTTTCGTTTAAGGAATTAGATATTTTTGCTAATTTTTCTAAAACTTCTCCAGGAATTGGGGCATTCAAAACAAACTTTGAATAGCTAAGGGTATCGTACAAAGGTTGATTAAGATGAAATTGCTCGGCGAAATTGACGAGTCTTTGCCAGTCTAAATCAGGTGATCGCTGTAAAATAATCCAAGCATCTACAGCCCAACGGAGTGGAGGTAAACAATTCCATCGCGCACCATGAATACAAACATGAAATAGCTGATCGCTAGGATTAAGAATCTTGACTGTCCCACCGCGAATTTGTAGCGATTCAGAAGCTTGCCAAAAAGCTGTATCTAACTCTGGAATACATTCCTGTAAAATATGCCAATGAAGATCAAGTTCTAAGCCACTTTCGTTGATAAAAGTTTGAGCGTGCCGTTTTGAAAGTAAATGCTTTGAGCTAAAATAAGCTTGATCTGGCTTTTTATACCATTGAAGCTTTTCCAAGACTTGAACTGCAATCTCCACTTGTTCAAAGGACACTAGTAAATCTAAATCATTCATGGAGCGACGGCCAAGATTTTGATAGTAGCGTGAGATCAATGCCACTCCCTTTAACAACAACGTTGAAATCCCCGCTCCCTCAAAGGCTTGAATTACTTTTTCTAGCTGATGTATAAGCAACTGATTTTTATACCAAACTTTGCAATAAATGCCTTTTAGTTTAAGTAAAATTTCATCCTCGATCGGATGACTTCCTATGTTGTAATAAAGCTGGGATAGAAGACGATAAGAACCACTATCAATACTGTCGAAATCAACTGTATTTCTCCACTCTTGCCAAGCAAGTAGGCTCTCTTGTCCCTGCCATAAAGCCGCCTTCAAAAGCAGTTCTTGGAATGAATTTGGCCAAGGGCCTTGTGGATAACGAAGCAAAACAGACGCATCATAATTCTTCTGAGTCATTTCAAGAAACCTAACACTTCACAAAAGTAGCAAAGAATTTAAAAAACTAAGGCTCAATAGCTGTTTCAGGGAGATGAGCTAGGGAAAAAGGCTAAAAGGATTAAACCAAAAGTGATCCAAATGCTGAAGATTTCTGGGGCTAAAAACCAAGTTAAGCAAGCATTTCAAGCGCTTCTCTCCAAATACCTCCCCAAAAGCCCTATAGAACCAAACTTAAACACTACTTGTGCTTCCTGCATCTATCTCCCAATAAATCCGTATTTTTACTGTTACCTAAAACCTGGTTTAACATTGTAAACTTTTTGGAACGTATAATTGAGTATAGAATTTATGAATTACAAGACTTGCTTTCAGTTTAGAGATTCCCAGATTGTATATGAGTTTTTTGATGATGAGGTGATTTTAATTGATTTGAACAATGGTAAATATTATCACCTAAACGGGGTAGGACTGATTATTTTGAAGGGAATTGAAGAACAAAAGTCACTGCTAGAGATTATTCAACTTATTTTCCAAAATTTTATAAATTGTCCTCCAGATTTACAGCAAGTTGTCACAACTTTTTTAGAGGAGTTACAACAAGAATCTCTTATTGTTGTTAACACTGAAGCTTTAGACAATGGTAATAATACGGAAGTTAGCCAGAACGATCTATCTTCTGAGTCTCTGTCGGTATTTAAGCTTCCCTCTCTAAAAAAATATACTGATATGCAAGATTTACTTTTACTTGATCCCATTCATGATGTGGATGATGCAGGCTGGCCTGTACGTTTACCCTCATCCTAAGTAGCCTTTGTTTTTCTAAGTTATGGATGCGAACGCGTATTTTAGTGCGGCCCATGAAGCATTTTGCCAAGCTCAAATTCAGCAGGGGAATATTGAGTACTGGTACAAAATCGGTGGATATATCATCTGTCAGCGTTTTGCTGGACAAGCTTTAATTCCTCAAATGACCGAGGCTTTATCTCACTTGCAAATTTCTCCCTGTTTCTCAGCAGATTTTACAATTTGTCTTTGGGACAGTTCTTCTACGGGCATAGCCATGCCTTCCCCCCCTTGGTCAGTTCATGATTACGGCGATCGTGGATTAGTAAATGGCTATAATAGCGATCGCTTTTCTACCCTGTTTCAAGTTGGACCCGATGTTTTGCACCTTTTTGATCGAGATCGTCAGCTAGCTCTGTATTGGGTTAAAACAGCAGCGCAAATTCCTTATTGGGAACATAGTTTTCCACTGCGGATAGCGCTACATTGGTGGACTCGTTCTTTTCCGCTCCAATTAGTTCATGCAGGAGCAGTAGGGACGCAGACAGGCTGTGTATTACTGACAGGTAAAAGTGGTTCCGGAAAATCAACAACGACCTTAGCTTGCCTAGAAGCTGGGCTGCTATATCTAGGAGATGACTACGTGATGATACAAACCGAACCGATTTCCAGTGTTTATAGCCTTTACAATACTGCCAAACTGGAAGCTAGTAACCTATGGCGCTTTCCAAATCTAGCCAAGAATGTTAGTAATTTAGAACGATTAAACCACGAAAAAGCCTTAATATTTTTACACAGTCATAGACCGGAACAGTTAATATCTCATTTACCTATTCGGGCTGTTTTAACACTTGAGATTAGCCATCAGGAAAATTCCTCACTCCAGAAACGCTCCCCATCAGAAAGTTTTGCTGCTTTAGCTCCCACAACGACTTTCCACCTCCCCCGATATACTAAAGTTATTACTCAAAAAATAGCTGCTTTAGTCAATCAAGTACCCAATTACAGATTAATCTTAGGTACCAATTTAAAACAAATTCCTGAAGCTGTTTTGAGTTTGCTTTAGTCGGAAATTTATGGAAATAACGCTCTTTCATCACTCTGATGAGAGAATAAATAAGTGATATGTCATAAACGCTTTTCTAGAGTATGTTTGAGGGAAGTCCAGCAATCTCCTTTCTCTAATTCCTTAGAAGTGCATTGTTTCTGCTTTTTTTTGATAAATGACTACAAAGCTGATATTCCATTGCTTATTTTCTAGAATATATTTTGTTCTACTCTAGCAAAAGCATACTCCTTTGACTGACAATCTAAAAGATTAAGTAACTAGAATGAAACCAACTCTAAGCATTATTATTCCCATTTATAATGGGGCCAAATTTTTGTCTCAAGCTGTTCATTCTATTCAGCAGCAGGAACAATTACCTAAAAATACAGAAATCTGGCTGATTGATGATGGCTCTACGGATGATACGGCAGCGATCGCCCAACAATTTTCTGTAAATTATTATTATCAACCTCAGCAAGGTCCTGCCTCTGCTCGGAATCAAGGAATTTTAATCAGTAAAGGTGAATTTATTGCCTTTCTAGATGTAGATGATTTGTGGTCACCTAATAAATTAAAAACTCATCTTGCTGTGTTATTAGCTCAACCGGAAATTTATATTGTTAAAGGTTTAATACAAGAAATGCATTTAAATCAGTCCTCTGATCTCAGGGGCAATCAGGAAAATGATATCGATTTTGAATTCAAAGGTAAACCTTATGAAAGTTTTCATTTAGGAGCTACAACCTTTCGGCGGAGTATTTTTGAGCAGGTCGGTTTGTTAGATGAAACATTTTGGTATGGGGAAGATGTAGAGTGGTTTGTACGAGCTAAAGATCAGGGTATAACCTCTGTAGTAGTACCTCAAATCTCTCTTTACTACCGTCGCCATTTAAATAGTCTAACCATGCAATGTAAACAGCAACCTCTGGTATTAACCAAGGCATTACATAAACTATTGACACAGCGTCAACTTTTAAATTCACCCTTTAGTTGAGTTTTTAATTAAGTGAATTTTTATTATTTGTACTTATGAATACTTCTAACCTCATTAGTATTATTGTAGTTGTCAAGAATGGTGAACGTTATTTGAAAGCAGCCTTAGATAGTATTCAACAGCAAAACTACTCTAATTATGAAACTATTGTGATTGATGGAGCTTCAACGGATCGAACAGCCGAAATTGCTCAGTCTTACTTAGGTATGATTTATCAACAACAAGATGGGAAAGGATTAGCCCAAGCACGGAATACTGGAATTTCGGTAGCGCGGGGAGAATTAATTACCTTTCTAGATCATGATGATTACTGGGAAGTCAATTCATTAAGTCAACGAGTAGATTCTCTCTTATCAGAACCACAGATCCAGGGAATTGTCGGGTATTTACAAAAGTTTTTTGAATCTGATTATAAAACTAGAGAATCACTTAAACATGAAGAAGCTTTTAAGCCTATAATTGGTTATACACCTGGTACACTTTTAGCTAGACGAACACTTTTTGAACAGGTGGGAGGTTTCAATTCAGAATTTAAGATTGGATGCGATAGTGAATGGTTTGCACGAGCTCAAGATCAGGAAATTTTACTAAAAGTTTTACCGCTGTTAGTCTTGTACAAACGTTTACATAATAATAATCTTTCTTGTCAAAAAGAAGTTTATCGCCAAGAAATTTTTATTTTATTGCAACAATCTTTGAAGCGTCGTCAGGCTTATAAACGATAGGTAAATTGAAAACAACATCTATAATTTATAATCCATTTTTACCTTACTAAGTCAACATTTTAATCCTGATTATTGAGTAGCTAATGACATTACATATCTTACATATTATTAATCGATTATCTGGAGACGGCCCAACGCGATCGCTTTTAGCAATGGTGAAGTATTCTAAGTGCTTAGGTCTTGCTCAAGAACATCGAATTTTAGCCTTGCAAGAAGCAGCCTCTCCACTAGCTCGTTTACTAGCAAAGCAAGTTGGAATTACCTTTTTACTAAATCCTTCTATGGAGCAAGTTCAAGCAGAGTTATCTTGGGCTGATATTGTTCAAGTTTACTTTTGGAATTGCCCAGAAATTTATGAGTTTTTGAGAGGAGATTGGCCACCCATTCGGTTATTAATTTGGTCACAAATTTTAGGCGCTCAAGCACCTCAAATTATTACTCAAGATATTATTGCTGTTTCAGATTTTCTCGTGGCAACAAATTCTTTAACCTTTGATTTAATGGTTTTTGAATTTGATCAGATAAAACTACAATCTCGACCAAAAATAGGATTGGTTCCTGGAGTTGCAGATTTTGATCGATTGAGTAATTTTCAAACTCAACTCCATAGTACTTTTAATGTTGGTTATATTGGCACTGTCAATTTTGCTAAGATGCACCCTGATTATGTGTCCATGAGTGCTGCTATTCAGATTTCTGATATTCGTTTTATTGTTTGTGGCGGTGGAATTGAAGCAGAGTTGAAACAACAAGCTGCAACCTTAGGAGTAACAGAAAAATTTAATTTCCGAGGATATGTCGAAAATATTCGGTCTATCTTATCAATTTTAGATGTTTTTGGGTATCCCCTTTGTCCAGAAACCTATGCAACGAGTGAAATATCTTTGCAAGAAGCGATGTATGCTGGAATTCCTCCCGTTGTTTTTCCTTATGGAGGTGTTAAATCTTTAGTACAACATCAAGAAACTGGGCTAGTGGTTGAAAATGAGCGAGAGTATCAACAAGCCATCGAGTATCTTTATTACAATCCGCAAGAACGACTCAAATTAGGGTATAACGCTCAACAGTATATTCGTCAGCACTTTGATGGAGAAAATTCTACCCGGAAAATGCACCAAATTTATGAACAAATGATGCGATCGCCAAAACGGCTCCATCCTTGGCCAGATCATTTGCCTTCTGAAACTTCTGCTGAAGGATTTGTGAAATCTTTAGGCAATGCAGGCTCTCAATTTGCGAGTAGTTTACAGCCTGAAAGTTTTGAGGAAGCTATACAAGGAGATCAACTAATTGCCGGTTCTTCAATGCTTTTAGCCCAAGGGGAAGGAGGAATTGTTCATTATCGCAACAAAAATCCCCAAGATGGTTTTTTACGCTTTTGGACAGGGTTAGTTTTTTGTCATAAACAACAGTTTTCTAAAGCTTTAACAGAATTTGAAGCAGCGATCACTTTCGGCTGTGATTACAGACAAGTAAATTGGTTCATTGAAAAAGTTTTGCATCAAATAGATCAAAAGGGCAAATCTTAGAAAAATTTATTTATATAAGAATATTACTGTGTGGCACTATTATCTCAATCTATATCAACTCGATCGAATTCGTTTAGGGTTGGTAGTTTTAGCCGTCATTAGTCAATCCTTGCTCCTAATTCCTTTTGCCGCTCTAATTCGTTCAATGTTTGATATTGTCATTCCCAATTTCAATATCTCTCAACTTTTAATTAATACTTGCTTATTGCTAGGCTTATATTTAATTCAACAATTATTAGCATTTTGGTCTGAGTATACGATTACAGAAATTACTTTGACTGTTTCTCAAAAATTGCGAGAAATAATTTTAAAAAAACTATATACATTTTCTTGGCATTATCACAATCAAATTAATCTAGGAACCTTTCATGCCAGCCTTGTTCATGATATAGGTCATGTAGAAACGGTTAGTAAGCTTTTAATTGCCCGTTGGCTCCCTGCCTTCGTTACTATTGCTTGCTTAAGCATCATTTTAATAATTTATAACTGGATTTTATTTTTGGTTATAATTGTTTCAGTTCCATCCTCTATCTTAATTGGCAAGAGACTTAAAAATCGCATCAAAAACAATTTTGCTCTCAAGCGCCAAGCAATTATAGATTTTAGTGATCTTACTCTAACAGCCCTGAAAACTATTGAATTAACTCGGATTCAAACGGCAGAGCTACTTGAGATTGAGAACCAACAAAATCAATTATCAATTCTTAAATCTACCAGCTTAAATTTTACTCGATTGCAAACGCTTTACAATGTACTCCAGCAAATTCTTGTGACTTTGGCTAAGTTATTACTGCTTGTTGTCGGCAGTTTACTGATTTATTTGCATCAATTAACCCTCGGATCATTGATTGCTTTTTTTGTTGCGGCTAGTCAATTTAATTCTGCTTTCAATGAGTTAAACACTGCTTTGCCTAATTTTCTAACAATGTCGCAATCGTTAAAGACTTTGATGCAAATTATTCAAACTCAGAATATAGAGCCTTATTCAGGAAAACTACAGATTGCATTTCAAGGAAGTCTTAGTTTTAATAATGTTAATTTTCAATATGATGATCGCCCTGTTTTACAAAATTTAAACTTAAAAGTTATTCCCCAATCTATCGTCGCTATTGTTGGGGATAATGGTGCCGGGAAAAGTACCCTGATTCGTCTGATCTTAGGATTTTATCTCCCCACACAAGGAGAGATTTTAATTGATCACTATCCTTTAAGCCAACTAGATATTAGTTATTGGCGAAAAAACTTAGGAGTTGTGACTCAAAACTCAGTTTTTATTCCCGGAACAATCTGGGAAAACTTAACCTATGGTTGTCCACATTTATCAATGGCAGAGGTAATTGAAGCGACAAAAATATCTACGGCTCACGATTGGATTTGTCACTTACCTAAAAGCTATCATACTTTGATTGGTGAAGAAGGGAATTGGCTATCGGGCGGGCAACGTCAAAAAATTGCGATCGCTAGAGCTCTGTTGCGTCGTCCCAAATTTCTGATTTTTGATGAACCAACTAATCATCTGGATCAAACTACCATTACTACTATTATGCAAAACTTAACAATACTTCCCGATCGTCCAACCATTTTATTAGTAAGTCATGATCCAACTGTAATTGCTTATGCCCATCAGGTTTACAGAATTTCCTAGAATCTATCCCACTAATATTATTTTATTAATGCCGATCAGCGATCGCAGTTTTTTGGGTTCATCTAACTTTGGAGCATTACTCCCGTTCCTTCTCCTGTCAAAGACCAAGGGAACAAATTGGGCAAGATCGGCTTCAAATTCCCCCTATTAAGCACTTTTGGCAACTCGTGCGCGAAAATATCCCATTACAAATTGATCAGCAGCGATCGGCTTGTTAAGTCAGTAAACTAAAAAGTTTTTAAGAGCGATCGCTATAAAGCCGGCGGGTACGCCATTGCTGCTAATGGTCTGTTTCTTTGAGAGAGTTATTCATTGCCTAAAACAGAAGCTGATGCCCCATCATAGAAACGCTCAAAAGCCTGATGATTGTGAAGAGTAGTTATTGAACATTGCCTAAAATGAGGCAATTTAGGCAATCTCCAATTGCTTTGTAAGGGAAGAAAAAGGTTATGGCTGATCCAGAAAGTACTGCCTAATTTCTCTTTTAGGCAAAGTTTGTCAAACGCGTAACTTTCTGCATCAATGCCACTAAAACCCCGACTACGACTGTGGAACCCACACAGAAACGGAACCAGCATTACAGCGAAAATCAGCCCAGCCCTGATCATTCGTTGTGACGGGTTCACTAATATGTTCAGTGATGTCAATGTAAGTGCTGTTGGGTTGCCCAACTTCCATCCACTTAGTCCCCTCTCCCCCATTACTCAGAACAACTGCCATACCGCCAGGGTGTTCTTCATCTCCTAAGCGTGTCCAGCCGATTGTATTAGGGTGATCAAAATAATCGTATTGGTCACCATAGGCATAGGTTTGACGAGCGTGCAAAAATTTATCAATTATCCATTGATGACTATCGAGCCAAATCTCATACTCGTTGCCATCTGGGCCTTTATCCTTGTAATTAGCACCATAGTAATCCGCATAGAAGATACAAGGATAACCCTGACTTCGCAGTAGGATCAACGCATAAGCCAACGGTTTAAACCAGCTTTCTACTACAGACTCCAACGCCTGCAAGGGTTGAGAATCATGATTGTCAACTAAGGTGACGGCTAAAGTAGGTTGTTGTTGCACCAAAGTGTTATCAAATATCTGCCGCATGTCGTAGTCATTGCCTTGGGTGCTGGCAGCGCTAAAGTTATAGTGCAATGGCGCATCGAACAACATCACATTGCCATCAGTGATGTTAAGGAAATGGTGGAGCGCTTCAACTTCATAAGACCAATATTCACCAACGGCAAAGAGATCGCGACCTGCCTTTTGGCGACAGTGAATCAACCATTCTGGGAAAAAGCCAGCTCTAACGTGTTTAACAGCATCAAAACGAAAGCCATCTATATTAGTGGTTTCTACAAACCACTCACCCCAGCGATTTAACTCCTCGCGAACTTCTGGACTCTCCATATCCAGATCGCATCCCATAAGATAGTCAAAAGCGCCTTTTTCCAGGTCAACGTTATCGTCAAAATGTTTATCTTTGAATAGATAAACTGCGTTCTCACCTTCGTTGTAAACATTGTAATCAACTGCGTCGAAGTGCCACCAGTGCCATTCCATATCGGAGTATTTGCCTTGGCGACCTGGGAAGGTAAAGTGAGTCCAGACTTTAATCTTTTGCATCTCACCGATCGCGTGATTGCGATCGTCTGGACTATAGGGCGTTGCTTCCACCTCTTCTTCTTGGTCTGCACCTAACTTGTGGTTGAGGACAACATCAGCATATACTCGAATGCCAGCAGCTTTTGCCGCCTTGACAGCAGCGATATACTCGTCTTTTGTGCCGTACTTTGTCCGAACCGAGCCTTTCTGGTCAAACTCGCCTAGATCATACATATCGTAGACCCCGTAGCCGACATCGTAGCCACCCCCTGTTCCTTTGTAAGCTGGGGGTAACCAAACAGATGTAACACCTGCATCAGCTAACTCTTTGACTTTCTCTTTAAACTCATTCCAAAGATTACCATCTGGAGGGATATACCAATGGAAGTACTGCATCATTACACCATTCAGTTGAGCCATCTGTATCCCTCTACTCAAATATTACGATGAATTGTTATTGCTGACACAAAAATTATACTTTAAGTTTTGTTTGATGTTTCTAAATAGAAAAAAAGTCCTCTAAAAACTGCGATCAACTCATATTGTTTTCTTCTGTGGATGACAGTTCTTCAGCTAGGTTTTTCTGGAGTGCTTCCAATACTGCGATCGGGTCAGCAGCTTGCTGCATCAATTGAGCTTCCGAATCATGCCGATTTATCACATCAGGCAAATCGGTACGGAGTTCTTCTAATAGAGCAATAATCTTGGCAATTTTTTGCTCGGAGAGCAGGTTAAGCTGTAGCATCAGTTGCGCTCGCTGTTCGGCAAAGTTTTCTTGGCGAGTTTGTCGCACCAGTACTCCGGTTGAAATCACCAATGCAGCTGCATCTAAGCCTTGATCTGACCAGCTAAATGAGGGCAGGTCGAATGGCAAAAAGCGATCAAAAAAACTGCCAAAAATCCAGAGAGCCAGTATGACTAGCAAACTATACAGAAATATTGATCGCCCAAAGAATGTAGCGATCGCTTCTAGTATCCGCTGGTGGGCGGGAATATCTCGAATTTCCTGGGTATGAAGTGAAGTAATCGCTTCAATATTTTTTGCAATCGTGTCTGGTAATGGAGCCGTGATCACTTGATTTCGAGAAGCTTTCTCTTTGAGTTCGTTAGCAACTGTGAAGTGTTTGTTGGCTGTGTCGTTTCTTTTTCGCGTCATACAGCAACTACTGAATCTAGATGTTACTTGATTATTGCTTATCTTCTGATGCTATCGGTAAATGGATCTCAAGAGGCTGAAAATCTGATTAAACCGTAATTAAATCAAGTGTATCATAGGCTACGCACTCCTTTGTTCATTTCATTTTTTGAAACCTTTCAGAGCAGTAAACTAGGTAAACTTGATTAGCGTAGGCATAGCCTGCCGCAGCGAAAAGTGTATCGCGTCGTTTTCCGGCGTTGGCGCATTTGGCGTCAGGCATCTGTTAGCGCAGCCTCTTCGACTGTGCATAGCGTCACTTTTCAAGACAGGCATCGCTCTTTGGGAAAAACTTTTTGGTTTACTTGAAGTGTCATTAGTTATTTTCAGAAAGGAGCTGGGGATGCTCACGTAATTGCTGGGTTTGTTCATCCGCCGACAGAAGGGATGTTTCAGATAGCTCTAGGGCTGCGGGGAGTAATAAAATTTACATTAGTGAAAGGATTGGAAGGTAGTTGCGACTTACCGCGCGATCGGAGTGCGATCATCAGCTTATCTTCATCTGTAGCATCCCAAGAGGTAGAACGATTGCACCTCGTACCGCGTGATTACGGCTTTACTACCAAGAACGTACCCCTTGGAACTACTGAAGAGATGCTACAACTGGTGGCGGATATTCAGGAGGTTTTGGCCGGTAAACCAGGTGAACTAATGCAAACAGCCTTGTGGAATGGTGGATTTTACCTATGGCGGAGTGGTATTTGTCCAGATATGTCAGAGGGTTTAGCGAAAGCAGAAAAATTATTAACCAATGGTGTGGTAGCAGCTAAACTCCAACAACTCAGCCAGTTAGTAAATTCACTGTCAACAGCATTTGTGCCAGTATAAACAGCTCAGTTATAAACATGGATTTTATCACTTCAGAGTGTCAACATAATTCGTAATTAATTACGAATTACGTTAGCGAGTATTTGTACTCCTAGGTCGAAGCAAGCTACGTGCAGCGTCTGTCTGCGACATGCTGTTCGCGTTCGTAGAGAGCGTCATTACGAATTATTTACTCGGCGACTCCTCCAAAATAGATTTTTGTTGCAACCAATCCTGACCCACTTGGATACTGATATCTGAGCCAAGGTTACCAGTACTTTCCACACGCACTTCCCCAAATCCCAAAGTGTTGCGAATTGATTCGGCAGTGTCACCATCTCCTTTTTGGGCGACAATATGAGTCACCTCTAGAGGTTCACCCCATGCCTTGGCTACATAGATGTTGCGATATCCAGATTTTTCCAAGGCTCTAATTAATGGTTGGAGGTTAGAGCGATCGCCACTTGTACTATCTTGAATTGCTACACGCAAAGAGCGTGGGTCAGTTGCAGTTGCCTGCTGTTCCTGTTCTGATTCCAAACCAAAGTGTTGAGCCATCAGTTTAGCAATACCATCTTTGTTGGGTAACCAGTAGCTAGCATCAAACTCGCCTTTCTCGCTAAAGCGACCTGGTAGCATTAACATTTGCATATTGGAGCGATTTGTCCGCACCCCAAAACCCATTAGCGCCACTAACTCCTCAACCGTCAAATTGGTATCGATGTGGTTTTTCACTACATCAAGAACTTTAGGTAATTGAGCAACAGTAGCTGGGTTGAGTGTTTGATCCATCAAAGCACGCATGACCATTTGCTGCCGCTGAATTCGACCAATATCTCCAAGTTCATCATGGCGAAAACGCAGCAATTCCAGTACCTTTTCGCCGTTGAGATGCTGCTTACCCGCCTTCAAATTGATGTACAAATGCTGAGAATCATCTTGGTACTTCATATCTTTAGGGACGTAGACTGTTACGCCTCCTAAAGCATCAATCAGCTTGGCAACTCCCAAAACGTTAATTCGGATATAGCGATCAATTCCCGCCCCACCTAAGAGATTACTGACGGTTCTGGCAGTCAAAGCTGGCCCACCGTCAACATTGGCAGCATTAATTTTTTTCACCCCATACCCCTCTATTTCTGTGCGGGTATCTCTAGGAATGGAGAGCATGATTATTTTTTTGGTCTCTGGATCAAATTTGAGCAAGAGCATGACATCCGAAAGACCATCAAAGGAGTTTACCTGGGGCTGGTATTTGAGATTTTTGGTTTCTGGGGGAGGGTTTTGGATATCCGGGGGAAGTACGCTCATTCCCATAATCAAAAGATTCACCGGGCGAGTTAATTCTGAAAATCGCAGCCCACCTCCAGAAATGCGATCGCCATCAAAGACCGCCTCATCCTTTGGACTTAGCTGGGCTTGTTGCAAAGGTGTACTGGTTAAAGACACCGCCAAAAGTGCCCCTGCTGTTGCTGACACCATCGCAATGCCACTCATCCCTACCCAAAACCACAGCCAACGTCCTGATTTCGAGTTTTGGGAAATTTTGTTACTGGACTTTGAGGCTTTTCCCGACTGGTTTTCTTCCGCCGAACTTCTTTGAATGGTCACAGACTTCCTCACACTTACTCACTAATCAAATTCGGTAAATTTGCAGACTAAAAACATGCAGACAAATCAACCCATAATAGCTAACTCTTAATTATCAGTGCTAACTTTTTTAATGTAGTGTCAACCACAACACTTATAGCAGCATTTATCCTTCTTTTGGGCCAATCTAGAGATGTTTTTCTGAAGTATGGCAATAATAAACTGGATTTGACTAGATATATGGATAAATCAACCGTAATTTTTAGGAAATAAGTAAAAATACTGGCAAAATCTCACTCGAAAAAATTAAGATAAATACTTACCAAGCACTCGTTCTGCTAAAGTACTAAATCCTGGTAAACGTCCAGATTTGCCCTGCATTAGGCGCAAAATCAACCAGACACTTACTAAAAAGTAGCCCGATGTGAGAAAGCTGTTGAGGATAAATAGACGTAGCATCAAAAAATCTGAAGTTGCTGCACCGCTGGCTAATAATAAATATCCTAACAGCCAAGTAAGTGCCAAAGTAATAGATAGACGACTAATAGCAAGTTGTTCCCGACTACCCTGGCCCCGATAGAGAGTCCACAAGGACGGAAAAAAGCCGATAATCGGAACTAAATATAAAACCAACTGTGTTTTGGGCATGGGGTATGGGGCACTTGTAATGAGCTTGTCCTGAGCGTAGCGGAAGGGCGGCGTTGTTGGCGCAGCCTCTCGTAGAGAAGAGTTGTATTGGGCAGAAGAGGCAGAGGGGTAGGGGGCAGGGTGCAAGGGGGAAAATTAAAAATTACTTCTTTCCCCTCTGCTAGAAAGCTCCCTGCTCCCCCACTTTCCCACTTCCCTACTCCCTAGTCTCTTTCAGTTGAAAATTTTCCATTGGGATTAGTCTAACTCCTAAACTAGAAGGATGAATGAGACTCATATAGTTAGAGATAATAAACTGTAAAGAAAAATTTCATTTAGTTGTATCCCGCAATCAGCTCAAAATGCAGACACGCAAGCTACTCGACTGGTGGCAAAGATTCACACCAATAGCGCGAATCGGGGCGATCGCGTTATTCCTGCCGCTGCTAGTTCTCAATGGTTGGGCACTTTCGGTATTCTTTAATTATTTCCATTCTCTCATAGTCATTTTAGTTGCAGCCTCAGTGCTAGCATTTCTGCTCAACTACCCCGTGAGCTGGATGGAGCATCATGGTGCCAAGCGAGAACAAGTCGCTATTTTAGTATTTCTCTTGGCTTTATCGATTTTATTGGCGTTGGGTGTTACACTTTTTCCGCTGGCCCTTACCCAAGCTCAACAATTGGTGGCTCGTTTGCCAGAGTTGATCGACTCTGGACGCTCTCAGTTAATGATATTAAACGAAAAAGCTGAGACTTTTGGCTTACCGATTAATCTCGATGCTCTGGTAGTGCAAATCAACGATCGCGTCAAGGGACAATTACAAGCGATCGCCGGACAAGTTTTAAATCTG
This sequence comes from Nostoc sp., assembly GCF_036919615.1. Taxonomy (GTDB): domain Bacteria; phylum Cyanobacteriota; class Cyanobacteriia; order Cyanobacteriales; family Nostocaceae; genus Nostoc. Next base: position 9,596 of record NZ_JBALCN010000008.1, on the reverse strand, counting down.
GCGGTAGTTACAGTTACTAGTCTGCTAGATATTCTCTTGACGATGGTTTTGACTTTCTACCTTTTACAGCATGGGGGTGAACTCTGGCAAAGTTTAGTGGAATGGCTACCCTCTAAATTTCGCGATCCTTTCTCCAAAACAGTCCGCCTCAGCTTCCAAAATTTCTTCATCACCCAGCTGATTTTATCTACTTGCATGGCATCAGCCCTCATTCCTACCTTTTTGTGGCTGAAAGTGCCATTTGGGCTGCTATTTGGTCTAACTATTGGACTGATGGCTCTCGTCCCCTTTGGCGGTTCTGTAGGCATCGCCCTGACTACACTATTGGTAGCGTTGCAAGATTTCTCAATGGGTGTGAGAGTGTTGATCGCAGCGGTAATTGTACAGCAAATTCTCGAAAACTTAATTGCCCCCCGAATTTTAGGTAGCTTTACTGGTTTAAATCCAGTTTGGATTTTAATTTCAGTCTTAACAGGGGCAAGAATTGGCGGACTGTTGGGTGTAATTGTGGCAGTACCCACAGCTGTTGTGATTAAGACTGCTTTAAGTGCCCTGCGTCCTGGAGGGCTACTAACCAGTGAGACAGAAGACATCGCCACTGGGGAAATAACTGCACCCGTTGCAGCAAACGAGTCCCCGAAAGCTGATGTCAACAACACTCTGAGTATTTCTGAAGCGACATTACCCTAGAATTCAAAATACTCTACGATCAGCCGCCCTTCGTCCGTCTACAAAATTCAAAATGAAGGAATTATAAATTTTTTATTGCGGATCGAGGATTGAACCCATAAACAAAACCCTTCCCGTCTGATTATCTCTAATGGCACAGAAGAATGGACGGTCAACAATCATTCGGAATGGTGGTTGCGGTGTGAATACGGCAGATGTTGTCCTTATACCCACTGAAGTAACCGCAGCCGCTTCGGTGCCTTCTTCGTTCACTTCGACAAAAGTTTTATGCTTAACTTCGCTAATGGCAAAATTTTTACCCATGCCGGAAAAATTGGCTTTATCACTGAAAGCCTCTTCCATGCCTAAAGTTTTCAAGGCATCATTAAGTGTAATGTCGTAATCTGTTTTGAAGCGGGGTAAACGAATAAACCCTTCTTGTTTGCTGAACTGAGTTATCCATTTTTCCCAGTTTTCAACATTCAAGTTTTGATAGAAGGCTTTGAGGTTAGAGTTCTGTTTCGGCAGGAAAATATAAAAGCTGAATTTACCATCTTTGCCGTAAGGTAAACTAACTGCCTGAAATTGTTTGCTTTCATAGTATCTATAGTCACCACTTTGTGACATCATCGGGTGTTGTTTTGGCTTGCCAGGTGTGCTGTAAAAAGGGTATTGAGCAGTTTGATTTTTATCAAATTCTTTGCTCCATTTTCCTTTAAAATATATGGCATTGATCAGAAACAACACCTGACTTGGTTCAATGTTTTCAATTATCTTATCGATTTTGCCATTAGTATTCTCTTTTACCCAGTTATTAATAATACTAAGTGCTGCGGGATCTTGAAAATTTAAATTGCTAACCTTAGCTTGATAGAAATCCTGCGTTCTCTGGAGGAAGTCTGGCCGAAAGCTAACATTTTTATTTGCCCAAAGTGAGTTAGCAATCTTCAGTTGTACTTTTGGATCTGAATTGTCTAAAAGCTGCTTTAATGCCGCCTTGTAAGAAGAGTTGATTTCTTGCAGATTTACTCCCTGTAATTCCAGGGTTTTTGCGATCGCTAGTTGAGTCGTGCCGCTCGCGCCATTGTAGGTCATAGCTAAAGCGATCGCGACACTCGAAGGTGAGATAAAAACGTTCTTCTTACCATTATCACTTTTCAGAAGTTCTGAAAATAGTTTGAAGCCAAACTTATTGCTAGACTCAATGATTTTTGTATCAGTCTTGAGTGTTTTTTTTTGCGATGGAGTTTCTGCCTGAGGTAAATTAGATTGGGCAAGGGCACTTTTATTATTATCGACTTGAGAATACCCTAATACACTAAATAGAACAACACTTGCAGCTGCCAGAGCATAACGTCTGCCCAGACTGACACCATAGCGTCTTTGCATGAAATTTTCTCTCACACTACTATATTTCTGCCGAATCATTATACCACCTCACTTGCGAAAGATTCCCGATCTGTGCTCAGAGTTAATGCAGACACTGTGTCAATGATTAACTATTGCATTAGCTCCAATAGAAAAATGGGACTGTTACAGAAACTGTAACAGCAAGTTAGTAGCTCAGAGTAATTAAACACAACTTGTGAGAATTGCTAATTGAGGCGGTTATACAGACGAGTTATGAAAAATTTTGATTTTTAGGAGTTTTCCTATTTGATTCTAAAAGTATTGTAAGCTACGTAATCACAACATAACCACTTGTGTTGAGTTTTTATAGATAAAATAACGTTTCTCAGATGCACGAAATAAAGAGCTTTCATCAAGACGCATAGCCGTGCGTCCCAAGAGGGGACTGTGGTTAAAACAGATGAAAAACGCAGTAATTTTATACAGATGACTGAGACTGCGTCGCGAAGTCAGAAGTCACTCATTCAAAAGTCTTGCATCAGAAAATCGAGATGGTTACTGAGCGTAGCCGAAGTACGCAATTAGTTACAAGTCCACTTCGGCTCCCTTACTTCGACTGCGCCCAACTCTTAGAGAGGCTGCGCCTTAAGCGTTGGCGCAGCCTAAGAAGAGAAGCTATACCGCAGGCTTTACGACGCCGTTCAGGCTAAACTCAGTACAAGTCGGCTACGCTCAGGACAAGCTAAGGGCAAGCCGCTCAGTGCATCGCCTAAATTTATTTATGGGGTTTTAATTTTTGACTTTTGACTTTTGACTTTTGGCAACAGTTGTGCGCCCCTATTTCAATTGATAGGGACACTCCACCAAGCTAAACTATAGAGTTGAGTCGCTTCATTGAGCTTTTGTCGAAACTGGACACGGATTTTGTAATTGCCAGTAGCAGCAACCGGGCAGAAAATATGTTCTACACTATCGATTTGACTAATTGAGGAGCAAACAGCACCAGCATCTGAATTTTGAGCATCAGCTTTTACTAAGTAGAGGTCGAGATTATTCAAACCGCGATCGCGAAAATTTTCGCCCACGTCATATTGCTGGTTTTTATTTTTATCGTTGAGTTCCACCAATCGATCCCAACTCAGGGTAACAGCAATAAAACTTCCCTGCTTTAACGGTTTTGCTAAGATATAGTCAACAGATGCTCCAACATCGATTGTGCGATAATCCCAACCAATAGCTGGCACCGTAGCTGATGGCTGCCATTGACCAGCACTAAATTGCTGATAAGCGCGAAACGCGTTTAAATGACCCGCTCCCATTTGGGCATCCAAAGGAATCTTAGGATCTTTATAAGCATCTGAATCTAGCCAGTTTTGATTTTGTTTATCAATCAGCGTCCGGCTCATTCCCAACCGCAAGCCATCACCGCTATCTTGGATTTTGTCTGCTGAATTCAGCAATACAGCTTTCATCACTTGATGATGCCGAGAATCGATGCTCCAGTGGGGTTGTTTTGCCCGGAGCTGTCGGTCAGCAAATTCCTGCAACAGAGCAATAGTAGCCGTAACTTGAGGTGCTGCAAAACTTGTCCCTGTGACCTTATTCAATTTGCCATCTGGATTGAGCAAAGGAATATTATTCCCAGGAGCAACTAAACTGATAGCGCGACGCCCACCAAGATCAAATTCCCTTCCAACAAGCCTTCCACTCACTCCTTGGTTAGCACCCGCGAGATTAGCCACGTCTACTTTGTTAAAAACTCCCCCTCTGCGGGATGAAAAAGCCACGTTCACTCCGTTAAAATTGTCTGTAGGAATCGGAATACCCCCCTTACCCTGGTTGCCAGCGATCGCATACAAAACATCATGAACGCGACTAGACCAGTCAACACATAAAGTTAGTAAAGCATTGCCGTCTAAAGTAGCCTCTGGTCTAGGATCGCGGCTTAGAGGTTCACCAAAGCTAAAGTTAATGGCCCGGACATCTCCACTATTTTGTAGCGCTATGTGCTGGGCCGATAAGCACTCTTCTGGCTGACCCATGTTTTTAGTAGAACCCACTGCAGATGAATACAGTCGCGCTCCCGGAGCAACTCCTGGCAAAGCTTTGTCTTGACTCACCATCACACCAGCGACATTGTAAGCGTGGGCATCAACACCGCTATTTGATTTAGCTGGTCCATCACGTAAAAATACTGCCGCTAAGGATATGGCGCGATTTTTAGACACCGCCTTATCCCAACCAAACATTCCCGGTCGGCCAATTTCCACTTGACCAATAGCAATCTTACGACCGATTAAATTATAAGGAGATTGGTGTAGCTTTAGAGCATTAATGCCATTAGTTCCTAGAGCAGATTCTAAAGCTGAAGCAATTACCGGCGCACTCAGACAAGAAGCACTTAATCCCCAAATTATCCAGGTTAGTTTTTTAGTCATTTGTCAGTTGTTAAAAGTTGGAAGTTAGAAGTTAAGAGCGCAGCCGGAGGCTTCCGAAGTTCCGGTTAGGAGATAGGAGTAGAGACGCGATTAATCGCGTCTGTACAGGAGTTAAAAATTATTATTCTCCCCCACTCCCCATCTCCCCAAAAAAGCCGGGATCAAAGTTATGAGTCTTGCTCAATGTTTTGTTACAATGAGTACAGACGAGGACGCTTAAAACCCACTAGCCATGACCCAAAACCGATCTCAAAAGCCCATTGTAATTGCTCCATCTATCCTATCAGCCGATTTTAGTCGTCTGGGTGACGAAATCCGCGCCATAGACGCGGCTGGAGCAGATTGGATTCATGTTGATGTAATGGACGGTCGTTTTGTACCCAATATTACAATAGGTCCTCTGATTGTGGAGGCGATTCGTCCAATTACGACCAAGCCACTAGATGTCCACTTGATGATTGTGGAGCCAGAAAAGTATGTAGAGGGATTTGCTAAAGCGGGTGCTGATCATATCACCGTACACTGCGAGCATAATGCTTCCCCACACCTGCACCGCACCTTGGGGCAAATTAAAGAACTTGGTAAGAAAGCTGGAGTTGTACTTAATCCTGGTAGCCCTCTAGAGCTAATTGAATACGTTCTAGATTTGTGCGATTTAGTACTGATTATGAGCGTCAACCCTGGTTTTGGTGGTCAAAGCTTTATCCCTGGCGTATTACCCAAAATCCGCAAGCTGCGTCAAATGTGTGATGAACGCGGTCTTGATCCCTGGATTGAAGTGGATGGAGGACTTAAGGCAAATAATACCTGGCAAGTTTTGGAAGCGGGAGCTAATGCAGTTGTCGCCGGTTCAGCTGTATTTAATGCTAAGGATTATGCTGAGGCGATTACAGCAATTCGCAATAGCAAGCGTTCTACCCCAGAATTAGCTAAGGTTTAATTCATTTTTAGATTAACTATACTTCACAAAAAAAAGGTGGGCAAATTGCCCACCTTCTTTTTATTTACACATAAAAAAACTGGAAGTTATTCAAGTTTTGAACTTCCAGTAGTTGCTAAATAAATTGAAAGTTTAGAAAGCAGAGATAATCCAGGTTGGGAGGACTAGGATTACAATAGTCGAAAGAGAAGCGCATCAGCTACTAGTTCTACCAGCCATGACAACGATTTCACCGTAACTTTTCTATTTCTGTTCCTGGTATTGGTGTTAAGCGTTTGCTTTATTAACTAAAGCAACACCAATCACAGTATAGAAAGTTTTATAAGCATTACTCGCACCGTCTGCAGTCGGTGAAAGCTGTGTAAAGTTTGGATTGGGGGAATCCACCTCCCCAAATTCTCTTTGCTCAGACTTCCTTAGAAATAGAACCACCAGTAGCAACAGTTGGATCATCGGTCTTGGTGTAGGAGTTATTTACTCCATGAAATGCTGACTACTTTTGTAATCAGTTTGATTTATTTCATAATCAGAACTAATCATTGATTTTATTTTTTAAAATTAATTTGCTTGCCAATCACCTCTATTTTGGTTGAAGTTGTAGTTTTTATTAGTTTACCAATATCATCAGTATATATTTGCCATTTTGGCAGATTTTTGAAAAAAATATCAAATTAATCATTGCTATAGAAAACCTGCCATGCTAGAAATTTTAAATTAGCACAGCAGGCTCTCAAACACCCAATCAATTCTAGGGCAGAATCTATTGATTCCAAATACTTTTTAATTGAATCCACAACGTTTCAAGGAAATATCTTGAGTGCTTTCTGGTTTTAATTGTGATTTCCTTGATTGATGATCGTTAATTTGCTTTACTCTACTCTGATCTAAACTACCACCACGAATTTCTGTTTTTTGCTTTCCAACCACTTCCAGATAAGCTAAGTCTTTAATTTTGCTTAAGCAGTTTGATGATTCATTACTATCAGATATCGAATCATTAGCATGTTTCAACATTTTTAGGTTTTCACTTTGCTGTTGATTTGTCCTACTAGCTTTAGAGTTTTCTTTTAGCAATCGATTGTAGGTGCGATATGGAATATAATGGAGAGGATTATAGCCAGCGAATCGCAGCATTAAAACACATGCCCACGAATATTTTCCAGCAAGAATTGCTTCAACTACTTTGTCAAATTGTTGAGCCTTAACTGTCTTATCTAAATTACTACTAATGCCAGCAATGTCTTGATTCATCATAGTTTTTGGTTATCTGGGACGAAGTAAACTAGTTCAGTTTCTACGATTGTTGATGTTTCAATTGAGATTTACAAACTGCACTAGTCTTTTTGCAGCTGTTTAATCGCTGATGGGAAAATATCATCAATGGGAGTTAAAGGTAAAAATTTACCTTCTGTCTTGTATATGACTGGTAGGACAAAAGTCTCGCGTGGCTCTAGATAGATACAATTTTTTTGTCCTCTTAAACTTTTTAACTCCTAATTCAATAAGTTTTACCAGTTCAACTGCTGTATTTCTTACTACTGCTGAATTAAGCATTTTCCGGGAATTTTGCATATTCTTTCAGCTAGGAGAGAAAAATTATTTGTCTTTAAGCGTTAACAACACTATTACTGTTTATACTATTTTTTGTTGTTAATGTCATCTTCTAAAATAGCAGATTAATAAGTTAAACTTACTGAATATATTTCTATACTTAGTTGCGTATTGTGCAACTTTTAATTTTGTCCCTCTTTACTAATTTATGAGGGGTCTTACCCCTCATACAATATCAATTTAAACCCATTATTATTGTCGAGTCACCAGAAAAGATTACCATGAACGATGAGGAAAAACAACTTATAAAAATAGGAATACATAAAGACTTGAGAAACATCAGCAGCTATAGTAATTGAAAATGCTTTTTGAATATTTTCATTTAAATAATATTATTTATTAACCTTGTATGTCTTGATATATAAAGACTACAGCTTTAGATTTTCTAAATAAAATTGCTGTAAACTGCTTATGAATATTTCATGAGCATTAGCCAGGAATTATAAATAGCCTAGTTTTGAAATAGAATTAGTAGCTAGTAATAATATATAATTTTAATTATCATCAACTTAGTTAAGCTAAATACCTGTGATGGGATGCTTTCAGCAAAAAAGATGTAGCAGGCTAAAGCTGTATAATTTTAGATACTTCATTAATATACAGAAAACTAATTAAGAGAGAAGATTGCTAAGTTGATTCAGCAATAATTTGTCTGTATGTTAATATATTACAGATTGATACAGGTGAGATTACAGATGCAGTTTCAGTTGGGCTAAGTGGTAATAAAAACCACCAATTACCAGAAGTTATTAATGAATGCTTTGCTCAACAAGGATACCTCGTTTTAAAACAAGGATATAGTCGCATGATTAAGGTGGTACAAGCTTGATTAATCTGAGTTACATTCTGTTGAAATTGGTGTTCAAACTTGATATCTAGGGCACTAGTCGCTTCATCCAAAATCAGAATTGCTAGGTTCTTAATCAGCGCCCAATCACTCACAATTTTTTGTCGTTATCCACCAGAAACCATTGCACTGTGTTCTCACATGAGGGCGTTATACCCCAAATGCAGTTTTTCGATAAAGTCGTATGCCTGTACTAATTTGGCAGATGCGATCGCTTGTTCTAAAGTAAATTCCGAGCGACATCTGCCCACACATCACCAATAATTTTCCAGATTAGGTATACGCTGTAACAACTGTCTGAGGTCAGAAATGTTAATCTCAGCTAGAAAACACGCACTTGTTGCGATCGCCCGATATGCTAAAGGTTGTTTGCAAAATAAATGGTCTACCCTAAAAGTTTGCTTAGTTAACAGCAACTGAGTTAAAACTGCTTGTCCAATAGTTGCGTTAAACGCAAGTAATCGCACTTGACCTTGGCAAACTAAGTATACAAGATTGTTATTGTCTTCAGTTTCCCCATCTATACCGTAGATAGTTACCTCGTAGCTTAGTTGATACTTATGGAGAACCCAAACCTGGCTAAATTCCAATTCTAGGTTTGTATCCCCTGCAACTATCCTCAAATTTTTAAGGATAGCCATTTTTGGAGTGGGAGACTGCTGGTTACTTATATATTTCACATCTCCCTGAACTCTTAATGACTAAGAGGAGTTCATGGTTTCATTTCGTTTTTTGGGAAATATTAGCAAGATTTATGGCTAAAGCAAGTAATATTTGCATTTTTTGAAACAATAGTCTTGAATTCTCAATCCTTCAACTCTTACCATTACTGAAATTTTCCTTCGCTTCCGGAAACACTCGGAAAATAAAATCATAAATCTAGACTCTGCTTTTTCAGATCAAGACAGGCTAAATTACGTGGAATACGACTGAACATTATCTTCAGCTAAAACTCTATAATCTTCTTTTGATAAGCACTTTACTTTATAGACATATCTAGAAGGATTGCTGGAAGTGACCTAATCATCTAAGTGATCATCTCATCTGATGTCACTAAAAAAGCCAGCAAATCGCTGGCTCATACTTCAAGAAGTTACTAAGGATCTAGCGGGTCTGCTTCAAAACTTCTTTGATCAGTTCTATAGCCTTTCTTGTATGCTCAAGAGGGTTTTCGTCTTCAGAGGTAAAACTTCCTTCATATAACACGAGAATTTGATGTGCTTCGGAAAGACGAGACAGCGCTTCAGACAATTTAGAGATTGAGCTTCCGTTTAAAATAGTTTCGCAGTTAAAATAAGCCATAATTATTGGTGATAATATTTACAAGCAAAGCAACCGCATAAATCTAATCTCCCCAGAAATCTGGGTGCAACCGAGCTACAGCGTCGTAAGTCGCACTTCTGAAGTCGTACAAATCCAATTTCTCCAGAAGGCTAGGCGACTGAATCCGTATGCTTGCTTTGCTTGTATCTAACATAACCTGAAATAATGGCTCCTAACTAAAAGGTGAAAAATTTTCACTTTGTGGCAGATATGAAGCGCGATCGCCTACCAAGGCAGCCTCTGTGAAACATTTTCCACAGCCCAAGCAGATGCAGGAGGGTAAGAGCGATAGCTTGCGTTAAGTTTGCTTTCACAAGGATGAAAATTATCCCTCTTCTGTCACTTTCCGGGTATTCTGAATAAAAGAATGAACAGAAAAAACCCTGAAAGGTAAGTAGGGCAATGGATGTAGAGTTAC
>NZ_JBALCN010000007.1:0-76028 GCF_036919615.1 Nostoc sp. | reverse complement strand
TCTGTTCAACCTTGAGGAAACCTTTGACTGGCATGATACACAAACTGGTATTTATCTTGTTACTATTTTATGCAACTTAGATGTGGAACAGCTTATCATTGGGACAGACTGATTTTGAAGGTTTATCATGCTGATTGCTACTCGATAGAACAGACAAGGGGTTTAAGCCCCTTGTTAAAGGTATGCAAACTATCAATTCGAGCGGTGCGTTACACTTTTCCTTCTCGTTGAACTAGAAGATGGTTAACTCAACGCGGATTTTAACTCACTTTGTGCTTGTTCCAACGCTTCTGGTAATTTACTCGCATCGCGTCCGCCGGCTTGGGCTAAGTTCGGTCTTCCACCGCCACCGCCACCGCAGATTTTAGCGATCGCACCCACAAATTTACCAGCTTGCAAACCTTTTTTGTTCATTTCTTGACTAAAAGCTGCAACTATGCTAACCTTCCCTTCTTCAGGAACAGAACCCAGCACCACTGCACCGTTACCCAGTTTTTGCAGTAAGCGTTCGGCTGCGGTTTTCAATGATTCTGGATCAACATCTTCTAATTGAGCGACGATAATTTTATAATCGCCTACAGATTCTGCTGTTTGCAACAAGCTGTCAGATTTAGCGATCGCTAACTGTACCTTCAAGGTTTCTAGTTCCTTCTGGCTGGTTCTGAGTTCGCTTTGCAGACTTGTAATTCTGTCTGGTAATTCTTCAGGTTTAACTTTAAAGCGATCGCTCAAATCCTTAACTACTTTATCGCGAAGATTGAGATAATCCAGTATTGCCGGCCCCGAAACAGCTTCAATACGCCGCACCCCAGAAGCTACTCCAGCTTCTGAGATAATCTTGAACACGCCAATTTCAGCAGTGTTACTGACATGGGTTCCACCGCATAGTTCCATTGATACGTTAGGGAAGTCAATCACCCGTACTTCCTCGCCGTATTTTTCGCCGAACATTGCAACAGCACCCCTAGCTTTCGCCTCTGCTAAAGGTAACACTTCCACTTTGGCAGCATGTGCTTCGGCAATCCAAGTGTTCACCTGTTCCTCAATTTGTTGGACTTCCTCTGCTGTCAACGCACGCGGACAGTTGAAGTCAAAGCGCAACCTGTCAAAGGAAACCAGGGAACCAGCTTGAGATATGCCATCATCAACAATTTTCTTCAGCGCCGCTTGCAATAGGTGCGTTGCAGTATGGTTAGCTTGGGCGCGACGCCGACAAGCCGGATCAATTTGGGCTGTAACATGATCGCCTACGCGCAATGTACCGCGTTCGATGCGTCCGAAGTGAACAAAGAAATCAGATTCTTTCTTCATATCTTCCACCCGGATTAGGATACCATCACCAGAGATATAACCGCGATCGCCGATTTGTCCCCCGGATTCAGCATAAAATGGCGTTTTGTCAAGAACAATTTGCACTTGTGTTCCCGCTTCTGCTTCCTCTTGGGAAACACCTTCTACCAAAATCGCTTCGACTTTCGCCGTTGTTGCAGGTTGGGTATAGCCTAAAAACTCGGTAGATTGGATGTGTTCTGCGAGTTTGTCGAGAGAACCTTGCACAGTTAAATCGATGGTTTCGTGTGCATCTCTACCACGTCCTTTTTGGATTTCCATTTCTGCCTCAAATCCTTCAACATCAACTGTGAGGTCATTTTCAGCAGCAATTTCCTGAGTTAGTTCGAGTGGGAAACCGTAGGTATCATAGAGTTTAAAGGCACTTTTACCGCTAATTTGGATGTTTCCCTGCTGTTTCAGTTCTTGGATGATTTCCTCCAGCAGTTTTTCGCCTCTGTCAAGAGTCGTGAGGAAATTAGATTCTTCCCGTTGCAGTTCAGCTTTAATTCCTGCTTCCCGTTGGCGCACATTGGGGTAAGCTGATTCAGAAAGAACGATCGCAGTTTCCGCAACTTGGGTAGTAAATTCACCAGAAATCCCAATTAATCGCCCATGACGCACCACACGCCGAATTAACCGCCGCAGCACATAACCCCGTCCCACGTTAGAAGCACGAATTTCATCGGCGATCATGTGGACAACAGAACGAACATGATCACCAATAACTTTTAAGGAAGTTTTAGTTTTTTCATCACTGCTGTGGTAGTCAATGCCAGCAATTTGCGCGGCTGTTTGGATAATTGGGAAAATTAGGTCAGTTTCGTAGTTATTGGGCACTTTTTGGAGGATTTGCGCCATTCTCTCCAAACCCATGCCGGTGTCAATGTTCTTGTTTTGCAGCGGCGTTAAATTGCCTGATACATCCCGGTTATATTGCATGAAGACAAGGTTGTAAAACTCGATGAACCGGGAATCGTCTTCTAAATCTATATTTTCGTCACCACGTTCGGGGTGGAAGTCGTAATATATTTCTGAACAAGGCCCACAAGGCCCAGTCGGGCCAGATACCCAAAAGTTATCATCTTCGCCCAGACGCTTAATTCTCGCTATCGGTACACCGATTTGATCACGCCAAATCTCAAAGGCTTCATCATCATCTTCAAAAACGCTGACGACGAGATTTTGGGGGGAAAAGCCAAAGACTTGTGTGGAAATTTCCCAACCCCAAGCGATCGCTTGTTCTTTAAAATAATCACCAAAGCTGAAATTACCCAGCATCTCAAAGAACGTGTGATGCCGTTTAGTGCGTCCAACATTTTCGATGTCGTTGGTGCGGATACACTTTTGGGAAGTCGTAGCCCGCTTAAATTCTGGTGTGCGTTGTCCCAAGAATATCGGCTTAAATGGTAGCATCCCTGCGATCGTCAACAGCACGGTTGGGTCTTCTGGCACGAGGGAGGCACTTGGGAGAATTTGGTGTTCCCGTTGGGCAAAGAAGTCGAGGAATATGTTGCGAATTTCGTTACCGCTTAGGTACTGAAGATTTGAAGACATGGGTGTTTTTCACTTTAGACTTTAGACTTGGGCGTAGCGGCACTATATAAGTGTATTTTTATAAATAGCTTTATATATTCTTGCATTTTGTTTCATATTACTGCCAGCAAATCGTGCCAGTCGATCAGCTATATGCAGTTATTATGCTGCTTTTACACAATTACCTTACTTTAGTAGGATGCGCGATCGCATTTTGATCGTTAAGATTAATCATTAAGAAATGATTTCAAATTCTCATACCGAGGTAACAAATGGCACTAAAGCTGAAAGTATCAAATATTGCTTGTGAAGGATGTGCAGAAACAATTACTGAATCCATCCATGTTATGGAACCTGAAGCCAAGGTGAATGTCGATGTTAATGCTAAAACTGTTACGGTAGAATCCGCAGCTTCTGAGGAGTCAATCAAACAGGTAATTGTTGCTGCTGGTTACACTGTTGAAGGTTATTGATCCGATTCTAGCTTTTCACAAAAGTTTAGATTTTAATATCTTAGGTTATGCTAGCAAGATTTTTTCTATTATTTCCACCCGTGGAAAAGGCTAAAACTAATTAATTTCCCTAAATTAAGCGTAAGCAGAAACATTTCGTTTCTCCTACTAACACATTGTGATCTTTTGGTTCAAACCTCACTTAAAATTATAAATTTTTTATCTGATAAATTTGATCTGTAATTGTAGCAATGTTAAAACCAGAAAACTACTTGCCTTAGTAAGAGTGGGTTTTGCTGCCTATCTAATTCGTGTTTTTTTACAATTAAATCCCTAACTTGATACTTAATATAAAGCCTAGTACAGTGTGGCGTCAGTTTGCCTACCTTTAATTAGTTGCTCAATCGAGCCTGGTTAATTGAGATGGTAGCTGGATTTACACGCCCGCTGTACTAGTTCTTCAATAAAAAGGCTTAACTGCTCTTTTTGATAATTGAATGAAAAAATCTTATAAATTTTTTATTTTTATCCCTTGACGGGAAATCACCTGCCTAATGTGGCAGTTATTGCAAACGATTTATTTTGGTAATTCCCTCAATAAAATAATACTTAAGAAACTACAGAAATAATTTTTAGGGGTACAAATAATATTCAGTGTTTCTACTGTTTTAAAAATATACTGTAAAGAAGACATTAGTTGTCAGAAGAGGAGATTTCAGAACCTGTAGTAAATATAAAGCCTTAAGACGAGATCAAAGGTGGAAATTTATTGTAGATTCAGCATTTAAAAAATCAGATATCAAGAAATATAACTCTGCCTAAAACAATATATTTGGTATTAGGCAACAAGAACAACAAGTTTTAGTAAGTTAATCTCTTGAAAATTGAAATTATGATAAAAAATAAAGCAATCAATATTTCTATTTTAGTCTTTGGAAAGAATAACTTTATCGCCACACTTCCAGATCAGATCCGTTTTCCGACTGCTTTTAGTGTAGAAGTTATAGACAATCTTATTCAGGCAGTATCGCAGATTCAAATTAGGCTCCCCGATATAATACTTGTGCAGGCTAGCTTGGATGGCAGTATGGAATTGTGTAGTTGGTTGAAAGACCAGACAAAGCTATCCTGGATATACTGTATTCTCTTCGAGGATCGTCCCCAGCAGCTTACTGATAGAAATATGTATGGTTGGCAAAGGGAATTTGAGATGAATGCTGAGGCATTAAATCAAGGAGCCGATGCTTATATTTGGCATCTTATTGAAGAAAAAACAGACCATAGCTTGGCAAAATTGAGCGCCAATCATGGATTAATACTTGCTCAATTAACTGTTTGCTTGCAGAAAGTGCAAAAATACCGAGATTTGATTCGGACAAATGATATGTTATCAGCGATCGCCTTAGCCGATTCGTTGACAGAATTAAATAATCGTCGTGCTTTAGAATGGGACTTACCCAGACAAATTAAAAGAGCTAGGACTCAAAAAACTTCTTTGAGTTTAATTATTCTGGATGTCGATCATTTCAAGAAAGTTAACGATACTCACGGGCATTTAGTAGGCGATCGCATCTTGCAGGTGCTGTCTCAGCGTCTGCGACACAATCTGCGCTGTCAAGACACAGCATTCCGCTATGGTGGCGAAGAATTTGTGATTCTTCTGGCTAACACTACTGATGAGGAAGCACTAGTTGTGGCCCGTCGTCTCAATCGGGTAATCAGCGACGAACCATTTTCACTCAGCAATCAACTGACAATTAATATTACCATTAGCTTGGGCACAGCCTGTCTGAAAGCTGAGGATGATGATCAAGGAGAGAGTCTGTTGTATCGTGCCGATCAATGCTTGCTACATGCTAAAACCGCTGGGCGTAATCGGGTTATTAGCTCAAACTATTTATCTCATGTCTCACATCTGAAGGCTGTTTCTTCTTAAAAGTAAACATTGGGCACTTGTACTGAGCGGCGTCGTAAAGCCTGCGGCATAGCTTCTCTTCTTAGGCTGCGCTTTAAGCGTTGGCACAGCCTCTCGTAGAAAAGTATTGATTATTAATTCTTCTCCCTCCTTCATTTCCCCCTGCTTCCCGTAGTTACTGAGCGGAGTCGTAAAGCCTACGGCATAGCTTCGCTTAAGGCGCAGCCTAAGAAGAGAAGTATGCCTCGCCTGCTCTCTACTCTCTACTCCCTACTCCTAACTCAGCATGACAATCTTCTACCGAAGTCCGTTGTCGCATGGCATTAACTAAAGCCTCGTAGCTAGACCAATTTTCTTGCAGTAAAGTTTTTGCCTGAAGGGCATGAAACCGCAGTTTCTGCTGATAAACTGATTCAGAAAAGCCCAAAATTGTCAAGACTCCTATTAGCTTGTTTTTATCATCAGCTCCACCCTCAGCATTATTAAAAACTAGGTTTTCAGCAGCAATACCCGCCATCCAAACAGTGCAGTAGCGGTCTAGCATTTGGGCACTGATTTTACCCACTTCTAGTTGAGATGCTAATTCGCCATCATCAAAGCTAACGCCGCCTTGCCCAGATTGCCCCTGTTTCCAGGCTTCCCAAGCGCTGAGGGTGTAACCAGTAATGGGAATACCCAACAGATAAGCAACTAAGAAATGCCCTGCTTCGTGGTGGATGATGCGATCGCGGTGTTCACTTGAAAAACCAGCAATCCAATCTAAAAAGATAGTACCACCCTTGCCTTGCAAGCTAAAACTGTCAAAAGTTGCTATTCCCAAAATAGCAAAGGTAGCAAGCGCCGGTACTGCCGGCGATAAATTCAAGAATGGCCCCAGCAGTACCGATAGGGTCATGAGAAAGATAGATATTGCAACTAAATTTAGGGTAGTCTGGCTCATTGAGAGTTTTCTGAGGATCTGCTTAATCTTTTTTCATTATGAAGCAATGTCTACGACAGGTGTAGATGCAGCAGAGCTTTTGTATCAAGCTGGTTGTAGCGATCGCCTAATTTTTTCATCTTCCACCTAATTAAATTACTGGCTTCATAACAGATGTTTTCTCTATCACTAGAATGATGGCTGCTTTTCAAGTCGCAGACATAATGTGACGTTAGTAGGTATAAGACATCAAATAGGAAATGAATGTGGCTGAACAATTCAAAAAGGGCGATCGGGTTGAATGGAACACTTCACAAGGTAAGACAACTGGCAAAGTAGTAAAAAAACTCACTTCGCCTACAGATATTAAAGAACACCATATCGCTGCAAGTGAAGATAACCCCCAGTACTTAGTTGAAAGTGATAATACAGGAAAACAAGCTGCTCACAAGCCTGATGCTCTTAAGAAAGTAGAGGAGTAATAGTTAGTCATGAGTAAAGATGTTAAATCGGTGATTGACGAGTTTCATCAAGTTGTGAATATGACACCCAAGGAACTGGAGTCTTGGCTAGATACGAATGAGTCACAAACTGTGGGACAAAAGGATGGCGACGATGAGTCAATTGGTCATAAATCTGGGCGGCGGATCATCCAGTTGTTGCAGAAAAAAGATGACTATACCGACGATGATCTATCGCACATGAAGAAAGTTATTAGTTACGTCCACCGTCACATGGCGCAACAGCCATCGAGTAATTTGGAACATACACGCTGGTGCTACTCTTTGAAGAATTGGGGACACGATCCACTTAAATAAAGTACCTCATAGGCGGCTGCAAATAGCAGCTTACTGATTTTTACCTCAATCGGTAATTTCGACTTCAGGATTATGCAATTGATAGCAGATAGCCTTGTCAAATAAAACCCGCTTGAATGATTCATCTAGGCTGATAGTCGTTTCACCACTTCCGAGAAACAAGTAGCCATCTGGTCTTAATTGCTGCTTTATCTTTTTTAGCAAGGCTTTCTTAGTGACAATATCAAAGTAGATTAAAACATTCCGTAAAAAGATAACGTCAAATTGTGGCAGAGATGACCAAGATTGCAAAAGATTCAACTGACGAAAATCAACCATCTGGCGGATTTGTTCCTTTATTTGCCAGCTGGTATCTAGCTTTTGAAAGTACCGATCGCGAATATTTTTAGAGAGTCCACGATTAATTTCAAGTTGATTATAATAGCCTTCGCGGGCACGCGCTAAAACCTTAGTTGAAAAATCACTAGCAATTAGCCTGTGCGACCAACTGGTAAGCATAGGAAAATGTTCATAAATTAATATGGCGATGCTATAAGGTTCTTGTCCATTAGAGCAGGCAGCACACCAAATGTTGAGCGATCGCTCAATTGCTCGTTGTTTAATTAACTCTGGTAGCACGGATTTTTTCAATGCTTCAAAAGGGTGTTTATCACGGAAGAATGAAGTTTCGTTAATGATTAGTGCCTCGATTGTCTGGACGTGAAGACTATTAAACGGCTGAGTTTGCAAGTAAGTAACCAAATCAGCGATCGAAGCGAATCCTGCCGATTCGACAATTGGCTGCAAATGTAACTCTGCTAAATAGATTTTATCACCAAACAACACAACCGCTGAATGATGATTAACTAATTCCCGAAGATACTCAAAATCAGTGGTGCTTACACCCATAATCTGCTTCATTACAGGTCTGAAAGAGGAAGTTGATTGAAACGAATTCTGTGCATAATTTCATCTGCCATTTGGTTAAGCGGAACAATTTGATTGGCAAGTCCGGCATTAACGACAAAACTAGGCATTCCCCAGACGACACTAGTAGCTTTGTCTTGTGCAAGTACCTGTCCACCCGCCTCCCGGATGCACTTACACCCATGCAACCCATCTTGCCCCATACCCGTGAGGATGACTGCGATCGCCCCAGCTCCATAAACCTGTGCAACCGATCGCAACAGCACATCGACTGAAGGACGACAGGAATTTTCTCTTAATGCTTGATGGGTGGCAAGTCGAACCACCGTTTTGTCGCGTTGCACAATCAGATGAAAATCTCCTGGTGCAATCCAGGCGTGTCCAGGTTCTAGTATCTGTCCGGAAACCGCTTCATTTACTGGGATTTGACACTTGGAAGATAATTGTTCAGCTAGTAGTTTCGTAAACATTGGCGGCATATGTTGCACAATCAAAATCGGCACTGATAAATCTGCTGGAAACTCCCTAAGCACTACAGCCAGAGCATTCGGGCCTCCGGTAGAAACCCCAATTGCTACAACCTCCACCTGCTCTATGTCGCTACGAACAGGAAAAACAACTGGATGGGTAATTGCGTTTGTTGTAAAAAATCCACCAAATACCTTTATTTTGGGAATTAAATCTTCCCGAATATGTTGATTTGTTGCCTCTATACTTCCTAAGTTACTAGGTTTTGTGGCATAGTCTGAAGCACCTAAAGAAAGAGCTTCGAGCGTTGCGATCGCTCCGCTGCGTGTGGAGGTACTGTACATAATCACTGGTAAGTGTGGATACATTTGTCGGATAGCAGACAGGGTTTGCAAACCATCCATCTCCGGCATCTCGATATCCAGGATGACGACATCAGGATTAACTTGGGAAATTTTGGCAAGGGCAATGCGACCGTTAGCCGCGACTCCTACCACCTCTAGTTCTGGATCGCTAGACAAAATTTTACTTATTCGACTCCGTACTACTACGGCGTCATCAACAACTAGTACCCGGATTTTGGGCATTGGGGACTTCCAATTAAAAAATATCCAATCGCTGTGGGAGCAGGGGAGCAGGGGGAGCAGGGGAAGAAGAATCTGATAGTTGTATTGGATACAAGAATTTGGATAATTTAATTTTTAGAGTTCCCTTAAGAAGCAAAGGAGATAGAGGCAGGAGAATAGGGTAGCGGAGTTCAAAGACTCATTAATGGGGTTCAAAGACTCTTTAATGGAGTTATAAGCCTCTTTAATGGAGTTCTGAGCCTCATTAATGGAGTTATAAGCCTCTTTAATGGAGTTCAAAGACTCTTTAATGGAGTTATAAGCCTCATTAATGAAGCTCAAAGACTCATTAATGAGGTTCAAAGACTTATTGTTGCATTCTAAAATATATTTCTCCTGCCCCCCTGCTCCCCCTGCCTCTTTTTCAGGACTGCCTGCTTTTAATACTTGAACTGGTTGACAACTTTCTGCAAATCTACTGCCATTCGAGATAATTCTGTGGCTGCTTGTAACGTATTACTGGTTCCAGTAGTCGTACTTTGAGTATTGAGTGCTACAATTCCAATACTTTTGGCAATATCTGATGTTCCTTTGGCTGTCTCAGCCATATTTCGACCAATTTCATTCGTAGTTGCAGTTTGTTCCTCTATAGCGCTAGCGATCGTGCTTTGGAAGTCGTTGATCTGATTGATAATACTAGTAATTTGAGTGATGGCTTGAACCGCACCCTTTGTATCTGTCTGAATTGCTTCAATTCGCAAGCTTATATCTTCAGTAGCATTTGCCGTTTGTTTGGCTAATTCTTTCACCTCGTTTGCTACTACAGCAAATCCTCTACCTGCATCCCCGGCTCTAGCCGCCTCAATAGTAGCATTGAGTGCTAGCAAGTTTGTTTGCCCTGCGATCGAGGTAATGACTTTAATAACTTTGCCAATTTCGATGCTGCTTTGACCGAGTTTGTTAATTGTCTCGTTCATGTGCTCAGCTGTTTTAACTGCCTCAGTCGTGACTCTTGCTCCTTGAGTAACGGTCTTAGCAATTTCTCGAATGCTAGCATTCATCTCTTCCACCGCAGTCACAACTGTATTAGTATTCTGACTTACCTGTTCAGCAGAGGCAGACGCAGAAGTGGCCTGCTCAGCTGTTTGTTCGGCGTTCTCAGTCATTTCTTTGCTGACTGCGGTCAGTTCTTCTGAGGAAGATGCAACTGCTGTTGCCACTTCTGTCATCTGTCTGATTGAAGACCTCAGGCTGCTAATCATCTGATTTGCATTATCCGTGAGCTGCTTAAACTCTCCTGCATTGCTTGCCTCAATTTGTTTGGACAAATTTCCTTGAGCGACGGCAAGGCTGACTTCATTAATACCTTTTATCTGCTCTCTTAAATTCGTAGACATCTGATTCAAGTTTTCAAGCGATTCTTTCCAACTCCCACCTGCTCCTTTGACAACAGCTTGAGAACCAAGCCTACCTTCGATACCAATCTCGGATGCCAAGCGATTAACTTCGTTAGCAAAGTTTTGATTTAAACTCACCAATTCATTAAAAACTGAGGCAATTTCACCCAGTTCATTATTCTCATCAGCTAAACGGACGGTAAAATCACCGTTTTTTGCAGCCTTCAGTGCTATTAGTAACGCTTGCAATTGCATTTTTGTTACACTGTCATCGATCGGTTGCGGATCTGCACTATCCACCGAGGGAGATTTAGAGTTGGCTGTTTTGCCAGCCCGATTCGTAGTCATTCCAAAGCGCTCCTCAATTACTCAATAATCTGATTTTTTAAATTAACATCTAGAATTTTCTCGGCATCTAGAACTAACAAAAATCCGTTTGGGAGCGGGTAAGCTCCTGCTAGCATCTGACGCATTCTACCTTTTAACGTTGCGGGTGGGGGTTGAAAGGTGTTTTGTGCAAACTCTAAAACATCTCCCACATGATCAACGAGCAGACTAACTACTTCATGATCCGAACATACAACGATATTAAATCCCTGCGGCTCATCTACAAGGTTTGTGGTTGATTGTGTCTGCGGTTGGCTCATCTCTAATCGACGCTGCAAATCAATGACAGTAATAATTTGTCCACGTAAATTAATCAACCCACAGATATCTGGTGGTGCTAAAGGTACACGAGTCATTGCATGTGGACGAATCACTTCTTGAACGTGCTGTACGTCAAGACCAAAGTAAACTCCTTTGAGAAAAAATGTGCAAATTTGTTGTTCAGCCATGAGTAGCCAAGGTAGGGATGCAAAACAGCAGGGGAAGCAGGGGGAGATTAACGATTCATCAACCAAGGTAATGGATGATTAATCATATTTACTAGACCAGATAAAACTTGGTTGTAACTTGCGTAAAGCTCTCGTCCTGTCTGTACATCCATATAGTTGTATTTGACGGCAAATTCAGTCCAAGTCTGAGTTTCAGATGCCTCAGCCTGTCTACGACACGTGCGAACACAATCATTCAACTTAGCTATAAATGCTGCCTCATAACGGCGTTTTTGCCAAGCTTCTGCCATGTTGGCACATACAGAGCGAGAAGAACGACGAATTTGATCAGTTAAAGAATATCGTTCCTCCACAGAAAACTTTTTTGATAACTCAAAAATTTTCATTGCAGTTTCAAAGGCAATTTTATAAATTCCCAAGTCTTTATGGTCTTTAATAGCTTCTTTATTCATTGTCTTACCTCCTCTGCTCCCTCTGCCTCCCCTGCCTCCCCTGCTCACTTCATTATGATCCCACTTTTTTACATTGCACCCGTAGCCAGTTGCAGCAAATGAGGGTTAGTAATCCGAATTACAGTCTCAATGTCAAGAACTTCTGTGATTTGTCCTTGAATTACAGCACAGAAAAGCACACCAGGTCTACTAGGAATACCTTTAATGGTCAGTGGTTCTTCTACAATGTCGAGAATGCGATCAACCACTAGCCCAACACTGAGTTCTGCATAGGGAGAGACAATAACTACCTGGAGCATTTCTGCAACTGTCGCTAAAGCTTGATCGTTAAGGTGATTACGATCGCGATGCCTTCTCTGCGAGACGCTACGCGTAGCTTGCTTCTCCGTAGGAGTACGGCGGGCTACACCAACGCAAAATATCTTGTGAAGATCAATCAGCGGTATAATTTGACCGTAAGATTGCAAGACATCCTGATTACCCACTTTTTCGACAGCAGAAGCAAGAATCTCTTCGAGCCGAAATGCGATCGCTAGTGGAATGCCCATGCGTGCGCCTTGGGGCCCCTCAAACAGCAAAATTGTTTGGTGATCGGCTGCTTGCTCTTGACTATTTGCACCATTCTCGTTCAACAACTGCTTTTGTTTGGCGGTTATACCAGTTCGGTTTGCCAGACCGACAACATCAATAATTAATGCTACTGTGCCATCTCCTAAAATAGTGGCTCCTGCAAATAGAGATAACGCCTTTAACTGTTTTCCCAAGGGTTTAACTACAATGTCTTGGATGTCTTCAATTGTGTCCACAACCAATCCAAAGCGATAGTTATCAACTTCCACAATTACCAGACTGAGTGTTTCTAAGTTGGTGACACTATCCTGGTGGAACACTTGATTGAGGTAAACCAATGGTACAAGATTACCCCGCAAGCGATACACAGGCACATCGTATAATATCTCAATCCGATTAAGTGCTTGTGCTTCTAGGCGTACTAGCTCTTGTAAACTCGCTTGAGAAATAGCATAGCGCTCGCCTCCACTGCTGACAATCAATGCTGGAATAATTGCCAATGTCAGCGGAATCTTGATTTTGAAGGTCGTTCCTTGTCCCTGTTGACTGTGAATTTCAACTGTTCCGTTAATCTTCTCAATATTACTCTTGACAATATCCATCCCAACCCCTCGCCCAGAAAGGTGAGTCACCTGTTCAGCAGTCGAGAAGCCGGATAAAAAAATTAAGTTCATCGCTTCTGACTCGCTCATAGCCGCAGCCTGTACAGCACTCACTAAACCAAGTTGCTGCGATCGCGCTTTGAGCCGTTCTAAATTAAGACCGCGACCATCGTCGCCAATCTCAATATTCACTTTACCACTTTCGTGAAAGGCTCTGAGAAATAGCCGTCCGAAGATTGGCTTACCACAAGCAACCCGCTCGGCTGGTAATTCAATCCCATGATCGATGCAGTTACGTATTAAGTGCGTCAAGGGGTCTTTAATTGTTTCAATAATACTTTTGTCTAGTTCGGTATCTGCCCCCTCCATCTCCACCTCAACTTGTTTACCGGAAGCGATCGCTAAATCACGTGTGACGCGAGGGAACTTTTGCCAGATGGAACTAATTGGTTGCAGCCGAGTTTTCATCACCCCTTCTTGCAACTCGGCTGTAAGTAGGTTAAGGCGCTGGCAGGTAGCAGCAAAACCATTATCCTTAAACTTCGGACTAAATCCAATTATCTGGTTACGGGCTAAAACGAGTTCACCCACTAGGTTGATCATCTGATCTAGCAGATTAACATTGACTCGGATATAAGCAGATTCTGCTGTTGTCATTGATGTTTCTGTGAGTTCGTGAGTGAGAAATTCAACAGACTCACTACCTGCTGTATATCTTTGAGCTTCTGCCTCTATTTGTGGCGTTTGCGTATTAACACTAGGCAAAGGCGATTGAGAGACTCTTACTGTCGGTTCAGTTTCTGACAATTGGGTTAAAGTCCTGATTAGTACTGAATAATTGCGATCACCCTCATCCTTTGTTGTTTGAATTTGGGACAGAATTTGCCGAATCGTGTCAACTGTTTGTAGTAAAGTACTAATAATGTCAGGGGTGATTGCATGAGGGCGATCGCGCAGACACGAGAGCAAATTCTCCCCAGCATGAGCAACTGATTCCAAATTAGGAAATGGTAAAAAGCCGCAATTTCCTTTAAGCGTGTGGAGTAAGCGATAAATGCGAACTAAAGCTTCACCATCAGCAGATGCTTTTTCTAGCTCAATAATATCTCGTTCAATTTGATTCAGGTTCTCATAGCTTTCAACGAGAAATGCTTCTATATCATCGTCAATTTCATTTAACTCCATTGGTTGATATATTATAAATTTATATATTTTATATTAATACTAATCTCATTTGAAATCTAAGCAATATCTCTCCTTAGAGAGATGTTGTCTTTTTTGCTGAAAACATAATGTTTGCCCTAATGATATAGTAAGAGATATGCAATGTTCTCGTTGCCATTCAACTCAAACTTTCAAAAATAGTCGTCGTCAAGATAGACTTTTGTTATAAGTGCAAATAATGCGACGTGCGTTCCGCCCGCTTCTCTACGAGACGCAACGTGAAGGCTAACGTCAGTTTCTCAAATCTTACCAACCTTGGTGCTACTCAAACGATGTCAAGCAACTATATCTCAAAATGTATCTTAATGGTATGAGCCTGAGAAAAATCGAGTGGGTAAACGATATCCACCACACAACAATTTTGCATTTGTTTCGGAAAGCAAAACTTGAATTAACTCGGCTTTCAAATACTTAACAAATTTTAAAAACTTTCCTGATTAAAAATTTTAGCTCCACAATATAGCATTAGTTTCAGCAACTTTTATCATTTTTCCGAAAATATCAGTTTTATGGAAAATTGTAAAATTATATTTATTTATTATTTACATAGATTATTTTAATTAATAATATAGGCTAATTAAGCTAAATCAAGAATTATTAAGCTAAAGCACAAGAGGACAAAGTTGATGGCAATGGTTTTGATTATCGATGATGCAGCCTTTTCTCGCAGAATGATCCGCAAGTTTTTGCAAGTTGATGGTTATGAAATTATAGAAGCAACGAATGGGCGTGAGGGATTAGAAATGGTTTACAACCATCAGCCAAATTGTGTATTAGCGGATCTTTTAATGCCAGATATGAATGGGTTTGAATTTCTGAAAGCTATGCAAGATAAAAAATTAAAAATTCCGACAATTATCATTTCAGCCGATATCCAAGAAGGGGCACGCAATGAAAGTTATAACCTGGGGGCAGTCAACTTTATTAATAAACCGCCAAAAGAAAATGAATTACGAAAGGCAGTCCAAGAAGTTCTTAATACCAAGGAATGAGTTTTTATGAATGTGACAGCAGAAGAACTGGATGCCTTGCAAGAGTTAATTAATATTGGAGTTGGTCGAGCAGCAAGTCTACTTAATGAAATGGTAGACTCTCATATTCGTCTGAAAATTCCGGTTGTTAAAGTGTTAACTGCTGCTGATGCTTATCAAGAATTAACAACACGATTTCATGAGGAGACTTTGGCATTTGTAAAACTACCCTTTACAGGCTCTTTCTATGGCACTGCTAGCTTGATTTTTCCAACTGACAGCGCATCAACATTGGTTGCAGTGCTTACAGGTGAAGATCCAGACTCGGCTGACTTAGATGCAGTGAAAATTGGCACCCTGAGCGAAATTGGTAACATTGTAATAAATGGGGTAATGGGTTCACTCAGTAATGTGTTAAAGCGGCATGTAAACTACACATTGCCCGTTTATTCGGAAGATACAGTTGAAAATTTCTTGTTATCTGCATATGAGAGTGATTCAAAAATACTACTGGCACAAGCTAGATTCACAATTGAACGCTTGGAAATTATCGGAGATATTATTTTAATATTTCTAGTAGGCACTTTTGATGCGCTCATCAATGCAATTAACGAGGAAATGGGAATAATGCAATAATATAATATCAGCAAAAATCGTTGATAAAAGTCTTAAAAAACTTTGATAATACAATGAATATAATTGAACAAGCTCAGGAAAAATTTAGCCTTTTAGATAAAATTCCTTTAGGAGCTTTTGTTCTACAGTCAGATTATATTGTTATCTTCTGGAACTGCTGCTTAGAGGAATGGACAAAAATTCCGAGAAGTAAGATTTTAGGAACTTCTATACAAGAATATTTTCCTCATCTGAATCAACCTCGTTACGCTAGCCGATTGCGCCAAGTTTTTCAAGGTGGTCCTCCGACAATTTTTTCTTCTCAACTGCATAAATATATTATTCCTGTACCTATATCCCAAGATAAATACCGCATTCAACACACAACTGTTACAGCTGTACCTGCATTGGATGGAAATAGGTTTTATGCTCTGTTCTCAATTGAAGATTTTACAGATTTAACGTTCCGAGTTCAGGAATATAAAAACCTCCGTGATCAGGCTCTAGCAATAGCAGAAGAACGTCAACAGGCGAAAGAAGTTGCTGAGAAAGCAAACCGGATCAAAGATGAATTTTTAGCAATTGTCTCTCATGAACTTCGTTCTCCTCTTAATCCAATTTTGGGGTGGGCAAAGCTACTGAAAAATCGCTCATTAAACGAAGCTACTACTGTGCGTGCCCTGGAGACAATCGAACGAAATGCTGAACTACAGGCTCAGTTGATTGAAGATTTGTTGGATATCTCTCGGATTCTCCAGGGCAAGTTAGCACTTAATTTAGAAACCGTTAATCTTATTTTTACTATTGAAGCTGCTTTAGAGACAGTACAATTGGCAGCAGAAGCAAAGTCTATTCAAATTAATCTTCATTTGGATACAGGAATTGGACGGGTGAAGGGTGATAATAGTCGTATTCAACAAATTATTTGGAATCTGCTCTCTAACGCCGTTAAATTCACACCATCTGGTGGACAGGTAGAAGTCTATTTAGAACAGATTAATTCTCAGGTACAACTGAGAGTCAGTGATACGGGTAAAGGTATTAGTCCTGACTTTCTGCCACATGTATTTGAGTATTTCCGTCAGGCAGATAGTGCTACAACTAGAAGTTTTGGTGGACTAGGACTTGGTTTGGCGATCGTGCGCCAACTTGTCGAGTTACATGGCGGTACAGTTTGGGCTGAGAGCTTAGGAGAAGGACAAGGTGCGACGTTTACAGTTAGCCTACCCGTGTTTCAACATCTGGAATTAAGAAGGGAAAATCACAATGTATCAGACGATTCCTATCCATTGGGTATGCTTTATGCTCCACTAGAAGGAATACGTCTGTTAATTGTGGATGATAATGCTGATACCCGTGAGTTTCTGGCCTTTCTATTGGAACAGCAGGGAGCAATCGTGACGATCGCAGCATCTGCCAGTGAAGCACTGACTGCGATTATGCAGTCAAAGCCAGATTTACTGTTGAGCGATCTAGGTATGCCAGAAGTTGACGGTTACACTTTGATCCGAAAATTACGAGCGATGCCTGCCAATTTAGGTGGACAAATTCCCGCGATCGCTCTAACTGCTTACGCCGCAGAAACGACACAAAAACAGGTTTTTACAGCTGGATTTCAACTCCATATCGCTAAACCAGCCGATCCCGCCAAACTGGTAGCTGCGATCGTTGCCCTTGTTAAGAACTGATATCTTAAAAGTCATCAAGTTTGATGCACGCGGACTAACAGAAAATCCAAAAGATAAGTCTGTAAGTCAAAGACTATCTAATTCATAACCACCCTCCAAACTGAAAAAAATTCGTGGTGTAATCTTGAAACAATAATCAGTCAGTATGGCGTAATTTTAGGGCTGTAAATTAATTTTAGAAAGTAAATCTGCGTTGATTTGATATTACGCTCAACAGTGCAAAGACAAACTCACTTTTATTTTGTAGAGTGGTAGCGATCGCCAGGAATAGAAGTGTACCTCCCTTTCCTAGAAGGCAAGGGGCTGGGGGTTAGGTCTGTATTAGGCTCAACCGAGAAGCGCTATAGCGGTTCCTGACCTGATGAGGTACGTTTTCAAGGCTACTAACCTTGTTAAACAAGATTTTAGTGTACCTCAGTTGCTTAGAAAACGCTATATATAGCCGCGAATTACATTCGTTTTGAGATAAAGTCACTCAAATACTACTGTCCTGTTACCATAGACTAATACACGATTTTGCAAGTGCGATCGCACGGCTCTTGCTAATACAACTCGCTCTAAATCTTTGCCTTTTCTCACCAAATCATCAATTTCATCACGGTGACTAACTCGCACCACATCCTGTTCAATAATCGGGCCTGCATCTAAGTCAGCAGTGGCATAATGAGCCGTTGCACCAATAATTTTAACACCACGTTCAAAAGCTCGATGATAGGGATTCGCTCCGATAAAAGCTGGTAAAAATGAATGATGAATATTGATAATTTGTGGAAATTGAGTAATAAAGTTTGCACTAACAATCTGCATATATTTAGCCAAGACAACTAAATCTATTTTGTACTGGTGGAGTAATTCTAGTTGTTGGGCTTCTTGTTCTGATTTATTGTCTTTAGAAATAGGAATATGCTGGAAGTCGATATTAAATTGCTCTGCCACTACCTTTAAATTAGAATGGTTGCTAATAATTAGAGGAATTTCAGCAATGAATTCTTGGGCGCGTTGTCGCCAAATTAAGTCAAATAGACAATGGTCTTGCCGACTTACCCAAATAGCAATGCGTGGTACAGTATCAGAAAAACGTATTTCCCACTTAGCGTCTAAAGGTTGAGCAATTGCATTAAATGCAGGGGCAATAAATTCTCGCGGTAAATTAAACCCCTTTAGCTGCCATTCAATGCGCGTAAGGAATAACCCAGCAGCAAAGTCTGTATGTTGATCTGCATGGATAATATTGCCACCATTAGAATAGATGAAGTTGGCAAATTTTGCCACCAGTCCTCGTTGATCGGGGCAAGAAATCAGCAGTGTTGCTGTCGGATTTGTCATAGTAACTTAGAAAAACTATTAAGATTTGAAGTCAACTTAACATTAAATCAGCAATTAGAAACCACGTCTACACAAGCAAAACCCATCTCTGTGGATTTCAAACTCTCAATTTTTCCTTAGTCTGCGGAGGCGGACTTTGCCTGTGTAGCCACGAATTCCATTTGCCTTGGCTATGCTCATTTACCATTTGTCGGAGTCGGTAAAGGTGTGCTGAGTCCAGGAAGTTTCTGACTATTATCTACAGGTTGTTTCCACTCTGATAGTTCCCGATTCACAGCATTTGCAAAATCTGTAGATACTAACAGCACATTTATATTACCATCGGGTTTAGCAGCAGAGTCAGCTTCAGCATACAAGAAACGTTTGTTAAAGTTAGATTTACCTAAAATCAATTGATGACTTTGTCGATTTTTCAGGGTGATATTAATAGTGGCTTGGGGTTGATCTAGAGCAAATTCTCCAAGCTCTTTTACTGGAGTTGATAAAGTGCGCTCGCTCTTACCTTTGACCAACAAATCCATTAAATAAGAAACAATAGCATCATTTGCTGGGGCTGATATCGGAGATTTGATTAACCACTTGGGGTTACTAGATTCAGGGCTACGTTCCAGATTCAGGGTGAGTTTTTTTGTCTTGACTGTTAAAAACTGCACATCATCTTCTGCAAAAGAGAAAATTTGCTGCTTTTGCTCGTTGATTTCTTCTCGCACAGTCGCACCCCGAATTTCATAGAAGTAAACAAAACCACCTAAACCCAGCGCTAGCAGTATCAAAATTAAAGTCGTTCGCGGCAATTTCATTTTTTAATCATTAGCCATTGAGCATTGGTGAAGAGTTAATATTTATAACTCTTAACTCCTGTACAGACACGATTGATCGCGTCTCCTAACTCCTTTCTTACCGTCGTTTCCACCAGATAATAATTGCCACCGCCAACCCAATTAAAGGTAAAACAAACAAAGACGACAGTATTAAAAGATTGGCTTGGGTAGTTGTCAGGGTTATCCGACGGTTTTTGGGTTCTTTGGGGCGAATGGAAAGGGGTTGCTGATCCTGTTGACTCAGCCAAGTAACTGAGTTGAGAAATACATCTCCATTTAGTTGCTGTTGAAACAAACCATCGGTGGCAAAATTAGAATTTCCGAAAACCACTAACCGGGACTCAGTGGCTGTTTGAGATGAGGGAGTGGGGGAAGGGGGAGCAGGGGAGGCAGGGGGAGTGGGGGAAGCTTTGCCTTGAGTGGTTGGTGATGGTAGGGGTGAAGGTGAAGCTTGGGGAGTGGAAGCAGATTTAGCTACTTGTTTTCTTGTTAAGGCAACACCCAAGGTCAGAGGCCCTTTAAGGTCTTTATCTGCATTAAACTCCAATTTTTCGCTTTGGAGGTCGCTTTCTGCCCAACTGTTGGGATAGGGTTTGGTTCGCAGCAGAGGAGTAGCTTCGACACCAGGTACAGAGGTAATTTCCAGTGGTCGGGCAATTGGATAAAAAGAATTGCCGTTATCGAAATCTTTGGTAATTGGATGTTGTCCGTATTCTGTGACTAAGGGTGCAGCAGGACCACGTCCCACAACGCTTTCCCCAGAAACATCTACTGCTAAACGATTATCCAGACGAACACCCCACTCTTGTAGCAAGCTGTTAAGTTTGGGATCAGTATTCGGATCAATCATCAGCAGTAAGCTACCGCCCCGATTCAAATACTCTTGTAAGGCTTTGACTTCACCCTCAAACAACTCTCGTTTGG
Organism: Nostoc sp.; assembly: GCF_036919615.1. Classification (GTDB taxonomy): domain Bacteria; phylum Cyanobacteriota; class Cyanobacteriia; order Cyanobacteriales; family Nostocaceae; genus Nostoc. The sequence goes on along the minus strand of NZ_JBALCN010000007.1, from coordinate 55,693 downwards.
GGCCAGCTACTATTACGACAGCGGCATCTTGAGGAACTTTGAAAGTTTCTGCTAGATTCAGCGGTGATGTTGTGAAATTTTTGTCGCCTAATCCTTGAACTGCTTGTGATATTGCACCTTTACCAGCCGAGAGTTGGTGTTCGCCATGACCTTGGAGCAAGTAAACTTTGGTTATGGTTAAATTTGTTAGTTGTTGCAGGCGACTAGTTAATCTGATTTCTGACAGGCGCTGATTTTCATTTACTGTTTGTACTAATTGCCGTTTATCCCCAGATTCTAGGTAAACTTCCCCATAATCTTTGACGCCAAACTTTTCTGCAAGTCCTGGTCTAGCTTGGGGGTTGATGTACTCAAATTTAAATTTTGAGCTTTGCCGCTGATAATTTTCTAGCAGTTCTCGGTCTTGGGGATTCTGGTTAACATCAAACACCCACACTTTAACTGGCTGTGGTAAAACCCTCACCAATTCCCGTGACTGGGGTGCAAGGGTAAACAATTGAGTTTCTGTTAAGTCTGCCCGCAAGTGGTAGCGAGTTCCCAAAAAGTTAATCAATCCCAAAATTGCCAATACTGCCAGAGTCGCCACTAAAGCATTAGTTCCAGCTTGGGTAGAACGACGCCTCCACCAGTTACTCTGATAGCTTTGCCATATTATCCCCAATCCACTGATAACAATTCCTGTAATCAGAAATGCTAATGGAATTAGTCCCCACTGTTCAGAGACTAACCCAACTGTTAGTCCGACAGCAATTAGGAACGGGCCCAACCAAAACAGATATTTCCACAGTTTGTTTTTTGCAACTATCTTCATATTCTTAGACTGAAGTGAGGAGTTAGGAGCAATGAGTTATGAGTTATGAATTTTAACTCCTCACTCCTAACTTTTAAAGCCTCGACTCCGCTCGGCTTTAACCCTGAGCGAAGCCGAAGGGTTAACTCATAACTCATATGACTACTGCCTTTGAAAGCGCAGTGCATCAATTGATTGAGCTGTGAGAAAGATGCCCAAAAAAATGTAACTGGCAAATAAAATCAAGGTGCTGGTATCAAAAATGCCTTGAATTAAGGTATTGTAATGTTTCAGCAATGACAGATAACCTAATGCTTCGCCCACGGGACTAGGGACAATTTTGCCGATTAAATCAATCAATAACAATAATAAGATTACTGCGAAGGTGAGAACAGCAGATAGAATTGTGCTGTCTGTTAAAGAGGAAATAAACATTCCTAAAGATAAAATTGCCGCTGCTAGCAAGATTAATCCCAAATGACCCAGCAAGGGAATTGAGAAGGCCATTGGTGGATTTGAGCCGCTGATGGCGATCGCTTCAAACACTAGCATGGGTGCAAGCATCGTGGTTAAAAATGTTAGCACACCTAATAATTTACCTACTGCTACCGCCCAATTGGTGATTGGTGACGTGGCTAACAGTTCTAAAGTGCCCCGCTTACGTTCTTCGGCATAGAGTCCCATTGAGAGAATTGGCAGGATAAACAACAGTAGCCATTCCATGCGCTCTAAAAATACCTGGACAAATTCATAGGGGACATCTATCGGCGGTACTGGTACTCCTAGTTGTTGTCCTTGTAAATCTATTGCCGCAACTCCTACCAATATGCCATCTGGCCCTAGCAAAATCATCACGAAGAATAACCCCGAGAGGAACCAAAATACGCCTGCGATCGCATAAGCCAAAGGTGATACAAAATAACTCTGTAACTCTCGGCGATAAATGGCAATAATATTACTCAGTACTATACCCATTTACGCTGCCTCTCCTTCATTGTTTGCTGCTAAGTCTACCTCATCAGTATCGAAATTCTTTTCTTCTGTGGTCAGTTGCAAGAACACATCTTCTAAGGTGGCGTTAACACGCCGCAGTTCATGTAAACCGAATCCTGCACGCACTAATGTTGTGGCAATATCGCGCCCTGGTTCTTTTCCCGGTTGCGATATCACCCGCAGATAAGCGCGGTTTGCCTGCGGTTGATGACCGTGTATTCCGGCTGTCGGAATTGATTCTATCAGACTCACACCCGCGACTTTTTGCAATACCTGTTTCGCTAGGGCAACTTCTCCTTCTATTTCCACCTCATACCCTGAGCCACCTGTCAACTGGGTCATCAGGTTTTCTGGTGTATTAGTTGCCACAACTTTACCGCAATTGATAATGGCGACGCGGCTACAAGTCATGCTCACTTCTGGCAGAATGTGCGTGGAAAGAATAATTGTGTGAGTACCAGCAAGGCTTTTAATTAAATTCCGCACCTCAATTATTTGTCGGGGATCGAGTCCGACGGTAGGTTCATCCAAAATGATCGCTGGTGGATCATGGACGATCGCTTGGGCAATTCCTACCCTTTGGCGATATCCTTTAGAAAGTTTACGAATAATCACTCGCCGCTTATCTTCTAAGTTGCAGCGTTTGATAGCGGCTACTACTTTGTTGGGGCGATCGCCTGCTGATACTCCCTTAATTCGGGCGACAAAATGCAAAAATCCCTCCACCGTCATTTCTGGATATAGCGGTGGTGTTTCGGGTAAATAACCAATTCGTTGGCGTACAGCTAGGGAATTTTCATGGACATCATAGCCAGCAATCCGGACATTGCCATTGGTTGCCGGTAAATAACCAGCCAGAATCCGCATGGTTGTGGTTTTACCAGCGCCATTGGGCCCCAACAACCCCAAAATCTCTCCAGGCTCGACGCTAAAAGTGACATCAGTAATTGCTGGGGTAGAGCCGTATATTTTACTCAGATGTTCAACTTCAATCATCGGTATAGTGGCGATCGCAATTTATAAGATACCCAACAATCTTAGATCACGATATTGGGTATGGGGGATTGGCACTAAGATTAGCCGACAATGGGTAAAGTTCCTGAAAAACTTAACTACTGAGCAAGCTTCCCTACTAGGGAAAGGCGAAAAATCAAAGCCTCTCTCCTCTTAAGAAGAGCTACCGTGTATACACAAGTCGGCAGACCTCTCCCCAAACCCCTCTCCGACGCGGAGAGGGGCTTTGAAGATTGGCTCCCCTTCCCTCTCTTCGAGATGCTGCGCGAACGTAGGGAAGGGGCTGGGGGTTAGGTCTGAGAGCGCTTTGAGCAAAATAAGTCACTTGTGTATACACCGTAGCTTAAGAAGAGAGAGGAATGGAAGTTAGGTTTTCCAGATCCCGTGAAAAGGCAGCATTGTCAGCCAAAACAATCGCATTGTCAGCCAAAACAATCGCATTGTCAGTCGAAACAATCGCATTGTCAGCCAAAACAATGCTATTGTCAGCCAAAACAATGCCATTGTCAGTTAAAACAATCGCATTGTTAGTCAAAACAATTGCATTGTCAACCGAAACAATGGCATTGTCAGTCGAAACAATCGCATTGCAACTCTAAAAGACTTGTGTGTACACCGTAGCCCTATAAGGAGAGAAGTTTTCTAGATAAGAGTGAAAAGTCAGGTTAATAATAGCTGCCAGATTTCCGATGCTCTAAAGCAGTAACACCATCATCTTCCAACATTTCACCGTGATTGATCACGGCATAAATTAACCATCTATCGCCACATTCAAGCTGATTTTGCACCGTACATTCTAAATAGGCTAATGCCTCATTCACAATCAAACAACCATTAAGAGCAGTTTTTGTGGCAAGATTTGCAAAGGGATTATCTCCTAAAGTGCTATGACGAGAAAAATAGCGTCGCACATTTCTTCCTTCTTTGAGGATATTCAGCACAAATTTATCACCAGGATGATGCATTAAATCTGCATTCTGCTCGTGAGCGATCGCAATCATAATCCCTGGCGGGTTAAAAGTTGCCTGAGATACCCAAGAAGTTAAAACCCCCTTGTGGGTTTCTTCATCACGAGTTGTCACAACACACAGAGAACCAATGATCTGGCCCACAGCTTGCTCAGTGCGATCTACAGAAGCTCCCGTAATAACCTGACGAGAAGTCCGTAGTTTTTTGGTTTTCTTTAAGTTTTGGGCAAAGGAAGCACCTGCTTCTTGACACTGCTGAAGAATTTCAGGAGTAGGACTAAAACGCACCCGAATTGTTTCAAACCCTAGTTGATAATTAGCATCTTTGAGCTTGCTTTCGATTAAATCTATTGCCTCTCCACTCCAACCGTAGGAACCAAACACCCCTGCTAATTTAGTTTTAGCCGTCGCCGAGAGGACTATTCCTAAAGCAGTTTGAATTTGAGTCGGTGCATGGCCGCCTAAAGTAGGTGAACCGATAATCAAGCCATCGCAGGTTTCTACAATGCGGCTAATCTGTGCAGAATCGGCTAGTTCACAGTTGATTGATTCTACATTAATGCCATTTTGAATCAAACCTTGAGCGATCGCATTCGCCAAAATTGCTGTATTACCATAAGCAGAAGCATAGAGCAAAGCCACACTCAACTCCTGAGATTTTTGCCCTTGACACCATTGACGGTAATCATAAGTAAAACGACTAAGGCTGTAACGAACAACTGGCCCGTGTGCTGGGGCATAACATCTGGCTCCCAAAACCGACAATTTATCTAAAGCTACTTCAACTTGTTTAGCTTGGGGTGCATGGAGACATTCAAAATAGTAACGACGTTCCGCATCTAATCCCTTCCAATCTTCATCGAACAAAGTATCTTCGCAAATATGAGCGCCAAAAAGTTTATCTGTATAGAGAATTTTTGTGGCGGGATCGTAAGTACAAAGTCCATCCGCCCACCGGGGAGTTGGTACAGTGATAAATGATAGAAGATGTCCTTGTCCTAAATCTAGAGTATCTTGCGATCGCATCGCTTGAATAGGTGATTCAAATTCGGGAAAGGCAGTTTTTAGAGCATTGGCGGCGGGACGAGAACAAATGAGAGTGGCTTGAGGAACCAGAGAGAGTAATACTTGCAAGGTTGCTCTGCGGTTCGGGTTGACATGACTCAGAACAATGTAATCGAGGGAGATAAAATCTAGATGTTGTGCTAGTTGCTCAAGGTAAATTTCGGTAAAAGATTCGCCGGGAGGGTCAATTAAAGCTTTTTTATTAGCTTGAATCAAATAAGAATTTGCTGTAGTTCCCCGTTGGCGGGAATACTCAACCTCAAATTTTAGTCTGTCCCAAGTCCGCGATCGTAGAATCAGGGTATTTTTACCAATTTCAGCAACTTGTACATCTCTGTTATGGTTGGGCGTTAATCTGGCAGCAGACATAATAACCTCTCTTAATTGGGCATGGGGCATTGGGTATTGGGCACTTGTACTGAGCGTTCGCGTAGCGTCTCGTAGAGAAGTCGTAAAGCCTGCGGCATAGCTACGCTTAGGGCGCAGCCTCTCGTAGAGAAGTATTGGGCATTGGGAATGGATGAATAATTAATAGTTCTTTCTCTGTCTGCCTTTCCTACTCCCTCTCCTTGTTCCTAATGACTATTGGTTTGTGTTAATTCAGACTTGGCTAAATTTCTATAGCGTTTAGATGCTTCGTGTTCTGGGTCGATACCTTCAAAGGTCGGGGGTAGCCAAACTCTGAGAAACAGTAGTATTCCCAGCACTAATAAAAAGGCACAAGTTGCTAAAACTTGACTCCAACTTGTTTCTAGAACACCTTTAACAATGACTTCTCGCAAAGCAGAAACAATGGAAACTTCAACAGCTACCCCAATAGATACTCGATGTTCCTGTAGGTAAATAATCAGCAGTCTGAATAACTCAACTAAGATGAGTAAAAAGAGAATATCGGCAGTAACAGCATGAAAATCCAGAGGCGGAAGTAAGGAGAGAAACATATCTCTCACCTGAAGCACCATGAAGCAAAATAAACCGATACACAAAGAAATCACAATCACATCTTGGATAAATTCCAAGGTTCGCACGACACGCGCCCGATTGATTTCATACATGGTAATTGGGGTATTTTCAACAGATTTATACATAGTTTTTTGGGAGACGCGATTCATCGCGTCTGTACAAGAGTAGGTAGAGACGCGATTCATCGCGTCTGTAAGAAGCAGGAAAAGTCGGAGAAATAAGGGAGGCAAGGGGACAAGGAGAATGACCAATGACAAACGACTAATTAGTAATGATTGCCAATTTTGCGGTGATGGGCGGCAGTAAGTGCATTTAGCTTGGCAACTCTTCCAGTTTGGACTGTGCTATAAATTACCCAATGATCTCCACAATCCATGCGGCTAGTAATTTCACATTCCATGTAAGCTAAAGCTTCAGCGAGAACGGGCGATTCATTGTTAGCTGGATATGTCTTGACTCCGGCAAAGCGGTCTGCACCAGGAGCAAAACGCTTCAGGAAATGTTTCATTAATCCTTGATATTTGCCTTCTTCTAAAACATTTAAAACAAAGCGATCGCCAACATGCATTAAGGATTCAATTGCCCGATCTTTGGATACTGCTATCGCTACTCCTAAAGGTTCAAGACTCGCTTGTGTCACCCACGAAGCCAACATTGCACTCTGAATTTCTCCTTTTTTGGCAGTGATAATATATAATCCTGTGCTAACACGTCCTAAAGCTTTTTCTAGCTCGGTATTGATGGATTTGATCTGTTTAATGGTGCGATCGCGATTCAGCCATTGACCCATATCTATCCCCGCCTCATCACAAAGCTGTTCCGTTGCTTGGGTAGGAATTTCCTTAACTAAGATAGGTGGGAAAGCTTCAGTTAATCCCAATTCTTGAAACTTATTACGTAAAGGATAAAGAGGTTCATCTTCTCCCCCTCCCGACTCTAATAAACCAATTGCCTGTTTCTTGTGAACAGCAGCTAAAATGGTACTTAAAGCAGCTTGAGACATCACCGAAGATTGGGCTGGCATTGCAATTACTAAACCAGATGCTTGTGCAACTAATTCTCGAACTTCTTGAGGCTCAGCACTATTAAGAACTACTAATTCTACTGCCACGCCAGTTTTTGCACATCCATGTGCTATGGTACGAACTAAATGCTCACTATACCCGTAATCTTCAACATAAAATAGAGTTACTAATGTCTCTGTTTTTGCTTGTTCTAAACTCCAGTTTTGATACCGTCTGAGCCATTCGGAGATATAGTGTTGTAATAAAGGGCCATGTCCTGTGGCAACTATTCCTATTTCTAACTTTTCAATCCGCTTTAAAGCTGTCAAAACAGACCGGGCATTGGGACCCATGAGACAATCATAGTAATATTTAAAATCCTGCTCTATTGAAGGAAGATTTTCATCATAGGTGTGGTCATCACAGTAGTGCATCCCAAACACATCACACGTGTAGAGAGTGCAAGTTTTGTGGTCATAAGTGAAGATTGTGTCAGGCCAGTGTAAGTTAGGTGCAGAGATAAATTCTAATTCGTGTCCGTTACCTAAATCTAATCGCTCTCCATTTTTCACCTGCCTTGATTTAAAAGGTTGGTGAACCATATTTTCTAAAAATTGAATAGCTACCCTAGCACCGACAACAGTAGTCGAGGGAGCTAATTGCAAAATATTTTTCACTAAGCCACTGTGGTCTGGTTCTGTGTGGCTAATAATTAAGTAATCTATTTTAGTTGGATCAATTAATCCCACCAGTATCTCAAGATATAATTGCTCAAACTTGCGGTGAGATGTGTCAACTAAAGCAACTTTTTCTCCCTGAATTAAGAAAGAATTATAGGTTGTCCCATTCCGTAAACCAAACTCGATATCAAAACGTTCTCTATCCCAGTCCAGACAACGGATAGCAGTCGTTTGAGGAGCAATTTCAACAGTTTGAATCGTCAAACGTCCTGGATTGGGAATAACTTGAGTAAGCTGTGTAAGTGCAACCATTTGTTTTCTCCAAGAGAATATTATTTGGAGCGAGTGTTATGTTTTTTATATTTACCTGAAATACTCAATTAGTAAAATGCCAATTTCTAAAGCTAATCATCAGAAAGATTTATTCTTCATTTTGATTGGCTTACCATTGAATTAACCAATGTTTATCATTACTTTTCTGTTCAATAATGAACGTGAGAGAACGTAAATTTTAAGTTAGAATGTTGATACATGTCATTAATCTTTTTTCCTCCTCCTCTACAACAAATCAACAGCGAAATCACCCGTCATGCTGGTGTTGATCTGTATGTGCTACGCCTCGACCTCATGCACCCGTGGGTTAATGGCAATAAGTGGTTCAAGCTGAAATACAATCTTTTGGAGGCCAAGGAGAAAAATTTCACGACGCTGCTTACCTTTGGCGGCGCTTATTCCAATCACATCTATGCAACTGCGGCGGCTGGTAATCTATTCGGTTTTCGCACCATTGGTGTAATTCGTGGAGAACAGAGGCTACCATTGAACCCGACGCTGAGTTTTGCTGTACAGCAGGGTATGCAGCTTGTGTACCTGAACCGCCAGACGTATCGACAGCGCAACACAGCAGCGGTACAGGAATATCTGCAACAACATTTCGGTGAGGTGTTTATCATTCCTGAAGGTGGCAGTAATTTAAATGGTGTGCGCGGCTGCACAGAGATAGTTGGTGAAGCAATGCCTACGGCTGGCTACGCCTACGCATTTGATCATATATGCGTAGCTTGCGGTACAGCTACCACACTGGCTGGTATTGCCCTTTCGTTGCATCAAAAGCAAAGAGCGATCGCTTTTTCAGTATTGAAAAATGGGGCTTTTCTTGCACAAGAAATCGAAAGTCTGCTGACAAATTACCTTGCCTCTGGTTTACCCGCACCATATAGCTCTCCGGCATCTTGGGAATTGGTATGTGATTACCACTTCGGCGGCTATGGAAAGGTGAACGATCAGCTGCTACTGTTCAGCCAACAGTTCAGAGAGGAATATGGCATACCTCTTGATTACGTATATACCGCCAAAATGTTTTATGGAGTGATGGATTTACTAAAGCAGGGATTTTTTCGTAGAAACGATTCATTGATGCTGGTACACACAGGAGGCTTACAGGGCAACGTTGGAATGGAGCAGCGATCGCAATCCGGTTCAGTTAAGCCAAAAACCAGATAGATTTGAGGTTATCACAAAATTTTAGATTTTAAATTTTGGATAATAGAAAAGAAGATTTTTGTGTTCCATTATTTAATACATGTTTGAGACTTGCGAATTTAAACGGGAGAATAATTCTTTACTGGAGTTTAGACTAAAAACAGGCGATGTCTAACGACAAGCCTCTCTGCGTCTACACTCAGTGATCGATTACCTGTTGCTGAAGAAATTAATCACAAACTTAAGCTGATTAAACGCTCTGGTTATGACTTTAGAAACTTTGAAAACTTTCCAGTTAGATGCTTGTTAAATTGTTATTTTAAAGATTAGTTTTGCATATCATGTACTGAAGAACCATTTTTATTTAGTTTTACCAAGTAATCTACGTTATGCAGATTCTAATTTATCGGATAGGTAATTCAATCACAAACTCTGTGCTCTCACCTTGTATTGAATGGCAAGTTAGCTTACCACGATGATTGTTAACGACAATTTGGTAAGCAATAGATAAACCTAGCCCTGTTCCTTTCCCGATAGTTTTAGTGGTGTAGAAAGCATCGAATATTTTGGTTTGGTCTGCTTCACTGATTCCTGAGCCATTGTCTGCAATTCTGAGAATAACTCTTTCTCCAATTAACTCAGTTTGAATCCGAATCACACCAGTATATTTGGAAATTCCCTGATTTTCTTGATTTCTTTGGATTTCTTCAATCGCATCGAATGCATTGCAAATTAAATTCATAAAGACCTGATTTATTTCACCTGGATAGCACTCAATAGGTGGCAATTCTCCATATTTTTTGATTAGTTTGATTGTCGGACAATGAGCATTTGTTTTGAGTCGATGACCGAGAATGAGTAGCGTGCTTTCTAGACCTTCATGCAGGTTAGCCAGTTTCTTGCCTGCGTCTCTATGGCGAGAGAACTTATTTAACGATGACACAATTTCTGTAACACGATCTGTACCAACTTGCATAGATTGAATAATTTTAGATAAATCATTTAACAAAAAGCTGATATCTTTTGTTTTAATAGCATTTTGAATTTCAACAGGTGGATCTGGCAGGTACTTTTGATATAGCTTGAGTAAATCAACAACTTCCTGAACATACTGTTCCACAAAATTTAAGTTGCCAGCTATAAAATTGATAGGATTATTCACTTCATGGGCAATTCCTGCTGTCAGATGGCCTAAGGTTGCTACCTTTTCTGCTTGGATAAGTTGGGTTTGAGCCTGTTGTAATTTAGCGTTTTTAATAATCAAGCTTTTTGTTAAATTTCTCAGCTTCAGTTGGTATTCTATTCGCACCAAAACCTCTTCATATTGAAAAGGTTTGGTAATGTAGTCTACGGCTCCCAATCGTAATCCTTTAACTTTCTCAGCCGGATCTGAAAGAGCACTCATAAAAATGATTGGAATATCTTGGATACGAGGATCGCTTTTTAGGTGTTTACAAGTTTCAAATCCATCCATACCTGGCATCATTATATCAAGCAAAATTAAATCAGGTAAATGCTCATTGTCTAATCTTTGAATGGCTTTTTCACCACTACGAGTCGCCCAAACTTCAAAGCTAGACTGATCCAAAAAGCTCGATAAAACTTGTAAGTTGGCAGGGTTATCGTCAACGACTAAAACAATTCCTCTGGCAGGCTCGTGATTCAGGAAATTTTTTTGGTCGCATATCGTCGCACTCATACTGTTTCTACTCCATATTGAGTCAAGAAGTTGAGAATTAAATCTTCGTCAAACTGCCTTGCTAGTTGCCGTAATTGGTGAGTAAAGGGAGCGAAGTTTATGTCTGTTTCCTCTAGTTGATCGGCCAATTTGAGAATAGCATTGAAGTTACCTTTACTGGCTAAGGTCGCCAGTTCCCGCAATACATCGGGGGAAGGAGGAGTCAATTTATCTAATGGGTGATCGCGTATGGTAGCTGAATTGATTCTTTGTTCCTCAGACTGAGACTGCTGGTAAATCCATGCCAAACCTAAGTGGAACTCTAATTGATGGAGTAATTCATCTGCATATACAGGTTTGCTCAAAAAGGCGTCACTTCCTGCTTTTAGACTGCGATGTTGGTCAGCTTCAAATACACTAGCAGAAGAGACGATAATCTTGACATCCGCGATATCTGGGGTATGACGCAGGTGTTGAATCAATTCAAACCCATCCATTTCTGGCATGATTAAATCTGTAATCACCAGGTCTGGTTTAAGGGCGATCGCTTTTTCTAAACCTTCTTGACCGTTGGTAGCTTCAACTACATTGAAACCCAGTGGTTGCAGTAAGTTTGTAATTACTGTGCGATTCTCCCAGCGATCGTCCACCATCAGGATGGTGCGGGGGCTACCTTCAAAGCCAATGATTTGTTCCTTTGGTGCAGCCATAGCAGACTGTACCCATTGGCTTGCTTCAGCGATCGCAATCTCAAACCAGAAACTACTACCCTGACCGATCTGACTCTTAACATGGACATCGCTACCCATCATCTGCACTAACTGCCGAGTAATAGCTAACCCTAGCCCCGTCCCTTCGGTCTGACGTTTTTTCTCACCTACTTGTTCAAATGGCAAAAAAATCTTGCCCAACTCGTTTGGAGTTATCCCAATTCCCGTATCTTCTACACTAAAGCGAATGCGATATTTCACCGTCTGCCCATCACCAGGAAGTTGATCGATTACCTCAACCTTGAAAGTAACTTTACCCTCATCCGTAAATTTGATGGCGTTCCCCAGCAGATTCAAGACAACTTGACGTAACCTTTTGACATCGACATGAACCCCAGTAGGTAAGTTGATCGCGGGTTCATAGACAAACAAAATGCCCTTTTGTTCTGCCCGAATCTGGCAAATTTCCGCGATCCCCTGTAAAAAAGACGGGAAATGCAGATCATGAGGATGCAGTTCCAGTTTTCGCGCTTCAATTTTAGAAAGATCCAAAATCTCATTGATTAAAGTCAGCAGATGAGAGCCACACTGTTCAATGATGTTTACATGATATTGCTCTGGCTCTGGCAAACCTTTGGAACGCAGCAAGATTTGAGCACAACCCAAAATACCATTCAAGGGCGTTCGCAGTTCATGGCTCATGTTGGCTAAAAATTCGCTCTTAGCATGGTTTGCGGTATCAGCCGCTGCTTTGGACTTTTTCAGTTGAGCCTGTTCAAATGCTTGCACTCTCCACAAGACAGTGATCATCGTCACTGTTAGTCCACCCACAATAAAGGCAATAAAATCGAGGAATTGTAGCTGAGATTCAATATTTTGGCGCGGAATCACCAGAGCCACAGACCAATTAGCTTCTTGCAACGGCAGATAAGCAACATACTTCTTTGCGCCATCAATTTCCATCAACTCAATTCCCTGTTGTTTGTTTACCATCTGCTGCGCGATCGCCTTTAAATTGCGATCTGAAATTTTCAGCAAGCTAGGTGCAGGTTTTTCTAGCGTTGACATTAAAGTTGAGTTGGGATGGACAATCGCTTGTCCTTGGGAATTGAGGGCGAATGCATAGCTGTTGTTACCGTAGTGCAGAGAGTTGACCACCTTAGCAATGTGATCGACTTTAACGTCGCCTTGGAAGGTACCAATTGGTGAACGAATAGTAGGAGAATTTGACCAGATCGGAGTACTGATCGCAATTAAAGGAATGCCTGTGGAACGGCTAATAAAGGGATCGGAAATGTTGCTTTTTCCGGCTAGTGCTTTTTGAACGTAGTCTCGATCCTTAATATTCTTATTTGACCGACCAACCTTAGTATTAGAATATGAACCATCCGGGGTAACTATTTGAAAAAAGAAAAATTCATCGATCCGCTCAACTTCTGACTTTAAATAGGGTTCTGCCACAGACCAGTCTAATTGGCGTACAGTTGAAGTATGAACAAGGGTTTGCACCTCCACTTTGCGAACATGCAACCATTCCTCAATTTCATCAACCCCCCTTTGTACCTCTAAAAAAGCTCTTCCTCTCAACTCTTCTAGCGTTATTTTCCGAGCAGCTTGATAGCTAAAATAAGCAGAAATACTCACAATAAGAGTAGTGCCGCCGAGAATAAATCTGATCAGCAAATTGTGCCAGGAATGCATTTTGGTGTCAGATGGGCTGGAGTTGGCTCTTATCAAAGGTTCCTTCCTTAAACAATCACTAAGCAAAAAAAGGGCTATATTTAGATTGCCCAAAAAATTATTGATAATCGCAGCCTTGATTGTTACCCATAGCCAAATAATCAATATATTTATATAGGAATCAGATTTGATTTGGGAAAAAGACTACGAGAGAATACGTAGAAGGAAATCCAATACGCTTGGGTTAAGCCAAAAACCAGATAGACTGAGGGTTATCACCCAAGTGTACTCAGATTGAATCCAACTTAAAGAATTCTCACTAATTTCGCCTATAGTTGAATCAGGTACAGTACTCAAAGCGCTAGAAACAGCTAGGTTCTAGGTTTTCTAAAATCTGATTTGCCACTGAGCTAAATATCAGTTAGCTTGGTATGGAATTTTACTAAAATTAGTTAAATTCACATGCCAATCTTGATATTTACTCAAAATTAGGTAAGGTTAATTCAATGTTTACATCTACTGAACGCATTAAGCCGGATGCTCAAAGTATTACTCTCTATTTGGAAAATCTTCTATCAAATAAGTATCAAATTCCAACTTTTCAAAGAGATGTTGTCTGGGAGAAAGAGAATGTTAAAAAACTGTGGGATAGTATTTATAAGTTTTACCCTTTAGGAAGTATTCTAATTTGGAAAACTAATACCAAGCTAGAAAGTCATAGGGAAATAGGTGGTATAAAGTTTGCTGATAATTTTCACTCTAATGAATACCAATACATTTTAGATGGACAACAAAGGACAACTTCTCTATTAACATCAGTACATGGGGGTAAGATTGTTAATAAGGAAAATTTTAATCCAACACTATATATAGATTTGACTATTGAACTTACTGATGCAACTGATGACACAAGTTATGCAAAAAGGTTCTTATTTTGGGACGAAATCGATGATAGAGATGGTCAGCTTATAGCAAATACTGGGAGAAAAAAACGTTATCAAGATAAATTAATTGTCAAATTAATAGATATAATTAAAGATTCTGGAAAAATAGAAAAAAATATTTATGTAAGTGTTAATGGAGAATACGATCATCCTTACATGAAACAATTGAGGATAATTAGGGAGGTTTTTGCTAATTAAAAAATTTCCTTTATTGAGTTAAGAGGTATTGAAGTTGCGGAAGTTTGTCAAATATTTGAGCGGATTAATCAAGCTGGCAAACCCTTGGATATCTTTGATATTGTGGTAGCTAAAACTTTTCGTTCTGAAAATAAGACAAATAAGATATCTGGGTTCTATCTTCGTGAATTATTTGATAAATTTAAAAGAACTATTTCTAGTAGTCAATATGCCAGTATTGATAATTTGACATTGCTCCAGATGTTAGCTGTAGTAGTAAAACTTTTATTTCCCAATGCTGGGATACAAAATATTACTGAGAAATATCTTAATGAGTTAAAAACAGAGCATATTGAAGCTGTATGGTCTGATTTTAAAATAGCAGTTGCGAAAACTTTTGATTTCTTTGATAATTATTTGCATATTAAGGGTGGAATATTAATTCCTTACCGATATTTATATCTGACTATCACAGCGTATTTTTATCGTAATGATAAACCAGATTATAATTTTTTAGATAAGTATTTTTGGTATTATAGTTTTCATAATGAAGACTTACTAAAAGATACTACTCAACTCTGGCAACATATAAACTTTGTTAATCAACAAAAGGCTAATAGTACTTATTCATTCAATCAATTTGATATTGATAAGAATTCGATAAGAAAATCTTTCTACAGTTCTAGAGGTCGCTTGTCCAGAGCAATATTATCACTTTATGCAAACCACAAGCCGCAGGATTGGGCAAAACCCCATAAAGATATTTTGTCTGATGTTTATTATCTGCTAACAGATAAGCCTAACTTGCACCATATATTTCCAGTTAATTTTATTAAACAGAGTGGCATTGCTAGTCAAATAGAATCTGATAGCTTGATGAATATTGCCTATCTATCTAAAATAACTAATTTGAAAATTAGCGATAAAAATCCGTTAGATTATCTCAAGGAATATGACGAGCCTGGTTTAGAAGAAGTGCTACGCTCTCATCTTATACCCACGATTATTCTTGAATGGTCAAGAGCCGATGTACTTCCTGAAAATGCCCTAACAATTTTTATTGAAGAAAGGACAAACCTCTTATTAGAGGCTTTGAGATTGAAGTTAGAAGGAATTGAATTTAATGTTTTTGATAGGGGCAATCGCACAGATAATATCTATTCCTAGATAAGCGATTGTCCAAAAAAGAGGTATTGCTGGGTGAAAATATAAATTTGCCTTACACACTCGCTCCGATGCGTGAGATTTTCATACTTTTATTCAGCAATCCCCCCAAAAATCTTTCACTTTATCGCTACACCAATAATATGAGGACTAACAATCGGCAATTGTGTATCAAATCGCTCATAATTCACACTCGCAAAACCAGCATTTTCTAAGGCTATCGAAGTTTCTCTATCTGGATGACAACCATCACCTATCACTTTCCAAATCGGACTAATTGTGCTTTGTAATTGCCGCAAGAAAGTTCCTTGAGGTGCAGCAACATGTTCAATAAATAAAAAGCGTCCACCTGGTTTGAGTACTCTTAAAATTGCCTGTAATGTATAATCTATATTTGGCACTGAACACAAAACTAAGGTACTAACAACAGTATCTATGCTGTTATCTTCAGCGTCTAGCCATTCAACATTACCAATGCGGAGGTCGATGTTTAAGCCCAGTTTTTCTGCTTGTTTTTGGAGATAGGAATGCATGTGTGGGTTTGGCTCGATTCCTATCCAGTGAATATCTTTAGGGTAGTAGGAGAGGTTAGGGCCTGTTCCTGGGCCGATTTCTAATACCTTCCCTTGGAGATTTGCAAAAAGAGAACGTTTGCGTTTGCCTACAATTTTATCATACGTGCTGCTACTTTCAGCCATCATCCAGGCAAAGAAATATTTCCTAAAGTTGGCAAAAATTTGATTTGGTGAATCTTTAATAATTTGGTTTACAGTCATCATCCACTTCCTAATTTTTGAGGCTATAAACTGGTGTGCCAAGCAACCATTTATAGCCTCAAGGTACGATACTTTGTGTTTCTTATACCTCACCCATTAGACTCACCTGATTGGATGATTTTGATTAACGTACATGTGTAGTGAATTACCGCAAGCTACCACAATAAGACCAAAAGCGCAGAGGCAGAAGTAGAATTTGCCTATATAGTATTTTCAAAGTTGAGTTTTTTCAGATTTGTTCAGGTTTTGTCTTTCTGCTAACCAGGTAAATAACACAATACCGCACCAGCAGCTAAGTCAACTAAATCAAAGCTGCGATCAGGTACAAATAGTTGAATTATTTCATCAACTATGCAAAAAAATATCACAATCAATGGTGCCAGCGGCAGAAAATATTAAATATTTGAATCTGACGTTTGTTTAATGTTAAATGACCTAAGTAAGCAGCGATTCCTAGCAAGAGAAAATGCAAAATTGTATCGTAATATGGAAATTGTGATATTTCAGTTGGGATAATTATCAGGTAGGCTGATATGGAAATAGACATCAAAATTCAAAAGTAAACCCAAAATGCAAAAATCCAGCGCTGATTAGATTTCATTTTGATGATTTCAAAAGATATTTATGAGCAACACAAAGATAACAAAGAGCGTTCCGCAATTGGGAACGCTATATTTTGGTAAATTCTGTTAAGATAATATGAATTTAAATTAAAAATTGCTAGTTGCTAAAATCAGACATGGAGATTTGCTTGTTCCTGCAACCAAGAATCTACAGGTTGTCCATCTTTACGGCGTAATTCAATTTCCACTACCATCACTTCTTTTGAACCTGGAGGCGCGGGTTTTTTATGGAAAATAATGTCATAATCTTCTGGATTGTGTTTACGTTCTTTCAACCATTCTTGTACCTTGGTTGTGGCAAAAAATGATTGCCCTTGCTCAAACATTCGGGTAATCTGCAATTGCAGTGTATAAGGATTTAAGCGACCCATTTTCTACCGCCTTTGTTAAGTTAATTTTAGGATAAGTAATCTGTTTACCCTAGATAATCTAATGTTAGTGCGAAGTACTCACACTTGGCACTTCGCATACAGGTACAAATTCTAGTTTCAATGCCCTAACATCTGTACAAAGAAAGTCCGAACCTAGTTCAGTGGATGGTCTAAGAAAGCGTCGATGCTCCTACAATCTGTTTTCCACAGGTTGATAAATCTTATTTATGCTGCTTGGTTTTGCCGTCTTTGGCAGTAGCTACAACTTAGTAATGTTATAATAGTACCTCCCCAAAAAGTTTGTCAAAAACTTGACTGCACTCCACTACTGAAGTTTTACGTATACTAAGGGACGAGAGAACTGATTAGTTAAGGTTTGTTCAGCATTTCCCACTGCCTTTACAACATTTCATTACTTAATTCTGTTATAGATTGGAGAGAGGCACGCCGCTTCAAAAACTGACCAACAGACTGAGATGGTTGTTATGAAGAGCAAAAATCAACATGTTTTCGCTTTAATTGTAAAAAGCACTATTGTCTTTTTACCCTTACTGTTATCCGTTGGAATTGCCAGTGGACAATCTCTACCATCACCCTCCCCAGCACTAACTCCTACTCCAATCTTATCTAATCAGGAACGGGAAGAATTGGCGCGACTACGAGCCGAAAAGCGAATTCAACAGCAAGTCCAATCTGATTTTAATAGCACTTTTAGCCGTACAACTGTCTTACTTGATGTCTGGCTAGTTATATTAAGTATATTTCCAGTCGCAGTCATTGCTTTATTTTGGCTCCTGCGACGGCTGGTAATCCGTGAAATTGTTGACAGAGCGATGCAACAACTACAGGGAATGGAAAAATTACAAAATCAGCTAACCACTATTAAACAAGAGGCTGAAAATGTTATTCAAGAAGTTAAAAAAATAAATTATGAATTAGAACAGGAAACGGCTACTTTACAACGAAAAATTAAAAATGAGCAAGAAAATGTCTCTATCCTTACATCTGAGCTAGATTTAGCTAAAGCACAGGTATTAAGTAGATTAGAAACTGAACTCAAAAAATCTCAAGAAAATATAGAAAATTTAGAGTCAAAATTTGCTTCTGGGCTATCTAAGTTAGAGTTTGATGCTCAACTACAAAGAGATATAGCACTGGAGAATCTAGGAAAATTAGCATCTGTTATGGCAGAGGAACTGTCTAAGTTAAAATTAGGTGTGCAACAACAGCAAGAACTAGCTGTTGCTGATTTAGAAGTATCAAGGTCTGAATTTACATCTCAACTTTCTGGATGGCAGTCTGATGCTCAAAAGCAAAAGGATATAGCTCTTGAGAGTTTAACAAAATTGCAGTCAGAATTTGCTGCTCAATTATCAAAATTACAGGTAGATGCTCAAGAACAAAAAGATATTATACTTGACAATTTAGTAATATTAGAGAAAGAATTGAAATTTCAATTATCAGAATTACAGGGAGATGCTCAGGAGCAAAAAGATAAAATTGTTGAAAGTTTAGGAGCATTGCAGTCAGAATTTGCTGAAAAACTATCAAACTTACAAGTAGATGCTCAAAAGTGTAAAGAGTTAATCATTGAGAATTTAGAAAAATCGGGTTCTGAGTTTACTTTGCAATTCTCAGAATTACAATGGAATGCTCAACAACAAAAGATTCTCATATTGGAGAAGTTAGAAAGATTAGAAACTGAGTTTGTCTCTCAACTTTCGGAATTACAATTGGATGCTCAAGAAAGAAAGGATCTCATCCTTCAAGAACTAACTGAAATTACACCTGAATCCATCCCAGAGGTTGTAAATTTTGAAGTTGAAGAAGAAATACTGGAACAGCCACAACAACTGGAATTCACTGCTGATGAGTATATAAAACAGGGAGATGGGCTGTTTTCCCAAAGGCATTATGAAGATGCGATCGCAGCTTACAACCAAGCGGTTAAAATCCAACCTAATGAACCTGTGGCTTGGTTAAAACGAGGTCTAACTCTCGGAAGGTTGAAACACTACAAAGATGCGATCACATCCTATGATAGAGCTATTCAGATTCAGCCAGATTATCATCAAGCTTGGTGCGATCGCGGCGTTGCTTTTGGGAACTTACAACAGCATCAGCAAGCCTTTGCCTCATTTGACAAAGCTACACAAATCAAGTCTGATGATGCTGTTGCTTGGTTGAATCGCGGACTTTCACTAGTAACATTGGAACAATATGAAGAGGCAATAGCATCTTTGGATAAAGCGCTGGAATTCCAACCCAATTCTCCCAAAATTTGGGATAAACGCGGTTATACTTTGGTAAGATTGGGACGCGATGATGAAGCGATCGCTAGTTTTAATAAAGCGTTAGAAATTAAGCCAGATTATGCCAGTGCTTATTACAACAAAGCAGCCTGTTACGCACTGCAAAGACAAGTTGAACTATCTCTGCTAACTCTACAACAAGCAATTGAACTTAATTTCAGGTATAAAGAAGATGCAGCAATTGACCTAGATTTTGATGAGATTGCTGATGATCAGCGGTTTAAGCAGTTAGTTGCAGAGTAAAAACCTAAAAATTAATTGGGCATTGGGCAATTCAATTTTGGATTGACGATAGCGCAACGTAAAGCCAACTCTTGGAGATGCTGCGCCAACGGCATGGCAACTCTTAGAGACGCTACGCGTAGCTTGCTTCCCCGTTCGCGTTAGCGTCTCCGTTGGCGCAGCCTCTCCGTCAGGAGAAGGAGAAGGGGTACGCTTAGAGCGAGTCTGCAAGCGTCTTTTGAATTAAATTTCAATTCTTTAATCCAAAATCTAAAATCTAAAATTCTTACTCCCCACTCCCCACAATTGGCGGATTCTGTTTGCCAGACATCGCTTTGAGTTTAGATGTGAAAGACTCAGAGCGCTCGCTTTTTTCTGGAGTAAATTGGCCGATTGGGGCATGAATAGGAGCGGATGGGAGCAGTTTTGGCTGTCGTTGATGATGTCTTAGTGATGGAGAGGGCGGTGGACTTTCTTGTGAAGTTTGCCTTTGGCTGACAGCAGAGGATAGCTGAAGGGTTGCCAAAGAGGCAAATTTTTCAGAAAGGGGAGACTTTAGGACAGTTTTATTGTCTGTATCTTCCTGCCTCCCCTCTTCTTCACTCAAAGATGTCTTTTGTTCGGAACTTTTCAGTTGTAGAGTTGCAGTATTGCTGTGTTGATAGCCGTTGTGAATCTTAGCTGGCGGTAATTGAGGACTCGTAACTTTCTCGACAGTGGGATTTTTCTTTGCTGGTGGTAGGGCTGGTGCAGCCAATGAGGTTAATTTTTGGGGAAATTTGCTACAAATCATCCGTTCAAATTCCATGTTGAAATGATATGTAGCCTGATCCCGGCGCTGCCAAAATACTAAGATTTGCTGCACGGAAACCCCTTTATAACGACCTTGATATAGTGCCTCAATCACTGCCAGGTGTAGCCAATTAAGTGGGTATTGCGTTTGCCAACGCTCAACTAGCTCATTGGCACTATACCCACTGAGATCGAAACTATAGTTAATTAATAAGGCGATCGCTAAGTTGGCAGAAGTGTCTGGAAGTGTTGTTAACATGGGGCTATTAGCTTTAGGCAATAGGTCTAAGATTTGTCACCCATCGCATATTAGCCTAACGTGCTTTTAACTACATGTTTTTTTTCCACGAGTTACCAAGCCGATAAGCAGTGTTTCCTATTCTACTTGCCAACTTCTGGAATGCAACCCTACATAGACTGATTTAATTGCAGATGTTCGCCCAATCGCGACTAATGCCTGATAAACCATTGCTGCAACTTCAACGCGTGTTGCCGAACGTGAAGGTGCAAGCACTTTATTCTCTGGATAATTGACAACTATTTCCTGTTGTAGATTTAGCAGCGTGAGATGTCACATATTCTCATCTAGGATGGTTCCTTCTATATTGGCTCCCTCCAAATTTGCTCCGCTCAAATTTGTCTGGTTCAAATCTGCTTGAGTGAGATTTGCCTGGGATAAGTCGGCTACAGTTAAGTCTGCACCACTCAAATCGGCTCCATCTAGATTCGCAGCCATTAAGCTTGCTTCCTGCAAATCCGCTTCACTCAAGTTAGTTTCAATCAGTTTAGCAACCGTCAAATCAGCCTGACTCAAATTAGCTCCTTCCATTGCTGCTCCATCTAAGATAGCTCCATCCAAGATAGCTCCGCTTAAATTGCTACCACTGAGATTAGCATTGCTCAAATCTGCTCCATTTAAGTCAGCTTCAATCAAACTGGCGTGGGCTAAATTAGCGTGACTCAGATTAGCTCCATCTAAAATTGCTCTATCTAAAATTACGCCACTGAGATTGGCTTCCTTTAAGTTTGCCTCGCTCAAGTTGACACCTGTAAAGTCTCTGACACCTGCGGCATAGTTTTTCAGGAGTTGATCTGCTTTCATATCTGTCACTGTGCTAAGGAACGTTTGATTGAGGCTATCCAGGTTACCCAGACAGGCAGCAAATCCCCAGCACGCGCCACTGAGGATTGGTGTGGTGAATCAAACTAGAGTGAATATCGAATCATCTTTATCTAAATTATCTATCCTTAACTACTAGCGCTACTACCTAGAGTTGTGAGTTACTTTCATCCTTGGGACAGATGTTGAGGAATTTAAAAATTTAAGCATTAGTGCAAAGTGATCGTTATACTCAATTGTGGTGTTCGTCTGGCAGAGGTTATGGCAAAACTAATTCGTATTCTTTTGCAGACTACGATTCCTACAACTGAAAATGACTGGAGCATTTTTCGTTTCTCGATGTTACAAGATTACTTAGCATCGATTAAAGACGAAGCAGGAAACTCCTTATTTGAAGTTACGGGACGCGATTACAAATCAGACGCAATAGGTGGTGATCCAGTTTTAAGTAGTCTCGAAAAATCAGATTTTGATCAACTTTGGCTATTTGGCTTAGAGGTGGATAAGGGTTTAACCGAAAAAGATATTGCCGGCATAAATGCTTTTCGGCAACGTGGCGGTGGTATTCTGGCAACACGCGATCATCAGGATATGGGCTGTTCGATGTGTGGTTTAGTTGACATTGGTGATGTTCACTATTTCAACACAAAAAATCCTGATCCTGATGAATCTCGCTGGAGCCGAGATGACTCATACACAACTTCTATTTCCTGGCCCAACTATCATTCTGGAGCTAACGGCGATTATCAAAAAATTACCCTTGTTGAACCCATTCACGAACTTTTAAAAAATCCAAATTCACCTTCAGGAAGCATCGAATTTTTTCCAACGCATCCCCATGAAGGCGGTATTGGCGTACCTTTGGGCAATGTAAACGCGCAGGTAATTGCCCTTGGTAAAAGTTTAGTTACAGGTCGTAACTTCAATCTGGTTGTAGCGATCGAGCATCATCAAGATGAACAGGGGAATATACTAGGAAGAGGAGTAGCTAACTCCAGTTTCCATCATTTAGTAGATTACAACTGGGATATTAATAAAGGCTGTCCCACTTTTGTAGATGAAGCACCAGGAGATGGTATGAAAAATGAGCCACGCGCCTTAGAAGATATCAAAACCTATGTGCGTAACGTCGCTTCCTGGCTAGCAAATTGATTTGAGTTTGAGCGATGTAGTGGCGCGACACAAATCATTGGTATCAACTTCAGGTGAAAGCCAGTAAGCGAAAAAGCTTATCTCGTTAAGAGCCTCTAGCTCTTAATGCTGATTGTAAGGCTTTGCCTCCAAAATTCGCGGCAGCAGCCCAATGAGGTGCATTTCCAGGTTATACCTCAATACGGTTCAGATATGCCCAAAACCCTGATGTAGAGACGCGATTTATCACGTCTTCAAAGACCGATTATTTAGACCAATAACCCTTAAGCCAACCGTATTAGGTTATACCTGGAAATGAGAGTTTTCTCTTGTGTTTTGGCTTAAGTTGACACGCATGGACACGGCTAAATTGGTACAGAGGAGGATGCAAGTCCAACTTGAGGCATTCCACCGTGAAACTAGAAACCTGAGCTAACCCGAAATACAGGTTATTAGCGGCGGGTAGTTCACGTTTCCCCACCAACCACTACATCTCGAATTCGGAGACTAGGACCACCACAACCCACTGACAAACCGTTTTGCCCTCCCTTACCACAACCGCCTGATTCATCCCAGTAAAAATCATCACCAATTGCCTCAATATCCGTTAGAGTTTGGAATACATTTCCCGAAAGCGTCACATCCCGCACAGGTTCAGCAATTTTGCCGTTCCTAATCATCCACGCTTCCCCAGCACTAAAGGTGAACATTTCCCCATTTGTCATCCCACCCAACCAATTACGGGCATAAACTCCTTCTTTGATATCAGTGAATAAGTCTTCGACTGGTGTTCTACCCCGTTCAATCCAGGTATTTGTCATCCGCACAATGGGAGTAAAGTGATAGTTGAGACAGCGGGCGTTACCCGTAGGCGCTTCCTCCAATTTACCAGCGGTTTCACGAGAATGTAAACGTCCAACTAAAACTCCATCTTTAATTAGTTGAGTAGTAGTGGCAGGCGTGCCTTCATCGTCGTAAAAATAGCTACCGCGATGTCCCTCTGGGGCAGCACCATCAAAGATTTGGAGTTCTTCTGGGCCAAACCGCCGTCCAATGGTCATGACTTCCAGCAGATCTGGGTTTTCGTAAGCCATATCTGCCTCAGAAAGATGACCAAAGGCTTCGTGGACAAACAAACCCGTGAGAATTGGGTCAATGACTACGGTGTAGGTATTGCCTTTGACCGATGGCAGAGATAAAGCTGCGATCGCTCTTTGAGCGGCACTTGTGACCTGTTCATCCAAATCAGTTAAATCTTCGTAAGCTTTGCGAGAGCCAGTAGTTTCCCGTCCAGTTTGTACGGTTTCGCCATTTCTGGCGGTGGCGGCAAAGCGCATTTCCATATCCACCCAAGATTGCTCGATCAAAGTGCCTTCTGAGGTAGCAATGATCACTTTTTGGGCGCTGTCACCGTAACGCACTGAGGTAGTGGTAATCCGGCGATCAACGCTTTTGAGCAATTGGGCATAGTGATCGCACAATTGTTTTTTCTTCGAGAGTGGGATTTTTCGGGGATTGGTGCCTTTTAGGGGTAGAATGCATACTGCTTGCACTGGGTCAATGGGTGCAAGTAAAGTTTCTTCATCACCAACCATCCGTGCAGCAGCGATCGCTTCTTCTATACGATCCTTAATTGTCGCCAGCTGGTTAAAGCAGCTCAACCCCCATCCACCTTTATAACAAGCGCGAATATGTCCACCAATAGAGATGCCTTCACTGAGGGTTTCTACCTTGTCGCCACGCAACAAGATATCAGTCCCTTCTGCTTCTTCAAGGCGAATCATCAGATAATCTACACGCTCTGAGTAGCGGGCGATCAGGTCAGAAAGTAAATTTTGGGCGTCAGCAAGTGTAGTCGGCATTTCCAGGTAGTAACAATGACGAACTGCATTTATTTTGCAATTATTTGGGGAATTTTTGCTACTCAATGTCGGAGTTCCCCCATGAATCACTGACCTAGAAAATGAGGGACTGGGGACTAAACTCTTCTCGATACCCAATCTTGGGCGTAGCGCTCTGACTCTTAGTACTTCCTTTTTTACGGTGGGTAAGAACTGAATGATGTGCTAAGGTAATTAGGTGAGAATAAAATTCGGTTACAGTGTTTGTTTTTAGTATTGACAGGCTTTTCCCTTTTGGTCTTAACAAGCTTGTCTCCGAAATCTAAATCTCTACACACCTATGATTTTGGAGATAACGCATGTCAATTTATGTAGGTAATCTATCCTACGAGGTCACACAAGAAGACCTCACTTCTGTTTTCGCCGAACATGGTTCTGTAAAACGGGTTCAGTTGCCTACTGACCGTGAAACAGGACGTCCACGCGGCTTTGCTTTTGTAGAGATGGGTACAGAAGCTGAGGAAACAGCTGCCATTGAAGCTCTTGATGGTGCTGAGTGGATGGGACGCGACCTCAAAGTCAATAAGGCTAAACCGAAGGAAGATAGAGGTGGTTCCTTTGGTGGTGATCGTCGCGGCAACAGTGGCGGTGGAGGATACTCTCGAGGACGCTACTAAGCTTTAAGATAAAAAATTCAGTTTTAAAGTCTAAAGGGCAGAATCATTATCTGCCCTTTTTGCGCTCCGGTCTACTGGATGGCTTAAAATTGCCCAGTACCAATTAAGTAGGAGATGAAAATGACCCAAGTATTTGTGGGCGAAAATGAAGGAATTGAGTCAGCCTTACGTCGATTTAAGAGGGAAGTTTCCAAAGCAGGTATTTTTCCAGACATGAGAAAGCATCGTCACTTTGAAACGCCTTTGGAAAAACACAAGCGCAAAGAAGTTGCAAGGCACAAGCAACGTAAGAGGAATTTCCGTCGCAATTGAGAACAAGCGATCGCACTCTCTCTATTAGATTCTTAGCTGTCAAAGAGGCGATCGCTGTACTCCTGTATGTGAATCTAAAGAGTAGGTTTTGGCAAAGCTATTACTGATTATGGGATTGGCAATAACTAGAATATACAGCAGATTGCAACTTCTCTTCTTAGGCTACGCCAAGGTGAGGTACAGATTATCGTAAGGGAACAGTTAATAGCTATAATTTACCATTTTTTCTGTTCGTGCAACAACGCCCTTTCAATCTACAACATCATCTCGCTTTAAAGCAGCCGTCAATTTTCTCATAAACTCAACAAAAACGCGAACTTTAGCTGAGAGATAACGTTTTTGCGGATACAACACTGCGATCGGTAATCCGACTTGGGTTGTGTAAGATTGGAGAATCGGTTGGATATCTCCACGTGCGATCGCCTTCGCTGCAATAAATTTGGGCAATTGCACCACACCGGCTCCTTGAATGACTGCCTCTAAAATGACTTCTGAATTATCGAATCTCAGATAACTGTCAATGCCAGAGTCAATCGATTTTCCGTGTTGTTCAAACTTCCAGTTAGCTTCTCGCCGAGTCTGTGGATAGATAAAGTTGACACAGCGATGCTGCGATAGTTCTGTGGGCGTTGTGGGCGTACCATACTGGGCGAGATACTGCGGCGAGGCACAAGTGATGTAGTGTGCAGTTGCCAGGTGGTGCATGATTAAACTGCTATCGCTGCTGATTCCAATCCGCACAGTTGCATCAACGCCTTCCTCAATCAGATCAATCAGGCGATCATTAAAAGAAACATTCAGATTTAGCTTCGGATATTGTGCAGCAAATTGCAGCAGAGCCGGAGCGATATGCATTTTGCCAAACACAAAGCTCAGATCCAATCGCAATGTTCCCAGAGGTATGGATTGCGATTGTTTGACTTCGAGTTCGGCTTCTTCCAAATCGTTGAGAATTTGCTGAGAGCGTTGATAAAATCGGTTGCCATCTTCGGTCAGCGTCAAACTCCGAGTCGTCCGCTGGAGCAAGCGTACCCCCAATTCATCTTCTAAGCGCAATACAGCCCGACTCACGGCTGACGGAGCCATGCCTAACTGTCGGGCTGCCTCGGAAAAGCTGCCATATTGAGCAGAGCGCATGAAAATCATCAGGCTTTTCAGCTTGTCCATTGATGCAACCACATCTTTGAATTTTTTGCATAACTGTTTTGAATTTTAACTAGTTTCCCTCTTTTTCTGTATAAGGTAATGTTTAGACAAGATGAAATTTCTGATCCGCAAACAGCATCGAAAAAAAAGTATGACACAGCAAATAAACGTAGAACGACTCATCTTAGTCACCGGAGCCACGGGCAATCAAGGTGGTGCGGTAGCGCGTCATCTTTTGCAGCGCGGAAATTTCAAAGTGCGTGCCTTTGTGCGCGACCCAAACAAGCCTGCTGCTCAAGCACTCCAGCAGGCGGGAGCAGAACTGGTAGTAGGAGAGTTTAGCGATCGCGCTTCCCTTGATCGCGCTCTGCAAGGTGCCTATGGCGTTTTTTCGATACAGACCTTCCTCAAAGACGGATTAGAAGCCGAAATCCGCGACGGCAAAACGGTTGCAGACGCAGCAAAAGCAGCGGGCATCCAGCATTTCGTCTACAGTTCGGTGGGGAGCGCCGAACGCAACACAGGCATTCCGCATTTTGACAGCAAGTTTCAAGTCGAAGAATACATCCGATCGCTTGGTTTGCCTTACACGATGATGCGTCCGGTTTTCTTTTTCTACAATTACAACACCATGCGTCCAATGGTTGAAGCTGGAACGCTTTCCCAGCCGCTCAGTCTGGAAACGAAATTACAGCAGCTTTCCGAAGAAGATTACGGGGAAATGGTCGCTGAGGTGTTTGATCGTCCCACCGATTTCTTGAACCGTGAGGAGGAAGTCGCCAGTGTAGACATGACCATGCCGGAAATCGCTGCCGCGTCCAGTCGCGTGCTGGGCAAAACCGTCAACTACCAACAAATTCCGTTTGAAGCGTTTGAGCAGCAAGCCGGGGAGGAAGTGACCATCATGTATCGCTGGCTTGAGAACGTTGGTTATGGGGCGGATCTAGCGCAATTGAAACGTGATTTTCCGGCACCGACCGACTTTGAATCCTATTTGCGCGACCACAACTGGGCAAAACCAGCTGAAAGCTAGGGTGTTGAGTCAAAAGGTCTATAGGATAGTCATTTAGAGTTCAAACAATAGATTGTTCACTCGAAGAAAATCAGGTATGAAATTAAACGGAAAGATTGCAGTTGTGACCGGGGCAAGTCGAGGTATTGGCAAAGCGATCGCAACCCGACTGGCAAGCGAAGGGGCGATCGTCGCCATCAACTATCGCGAAGATGCCAAGCCCGCTGAAGCATTGGTTTCTGAACTAAACAGTAGGGGGTTCAAAGCTCAAGCGTTTCGTGCTGACGTAAGCAAACCAACCGAATGCCATACTCTTTTGAACGACGTTGTTAAAACTTTCGGGCAAGTAGATATCTTGGTAAGCAACGCTGGTATCGAGCATTTCGGAAAGCTGGAGGAAATCACCCCGGAAGATTTTGAGCGTGTGTTCTCAGTGAATGTTGCCGGCCAACTATTTGTCACGCAGGCTGCCTCTGGCTACCTTCCGTCCGGTGGACGTATCGTCCTGACTTCCTCTGTAAGTGCCCAGATTTCGATCTTCTATCATACGCTTTATGCCGCAAGCAAAGCTGCCGTTTCGGCGATGGTACTTAACTTGGCTCCTGAACTGGGAGAGCGTGGGATCACCATCAATGCAATTGCACCAGGCGGCACAGCGACGGACATGGCGAAAGAGAATGGGAAGCTTTACACACATCCGGCTCTACAGGATGTATCGACCGAGGCTCTACTCAAAAGCAAGGCATCACTACAGCGCCTGGCTCAGCCGGAAGAAATCGCTGCAGCTGTAGCATTTCTAGTCTCCGATGACGCTTCCTATGTCACCGGCAGCACGCTTGCTGTCGACGGAGGAAGGCTCTAAAGCTGCTTCATCCAGACGCAGAAGGTGGTTTCTTGTCCAGTTTTGGTGACTGAAGTATGCATGAATATTGTGAAACCTGGAAATTTCGTTGAATGAAAAGCGCGATCGCAGCGTTACTCTATCTCACCTAAACCATCTCAAACTCTAATTGATGACTCTTGAAAAAATCATGAGTGAAATGATCCACCACATTTGTATCAGCTAATTCCAAGTTATAAAAATCCACAGCTTCATGATCAAAATGGGGACCAGCGTGCCAAGTACCCTCATGTAGCTTGATAAAACAATTCCCTGGAATACGAAAAGCAGCAATCTCTTCTAATGCTGGTTCATTCACATCATTATCAGGAGGACAAACTGCAATTAACCAATCCTTCCCTTCCAAAGAACCCAGACATTGAGTGCATTGCACATGGCGAGTAATTTTATGAAACTTTCGCCCTCTCTTCTCCAATCGCATAATATAAAATCGTGGAATCCCCTTTTGTAGATTTAACTGGGTATCTTCCTGATCATAAGCTTTGCCATCTTGACTAGCAAAAATCACCTGTCCATAACGCCGAAAGTTTTCACAAGTCACCCATTGTGCCTGCAATTGTTGTACTGTCTTTGATGTGCTCATATCAAATTTTTGAAAAAGATTACTTAGGTTTATTTTCCCTAAAAATGACCAATAATTATTTAGCTAGCTAGATAACTACGTACTTGTTCCTTTTGGCGTCGGAGGAGACTGAGAGCTTTTTGCTCTATTTGACGCACCCGTTCTCGACTAATACCCATGCGATCGCCAATTTGTGCTAAAGAAAGTTCATATCCATCACTCAGACCAAAGCGCAAGGTTAATATTTCTCGCTGCTGGGGAGACAGCTTTGCCAACAAGTCTTGTAAGTCTTGGTGGAGAGATTCTTCAACGGCATAGTCTTCGGGAGAAGGGCCATCATCCTCCAGTATGTCCTGCAATTCTGTATCTTGTTGTTCACCAACTCGCGCCTCTAGGGAGAAGGGTTGACGGGCCAAGTATAAACACTCTCGAACTTGGCTGGGTGTCAAAGATAACGCCTTAGCAATTTCAGCAGTAGTGGGAACGCGACCTAGCTGTTGAGATAATTCTCGCTGCACCCGTTTAATTTTGTTCAGTTTCTCAAAGACGTGGATAGGTAAACGAATTGTCCGTCCTTGTTGAGCGATTGCTCGTGTGATTCCTTGACGAATCCACCAGTAAGCGTAGGTTGAAAACTTATAACCAAGAGCGGGATCAAATTTATCCACCCCTCGCTCTAAACCCAAAGTACCTTCTTGAATTAGATCCATAAATTCTAGGTTGCGGTGCTGGTATTTCTTCGCCACTGCTACCACTAACCGGAGATTAGCCTGAATCATTTTCTGCTTGGCTTGGTGTCCTAAATTTAGCTGTTGCTCTAGCACCTCAACACTTAACTCCAGCTGATCTGCCCATTCTTGCAGCGTGGGTTGGTGCTTTAATTTCACAGCCAATTCTTCCTTAGCAGCTAGTAAATTCATCATTTGCTGCACTTGTTGGGCAAAAATAACCTCTTGTTCGCGAGTCAACAAATCTACACGCCCGATCTCTTGCAGATAACTACGCACAATATCATCTGTAGCTCGAGGTTTTTTATCTGCCGCTAAACTTTTTTTCTTTGTTTTTTGAACTTCGGTATGTGGAGATGTTAAGTTGCTCATGGTTATTTGCTCCTCTGTAACCTCATCAATTTATTGGTATCAAGTCTAGATATTCAGACCCTTAGGCATTTCACACTGCTAATCAATCAATTGGCAATACTAATGAATTCTGGTCTATGATACATTACAAGTCAATTGTTGGAGATAATAAACCCAAAATCAACCCACCCCTTAATACTAACATCATCACCAGTGACAAATCAATTACCCCAAGTATGAGCAGTATAACTTTTGAAGTAATTAGACTCCTTCATTATTGATTTTTGCATATTTTCAAACACAATTTTTTTTAGTTTAATTATCCAATGCAGTTAATTGAAAAAATTAATAATTTACCGAGCAACGATTTCATTACCTAAGAGACAAATTACTAACAGCAAATATCAATATAATTCAGAATTATTAAATTATAAATCTTTTTCAGTATTAATAGTCTGATTTTACATCAATGTAGTTCTGATTAAATCGAAACTCATTAAATATAAAATGTCCATTTTTTACCTCTAATTTTTTGCTAGATAATCCAATCATATCAAGCTCATATCAAGCTGTGTAGATAGCAGGCGATCATTAAGCATGAAAGAAAGCACTTTTCCTGCTCCCCCTGCTCAAGAACAGCTTTCTTTAGGAGTCTGGTCAAATACTTGTAATTAGGGATTTAGGATGACAAAGACGCGGGTATCTGCAACAATTGCACTTGTGTCATCCTGCACGCAGACATCTGCATTGAATGCCGTATTATCAATGTAATTACTCCTGGAAACATTTTCTGGACTAAAAGTAGTAACAGTGGTCAGATTAACACCAAGGATAATACTTGGCAAGACAGCAACACCCACGTAGCTTGCTGCCGTAGGCATCGCCACTAATATTCTAATTGAAGGGAAAAGAATTTACGTTTAGAGATAGTTGATATGACAAGATTCTCCACTTCTTAATTAGTCGGAAATCATCTGAGACTCTTAACGATACAACATCTTAAAGCTTTCTGACTTTACAAGTTTTGCCTTGAAGTTGACACAATTACACAGTTGTGAATTCATATAGATAATTGACTTGTTGCAAATATTTTTGGGAAAATGGCACTACGTTGCAATTTTGGCGTTGCAGAATAGAAATATGAATTAGAGCGACGCCGAATAGCCCCTCTTAGACATCGCGATGAAATGCCCAAGGTGTGCGTCCATGAAAAGAGCAAGGTTCAAGAGTTACATACATTTTCAAGAAGTTGAAAGCTTTGCCTTGAATCTGGTTAAATGCGTCAGCCTCAGCATGGTGTTTTCCAGGTACTTGCGTGTATGCTTGAGCTACTATCTCTTAGGCATCTACGATCACACAGCCTACTAGTGGGTTCGGCAAATATTCCGGCAAAGCTTTTCTACTTTAAGCTAAAGCAGCCAGCATAAATATTTCATTCATGTTTTAGCGTAAATCATCTAGATAAATCACACTTCCAATAATTAGTTATCTCTTGTTAAAAAAATTCCTATATCAAAACTTAGTGACTGTCACACTAATACCAGAATTGAGTTTAGGAACCTTGAGATACTCAATTGGCTCAGTACTTTGAGAGCTTGGAGTATTTGTTGGCTTTTGACATTGCTTAAAGAAAGCATCTGGGTTATTGATGAATTTAAGCGGGTTGATATTTTGGCATCCTCGCTCCTGCACTAACAAAATTGATTCAGCAGTTTGTTTTGGATTATTGGTCTGTCCGATAAAATTACTCCATGTAGTGTTAATCGTGGCTGGTTCCGTTAATAAAATTCCAGCCTGATTGCGATAGTGAAACGGCTCCTTTGGAGCATCGCCTGTTGTCATAGGAATATTCTCCTGGTTGGCATAAGCACTCTGGGAGAGAGCGAGTGCGCTAATAACAACGACTAAGGTGATGGAAGAGGATTTCATAATTCAATTTCTCAACATTTAATGTCAGTTTAATAATTACAATTGGCTAGATACAGAAACCAAAAAATAGCAACCTAGTTTAAGAACTTCAGATTAACACAGCTAATAATAAGTATAGCTAAACTTCATTAAAAATATATTGTAAGTTTAAAGAGAAGCCTAAAATATGTGATATAAACCCAAGGACAAGCACTATATTGTAATTTTCATACCTCAAGCCAGATACAAAAAAGTCTTTCACCAGTCTGGGCAAGTTAAATTGATCGCAAGTCTTCACAACTTTCATACTAAAATCACACAATCTTAGTATTGCAAGTCTCATATCATTCTCAAAATTGTCCATTATTCAGAGCAAGAATTAATTGCTACTGAAAGCTTTTAAACAGCTTACATAAATATCTATTTAGTCTTTTAAAATTAGCATTTACTAAGTAAATACACTGTTGTATATGAATCTTTTGTAAAGTTTTTCAATTAAGTCTTTTTACAGAATATGATATTGAGTATGAGATGACTAATCATTAATTGCATCATTAATCACACAAAACTAAGTTATTAAAAAAAAATCTAAAGCCTCTAAATCAGGGAAAAAGTTATGAGTTATCCTGTTTTTGCTCTCAGTTAAAGTTGCGATTAACAAAACTATTAGTTTACTTCAGATATTGAACAACCTTAATAAAAAAGCATCAGCTGACAATTAATGCAAATATTACTATCGTAAAGTAGACTAGAGTGCTACTGCTGGGAAAACACTAAGAAAAATCTGCTGTAAGTAAATAGTCTTTATTTTATAAAATTTGTATATATTATGACGATGGAATCTTTACCCAACTTTGAAGAAATAAATATTCAGAAATACTTAGAAGTTCTTCAACGGCGTTGGCTACCTCTAGTCGGAATTTTTGGTATAGCTGTTAGCCTTGGATGCTTGTATGCATTTTCACTAAAACCCTCATACAAGGCAGAAGGAAGTTTGATGATTAAAACAAATCGCTCTTCCTCACTCACAGGGTTACCACAAGACATAGGACGCCTGGAAGCTTTAAATATGAACGACAATCCCCTGGAAACTCAGGTGAGAGTTGTGGGATCAAATCCAGTCATTGAGAAAACAATTAATTTTCTCAACCTCAAAAATAGTAAAGGCAAACCGCTGTTGATTCCCGACTTGGCAAAACAACTAAAAATAGAAGGAATCAAAGGCACTGATGTTGTACAACTTTCTTACAAAGGCAATGATCCAGAACTGGCTGCCAAAATCGTCAATGAAGTTATCGACAGTTATATCGACCTAAATATTAAGGCTAATCAGAATGAAGCGCTGATAGCTAAAGAGGTTCTCGTAACTGAAGTACCTAAAGCTGAGGAAATTGTTAGAAGAGCCGAATCAAAACTGCGGGTATTTAAAGAAACTAATAAAGTTGTTGTCTTGGAACAAGAAGCAACCGCAGCAGTCGATACGATTTCCAAGTTAGGAAATCAAATTTCTCAAGCTTTAGCTCAACTAGATGATATCAAAGGTCGTCTAGAACAGTTACGCAGTGAAGCTCAAGTAGATTCACAGCAAGGTGTAATCGCATCTGAATTGAGTCAAGCACCTGGAGTTCAAAAAGTGCTTGCCCTACTCCAAGAAACAGAAAGCCAACTGGCACTAGAGCAGACTCGTTTTTCACCTGAACACCCTACAATTACTAATTTAGAAGAAAAAATCGTAGCTCTTAAGAGCTTGTTAAAAGAGCGGACAGGACAAGTAGCGGGTGCAGCGCAGATAACAGAGGGAAGTTTACAGGTTGGACAACTGCGGCAAAGCCTAATTGCAGATATTACTCGTGCTCAGGCAGAACGCGTTGGTCTAGAAAGACAAATTGCCACACTCTTGCGACAGCAAGATGGCTACATCAAACGAGCAAATAATTTACCAAGGTTAGAACAGAATCAACGAGAGCTAGAACGGAAGCTGCAAGCAGCTCAAACGACTTACGAAACACTCTTAAAGAAACGCCAAGAAATTGATATTGCACAGAACCAAAAGATTCCTAATGCTCGTGTAATTTCCTATGCCTTAATCCCTGATAAAGCAGAAGGACCTCGCAAAATCCTGTTTATTGTTGGTGCAGGAGGAGTTGGTCTTTTCTTAGGTATCATTGTCGCCTTTAGTTTAGACTTGATAGACCGCTCGGTGAAGACCGTCAAAGAAGCCAAAGAAGTCTTGAGATACAGTGTTTTGGGAGTGATTCCCACGCAAGGTAGAAATGCTAAAGCTGATTCTTCTATAGCAGGACTCGATAGAGCTATTCCCAAAATTATTGGCAGAGATATTCCTTACTTCCCTCTTGGTAATGCATACCAAATACTACAAGTGAACTTGAAGTTCCTCCGTTCTGATAAACCGCTCAAAAGCATTGTAGTTACAAGTTCTGTTACCAAAGAAGGAAAGTCTGACGTATCCGCAAATTTAGCTGTAACTATGGCTCAGGCAGGACGTCGGGTGTTATTAGTAGATGCAGATATGCGTCATCCCATACAGCATCATATCTGGGGGCTAACAAATACAATGGGACTAAGTAATGTGATTGCTGGTCAAGTTTCTTTAGATGCAGTTGTGCAAGAAGTGATGCCTAATCTGGAGGTTCTTAGTTCCGGAGTTTTGCCTCCCAATCCAGTAGCAATGCTAGATTCTCAACGCATGGCAACATTAATTAGCAACTTTGAGAGAGATTATGATCTTGTAATTTTTGATACACCGCCTCTGTCAGGAATAGCAGATGCCGCTGTTTTAAGCACCCTCACTGACGGTATTTTATTAGTCGTTCGTCCTGGAGTGGTTGACTTGAACAGCGCGAATGCAGCTAAAGAGTTTTTAACTCAGTCAGGTCAGAAGGTGTTAGGGATAGTCATCAATGGTGTGAATCCTAAAAATGAACCTAATAATTATTTTTATGATACCAAAAAACGACGAATTGAACAAGATTTAGTATCTAGCAGCTTAACAAAATTGTCCAAAGAGCGTTAAGTTCTCCTATAGATTGCGAAAGCAACCCTCACCAAAACCATCTAAACCCAATTTTTTGACTGTCTGATTAAATTAATGACACTAAGCAAAAACCTCAAGCAATTTGTAAAATCAAATACTCCATTAGCTAAATGGAAAGGCTCTTTTTACACAAAAGCAATAATTCTCAAAAATTATGTAAAAAATTATGAGATATATCAGCAAGTTTTATCTCCTCAAGAGAGTAATGAATTACTTACCAATCTTCTTAAAGATAGTAAACCTTTTATGATTACTCGCTTTGGTAGCACAGAAGCTTATTGTGTACATGAATACTTAAAAGGAGGTTACAAAGGATCTATATTTGAGTCAATGTCTAATGATTCTGGGTTTTTTCCAGTAGATGAAAAACATCTAGATCGATTTAGTCAACTTTTTTTAGAATCGTCAAAATCTATAGATGCTCTAGGAGTATGGTTTCAAATTGGAGAGCCGGAAATTATCAGAAAATCTTGCCGAAAAGCTTCTTTTGTTGAATTAAATACACTTGAGCCTTATTATCACAACGACCCTTGGAGCAAGAGTCTTGAGGGAAAAAAGGTTTTAGTTATTCATCCTTTTGCAGAAACTATTTCATCACAATATAAAAACTATAGAAAGTTACTTTTTAAAAACCAAAATATTCTACCTGAATTTGAATTAACTACCTTCAAAGCAGTTCAGTCTTTAGCTGGAACTCAAACCCAGTTCAATACTTGGTTTGATGCTTATGATTGGATGTGTAACAAGATTAAAAATCAAGATTTTGACATAGCTATTATAGGATGTGGTGCTTATGGACTTCCATTAGCTGCTTACGTTAAATCTCTCGGTAAACAGGCTATGCATCTTGGAGGAGCAACTCAAATTCTTTTTGGAATTCAAGGCAACCGTTGGGATAAGATTCCATTTTTTCAGTCTCTTTATAATGAATACTGGGTGAGGTGTAGACCTAACGATATCCCTACAAATCCCTCAAAATATCCAGCCTATTGGTAATTATAGGTTGTCAAAACTATCTCTGTTTATTTTGTTCTCTGCTGAGTTTTATATGGATAAAAATAAAATTAAAACATCTTGTTTAATTAATAATTACAATTATGCTGAATTTCTCTCAGAGGCAATTGATAGTGCTTTAAATCAAACAGTTAAATTTGATGAGATCATTATTGTTGATGACACATCCACAGATAATTCTGCGGAAGTCATCAATAAATTTACTCAATTAGCTAATGTTAAATCTATTTTAAAAGAAAAAAATCAAGGACAATTATCATCCTTTAACGAAGGTTTTTTAGCTGCAACTGGGGACATTATATTTTTTTTAGATGCCGATGATATTTATGAATCTCAATATTTAGAAACTGCCCTAAATTTTTATAAAATACATAGTGAATGTGATTTTATATTTTGTGCATATAAAAAATTTGGTGCAGTAGTAGAAGAAGTATTTCAAGCTGATGTAGTTGATTTAGATTTGGGTTATTCAGTAATCAGAACTTTATATAGTGGTGAATGGATTGGCTCTATAACTTCAACATTATCAATGCGTAAAGAAATAATCAGAAAAATTTTGCCTATTCCATACATAGAAGATTGGCGTGTCCGGGCTGATGACTGTCTAGTATGGGGAGCTTCTTTGGTAGGGGCTAAAAAGTTTTATATGTCTAAATCTTTAGTAATGTATAGAATACATCATAATAATCAGTATCATAACAATAAATTTTTAGATATAGACAACAACTATGAATACAAGAGATTCTGGAAACGCAATTCCTTATTTAATTACATCCTGCAAAAAAATAATTTTAGTTTACCGTTATTATTGGCTTTCACTTCTCTGAATGAGTTAAAAACAATACCATATCCAAAAGCTGAAGATTTTATTTCATATTTAAAAATAATATTTTTGTTTGAGTATAACTTTTTTTGGAAAACAAAGGGCATCATTTTCTTGGTTGGCTATTTTTTGAAAATTTTAATGAGTGGTCAATTCAAAATATCAATAAATAATATGAAATCCTGGATAAATACACGTTATTTTTTACCTGCAAAAAAAGTTGCCCAATAGAGCTTGATAGAAATAGAGAATATCACATGATTAATTCATAAAAATAATGTTAAGTAAATTAAAAATTGAAACCTTATCAAAATTTAAATCTCGTTCTGGGCTGCGTGCAATTATTGCCAATACAGGTTGGTTGTTTGCTGATCGTATTTTACGTATGGGTGCAAGTTTGATAATAGGAGTATGGGTAGCACGTTACTTAGGAGTACAACAATATGGTCTCTTTAACTATGCTTTAGCTTTTGTTAGCTTATTTAGCCCAATTTTCACTTTAGGACTGGACGACGTAGTAGTTCGTCATATTGTTCGTCAATCATCAAATAAAGAGGAAATTTTAGGAACCACTTTTTGGCTAAAATTGCTGGGTGGAATTGCTTCTGTGTTATTGGCAGTTAGCACTATATTTTTCTTAGGTGAGCATGAAATACTGAAGATATCGCTAGTTGCAATTTTAGGAATGGCAGGAATTTTTAGGGCGGCTGATACTATTGAGGTATGGTTTCAATCACAGGTGCAGTCAAAATACATTGTGATCGCTAAAAATACAGCATTTCTGCTAAATAGTGTCATCAAAATCGCGTTAATTTTAACAAAAGCAACATTGTTAGCTTTTGCTTGGGTAACATTAGCAGAATTTGTGATGAGTGCAATTGGCTTGCTGATTGTTTACCAAGTTAAAGGGTCTTCGTTGTGGTTATGGCGTTGGAGTTTCTCTACTGCCAAAACTCTTTTGAAAGAGAGTTTACCTCTAATTTTTTCGGGGTTCGCTATCCTAATTTATATGAGAATAGATCAGGTAATGTTAGGTCAAATGATCGGAAATAGTGAGGTCGGAATTTATTCTGCGGCTGTCCGTGTTTCTGAAATTTGGTATTTTATTCCGGGGGCTATTGTTTCTTCTGTTGCTCCTGCAATTTATGCAGCTAAGGAAAAATCAGAAAGTCTTTACTATCAGCGAATAGGAAAATTACTCAGTCTAATGACATGTATATCTTTTGCAATAGCTCTTCCACTAACATTCCTGTCTGACAAGATAATTATGGTGATGTTTGGAAGTGGATATGCAGAAGCAGGAACAATATTAGCAGTTCATATTTGGACTTCTTTGTTTGTATTTATGGGTCTTGCAACATCGCCTTGGTTTATTGCTGAAGGTTTAAACCACGTTTCTTTAGGTAAGACTTTATTTGGGGCGATACTAAACATTATTCTCAATTTATTACTTATTCCTAAATATGCGGGGCTTGGGGCTGCGATCGCAACAATAATATCTCAAGCTGCTGCTACTTTTCTATGCAACGCATTTGATTCAAGAACACAAAAAATATTTAAGATTCAGGTACGATCGCTTATTCCTTTTTATAAATATTGAACGTTTTTCTTTAACAGTAGCATATCAAAGACATTAGCCAAATTAACTAAAGATGGAAACACCAGTAACTTTTATTATTTTCAAGCGGCCACTAACAACAGAGAAAGTTTTTGACGCTATTCGTAAAGCCAAGCCAACAAAACTTTTTGTAATTGCAGATGGACCTCGTACTGACCACGAAGGTGAGGCAGAAAAGTGTGAAGCAACTCGGGCAATTATTGAGAGAGTTGATTGGGACTGCGAAGTTATTAAGAATTATTCTGATATCAACTTAGGTTGTGCAAAACGAGTATCTAGTGGTTTAGATTGGGTATTTAATAATGTTGAAGAGACAATTATTTTAGAAGATGATTGTATCCCTCATCCAACATTTTTCAGATTTAGTGAAGAACTGCTAAAAAAATATAGAAACGATACTAGAATCGCCACAATCTCTGCTCAAAATCTTCAATTCGGACGAAAACGCACAAATTATAGTTACTATTTTTCTCGTTACAATCACTGCTGGGGTTGGGCAAGTTGGAGACGCGCTTGGAAACATTATGATTTGACCATTAAACTCTGGAAAGAGGTGGAAGCAGAAAACCTTTTACATGACATTCTTATAGACCCAAAGGCAGTAAATTATTGGCAACGAATATTTAAGTCTGTTTATAACAATCCTACAGGTATAACCTGGGATTATCAATGGACATTTGCTTGCTGGATACAGGGTAGCTTAAGCATTATTCCCAATGTCAATTTAATCTCTAATGTTGGTGTTGGTGTAGATGCGACTCATTTCACTTCCAACCAAGAATTTTCATTCATTAATATGTCGATGCAAGCAATACAATTTCCTTTAAAACATCCACCGTTTATTGTGAGGAATATAGAGGCAGATAATTTTACGCAGAAAACAGTCTATAAAGCAACTGCATTGGATATTCTTAAAGAAGAAGTGAAGAAAAGATTAAATTACTCAGCGCTCAAAAAATAGTGATCAATATGTAGTTAATTAATAAATTTAATATTAACAATGAATGTAAAATTAACAGAAAAAATATTAACAATCTTGCTATTAATTATTGCAGTAGGGGCATTAACAATACACCCTGCACAAGAAGTTTCTATGTCTACCCTTGGAGGCGATAAGGTAGATACTTTGTTCAATATAGTTTCATATTTAATCTTATGTTATTTCCTAGTTTCATACTGGAAAGGTTTTATTTATGTAATTACCAAAAGTCCATTACAGTTTTTTTTACTAGCAATAGTTATATTTTCTATATTGTGGTCAGAAGATCTAAGTTCTACTTTAAAAGATATAAAAGGTCTAATCCGAATATATTTTATTGCAATCTATTTGGCCATGCGTTATCCCCTTAGGGAACAAATGAGGCTAATAGCTTGGGCGCTTGGTGTAGCTGCATTATTATCTATGATATTCTCTGCATTCATACCAGGTTATATTCATAAATCACCTGAATTAGTAGATATGTGGAGTGGAATTTATGGTCATAAAAATGAATTAGGTTACATGATGAATTGGAGTGCAGGAGTTTTTTTGCATCTTGCCCTTAGTAGTTATCGATATCGCTGGTTGATGTGGGCACTATGTGGGTTATCTATATGCCTAATTATCCTCTCGCGCTCAACAACATCTTTGACGATCCTATTGACAATGATATTACTTTTGCCTTTTTACCAATCCTTTAAAAAAACTAATTATAAATTACAAGTTATTATGATTACCTCAGCTTTAATGTTACTTATTATTGTTTCAATGTTACTAATAAATAATGCCGAAACTGTAGTTGGTACTTCTGGTAAAGACCTTACCTTAAATGGGCGCTCTGATCTTTGGGAACTAGTAATTCCCAAGGTTTTGGAAAGACCTTGGCTAGGTTATGGATATTCGGCATTTTGGACTAGTAATGCTGCATCTAATCTGAGAGCTACTTATGAATGGGCAAGTAATGCTCACAATGGTTTTTTAGAACTATTGTTAGAATTAGGATTATTAGGTTTTTTGACTTTTGCTGTAGGGTTTATCCGGTTCTTTGTGATGGCGTTGACTCGAATTATTTCTGTAGCTGAAAAACCGGAAGATTATTGGCCAATGCAGATGTTAGTTCTCATCGTCATAGTAAATTTTTCAGAAGCTAGATTATTAACTCCTGGTTGGAATTGGTTGATGTATGTCACGACTTCTTTATCTCTGACTCTTAGTTTTCAGCGGACACCAATATATAAATAGATAAATAGTTTATATACTTGCATAATTGAAAGGAGAAAAAGCATGAAAAAGTTAAATTTTGGATGTGGACACAGATTTTGTTCTGGATGGATAAATATAGATTTTAACTCTGAGCATCCTGAAGTAATTGCCCATAATTTACTGCAACCACTTCCATACCCTAAAGATTATTTCGATGTAATTTATAGCAGTCATGTCCTAGAGCATTTTTCTCAGGATACGGGAGAAATGCTGGTGAAAGAATGCTATAGAGTTCTAAAACCTCAAGGAATTTTACGCATCGTTGTTCCTGACTTAGAGCGAACATGTCGTGAATATTTAAGAATTATCGACAGTCTTGAAAATGAGGAAACAAGGAAACAATACGAATGGATTATTATTGAGTTAATCGACCAATTAGTTAGAACAGAACATGGTGGCTTGATGAAAACTTATTGGCGACAAGTGCTTGAAAACAATGATGAACCATCCAAAAACTATATAGAAGCAAGAACAGGTGTGAACATTAAAGACGAGATAGCAACTAATAATACTACTTCTTTGTTACAAAAAGTATTTAATATCAATCAAAATCAACTCAGAAACAAATTTAAATACCTCTATCTTGACATGATAAAGAGGTTGATACCTCGGTATGTCCGTAAGTCTATGATAGATGAAACCTCCCTTGGGGAAAAACATAAGTGGATGTATGATAGCTATAGTATGAAAACCCTCTTTGAAAGAGTTGGCTTTTCGGATATTAAATTTTTGGATGCCCATACAAGTGAGATTCCAAACTTTAGTAATGAAGTCTTAGATATTAATACTGATGGAACAGTATATCTACCAGGCTCGTTATATTGTGAGGGCATCAAGCCAAAGAAATAATACTGGTTATACATCATAGAGAATCAGTATTGTCAAGTATATTTTTTTCAAGTTTAATAATACTAACATGAACGTTTTGCTGCTTAGCACCCAAGATGTGGCTGGTGGTGCGGCTCGTGCTGCATATCGCTTGCACAAAGGTTTACAAAATATTGACTTACAATCACAAATGCTGGTGCAAGAAAAATATACTGGTGACAAAACAGTAATTGCACCTAAGGTCAGATTATTTCAAGGCATTGCGAAGGCAAAGTTGACATTTGAAACTTTACCTTTAAAGCTTTATCCTCAAAAGCAAAATACTCCATTTTTTATTCAATGGTTGCCAGATAGAGTTATTTCTCAAGTTGCTCAGATCAATCCAGACATAATCAATTTGCATTGGATTAGTGCAGCTTTTATGCAAATAGAAACTCTTGCTAAGCTAAAGCGCCCTTTGGTTTGGACAATTCATGATATGTGGGCATTTACTGGAGGATGTAGTTATACTGGAGATTGCGATCGTTACCAAATCTCCTGTGGAGCCTGTCCTCAACTGAGCAGCAAAAAGGATTGGGATTTATCCCATTGGGTATGGCAACGTAAAGCCAAAGCTTTGAAAAATTTAAATCTGACAATTGTTTCCCCAGGTTCTTGGTTAGCCAAATGCGCCAAGTCTAGTTCTTTGTTTAAGAATTTGCGAATTGAAGTAATTCCTAATGGGTTGGATACTCAAAATTATAAACCTGTTCATCAAGGTTTAGCGCGAGAATTACTGAATTTACCTCTGGATAAACAACTTATTCTATTTGGAGCGTTAGATGCAACCAATGACTGTAGAAAAGGTTTTCATTACCTGCAACCAGCACTACAAGAATTAAGCAAATCTGGCTGGAAAGATAAGTTAGAGGTCGTTATTTTTGGTGCATCTCAACCTGAAAATCCACCTAATTTAGGCTTCAAAACACACTATTTGGGACACTTACACGATGATATATCTTTAGCAACTGTTTACTCAGCAGCTGATGTGATGCTTGTACCCTCTCTTCAAGAATCTTTTGGACAGACAGCTTCTGAATCACTCGCTTGTGGTACTCCAGTTGTTGCGTTTAATTCTACTGGCTTAAAAGATATTGTTGATCATCAGCAGAATGGCTATTTGGCTAAACCTTATGAAGTTGAGGATTTTGCTAAAGGAATTACCTGGGTACTTGAAAATGAACAGAGGCTACAAAAGCTATCATTTTATGCTCGCGAGAAAGCAGAACAAGAATTCACTCTGGAACTCCAAGCACGTCGTTATTCAGCTTTGTTTCAAGAAATCTTAATGATAGCAAATAAATCTTCATTCAGTAATTAACTTAGTAAACAAATACTTCATACTATGTCAATACCTATAGCATTTATAATTTGTACAGAACCTGGTCGTTTAGAAGGTCAATCTTTAATGCTTGCAGAAAGTATTCGTAAGTTCTGCAGTAAATTGAAAGATACACCTATATACAGTTTTCATCCTAGAGTAGGTGAACCGATATCAAATCAAACCCAACAGGCATTTGAAGCATTGCAGGTGACTCATCAACAAATCCCGATCAATCGAGAATTTCATGAATATTATTTAGCCAATAAACCCCTCGTTTGTGCCTATGCAGAACAAAGTATTGATGCGGAAATATTAGTTTTTTTAGACAGTGATAAATGCTTTTTTTCTGAGCCAAACGAATTTTTATTGCCAGTAAATTGTAACGTTCGGATACGTCCTGAGTATGGTCAAGGAATTGGTTCTACAGGTCTGCAAGACCCTCAAGAATGGTACTGGCAAAAACTATATGAAGTCCTGAGGGTAAAGCGTGAGGTATTTGTTGACACACCAATCGGTAATAAAAGAATTAGAGCCTACTGGAATTCTGGTTTGGTTACTGTGAGAAGGAGTGCAGGTATATTTACTGCCTGGAAAGAAAACTTTGAGAAGGTAATGCGTATGAATATTACCCCTCCTCAAGGGATTTATTTTGTGGAACAGTCAGTCTTATCTGTGACTTTATGCTCCCTGGAAGAAAATATTTCTCATTTTTCTTCTGCTTATAGTTATCCATTACCTTTACACAATCGCTTATCTAAAGAATCACGAATTAAAGTTTGGGATGACATAGTGTCGATACATTATTTCAATTTGTTTTTCTATAATGATTGGAATACACAAATTCAAAGCTTAAAAAATTTTAATCTAAGTTTAGATAAATATCAATGGTTATGTGAAGGAGTAGTTAGACATAAGATGCCGCACATATCAGTGATACACCGATATATGTTGACTGTGAGAAAAATAGAACAAAAGCTACGCGTGTTTAAATTGAATAGTCAAGTGAGTAATTGGATAGAAAAAATTGCCAATTATTAAATAACTATTATTACCTTTAATTCATGTTTTACAAAATTAGATTAACATCATAAAAAATACTCCATGAAGCAACCACAGTTAGCAGTAATAATGACTTGTTTTAACAGGCGTGAGATAACTCTGAATTGTCTGCGTGCGTTAGTTCAGCAAACAAAGTCTTTTGATGTTTACTTAACCGATGATGGAAGTTATGACGGTACTTCAAAAGCAGTGAAACTTTTTTATCCAGAAGTCCAGATTCTTCAAGGCAATGGGAATCTATTCTGGGTGGGAGGAATGAGACTAGCATTTGCTGAA
This sequence comes from Nostoc sp., assembly GCF_036919615.1. Classification (GTDB taxonomy): domain Bacteria; phylum Cyanobacteriota; class Cyanobacteriia; order Cyanobacteriales; family Nostocaceae; genus Nostoc. The sequence goes on along the minus strand of NZ_JBALCN010000007.1, from coordinate 11,318 downwards.
GCAATGCAAAAAGATTATGACTATTATCTCTGGTTAAATGACGACACAATACTAGAATCAAACACCCTAGAACGCATATTGACGCTTCATCAACAATTATTAGAATCTGTCCAAGAAAATTCAATATTAGTTGGTACGACTCAAGATTTAATAACAAGAGAAGCTTCATACGGCGGTGCAGTTAAATCTCGCAAATGGTACTCTAATAAATATGAATTTTTAGGCTCAACTCAGGTTTCTCAAGAATGTGACACGATGTTTGGCAACTGCGTGCTAATTCCTCGTGCAGTTGTAAAGAAAGTAGGGAATCTTGATGCAGCATTTATCCACAGTTTAGGAGACCTAGATTATGGTTTGAGAGCAAGAAAAAATGGTTGCTCGATATGGGTTGTACCTGGATATGTCGGAACCTGTGGTAAAAACTCAATCCACAACAGTTGGGTAGATACAAAATTATCTGTTTTAGAACGCTTAAGAAAGGTAATTCAAGTCAAAGCATTTCCGCTCAAACCTTGGACTGAATTCTGTCGTCGGCACTCCGGGTTTTTCTGGGTAATTTATTGGTGTTTACCTTATCTCCGAGCCATTATTGGTTACAAAAACTTGGCTGCATCTCCCACATTTGCAGAAGAAATTCCACAAAGTAGTTCGCAACCTTAAGGAGTTCCAAAATGCAGCGACGTCTTGGTTTTTTAGCAGCAGCACCTCGGATTTCAACACATCCTGATGCAGAGATGTCTGGGCCCCGTTCCCGAGTTTTAGGAATCTTGAAGGGCTTTCAAACACTTGAGTGGAAAATCGAAACATTTATTGTGGGAGATAAAGTTTCAAAAAAATGGTCAGTTAATGGTTCTGGTGAGTTAATCAGCAAAGGATTTTTCTACACCTTAGCGGTAGATTTTATACGTCTCGGACTTGGTGTCATTAACTCGTGGAGAAGCTACCTAAAACTTAAAAATCAAGTTGATTGGGTGTATGAGTACGCTGCAACTTTGCAGTGTTTGGGCTGGATATTCCAACGTCAGGGAATACCTTGGATTTTGCAAGTTGAAGCATTACTTTTTTATGAAGCAAAGGCAGAACGAAAAGCATTGATTCTGGATAGATTAGCTCAATGGATGGAAATCAGAGCATATCAAAAATGCGATGTTTTAGCCTGTGTAAGTGAAACTTTAAAAGAAATTTTAGTACAGGATTTTGGTATTTCAAGTGAAAAAATTGTTTTGATACCAAACGGAGTTGATATTGATTTTATTAATCCTGCTCTACATGTCCCAAAGCGAATTTTTTCAGGTTTTACTATAGGTTTTATAGGGAGTTTATATCCTTGGGCTGGTTTAGACTTATTAGTAGAAACAATATTTGAATTACGAGTCGAAGGCTTAGACATTTCGCTCGTAATAGTAGGCGATGGTGCAATGAAATCTGCTTGGGAAAAGCAGAGTCAAGAATTAGGTATTTCGCCTTATGTAGCTTTTATAGGTCGAGTTTCTTGGCAAGAAGTACCCCAGTATATCGCTGGATTTGATGTTGGTTACTCTGGGCAAGTTCAACTACAAATGGGAAAGATGTATCTCTCACCTATGAAACTTTATGAATATATGGCAATGGCTAAACCAGTCATAGCATCAGCTTTTGAAGATGCTAAACGCTTGATTTGCGATCGCAAAACAGGTTTCCTATTTAAACCAGGTGATAAAAATGATTTAAAACGTACCTTATTGGAAGCTTATCAGAAAAGAGAAGCACTACCAGAAATGGGACAATTTGCTTGCATTGAGATAGGAAATCATCACAGTTGGGCTGCTAGGGTACAGAACTTAGTTGAAGGTGCTGAACAAATATTGAAAAAACAGCGATCACATATTCAATAGTATAGTATTAAGCCTTTACTCATATAATCTAATACTAAAAACATTTATGATCCGGACTTCATCTTACAAACTTCTTGGTGTTCAACTAGATGCGCTCTCTATCCGCGACTTAAATTTATTGATTGAAGAATCTATTGATAATAATGAGAAATGGATTATTGCTAATCACAACTTGCATAGTCTTTATCTCTTCCATAATGCTCCAAAAATGCAAGCTTTTTATGCCAAGGCAGAATATACCCATATTGATAGTATGCCTCTAGTGTTTATTGGAAAGCTGTTGGGTTTTCCAATGAAAGCAGAACAAAGAGTAACCTATGCTGACTGGATATGGCCTCTGATGGCGGAAGCAGCTAATAAAGGCTGGCGTGTATTTTATTTAGGTTCAAAGCCAGGAGTTGCTGAACAAGGAGCAAGTATTTTGCGCCAGAAATTTTCTGGTTTACAGATTGCTTGCGCTCATGGCTATATTGGCATAGATAAAAATAGTCAACAAAATCTTGCTACTCTGGCTGCAATTAATGCTTATAAACCCCATGTATTAATGGTGGGGATGGGTATGCCACGCCAAGAGTATTGGATTTCCGAAAATCTTGAACATATTCACACCAACACTATTTTGACTAGTGGAGCCTGCATGGACTATGTAGCAGGAGCAATACCCACTCCTCCTCGCTGGATGGGAAAGGTGGGCTTGGAATGGTTGTACCGCTTGTTATCTGAACCTAAAAGACTTTGGAGACGTTACTTACTTGAGCCTTGGTTTGTTGGCACATTATTTTTACGAGAAATTTGGAGTATCTCAAGTCAACAAAAAAATAATAAGTACAAGGTTTAGTTCTTAAAAGCGCTATTTACGCCTGGGTGGAGTATATTTTACTGGTTACGAAGGGGTTGCTTGCTGAAAAGCCTGGGCAATAGCATTGCAAGCAGATTTAGGTTGCAGGTTTTCATCGAAGGGAAGCGGACGCAAAAATTTCCACAGATTTGGATTGTCCCTAAAGGTTTTTCTTGGCATCCAGTCGGGATGACGTATCCAGGTATGACGATCGGTAAGCCCCCATGTAATCACAGTATCAACTTTAGCCGCAAAGCATATATCAAGATATCGCTTGTAACTGTCGGCTACCATTTGGTCTAACTTTTTGATACTATCGGGTAGTGGGGTATCAATGATAATATCTAATTCTGTGATTATTGGTTTAACTTCAAGAGCATTAAGCCGTTTTAAGACAGAATTAAATCCTTTCTCGTCAAAAGCATAGGCAGTAGAAAACCATAGATGCGACTGGATACCTGCCCCGTCAATTTTAACCCCATTATTCTTCAGATATTCGACCATTTTTAAGAAATGGTCTGATTTCCATGTAGTGCCTTCGATGCCGAAATCGTTTATATAAAATTTCTTGCTGTTATCAACTGAAGCGGCAACTAAAAACAAGTCTCGAATCAATTCTGGTTTTACCCCTTTACGCAAACCGTAGGTAGCATTGTCAGTTTCATTTTCATTATCAGCGATAATTTCATTAGCAATATCCCAAGACTTTAAAACGGGGCTATTGCGATAATGCCCCATGACTCCGGTAACATGGCGTTCGATTATTTTAAGTGTAGGGGGATAAGGAAGCCAGTCTGGTCTTCCCATGTGCCAGAAAAGGGTATGCCCGTGTAATTCAATATTATTCTTTTGGCAGAAATCAGCGATCGCATCTGCTGATTCAAAGGTAAATTTTCCTGGCTGTGGTTCAGTGGCGTTCCATTTTAATTCACCATTTGGTGTCGCAATCGAACATTCGCGAGCAATCAGATCAGCGTAATCCTTCTCTTTTTGCAAAACGTCACCAGAAATTGCTGTGCCATAACGCTTTCCTTTTGTGGCAGCTAATTGCCGAAGGGGATAATTTACATTTGCGTCTGTATAATTTGCCATAGCAGCATTCATGCTCTGGTCTTCTTTTTGCTTATCCTTTTGTAAAAACCCCATAGTTAATAAAGCAGAAAGGCTTGTATATCCTGCTCTTTTTAAAAATTTTCTCCGCTCTAGCATAAATTATATTTTAAAAATATATATTCTGTAATTATTATAATACAGAATAAGTTTAAACAGGTAACTTGGACACGTAACTGAATAGTAAAGCTGTCTTTGTTAAGGGCTTGTTTATTGATAATCTTTTCTTTGCTGCCGATGCTAATGTGCTCACCAGTGACTTTACCTTTATCCAACTATTTATAGAGCGGAAAAGTGATTTCATCGAAGTTGGGTTAATCACACTTAAACCAAATACTAATCCAGAAAAAGTGCGATCGCAACTTGTTGGTGGGCTACCTAAAGATGTTAGAGTTCTGACTCCAGAAGAGTTTGCTAAAGTGGAGAGAAGTTACTGGTAAGCTGAGACCAGCACTGATTTCATTTTCGTAAAAAAGCAGCAATTAACAAAATTTAGCTGCCAAATTGGTTATATTTTCCAAGCTCATAACCTGATGAATTTTTTGACAGCTAAAGAAGATGTCCGAATGTCTCTAGAGTTGCATGACGATTTTCTAAATCAAAATATCAATGCTCAAGCGATCGCAATTTTGGAAACTGTCGGTTTAGCAGATCGTGTAGATTACCACCCAGAAAAACTATCTAGAGGGCAAAAGCAACGGGTAGCGTTGGCGTAGCCCGCCGTAGGCATCGCTCGTGCCTTAGTCAAGCCATTCTAAGATTGTCTTAGCAGATAAACCCACTGCTGCACTCGACAAAAAATCTGGGCGCGATATTGTAGAAATAATACAGAAGCTAGCCAAAGAACAAGGCTGTACGATTTTGCTAGTTACCCACAATAACCGCATCCTCGATATTGCCGATCGCATAATTTATATGGAAGATGGTCAGTTGAAGACAGATGGCACAGATACCGCTACAACAGGCAAGTAATACCAATTTACTTAGAGTTAGGGCGACTGGAAGTCGCGGCTACACAAACGAAGTCTGCCTCCATAGACTAAGGGGAAATCAAGGTTTTGTAACCCATGCAGGTGGGTAAAGCCTCGTGTAATTGTGGTTTCTAACCGCTCTTTTAATGTTAAGTTGACACCAATGGGCAGTGCCGTGCCCCTACGGGTGTACCTCACATAAACGAGAACTCTATAAGCAAAATACCTAATTGCTTTCTGAAAATGCCTGATTGCTTTTTCATTTGAGTAATTCACGCATTCATTTTGGTGTACCGTTGAACCGTTAGGAAGCGATGTTTACGACGGGCTACACCTACGCCTTTGATTCATTCAGCAAAAATCGTTCAACGGCTTAGTGTACTAATATAGTTTTATAAATTAGGTTTCTAGCTCTTGTTATGACAACTCAGTTCTCATGGGCTAAACAGTGGTATCCTATTATCCCTTTAAGCTACTTAGATATTTTGAATCCCACTCCTATCACTCTTCTGGGGAAAAAGCTGGTGATTTGGAGAGATAAAAATCAAAAGTGGATAGTAATGGATGATGTTTGTCCTCATAAGTTGGTGCGACTATCTATGGGAAGCATCGCTGAAGATGGAAACTTAATGTGTAGACATCACGGTTGGTGTTTTAACAGTGAAGGGAAATGCACTCATATTCCCATGTTGGCTGGTAGCCAAGCAGAAGAAACTGCTTGTGATAGTTTAAGGTCAAGAATTACTACATATCCTACACAAGTTACCCAAGAATTGCTTTGGGTATGGCCAGATGATAGTTCAACAGCCTTTGAGGATTGTAACTCCAAGCAGCCAGCTATCATACCTGAGTCTGAACTAGATATATCTTCTAGCTCTTGGCACATGACAGAAGTTCCTGTTGGTTATACCGTATCTGTTGAAAGTACTTTTGATCCTTCTCATGCAGAATTTCTTCATGAAGGAATAGGTATTTTTTCACCTAAAACAGCTGTGCCTATGGAACATTTTGAATTTGTCGGTGAAATATCTGCCCAAGAAGGTTTTACTCTCAAACATCAAGGCTACAATCTTTTTAACAAAGATATGGAGGCGATGCGGAAGTTTACTCCACCCTCTTCTAATACTACGATATATCGTTATCCCAACGGCAAAACTAATATTTTTCAGTTGTATTTTGTTCCGACACAACCAGGTTACTGTAGGTACATTGGCAAGTTTATTTCTGATGGAAGTTTAGTTAAAAGAAATTTTTGGTTTGAGATTCTCCCAAAGGATTTACAAACTGGGTTACAGCACTTATCCACATATAAGTTAAGTGACCAAGATTTATCAGCTATGCATTCCCAAGAAGTAAATCAGTCATCATTAGATACAAAATGGCAAAAGGCATATTTTATGCCTTCTCCGGCTGACGTGGGCATCATAACTTTCAGAAAATGGCTAGACGAATTTGCTGGAGGTAGTCCTTTATGGCAAGGGTGTGTAGAAGGTAGTTTTAAACAATTGAATGATGAACAACTATATGACCGATGGCATAGACATACAAAGCATTGTCCAAGTTGTCGTAATTCTCTGGTTTTTATAGAAAAAGTACAAAGATTTTCTAATGTTTGCACTTTGATATTTGCACTCTTAACATTGGTTTTTATCTTAACAGGTGTTAATCTAAGTTTGGTATTGATATCAACCATCATTGCAGTCTTGAGTTCTTTATTATCATATAAATCGAACGATATAAAGCAACTTTTTATTAGTAGTATTCCCCAAAAAGGTTTACCTTTGGTCAAACTTTATGGTAGCAATACAAAAAAGTGAGTTTATAGCTCAAACTCGATAAGCATTGTTTATCTACAAATCTGTTGTGGCGAGCCTCCAAACTTCGGAGGCTGCTTTGTCTTGCAAGCAAATGGAGATTTATGTTGTGGTCGAATTGAGAAGTCAAAAGTCAATAAGATTTCCTCCTTTTAGTAAATTTACTCATTTCGGGAATATTTTGTATCAGAGATTCCCGACCCTATACCCCATAAAAAAGAAGAAACTGCCTGAAAGTCTTATCAAAGAGAGATTTCGGTTATTGAGTACATTATTAATACATATGAATAGATGCAATATTGCAGATGAGATATTAATAGATGCAATATTTGTTGAAAGTTAATTTAAGAGCCAAAAGCCATCAATAAATTATCCTTTAAACACGGACTAAATCCTACCGATAAATCTTTAATGTATATAATCCACTCACTTTCTAGTTCTGGCTATTTCTGATTCTTATATTCACGTGTTCTGATAATGCAGCTTAGAGGCGGGGACAAAAATCATATTATGAACAAAACTTTTGCAACCATCGACGGGAATGAGGCTGTCGCCCGTGTTGCTTACAAATTAAATGAAGTGATTGCCATTTATCCCATCACTCCCTCTTCAGCAATGGGTGAATGGGCAGATGCTTGGTCAGCAGAAAGTCGTCCCAACCTCTGGGGTACTGTTCCCAGCGTCGTGCAAATGCAGAGCGAGGGAGGAGCCGCAGGTGCTGTGCATGGAGCATTGCAAACAGGTTCCCTGAGTACCACCTTCACGGCATCTCAGGGATTATTATTGATGATACCCAACTTCTACAAAATTGCTGGTGAACTGACTAGCGCCGTGGTTCACGTTGCAGCCCGCTCCCTGGCTACCCACGCTTTATCAATTTTTGGTGACCATAGCGATGTGATGGCAGCTCGTGCTACTGGTTTTGCTTTGCTGTGTTCCGCTTCGGTGCAAGAAAGTCAAGATTTTGCTCTCATCGCCCATGCTGCTACCCTAGAAGCGCGAGTCTCGTTTATGCACTTCTTTGACGGCTTCCGCACTTCCCATGAAGTGCAGAAGGTCAAACTGCTCTCAGATGACGATTTGCGATCGCTCATCCACGATCACCTCATACTCGCCCACCGCAGCCGTGCGCTCACCCCAGATCGTCCAGTTTTGAGGGGGACTGCCCAAAACCCCGATGTCTACTTCCAAGGACGTGAAGGCGCTAACCCTTACTACAACGCTTGTCCAGAAATTGTCCAGCGAATTATGGATGAATTTGGAGAACGCACGGGAAGGCATTACAAAATCTATGAATATTACGGCGCCAACGATGCCTCGTGCGTTATTGTTCTTATGGGTTCAGGCTGTGAAACTGTCCATGAAACAGTAGATTATCTTAACGCCCGTGGTGAAAAACTTGGGGTAGTGAAAGTGCGACTTTACCGCCCCTTTGATGTTCAAAGGTTTGTTGCAGTATTGCCAACTAGTGTAAAAGCGATCGCAGTTCTTGACCGCACCAAAGAAGCAGGTAGCGCCGGGGAACCATTGTATTTGGATGTTGTAGCTGCTATCCATGAGGCGTGGGGAGATAAGAGAGCAGGGGGAGAAAATACTCTTTCTTACCCCAAAATTATTGGTGGTCGTTACGGTCTTTCTTCCAAAGAATTTACTCCGGCGATGGTGAAAGGCATTTTTGACAACCTTGCCCAAGTTAAACCAAAAAATCACTTTACTATTGGGATTAATGACGACGTTAGTCACACTTCTTTGAGCTTTGACCCCACCTTCTCTACAGAATCAGATAATGTTGTCAGGGCAATGTTCTATGGATTAGGCGCAGATGGTACAGTTGGGGCTAACAAAAACTCCATCAAGATTATTGGTGAAGAAACCGACAATTACGCCCAAGGCTACTTTGTCTTTGACTCAAAGAAATCTGGCTCGATGACCGTCTCTCACTTACGCTTTGGTAAAGAACCAATTCGCTCCACCTACCTAATTGACCAAGCCAACTTTATTGGTTGTCATCACTGGGGATTTTTAGAACGCATAGATATTTTGAAGGCTGCTATTCCTGGGGCGACTTTGCTGCTTAACAGTCCCTATGATGTAGATAGCGTCTGGGAATATCTGCCGCTGAAGGTGCAGCAACAAATTATCGATAAGCATTTGAAGTTATACGTAATCAATGCTAGTGAGGTTGCCCGTGAAAGTGGCATGGGTGGCAGAATTAACACTATTATGCAGGTATGCTTCTTTGCCTTAGCGGGTGTCTTGCCACAGGAAGAAGCGATCGCTAAAATCAAACAAGCGATTGACAAGACTTATGGTAAAAAAGGTGCAGAAGTTGTCCGCATGAATTTGCAAGCTGTAGACAATACCTTAGACAACTTGCATAAAGTACATGTACCACAGACAATCCAAAATCTTAACTCTTGTACAGACGCGATTAATCGCGTCTGTACTCTTAATTCCGCTCCCGAATTTGTCCGGGAAGTTCTGGGCAAAATCATGGTATGGGAAGGTGATGACTTACCTGTTAGTACACTACCTGTTGATGGCACCTTTCCCGTAGGTACTGCCAAGTGGGAAAAACGTAATGTTGCAGAAGAGATACCTGTATGGGAGCCAGATGTCTGCATACAATGTGGTAAGTGCGTCATGGTTTGTCCGCACAGTGCCATCCGTGCCAAGGCTTATCAAGCGGATGAGTTAGTTAATGCCCCAGAAACTTTCAAGTCAGCTGGTGCAAAAGATAAAGACTTTGCCAATCAAAAATTTACCATTCAAGTTGCCCCAGAAGATTGCACAGGATGCACTATTTGTGTAAATATTTGCCCTGCTAAAGATAAATCTGAGCCATTGCTAAAAGCGATTAATATGGCACAGCAGCTGCCTTTACAAGAGCAAGAGCGGAAAAACTGGGATTTCTTCTTGAGTTTACCTAATCCTGACAGGCGATCGCTAAAATTAAACCAGATTCGCCAACAACAACTGCAAGAACCTTTATTTGAATTCTCTGGTGCTTGTGCAGGTTGTGGTGAAACACCTTATTTGAAATTATTAACACAATTGTTTGGCGATCGCGCCGTCATCGCCAATGCTACAGGTTGTTCCTCAATCTATGGTGGTAACCTCCCCACAACTCCTTGGACAACAAACGCCCAAGGACGCGGCCCCGCATGGTCTAATAATCTATTTGAAGATAACGCCGAATTCGGTTTTGGCTTCCGCCTTTCCTTAGACAAACAAGCTGAGTTTGCGGCGGAATTATTGCAACAATTGGGGAGTGAAATAGATGAAAACCTTGTCTACTCCATCCTGAAAGCTGAACAAAAATCTGAGGCTGACATTTGGGAACAGCGGGAAAGAATAGAACTGTTGCAGCAGAAGTTAGATGAAATCGTAACTCTCGATCCTAATCTAAAGTCTAAAATCCAAAATCTCAAATCCCTTGCAGACTACTTAGTGAAAAAAAGCGTCTGGATTGTTGGCGGTGACGGTTGGGCATATGATATTGATTTTGGCGGCATCGATCATGTAATTGCTAGTGGTCGAAATGTGAATATTTTGGTGATGGATACAGAAGTGTATTCTAATACAGGCGGTCAATCTTCTAAAGCTACGCCACGAGCAGCAGTTGCTAAATATGCCGCTAGTGGCAAGCCTGCACCTAAAAAAGACTTAGGGATGATTGCCATGACCTACGGGAATGTCTACGTAGCGAGTGTAGCCCTTGGTGCTAGAGATGAACATACTCTCAAAGCATTTCTGGAAGCAGAAGCTTATGATGGCCCATCACTGATTATTGCTTACAGCCACTGCATCGCCCACGGCATTAATATGACTACAGGGATGAATCACCAAAAAACTCTGGTAGAATCAGGTCGTTGGTTGCTGTATCGGCATAATCCAGAGTTGCTCAACCAGGGTAAAAATCCTTTGCAATTGGATATGCGATCGCCTAAGCAATCTGTAGAAGATTCGATGTATCAAGAAAATCGCTTCAAAATGCTCACCAAGAGCAAACCCGACGTTGCCAAGCACTTGTTAGAACAAGCGCAAGCTGAGGTTGATGCACGTTGGCAAATGTATCAATATTTGGCAAAGCGCGATACTCTCTGAACATCAGCTTTGGTTTTATATCATGTCCGCTTGATTACTTATTAAACCCCAAGAACCCCACCCACTAGGTGCTCCACTTGGGGAGACCCTAGTACCGCTGCGCGGAAGTCAAAAGTCAAAAGTCAAAAAGCTCGAATTTCGCGGCTGTGAGCGATTTGGAATGGGTAGTTTATTTCCGCCGATGTCTACTAGATTCTTTTTCACCAGATGTCTAATCTGTAATAAGAGTGTGATGTTTATCATGGGCTATTGTGTGTCACACAAATTTTACTTAGTAGAGTTTTGCGTAAAAGTGTAGCGTTTTTAATGCAGGGGAACGCATTAACATTTCAAGGGAATGCATTGGCATTGTATTGAGACGCATTAATAAGGCAAACAATGCTTTAACAATGTATCCCAACGCATTAACAAAGCGGACAATGCATTAACAATGCATCTCTACGCATTAACAAAGCAAGCCGACACATTAACAATGCATCCTGACGCATTGGCATTGCAGGGTATTGCTAAATTTACAGCAATTTGATATCAAAACTGCCACAAAAGTCATAAACTTAAAAGATGTAAAAAAGAAGATTATTAAGAAATGGCAGCATATTCAATC
>NZ_JBALCN010000006.1:0-51688 GCF_036919615.1 Nostoc sp. | reverse complement strand
TGTAACTCTACATCCATTGCCCTACTTACCTTTCAGGGTTTTTTCTGTTCATTCTTTTATTCAGAATACCCGGAAAGTGACAGAAGAGGGATAATACAACTTTAGGTGGATTTGATGATATTGGAACTTAAGGCTATCGAGCAAACCAGAGAGCAACAGCTTGTCTGATTGATTCCCCATTAGGTTCGCTCTCAGAGGCCCAGGCGATAATCCCATCAGGGCGTATCAGTACAGCGCTTAAGCCTAATTGTTCTTTCGCCCAGCCCGAAACATACTTCATTCGGTCGCTGTACTCACTCGCCAAAGTCTCAAGTGATCCATTCATATCAAAATCAAGCAGTATCCCTTGGCCATCGTGCATGAGATCGCCAATTCTTGCACCGTCTTTGAATTCAAAGTTGGGAACGCTGTGGCCTACTAGAGGGTGGTCGCCACCAAAATTGTAGTGTGTGAAAACGCCCCACACCCTTCCTGCAATATAGGTGGCACCATCGCGAGTATTCATAAGGTCGCGGACAATTGCATTCAGTGCGCGGGCATGTGGGTCTGGTCTCATGATTGCAACCTGGGCGCGTGACCAATCCAGAACAATCACACCAATTGGGTGTCGTTCAGTATGATAACTGTTCAACAAGCCTGACGGCGCTTTCTTTTGGATGGTTGCGGCGAGCTTCCAGCCCAGGTTCATGGCATCGCCCAGTCCAAGGTTAAGCCCTTGACCTCCCAACGGCGAATGAATGTGCGCGGCATCGCCAGCTAAAAGAATCCGTCCGTTGCGGTAGGTTGTGGCCTGCCGTGCTCGGTCAGTCCACGTGGTCACGATATGCAGAGCATTGATAGTAACGTCGGTGTTCGAGATGTGGCGTAGAACCTCCTGCACGTGTTCAAGCGTGATTGGCTTTTCTGCATTATGAAATGCCCCGCCATCAAAATCCTGCATTATTAGGTAACCTGGCTGGGATTGGAAGTACATGCCTGTTGGTGTCACGTTTCGGCCCAGACTGAGCTTCTCCGGGTTGGCGATGTCAACCTGGGCAGAGTAGCCGGTAAATTCTGGCTCCGTACCGGCGAATTCAAAACCGCCCGCCTTGCGAACAACACTACGGCTTCCATCACAACCCACGAGCCATTTACCCTTGAAAGATTGGTCACCTGACTGAACAGTTACTCCATCCTCGGTTTGATGAAAGTCAGTAATGGCAAGCCCACGCTTGATTTCTACACCCAAGGCTTCTGCACGGCGAGACAGCACTGCTTCAAGCTCCTCCATTTCAGACAACAAATTGGTGTCGGTCGAGCTTGGGAGGCGATACTTCCACTGTGAAGGGTCAATATTGCTGTCAAGAAATGGAATGCCTGCGAAGTGTCCTCCCTGACGACGGGGTTGTGACCCTTGTCCAAGGGCTGAGGTTTTGTGAGGGTCTTTAAGGCGTTTATGTATCTCAAGTTCTTTTAGCAACCCGCGACGGTAAAGCGCTTCAATAGTTGGTGCCGAGAGTCCCCGTATCCCGAAAGGAAGTTGCTTTAAGGGCGAGTGCGGACTGTCTGCCTTTTCCAATATCAGGACTGAACATTTGGTCAAGGCAAGTTCACAGGATAGGAAAAGCCCTACCGGGCCAGCCCCAGAAATGATGACATCGTAAACCGATTGCTTTTTGTTGTTATTTATAAGTGTTTCCATTTGTACCACCTATTGGTTGGCAGAGATGACATGTAGTCCGGCTACGGCAACAAGCACATCCGTGTCTATAAAAGTTAGTTCGTATGATTGCTTTGAAAAGCATTAATGAAATGTCTCGTTGTTTCTTGGCGTGCTTCACTTAGCTTTCTCTCATCCTCTCAGTTTACGCACATTTCAGCCTTTTTGCCAAAAAAGATCGTAAACAGGCTATTAGATTTGATTTTAATCAAATCGGTATAATTCGGTTGTACAATCTCTTCCATGTATGACGATACCTACCGATTCCTTGCCGATCGCGTCTCAGCCGATTTCGCTAGTTGGCTGTTAAGCAGGGCAAACGCACCTTTATCTGGCACAATTAAGGTTGACGTTTAAGTAAATATATGTATTCAAGTCTTTAGAATTTATTAACGATAATACCATTATTGAATTTAGATAATTTCAATATCTGCTTTTTCCCTTAACAGTCTATATATTCATTCAAAAAATAATTGAACTGACTCATCCTATAGGGCATTATTCGCCATCACTTTCAATTAGGGTGCGTTTGCTTTGGGGAAAAAGGAAGGGGAGTGAACCTTTATCTTTTCCCTTTAGATTGGCTTTAGACTCCAACTAAAGTTGGAGACAACCTTCCACTGCAAGATGGACAAGTTCATCCATCACTCGATTGTACAAAAATGTCAACCCAGAGTGGACGACAAGAGAAGGTCAATTGTCTATATTGAATCCATAGCGATGTTGGTGCAGTTGGTTTGTGAGGCTTAAGTTTGCTTAATACAAACCGAAAGATGACTTACGACCGTAATAATCGTTCTTTATTCGTTCCGCCTTCAACCCAGGATCATATCCAAGGTGTACTGAATGCTGCTGTAGTATTCGTCATGTATGGAGATTATGAATGTTTTCAAAGTGCCAACGTCTATCGATTGATTAAAGTTGCTCAACAGCAATTGCAGGTTTCGTTTGGAGAAAACAATTTAGGTTTTATCTTCCGTCATTTTCCTCAAGTACAGATTCATCCACATGCTCAACGGGCAGCGGAAGCCGCAGAAGCAGCAGCGGCTCAAGGGCAGTTTTGGCAAATGCATGAGATGCTGTTTATCCATCAACAGGAGTTGGGAAATGGCTATCTAGTGGAGTATGCCAATCGTTTAGGACTTGATATTTCTCAATTTTTGCAGGATTTATCCAAGGGAGCGTATGTCAATTGGATCAATGCAAACATCGAAGGTGGACTGCGAAGTGGACTGGAGGCTGCACCCGCTTTGTTTATTAATGGAATTCGCTATCTTGATCGCTGGACTGTTGAGCAGATAATGGCAGCCGTTGTTGCTGCAAATGATTAAGGTTTTTGATGCTTATCCCAACAAGTATTTCAGCGGGGAGTATTTCATAACTTCTATACGGACAACAAGAACCAGAGATTTCAGCAATTTAGCAAGAATATAGAGGCGATCGCAATGATGGTTTTTACATGGAAAAAAGTTCAAAAATTGTTGCTGTGGTTATTTGCATTAAGTGTTGTCGTTGGAATATCAATGCATCCAACATCAGCCACCTCCAAGGAATTACCTCAAGCGTCCAACTCTAAACCTGCGATCGTTCTTGTTCATGGGGCTTTTGCTGATGGTACATCATGGCAACACGTTATTCCATTGTTGGAGCAGGATGGCTACAGAGTGACTGCTGTGCAGATTCCGCTCACCTCGCTTGCTGATGATGTGGCAACGACGAAGCGGGTAATTGACAATCAAAAAGGTCCCGTTGTTTTGGTCGGACATTCCTATGGTGGAAATGTGATTACGGGTGCGGCGGCTGGCAATCCACAGGTGAAAGCTCTGGTTTATGTTAATGCTTTTGCACCAGATGTCGGTGAAAAGACGAGTGATTTGAATAAAAAGTACGCAGCAGCCCCGATTAGCAAGGCGATCGTACCTGATGCTGCAAACTTTCTCTATATTGATCGCGGGAAGTTTCACGAATTTTTTGCCCAGGACGTATCGAAGGCTGAGGCGCGAGTGATGGCAGCAACCCAAAAGCCGATCGCCAGCGCAGCGTTTGAGCAATCAGTGAATGAAATCGCCTGGAAAACGATTCCTTCTTGGTTTCTGGTGACTCAAAGCGATCGCGCCATCAACCCTGAACTTCAACGATTTATGGCTAAACGGATTCATGCTAAGACAACCGAAGTTAACTCCAGTCATGTTCCTTTTATCTCTCATCCAAAAGAGGTTGCCAAAGTGATTGAAGCAGCAAGCACTGCTGTAAAGTAATCCCAATTTAACGATTTGTTAATGAGCCAAGTCGTGCGAACCAATGAGACGCAAGTTTGGTTTCTGGCAGAACATTTGGTGGATACACCATTGGTACGTAGTTAAATTCAGCAGATCGGGTGTTGTAAATGAATAACTAACAGTGTTTTAGCAATCACTCTTTAAATCAGTTTATTCTTGACTCCATTTATCCATTGCAGATAACAGAGGAAGAGAACTTTATGACTAATTATGACTACATTGTAATCGGTGCAGGTTCGGCAGGTTGTGTGGTTGCCAATCGTCTAACCGAAGACTGTGATACAACCGTGTTACTCCTCGAAGCGGGCAACCCAGCTACAAAACCAGAAATTCAAATTCCGGTGCAATGCTTTAGCCTAATAGGCTCTGAAGTGGATTGGGGTTACATTTCTGAGCCGGAACCCTACTTGAATTACCGCAAAATGTTTTGTTCCCGTGGCAAAGTTTTGGGGGGCAGCAGTTCGATTAATTTCATGATGTATGTCCGGGGCAATCCTCAAGATTACGATCGCTGGCAGGAATTAGGAAATCCCGGTTGGAATTACGAGGGGGTCTTGCCCTATTTCAAGAAATCGGAGCACTCCTCACGAGGCGCGTCAGAATTTCACGGAGTTGATGGGGAGTTGAGCGTTACCGATTTAATGTCCCCTGCTGTGGTCTCCCAACGCTTTGTAGATGCCTGTGTGTCAATGGGATACAACTACAATCCAGATTTTAACGGTGTACAGCAAGAAGGGGTAGGACTTTATCAGTTGACGGTCAAGGATGGTAAACGGCACAGTGCTGCTGCTGCTTTTCTTCTACCCATTCTCCATCGTCCCAATTTAACTGTAATGACAGGGGCATTAGTGACGAGATTGCTGGTTGAGGGCACTCGCTGTGTGGGAGTGGAATATCTGCATGAAGGTACGCTCCACCAGGTGAGAGTCAACCAGGAAGTGATTTTAAGTGCGGGTGGGTTTGATTCGCCCAAACTGCTAATGCTTTCTGGAATTGGTACTGCCGAACACCTGCAAGCAATGGGAATTTCTGTCGTTGCTGATTTGCCGGGTGTCGGTCAAAACCTTCAGGATCACATTCTCACTTGTGTTGTTCAAGAAGTTACTCAAGATATACACCCTGCCATCACCAGTAATGGAATCGAAGCCGGATTATTTTTGCATAGCAAGGGGGATGTTGAGGCTAGACCTGATTTGCAGTTCTTCTTCGGTCCGATTCAATTCTTGTCACCTGGTTATACTCCCGCTGATTTTGGATTTACAGGTGCAGTCTCTCTTACCCGTCTCCAAAATATTGGCAGCGTCACTTTGCTATCGCCTGACCCTAAAGATCCACCAACCATTCAAATGAATTATCTACAAAGTCAAGCTGATGTACAAAAGTTGGTTGAGGGAGTTAAATTAATCCGCCAATTGATTCAGACCAGTGCCTTTGATGATTTTCATGGTGAGGAGATTGCTCCAGGTTCCCATGTTCAAAGTGATGCAGCACTCGAAGCTTACATTCGGGACACTTGCAGCACTGTATGGCATCCGGTTGGCACTTGCAAAATGGGCATTGACTCAATGGCAGTGGTCGATCCTCAACTACGAGTACATGGAATTCAAGGCCTTCGTGTTGTTGATGCATCAATCATGCCAACAATCACTACAGGCAATACAAATGCACCCACTATCATGATTGCTGAGAAGGCAGCAGATTTAATTAAAGCGGAGCGTACCTCGCAAAGTGTTCCCAACAAGCTTAATGTTCAAAATTTGTCACACTTGTCTATCTAGAAACGGCATGAACGCCTGCTTTATCTGATCTGCAAGCTTGAGCGTTCATAACATAATTCATTCATTAGAAGGAGTGCTTCCATGACAAAATCATTCTGGCTTCTTAATAACTACCTTACCATCGTCGCCGATCACACCACAACTGACGGTAAATATGACCTGATTGAGGGCTATTTCCCTCCTGGTGCACAGACTCCACCCCATTGCCATACACGCTATTCAGAACAACTCTATGTGTTAGAAGGAGAGTTCACTGTCTGGGTTGGTAAGAATAAGGTTGTGCTAGGCGCAGGTGAAAGTGCCTTCATTCCGATGGGCACACCCCATGTTGTTGCTGCACTCAGCGATCAACCAGCTCGCGGGTTAGTCGTTGCTGCGCCCAGCGCCTTTGCTCAACTAATTGAAGCAACAGGGACGCTAAACCAGAATGAGGCACCTGACATGGAATTGTTCAATCGCATCTCTAGCGAAATTGGCGACGAAATTCTGGGTGCGCCCGGAGATCTACCCTAAGACTTCAGGTATAAGTACTCTGACAGAATTGATTACACAAACTTTTTTCTGACTCCTGCCTTCACGAATGAATTTAATTTTGTCCGACTACTTATTCTAAATGACTAGCAACACCACGACCAACATCCAAATGCAGAAATGGACTCAAGCCTTCGCTAATAAGTTGGAAAGCTCATTCGCGGACGCTTTTGCCGACAACGTCACTCTTGAAGCCAGTGTGCTTGTCCGCCCAATCGAGAGGCAGGATTGCGTAAAAAGTGTTATGGCTACCGCCAGCAAAGTTTACGAAGCGCTCACTTTCACTCGTCAAGTTGAGAGCGCTCAACAAACATATCTGGAGTGGGACGCGAAAGCGTTCGGCGGACAGCCCCTTTCTGGTGTGACAATCCTTATCAAGAACCCAGATGGTTTAATTGTCCATATTGCTATCCATCATCGTCCCCTCGGTACAGTGCTCCGCTTCTCGATTGAGATGCATGAACGTCTTAAGGGCAAGATCCAGCCGGACTATTTCTACGAAGGATAGGGGTTAGCAGCTGTTTGTCGATGGCGGTATGGCACAGATTTGAGCGTTACTTAACTTGAAGCCTTACCCGAAAGTTGGCGCGACTAGCTTAATTGTTAAGGAATTTAACATCTTCTTAATTCCCCATACCCGACACCCCAAAGCCAGGAATACCAAGGATTTACGCTTAACAAGCGTGCCATTCTGCTTTAAACCCAATAATCAGAGGATTCGCATAATGATAAAACTAGAAGGAAAAATCGCCCTTGTCACGGGTGGCAACAGTGGTATCGGTCTTGCAACTGCCAAACAGTTTGTTGCTGAAGGTGCCTATGTCTATATCACGGGTCGTCGCCAAGTCGAACTGGATGCTGCTGTAGAAGCCATTGGTAAAAATATTACGGCTGTGCAGAGCGATGTTTCTAATCTGGCAGACCTCGATCGTCTGTTTGCCATCATTAAGCAAGAGCAAGGACACCTTGATATCATCTTTGCTAATGCTGGCGGTGGACAAATTGCCCCACTTGGAGCAATCACAGAGGAACACTTTGACAAAACATTCAACATAAACGTCAAAGGTTTGCTGTTTACCGTACAAAAGGCACTGCCACTGTTGCCAGAGGGCGCTTCTATTATCCTGAATGCTTCGACTACTTCTATAAAAGGTACACCAGCTTTCAGTGTTTACAGCGCTACCAAAGCCGCCGTGAGATCATTTGCTCGGAATTGGATACTCGACCTCAGAGAACGCAAGATCCGAGTGAATGCCATTAGCCCTAGTGTGGTTCCGACTCCTGGTTACGATCATTTGGGACTGAATGACCAGCAGTTGCAAGAATTTGTGGACAGCCAAGCCAGCGCCATCCCACTGGGACGAGTCGGAAAACCTGATGAGATTGCCAAAGTCGTTGTCTTTCTCGCTTCAGCCGACAGCAGCTTTGTGAACGGCATTGAGTTGTTTGTCGATGGCGGTATGGCACAGATTTGAAGTCCAAAAGGAGTTAAAGATGAAGCTTATCTCTGTTAATGTCGGACTGCCGCGTGAAGTGACCTGGAAAGGAAAAGCCGTCCGCACTGGAATTTTCAAAGAGCCAGTTAATGCGAGAGTGATGGTGCGTGAACTCAATTTAGATGGCGATAGGCAAGCAGATCTCACCGTTCATGGCGGAGTTGACAAAGCAATTTATGTCTATCCTTTTGAACATTATGAGTATTGGCAAAGTGAATTGCCTGACACAGAGTTAACACTCGGTATCTTTGGCGAAAATTTTACAGTCCTTGGCTTGAGAGAAGAAGAATTGAACATTGGCGATCGCTTCAAAATCGGCAGTGTGGAACTAATGGTGACTCAACCGCGCTTACCCTGCTACAAACTAGGGATTCGCTTTGGGCGATCGGATATGGTGAAACGATTTCTTGCCAGTCGTCGCACCGGATTTTACTTTCGGGTTTTGCAAAAGGGCGAAGTTGGAGTCGGAGACACTTTAGAGTTAATGAGTCGAGATAGCAACAATATTACTATTGCTGACATCACTCAGCTTTATATGCGTGAGCAAAACAACCCAGAGTTACTGCACCGTGCCGCGCAACTAGAAGCGTTACCTGCAAGTTGGCGAGACTATTTCCAGGAGCAGATCCGCCGTTCAGATGTGAGATAGATTAACCCGAATAAACAATCGCATTCCACCATCATTGACCGAAAAACTATGGACACTATTAATCTGTTTACAGAGCCGATCAGCGCGATCGCTCATGCTCTCTGGATGGCGTTCAACATGTTTTGGGAGATTTTGTGGGCATTAATTCTGGGATTCACCCTATCCGCAATCATTCAGGCTGTGGTATCAAAGTCTGAAATGGTACGGCTCATGCCCGATGATGCGACTGGATCGATCGCAAGAGCCTGTGGTTTGGGTGCAGCCTCGTCATCCTGCTCCTATGCAGCGGTTGCGATCGCCCGATCCATTGTTCGTAAAGGTGGCAATTTTACTGCTGCAATGGTCTTCACCTGTTTCTGATTCGGCTGAACGAGTAATCATTGATTTTCAATTTAGAAATATCGCTCAATGCCCGGTTTTATTGAATGACAATTTGATCTGGTGTCATAACGTACAACTTCATTCTGAACAAGGAGTAATCCCATGACTACATATCGCACCGTTTCTATCGATGGTTTAGACATCTTCTACCGCGAAGCGGGTTCCCGTGATAATCCAACGATTCTGCTATTGCACGGCTTCCCAACGTCGTCTCACATGTTCCGTAATCTCATACCAGCACTTGCTGATAAATTCCATCTTGTTGCGCCTGACTATCCGGGTTACGGCAACAGTTCAATGCCTACAGTAAATGAATTTGACTACACGTTTGATCGCTTGGCTGAGATTGTGGAGAAATTCATTGCTGCGATCGATCTCAAAAAGTACAGCCTTTATGTGATGGATTATGGTGCACCGATTGGCTATCGGATTGCTGCTAAATATCCAGAGCGCGTGCAATCTCTAATTGTTCAAAATGGCAATGCTTACGAGGAAGGTCTGCGCGAATTTTGGGAACCAATTAAGGCATACTGGCAAGAGCGATCGCCTGATAATGCTGAAAAGCTCAAATATCTTTTCACCCTAGAAGCAACGAAGTGGCAATATACCAACGGTGTTCGCAATCTAGAAGCGATCAGCCCCGACACCTGGACTATTGATCAACATTTCCTTGATCGTCCCGGAAACGAAGAGATTCAACTGGCGCTATTTTATAGCTATGGCACGAATCCACCGCTCTATCCCCAATGGCAGGAGTATTTTCGCCAGTATCAACCCCCTACCCTGATTGTTTGGGGCAAGAACGACTACATCTTTCCTGCTGACGGTGCTTATCCCTACCAGCATGACTTGAAAGACGTTGAGTTCCATCTACTTGATACCGGACATTTTGCCCTGGAAGAGGATGGAGATGCGATCGCAAATTATATCGATCAATTTCTCACATCACGACTGCAATCCGTTCTCGCCTGACCGGTGGAAATGATCGATTATCCCAGCATGGCTCATGCTCAGGTATGAACCTTTGAATAAACAAGATCAACTATTTCTGATTCTGTTGAACGATTTGAATTCAAAAGAGTAAACGCATGACCACTTATTGCACAGTATCGATCAATGGTTTAGATATCTTTTATCGCGAAGCTGGTTCTCGCGATCGTCCGACGATTCTGCTATTGCACGGCTTTCCAACCTCGTCCCACATGTTCCGCAATCTAATCCCGGCGTTGGCGGATCAATTCCATCTGATTGCACCTGATTATCCTGGTTTTGGCTATAGTTCCATGCCAACGGTGGATGAGTTTGATTATACCTTTGATCGCCTTGCCGAAGTCATGGCAGGCTTTGTCGATGCGATCGGATTGAAACGCTATAGCCTTTATTTAATGGATTATGGCGCTCCGATTGGCTATCGATTGGCAATACAGTATCCAGAGCAGATTGAGACGCTAATTGTGCAAAATGGCAATGCCTACGAGGAGGGACTCGGTGATTTCTGGAAGCCCATACGCGCTTTTTGGCAGAATAAGACACCCGAAAATGCCGATCGCGTGCGACAGGCTCTGGCAAGCGAAGGCACGAAATGGCATTACATCACTGGAGCCAGGAATCTAGAAAACCTCAGTCCCGATACCTGGACTCTGGATCAGGCACTCCTTGAGCGCCCTGGCAATATGGATATTCAATTGGCATTAATATACGACTATCAGTCCAATGTGCGGTTATATCCGCAATGGCAAGCTTATTTGCGCCAATATCAACCACCGACGCTAATTGTATGGGGCAAAAATGACCAGGGCTTTTTAGTCGAGGGAGCTTATGCCTACAAACGCGACTTAAAAAACCTGGAGTTTCATTTGTTTGATACGGGGCACTTTGCTCTGGAAGAAGATAGGGAGGCGATCGCAGACCATATTCGTCGCTTTCTGACCACTCACAGAGAACACCAAGCTAACCACCAGTAACAAATAGTTTTGGCTGGGAAATGATGTCGGTAGAAAGTAATTGTCATTCTACAATTGTTAAATCAATTAACTTGACAGTGCCATCTCAACAGATTGTTTACAATTCATTAAAGGAGAATGTCATGGTTGCTCAAGCAAACTCGCAAGCAGCAAAAATTTTGGAAGTTGCGGACGATCCACGTCTTTCCAAAGGAACAAAGGAATTTTTGAAAGTACTGAATTCAGCGGGTGTGGCGCTGGAGAAACTCACTCCAGTCGAAGCACGTCAAGTTCTTGTGGATGCACAGGCTTCCGTTTCACTAGACCTTTCAGGCATTGAAGAGTCTGAAAAGACGATTACTGCTGATGGTTATTCAATTACCCTGAATATTGTACGACCTGAAGGGGTCAAAGGCACATTGCCTGTTTTCATCTTTATTCATGGTGGTGGTTGGGTGCTGGGTGATTACCCAACACACAAGCGCATGGTTCGCGATTTGGTTGTGCTTTCAGGGTTTGCAGGTGTCTTTGTCAACTACACTCGCACGCCAGATGCTCAGTACCCACAGGCGATCAATGAGATTTATGCTGCGACCAAATGGGTTGCCGAGCATGGTGAGGAGATTGGGGTGGATGGCAAGAATCTGGCAGTCGTTGGCAACAGTGTCGGCGGTAACATGACAACTGTCACTGCTTTGAAGGCGAAAGAAAAAGGAGGACCACACATCAAGCTGCAAATCCTGATGTGGCCCATTGTAGATGCTGATTTTGAAACGAATTCTTATCACCAATTTGGCGATCAGCGTTTTCTGACTGTACCAACGATGAAGTGGATGTATGACATGTACATCGCTGACCCAGAAAAGCGCAAAGACATCTATGCTTCTCCCCTACAGGCGACGGTTGAGCAACTGAAAGACTTGCCTCCAGCGTTAATTGTGGTTGCAGAGAGCGATATCTTGCATGACGAGGGCACAGCCTATGGACGCAAGCTCGATGAAGCTGGGGTCGAGGTGACAACTGTGCAGTACAACGGTATGATTCATGACTTCGGACTACTGAATGGTTTAGCCGAGTTGCCAGAAACCCGTTCTCTGTTTGTTCAAGCTGCTGCCCAATTGAAGAAACATCTGCAATAGGATGCGATCAATAGACCTCTTGCATAAGTCGAATAGACCCCCCTTAATCCCCCCCTTATAAAGGGGGGAAACTTGAAATCTTGCGCCCTCCCCAATACATCGGGGAGGGTTGGGGAGGGGTAATTCAAGGATTTTTGCAAGAGGTCTAATGTTTTTGGGGAAGGGAAAAGACGCTCTTGCATCGCTTTGCTGCTTACCGAGTTAGCGTAGGGGAAAAGGGTAAAGCGACTGTGCTTTGTGCAATCGCCTGATTAATTAATCCAAAGAGTCAACCCTATGCTCAAAGCAATTAAATACAACCGCCGCCGCTTTCTGGGAACGGCGGCAGCAAGCATTTTCACAGAAATGGCACTCATGGGTACTGCACACGCAAGCTTCGACAAGCCCAAAGGATCTGAATTTAGGTTTACTCCCATCAAGCAGATCAAAGCGGGTGTCCTCGACATCGGTTACTACGAAGCAGGACCAAGCGATGGATCTCTGGTGTTGCTGCTGCATGGGTTCCCGTATTCCATCGATAGCTACATTGACGTTGCACCAATGCTTGCTGCACGCGGATGTCGGGTGATTGTTCCCTACCTGCGGGGACATGGATCAACCCGTTTTCTCGACAGCGCCACACCACGCTCCGGGCAGCAAGCCGCGATCGGTGTCGATGCGATCGCCTTGATGGATGCATTGCAGCTGAACCGTGCTGTGCTTGCTGGCTATGACTGGGGTGGACGAGCCGCTTGCGTTGTTGCGGCTCTCTGGCCTGAACGATGCATAGGTCTGGTGTCCGTCAATAGCTACCTGATCCAGGATATTGCCAAGGCAGGGCTGCCACTTTCACCCGCGATCGAATCCGGGATCTGGTACCAATACTATTTCCAGACCGAGCGCGGACGCGCCGGACTGACGGCTAACAGACGTGAGATTGCGAGGATTCTCTGGACTCGCAATTCGCCGAACTGGCACTTTGACGAGGCAACGCTCGATCAACACGCCAGCACCTTCGACAACCCTGATTATGTGGAGGTCGTGATTCATTCCTACCGCCATCGCCTTGGACTTGCTGCCGGCTATCCCATGTATGAGGAGCTTGAGCAGCGACTTGCCGCGCAACCGACCATTACGGTGCCGACGATCACGCTGGACGGGGACGCAGATGGTGTCGTGCCAGCAACCGATGGAAAATCGACGGCAGCGAAGTTTAGCGGTGAACGTCAGCATCGGGTTATTCCAAACGTCGGTCATAACCTGCCCCAGGAAGATCCGAAAGCATTCGCAACTGCGGTCTGGGAACTGGCATCAAAGAAACGTTAATGGCTTCTCTGGAGCGATGACTCTGCGCCGCTTCACCTTCAAATGGATCGTTATATAAACTACTCTCAGGTACTTACCTGCTATGAACACCCACACACCGAGCGCTAGGGACATTATCGGACCATCACCGTTGATTGCGATCAAGAACGAAGCACCACCCAAGCTGATTGTCGATCCACCGCTTCCCGAACCACTAGCACAGGGACGCGTCTTTATCCAGTACTGGACGGAGAATTTACGTGTGTTGCCAGTTTTTGGCAAAGGTGCCCTCGAAGTATCGCCGCGCATCGGTCATATCCACATCACCGTTGATGACGCGCCGTGGCACTTTGTCGATTCCAGTGGGGAAACGGTGATCCTGGTCGGACTGGAACCTGGCGTGCACAAGGTGCTGATCGAACTAGCTGACCCCATGCACAAAGTAATCACCAGCGAAACTGTGAAGTTCACGCTGCCCGATCCGAAGAAATCATCATGAAAAAACTAGACGGAAAAATCGCAATTGTGACGGGGGCATCTGGGAAACGCTGCACATCGCGGATGGTATTCATTGAACCGTATCAAACAGTTTTTGAAGTAATTCGGTCGGCACTTACAGCAGAATTCAAAATCCAGAAGTAAAACAGGGTTCATACCTGGCTTTGGGACTTAGTTTGTGTACAACACCCAACTTGAAATCTGCTGTAATTTTAATCCAACCATGCTGAGACGTTGGCATTCGCAAAGCGTCTCGTAGAGAAGCCTCTCAGAACGAGAATCGCGATTCTACTGCTTAGATACTATGAACAACCCCGAAAATCCTCGACTACCCCTGCCGCCTTTCGATAATGAATCCGCTATCCAAAAAGTCCGAATTGCAGAGGATGCTTGGAACACACGTAACCCTGAACTAGTATCACTCGCTTACACAGCGGATAGCAATTGGCGCAACCGCTCAGAATTTCTATCTGGTCGTGAGGCGATCACCCAGTTCTTAACATGTAAGTGGCTTAAAGAATTGGAATACCGTCTGATCAAAGAGCTTTGGGCTTTTCAAGATAACCGAATTGCTGTCCGGTTTGCTTACGAATGGCATGATGATGCTGGCAATTGGTTTCGTTCCTATGGCAATGAAAATTGGGAGTTTGACGAACACGGATTCATGCGATGGCGTATTGCCAGCATCAACGACCTGCCAATTCACCAGAGCGAACGCAAATACCACTGGATACTAGGTCGTCGTCCTGATGATCATCCCGGATTGTCAGACCTCAATCTTTGAAAAGCCCAACGACCATATCACCCAGTTTTATCCTACAAGAAGTTCACTGCTATGAATGCAAACAACGGCATTATTAGCCAGCTCAGTCAATATTCAGTGCCTGTAACCATTGATCGATTAGAAGCCGTCCTTCAAGTAAAAGGCATCACCATTTTTGCCCGCATTGATCAACAGGCTGAAGCCGAAAAAGTCGGACTAAGCTTGTGTCCTACACAGTTGTTGCTGTTTGGCAACCCGAAAGCCGGAACTTCCCTGATGGTGGCAGAACCAACGATCGCCCTGGATTTACCCCTGAAAGCACTGGCATGGGAAGCAACTGACAGCAAGGTGTGGGTGAGCTACAACGAGCCTAATTACTTAAAACAGCGATTTTCTCTCTCCGATGAGTTGGTGAAAAATATCGCTATCATTGCACCTTTAATCTATCAAGCACTTAGTTCCGCTGATCACAAATAAGTTGCAGAATTAGCACGCAAGCGCACCTTGGCGTTTTTGAAACAGCATTTAGGCAGTGGTGTCAAAGTCTGAAATGAAGTGACTACTGCCAGATAATTCACCCACCTTGATCGCCCTGGCAACCAAGATATTCTGATTTTGAATCACTGAGAAAACGCTACACATGGCGGGTGGTTTTTAAGAAAGAGAACGGTGAAAATCAACAAGCAAGGAGAAAAACCATGAACATCAACAAGAATGACACCGCAATAGTCGTCATCGATCCGCAAAACGATGTCTTGAGCGAAAAAGGGGTTTTCTGGGATTTGGTGGGTGAGAGTGTTAAGGATAACAAGACCATCGAGAACATTGAGCGAATCTTCAAAGCCGCGAAGCAGAATGAATTCGAGGTTTTTATCTCCCCTCACTATTACTACCCCACTGACCATAGTTGGAAATTTGCCGGAAACCTAGAGCAAATAATGCTTGAGGTTAAGGAGTTTGATCGCCGTGGTGCGTTGAGCCTCGATGGATTCCTGGGATCAGGTGCTGACTGGCTTGATCGCTATAAGCCCTTCATTGAGGATGGCAAGACGATTGTGGCCAGTCCCCACAAAGTCTATGGCCCGCAAACCAACGACCTCGTTTTGCAACTGCGTAAACGCAACATCAGCAAAGTCATTCTACTCGGAATGTTGGCAAATCTTTGTGTTGAAGCTCACCTACACGAATTGCTCGAACAGGGATTCCAGGTCGTTGTCGTCAAGGATGCAACCGCTGCTCCTCGACATCCAAAACTGGGTGACGGCTATAAGGCAGCACTGATCAACTTTGGGTATATCGCCAATGCAGTCCTTTCTACAGATGAAGTTGTAGCTGCAATAAAGTAATGTCAAACTCATCAATTTTACAACACTTATGAAAACATCCGCGTTACTTCTTACTCTGCCAATCAGTATCTTAGCTAATTTTTCCTTACCTGCTTCTGCTGATTCTACTGCTGGCATCATCCTGAGTACAAAATGCCAGGGTGGTTATAACATTAATATTTGGCAGAATTATACTTCCGGTGAACTACTCTATCGCGCGACCAATCCCAACGGTAATTTAAGTTTAGGTAAAGGAACTAGCCAAGCGACAGAAGGTGTTCGAGTGTATAAGTTTCGGAAGGGAATTTATGAATATTGGGTGTGGGATGGCACGTTAGATAACCCGCAGTCTGGAACTTTAGAGGTGTATAAAAACAATCGTATCTTGATGAAGCAAGCTTGTAGAAAAAGTTGAATCTTCTAGTGGGTGTTATGAACTTTTGGAAACTCAGCTAGGGCTAGCATCTTGAGTTACGCTCGTCAAATACGTTATCGCTAAAACCTTCTCAGTCAGACAGTTTTTTGAAATTCATAACACCTTTTAGACATCGTATTCACCTGATCAAACTCAAAGGATATGGAAGTGGACACTCAACACTATGACGACATTATTATCGGCGGCGGCAAGGCGGGTAAAACACTTGCACCAGCACTGGTTGCTGACGGACGTAAAACCGCTCTGGTTGAACGCAGTTTAAATATGATTGGTGGCGGGTGCATTAATATTGCCTGCATTCCTACTAAAACTATGGTGGCAAGTGCCAATGTGGCAAATACAGTGCGAAATAGTGCCGCTTATGGTGTTAAAGGTAATACACCCAGCGTTAATTTAGCACAGGTGATCCAACGAAAACGAACAGTTGTGCAATCTGCGCGTGAAATGAACTTGCACAATTTAGAAACGGCTCTGGATAACAACTTGATTATTGGCGAAGCAAGGTTTGTTGCTCCTAAAACAATTGAAGCGACGACGACTGAGGGGAACAATTGCTTACTTACCGCCGAACGGTTATTTATTAATACAGGCACACGACCGTTAATTCCATCTGTACCTGGACTCACAGAAGCTGGATTTTTGACAAGTGAGTCGATTATGGAGCTAGAATACTTGCCTGAACACCTGATCGTTCTCGGTAGTGGCTATATTGGTTTAGAGTTTGCCCAGATGTTTCGGCGCTTTGGCTCTGGCGTTACTGTCATTGGGCAAAGTGAGCAAATCCTGTCACAGCAAGATCCAGATATAGCGATCGCAGTTCAAACATTGCTGGAACAAGATGGTATTGAATTCTTGCTGAAGGCGAAGGTGTTGAGGGTTGATCGCACTGGTAATGAAACCATCCTTCAAATCCAAGTTGCCGATCGTGAAATCACCCTCCAGGGGTCGCATTTGCTCGTGGCCGTTGGTCGTGCGCCCAATACCGATAGCTTAAATTTAGCTGCTGCTGGTGTGGCAACTGATACACGCGGATTTATTCAAGTCAACGATTGCTTAGAGACGAATATTTCGGGGATTTGGGCCTTAGGCGACATCAACGGTGGCCCGCAATACACTCATATATCGCTCGATGATTATCGCATTATCAAAGCTAATTTAATTGATGGGGGCAACCGTAGTACACGGGATCGATTGGTTCCATCCTGTCTGTTCATCGATCCAGAACTGGCTCATGTGGGTTTGACTGAAACTGAAGCACAGCAACAAGGATATGCTATCCGCGTGGCGAAGGTGGATGCGTCAGCCGTTCCTAGAGCAAAAACACTCGGTCAAACCGATGGACTTCTGAAGGCGATCGTGGATACAGATACAGGTCGTATTCTAGGGTGTTCCCTGTTGTGTCATGAAGCAGGTGAAGTGATTTCAACGGTGCAGATGGTGATGCAAGCTCAGATGCCCTACACCATTCTGCGCGATGGTATTTTGACTCATCCCACGATGACCGAAGGGTTAAATATATTGTTTTCCAAGTTGTAAGGAGATAGCAATTGCAGACCACTAATTAGTTAATCTACAGCAAAAATTTGTCGATTGCCAAATTAAATGACCACTTGACAAATTAACGTCTTCAAAAATATTTAGCTTAAAACCCTTACTTGATAAGGATTTTACTATTATAGGCTGAAAATAGGCTACTAGAGACTTATTGCCAAAATACCTGTCCTCTTTTAGAACTTTGACAAAATATCTGTCCTTTCTTGAAAAATACTATGAGCCTACATTTTTATGAAAATTGACAAAATAAATGTCCTTTATATAGTACAAGACAACTACGTTTGTATTAAACAATTATGTAAAAATGCTGGACAATCATACCAATAGCGATCAAGAGGCAGAAAAGGATGAGATTGTGACGTAACTCTCAGCAGATGATAGGCATTTGCTGGATATGATTCAGCAATTACTAGAACCATGCGATCGCATCACCTATGGGCAAAGGCAAAGGGAAGTAGCAGCCAAACTAGGTAAGTCTGTGCGAACAGTACGCCGACTAGTAAAAAAATGGGAAGAGGAGGGTTTAGCTGCACTTCAAACCACGACACGGGCTGACAAAGGTACACATCGAATAGATACTGATTGGCAACAGTTCATTATCAAGACATATCAGGAAGGTAATAAAGGCAGTAAGCGAATTACTCCCCAACAAGTTGCAATCAGAGTACGCGATGCTTACAGGTTAAGACATAAGCCGATACAAGAGTCAGGTAAACCCCCAATAGTTCCTGTTGCTTACATGCTTAGTTCCTCCAGAATGCAGTTCTAAAGATTTGTTTAGGCTAATTATTGAGCATCTGAAGTATCAAATGACTAAGGGAACAGTCGCTGAGATTCGAGAGCGGAGTCGGCGTGTTCTGAAAAATTGTCATGTAGAGACATTAATTATTGATGAGGCTGACCGCTTGAAGCCCAATACATTTAAAGATGTACGGGACATTGGTGAAGAATTAGAAATATCAGTTGTCTTAGTAGGAACAGATCGCTTGGATGTAGTGATTAAGCGGGATGAACAGGTTTACAACCGTTTTCGAGCTTGCCATCGGTTTGGTAAATTCTCAGGAGAAGACTTTAAGCGAACTGTAGAAATTTGGGAAAAGAAGGTTTTGCAGTTACCAGTTGCTTCCAACCTTTCTAGCAAGACCATGCTCAAAACTTTGGGTGAGGCAACTGGGGGTTATATTGGTCTGCTGGATATGATTCTTAGAGAGTCAGCAATTAGGGCATTGAGGAAAGGACTAAATAAGGTAGATTTACCAACCCTAAAGGAAGTAGCAGCAGAATACAAGTAATGGAAATTGTAGAGATTCAATCTTGGCTGTTTCAAGTAGAACCACTTGAGGGAGAAAGCCTAAGTCACTTTTTAGGACGTTTCCGGCGAGCAAACGAGTTAACATCTAGTGGATTAGGTAAAGCAGCAGGGCTTGGGGGTGCGATCGCCACCAATTAATTTTGTTGTCAGAATGTCCAAACTGTGGGGCAAGATTTAAGATTCCAGCAGTGTGGGTGGATGGTTGGTGTCAGCGGTGTTTTCTAAGTTTTGCCGATATGGTAAAGTATCAAAAGTTTTATCGATGACGGAGTTTGTGCAAACATAGTAGTACTTTTCAAATGTTAGCTACAAATCATCCCCCCGTGCTTTTATGGAAAAAAAGGAGCAAGGGAGGATATTCGTATGTTTCAACAAACAAGAGAATTCGCTACAAGTTAAGTTGACTTCCAGAACGACAGAATCATGGGGTAATTTGCTCTGGTTGCTCGACTGCTGGATTGAAAATGATTGTGAAAGTTGCACTTGGTATCAGTCGGTGTAGAGCTTGTGAATGAGCTTCTGCGTCACTGCGGCGACGAAAACGAGCAACTATTTGATGTTGCATACTAGGAAAATGGCGGACTATACACCAAGGATTTAGCTTTTCAATGTAGGTCATAAAAACCTCGTGATCATACTTATGATTTAGCTGGTAAATTGCAGTCGAATAATAGACAAAAGTGACTTGAACATTCTCAAAACTAAAGCCACCCTACTGTGAGAGTGGCTGGTAAAAAAATGTCATCCTGACATTGCAATTGGTTGACTTTTCGATTCCTACTTATGCCCTGTGAGAGAACAGAGTATATTCAAACATTCTTCGGGAATTTCCTCGAAGTATTCTAGCAGGAAGTCCATCAGGGCAAGATGGCGTAAATCACTGGGCATGGGACTGCGGTAATTGCGACCCTTGGAAAACCAACGCCAGACAGTTGAAAGTGAACGAGAGCAAATCCGAGCGATCGCCTCATGATTAACATCCCATTTGGCATAAAATTTATTGGGTGTCATTCCTAGTTGACAATGGCTGTAAAGGTCAATCAGGTTTTGCTCACGTTCTTGTAGAGGGCGGGGATTAGTCATAATAATGGCTCTCCTTCCAGTGGTTCTAAATCCTCCTCCCAAGCAATATCGGCAGATGTCCAAGCGGCACTGAGGCTGTCTTTGCTTAACCAAATTAGGTAGCACCAACTCCAGCAGCAAAGATGTGGAGCAAAGCTGTAAAATCTGCCAATTACTATTCCCCAGTCGGTGTCAGAACTAAGCCAGCGTAATCTATCGCCGTACAAAAAGTGGGGTGTTTTGGCTGTATCAGGAAAATCGTCGCGTAAATCAACAGAAAGTTTCTGGTTAATGAACTCTGGAAATAAATCTTGGTGATTTTTAGCAATTGCACTCAAATAATTAGCTATCAGTTCAGCATCAATGCTCTGGGTTAGGTGAGGCATAAAAGCAGGGCTGAAGCCCTTACTAGAAGCGAATCATCCTGGAAAAATGAATGACGATTAGCTTACCACAATTTACGTTTCCTGTCAGAATCTCTAAAGGTTGTGGGAAGGTGTAAGATTCGGCATTATTTAGTAGATGGAAAAATAATAAGTTATTAGTAGTGCTTGATTATTTATAAGAATTCAAGTCATACCAAAATCTCTACGATCGTTTTCTGATAAAGCTTTTCGGGGATTAATCGCAAATTTTTATTCTCAATAATGATTGCGTAATACCATTTTTTTGTGAAGCTTCGCCAAATTTTCTTGGCTTCTTATTTCTTTCTTTGTGTCCTTCGCGTTCTTTGCGGTTCGTTCCTCATATAGGGCGCATCTTCATACAGAATTGGTATAACGACTATATTTTCCTGCCTTATTGCGACTAAAGGTATGTTAATAAGCCAAAGTCGAATTTTAAACTGCCTCTGTGACTGGGTTTCAAACACCTGAATCCTTACGGATTATTCACTTGGTCAACAGATTTATGAGTTGGGGAACCAGCAAAGATTCTCTAAATTAAATTAATAAATAGCTATGTACAATACTTTCTTCTCTCCAACAGTTATCGTTTTATCGAAAAGGTTACTTGAAAACGTAAGATCATCTGTAAATTTCCTAAAAGCAGTATTGTAAAAACTACGAATAATAAAGGATATGAAGGTACTTGGTGCGATTGGAGAACAAACAGGTATTCTACAATTTTCAAACTGTCCCAAGGTTAGATGGCATTTGGGGTGATCTAATTCTTTATGATTGCCTGGATCATAATCGAATCTAATTGGTACTGGTAATATATTTTTTGCTATTATATCTGCATATATTTCGTCTGCTTCATAAATTGTAGGCTCATTCTGGAATACTTCTAAAAATGGTGATGGTAAAAAGGCAAGCCTATGTGAAATTAACTCAGATTTTTTATACGTATATAAAAATTGTATTAACGCACCATCAATCATTTTGAAATTGTAGTTTTTACCTCTGTCTAGTTCATTATATATGTTCTTATAATCAATATTTTTCAGTGCTATTGAGAGATTCTGCATACCAGAATATGCAATTTCATAACTATCTCTACCAAGAGATGTAGATGAGGGAAAATTTTGTTGATCGCATAAACTAACTTCTATTAGTTTTTGAGTAATGTATTCAATTTCTCTATAAATTTCTTGATGACTAGTCATTTTAAAATAGTTGATTTTTTAATTTTTCTATTAATTCTGGTGACAAATCTTCTTTCTGCATAACACCCTTCTCTAAATCCTCAACAATATCTTTTAAATTTCTTTGGTTCTGAATTCTACGCTCACGCTCTTTAGGACTCATATCTCTATTGATAACATTCATTCTTATTCGTTCTTCTGCTGTAGGATAAGTAAATTGAAGAACAAAGTTTCTTTTTCTCACTTCTTCAAATTCTTTCACCAAACCCCTCATGTCTTCGCCATACCCCAATACTCTTAGCCAAGCTTTGCTTCTTGTCATGGCAGTAAACAAGATATTTCTTTTTCTGGAAAGCTCTGTACCAGAGAAGCATTCATGAGCATTTATAACATATATCATTGCAGCTTCATTTCCCTTTGCTCTATAGATACCAGTAAAAGTAACTGCTTCTTCACTAAAAAATTCATCGCGGGAATTTGTGACTCCGGCTAGATTAGAATTAATCTTTTTTTCAAATAGTAAAGCCCTAGAGCTTCCAACGGCATCTTTAGTTGTAAAGGGGTTAGAATGAATAATCATTATGTCATCATACTTTAATTCATCTTCCCTAATATTCTTCTCTATTTCCTTGACTAACCATTCATTTTGTTCGCGCTTATTATTAAAAGACTTAAATATAATTAAATCATCAATATCTGAGTGAGATTCGAGGAACATTGGACTAGTATTGCTAGTTCTAGTAAGCTTGACAGACTTTCCATCTTCTAGATTTCCTTCTTCTAATTCATAACCAATATCTCTCCATAACCCTGCATCATCAAACATCTGGATTAATCCTTCATTTCTATATATTCCAAAACCTAAAGCATGTGCAGAAGTTAGGAGTGGGCGAGAATTTCTATAGCATTTCTCTAACATAATGTCTTGTTTTGGTTTTCCTGATCTGTTTTGAAGTTGAACATATGGATTACCGTAAGTATCTTTTCCAAAGATTTCTTCTGGTGATTCCATTGTCTTATTACTCAGACTTTGTAACTCATCATATGCATAAACTAGTCTTTTCGGCTGCTTCAGAATTTTGTAACAAAGTTGCAGGAAATGTTTAGAAAAATCTTGTGCTTCATCAACTAATATTGCATCATAATACTGCTCAAAGCTGTGGATTTTATCGAGTGCTTCCTCACAAACTTTGTCAAATTCTTGACCAGATACATTAGTAAGATTTTTTGCTGCATTTAAATCTCTGAATTCAATATTATGTTTTTTACATATTTCATAATAAATTCCTTCCGTTGAGGGATTTCCCCAAGCGTGAATAATTTTTATTTTTTCCCAGTCCGGCTCTTCACTCGTATGTTCAATACTAAAAGTGTTAATAAACTGTTTAAACTGATTTTTAAGAGAGCGAGTATTAAAAGTAACAGCAATGTTCCAATCAGGATGTTTTGCCTGTAAATATGCAACTTTAAGAGCTAGAACTATAGTTTTACCTGAGCCAGCAAGTCCTCTAATTCGCTGTACACCTTCTACAGTTTCAAGCACAGCAGCACTCTGATTATTATCTAGATTGGCGATAGAATCTTCCAGTCTCTGAAGTTTTGCACCTCTGGAATCTTCTCGTTGAATATAGCTACGCTGCCTTCTTTTTCTTATGGTAGTTATAGCTTGTATAACTGAGCTAAGACTTTCAAAATACTGGTTTTGTTCCCATTTACAAGATTTTAAGTACTCTTCTAGGGCAGGCTCATTAGTTATGATGGGATAGCCTTCTGAAATATTATTCGGTGTATTACTCAGTGCAGGTGCAAATGTTACAACATTGATTGGCACCATTAATTTCCTTCTTTTCACCAGAGTTGTATGCTGAAGTAGTTTTGATTCAACTTTGGTTGCACTTTCATCTTGTGTCTTTTCTATATCTATGTCAGTATTAGTTCCCTCAATAATATTGAAAATAACAACGCCATTCTCTCTGGATAATAAAAGAGCATCAATTTGATAACCACCTTGAGGCGTTCCTATTATTGGGTATCCCAGATATAAGCTGCCATCTATATCGTGTCTCCTCTCAAAGTAATCAGCTAGCCTTCTAGATGAAACTGGCTTATTATCTACATCACCTCGAATAACATTAACCATGAGATGTTGCTTTACCTAAAGTATCTACCTCTATTATCTTTCAACTTGAAGTAATCGTCCCGTGCTATTTGATATCTGTCAGTGTTCTCCGAAATTACATTTGAGGAAAGCTATATCATGATTTGAGCCTCATTATCATATGCGCGATCGCACTTTCCAAGCTAAACTCTACAGCATCAAGCGATCGCGCTTCATAAATTTGTATTCCTAGTACCTGCTTCACCAATAAAGTTAAGGTAGTGTATGATCTTAACTGGTGCAGAGATGGCATAATATCAAAAGCCAATGCATGTCTACACCCTTCTACCTCACCAAAAGTTTGCCTTTACTTTTCGCTGCTGCGATGTCTGCGACGGGCTTTGCCTACGCACCACTATTTGCAGTAAAAAGTTTGATACCTGGGACAGTCACATAATCACCATCATCTGTAATTATCTGTGTGACTCCTCCTTTGTCCATCGCTTCCAGTATCAGCAAGTCGTAACCGTCAAGTAATTGGGTTTGAAATCTGTTTAGCGCCGCATTGCTTGTTTCTTCGCTAACCAAAACATCTGTGCATACAGCACTAGATATTACCTAACTCCAAGCGGTTTGAACTTCAGCTACAACTTTTGCTCTCTCGACTGGGAAGTTATGACGGTATTCTTTAGATTTTAATGTAGAAGAAAATATTTCCCTTTCTGTTTGCTCAATGTTGTGTGCTAATTCTGCCAATGAAAGACCGCAGTATAAAAGCAATGAGTTAGCAGAAATGGCTTTAGCAATGTAGGAAGGATACTCTGTAATTTGATAAGGACGAGATGAAATACTGGCATTAGTCTAGGTAAACCAATACCAGGCGTTTGTATCTACTAAGAAAATATCATCATTTTTCGGAGCGTCAGACCGGATATCAACCACTTCAGCCTGAACTGTGTAGTTGACTGGCATTACTATGTATTT
This sequence comes from Nostoc sp., assembly GCF_036919615.1. Lineage (GTDB taxonomy): Bacteria > Cyanobacteriota > Cyanobacteriia > Cyanobacteriales > Nostocaceae > Nostoc. Next base: position 26,892 of record NZ_JBALCN010000006.1, on the reverse strand, counting down.
GCTTGTTCGCTGATAACTTGGTCTACTCTACTACGGAAATCAGGGTCGGAGTAATACCGTTTTGAATTTTCGATTACCAGTTTGAGTATTTGCTTACCAACCGTATTTAGATTGGAAAATTTGAGCAGACGGTTTAGGGTTTCTGGCTTAATATCCCGAAGTAATTGTCCAATAGCAAAGTTAAAGAACGGGGAAGCAAAAATTTCTACTCCTGCAAAGTCTAGCTCAACTTCATTAAAAGCTAATAATTCACCGATGACCAAATCGTACACTTTCTGACCATCGCCAGGTGTAATACAGTTTTTGCCTACAAGGGTTAGGATTTCGTGTTTCATAGTCCGCACATGACCCTTAGAACAACGGCTCATCATCTGGTTCAAGCTCCAAAGCATAATACGATTCGTCGCACAGGAGTGTAATATTTACCAGTGTTCCTCCAAAGAAACTTTGTCTATTTTCGTAAACTTCCTGTTTTTCATCTATTGTCGCACATCCATCATGGCTTAAAATTTGAAGTTTTCCCTTATTTATATGAACGAATTGTTTTAAATAGTCAAGACCAATACCACCCGTGACTCGTCCACCCCTGGTAGTTGTCCCCTTTTGAAAAGCCCATTTTAATGCTTGGTCTGCTGGTAAGTTGGGATTTTTCTGGAAATCGCGCACATTCTGAGGGATTCCTACACCAAAGTCAACCACTGTTAGTTTAAGTTTTTTTAGTTCAGGATAATGTTGTCCGCAGCTAAAGACCCCTATATCTGTCCGTCCATGTTCAAAAGCATTCGCATAAATTTCTAAAACTGTTGCAACAATCAGCTTTTGCAAATTTTGGCTGACATGAACCCAGCCTCTACCAAGCCATTGTTCGGCTAGGTATTGAACCAATTCATCTTTATTTTGCTTTGGATCTTCTCGATACGGGATAGAGTTTCCTTGCCAAGGTGCCATATCCTGGCAAAAGGCATACATAAACCCATTTTGTTGCAGATTTCTCTTGACTTTTTTATGAAGAGTATGTTGTTGAAAAGTGACTTTTCTACCTTGTGATTCAATTAACCGAATTAATCCACCCAGAAAAGCTACTGCGTTTGGTCGTAGAAACCAACATTTGGAAAAGTTGAAGATTACTTCTGAGCAGTCTTGGTTGACTTTTTGCCAAAGTTGAAACAAGCTATCAAAGTCATCTAGGTTATCGTTGACAGTCGGAATTTGAAGAGTAAGGCTCACAATTCCCTTTTGAATGCTTCGTTAAGTATCGATTTTAGCAGAGCTTGTAAGGGTAATTGGTGAGTTTTATCTACAATTCTTCTTTGAGAGCAACGTAATTTTTTGTATATCAAGTTTGAATTCACCTGTTGGTAGAGATGCGATCGCTATTGTATATTTTGAGAGGGCTTTGCAATGTGTCTTTCTAGACTGTAATGGACTAAGGGTTGATCCAAGGTCAGTGTTAAACTAAGGTTTAATATTTTGTGACCGCAAACAGCGAATTGATTAAGATGATTGAAAAGATAAGATTTATTAGCTTCAGGATTTCTGAATTATGAAACCTAACTTAGAAGATATCTCTGGGAGTTTTCCCCGCCGTCAAATTCTTAAAACTGCTCTCACCTTTGTAACTGGTTTAACTGCCACATCACTGGTATCTTTTTTAATACCCAGATCCATAAAGCCAGCACAAGCAATTGTTGTACAACAACCAAATGAGTTTGAACTTCAGGGCGAAGGTACTTATATTAAGTATTCAATCCTGAATGGACTTCCACAGCTTGATTACAAAACTGAAAAGATTTCCCGACATTTTAGTGGTGGTGAAATTCAGACATTAGCCACTGATATCGGTACACTGATCACGGTAATCATTAGCAAGCCACCAAACCCTGATTTCGGAGGAAATATAGTCAGACTCAGCTTCCTCTTACCTACTGTTAACCTACTTATCGGTAGTAAAGAAACTCCTGTTCAAACTCAAGCGATTCTAACTACTCAAGAAATAACAGGATTTATTAAAAGACCATTGTTTGGACAATTACAGTCATATCAGGGCTTTGTACTGAAAGGAACTGCTACATACCGCTAGATTCAGATATTAATTTCCTCTCAATCAGTTTTGGGACAAATCTCTGCTCATCCTTAACTTTAAACAGATTAACTTCCTTGCGTACTTAGGAAGAGGTTTAATTCTCAGTATTGAGCAGGATCATGTCCCATTCATTGCGAAATTATCGAAAATATCACCTCATATCTAATTTTGTATTTTGACTAGCAAAAATGAGATAATTTACTTATTAACTGGGTCTAAGAAGGCTGTTCCTGGTTTTCTCAGCTGAAACAAGACCAGTGACGCAGGTTCTGTGGTTGTGTTGCAAAAACTAAGCTCAATAAAGGTTTGGGTAATAGCAATCGCACCGAAGCGTGAGAAATGCAGGAAACGCCATATTAAGTCGCAACTTTTGGAGACGCTGCGCGTAGCTTGCTTCTCCGTAGGAGTACGCTCCAATTAAAAATTAAAAATTGAACTTACCTGGAAGCCGCCAGCATGAGTTTGAAGCAGACCATAAGGGACTGTTCACTTTTACAAAAGCCGGTTACGATGCCAGTGCAATGCCAGCTTTTATGCTGAAACTCGTTAACTCTAGTTCAGTGCCAGCATTTTTAAGTACTCATCCTGGCACTCCAGACCAAATTCGCACCCTTAACCAATTGATTACTGAGAACCACTTAAGTAATGGTTCTCTTGGGTTAGGCAATACCAACTAGAAAGCGACAATTCGTTCCAGGTTAAATAGTTAGACTATCTTGAAAAGCCAAAACTGGAGTTGCAGCTTCGAGTATAGGGTATAGGGACAAAACAGAATCGGCTTTGGCTTTTCAACAGAACTTAAAGCACAGACAACACTTCCAAGCAATTGAGTAGAGCGATATCTGTGACGGACTATTGGCTGTTGCATGAGTTGCCCCTCCCCGATTGAACATACTTTGTTTACTATTGATATCTCCGGCGAACTGGATGTGAGTTGATTAGGAAACTGACTCCAACTGTCCAGCCTAATGCCACCATCCATCCGGCCAATACATCACTTGGATAATGGACTCCTAGATACAAACGTGTCCAACCAATTATTAAGACAAACAGGGTTCCTATAATCACAACAAACCAACGCCAACGGCTGTTCCAACTCAAAATAATCAAAACTGCCACCAAAGTCATACTAGCCATCGCATGACCACTCGGAAAGCCATAATCAAATTCTGGAGCAGGTGTTATCCACAGATGAGGACGTGCCCGGTGCAGCAACCGCTTCACTGTCTGATTAATGATTATACTGCCCACCGAGGCTGTGAGTAAGAACTCTAAAGCACGCCACCTTTGTCGAATCACCAACAACAGCGAAATCATTGCTGCTGCTGGGAATACCCCCCAAAACACTCCAAGTTTTGTCAAGTATGAGACAAAAACATCTAGTTTCGGTTGGGCAGTGCTGTGAATAGCTAATAATAGGGGAACATCGAAGGGAAATCCACCTTGTTTCCAAACATCCTCTGCTAAGTCCCCAAATATCAGTAAGGGAATAAATCCGCCAAACAGTAGGAGCAATACTGCCCGGAGGCTGATGGTGAGGCGCATTAACTTGCTCCTGCATTAATTAATTAATCTTTCTCTAATCCTAGCGGCATAAGTAGTCAAACAGAATTAATTACATAGCAATTCTTGACTAGGTAAGATTCACGATTTTTGACAGAATTCTTGGTAATCTAGTTCTACTTGTTTAGAGTAGCTGGTTGCATACTTAAGAATTTGATTACGCCAATCAGATAAGTGAGCAAACTTGATTAAATCATCTGCGATCGCAGAACCTTGTCTACCACCACTGCGTAATTGATCCCACGCTGTCACTTCACCCATTGTCTGCATCAACTTATTTAAGCGTTCCAGCTTTCCATCCCACGCCTGTAGACTCACCCGATCTTCTTCTGGCTGTAACTCTCGTAAAACATAAGATTTATTGCCGTCAACTATCACCCCCAAAAGAGCAGGTGGCGTTCCTTGCACCCGTTGTTGGATAGCTACTACCCGTGCAGATTCACTCGACCAATCCGGCTGAGGTAGTGCTAAATAGGGTTGTAATGAGCAAGTTTTTGTTAACTTCAAATCTAATAAATAATTGCCATCAGGAGAACCAAAACCTTCTACCAAAACTGCATAACGTTCTAACCCTAAACTACCTGTACCAGCAATTCGCTGTTGTATATCTAAAATTTGATAAAAACTAGCATCTTTTTGTGTAGATTTGTGCCAATTGGAGATGAGTTTTCTAATTTTTTGCTGTTCTGCTTCTGTGGCTTCAATAATGCGTTTATTGTCAATAAATAAATGCCGCTTACCTTTTTTTTTCTTAGTATATTTATCTAAAAAATCTTGACGAAGGCGGGATTTTAAACTTCTTAATAAATCTTTAACTAAACCCGAAGCGGTTTCTTTTTCCACACTTCTAGCAATACCTTTAGCTAAAACATTGCTGTAAGCATCAAGAAAGCAATTGCTCAAATGCAATGCTTCTGATTCATTCACCCTCAGCGTATGAGAGCCAACTATTATACTGGTAATAAACCTTACCACATCCCAAGTGCAAGGAGCAAGACATGCTTCATCAAAATCATTAATATCAAAGTAAACTAATCGATTATCACCTTTATAACTACCAAAGTTTTCCAGGTGCAAGTCACCACAAATCCATACTGGCGGGGCTGCATTCAGTAGTAAATCTTTAGGAAAGTCTTCGTAAAATAAATGACACGTGCCGCGATAAAAAGTAAAAACATCAGAACGCATTGCCTTGTATTTTAATTCAAGCAGTTTTGGGTTGCCTCCTTCGTTAAAGCAATGAATTCTGTCAATGATATTGTTTGTCATGATTTTTGGTTTTCATGCTATCAAATAACAATTGGTACTTTTGTCTTTCCGATTATGCCATTATGCACTGTACTACATCTTTGACAAGCCTAATAGTTGGCACTTTCTTACCACCTTTTGTACTGTTGTTTGGGCTTATAAAGAATGTCACGAGGTCTAGCTTGCCCCAAGGCTTTCAGTAAAATGCCCACAAATAGTTGTCAAATTATTTTAATGCTTTTTCGTTAAATACTTGCAAATTTTCCCACCTACTTATACAAATGTATAAAAAATCTGATTTTTCTAAATATGTTTTGATTGGCTTCCTCTCAACTACTCTGGCTGTTACCTCTAATTCCATTCAAGTAGAAGCAAAAAGTATACCTAGAGAAAAAATCTTCCAAAGCGAGAATTATGGAACACTAACAAACCAAGGAAAGTTACGTACCTACTATATGTATACGCCAAAATCTTACAATCATAAACATGCGATGTCATTAGTTTTAGTGTTTCATGGAGATAATGGCAGTGGCAATTCTATTGCTAAAACTTCTCGCTTCAATAATTTAGCAAAGGCATTCGGATTTATTGTAGTTTATCCAAATGGACTTGACCATCAATGGAGCTTTACAGGTCATGTCAGACAAAAAGTGGATGATATTTCATTTGTTACGGCTTTGATTGGGCATATAGAGCAAATTAGAAATATTAACCGACGTAAAATCTATGCCACTGGTTTTTCTCAAGGTGGGATACTGACTCAAGCTTTGGCCTGTAAGCTGTCGAATAAAATTGCTGCTTTCGCATCAGTAGCTGGCTCTCTAACTACTCGATTTGCGCATAGCTGCCATCCGACGGTTTCGATATCAATGATGATGATTAATGGTACAAATGACTTCAGTGTACATTATCATGGCGATGCCATTACTCAAAAAGAGGCACTTGTTTCTATCCCAGAAACCGCAAATTTTTGGCGAAGACATGACCAATGCACTTCATCATCTCAATTTCAACACTTAACTCCAACTAAATCTCGTAATCACTTGCAAGTCAAAGCTTTTCGTTACTCTGGTTGTAGAAACGGTTCAGAAGTCTTGCAGTTCGCTGTAGTCAATGGTGGGCATTTCTGGCCTGGTGGTGCTTCAACTGATCCTAAATTAAGTCAGGTGAATATTCAGCTTGGTTTTAATGCCAGTAAGGCAATTTGGAGCTTTTTTCAACACCACAGTTTGAGTACTTTCAAAGCGTCAACCATTGGAAAAGCTAAAAGATAATCTCCCAAAAATCTGACACTATACGCACAGCACGGTATTAGCGATAACATTGTATGGAAATTGAATACTATCAATAAAATGCTACACATGAAATGCCAATTCTTACTAAACGCTTTGTTTGCACAGATGAAAGTAGGTCACTGGTGGATAAGTGCCTTATTGTGGATGACTTTAGCTACGCCAACCAAAGCATCTGTAATCTTACGAATCGCAATTGAGAGAGGAGTTAATCAGGTAACAGTTGGTAGTTCTACGACTGCGTTAGTTAAAGATAGTACTGGTCAGACTGTAGGAAAATTACCAGCAATGAGTTCATTTTATGCCTCTTCAGTTCCAGGGGGTGTGGCTTTAGATAAGTGGCAGTCTAGTCTATTTTGGATTGAACCCACAAATAAGGGATTCGTTTACATTGGCGAACACTGGTATCGAGGCAGAACTCTCGTTGTGCCAACAGACAAAGGACTAACCGCCGTTAACTGGGTTGATGACGAAGAATATCTCTATAGTGTTGTTGGTGGCGAAATGGATACTGAGTGGCCTCAAGAAGCTTTGAAAGCCCAAGCAGTTGCTGCCCGGACTTTTGCTCTCTATGAGCGAGAAAAACAGCGCAATAATCCTGTTTACGATTTAGGTGATAGTCCAGATCATTGGCAGAATTATAAAGGAGTAATCAATGAAACTACTAGTACTTATGCCGCCGTTGATGCTACTGATAAACAGGTACTAACTTATAAAGACAGTGTTATTCTCTCAGTTTTCCATGATTGTTCTGGAGGACATACTGAAAATGTCGAAGATGTTTGGGGAAGCCACGAGCCTTACCTGCGTGCTGTTGAAGATTACGATCAAAATGTTAGCGAGTGCAAATGGGTGAAAACTTTCTCCCAAAAAGAAATTAGCACTAGGATTTCTGGTGTCGGCAATGTTTTAGATATGATCGCAGAGAGTTACTCACCGTTTGGTAGTGTTAAAGTCTTAAAAATCGTTGGTGATAAAGCTACGAAGATACTAGTTGGTGAAGAAGTGCGTACAGCTCTAAAGATAAAAAGTACCCACTTCAACCTTACCAAAGCCGCAGATGGTAGTTTTATACTTCAAGGACTTGGCTATGGTCATGCTTTAGGCATGAGTCAATGGGGTGCATACAATTTAGCCAAAGGAGGAGTAAACTATCTGCAAATTTTAGGGCATTATTATCAAGGCGTAGCTTTAAGCACAATCAACGCTAAGTAATATCAAATCAATACTTCTGGGATAATTTTGGTTGATCTAGATACTGATAAACTATCCGAGAAACCTGACGTACAAACTCCCTTCCTCGCTCATCGTCATGGGGTCTAATCACAAAGATTCCTGCCAAGTAATGCTTACCATTTGGCAAATTAATAATTCCTGCATCCCCAACCAAAAATCCAATATCTCCAGTTTTATGAGCAATAGTTCCACCTTTACCCACACCAGCTGCCAGCAACTTGTTATTATGGCAATGACGCAATATATCTAAAACTTGGAATTGACTACCCTCTGAAATCAACTTATGTTGGTCAATTAAGGCTGATAACCTGACTAAATCTGCTGGACTAGTGGTATTGGTGCCTTTAAAGTCTCCTAACATATTGCGAATTACTGTGTTTTTAAGTCCCCAAGTGTAGAAACGCTGATTGAGTTTTGCTTTCCCGCCTAGACGAGCAATAATCATGTTACTAGCAGTATTATCGCTGATCGTAATCATTTTGTTAACAGTTTCCATTACACTCAGCTTGATTCCTGCCCGTTTATACTGCAAGTCACCGGAACCACTCGCTACTAAGTCACGTCGCATTACTAGCTTTTCATCAAGTTTGATTTTCCCAGCATCTACTTGTTCAAATAAAGCAATTAAAATCGGATATTTAATAGTACTAGCTGCCGGAAATACCTTTTCGCCATTAATATTCAAATAATTACCTGTTTCTATATCTAAGAAAAACATTCCCGGTTTGAGAAAACTATAATCAGCCATTAATGCTCTCACTTGAGACTTTAACTCTGGTATTTCTTTCCCTAATGGAATAATTCCACCAAATAAAGAAGAATTATTTACATTCGGAAAAATCTCTGGTTGATTGAGTTGAGGAATCAAACTTTTATGTATAATTCTTTCACTTGGAAAGTTCGCCAATAAATACTTCCAATCCGTTGTTGACTCTAAATGACTCCGATTATCATCAAATCTTGGAAATTTTATGCTAGCTGCTAAACTGGGCGATATTAAGAAGAAAGTACTAATAATAGTTAGTAAAAAACCGCGTAATTTCATGGAGTTATTTTACCGATAAATTTATTTCTTCGACAGCTTTTTGGTCAAAATTTATGCAGAACATCTATAATCTGCTAAAAGCATAGTTAAATTTGTTTACAATGTTAATATCAGTACATACTCTATTGGAAACTCAAATAGAATTACTATGTTCTTTATTTGGAAAATTAGTAGTTGACAGTTAATTGGGATTGACAATGAAAAGATTATTACATATTTAATTGAGGAAAATATTACAATATGATGACGAAAGTGTGTTGAATTTACATAATTGCATTGAAGCCCAGCTAAACCTGTTTTATCAAGTGCTGGTTTTCTGAATATGAACAAGATCAGCTGACACGAATAGGAGACTGAGCAAAACAGGGTTTTTCAACGGAGTCTTCAACAACATAAATCTTAACCAAATAAATCGAGTAGTACGTAATCGCACTCTTGGCAATACATGAATACATCGCTATACTTTCTCTGAAGGTAAGCAGATAAAAAGTCTAACTTCCGATCAGCACGGTAACTGATTATTTGACCATTAAGGGAACTTCACGTGATCAATAATAAGCCGAGTCTTTGGACTTCAGAAAAATTAGTTTGGCTGCTTATCTTCTATGGTAGTTTGAGTCTAATTTTAATCATCTTGAACAAAAAAAACTTTCTTCAAGTTCAATCAAAAAAGACCCAAAATGTAAATAATATAGCGACAAATGTAGTCACTCAACAGCGAGTTGAGGAATTCAAAACAGTGATGCTAAAAAGTTGGCAGCAAGAGGCGCAAGTAAAGGGTTTTTCTGATTCTATTCCATCAAGTTTCCAAGGTGCGATAATTGAGGCAGCAAAACTCTCCCCGCCTCAGAAAATAATTGCTCTCACCTTTGATGATGGCCCTTGGCCTGAAAGTACAGCAGAAGTCTTAGATATCCTGAAAAAAAATCAGATCAAAGGGACGTTTTTTGTGGTTGGGCAGAATGTGAAAAATTATCCCAACTTACTCAAGCAGGAGATTGCTGAAGGTCATGTCATTGGCAATCACACTTGGCATCATTGGTATCAATTCTTGAATCCACAAGCCGCCGCTTATGAAATTGACCACACTTCTGATCTGATTTTTCAAACTACAGGCTTAAAAACAAATTTATTTCGACCACCTGGAGGATTTATGCATAATGGGGTAGTTGACTACGCTAGAAATAGTAAATACGCTATTATTTTGTGGTCATCTGACTCTGTAGACTATTCCCGTCCTGCTGTACCAAAATTAATCGCTAATGTATTCAGAGAAGCAAAACCTGGTGGAATTGTCTTAATGCATGATGGTGGTGGTAATCGTTCTAAGACTGTACAAGCTTTACCACAAATTATTGCCAGCTTTCGCAAGCAGGGCTATCGCTTTGTCACTATCCCTGAACTCTTAGAAATCGAAGATAAAAACCAAAGGTTGATTGAAACTAGAAAGTAATACTTAATTTCTACTCGTAAGAAAATGCCCAGCTTTTTACAAGAGTGCCATTCGGTACAGAGTACACTATTCCAACTGAGTGTCCTTACTTCAATCCTCCCGTTTCGCTCTCTTAGTCACTCAGCACTCATGAATACTTAAAAACTCAATTGGGTAAAAAGCCAGTAACGACACTAACTACCATAAATATTCCCATCGCCAAACGATACCAAACAAATACCCAAGTACTGTATTTTTCTAAATAATGAAGTAAATTATAAATCGCAGCAAAAGCAGAAATACTAGCTGTAGTTAAACCAATAATTAAAGTTATCCAACCATTGATATCAAGTCCAGCTTTGAAAAGCGTATGGAGTTCTAACGCTCCTGCTAGAAACACGGCTGGCAAGCCCAGTAAAAATGAGAATCTAGCAGCAGTTTCTCGCTCCATTCCTAAGAATAATCCAGCGGTTAAGGTAGAACCAGAACGAGAAACTCCTGGAATTAAAGCTAATGCTTGACAAATTCCTACCCAAATCCCGTCACTTAGTGATAGTTGACTAAAAACGCGATCGCGTTTCCCAAATCTCTCTGCAATTCCTAGCAACAAAGACATCACAATTGATGATATTCCTACCACTATCAGAGCGCGGAAAGGAGAATTACAAACATTGAGACTTTTTTTTAGTAAAAGACCTGCAACAGCAATAGGAATTGTACCGATTAATAATCCAATTGCTAAACGAAAATATTGGTTGCTGTAATCTTGTTCAGAAATCGCCCTCACCGTTGCACCTGTTAATTTTTTCAAGTCTTGCCAAAAATAACTAATTACAGCCGCGATACTCGCCAACTGCATCGCTGCACTAAAAGCACTTCCCGGATCTTGCCATCCTAGTAATCCCGGAATAATTCGTAAATGTGCTGTACTACTAATGGGTAATAATTCAGTAATTCCTTGTACAATTCCTAAAAAAACTATTTTTAACCAACTCAATTCTAGAAAACCTAAATCGACATCACTTGCACAAGAGACAGTCGATAAAAATAAATCAAACATCATAGCTTTATCAATGGATATTGTACTCTGGAAGATAGAAAGTAGTAACTGTATAAAGAATTACATCTCAAAAAAACTGTTACTAATTGCTGTTTAAACAGATATTCTGCTCCGATACATCTTTTTGAAATTAAATATATTACATTGATGTTACTATGACAAACCTCTGACAAAAGTATGACTAATCTAAAAAATTAGCGTTCACAATTAATGTAGATTTGACAACTAGGCGATTTCTAATTCCAAATCTCAAATCCAAATTCTTAAACGCTATTAGATACTTTTTCTTAGTTGCAACCAATCTTTACCGATCTGGATGCTGATATCGGAGTAGAGATTGCCAGTGCTTTCCACTCGGACTTCCCCTAATTCTAAAGTGTCGCGAATTGATTGAGCGCTGTCACTATCTCCCTGTTGGGCAATAATCCGAGTTACTTCTAAAGGCTCACCCCAGCTTTTAGTAACATAAATATTACTATAGCCAGCTTCTTGCAAGATTTTGATTAGTGGACGCAAGTTAGCATGATTGCTGCCAGTGCTGTCTTGAATTGCAACTCGTAAACTAGCTGGATGATGGGCTACCTGTGGTTTTGCTGCTGAGTCCAAATCAAAATACTCAGCCATCATGGCAGGAATGCGCCTGCTGTCTGGTATCCAGTAACTAGCATCATACTCCTTCTTTTCGCTAAAACGACCAGGCACCATTAACATCTGCATATTAGAACGAGTAGTTTTCACCATAAAACCTAACAGTGCCACTAACTCTTCTACCGTTAAGTTGGAATCTATATGTTCTTTAACTATGTCAAGAATTTTAGGCAGTTGAGTAAGTGTGGCTGGGTTGAGCGTTTGATCGGTTAAGGCACTAATCACCATTTGCTGCCGTTGAATGCGACCAATATCTCCTAATTCGTCATGGCGAAAGCGCAAAAGTTGCAGCGCTTGGTCTCCGTTGAGATGTTGCTTGCCTGCTTTCAAATTGATGTATAGATGCTGAGAATCATCTCGGTATTTCATCTTCTTTGGTACATAGACTGTCACACCACCTAAGGCATCGACTAACTTGCTAACTCCCAAAACGTTAATTCTGATGTACCGATCAATTCCCACTCCACCCAAGAGATTACTGACTGCTGTACTGGTCAAAGCCGGCCCACCATAAACATTGGTAGCATTAATTTTGGTCATGCCATGCCCAGACACCTCTATGCGCGTATCTCTAGGAATGGAAAGCATAACTAATTTTTTCTTTTTTGGCTCAAATCGTAGTAGAAGCATCACATCAGATAGACCATCAAAGGAATTTAATTCGGGCTGATATCTCATGTGTAGCGTTTCAGGGGGCGGGTTTTTAATGTCTGGTGGCAGCACACTCATCCCTAAAACTAAAATGTTCACCGGGCGACTTAATCCAGAAAATTGTAGTCCACTCCCAGTAATCCCCTCTCCATCAAACACTGCTTGCTGTTGTTGATTTAACTGAGTTTTCTGCAAAGGTTTACTGGTGAAAGAAACTGCTAACAGGATTCCTGCGATCGCTGATATGATTGCTATGGCACTCATCCCTACCCCAGACCACAGCCAACGTCCAAGTGTAAGTTTTTTAGTATTTTTGTTACCCTCTTTGAAGCCTTTCACTGAATGGTTTTCTCCTGTTGGCATTCTTTTAACACTCACTCCTCACACTAGACAATTTGTGCTTGTCATTCGGATTTAAAACAAACAAGTTAATCTACAATAGCTGACTCTCAAATCATCTCTTAGCCAAAATTTTATCTGACTTTGGAGTAATACTAACCAACACTTTTAAGAAAATAACTATAAAATAACTTATACTAATGGCATTTTTGTGACTAATATATGGCACTTAGATGACGCTTAATAAAAAATACTTAATTTGCTAAAATTATAAAACTAAAAGTATTTATCACCATTGGCTACAAGCGCTATTACTAATTGAAATGAACTCAGTAAAAATGATACACCAGCTAATCCCAGTAAGCTTTGATAAAAAATCCGATTCATACAATAAATTTCCTCATTTATGAGTCTTGATTGTCAAAATTTTCTGACCATTATTTATTTGGATAAGTTTCTTTCATTTCCTAATTTTAAACAGGCTGCTCAGTAAAAATCTCTGGTCATACTTTTGTTATAAGTTTGTCATAAGTGCGTCAAGTTAATATGAAATAATTAGAAATTGTCTTTTACTGCTTATGTGAGTTGGGTTATCGCCAAGCCTGGTTAATAGGCTTGCTTCCTCAGCATTCCATGTCCTACAAGTGTGTACCTGTACCTGTGCCGTGAAACAATTCTCTGCTTTGGCTACTCCTACGAAAAGCCAAGCTTTTGAATGTCCCCCCCACAAGGTATATACTGTAGCTTCTCTTAGTAGGCGCAAAATTTTCAATAGAATTACGGAATTGAGATGACATCGCTTGAAGTCATAATTGTCATCATATAAACTGACTGCATTCACTGAACTTCAAGATTTACCAACTCCAAACAAAAAATCTTGAAAATGACCAAATAATTAAAGCTACAAAGGAGATAAATCAATATGAGTGAGAATGATAGCCCACAACCAGATCCAAAACCCACAGGAGATAGACCACAACCTCCTAAGACAATAGGAAAACCAGTTATAACTGAATTCATTAACTCCGAAAAGATATATGTAAATACCGGTAAAAAGGTCTGAAAACCCAAATTCAGTCAAGGTTTGATCATTTGTTACCATCGGGTGAAAAAAGCTCTGTTCGGTAACGAGAAATCAAGCCTTTTGAAAGCATCTTGCAGGTTTATTACAGCTATCTCGGTGCAATGCCATTATACCTCGGTAAATTTAGCGATTTCTAGACGGTTACCCGCTGGGTCGAATATATAAAAACGCTCACATCCCTTCAGTGGTTGCTTATCAGGGACAATTTCGATCTGGTATGCCAAAAGATATTCCTTGAACTGATTTAAATTGGTTACAACAAAACAAACGTGCTGCTTTGAGCTTGTTCTCTTAACCTGCTCTCTACTAATATGTAATTGCATGTTATCCAAGACATACCATTTTCCCCTGTTTGCCCTAAGTGAGAGCGGCTTTTCAATTTCTGGGAGGAGCAGAATTTTTGTATAAAATTCTACTATTTTTTCTTCAACTTCTACAGGATAGGTTAGTTGTATATGATCAACCTTGGTCAGCCACATTTTTAATTCCTCATACTTTTAATTCAATTGTGTAGATAAGGCGGGCATTGGGCTGTGTGTTTGCTCATCTGACTGCTTGCCGATCACGCTCAAATATCCCTTTCCGATTAAGCTTTTATTCGTTCTTTCCCGCCACAAAAGCGATCGCGTAGTGTACCGGAGGCATATCTCTGTAGTTTACTGCCAACTCTGCCAGACGCACTGTTAGGTAGGCATAGCCAACGCCTAGACTCACTGTTGAAGGGAGCAACTGTGCAGCTAGCGAGGCTTTTTTACAAGTGCGATCGCGCTGGTAAAAGCAAGCCGGGAGCATTTTGGCGTTAGCGTACCCTGAGTTTATCTGCTGAGGTCGCTATTTAACGTTAAGGTTAAGTCGGTATTGGGATTAATCACCACCACTTGATTCGTGGAACTGTGATCAAAAATGCCCCCAATTGTTGCACCAGCTGCCCCACCAGTGATGACTTTTCCCGCAGAAATAGAGCGATTCCCAGTGAGTCCAGAAATTCCAGCCGCTGCCCCTGCCCCAATTGCTGTATCTCTTAAAGTTGAGAGAACGTTGCGATTCTGATTTGCTCCTACCGCTGTACCAACAGCGGTACCAGTCAATACCTTACCAAGGGTAATATGTTTATTACCCGTTATCCCAGAAATTCCAGCTGCTGCAGCCGAGCCGACTGCCGCATCTGAAAGAATCGCTGTAAAGTTAGGACTACGCACATCTTGTGTAGTTGTAATTGAATGCGAAGAGGCGTTAATCCCAAGCTGCTGACCATTAATAATCAACTGACTAGCTACAAATTGGGAGCCACCAGTTACGGGCTGCAATTGCCCGAGAATTTGACTGCCAGCAGGAATTACCACGCTTCCTTGATTATTAGTGATATCAGTTGCAACCGTTAATGTTAAGGGTGAAGTTTCCTTGGGACTAACAACAATTCGTTTTGCATCAAGATACTTAACTGGAATAGAAGTTCCAGATGGCAGCTGTCCTGTTATTGAGGAACTACCTAAACCTGCAATATACTGTCTAGGAATACTAGAAGCTTGTCCAGAGCTAGCTAAACCTTGACACAAAAAAGCTGACACTTCAGCCCGACTAGCTAATTGATTAGGATGGAGATACTTCACATCTGGATAATCCACAACCAGATGTTTTTCAGTTGCTGCTGCTATTCCACTGTCGGCATAACTAGGAATTGTATTTGCATCAGTAAAATTAGCATTCAATGTCGTAGTCGCAGACTGAGTTGGAGAATAATTTAAGCCGCTAGCTAAAGCAACTATTACTTGAGCGCGAGGAATATTTTGACTAGGATTGAAAACCTGACCGGGGTAGCCTGACAAAAATCCTGCTTGAGAAGCTGTTTCAATCGCAGTATATGCCCAGTAATTTGCAGGCACATCGACAAATTGAACTGGATTATGAGTCCTTTGTGCATTAGAAAAAGCCTTACTAATCATTGCTGCAAACTCAGCTCGAGTTACAGAGGCATTGGGTCGAAAAGTCCCGTCCGGGTATCCACTGATAATACCTTGGCTTGCTAGTTGGGTAATACATGATTGAGACCAGTTGCTTTGAACATCAGTAAACTTGGATTGAGCTAGTACTGGTGCTGCTATCACTAAAGGTGCAATTGCACTAATCATCATTTCAAACCCAAGCAGTAAACCAGATACCGACTGGCATTTACGGATTTTACTCATTGAATTATTCACCTCCATTAATAGTTATTTCCTGGTTGAACTAGCTGCGAGTTTAGATAAACCCTCTTGTTAGAATGGCACGCTTGATAAACGCAAACGTTTCAAGTAACTGGCTTTTGGGTATGGGGGTTGTATGGTAGTAGGGAAAAACTTAATCTGGGTTGACTCGCTTTGATCTCGCTCGATTTCACGCGATAGTTCTTTCACTTACACCCCTATTTCCTTATCCCCTTACACCCAGCCATAACAAAAATTTCAGCTTTACAAGCGTGCCATTTCCTATTGAAGGTTTTTCCTGTGATCTCACAAAACAAGGGAAGGTACTGGCGGACTTCTACTTTTTATCGATCTAGTGTATTAAGTGCTAATCCCTTAACGAAACTGATTTAGTATCGATAGTCATACTCATGTCTAGAGCGCCATTCACGTTTTTCATATTCTCTACGTCGCCATTCACGGTGCTCACGTTCTTCACGCTCTCTGCGTAGCCATTCCTGCCTGGCTTGTTCTCGTTCGCGCCACTCATGTCGGTGATCGTTTCCCAAAATTATTTCTACTTGAGCAGATGCACGCTCTGCTAAAACACTCGAAGTTAGCAAAACGCCTAACAAACAAGATGAGAGAATTCTTTTCATGTTCATAAAGACATACCTTTTATGGAACCAGAAATCTATAGTTTTAGACTTCTTTCTTTTACAAAAGGTTCAATTAGGGCAGACGGCTTTCAAAAAATACCAGCCGTGTTCTTAATTGCTCGTTGTGTGGCGTGGTTCTGGATTTACTTAATATATAGTCATAATTTACACAGGTTGCTCAATTGTTGAATGCATTTTGAAGGCAAAATGTATACAGCTAGAGTAGGCACAACCTGCATAATGCCAGATATTGTTAATGCAGTACAAGACATTAGAAAATGAATTGCTACGTATTCAGAACCGTAGTTACTTTGAAAAGGTGTTGCCTATGTCCCAACTTCTAACCCATTTGAACCTTTTTCCCATTCATCCGGTCTAATGAATACAAGCAACGAAACGGATAGAGGAGAACGCCTCAGGTGTTAGTTGTGCCAGCCAAGGTTAATAAAGCAAATCAATTGATTGGTGAATCAGAAAGCGAATCTGATAGTTATCTAGTACAGCAGTGCCTGCGGGGTGATACCCAAAGCTACGGTCAGCTTTACCGTCGCCATGAGCAAAGAGTGAGGTCAATCCTCTACAAACTCTGTACTCCTGCCTGCCTGGATGATGTGGTGCAGGAAGTGTTTCTGCAAGCCTGGAAAGGATTGCCCAAGTTTCGCCAAACAGCAAAATTTTCCACCTGGCTGTACCGAATCGCTTGGAACCTGGCTTATGACCAGCGACAGGCAGATGTTAAAAGGCGAACTCAATTACAGATTCTAAGTGAAAAAACTCCTACCCAACAGTCAGCCCCAGAGTTAATGAATCTGCATTATCAAGACCTTGTGCAACGGGGACTGGCAAACATAAGTTTTGACCATCGCACGATATTGGTTTTGCATGATTTGGAAGAAGTACCTCAAAAAGAGGTAGCACAAATCCTAGATATTCCTCTGGGAACAGTTAAGTCACGCCTATTCCATGCTCGTGCTGCCATGCGTCAATTTCTCCAAAACCAAGGAGTACAGCTATGACTCAGCTCCCCAATGATGATTCTGACCTAATTAATTTTCTCTGTCAACATTGTCCAGAAGTTCCACCAGCCTCGCCTGATTTGGAACACCAAATCTTACAACAGCTGAAAACTTCGCCTCAAGCACCCTTACGCCACTATTCAAGCCTGAGATTAATTCTGCCTGTTGCTGCTGGATTAGTAGCTGCTATAGTTGGCTACCGTGCCTTTATCCCGACTCAACCGAGTCCGGCTGAACTTGCCACATTGGAAACTTTTATTGAAAGCAATTGGCAAGGTACAGTCAGTAACGAACATCTGGAAAGTGATGTATGGCATTTTACAGATTCAGATACTGAATAGGAGAGCGCTTTGATGTTTTGTAGTCGTGTTTCTATTTTGGCGGTGGCGATGATTGTCCTTGGTAGCACTATTGCTATGGCAAAACCAACTTTACTTTCACACCAAGTGATTGCCCAAAGCCCCACAAGTGTACCTCATCCAAATCGTGGTCAATCCGGGGGATGGCTCAAGGATTTGAATTTGACATCCCAGCAACTGCAACAGATTAAAGAAATTCGTAATCAATCCAAACAGCAGATAGCCCAAAAATCACAGGAAATACGTCTTGGGCAACAGGAATTACATGACCTGATTGCAGGGACAGCTACTAAAGAGCAAGTGCGTGGTAAATATAACCAAATCAAGCTTGTAAAGCAGCAGCTTGCTGATACCCAGTTTGAGAATACGCTTGCGATTCGGGAAATTTTGAACCCAGAGCAACGGCAAAAATTTGCCGAACAGATGTATAAGAAAAATCCTCCATCTCCAGCACAGCACAATTAACTCTATGATTGTGAAGCCGAAATATTGGGTATTGTTGCTGTTGATCTTACTGGGAGGAATTTACCCCAGTAATGCAGCTTCCACACCTGTTGACCCAAAAGTATTACATATAATTAATCGTCTCAGCTTTGGCCCTGCTCCGGGAGATGTGCAAAGAGTGGAATCTATGGGTGTAGAAAAGTATATTCAAGAGCAACTCTCACCCGACTCCATTCCCGAACCGCAAAGTCTTTCCAGCCAACTAAACCAGTTAGATACTCTCCACTTGAATCCAGTGGAACTATCAGAACATGGCACAACTCATCTCCCAGGACAAAAACCCAGCCTTAAAGAAAGAAAAGCTGCCAATAAGTGGGCTAAACAGGTGCTAGATCAGGCAGTCCAAGCACGGTTATTAGAGGCAACTAGCAGTAAGCGACAACTCCAGGAAGTAATGGTGGACTTTTGGTATAACCATTTTAATGTAGATGCTGCTAAAGGACGCGTTAGCCTCTGGGTAGGAGCTTATGAACAACAGGCGATTCGACCTTACGCTTTGGGTCGCTTTCGCGATCTGTTGGGGGCAACAGCTCATCATCCAGCCATGCAGTATTATCTAGACAACTTCCAAAATCGGGCTGACAGCCACCCCGATGCTCAGGGGAATGTCCGAGGTTTGAATGAGAACTATGCCCGTGAACTGATGGAGCTACACACTCTCGGCGTGGATGGAGGTTATGCTCAGCAAGATGTGATTGCTCTAGCGCGGATTTTAAGTGGTTGGGGTTTCAGTCGTCCCGGTCAGCAGACAGATAATAATTTTGGGTTTTACTTCAACCCGAAGCGTCATGATTTTAGCGACAAAGTTTTCCTGGGACAAACAATTAAAAGCGGTGGTGAAGCCCAAGGGGAGGAAGCTTTGGATATTTTGGCTCGAAGTCCGGCAACTGCACGTCACATCAGCTATCAAATAGCTGAATATTTTGTCAGCGATCACCCCCCCACTTCTCTGGTAAACAATCTCACACAACGTTATCTTGCCACTGATGGCAATATTCGTGAGGTTCTCAACACCCTATTCCACAGCCGGGAATTCTGGGATACAAAAAACCTTAATGCCAAGTTTAAAACACCACTTCAATACGCGATCTCCGCGGTGCGGGCTACAGGTATGGAAGTGAATAACACAAGACCCATCTCCAACCTGCTGCAACAGTTAGCAATGCCTCTATACCGTTGTCAAACTCCAGATGGTTACAAAAATACAGCAGATGTGTGGTTAAATCCCGACGCGATGAACCGCCGCCTCAGCTTTGCGACTGCGATCGCCAATGGAAATTTACCCTTATCAAGTATCCCAACAAATATGGAACAGGGCGACAGGACACTACAAAAATCCCCCAGTATTCCTATAGATGCTTCGCAACTAACCAATACATTGGGCAATTCTTTTTCAGTGAAAACGCAAAAGGCAATCGCCTCTAGTTCCCCTCAAATCCGCAGTGTTTTAATTTTAGGCAGTCCAGAATTTATGCGGCGTTAGCTACAGACTTCCAAAAAAAATTCTCTATTGCCCGGCTCATAGCCAAATGCGAGCAAGATGCCCTCTTAGGACAGAGATAACTTGTATTTTACCAAATTGAAAACGATCGTAATTTAATACTTTTTAAAGATGAAAAGACGTAATTTTCTCATCCAAAGTGGAATTTTTTCAGCTACCGCCATCACAGCCATAGGTAGCAATGTTATTGTAGCTAGATCCGCGAACCCAAACAGCGACCAGAAGCGCTTAATTGTAATCTTTCTTCGGGGGGCGGTAGACGGTTTAAACGTTGTAGTTCCTTACTCAGAAACAGCTTACTATCAAGCCCGACCACAAATTGCGATTCCCCAACCAGGGAAGGAAGGGGGAGTAATAGATTTAGATGGGCGCTTTGGCTTGCATCCAGCATTAGCTCCTCTGATGCCCGAATGGCAGGAGAATAGTCTGGCATTTGTTCATGCTTGTGGTTCCCCCGATCCAACTCGTTCTCACTTTGATGCTCAACAGTATATGGAAAACGCTACCCCTGGTGACAAACATACTCAGGATGGTTGGATGAATCGTTTACTAGGGGTAATTTCTCAAAAAACACCCATCCAAGCAGTCAGTGTTGGAGAAACAACACCCGGGATTTTTTCTGGTCGGATGCCTGTAGCTAACATCGCATCAGGGAGAAATGCTAGCAGAGCTTTGCCAATAGATCGGACTCAATTAGCAGCAGCATTTGACCAACTTTATGGCGGTAATGATCCCCTAAGTCAGACCTATCGCCAAGGACGGATGGTGCATGAAGCGATCGTGAAGGATCTGGATAGTGAAATGCATTTGGCGAATAATGGTGCGCCTTTACCTGATGGCTTCGCTGGCGATGCCCAACGATTGGCACAACTAATGCTCAAAGATTCTAGAATTGAGCTAGGATTTATGGCTTTGGGAGGTTGGGATACTCATGTCAATCAAGGTAACACTCAAGGACAGTTAGCTCGGAACTTAAAAAAATTGGGGTCAGGTTTAGCAGCTTTGATTAAAGGTTTGGAGAACGTTTACCAGAATACGACAATTGTTGTGATGTCCGAGTTTGGTCGTACAGTTAAGCAAAATGATAACGGTGGTACTGACCACGGTCATGGGAATGTTATGTGGGTCTTGGGCGGTAAAATTCGCGGTGGTAAAGTTTACGGTGAATGGCCTGGTCTGTCTACAGCCCAACTTTATCAAGGTAGGGACTTAGCAATTACTACTGATTTTCGGGATGTTATCTCTGCGGTATTGTCAGATCATCTGCATCTCAATGAAGCAAAATTGAATCAAGTGCTGCTAAATTATACTTCTACGATCAAAGTAGCATTAATTGTCAAGTAAGCAATTATTCGCTAAGACAAGAATTTACCCAGGGCAAACGCATCTTTTTAACGTACTCTGCCAACGATTCTTGGGGTTGAGGGGTGTTATCCATGCTTTTAGTATGTATTAAAATATATGCTTAGTTATCTTAGCTAAATATGTTTTTTGAATATCATACGCTGCTTTTAGTCCGAAAATAGGTAAAATATGACAACTACATTAGCACAACTTGCTACAGCATTCCTCTCACGAGATGGATTAGCTCCCAGTACACTAAAATCTTACGAACAAACGTTACTATCTTTGCTCAAAGAGCATGGCAGAACTACTTATAGAGTTAGTAGACCGTCAACTGCTGAAAGATTATCTCCAAAGTTTAGATGATTTAAACTACACAACGCATAATCGCCATCAAGCGATAATCAGCGCTTTATTTAATTTTGCTGTAGATTGCGGCCACATTTAATCAAACCCAGCAAGCCGTTTAAGTCGGAGGAAGCCAGAACGACAACGAGGAGAACACAAGACAGACGAGGTAATACGCTATCTCACGCCATTACAGCTAAATATTTTGTATGACTTAGTAAAAAAATCTAACGCCAGACTGGAGACGATAGTCCGCTTGCTGCATCGTAGTGGAGCCAGGATTGGAGAATTACTTTCACGCTTAGTTAGCACACATAAATATGCAGCAACGCAAGTTCCAGGTAGTAGGTAAAGGCAATAAACAACGCTGGTGTTTTTGTAGTGAAGATGCAGAAATTGCTTTACAAGACTATATAATATATTATCGTCACTCCGCATCCAGAGCATTATTTACCGCCCAGCACCCAATGACCAAAGTTATAACGCCAGTAAGTTATGAAGCAGTGAGTGCAGACTGGAGAAAAGTAATTAACCAAAGCCATGAACTCAAAGGCATTCGGCTGCATGATCTTGCGGCATACATTTGCGACTGAACGGGTAGGATTGATGGCAATTGAGGAGCTACGAGCGCTGATGGGGCATGAAAATATTCAAACTACCTTACGCTACCAAAAAATCACATCTTCACGAGCAGAATCAGTAGCTAAGTCAGCTTTAAATAACTTAGTCAATAATATATAACTTGTTTTTCATTATGTGTAGCGACTACTTGCTAAAGTATTGCTTTGTTAAGTTATAACAGAGTATTGGTTATACTCCTTATCAACAGGGTAAAGGATGATCAAACAAGAATCATAAAGTCTGCATTTTTACAAAAATATTCACAAAACTTTGCATTTATCCCCCGTTCCTGTTGGTGAATTCAAAATTAAATCAGGCGATCGCTCTTAACCATCGGGTATATACTGGGCTTTGAGACAAGCTCACGACTGATGAGATACTTAGACTTGTTACAATACTGTTCGGTTAAGCTGAAAAAATAACTCCAATGTAGGTCATTGTTTTGGTCAAGGGATTTACTAATTTTGTCTATCTTTGCTCAACGTTCAGTATTCATCCGCGATTTTCTAAAACTTGCATCTGTAAATGTCCTTTCAAATCTAATGGTTCCGTTGGCAGGACTAATAGATGTAATGTTTTTAGGGCATTTAACGGAGATTCGTCATTTAGCAGGTGTGGCACTAGCAACAATTTTATTTAATTATATTTATTGGACATTCGGTTTCTTACGCATGGGTACAACTGGAATGGTTGCACAGGCTATAGGGCGTAAAGATAAGCAATCGGCAGTATTGATTGGTTTACAGCATGGAATTTTAGCACTGATATTAGGACTCACCATCCTGATATTTCAACAACCTTTACAAATATTAGGGTTTGCAATTTTAAGTGCGACACCAGAAGTTAAAAGTTCTGGAGTTGATTTCTATAATGCTTTAGTATGGGGTGCCCCAGCAACATTGATTAACTTTGTCTTAATTGGTTGGTTTCTTGGACTTGCACAAAGTAGTAAAGTGTTGTTGCTTTCAGCTATTAGCAATTGTGCAAATGTACTACTTGATTATCTATTTATTGTTCAGTGGGGATGGTCAAGTAGAGGAGCTGGGTTAGCGACAGCCACTAGTCAGTATCTGATGCTAATGGTAGGTACTTTGCTATATTGTCAAACAATTTCATTTAAACAAATACAAGCTTTAATTGGGGAAGTATTTGACCTGTCTGCCTTAAAATCAGCTTTCATGCTGAATGGAGAAATTATTATTCGGACTTTCGCTTTAATTTCGACAATGGCGATGTTTAGCAACCTCAGTTCTATGTTAGGAACTGAAATTTTGGCGGCAAATACCCTGCTGATGCAAGTGGTGAGCTTGGCAGCATATTTCATTGATGGCTTGGCATTTGCGACTGAGAGCTTGGCTGGAATTTTTCAAGGTAGTGGAAATATTACTTCTTTAAAACAACTGTTGCAAACTTCTGTAGTCAGTAGCTTGGTTATAGGATTAATGTTTGCTATTGCATTTATTTTTGCCCCAGAATCATTGTTAAGATTGCTGACTAATCATACTGAAATTATCAATAATTTACGCTCTTATATTCCTTGGTTGTTACCAGTTTTAGGTTTTGGCTCAGTCGCTTATGCGCTAGACGGTTATTTTATCGGGTTGACTCAAGGTCATACACTTCGTCAAGCTATGCTGAAAGCCACTGTAATCGGTTTTATTCCATCAGCAAT
The DNA here is from genome assembly GCF_036919615.1 of Nostoc sp. Classification (GTDB taxonomy): domain Bacteria; phylum Cyanobacteriota; class Cyanobacteriia; order Cyanobacteriales; family Nostocaceae; genus Nostoc. Next base: position 3,025 of record NZ_JBALCN010000006.1, on the reverse strand, counting down.
TATATCAAGGTATTTCTATAGTAATCATTTACTATGGCTATCAATGTCTTTATTTATGGCAGCAAGAACAATAACTTTGGCATTGTGTGTACCAAAATCATTTTCTAAAAGACAGAGATGAATACAGAATAAATCTATCTTTACGAAGTTAAAGGTGGGGACTGAAATCAACTTTCTTGGTAAGGATTCAGGTCTAATATTTAGGAAGCAGAGACGGAAGAGACTGATAACTAATAGAATCAGCCAGTAGAGCTTGTACAAAAAAATCGATGACAGACCTACCTTGACGGCGACAAGTCTGCACCACCGTCAACAAATGAGCAGTATGTTGAAACCGCTCCATCGAACGGGAACCACCACTAACCTTACGTTTTGTCACAGCCAAGCGAAGCGTTCGCGAAGCGTGTCTGAAGGACTCTCGTTCAGCTTGATTGTTATTAGGAGGAACTTCAGGATGGTCAAGGAAATACCACCATTGATTTGCTTTATCGCGCAAAGAACGTAAAAGCTGACCGGCTTTTGCTCCGGCTAAGTTAATCCAGCCATCGAGTGTTTGTTGTAATTTAGATTTGAATGGATTGACTCAATCGTTGTAACTGCTGGAGTCAAGAGTCTCAAACCAGTGAGCATAATTCCTAAAGGCTTCATCAATTAAATCAACAAATGCTTTGCCAATAGCTTGGTTGTAAAGACCTGGAATTAAGATTAATTTTTTGAAGTTACGACGTAGATGAGCTAAACATTTTTGTTGGGCAAAAACTGGGTAGCCATTGTAAACACTAAAATCATCACTGCTAAGTACACCTGTATATTTAGCTTTTAAAATAGTTGATAATTCGGCTCTAGAACGAGTATCAGCTGCTGTGAATAAGCAGAAATGAGAATTAGCAACTACCCACAACCATTCTTTTATTCCTTTGACAGACCAAGGTGTTTCATCCACATGAACATTCGGTTGTGTCTGTTTTACCCAACTACTTAACTCACTAACGCTCGGTTCAATTGCTTGTTGTATTCGTTCGTTGGTTGTTACTAAAGTTCCTAGCCCAATATCAATTTGTCCCAGTTCCCATAGCATTTCTTGCTGTTTTTCATAGGGCATATGTGCATAATTATTTACCCATCCTAAAAATGCTTGTAAAGAGATTCCTAAATCTTGCCCTGGAACCATATCTGGCGACCAGAAGGCTGTTTGTATATTTCCACAACATTCACACACGCACGTATGGCGTTGATACTCCACTATTTCAATGGGACATTCCACTAATTGCGCTACAGACTGTTTTTCTACTTTTACTGCCACGGTCGCAAATGCTTTTTGACCGCAGTAAACACAATCCTCTGGACGTAAGATTTCACAACGATCTACTCTGCCAAACCCCTTACGGGTTCTTCCAGTATGTCCTGGCTGCCCACCTGGTTTTCTTTTTGGATGATTCGATTCTTCTTGAGGTGGTGCTTTTTTGTTTTCGCTCTTAAAGAGAATGTCCCCAGATGGCGGTTTTGACGAATTTTTACTGTCTAAATCTCTACTGACTTTTAAACACTTTATTTCTTGCTGTAGTTCTACAATTATTTTCTGTAATTCATGTAGCGCCTTGCTCTGCTCAATGATTATCTTTACCAGTTCTTGTTTCGATAACTGAGAACTCTTGCATAAATATTTTGTGGTATAATCAAGGGTTATTGTAATTCCAGCTTTGGGCAATTCAAATAGTAAGACTCTATAAATTTTTTCGAGCAAGTATTATCAGGCGATCGCTAACTAAAAAATGGCAGTAAACGTTGTTTCAGCTATTGATTAATAACTGAAATTATTTAATAAATTTGATTTATTATCGATTTATATGGCTATTTCGTGATTATAAATTCCTGCAATTAAATTCGACCTTAAGCCAAAACGTCGGTGACGATTTCGATATCTATCAGACAAAATTTTAAATATAGCAACCGATAAGGCGGTTAGGACGTAGATTAAAGATGTTATCGTGACCTGCTATCGTCTGATCTACTTATGCATAAACCATACAGTTATGACTTCCGTCAGAAAGTACTTCAAGCGATCGAGTTAGATGGACTCAAGACTAGCGTTGCCAGTGAACTGTTCAACATCAGCCGCAACACGATCAACTTATGGTTGCAGCGCAAAGCTGAAACTGGAGATGTTCTGCCGTTGCCCAACCACCCGCCTGGAAACAACCACTTGCATCACAGACTAGGATGAATTTCGGGCTTTTGCTAAATCTCATAGTGATAAAACCCAGGTAGAGATGGCTCAACTGTGGGAGGGCGACATCAGCCATGCCTGCGGCGAGCTTTGCTAACGCACAATCTCACGAGGGTTGAAGAAAATTGGGTTCACGCGAAAAAAAAGACCTACGGCTACCAAGAACGAGATGAGGTGAAACGGCAGATATTCCGAGAGCAATTGGCAACCTATGAGGAAGAAGTGATTGTTTATGTGGATGAAGCGGGCATGGACAATCGGGAAGACTACGCTTATGGCTGGAATGAAAGAGGACAACGGTTTCATGCCTTGAAGTCAGGACGACGCCAGGGGCGAGTAAATATGATTGCGGCTGATTGTATTGGACAACTGATGGCTCCCTTTACTGTTGTTGGCTCCTGCAATCGGACTGTTTTTGAGATTTGGTTAGAAGCAGAGCTTAATTCCTCTACTGAAACCGGGGCAGGTAGTGGTCATGGATAATGCCACGTTTCATAAAGGGGGTCGCATTGAGCAACTAATTCAGGAAGCCGCCTGTGAGTTGTTATACCTACCTGCTTATTCACCGGACCTCAATAGGATTGAGCGATGTTGGTCTTGGCTCAAAAGTCGGATTCGTAAGCAACTTGACCAGTTTGAGTGTCTACGCGATGCGATGGAGTATGTCCTACGTCTAGCGTCCTAACTGCCTTGGCGCTTGCTATAACCCTCTTCTGTCACTTTCCGGGTATTCTGAATAAAAGAATGAACAGAAAAAACCCTGAAAGGTAAGTAGGGCAATGGATGTAGAGTTACAAA
>NZ_JBALCN010000005.1:0-133715 GCF_036919615.1 Nostoc sp. | reverse complement strand
GTCACGAAATTAGATGACGGGACGGCTCGTTTGTGGGACATTCAGGGCAAACAGTTAACAAACTTTGGCAATCTCAACAATATTAGTGACATCAGATTCAGTCCCAATAGGCAGTTTATAGTAACAGTTAGCATAAGTAGTGAGGTACGGTTGCAAGTTACCAATAAAGCTACGGGTAAAAGCGATACTCAAACCTTTAATTTGATATCCAACAAAAGTTTTAAAGAATTTCAGAAAAGATTAATCAACTGGCTGATTATGTTTGGTTACATTAACGGTTCTTTGGTCGCCTTGGTGTTACCGGGAGGATATGTCCTTGCCCGATTGATTGCCGAACGCAACGCCAAACCGCATGATTTTCCTCCTCTGCCTCAGCGCAATGAAGAAACACCAAGCACTATTTCCGCTTTAAATCAAGATATCAAAGATGAAGTGCAAGTGGCTCAAGCTATCCATCAGGGAACTCGCCAAGATACTAATATGCTCTTAAGTTCCTTTACAGAGTCCAATGAATACTTTCCGATGACAGGTCGGCAAATGAAACAAAGCTGGCGATATCTGCGCCGATTTATTCGCGAAGGTCCTTCCATTGAACTCGATGTGGAAGCAACGGTTGAGCAAATGAGCCGCCAGGGAATGTTGCTTCACCCTGTATTCAAACCCCGTCGAGTGAATCGGAATGAACTGCTATTGCTAGTGGATCAAGATGGCTCGATGGCTCCTTTTCATTCTCTGTCAGAACGCCTAGCCGAGACAGCAATTCACGGGGGGCGACTGGGTAAAGCGGGTATCTATTATTTCCATAATTGCCCCAGTCAACATCTCTACCACGATTCCTATCACCAAGTCGCCGAGCCAATTAGTGACGTTCTGGCAAAACTTCATCCTGAATATGCAGAAATTTTGATTTTCAGCGATGCTGGGGCGGCTCGTGGTACTTTCAATCGAGAACGCCTGGATTTGACAACTGAATTTCTAGACCAACTTCGGCAAAAATTACGTCACATCGCTTGGCTCAATCCCCTGCCACGCGATCGCTGGACGGGAACAGCCGGGGAAGTTGCCAAAATAGTTCCCATGTTTGAACTCAGTCGCCAAGGTTTAACTCAGGCGATCGATGTATTACGAGGAAAACCGACAGCACAGGTGGTAAGAAAGCGATGATTCAAGAGGATAGAAAAAGTTCTGAAAGGCGATCAAAAACTGCCAGCCGAAAAATTGCCTCTTTTGAAAAACGATTTGGTCAGTCACACTTATATCTGGCTTATCATGCCGCTTTCCCTCTCGCCCTTACCCCCGATTTACTCTATCGCCTCTGGGCGAACTTTCAACAAGATATTAACGGTAAACATCTCAATCTTCCTTGGATTGCTGTCTCGGATATTCTGCTGTCTAGTTTATGTAACGAAGTCGGACAAGAACTCTATGAGATGGATGAAGCAGTCCGGGATGAACTGCTAAAACGACTACAAGCCAAGGAAAATTTTGGTCAGAAACGTATTCAGGAACTGTCTGACTTTTTGTTGGAATACGTGCGGAAGCAGTTGCACAGTAATGATCCCGATTTGCGGGACTTTGCCCAAGCTCAACAATGGACAGTCTTAGCTTATACAAAACCAGGAAAAGCTGCCCAGGAAGTAGCTTTAGCTTTTCAGCAATTGGGATTAGATTCTATAGGCTCAGTATCGTCTGATAAGGCTGAATTGGTGCGGATGGCTTCACTGGTGAAAACCTTTGCCGAACCTTTAGCAGAAGCGGGATTAGAGCCGCTATTAGTCTATGCCCGTGGGATGGATAGTTGGGCGCGGGGCAAGATTCAAATCGCGGCAGAACATTTGGCGCAAGTTACTGAAGGGGGAAAGATTCAAATCGCGGGGGTAGATTTACCCATTCCTGAAGCAGTGCAGAGCCATTCAGCCCAATCTCCCTTGACAGTGGGGCAAGACTATAGCAGTAAAAATCTACGAGGTCGTTCCTTCAAAGGTCAAGACCTGACGGGCGCAAATTTTAGTAATGCCGACATCCGTAGTACCGATTTTACGAATGCCACCCTGATTGGGGCAAACTTTAGCCGTGCAACAACGGGCTTACAACGGCGTTGGGCAAGTGGGATAATCTTGTTTTCTTTACTGCTGCTTATTATATTGGGACTAATTACTACCCTAGTTAGTTCTCTGGCATCGTTTTCTCTGTACCTAGCTTTAGATGCTTTACCGCTCCAAAATGAGGAAATTATTTACACTGCTGTTGGCTCAATGAGCCCCCTATTGTTTCTAATTCTCTGCATCACAACCCTTAATAGAAATCTGAAACCTGTTTGGAGTGCAGGTGCTTTAGCTTTATTTGGTTCATTTTTATTCGCTGCAAGTTTAATTTTTCTTTTTGTTTGGGTTTGGGGCTGGTTTAATAGCAATAAGTCAAATCTTATTCTTCCTATCACTTCTGCTGGCATTGCTTTAATTTTAGCTTTAGCCTTAGCTAGAGTGATGACGGGTAAAATTGTGAGTTGGTGGACGGCGTTAGCTGGAGTAGCTGTAACGTTAATTTTAACTGCTGCTTTCTTTATGGGAAAATCTTCTGTCCCTGTCACCGTAATTGTGGCTTTAGCTGTAATTGCGACAGTTTTGGCTTTAGGACTAATTTGGGTTGGCAATCGGGTTAAGAGATTGTCTAGGATTTTAGCTATCGTTAGCATCTTTGCTGTAATTATTACTCTGGTTACAGGTGTAATTTTGATTGTCAATCAGACTCCAGTTGCACAAGTAGCTTGGATAGTACCCTTAAGTGCGATTTTGGCTATAGTTATTGCTACTTCTTTCATTATCCCTTTGATGCTCTCTGGAGTTGCTTCCTTACCGGGGGCTTTTATCGGAACTCTAATAATACCTACTGCGATCGCTATATTGTTCACTCTATTTTGGGCAAGTCCTTCAAGCAATTCATGGATAATATTTAGAGTATTTATGGTGATTATGGAAATTTCAATCCTCGCTGCAATAATTGGTTGGGCAACGATTATCACCATAGCTATTACTGTTAATTTAACTTGGGCTGAAGCTGATAGTAAAGCGATTGCGATAGGCTGGACTTTAGCTGGAACCCTGCCTCTAATCGTTGGTGCAGTGGTTATAGCTTTATTCGCCATTCCTTTTCTACCCGCTCTAAGTTTTAAGCTGTGGTCTTTTCAAATCTCTGTTGTAGTCGGAACCATTTTAGCTGGCTCAATTTTGCTATTAGGAACTTATATTGGTTGGCGAGCCTTAGTCAAGGACAAGAAATTTACCTCTATCTGCGATTTAGCCATTACCTTTGCAGCCCAAGGAGGTACTAGCTTCCAAGGTGCTAATTTAACTGATGCCAATTTCACCGAAGCAACCCTCACAAATGCCGATTTCAGAGATGCCAACCTGACAAGAACTATATGGTTTCACGCACAAAAACTCTACCTTGCTTGCGTAGAAAATAGCTACCTTCAATTTCCCCAGATACAGCAGCTAGTGATTACTGGCATCGGGCAGGATCAAAACTTTGATAATCTAAATTTACAAGGAATCAACTTACAGCAAGCCAATTTAGCTGATGCCAGTTTCATTAATACTAATCTCAGCGAAGCTAATTTACGACAGACTGATTTATCAAGAACTAAGCTGATTAAAACAAAATTAGATAATGCTGATCTATTTGGTGCTTGTCTAACAGGTGGTTATATTCAAGATGTGGAGATAACAACTGCAACTAAATTAAGAGGGTTAGAGTGCCAATATATCTTTACAAGACTACCAACCAAAGAAGATCCAGATCCCGGTCGTATTCCAGAAGATTACCGAAGAATTTTCCAACCCGGAGAATTCCGCAGTTTCCTGCGGAGATTGAGCTACGATTAAATCGAGTTTGCGCTAAATCTAAGTCAAAATCGCCCCACCCATTAAGCGCTCATATCTATATTTCAACTCTTCTTTCATCAAATACCAACGCTCTAAAGTAACATCCATCTCTATAATTTTCTCTGCTGCTTGCCGTGCCAAAAGTAAAACTTCTTCATCTTCAACCAAGCTGGCTAACGTAAAATCTGGCACTCCAGATTGACGAGTTCCTAGTACTTGCCCTGGCCCGCGAAAACGCATATCCATTTCAGATATAAAAAAGCCATCCTGAGATTGTTCCAACACTTTCAACCGTTGTTGAGCATCAGGACTCCTAGAACTGCTCATCAACAGACAGTAGGACTGAGCCGCGCCACGACCGACACGCCCCCGCAGTTGATGCAGTTGTGATAAGCCAAATCGCTCTGCATTTTCAATGAGCATTACTGTAGCGTTAGGTACGTCTACACCAACCTCAACAACGGTAGTAGAAACTAAAATTTGCGTTTGGTTATCACGGAATTTAGTAATCGCTTCATCCTTATCCGCTGAACTCATGCGACCATGCAGCAGCCCTACTTGAAAGTCGGGAAAAACGCTTTCTTGTAACTTTTGATGCTCCTCCACAGCCGATCGCAGATCCAGTTTTTCTGATTCTTCCACTAACGGCAAAACCACGTAAACTTGTCTACCTTGGGCAATTTCTCGGCGGATGAGGTCGTAAGCATGGTTGCGTTGCTGACCTGGCAATACTGTTGTTTGAATCTTTTGCCGTCCTGGTGGTAACTCATCAATTTGGCTTACATCCAAATCCCCGTGTATCGTCAGTGCTAAGGTTCTGGGAATCGGGGTAGCTGTCATCGTTAACACATGTGGTTGTTCACCTTTTTGCTGTAAACGCGCCCGTTGTTCTACCCCAAAGCGATGCTGTTCATCGATCACCACTAACCCTAGTTGCTGGAAGTTTACCGGGTCTTGAATCAAGGCATGGGTTCCCACTAACAGCGGCAATTCACCAGTTCCTAACTGAGAATGTATTTGTCTTCGTTTAGCAGTTTTGGTGGAACCTGTCAGTAATTCCACTGGTAAATACAGCAGGTTAAACCAGCTAACTAACTTGCGATAATGTTGTTCTGCCAAAACTTCTGTGGGAGCCATCAGCGCCGCTTGGTAGCCAGATTGAATCGCTGCAAGGATAGCCAGCACGGCGACGACCGTTTTACCAGAACCGACATCGCCTTGTACCAAACGATTCATTGGCACAGGTTTTTGCAAATCGTTGAGAATGTCATTGAGAACTCGTTGCTGTGCGCCAGTGAGTTGAAAAGGCAGTATTTCGTGGAATTTCTCTACAAGTTGGCCTCGTGCGACAAGGATGGCGCTGGTTTGAATCGCCCTTGCTTGCTGCTGACGTTGCAGTAAACCAAGTTGTAGGTAGAAAAATTCATCAAAGACTAGGCGACGACGAGCAACTTGTAGGGCGGCGCTATCACTGGGAAAGTGGATATTAGCGATCGCATCTTTCAATTCCATCAAACCATACTTCTGTCGCAAACCATTTGGCAGAGGGTCTTTCAGGTAAGTTGCAGCCGGCAAAGCAGCAATTACCGCTTGTCGCACTGTATTTGCCACCACACCCTCAGTCAGTCCATAAATTGGCACCACCCGCCCAATATTCAGCGACTCAATCGAATCTCCTGGATTTGCCAAAACCTCTAGTTCTGGATTATCCAGTGTCAAGCCGTATTTACTTTCTTTCACCAACCCACACGCCGCCAGAATACTACCTACTGGATAACGACGTTTTAAACTTTCTTGCCAAGCCCGACTGCTAAAGCGTGTACCTGCGTAAAAACGACCAATTTTGATTTGACCACTGTTATCTTTTACTACCAGTTCTAAAATTGATAATTTCTGATTTTTAGGGCTAGTAAAGCAGTTGCAACGCTTCACAGTTGCCACTATTGTCACTGTCTCACCTGCCTGTAACTCGCGGATATTTACCTGACGCGCATAATCAATGTGGTCACGGGGATAGTAGAAAAGCAAGTCGTGGACGGTGTGTAAACCAAGCCGTGCCAAATTATCAGCTTTTTTGAAGCCTATTTCTGGTAAATCACTGAGTTTTTGCTCAATTTTCGGGGCAAGCCTTCGACTCACCTCAGCAACAATTGGAGATTTTGGATTTTGGATTTTTTTCCCCTGCTCCCCTGCTCCCCTGCTCCTCTGCTCCCCCTGCTCCCCCTGCTCCTCTTGCTGTAGTTGGGAAAGATACCTGCGAGTCTCTGCTACTAAATGTTGTCTTTCTTCCAGTGCTAAATGTGGATAACTAGCAAATTGCACCGCTAGCCCTTGCCAACGGCGGCGTTCAGTTTGGGGTAAGCATGTAGGAAATTTGCCCAAAGTTAGGCTGAGAAATTCGCTGAAGCGGTATTCTCTGCCCATCAAGTCTGTAAAGCCACGTTCGGCTTCTATTGCCAAGGCTTTGTGCAATCGTATCCAATCTGGTTTTTCATTAGTCATTGATCAGCAGAGTGAGGAGTGAGGAGTGAGGAGTTAGGAGTAGAGACGCGATTAATCGCGTCTGTACAGGAGTTAGGAATAAATTACTCATAACTCATAACTCATAATTCATAACTCATAACTTTATTCAAACCAACTAGCACGCCATGCAGCTTCAGCTTCAGCGATCGCTCTTTCTCGATGTTTCTTTTGATACTCTCGTCCTAGCTTGTTTAGCTGAACTAAGATACTGCGGATTTGCCTGCGCTCAGAGGAGAGTGTGACATCAGCAAATTCAATTTCCCCTAGCCGCAGGTTAATAGCCATGATTTGCGTCAGTCCAGAATCTTCTGACTGCTGCTCATTTTCAATTTCAATTACTAAGTTTAATAAGTTGGGTGGCCCTGGCATTACCTCGGCAGATGCTTCTGATGCTGCCGCAGCCGCTGCTGCTAAAATCGGTTCTGGTAATTTTTTGGGTAATATCCCAGCTTTTTGTAATAAAAGATTAGCATCATGCGAAAGTTTTTTCAGTATCTCTTGCGTAACCTCTTCTAAATTCTGTTGCCATTTTGCCAGTTCTATAGGACTAGAGGTGTCCGGGGTATGAGGCTCAGGGGTAGATGTGCCCAGGATCACACCAGATGAGGAGGATGTTACTCCCTCATCTGTTCCATCTCCCTCATCTTTCTCATCTGTTCCATCTACCCCTACTTCCTCACTTTTAATACAAGTGAGCAATTGCTCAGATGCCAGTTGACCCAACTTACGGATAGCTTGTTGCAATTGTTGGCGCTGATTCAATGATAAATGCAGAAAGTTTTCGGGATATCCCTGAGTACAAAGGTGGTAACTCGCCAGAATCAACTGTTTTCGTACAGCTAGCCCCAAGGTGTTTAGATAACTAGCATAAGCGCTTTGTAGTTCTACTGCGATCGCCTGAATCGCTTCTTTCAGTGCTGCAATATCCCGTTCAATTCGCTCGATTGCTCTTGCCATATCTTTTCGTTCTTGCCCATATGAACTATTGCATAGTACAAATGTACAAATTTATTTTAGGATAACTTTCTAGAGGATTTTAGATTTTAAATTAAATGCGATATTTCGCGTCTCTACTAATAAAAGACAGGTCAGGCTATTTGCTTGACCTGTCTTTTAAGCAGTTAGGAGTTAAGAATTATGAATGATGAATTATGAAGCTAACTTCCTAACTCCTGTACAGACGCGATTAATCGCGTCTCTCCTAACTCCTAACTAATTATTACTTCCCGCCCATTTGTGCAGCGACTTCTTCAGCAAAGTTACTTTCTTGCTTTTCAATGCCTTCGCCCAGTATATAGCGGATAAAGCGAGTCACTTGAATCTCTTCGCCTAATTGCGTCTTCACTTGCTTCACCAAGTCTTCTACGGAAATACTTTGATCGCGAATGTAAGGCTGATCGAGCAAGGTCAATTCTTTCAGGCGTTTTTCAATTCGTCCCTGAACAATCTTTTCTTTGATATTATCTGGCTTGTTCGCCAAATCATCCTTGCCCATTTCAATGTCTTTTTCCTTTTGGGCAATTTCAGCGGGGATTTGGTCTACGCTCACATACTCGACATTTGGACAAGCCGCAACTTGCATTGCAGCGTTTCGTGCCAAGGTTTGGAACTCTGAATTAGCAGCCACTGACTCAGTTTGAGAACCCAGTTCTACCAATACACCAACTCGACCGCCAGTGTGAATGTAGCTGTCTACTATACCTTGTGTGCTTTCTGCTAGTGCAAAGTTGACAAAGCGACGTACTTGGATATTTTCACCGAGGGTGGCAATAGTTTGCTTGATGAATTCTTCTACAGTCCCACTTTGATTATCAGCATAGTGTTGAGCCAACAAAGATTCAACACTATCAGCAGTCGCTGCTTGCTTTGCCAGGTTCTTAACTAAAGCTTTGAAAGCCTCGTTACGAGCAACAAAGTCGGTTTGGCAGTTAACTTCAATGAGTACACCCACTCTACCACCGGGCTGAATGTAAGTGTCTACTAGACCTTCTGCCGCAACGCGATCACTTTTTGTTCCCGCCTTAGAGATGCCCTTTTTCCGTAGCCAGTCTACGGCTTCTTCTATGTTACCATCAGTCTCTGTCAGCGCCTTTTTGCAGTCCAAAATGCCGGCACCAGTTTTTTGGCGTAGCTCTTGGACGAGTTTTGCAGATATTTCCGCCATGTTGCCTCAATTCCTAACTTGACCTCGAGTTGTAATCGCTCACGGGTGTTGAGTATTTCTATCTTACTCAGGGCTGGGGGAGAAAAAATAATCAAGTACAAAAGTATGAGGTATGAGTTTTTTTGCCTCTACCTTAGCCTACGAGTTGCCGCAGGTTAGGGCGGTTGCTGCTACTCTGCAAGAAGCAACCGCCCTCCCTCGAACACTTACTTCACCCCTGCTTTACGATCAATTTTAGATTTTGGATTTTGGATTTTGGATTAGAAGAATTTTTTGGTTCATGCCCCGTCCCTTGTGAAGCCACTGCGGTCTTCTCCCAAAGGGAGAGGCTAGCGCCAAGGGGTCTCCCCAAGTAGAGCAAGTGGCGTGGCAGAACTAATCTAAAAGATGCTCTCTACGTTCGCGCAGCGTGTCACAGACAGACGCTCTTGCTAGCTTGCTTCAACCTAGAAGTACACAAACTCGAACAGGCTGCGAAGAAAGCAAATCTAAAATCCTTAAACCCTGTCGCCTTGGGGGCAGCGTCAATCCAAAATTGCAAATCTAAAATCCAAAATTGGTTGACTTATTCCTCTTCTTCCTCGTCAGGAATTACGGCGTCAGTATATTCGGTTTCTTCGTAGTCTTCGTCATACTCTCCGCCTTCGTAATCTTCGTCATACTCTTCAGTATCCAGCTGACCGTGACGACCTTCATAAATGGCATCCGCCAATTTTCCTACTATCAGCTTAATTGACCTGATAGCATCGTCGTTTGCTGGGATGGGGATATCTACTACATCTGGGTCACAGTTTGTATCCAGCATGGACACAATAGGAATATTCAGCTTTTGGCATTCTTGAACTGCGTTATATTCCCGCCGTTGGTCTACAATTACCACGATATCGGGTACTTTCCGCATTGTTTTAATGCCGCCCAAGTATTTTTGAAGCTTCGTCATTTCCCGACGTAGCATTGATGCTTCTTTTTTCGGTAATAAATCTAGTGCGCCAGTTTCCTCACGGCGTTCTAAATCTTTTAGACGGTCTACCCGTGTTTTGATGGTTGCCCAGTTGGTCAACATTCCGCCCAACCAGCGTTGGTTAATATAGTAGGAACCACAACGGCTGGCTTCTTGGGCAATAATTCCAGCTGCTTGCCGCTTTGTGCCAACAAAAAGAAATTTCTTCCCTTGTTCAGCGTGCGATCGCATATAGTTGTAAGCATTATCCATCAACTGGGCAGTTTGCACCAAGTCAATGATGTGTACACCATTGCGGGAAGTGTAAATGTAAGGAGACATTTTTGGGTTCCAACGCCGGGTTTGATGCCCAAAGTGAACCCCTGACTCCATCATTTGAGCCAATGAAACGACTGGCATATATTTTCTAACTCCGATTCGGGTTAAACCTCCATCCAAGCGTATTTCCCAACAGGGAAACACCCGAATTCTTAGATGTGCGAGATTAGTTAACCATACTAAGTTAGCATATTCTGAAGAGTTATAGCGGTTTTCAGTGGTGTGAGCCGATTCCCCGACTTGAGCAAACTAGCATATCTTTTTTAGGGGCGCACAGCTAGCTCACTTGTGTCAACGAAGAGCCAGGGCGAATGAAATTTGCAGAGTTTACGGGGATACAAACGAAGCCCACCTTTGTGGGCTAATGGGAAATCAAGCTTTTTTAACCCACGTAGGCGTGTTTTGTCTGTGTGGATGCGGTTTCTAACCGCCGCAATCCACCAAGCCACGCCACCAATAAAAGCGATTATCCTGTATCCCTATACAAATCTATATGATTAGTCATGCTTGGCGATCGCGATCGCACCAGAGGGAAAACTTGCTACTTCGTCCCGCGTTACCAAAAGTGGTTACTGGGAAGGAAGGCGATCGACTATAACCAATAGTAGCAACCTGTTATCATTCTCAGAACTAGTTGTTACAAATGCCTAACCAATGGACGTCATCTGGAGACGATGCCTACGACGGGCGTAGCTATAGCAACTTCTGGACTTACACCCTGCATGTTACTGAATAGTATCGGGGTCTACAAGATTTCTGATTCGACACTAACTGGTAAAGTAGCCCTCATGGTTATAAAATCAGTGCTACAAGATTATTGTAGAATAACTCTACTTCTCTCTAAGTTGAAATGTGCAAGCTTTTCAAAATATAACTAGATAACTCACAAAATCCTTCCGCTTCAGCAGCAGTGGTAATGTAAGCAGGGTGATATTTCAACTGATTCACATATTCCAGCACGTTTGCCACGCCTACAGAAATAGGAAAATAACGCCGATCAAATAAACTTTCATCATTGGGACTATCACCAACAGTGACAATTTGTTCTGGTGAGTACTGCGGCAAATATTCGCGCAATACTTGCAAAAATCCCACAGCTTTATCTTGCCCTTGGGGTTTAATGTGACACTGGACGTTGCTATAGGTAAATCCCCAGCCCATTTGTTGACAAAGATTATCTAGGGTTTGTAGTTCATCTTGACTCAAACCAGCTACATCAAAAGTCCAGTCGGTAATGCGAAAGCGATTATCAATAGATTCTTGGATTTGGGGAAATTTAGTTTGTAAATTCTCAAAAGTTGTAGCCAAGTGCTGGCGATGTTTAGCTAAATCAGGAATGGGTGTTAAGACTACTGGTTTCTGGTTCCCAGGCGGAAAGTATAAACCACCATTTTCTGCCATAGCACCTGCCACTGGCATCAAGCTATTCAATCCATTTACCCACCCAGCAGAACGTCCTGTGACAATCAGCACTTTTATGTCAGCTGCCGCTAAATCCTCTAAAGCTTGCAGCAGTGCGGGAGTAAATTTTCCTCGTCTAGTTAGAGTGCCATCCATATCTGTGGCAATCAGACGAATATTGCTCAAAGCAGTAGATGAAACCTCAGACAGGGCAGAGAGGCTCAAATGTTTGGACATATGCGGTTTGTAAAAAGCTGTAAAAAATATTCATGATACAGCAAGATGGCATTGAAGATTTGGGCATCCTAAACATCAGGAGTCAAGTTTTTCAGTTTCCAACCATGCCCACTTCGATGTTTCTTGCCCAATCCTCCGGGACAAAGACTAAAAAGGCATCCCAGGAAGTGCCAGCAAGTAATCCTCAAATGCCACCATTATTGGTGATAACCTGTGGAGGACTGGCTTTAGCGGTGATTGCCTTGATTGTGTATAGTAAGCTCCAGATAAATAAGCTGGAGAAAAAACTTAAGTTTGAACAATTCCGCGCGCGAGAACTAGAAAAAAAGTTTAAGCTGGCGCTGGAAACAATTCGCAAAATGGAAACTAATCCCGATTTGGTCAACTCACGGGACTTTAACCTGGATTATCTGCGAATGCGGATGTCAGAGGAGGTGTTTCATTTTGCAATCCTTAATCAAGTGAAGATTCAGATCAAAGAAAAAGTTTCTCAAGCCCTGCGGCCAAATCAAGCACAACTTGGATCAGTCGGAATTGCTAATAACGCTGGACGGCAAGTAGATGAAATTTTTGATGTAGAGTATGAGACTGGTAGTCCAGCAAACTCTGCCAAACGAGTTCTGTTTCGGATTCAAATCCGGTTGACGAAGTTACCGACGCAAGCAAGTTCTGCGACTATTAGTCAAATTATTGACTGTATAGAAACTTACCTAAGCCCTATAGAAGACGAAGATAGTTGGCAACCAATAATTCAAGGTAGGATTGCTACCATGCATTGGGATCAAAAGGCTAAACCTACGCCTCTACTGGTGCTGGAGCAATCGAATGAAGGCGTGAATGTGACTTTTCGCACTAGTCGTCAACCAAATACCCCAACTCAGCCAAAGCCACCTGGAATGAAACAATCAGATTCGGCTAGACAGTAAATTATGGCTTTAAGTAGGTAGACGTAATTAAATGTAAGATAAAACTTTTGTTCATAATATATACAAATACGTTGGTAGGGGCACAGCAATGCTTATGGGTGTCAAGTTAGTTTCCAGCCTCTAGCTGGAAACGCTCTTCATTGGGCTGCTACCGTAAGTCTTGTAGCCTCCCATAGGCATTCCCAGTCGGAGACTCTTAACGAGACACAGAGAATTGGTATTACGAGTAAATCAGGACTTACGCACAGGTAACGGAAAATCAAACCGCAGAGTCCGCAGAGAAGCCAGTGCGCTCTTGCGGTTAAAAGACTTGTACCCCTCCGGGGAAGCAAGCTACGCTCTTAGCGTTCCCGTAGGGTAGCAACTGGCGCGATACGGAGAAATAAGAGTTTCAGAGAGTTCTTGCCTAAGTCCTATATTTATAAGACTCATGTTTTATTTTTGAAAAAACTCCGTACAACTCAAAAAGCCTTCTTTCCTGTTGTTTATTGCCTGTTAAGCCAAGTAAGTTCAAAAATCAAAGCAGATTCCTATAGGTAATGTTTGTTTGCGTCACAGCTTAGTTATTAGTTGTGATTTCTGACTTTGGAATCATAACCCAATAGCTGCATTGGGGGAATTACGGGTTAAAAGACCATCTTCCATTTCTACGATGCGATCAGCTATGTCTAAAATCCGGTTGTCGTGTGTCACTAATAAGATAGTAGTTCCCTGATTTTTGGCCAGACTCTGCATTATTTCTACAACGTCGCGTCCAGATTGTTTGTCTAATGCAGCTGTTGGTTCGTCTGCTAGTACCAGTGGGGGACGATTTACTAAAGCACGGGCGATCGCAATTCTTTGTTTTTGTCCACCAGAAAGATTGTCTGGGTAGTAATCAACTTGTTTTTCTAGACCAACAGACCCCAACATGGCTTTTGATTTAGCCACTGCTTCTGTTTGAGAAATATTATTATTCAATTCTACCGCCATTTGCACATTTTGCTTCGCAGTCAAGAACCCTAGCAAATTGTGAGCTTGGAAAATATAACCAATGCTGCGTCGCATCTGCACCAGTTTGTTTTGACTGACGCCAAATAGTTCTTCATCTAAAAATTTCAAACTTCCCTCTTGTACAGAGCGCAAACCACCAATTAAGCTCAGTAATGTTGTTTTACCTGAACCTGATGGCCCAGTCATGATTATAATTTCACCAGAATAAATTTCTAGGTTGATATCAAATAATATCTGTTTTTTTAATGCGCCTTTGCCATAGTAATGATTGAGGTTTTTAATGGCAATCACAGGTTCTTTCATCATAAATTTCTTAGCTATAAGTTAGCAATTACAAGACGCAACAGTAGTAAATGTCAAAAACTAAGATTTCTTAATTATTAATCATAAACTATGATTATCAATAATATCTTTTAATTAATATTGAATTAACTAAAAGATATCTGCTGGATCGGCAGAACGCAATTTTCGGACTGCGATCGCACCAGAAACAAAGCACATAATTATAGTCAAAATTAACACCATTACGGCACGATCAAAACTCATAAAAACTGGTAAAAGCGTTGCTCCTCTGGCGGTATTATACATAAATAAAGCAAAAATAATTCCAGGAAAATATCCTAAAACTGCTAATAAAAAAGCCTCTTGAATAATGACTGTCAATAAATAGTTTTGTGTATAACCTATTGCCTTGAGAGTGGCATACTCAGCTAAGTGATCTGCAACTTCTGTATAAAGGATTTGATAAACAATCACAGTCCCTACTATGAAACCCATGACAGTTCCTAATGTGAAAATAAACCCAATAGCTGTACTATTAGCCCAATAATTCCGCTCAAAATCAATAAATTCTTGCTTAGTTAAAACATTTACCTCTTTAGGTAAATACTTTCGTAATTCTTGAGTAACCAGTCTAGTATCTGCTCCCGGTTTTAATCTAATCAGCCCAATATCAATTAATCCTTGCTGACGATTGGGAAATATCCGCATAAAGTTAATATCACTCGTAATTAAATTCCCATCTGCGCCAAATGATGCACCTAATGTAAATAGTCCCCCTACTTTAATTCGCCGCCTTCGCACTTCTGCTGTTACAGTCTTTCCTTGTTCATAATTAGCAGCAATTGGCCCATATTCAAGCCGAGAAGAACGGTCATATAAAACTACATCAGGCAGTTTGAGTTTATCTAAATTCTCCTGAACTCCAGGTAAGTTAACTAGGTTAATTTCTGGGTTCATTCCAAAAACAAGGATACTACGAGGACGTCCTGTTACAGGATTTTTCCAGGTTGTATAATCCAAATATATCGGATGTACTGATTGGACTGCGGGTAACTCTAAAGCTTTATATAACCGTCTTTGAGAAAAGCTCCTCATCGCCAGAACAGCGCTAGATTGACTATTTATTAAAACAATATCGCCCTGCAAGCTGCTATGAAATCGAACGTTACTATAATACAGAGCATCCCGGAAGCCGAGTTGCATAAACATTAAAATATCAGCGAAAGCAATTCCTGCCAAAGCCACAGCTAGGCGAGTTTTTTCTCTTGTCAGTTGTAGCCACGACAGAGGTATTTTTTGATTCATTTTTTAGGCATCCAAGCATGGTTAACAATTTTAGATTTTAGATTTTAGATTTTAGATTTTTACTTGAATCCATTCGGGTGACGCTCGATCAAATTTAGAGAATATTTGAAATTGATTAAGCAGTCTATTTAAGAATATTTTCAATCCAAAATATCAAATCAGAAATTGGTGTTACTGCTCACCTATAACTTAATTAGTTATTAATTTCGACAACAACTTTGGCGTAAGTTAAACCAGAAACTTTCTGGCTATCTTCTGGAGGCAGAGCAATTTTCACTTCTACGACTCTGGCATCCACATCTGCTGCTGGATCTGTATTTAGCACATCTTTTTTACCAATTTTTCTGCCAATTTCAGTGACAATTCCCTTTAATTCGTCGCTAAATGCTCCATTATCGCTGGTGATAGTGGCGTTTTGACCAATACGCACTTTACCAATACTGTCTTCGGGGATTTCAGCAATCACAAACATTTGACTGGTTTGTCCAATTTCAGCAATGCCATTTGCACCTATGGCTTCGCCTGACTTGGTGTAAACCTTTAAAATCTCTCCGGCAATTGGTGCTTGAACGTAGCTCAACCTCAGTTCTGCTTCGGCTTTTCTGACATTTGCGATCGCATTACTAACTTGGGCTTGTGCTACTTGCACATTGGTAGGACTAACATCTAAAATTTTGCTCAGTTTGGCCTTTTCTTCATCGATTTGTCTTTGCAAAGTTGCTAAAGTTTTGTCACGGTTAACTTTGGCTTCGATTAGCTGCTGTTGCAAAGTTGCTGAATTTTGTATTTGGTTAGCTCTAGCCTCAGCAACTTGCTGTCGTAGGGTTGCCAATGTCTGCTTTAGTGTAGCTTGGCTTTCGGCAACCTGCTGATTAGAAGTTACTGCACTCAAGCGTCTACTATCCCGTTCTTGCTGAGAAATCGCACCTTCTCGGTATAAAAAATCATAGCGTCCGGCATCAACTTGGGCATTACGCTGTTGGGCTTTAATACGTGTAAGCGTTGCTCTAAGAGCTTCTCTTTGCCCACTGAGTTCAGCTTCTAGGCGATTTACAGTTGCTTGTTGAACGAGTTTATCCCCACTAAACTGGGCTGCAACCCGCGCGATCGTCGCTTGTTGAGCATCCCTTTCACCAACAAACTGCGCTTGTAGGCGAGCAATAACTGCTCTTTGGGCTTGAATATCTCTTGGAGATCCGGCTCTGATTTGTGCTAAATTCGCACTGGCTTCTTGCACTTTGGCTTTTGCCTCTTCTAGTCCGGCTATTTGCGTATCGCGGTTGTCCAAAATTGCCACAATTTGACCTCGCTTTACCTGTTCACCCTCTCTCACCAGAAGTTGCTGAATTCGTGACGATGGTGCTAATCCTGAAGCTGGGGCGGACAATTTAACAACTTCGCCTCGCGGTTCCAAACGCCCTACAGCACTAATGCTATTGGTAGATGGCATTACGGGTACGGATGTAGTTAGTTTTCTCAATTGCTCGATTTTGGCTGTACCTAGTATTCCAGCGGCGATTACTAGTGGCACAGCTACAGCGATACCCCACCAAATCTTAGGTTGTTCATGATTAAGTGGCTGCTCACTTGGTTTTGGCTTTTCAGTCACCCTTGACATAGTATGTTGCCCGTTTACCTGAATTGTGCTGATGGAAGTAAAAATAAAAGGGTTTTTAATTAACAGCCAGCCGTTTAGGACAAACAACAGTGGTTTAAAGCTGGGTATGGCTTAAAATCCATTGTGTGATGAACGCTCAACACTATGGTTTTGCAAAATGGTGTTTTCTATAGCGTAGGCGTAGCCCGCCGTAGGCATCGCTCGTTTGTATGCAATACACTAACCTCACTTCCCTTCTTTCCTAAAGGACAGGCTTTGAGGCTTACTTACATCTCCAACGCTACAAGGGTTGGGACTGTTCTTGTTAAGTTTGTATTGAAACCCAGAAGCACTATAGTAGCTGGCTATTCAATAACTCTGAGTATTATTGAGACATGAGTGCAATGGGAGTGAGCAGAATTCACAAGCAGTATGAATCTAGATGTAAAGACGCGACATATCACGTCTCTACACAAAATCCCAAATTGGTATGATGCGGTATTGTACTGCTACATTCATTCCGGCTACAATTAGCCACAAAATTGAAAAAAAACATTAAAAATAGACTGTTGCCAATGCTTGATACAATCTTGCTACAAAAATTAGTCTTCCTTAAGTCAATCAATGATTAACTAACTAAAAAATATCTGTTGACCCTTCTCTACGAGAGGCTGCGCCAACGGCTTCTCTGCGTTCGCGCAGCGTGTCGCAGACAGACGCTATGCGAACGCTCAAGGTCAACTTGAACATTCCTAACATTAGAGTTTCCTAAACTTTGTGGTCAATGAGTTAGCTGTCTATAGTTGCTTGCACCTACCAAGACAACAAACCATTTTGTAATATTCGCTTCAAAAACCTTACTACTCTCCCTGTTGCTGTTTTGGGGCTCCATTAAACTCTTGTTGAATGAATTCTACATTTATCCGTTACGCGAAAACGTAACAGAGCCTACAGATGGTGAACTGTGAGTCTGGAAGGAGATGAAAGGGATGAGGGGGACGTTTAATTTGGCAAATCAAATAGAACTGTAGTCATGTAATGTTCTGCCCAAGCTGGGCCAAAAGCTTTTTCTAGTACGCGGCGGGTTTTATCGTTTTGTTGCTGTTTGGTGCAGTAGTTTTGTTGTCCGGCAAGATTTTGTGTGACTTGTTCAATTGAAACAGGATGTGAGGCGATCGCTTGGTTGCAATGAATGTCTAAAAATTCTCGCACACGCAACAGAAACATTGTTTCTTCTTCTGTGGAACTGGGGCGGACAAAGATGCAAAAATCCGAAAAAATATTTCCCCATTCAGGTAATTCACGAGGTTGGGAAAAGTTAAGCACTGTTAGCTGTGTCAGTGCAGAAGTATAAGATTCTGGTAAGGTGCGCTCTAACTGGATTGGAGAAAGGTCTGCGATCGCTGCACTAATTTGACCTCTACCCCCAACTAAATCGCAACCAAACATCGGCAGGTTGTATTCTGGACGGGGAAACATGACGCAGTGCAAAATATCCAGCATATTTCCAATTTTCGCCAGTTCCAAGTGCATTTTCCGGAACTGGGGCGTTTGATAGCAGCGGTTTTCAATCGTCAGTTTTTCGCCTTCTAATCTACCTTCCACATACCCCAACTCATCAGGTAAATGGTAGGGCGATAAATCTAGGTGCTGATGCCAAGCTGCCTCAATACAATCAGCTAGCTGACGAATTAGGGGATGTTGTTGCTCACGCAGCGAGGGTATAGAAGTAAATGACATATTCTAGTTGGGAATGCGATCTAGTGGCCAGTCTACAACCTGTGGTAGCGTATTGGGCATTGGGCATTGGGCATTGGGCATTGGTTATTCACTTTGGACAAAAGCCAAAAGACTATTGCCAGAAATCAGTAACATCGTATCCAAATTCCTCTAGCATGTGCCGTAACAGGGGTAAACTAAGCCCAATTACATTGCTGTGACAGCCTGCGATTTTTTCCACGAAGAAACTACCAAAACCTTCAATGGCAAAGGCACCAGCACACTTGAGGGGTTCACCTGTGGCAACGTAGGCTTGAATGGCCTTGTCGCTCATTTGAGCAAAGTAAACTCTTGTGACTTTAGGCTTGACTAAGGTGCGGTTTTGGTCAAGGTCAATTAAGGCATGACCTGTGTACAAGTCGCCAAAGTTACCTTGCATTATCTGCCAACGAGCGATCGCTTCAGAGATGTCTGCTGGTTTGCCGTAAATTTCACCATTAATGGACAAAACTGAATCACAACCCATAATCAAAGCTGATTCAAACTGCGGGGCTACAGTTTCTGCCTTGTACTGGGCAAGAGTTTTGACCAATTGTGCTGGTTCACTTAGTTCAATTTGCGACTCATCAAAGTCACTTGGTCGAACTATCGGTTCAATACCAACAGTTTGCAGCAAGCGGCGTCGGGCTGGGGAAGCTGAGGCAAGTACAAAAGGTGGAATTTTCATGAGATTTCTGACAAAATTGGTAATTGGGTATTAGTGATTAAGTTTCTTCTCTATCCCTATTCCCTATCCTTTATTCCCCATTCCCTTTAATAGACAGAAAAAGAATTGACAACCTGATCAATCATTCGTTTAACTCTCTGCCAGCGTTTTTCAGGAATTGAGGCGTTGAAGGTAAAAAGTTTACCACGGCTAACAGCGACGCTGGCGATGTTGTGCCGTTCCTGTTGATTGGGGAGTTTGACCTCATACTCTAAAAGGTAGTATGTTTTACCGTCTACTTCTCGCTGTGCGGCATTGACTAATTCAGCTGAACGACCAGAGTCCGGAGGCGCAAGAGCTGCTTTTCCTAACTTATATCCTACTTCTGTAGGGGTTCCCAATTCTGACAAAGTTTTGCCTTCGGGAACTGGGCTAATCACAACCGAAACATTTTCAGACACCTCAATCAAATCGTGGAAAACCACATCTGGCCCGTTGGCAACTTTAACTTGCAACCAGCCGTTAGGATATAAAAACTGATAGCCATCACTAGTGTCTACAAAGCTTTTGAGTCCAGCCGCAACCGCTACACCAGAATTACTCAGGCTGAAGCTCAACACCAATAGCAAAATTAATACAATTCGTTTCCACATTTCTACAGATTCCTTTGGGCTGGAGACAACACCAGGCTTGGATCATTTCTCGTTTTTATTCTCCCACCAACCGGGACGCTTCGGATGACACATTAGATGATGCCCAAATATCAGCAGATACTTACTGGTGTATCGCCTTACTGATGAAGCGGTGTGAAATGCGTAAGCGTAGCTTGTCATAGACATCACTTACCCGCCTCGGAATGAATTCCAAGGCTAATAGCTTAAGTCAGATCAAGCTGACTAGAAGATTTTTAATCATTGTGGGAATACTAAAGGCAGTAAATTCCATCATAAACAGTACGTATATGGCTCTGTGGCGACTTTACTATCATCTTAATTTGGGCGACAAAAGAGCGACAGCCACTAATTACCCCCGAACGCGAAACTCAACTTTACGGTTATATAATTGGCAAAGCTAATACACGCAGCAAATAATGGAATTCGGGCATACCAATTCTGTCCCCTGTAGAAAAGAAATTAAACTAAGATTAGTGATTGCTACGAGAAGGATGCAGTTGGGGACTGGGGATAGATGGGGAGCGATCGCTAGAGTTAGCCATATTGAGGCGGGTAGTTTCTTTTTTGCTGGCTTTTTCTATAGCCAAGCCGCAGCCGATATAAAGCATCAGAAACGCCATCTATGTATGAACTCAAACTGCTGGTTTTTATTTAGCTTAGATTGCCTATAATCATGCCCGCAGAATTAATGTCTAAAGCTTTTACAAATAGTCAACTGTACTTGACAAAAAAATACTAATGCCTTTTAAAAAAGCTACTTATCACGGACTGTATGGGATTATTTTTGGAGGTGTGGTAAGTGAAGTAAAGAAGATAAAATGGTTTACTGGCTAAGATAATGGGATAAAAAAGAGTACCGATGTGCTTTAGAGGTAGAAAAACTGAGCGATTAGCTGCATAAATCAGGGTAGTCGGAATAAGCCAGAGATTTGAAAAGCTAGCTACTAGATCACCAAAGTCTTTACAATTCCTTTGTTGGCTCAAAAAGTATTTCTCGACATATGACTAATCAAGCTCCTATCCCAGTTATTGTCAACGGTGCTGCTGGTAAAATGGGCCGTGAGGTGATTAAGGTGGTGGCGCAAGCACCTGACTTAAACCTAGTGGGTGCAATTGACCACAGTTTGGAACATCAAGATAAAGACGCTGGAGAGTTGGCAGGTTTAACCGAACCCCTAGAAGTGCCAATTACCAATCAATTAGAACCGATGTTGGGGTATGTGGCTGGCGACAGACACTCTCCTCCAGGGGTGATTGTAGACTTTACCCATCCTGATTCAGTTTATGACAATATTCGTAGTGCGATCGCCTACGGTATTCGTCCTGTAGTCGGCACTACTGGGTTAAGTCCAGAACAAATTCAAGACTTGGCAGACTTTGCTGACAAAGCTAGCACTGGTTGTCTAATTATTCCTAACTTCTCCATTGGTATGGTACTGTTGCAACAAGCCGCAGTCGCAGCCTCCAAATATTTTGACCATGTGGAAATTATTGAACTGCATCACAACCAAAAAGCTGATGCTCCCAGTGGTACTGCCATTCAAACGGCGCAGTTATTAGGAGAATTGGGTAAAACTTTTAACCCTGCTCTTGTAAAAGAAACGGAGAAATTATCAGGAGCTAGGGGCAGTATAGCAGATGAAGGGATTAGAATTCATAGCGTGCGTTTACCGGGATTGATTGCCCATCAGGAAGTTATTTTTGGCGCAGCAGGACAGATTTATACTTTACGACATGATACGAGCGATCGCGCTTGTTATATGCCAGGAGTGCTAATAGCGATTCGCAAAGTCTTAGCGCTAAAGTCGTTAGTATATGGATTAGAAAAGATACTTTAAACTTTAAACACACTACTCAGCATTCATCACTCAGTACTCATGTTACTACCACTGACTCGCCAGAAATTTGAACAAGTTGTCCCCCTAATTGCCACTGGTTTGCAGTATAAGTACTACTGGGGGAAGTTCTCAAATTTTTTGCAACGGCTGTTAATTTCTGTAGTTGCTGTAGTTGTTATTTTGCTTGTGACATTCGTTTTCAAGCTTGAGTTTGCTTCAATAGTATTTGTGCTGGGGGTAGTTAGCGCTTTTTTTTGGCTGTGGTATCCAGTGTTTCAAGCAAGTATGCGGAATTTGCAATGCCGCCGTTATAAGTATGGCGGCTTTTTCCGTGGTCGAGTGCTAGATTGGTGGATAACAGACCAGTTGATGGGTAAAACCGAAACAGTCAACAACAAAGGCGAATTGGTAATTGTAGAAAACCGAGAAAAACAGATTAACTTAGAGGTGGGTGATGATACAGGATTTAGCATTGAGTTTGTAGCACCATTACGTTCTGCCCACAAAGTTATTACTCGCGGCCAAATTGCAGAAATGGTAGTGATGTCAAATCGCCCAGATTTGAGCAGTATTGAAGAATTCAGCGATATATACTTTCCCAATCGTGACCTATGGATCAGCGATTATCCTTATCTGCGGCGGGATTTTTTTAACGAAATCGGTCGCCGCTTGCGTGAAAACCAGCAACAAAAGCCGCGGCGGCGTCGTAGAGTAGAGGATTGAAGAAGTGAAGCGGGCAGCAGCAGGTAGTCAATATAGGCTTCTTTTTTAAAAACGTGCAAGGAACAGACCTAGACTAATTACGAGCCGCCTATTGCAGATATTTTGGTAGTTTGCTCTTAATCGCAAGGCTTCCCGATGGTCGCTAGGAGGTTGGGGCATTTGAATTCGGGATAAATCTTTTTTGCCCTGTACCTCCTGCCTTTTTGCTAACGGGAGCATCCCACTTTGATGAGTTTCCCTTTCAAACGATAGGTCACTTGCCCACAAGCAAAACCTGCCGATTTAGGCTCTACATAAGTCCGTGTTGGCAGATTTTGTTGATCTAGCTGCGATTTCCAATTACGAGATATTTTTTCTAGAGTGGGATACTTCCTTAAAAACTCTGAGTCTGCAACAATATCGTGAGGCCCTTTAATACTTACCTTAGAGCTATTCAGGTATATATTATAATCATAAATAACATGTTTGTTTCTATTGTTACTGTTAATATCCTTGTCGGGAAATGCATAGAGAATGTTCCTTAAAATTCTGACATCAGATGATACGTTAGCAAATATTTGCCCATCATTAATTTCTGGACTCTGATTATTTAAAACAGCTGTATTATTTACAATATCAACATGATCACTTAAAAATGTATGAATACCAGAACCACCATTATTAAACGTAAGATTATTTTTAACTAAAGTGTAACCTTTGTATGCATCCAATTTGGAGTTATTATGATCATTTCTTGAACTATCAATAATAATACCATTACCATCTGTAATTTTTCCAACTGCAATCCAAGGGATATACATGCGATTGTTGTAAGTCTTGTTGTTGGTTACGAACATCTTGTATCTACGCTTGGTGTCATAATTCCAATTGCTCAACATCGAAATACCACTGCAACCATAAACGCTGTACCAGGCATTATTAAACACCACGTTATTATCTACTGTCACATAGTCCGATTCAATCGCTGCAATGCCTACTCCTCCACAGTCATGGACTTTGTTGTTCAGAATACGAATGTGATGAACATGGCCATTTTTTCGTCCATCAATATTGATGCAGTTTCCATTCGTCAGTGGGTTTTGTTTGTTAGTCTTCTGACTCATCGCATAATCAAGGCTTACATTGGCATTGTTCCCTATTACCTCAAGTCCGTTTATCTCAATATATGAAGCCCCCTTGCTAATCAAAATTCCATTCCATCCATTGTGCTGAAGTTTTGGGGAATGGCCAGGATAGGCTTTAAACTTAATCCATGCTTTTGCAGTTCCAGAGCGAGTAATTGATACTACTTCCCCAGTCGGGTTTGCATTCGTGTATACTCCGTTCATAATGAGTACTGTGTCCCCAGGCTTGGTAAGATTTGCCGCCTTTTGAATTGTCCTAAAAGCGGATGAGGAAGAAACTCCGCTATTGTTGTTGTTTCCAGAACCACTAACATAATATGTTTTCGGAGTCACATTAGTGCTGATTACCTCGCGGCTGGATAGCATCATTTGTTTGTTAGTGGATAGCTGAGGGACGTTTTCAACTAAATATACTTTTATCCTTTCTCGCGCAGCCAAAAGACCTAATACCACGGGAATTGCAAGATATGCGCTTAACCTGAAACCTCGATTTACCACAATAAAAGGCTCCTTTATAGGCACTACTTAACAAAAAGATAATATCAGGATATTCAGTACTTTTAAATGCTATTTGGCATAAAGGGTTATGATAAAGCCGACTTTCCTAACTCCCCTGATTTCCATCTTGTCCATAAGCTTGCCAAGCCAAGTCTACCAATCCATCAACGATCGCAGCTGCTACAACTGCATTACCTTTGCGGCTATCAATTGTAATGTGAGGCACTAGAGAGTCTTGTAAGCGCCCCTTGGCTTCATCAACATTTACAAATCCCACTGGAGTTGCAATTATCAAAGCAGGTCTAATTTCCTCAGCTTCAATTAAATCCACCAGTGCTGTTAGTGCTGTTTGCGCTTGACCCACCACAAAAATACCCTCTGGATAACGCTTTGCTAAGGTTTCTATTCCCCATGCTGCACGAGTTTTTTCTTTTTGAGGGCGTGTCAGAGCTTCCATACTGCAATACACCGGATTGGCAAAGGTATTTTGAATCTCGTAAGCAATACCTACTTGTACCATCGGTACATCTACCACAATCGTGGTCCGCGCAGCTAGTGCTGCTGCTCCAGATTGCAAGGCACGCTCAGAGAAACGAATCAAAGACTTATACTCAAAGTCAGCTGTAAAGTATATTACCCGACGCACAATCTCATACTCTGCGGGTGAAAAGACATGAGTGTCAATTTCACTATCAATAATTGCTAAACTTTGAGCATCAGTTACATGCCATTCCATTTTTGTTGAGCTTCTCAAATATTAGCTTTCAGCTTATCAGCTTCAGAGAGTTAGGAGTTAGGAGTTATAAGTTAATTAAAAACTCATAACTCATTACTAGAAGAAGCCCGACTGAAAATAGGAGATAAGTAGGCAACCAAGACGCCAATGAGAAACCCAGAGATATTCCGAACTAGAGGTAACCAGTCGCTTGTACGTGTCACCACTGGCCCAATGCCAAAAGCAATAAACAAGATTCCCCACAAAGGTGAGAAAATTAAAGCCCACTGCCAAGCGAAAACTTGTCCTTTCTCGCGGGGTTGAGCTGCAAATCCACAAATCACCCCACCAATAACTGAGGTAATCAAGGTGAGAATCCACTGCTCTCGTGGCAGTCCGGGGACAACATTGCAACCACCCTTGAGTAAACAGCCTTTAACCGATTCTAAGGCTTGCAGAATGGCTTGGTCTTCGCCTTGTTCGCGGACAAAGTACAAATTACCGAAGCGGGTTTGCAGTTCTATCCAAAAAGTCCGGGGTAAAAGTTCATAAACAGCATCGCCGACGCTAAAACTGAGTATGTTACCGCCACGAGAATCGGCAACTAGTAGAATGCTTTTGTCATCCAAACCCCAATATTTTATGACTGCCCGACCTGGGGTGCGGTCATACTGGGTCAATACTCGCAGTTTCCAGCCTGTATCGGCTTCAAACTGATCTAAATCTTTGACAAGCTTTTCTTCTTGCAGCACAGGCAGAGATTTAGCTAAGTCTACAACTGGAGTAAAGGTGTCAGGGAGTAACTCAGGATTGTCATAAGCCAGTGCTGGGGGAGAATGCATGACCCAAATTGACCCAGCCAGGAAAAATACTGCGATAGATAACAGAATTCGTCGCCAAAAACAAGATTGCATGGACGTTTTTATACAAATATCAACGGTAAAAGTAAACAAGTTGTTTTAAAAGAGTATGGGAAAAATGATACTTCTTTACACTTGTTTACTTTACTCTAATCTAAGGGATCAAAGCAAAGCGTTTTTGGGTATTAAGGATTGGGGAGTGGAGGAGATAGAGAGAAACAACCAATGCCCCATGCCCTTTTTTAGTCAATCTTCATCATCAAAATTGGTTTCCCAGTTAGCGGCGTCGTTGTAACCGTCATTAGCGCGGTATACTTCTGTTTTTATCCGGCGATTTTCTTGCCTAAGCACTTCTCGTTCTCGCAACGTTAGTGGGGGTTTTTCATTGCTTGGGAAGCGATCGCCTGTTCGCCTGGCGGGTTTTTGGCGCGTGAAGTTTCTCCAAGCAGCTTTCGCACCAACAAAGATGCTGCGTGTACCTACTTGCAGATTTTGAGCCTGAATTCTTGCACTATCAAGGCTTTGATCAACTTGCTTTACGACTTGACTGGCACTTTTTACACCTTCACCTACATCCTCAGTTAAGTCAGTGATTTCCAAACCAGTCACGCGGATAGCTTCTAGAGTGGGCGGTAAGTCCCGTGAAAGTGTATCAAATAGCTTTTCTGCACTGCGAGCAGCGCGTGCTAACTCCTGCAAAGCCGGTATTGCCGCCACTAAAACCGCAGTCAAACTTGTGGCGACTAAGAGCAAGGAAAGTCCCAACCAAAACAGGGGGTCAATCACGGTTTGTCATTGATGAGCGTTCTAATGGCTGGGGAAGAGAATCGGAGTCTTCAACAGATGTTTGCCGCTTTAAAATTTGGCTTTCCCGCTGACTGGCATCTACACCTGCTGCGATCGCTTCCCGTAATCTATCTAAAGTCTCATCCCAGTTTCGCAGTGCGCTGGCAGAGAGATGATCTGCCTGGATTTGCACACTCGTTGATAAATCTTCTGCCAATTCTGGGATAGCATTAGCAGATTTTTTCAAAATTTTACGCGTTTCGCGCCCTGTGCGTGGAGCCACGAGCAAACCGGTCAAAGCACCGATGGTAGCTCCCAGCATAAAACCGCCAATAAATACTCCAGAACGGTTATTAGACATCTTATTGTTTCTCTCCTTACACCCATTTTAGGTGGGTTTTCTCTCCTTGTAAGATTCCATCGATTTTATCCAGTTAATCTATGTGACAAAATATCAGCCAGAAATGTTGCTTTTATTCATTAAATATCAAAACTATTAATTACTTATAATTAAAAACTCCCCCTGTCTGT
Source organism: Nostoc sp. (assembly GCF_036919615.1). Classification (GTDB taxonomy): domain Bacteria; phylum Cyanobacteriota; class Cyanobacteriia; order Cyanobacteriales; family Nostocaceae; genus Nostoc. The sequence goes on along the minus strand of NZ_JBALCN010000005.1, from coordinate 106,950 downwards.
CAAAGTTTTTATGCCTGCGATCAGCCCTGTGGTGAGCTTCTAAGTCCCAAATCGGCGTTTAAACTTCTCTATTGTGTCACCACATCCCGGTTTTTTCGCATCAGCCCTAATTATAAATGTTCATGTGATCTTGACATAACTCATTTTGCAAAAGTTCTTTTCCCAGATGTTAACTCTAGCTTGCGAAAATAACGCTGCCAGATTTGCTGTCCTAGCAAAAGTAGACTGATAATTTGCCGCACTTGTTGGATTTGCATTTGTAGCGCTTGATTTTTCTGCCGTAAGTTATAAATATTCTCCTGGCTGAGATAAATATTTTCGGGTGCTTTATTCAGTGCTGCATGGGTACAACTTTCATAGACGGTTAACCTATCTGCTATGTATACTAGCTGCTGCTTGAGTTGCCACACCCGCCAAGCCACATAGAGTAGTATCAGCGAAATCAGGGTGTTAACGAGGATGACTAAAATTACCATTGTTTATCTTCACCAATATTACCTTTGAAGAATTGTTCAATATACTTGAGTTGGCTCTTATTTAATGATGAAGAAACTAAAGGATAAAAATTATGGCATAAAGTATAGCCGGGATTATGGTAATAAAGAGCAGTTAGATGATCCTCTGAGCGCTATTGAAAGATTTTAAGAGGTGAAAATTAGTCTAACAAAGGCTGATAGCTAAAAAATCGCCAATTCGCCAATTTTGTAACAACCATATGCCCACACCTGGCAAAACCACAGCTACAATTGCCTTAGATTCACGAATCGGTTTGCGAAATCAATCCGTATGCTCAATAAGCCCCAGCATTACTACGTTCCACTTCTAAACCTGATAATTCTAGTCAATTTGCGACCTTTGTGGCATGTAAACACAATGGCATAGCCCCTTCAACAGACAGTGAGATAACTACACTACACTCCTTACCGAAGGCTCCCCAGTATCGCCTTTATTATTGTGCTCTTACATCTACCAGTTTTCCAGTCTGTCGCGTAAAGTTAGCTAACATTTTGCCTGCAAAAACCCCACTAGTACAGCGGGCGCGTAAATAAACCTACCATACCCTCCGGGAAGCCGCTCTGCGTCTACAAAATGGCGCAAGAGCAAGGAATATAATTCTTTTGAAAAAGAGGCAAGGGAGCAGGGAGCAGGGAGCAGGGAGCAAGGGGGACAGAACAAAATTGGGATTCGACCCCACAGCCACGAAAACCACGCGACGTGAAGTAGGGGACTCAGACCCATGTTCTGATGCAGCTTCACAGCATGAGTCAGGGTGATTTGCCCAAGCTTTGAGCCCCCATCCAAGAGCCTCTTCGTTGACTTTTGACCCTTCTCTACGAGAGGCTGCGCCTTAAGCGAAGCTATGCCGCAGGCTTTACGACTGCGCTCAGGGTCAAGGCTGAGTGTTCGTGCAGCGTCTGGTACAGAAGCCGAAACCTTGACTTTTGAGTGACTTCTGCCTTGCGGTACTAGTGGTTCACTAAGTAAAAATTGCTGGATGTGGACTGGGGAAGGGGAAAGTGGAAAGGAGAAAGTCTATTGATTCCTCTCCTTTTAACTTTTACAATTTTCCCAGCCAAAGGCTTACCCGTCTCTCTCAACCTTTAACCTCTTCCTTGTTGAAGGCTTCCCCCTGGTATTTCACTAATCTGTTACTGATAATGATTATTTTTTCAATACATCCAGTAGGAGTTAAGGATGTCAAAAAAATTACCATCAACTAATTCCTTCCGAGCTATTCTTGTTGCCTTGACGATTGGATTTGTTGGGTGTGGAAATCAAGCTGCAAGAACCGCATTTACTCAGACTACCACCCAGGTAAATGAGAATCTTCCACAAGTCGTAGCGACTACAAGCGTACTGTGTGACTTAACCAGACAGGTTGCCGGGAATACAGTTAACCTTACTTGCTTAATTTCCCCTACAGCCAACCCCCAATTTTATAAACCAAAACCGGAAGATCGTAAAGCCATTGAGCAAGCTAATCTTATTCTTTATACTGGTTACAATTTTGAACCAAATCTAATCAAATTAATTAAAGCGACTAAAAACACTGCACCGAAAATAGCCGTCGGTCAACTGGCAGTGCCTAAACCACAAAAATTTCAGGCAGGCGGTAAGATTGTAACTGATCCTCATCTTTGGCACAATACCAAAAATGCTATCAGAATGGTGAAGGTAATTAATAGTAACCTGAGAAAATTAGAATCTAGTAATACAGAGGTTTATACCAGCAATACCAAAAAAACTATCAATGAACTCGCTCAACTAGATAGCTGGATTAAGTCAAGAATTGCCAGTATTCCTACCAAAGAACGCAAGTTAGTTACAACCTCTGATGCACTGGGTTATTACGCCAAAGCATACGGTATTTTATCAGCAGGGGGATTACAAGGTATTAATACTGACAAAAACCTGACGGCTGCACAAGTGAAAAATTTGGTGACAAATATTAAACAGGCTAAAGTGTCAACAATTTTTACGGACGCGGCAATTAACCCTAATTTTCTTCAATCTGTAGCTAAAGAAGCGGAAGTGAAAATTTCTCGCCGGAAGTTGTATGCTGAGGGACTTGGTGAACCAGGAAGCGAGGCGGACACTTATCAGAAAATGATGATTGCTAATACACGTACAATTGTAGAAGGGTTAGAAGGGACATATTTAATGTTTGAAGCGAAAGCTGCTAAGTAGCCAGACAAGGGGCAAAATCCCCTTGTTAAAGGTAGGCAAACAGACGCCACAGTGTACTAGTTGCTTCTCCAGTCAGAGACGGGGAAATATATTAAAGAAAATGTGAATGCTATTTCTCGAATCTGATATCAATAACAGTTGCATTGAAGTTGTAGTTAAAGCCTTCTAACTCAAATGGCATACCAATTTTTACTTTACTACTACCTAGAACTAGTCCGCTTTCAGTGCGTTGAGCTTTACCTTCTAAGGTCAAAATCAGATCTGTACTAAAATTGTTGGTCTTGGGATCTGCCAATTCTTTAACGGTGCCATCAGGTTGGAAAACATTGACTGTTCTAGGTAGCTGTTGAATCGATTTAATCTCAATTTCACCGTAGGGTTGATTGCGGATAATTACATTAGTTTTTCCGCCTTTTTTTAAGCCGTTGTTAAATAATTGCTCTGGATCACGTACATTCAAACCACGAACTACTAAGTCTACTTCTATGGGTACTATTTTCTCACCGACTTGGGCAACACCCAAGCTAGACAAGAGGCTAGACGAGATGACAAATATAACTAGCAGAGTTACCAGCCCAGCACCTAAATCTAGGAGGTTGATTTTGCCAAACAAACGACCTTTTGAATCTAAAATAGCCATAAAAAATTTTCCGAGGTAATAACGAAGTAATTGATTGTAGCAAGAAGGTTTTCGATGGTAACGGCAATTTTCCCTATTTGATAATAACTCAAAGCATCCAGGGGTTGCGGTTATGCGACAGTTTATCACGAGTTCGTAAGTTTGGAGTGGCGACAGATGACTCTCAAACTTTTGCCTGTTAGGACTGACGTACCCAGAAGGAAAAATCTAGTGTTTAAGCCTATCCCTAGAGGGAATCCCTAGACCCCCACAATTTGGGAGATTTGCGTAAGCCTTGGCTGTATAACAACCCCTTTGGTCTTGAGTTAAGAATGCAACTTAGATGATCTCAAACCGTCTCATAATTTGTCTGATCATTTTATGTTCTCCGAAAATTATCTTTAGTACAGATTATGTTGAATTGGAAAGGTTTTGTCGCAAATTACCGTGTGGGGCGGCGTCGTTGGTTTTATCCTTTAATTTCAGTGGTAGTTGCCCTGAGTCTGTGCCTGAGTACACCCTTGCCTGGAAGAACTTTAGACTTCTTGCCTCTTCTACTCCAAGGAGTTCAGGCATTTCAGCTTTCTAATATATCCCCTAACCAAGAAGTTGATCTTGGTAAGCAGATTAATCAGGAATTAGTCGGCAGTCAAGTCCGGCTTTACCGCAATCCCGAAGTTAATCGTTATGTGGAACAAGTTGGTAGGCGTTTAGCAGTTAATAGCGATCGCCCCGATCTCCCCTATACCTTCCAAGTAGTTCAGGATGACAGTATTAATGCTTTTGCTACCTTGGGCGGCTATGTATATGTCCACACGGGTTTGCTGAAAACCGCAGACAATGAAGCGCAACTAGCAAGTGTACTCGCCCATGAGATTGGTCACATTGGCGGGAAACACGTAGTCAAACAGATGCAGCAAAAAGCGCTCGAAGGTGGCCTATTAACAGCTGCTGGCTTAGATCGGAGTACGGCGGTGCAAATTGGTGTACAGTTAGCGCGAGACTTGCCACGCAGTCGTAAAAATGAATTTGAGGCTGATCAAAGAGGACTACGAACTTTGACACGGACTGGTTATGCTCAGTCTGCAATGGTTTCCTTTATGCAAAAGCTGCTGAAAAAGGGCGGTTCTGCTCCGACATTTTTGAGCACGCACCCCGGAACCAGCGATCGCATTGATGCCCTCAGAAGTGCAATTAACTCTCAACCTAGTAATGGAAATTATGGCTTGGATAAAGCTAGTTATAAAGCTAATATTCGACAATTAACGAGGTCTTGAGGGCATTGGGCACTTGTACTGAGCGTACCCCTCCGCAGAAGCAAGCTACGCGTAGCGTCTCGTAGAGAAGCCGAAGTATTGGTTATTTCCCTTGTCGTCCCTCCAAAGTTCTGATCTAAGCAAGCCTTAGCTCAGACTTCTCTTTTTGTCTCCCTCATCCCCCTAATCTCAAATATTGCTCAATTCTTATTGCGGCGATCAACTTTCACTTTGGCTGGATCAATTCGGATCACTACATCTTCTAAGGGCAGGGCACGAAGATAGTCTTTAAAAATATTAACTTGATAAACCAAGTTATTTGTGACATCCAGTCCAGTCAACCAGCCACTCCGGGGATGATAAGCACCAGTATCTATGTCTAGCCATCCCTGTCCTTGTGCCAGTTTACCAGGAGAAACACCTGGCAGAGTAAAAGTAATAGTGTGACCGATGATAATTTGCTTATCTGGGAAGTAGGGTTTTTCAATACTATGAAATTCCTCTCGTATCCAACACAGCTGCTCGGCAGTTTGTTCCGCCACTGACTTGGAAGGGTCAATACCAGCATGAGCTAACCAAATATCCCCCAAGTCGAGATATGTAGGCAAACTCTTGAACCAATCCAGATGGTCGTCAGGAATTGGAGCCTCGTGGTAACTGGCTACTGTCGCTTGCCCTCCACTGTACAACCATGCTTGCATCGTCGGGGAGGAGGTTCTTTCATTGGTCAGAATGTTTAATAACATCTGCTCATGATTTCCCAGCAAACATGGGTAGTTGTTTCGCTTGACAAAATTAACTACTTGTGCGCTATGAGGACCGCGATCAATTAAGTCTCCCAGAAAATAGACTTGATCGTCTGAGGTGGGGGCGATCGCCTCCAACAATGTCATCAAACCTTCATAGTGACCATGCACATCCCCAATTACAATTCGTCTGGGGCTAATTTCGCTCATTTTCTCTTAGCTTCAATAGTTTTGGCTAATACTTCTGCTACAGTTTAAGCTGTCTGGTTTCCGTAATGAAAGGTAAAAATACTGAATAAGTTTTATTTTAATTTAATTATTCCCCTATAAAAAATTAATTTATGAGCGCAATGGGGTAGAATGTCTAGTTTTGAGTGTTAAGAAAGAAAATCAGTAAATTTCATTCACGTTGTTAGCTTAAAATTTAAGCTGTTACTGTATTGCTTATTTTTAATCTCCCAATGTCTAAAGATTTTTCTGCTGATATTAGTTCGCGCATCTGCAAGCATATGAATGATGATCATGCTGATGCCATAGTTCTTTATGCTAAGGCTTTTGGCCATATAACAGATGTGAGCGCAGCACAAATGCTGTTAATTGATGCACAAGGTATGGATTTAACAGCGCAAGTTAATGGGGAAACTGTGCCAGTTCGCATTCAGTTTGATCATGTTTTAGCAGATGCGGAAGATGCCCATCAAACTCTAATTACGATGGTGAAGCAGGCGCGGGTGAAGGCAAAGTAGAAATTGGAATAATTGCATGATTAATGGTAAGGCGGATGCTAGATTCAGCTCCTCCCGCCTACGGTGACCCTCTTAAAAAGGGGGTGAACGGGGAAATAGCTTCCCAATTTATCGGGAGATTGGGGGGATTTGCAACGACTAATTGCGCTAACAAAGAAGTATTGCGGAAGATCACCCACCCGTCCTTAAAAAAGCTTGCTCTAATTCCCTCCTTTTTAACGAGGGTTAGAGAGGATCAAACCTTAACCCAAGCGTATTGTTTGAGAAGCATAACAGCATCACCACTAAATATTAGGGTACAGAGTATTTACTACTGCGGCATAAGCCTTGGTTTCAATAATTTCAAGCTTCCAGTCTGAAGAATAATCAGGCAACTCATAGCCAAAACTCTTAACATGAGCCAACATCAACTCATCCCGTTGATGCCAAACTGCAAATATTCTCTCCCTCCCATCATAAAGCGTTTCTAGGTCGATTTGATAAACCTCATTTATCCGCTTTAGTTTCAAGCCTAACAAATTTAACAGTCGGCTGAGTATTTTTATTGCTGAAACCTGCTCTTTCTCCCCAATTAAGTTAATACCAAGCGCTCTTTTAATATGCTTACTATGTTGAAAAACAATATTTTTAAGCAATATCAAATCTGGATTACTCTCGGTAAATTCTCGTTCTGCTTCGAGAAACTGAAGCATTCCTAAGGCTCTCATCGCCTCAACTTTGAGCGTGTAAGTTTTTAAATCTGGTAGAAAAACTTTCCCTTCACCCCAAGACAGTTGCTGATGCCATTCTTGCTGGTCTCTGATATGAAAATACTCGCTTTCGTGAGTTAGATAATAATGAATTAATAGTTGACGATAATATCCGTAATCATCCTGCAATTTCAGCCAAGGAGTAACTTTTACACCGTACCGTTGTCTGAGAACATATTTATTGATTTGGTTGCGTTCTCCATCGGTCAGTGAATGCTTCACTAATAGCTGCTCATATTCTACATAATCAATATCTTTAGCATTAGCTACAGCAGTTGCTACCGATAGTTGATTTTGCTGCTTAATATCTTTAATCTTGCGTTTAATTTCTTTAGCTTTTTGACGGCTTTGTACCCAATCTTTTTGAACTTTGACAATTTCTAAAATTAATCTTTTCCGGGTAGCCAAATCATCAGCATCAGTTGCCAAAAAAGCCAGACGTAAATCTCGAATAATATTATTGTGAACAGCATTACTCCGCATCTGAATTTGATGCCCATCAGCAATCAAACCGTCTTGCATCGATTGACGGTAGAGGCGGATAGAAGCATTTACCCGTGCAGATAACTTGGCCCAAGTTCGCAAATGAACCGGATCATGAACTAAAGGTAAATCCACATCTATTTTATGTAGGGGACTAAGCAAAGCTAAGTTTTCTTTTTGGTTTTCTTGATACCAATCAGATAGCAAGCGATAATTTGTACTCCCACTACCAATTAAGCCAATACCTCGTTTTGCGCACCAGACAACACGCGGCACATCATCCCGCACTCTCGCTAATGCTTGTCTTGCTTCCGAGTCAGGAATTACCCCTTGAAAAATGCCATAAACTCGGTCGAAATGTTGGACATCAATACTAATTCCTGTACCAAGGCTAGGGGTAACAAAAACACCATCATATTCAGAGATTTTTTGATTTATAGCTGCGATAAAATCGACTGCTGCGTGGCCAGGTGTGTTTGTAGTGTGGCTACTAACTACCAAAGTTTTGGGAAATTGCCGTCGGAATTTTTGTAACCGCTCTTTCAGATAACGTTCAATTGTTTCACAACTGTAACGCCCAGCGCGACTATCGGTAGTAACGTAACATTTACGTCCAGCAAGTAAATCTAATTCCAGTTGGTGAATTAACGGTGTTGGGTTTGGCGAATCATAAAAAGTTATGTCCCACCCATGCTGAGGTTTCCACTGATTAATAACTACCCAAGGTGTTAATTTAATTCCTGCCAATCCCTGTAAATATTCAAGTGACACATCTGATAAATCAGCGTCCTGGGCAATTACTAACCCCCCAGTTGTTAAAATCGTGGAAATTAGTTGCTGAAATAATTTTAATATTTTTATCCGCTTATCTTTACAAGTATTACTATTTAATAAATGCCACAAAGATTGCTCTACTTCATCCAAAATTACTATTGCTCCCCGCCAATTTTCGGGGTTAAGTTTCCAAATAGAATCAACACACAATCCAAAAGATTTTAAAGGAGTACAGACGCAATTAATCGCGTCTGTACAGGAGTTAGAAATTAGGAATTTGGAATTTTTATCTATTCCCCATTGAATACCAATTTTTTCACACAAAAATCGTCCTAGTAAGATTCTGTGAGTAATTAATAAAACGGGTTGATTTCGGCTTTTTGCTTGCTGAACAACGGCTTGCAGTGCTGTAGTTTTACCCGTTCCTTTTGCTGATTTGACTCCTACTAATCCAGAGGTGGGGAAAGGGATTTCACCTATATAAGGGCGATTCAAGGTGAGAGCAGCAGGAATAGTTAACTCAGTGTGGGGTTTGGTTTGAGCAAGATAAATTTCTAAATCAACACTTTGACGATATACTTTCTCAAAACTACTTACACCTTTAGCAATGATAAACTCATCAACCCCTTTTTCTATTCCTGGAAGTTCAATGACTTTAACATTGCATTTTTCTTGCTGGAATAAACAACCAAGTTGAGAAATAGCATTATTTACAGCAGCAATTGTTTTAGATTGAGTTTCAAAATCAAAGCAAATATAAAAGTTACGCTTTGTAATTGCAAATGCTGCTAAGTCAGGAATCAGCTGACGATGGGTAATTTTGCCAAATTCGTCTTTGACAACCCGATAACCACTGGTAATTCCGGGAATAGCAATAGCTGCATATCCTTGTGTCAAGAGTGTGGCTGCTTTCTTCACGCCCTCGCAGAGAATGAGAGGAATGTTCTGTTGTATCACCCATTGCCAAAAGCCTATAGCTTCACCATCAGCAGTAATGGTGATATTGTCAGGCATGACCAGATTGTAACGTCCAGCGACTTGCTGCCACACTTGCAGCGTTACCCGCAAACAAAATACCCGCGTTGGCGTGCTGGGGGGATGCTCGTATTTGATGGACTTACCATTGTGATTCTGTCGGGGTTGGTTTGGCTTAAAGCATCCCCATTCCATCATTTGCCAATTATTCAAAGGGTCTAACCCCGAACACCACCAACCTCCTTCAGTGATATGAGCATAACGCTGCAACCATCCAGCTTTCACCATTCCGGTATTGGTGCGGGGGAGTAGCTCAGAAATCAATAAGTATTCATAAGCAGCTATGCCTAGGAGTGACTTAAAATTGAGTTGCACTAAGTGTAAGTCTATACCACTACTCTTTACTAATTCTTCAAGGTGTTGAGGGTGTAAATAGTGCAGATGCATAGGAAAAGGCGTGAAGGGAAAGTCAATGAGATTAAAACATTAACACGCATCTGCTTTTTTTCTATAAGAGAAATTGCGAGGCTTTTATGATGCTTTTTTTACTTTGTCACGGGAGACACATCGGTTAAGGTTCTAGTGGGTTATTCTGCCTATTAGATCCCCGAAGTAATAATTTTGTATTGTGATATTTGTTCGCGATTAATTTTTATTTATCAGTAAATTTCTGCGTTAAGGAATGCGATCGCCTCAGGGGTTGCAGCAAGCATCGCTATATGGTAACATTTTGCAAGACAAGCTTTGTTAGGAATAGTAGACGCACAGTGGCTTGTAGATATGTGCTATTTCAGTAGTGATATCGAGCTTGAAGAAAATCAATTCGGTCATCACTTACTAGATAAACAATCCGGTGTTCTTGAGTAAGTCGCCGTGACCAAGCATCTGAATCTAAGTATTTCAATGGTTCAGGTTTCCCAATAACTGTAAAAGGATCTCGCATAATCGCTTCAACCAAGTTAAAAGCGCGAAGTGCAGTTTTTCGGTTTGTCTCTACCCAATAGCCGAGGTCTTCCCGAAATTCTGGATGAAATACAGCATCTCGAACTTTATTTTCCTGGGGTTAGGTTTCATCCTTCTTTTTCTTCGTCAACACCCAACTCCTGAGGTAGTTCGTTAATATTTTGAGGTTTTAAAGTTCTAGCTTTTGCTCTTTCCAAAGCAGTTAACAGACGGACTGCATTTTTAGGTGAACGAAGTAAATGAGATATTATTAGTAAACTATCTAGTTCATCAACAGCAATTAGGGCGACGCTTTCGCCTTCTTATCGGGTAATAATTACCACTTCTCTATCTTCAATTACTTGAGCGCAGAGTTCGGCTAGGTTGTTACAAGCATCAGTCAAGTTTATCTGGTTGGACATGGTGGGATATTTCCTAATGCTGTAGGCTTTATAGAAGATAATAGCTTGACTGGTTAGAGGTGCGAGCGTTCTTTCATCAATGTAATAAAAGTAACTAAAATTAGAATCACTGGATTAAGTTCGCCATATATTGCTTTATTTAGATCGGTTTATATGCTTCAGTTTGAATCAAGATTAGTTGATAATATGACATCTCAGAAATTGAATAAATTCTTCTAATCCTTTAAAAATATCAGGATAATTGCTTTCCACTTGTATTTCTTCTTCTAGCTCTGGAAAAGTATCTAATATGTCTTCATTTGCAATATTCAAATAAAATATAATAGAAAGAATGACTTTTTTAAAATCATCTATTGAAATAGAGTTTGAAGGTTGAGAAATGGAATAGGGACTTATATGGACAAAATTGGATAAATACTTATACAAAAACCCGTATCTTTTATTAATCTTCTCTTCATCCTGTTCACGTACAGAATTAAGTTTTATTAATCGGCTTGAAAGCACATCATAATGTTCTACGAAGCATCCTTTAGTATGAGAAACAGCATTCTCAAAATCCTTGGAAAATAAATTTTTACATTTACTATTCTTCTTAAGAAGATTTTTGTATTTTTCGTTTTTTTATTTTGTAATTCTATTTCTTTATAAGAGGCTGTCTCTAAAGAAATGTAAAGAGAGTAAAGTAAGGCGAGCACTACAAATGAAAATTGATTTTGAAGCAATAGAGTAGTGGTCTAAACAATGATACACAAAGCGTATTCAAGTGATGTAAATGATGCAGAATGGGTAATTATAGAGCCTTTGCTTCCCGGTTCACAACCAATACCGTCGCCTTAGCAAGGATTATGAACTTTTACCAGAAATGAGCGAATCTATAATTTATACAGTCATGATTCGTTTAATGTTGAAACGACTGGCAAAGTCTTCTTCGATTACTTCATAATCATTTACAAACAGCCTCTTAACCCTTGCTGGAAGTTAGATATGTCAGTAAGATACTCTTTGGGTCGCTACGTATACCCCCTTTAGAGAGATTCTTGTAAAGCAAGAAGGCTGACACAAGAAGCTGTAAACACCAAAAGAGAATGTAGATGCTCTCTGTGCGACTTGCCAAAAGGTAGGTTAGGGTAAAGAACATTCTTTAGAGGACTTCACCATGCTCTTGAATCTTGATAAAGTTCGTCAATATTTTCCTGCCTTAGCTGGTGAATGGACTTTTTTTGATAATGCTGGCGGGTCACAAACTCTGAAAAAAGTAGTAGATAGAATTAGCGAATTTCTCCTGAGTTCTGATGTCCAGCCGGGAGCTTCTTATGCCGTTTCCCAACTTGCAGGAGAAAGATTGGCTCTAGCAACTAGGGGAATGGCTACTTTGATTAACGCTAATTCTTCTAAAGAAGTGGTCATGGGGCCATCTACTACAATGATGTTGAAAGTTCTCTCAATTTGTCTAAGTCAAACCTTCACCCCTGGTGATGAAATTATTGTTACTAATTGTGACCATGAGGCTAATATTGGTGCTTGGGTCGCTCTTGAAAAACAAGCAATGAAGGTTAAGGTGTGGCAAATTCGCCCAGAGACCTTGGAACTTCATTTAGCAGATTTAGAACCATTAATGAGTCAGCGCACCAAACTAGTAGCCTTGACTCATGCTTCTAATGTTTTGGGAACCATCAACCCGATCAAAGAAATTGCTGCATTTGTGCACGATCGCGGTGCGATGATTTGTGTGGATGGTGTAGCTTATGCACCCCACAGATTAGTTGATGTCCAAGATTTGGATGTTGATTTCTATGCTTTGAGTTGTTATAAAGTCTATGGACCACATCATGCCTTACTTTATGGTAAAGAAGAACATTTATTAAGATTGCCTGGCCTTAACCATTATTTTATTGAACAGATAGATATACCTTATAAATTTCAGTTAGGGAATGTCAATTTTGAATTAAGTTATGGAATGCTGGGTTTATGTGATTATCTAAGTGAGTTAGCACAACTGCACTACGGCAATCAAACTGCACCTGATTTGAGAAATCAAATGGTGCAGGCATTTGATTTAATTAGCATACATGAAGAAAAAATTAGCGATCGCCTTCTAAACTACCTCAACAGCAAGTCTAATGTCCGAGTGATTGGTCAATCAAAGGCTGACCGCCAATCCCGTGTACCAACTATATCTTTTGTGGTAGATGGAATCAATAGCTCGACCATTCCAGCAAAAATTGACCAACATTACATTGGGATTCGCTACGGTGACTTTTATGCTAAACGGCTGATTGAATACCTGGGGTTAGCCTCGCAAGGTGGAATAGTCCGGGTGAGTATGGTGCATTACAACACCCTTGAGGAAGTTAACAGCTTGATTGAGGGTTTTGAGCAGTTATTTTAACTAATTACTAATTCGTAGTGACGCTCAAATACTCCTGACTTTTCACCTCATATGGAAAACCAACACCAGATATAACCCTTTAGTACAGCGCGGCGGAAATAAACAACCTATTCCAAATCAACAAAACGCTTATGCTGTATTCATTTTGACTTTTGACTTCTGCCTTGCGGTACTAGCCCCTTTCCCTAGTAGGGAAGGGGAATACTACTTCAGCTATCGATTTTCAAAACTTGCACCTCTTGTTGTGGGGAAATTAATGTTTTATCCACAGGTAGAACAGCTAAAGCATTGGTTTGAGCTAAATTAATTAAATTGCCAGAACTATGACTACCACCCGCTTTGTGAAATTCGTAAACTCCATTAATTAAATGCAATTTACCCCAAAGGTAAGTTTCACGCTTGCCATCCGATCGCAACTCATCATGTGATCGCGCTTTCAAAAATACTGCTTCCCAACCTTCAGTAATTCCCGAAAGTTTCTTGATTGCTGGTAGCACAAACCGCCAAAATGTCACCAAAACAGATGCAGGGTTTCCTGGTAAACCAAAATAGAGGGCTGAGTGGGTAGAGACGCGATTAATCGCGTCTCTACTGGGGAAAGTGGCGACAGTGAGGGGTTTTCCTGGCCTCATTTCCACAGCCCGAATGTGGATTTTTGCTTCTAATGACTCTAGAATTTTGTCAACATAATCATAATCTCCCACTGAGACACCACCAGAAGAGACAACTATATCAGCGATCGCAACGGCGTGGGCAATGACTTTCTCCAGAGCAACTGGATCATCTTTCACAATGCCTAAAATTAACGGTTCTGCACCACTTTGTCTCACTAAAGCTGCCAGCGCATACTGATTAGAATCCACAATTTGCCCTGGTTGCAACGGTTGATCAACTGTCATCAACTCATCACCAGTGGAAAAAATTGCCACACGTGGACGGCGGTAAACACTTAATTGCGGACATTGTGCTGCTGCCAATACGGCAATTTCTGGGGCATTTAACTTAATTCCTGCTGGTAGTAGTTGTGTTCCAGCTTGATAAAAAGATGCTTTGTGTCTGATAAATTCTTGCGGTTTTGGTGCAGCCAGGATAAATACGCGGTTTTCTTCCCGACGTGTTTTCTCTTGCATGACTACAGTATCCGCACCTGCTGGGATCACCGCACCTGTGAAAATCCTTGCTGCTTGCCCTGGTTGAATCGTAGACTTGGGTTGATACCCAGCCGGAATATTTTCAACAATTTCTAAAACAGCTGGTTTTTCGCTGCTAGAGTACTGTACATCTTCGTAGCGAACTGCGTAGCCATCCATTGCCGAATTATCCCAATGGGGAAAATCTAACGGACTGGTGACAGGCACTGCCAAAATCCGACTATCTGCTGTCAATAAATCTACAACTTCTGTATCCCGTTGATGATCCAACGGTTGTACTAAATTTAAAATAATTGCTTCTGCATCGCTGACTGATAACATAGCGATCGTCTCCGACTTTTTACCTTAATCTCTGTAAAGTAACAGTTAGTAACTTTATGAACAAATATCCTAAGCCACAATTCCTAAGTGTTACCCGGAATGGACAAACCGAATGCTACTTATGTAATTTATGATACGGATAGTCAAGAAGTCAAACTGCGGGAAGTACCTTACGACTACCAGAAAACCTGTGCGGCAATTATTGAAAAAGGTTTGCCTGCAATTTTTGCTTGGCGTTTAATGCATGGGTTGGAGTATGCAGAACGGGCGGATGACCCAACTCATGTTTGTACAAGGTAATTTTTCTTCCTCTGCGTACCTTTGCGCTGACTTTGCGTAGCCTTCTCCTTCAAAGACGCTACACGAACGGCAAGCCGCAAAGCGTCTACCTCTGCGTTTCCAAAAAATATGAATAAATGGGCTATTTTAAGCGGAATTGAAGGTAATTTAGCGGCTTATGAAGCTGTGATGGCAGATATTAAGTGTCAGGGTAATAGCGTAGAAGCTTTGTATATTTTAGGCGTCAAAGCCAGGGCAAGTCTATAAAATCCAAATCTGGGGTTTAAGAAAGCCTAGCAATAGGGAGGAATACTACAACCAGTTCAATATTAGAGATGCGAAATGGCACTGGCCTGTACTTTGTACCGCTTTGCAGAAAGTGTCTCTAAGTGGATTATTGCGATGGGCTGTGCCCCACCATAGGCGATCGCCAGATGTTATAATTATTGGACATTATCGCAATAAATCAAATTATTGGTTAGATTATTTTTATATAAATGCTATCAAATCCAATATCAGCTTTTCTTGTGTGAGATTCATTGTCACACATGTTTTTCTGATTTAACCAAATCCATCAAAGTTAAATGAGGCTAACAAGATCAAGATAATTGTTGCTTTTAATGTCAATAATTATATTTCATGACTTTTAGCTTATTGAGATATATTTTTAATATACTCATAATGCTTTTGACAGTTTCACGCAAAAGTGCAAAGTGTCTGTTGCAGAGTGGCTATCTAAGTTCTCCGTACCCCTACGAGGAAGCAAGCTACGTGTAGCGTTACCGTAAGAGAAAGGGACTCGCAAGCAAGATAGGTACAAAGAATATTTGATTCCTAAATTTAACAACGCTAATAATTAATTTAAATATGAGTCACTGCCCTTGCTGTAATGGAAAACTATTGCGTCATGTTCGCAGTAGTAAAATTTACTGGTTTTGTCTCGATTGTCGGCAAGAAATGCCAGAGATGAGTTCGGTAGTTGATCATAAATCCCTATCTGCCACAGTATTATCAGCAAAAATCAGAGGAAAATCACGCTGATGTTGGTGATGAAAGTACCTCTATAGCTTATAAGTTGATACTACTTTGACATCGTTGAGGTGTTTCTTGAGTCATGCAGTTAGCAGTTACACAAATTTCTGTTGGCTGGTTTTTGTTTGTTAAAAGCCCAGCAAGTACCTCAATCCTGACCTTAATATTAAAAACAGGAGCAATCATTATTTCCCAACCCCTAAATAAAAATACCTGTTTTGTATGACAATCGAACGAGTTCCCCAAAAACACTATCCCAAGGCTGATATTGGGCGGCGAAGTATGGCATTGGGGCTTGATTTCCTTGCTGTCTGGTTAGTCAGTTCCCTACTGGGAAGCAGCGATATCGGGATTCAATTTGTTGAAATCTTAGTTTTCGTAATACTTTGGCTGGTTTTGCGGGTGCTGTTGGTATATAACAATCAAGGGCAAAGTTTAGGGCGTTGGGCGTTCGATTTAAAGGTGTTGTCAGTTGAAGATGGGCAAGTAATGAGCAGAATTCCAGATTTGCCCTCACTGTTGAAGCGAGAAGCGATCATCGGCTTGGGCGCCCTTTTAGTGTCAATTGCCCTGAGCAATATTAGAGCCAATCCCACTGCTATACTGCTAATACTTCCCCTAGCAATTGATTGTGGTACTGCCTTGTCTGATGCTCAGATGCGGCAGGCTTTACACGATCGCTATTGTGGAACTTTCATCGTTTCGTCGCGTCGTGGCTACTCGCTCGATATAAAAATCAAAAGATTAGTTGAAAATATGCGGCGGAATGTGAGAAGATAGTCATTTGTGTTAATTCTCTTCAGGCTTTACTGTTTGTAAGATTATGGCTAAGAGTAAAGGTGCCCGCATTATTGTGACACTAGAGTGTACCGAATGTCGGACAAATTCAAACAAGCGTTCTGCTGGTGTTTCACGTTATACCAGTACCAAGAATCGCCGCAACACTACAAATCGGCTAGAACTGAAAAAGTTCTGCACCCACTGCAACAAACATACCGTTCACAAGGAAATTAAGTAGAGATGAGTTATTTCCGTCGTCGCCTTTCTCCGATCAAACCAGGAGAACCAATCGATTATAAAGATGTTGATTTATTGCGTAAGTTTGTCACCGAGCGGGGTAAGATACTGCCACGTCGGATTACTGGGCTAACATCTCAGCAACAGCGAGAGTTGACATTAGCAATTAAACGTTCGCGGATTGTGGCTTTGTTGCCATTTATCAATGCAGAAGGCTAAAAAGAGTGATGAGTAGAGACGCGATTAATCGCGTCTGTACGGAGTTAAGAATCAAAACTTCTAACTTCTAACTTAAAACTATTTAAACTGTTCACCAAATTAAAGTGCGAGAGTTGTGGAGAAGGGGACGCTAGTTGAATTTAGGGTTCAAGGCGATCGCCGTCTGGGCATCGTAGAACGTCCAGACGGTAAAACCCGCTGGTTTGTGGTAGACGAACGTGGTCAATCCCACAGCCTCGCGCCTAGACAAATAACCTATACAGTTACTAAAGAGACTTACAAGCCCTCTGAGATCACCAGCTTTTTGGAGCAAGTCAAGCCTTATTTAGATCCATCTAGCTTGGAAGTAGCTTGGGAATTACTATTTGAAGATGGGGAAACTGTCACCCCAGATCAAATGGCGAATCTGCTATTTTCAGAATTAGCCGCGCCTCATTGTTACGCCGCCCATTGCTTGTTATCAGACGATAAACTTTATTTCAAGCAAAAAGGAGACGCTTACGAGCCGCGAACTGCTGCTCAGGTGGCAGAACGCAAGCACCAACTGGAAGTAGAGGCACTAAAAGCTAAGGGACAGCAGGAATTTTTAATTCGTGTAGAGCAGGCGCTCAAAGGTGAAGTGGTAGAGTGGGGCCGCCACGATCGCCAGCGCTTAGAAGGACTAGAAAAATACGCAGCGCTGATTGCTGACACTGTGCGGACGGGGGTAAATTATGACTCCTTGGCTCGCGCTTATCCGCCCAGCGCTCCAGTATTAGAAACTATGACCATGCTGGGACGGCCCACAACACCCCAAGGAGCCTTTCAACTGTTGGTGGATTTGGGTTACTGGAGTCCTTATGAAAACTTGTTCCTGCGTCGTTCTTCAATTCCGATTCAGTTTCCTAATAAGGTATTAGAAGTGGCGCAACAGCGTTTGGATTTCCCGCCGATTGACTCAGATACAAACCGCCTGGATCTGACTCACCTGAAGGTCTATACCATTGATGATGAAACTACCACAGAGATCGACGATGGTCTGAGTTGGGAAGTACTCCCCGATGGACAGGAACGCCTATGGGTGCATATTGCCGATCCTACTAGATGGTTAGTGCCGGAAGATGAATTAGATTTGGAAGCCAGAAAGCGGGGTAGCACAGTCTATTTACCTACGGGGATGATTCCCATGTTCCCAGAAGTATTGGCAACTGGGCCAATGAGTCTGATCCAGGGACGGATTTGTTGCGCCCTCAGTTTCGGGATTGTTTTAGGTACAACTGGGGTAGTAGAAGATTACAGCATTCATACCAGCTTGATTAAGCCGACTTATCGCCTCACCTACGAAGATGTAGATGAAATGCTGCAATTACGGGTACAAGCAGAACCAGAAATTGCTGCGATCGCCACTTGGGCACAGCGGCGCAAAGCTTGGCGTTACGCCCAAGGGGCAATTAGCATCACTATGCCGGAAGCGACGATCAAAGTCAAAGGTGACGAGATCAACATTGACATTTTGGACGATTCTCCATCGCGGCAACTAGTAGCGGAAATGATGATTCTTGCCGGTGAAGTTGCGGCTCGTTATGGTAAAGCTAATAACATACCTTTGCCCTTTCGTGGTCAACCACAACCAGAATTACCTCCAGATGAAGAATTGCTCCTACTTCCAGCCGGATTCGTTCGCGCTTGCGCTATGCGTCGTTGTATGCCCAAGAGTGAAATGAGCATTACGCCTTTGCGTCATGCTGGTTTGGGCTTGGATACCTACACTCAAGCAACCTCTCCCATCCGCCGCTATAGTGACTTACTCACCCACTTTCAACTTAAAGCCCATTTGCGGGGTGAAGTTCTGCCATTTTCTGCAGAACAATTAAAAGAAGTAATGATGACTGTCACCGCCGTCACCCAAGAGGTGACGATGGTGGAACGGCAAACTAATAGATATTATGCTCTAGAGTATTTACGCCGTCATCCAGAGGAAACTTGGGATGTGACAGTGTTGATGTGGCTGCGAGAAGACAGCAACTTAGCCCTAATTTTGTTAGAAGATTTGGGCTTGCAGTTGCCAATGACTTTCAAACGTTCTGTGAACTTAGGCGAACAGATATTAGTGAAAGTTAGCCACGCCGATCCACAAAAAGATATGATTCAGTTTCAAGAAATAATTTATCAAGAAGCCCAAACAGCAGCGAATTAACTAATTCGTAATTATTAATTAGGAATTATTTTAACCTTGCTCCAACTACTTTCTGATTTTTCACGGTATAGCGGCTGCCATCCTGCTTTACCTAATACTGCTCGGTTAAGAAAATTTGTCGGTTAGGTTGAACATTCGTGTTACCCAACAAACCCTGGAAAATGTTGGGTTACCCTGCGGGATCTTGCTACGTTCCTCAACCCAACCGACACATTTCTTATTTTTTAGGCAAAACCTACGCAGTATTGCTCCTTTACACCCTATCTCTGGTGGAGTCGAGCTTGTTCGGGTAATTTACGGGGTGAGGGACATTGAAAGTCTCTTCAAGCGAGTGTTTTGCTACCTGCAAAGAGCAATATGGGAGCTGGGGAACAAGAAAAAGACTAGTTTACATGTATCGGCTCAGGCAAATTGATGGCGGGATTACGACTAAAGAATCCTCTAGGGACTATCTTAAATCCAACTTGATGAACAGGCATCACAGGCCAATCTTCCGATCGCGGAATATGAGTTATGCCCATTGTGTACCACAGTACGATATCTTCACCCATCAAGGACTCATCGTCTGCAATATATTTTGGCAAACCCTGTCCGGGCTGAGTCTGGTTTGGATAATCTCCCCCAGCATAGAGTTCAGCAGATTTATATTTTGTTACCCAGACGTGGTGAGTCGCAAATTCTGCTCGTTGACGAATTTTCGAGCCTTCCACTGGGAAAAATATGGAGTTTCCACCAGGCATTAGCATATATCCAGGTGCAGCCCCTAAAGTATTCTTTTTGTCTGCACTAACAATCATCCATTCCCGACTGCTTTTCATATCTAAATCACGCACAGCAGCAGTTTCTTTTGTTAGTGGGGTTTCTGCAAGTGCGATCGCATTTCCTAAAGGATTTTTCTCATCCATCGGCAAAGCTTTCACATTCATTTCCATCACAGAATTAGCTTGACCATCTACATCGAAATCTAGGCGGTAGTTGAAAAAGTGTTGGTGATTTACTCCAAAGATATTCTTAGTGATTAGCTGACCATAGGAATTATCTTCAGATTGCTTTTGGGCAGCCGTTCCCTGCGCCAGTACGATACCCGTTAATTCATTTTGGACTTCCAAAGTCCCATCCTGGTGAAAGATCCAATTGAGGCTGTAATCATAGTTATCAATGGCCGCAGTCATCGTCATGACTAGTTCTCGACTGCGACGGACATCATTGCGCTGAGAATTATACTCATAGTGCTTCCAAAGCATTCCGTTATCGCGCTCGTAGATACCGATAACCCCTGGCATTACATAAGGTTCTCCCTGCTCATTAGCAAATACTGCATTTAGCAACAGGCCGTTTTCGGGAATTTCCTTACTTAACTCCATTGTATTTGCTAGCAAACCAAGGTTATATTCTCCAACATCAAAGGCATTCCTAAATGACCAACTAGGCTCAGGATCGCCGTAAGGAACTACCATCTCCGATAGGCTAGCGCGGTATAAAACTGGTCGGATATTTTCCCCGTCTTTGTGCATCACTTGGTACAGCATTAATCCATTCCGAGGATGCATTAAATAGCGAAACTTCCAACCTTGCCAGCTAATTTCATTGTCTTTGATCTGGAAATTTGCACCATTTGGTTGGAGAATCTTTAACGTTTTAAGTGGTGAAAGTAATTTGCCCAAGGACTTTACATCGTAGTTCCAGTTTTCCTTAGAGAAAGGTACATTTCCTCTGTCAACAAAACTGGCGATTTTACCCGTGTTCAAATTGACTGTTGCTACGACTCCTTCAATCGGGCTACCATAATAGTTCCAGCTTTTACCCTTGTAGTAAGATAAGCTCCGACAAAAACGATTACCTGTTGCTTCTTCCTGTTGACTCAAGATTCCTGGTGCCCACGAACTGATTTTGACTTGATCGAAATCAGTAATTCCCCGCCTTTGCATCGCTTTTTGCCATCGGGGATCGGCTTTGACTACCTGAATTGCCAGTTCATATTCTGAATTGACGATCGCAGGTTGGACAGACGGTATTTCTTTCCAAGAACTTAAGCTTTTGCTTGTTAGATCAACAATTCCCTCAAAGGTTTTGTTTTGCGATCGCTCATAGATTACCAAAAAAGCTTTTCGCTGGAAGACTTTACCAGGTATAAATTTCAGAACTTCTTCTTTATCTGGTTCTTGTAAAGTGATCAGTGGAAAAGCTGCCATTTCGCTCAAAGTTTTTTCTCTTTTGATCACCGAAACAGCTGTGCTAATTTCTGCCTCTGTTAGTGAAGTGAGAGGATGGGAAATCGAAGGCTGTTGAGCCATTAATTTCCCCATTAATCCAAGCGAGAGAGAAATGACGACAATAATGGGAATAGCTAGCCACAAAAAACGCCTTAGCCGCTTAATCATCTTTTACATTCTTACAAAAGACGTATAGTTATCTATTTCTAAGCCGAAGCCTGAAACCCGATAAATTAAGCAAGCTAAAGCTAAATTAATTTGCTAATAGTTGGGGGGACTGGAGACTATAGCGCTTTTCGTTTGTATACAATACACACTGACTTCACTTCCATTCCTCTCTCTCCTTTGAATCTTACTCCCCAACGCTAGTACGGAAGGGGCTGTTCTTGTTAGTTCTTAATTTACGCAGAAACCAAACGGCGTAAAGATTCAGCCCGGCGTTTAGCGATAGAGTTATTTGGAGCAAATTTTAGTGCTTCTTCGTAACTTTGTAACGCCTGAGTAGTTAACTTTTTTTTCTCGTAAGCGTGACCGAGGTTATTCAACCCTGTTACGTAGTCTGGTTTAGATTTTAAGGCTTCTTTATACTGACGAATTGCTAAGTCATATTGCTCTTGGGTAAAATAAACATAACCTAGACCGTTGTAAATAGGGGCAATATTTTTTTCTTCCTCTTCATCGGCAGCTTTGAGAGCTTTTTGAAACAGCGCGATCGCTTGGGAATACATTTTTTTGTCTGAATAAATACTGGCTAACTCATAATATTCTTGAGTCGTACCCTTTTCTTTTTCTAACTTCTTTCGCAATCTTGCAAAGGAGCCTTCAATCTTGCGAGTTTTGAAAATCTGGCGAAAAACACCCACGGCTGCAATTGTGAGTATTACCACCAAAATTGAGAGATAAACAACGGCTAGACTGTTATCCATTGCTGCAAATATAAATATTAAAAGTTGCTTCTGTAATCTATTATTAGCTTATTGGGGATAAGGCAGATAAAGATAATGATCTTAATTCCAAACTCCTGTACAGACGTGATTAATCGCGTCTCTTATGGTAAACCCCAATATTGAGAGCGTTGCTGGAGCCAACCTTCTTCTAAGTAACGAGCGATCGCTTGATTTACATTTCGTCTTAATTCATCGTACTGCAATCCCTTGGGCATAACTACAGACAAGGGTTCAGTTGATAGCTTAGTTGGTAGTAGCCGATATTGGGGATATTGTTGCACCCAACCGCTCAGAACGCTAGCATCTGCGGCAAAGGCTACGGCGGCATTACTTTCTATTTCCTCTCGCGCTTCGTCATAGGAATTTGCTCCTACTAACTCGGCATTTGGCACATAGAACCGCACTTTTGCAATCGTGCTGGAGTTATTCAGTACGGCAATTTTTTGTTTTGCCAAATCACTCAACTGCTGGATAGAGGCATCTTTTGTAACTAATACAGTGCCATCCAAATAGTAAGGAACACTGAAACTAACTATGCGGGCGCGTGAGGAGGTTGCTGTTACCCTAGCGATCGCAAAATCAACTTTCTTGTCTAACACTACAGACAGGCGATCGCGATTCGCTACTGGTTTCAATTTGACAGCCTCTGCTTTCCCAACCAAATCAGTTGCCAAGCGTTGTGCCAAGTCTATTTCCAAGCCTTGCAAATTGCCACTGGCATCTTTAAATCCCAAGGGACGCAAGTTATCTTTAACTGCAACAGTTAAATAGCCCCGCTGCTGAATTTCTGGCATTTCGGCGGCAGATGCAGTTAATCCTGTCCCCACTATGCAAAAGCAAAAAATCCAAAAAATAGTGGCGGATAATACTAGATGTAACCGAGTAATTACTTGACATCTGTTACATCTGTTATCCATCCGTTGCCACCTTTATCCTTTAGCTTGATTTGCCAATTCAGCAACTTTGCCGAAGCTAGCTGGATCTAGGACTGCCAATTGCGCCAACATCTTGCGATTTAGTTGGATATCAGCTTTTTTCAAGTTACCGATCAACTGGCTGTAGCTCAAGCCGTGTTGCCTTGAAGCAGCGTTGATGCGAGTGATCCAAAGGCGACGAAAATCGCGCTTTTTCTTTTTGCGATCGCGGTAGGCACTCCGTAGTGCCTTCATCACTTGTTGGTTAGCAGTTCTAAACAGAGTTGAGTGGGAACCGCGAAAACCCTTAGCTAGTTTGAGAATTTTGTTGCGGCGCTTCCGAGCTACATTACCGCGTTTTACCCGAGTCATAACTTATTTCCTAAAATACTTACAAATATGGGAGCATCAAGCGCACGTTAAGTTCATCGCGTTCATGTACAAGTGTACTCTGACGCATGCTACGCTTTTTGTCAGAAGATTTGTGCTCTAAAAGGTGGCTTTTGAACGCTTTACGACGGACGATTTTGCCGGTACCGGTGGCACGGAATCGCTTTGCCGCAGCTTTACGAGTCTTTAGTTTAGGCATGGTCTAGCTTTGATTCGACACGATCCATTATTATATACTATAAAAATTGCTCTAATGGCAATTAAATAAAGGATTTAACCAACTACTTTAGCAATAGATAAAATTAATTTCACCGATGGATGAAGTAAATATAGTCGAATATGACCCACGGTGGCAGACCTTATTTGCACAAGAAGCCGAGCATATTTGGCAGGCACTAGGCAATGACTTAGTTGGGGAAATTGAACATATTGGCAGTATGGCAGTCCCAGGAATGGCAGCTAAACCAGTTATTGACATCATGGTAGGAGTACGTTCCTTAGTAGATGCAAAATCTGCTGTTCCGAGATTAGAATCTTTGGGATACGTTTATTGGCATGAAGATCCATATCCTGGACGGATGTTTTTTGTAAAAGGAATGCCGCCATACGGAAAGCAACGGACTCATCATGTTCACATAGTCGAGGTGAAGAGTGAATTTTGGGAACGCAAGCTATTTTGCGACTATCTGAGAAGACATCCTGAAGAGGCGAAACGATATGAAGCTCTAAAACGTGAATTGGCGGCAAGTTTTCGGAGCGATCGCGAGGCTTATACCAACGGTAAAAATGATTATATCCGAGCTGTGATGTCAAAAGCACGGTCTGAAGATATCGGAAAAATCACTTTTGTCAAAGCGACTTCCAAATAAAAAATATCCCAAAACTGACGATAGTTAAGTGCGGGTATAAACAGCATCAATAAAATAGCGTCATCATTGTCCGAAGAAAATTATTGTGGAGAATTTGTAGGTAACTTTTATAAATTTGATACTGGTGTCCAATGCATCACCCCAAATTGAAAACAAATTTACCGAAAAATTAAGATTTATTTAAATAAAACAACAGTCATATTGTTAAAATCAGAAGCTAGATCCCAATCAGTAACTAGGTTTGGGTGATGCCTACGCCTACGCACCGCAGGTAAAACCCTTACAACTCTTCACTTCATTAGGGATACAAGTTTTGAGACAATCAGAAACGATTTAATAATAATCAAGCACTTATAGTCCACTTTTATCGGACTCCGTGTTATTTCTGTTGAAAAGGGAGAACACAAACATGAAATTGGCTTACTGGATGTATGCTGGGCCAGCCCACATCGGCACTCTGCGAATCGCTAGTTCTTTTAAAAACGTTCATGCGATCATGCACGCCCCCATTGGCGATGACTACTTTAACGTCATGCGCTCCATGCTATCGCGGGAGAGGGATTTTACTCCAGTGACAACCAGTGTTGTTGACCGCAACGTTTTGGCACGTGGTTCCCAAGAGAAGGTGGTTGATAACATCACCCGCAAAGATGCCGAGGAACACCCGGATCTGATTGTGTTAACTCCCACCTGTACTTCCAGCATTTTGCAAGAAGACTTGCACAACTTTGTCGAACGGGCGCAGTTGGAAGCAAAAGGAGACGTAATGCTGGCGGATGTGAACCACTACCGCTACAACGAACTGCAAGCAGCCGATCGCACTCTCGATCAAATCGTCCAATACTATATAGAAAAAGCCCGGAAGCGGGGCGAATTGGCAGAGGGCAAAACTGCGAAGCCTTCGGTTAACATTATCGGTACTACCACCCTTGGTTTCCACAATAATCACGACTGCACCGAACTGAAACGGTTGATGGCTGACTTGGGGATTGAGGTAAATACCTTAATTCCCGAAGGTGCTTCGGTGAATGACTTGAAAAAGATGTCCAAAGCCTGGTTTAACCTGGTGCCTTACCGTGAACTCGGTTTAACCACAGCTCGTTACCTGGAAGAACAATTCGGCACACCTTATATAGACATTACTCCAATGGGTGTAGTGGAAACTGCCCGTTGTATTCGCAAGATTCAGCAGGTAATTAACGCTCAAGGTGCAGAAGTTGACTACGAAGACTTCATCAATGAACAAACCCTGTATGTCTCTCAGGCTGCTTGGTTCTCTCGTTCAATTGACTGTCAAAACTTGACCGGCAAAAAAGCTGTGGTTTTTGGTGACAACACCCACGCCGCCGCCATCACCAAGATTCTGGCGCGAGAAATGGGGATTCATGTTGTTTGGGCTGGAACCTACTGCAAATATGATGCAGACTGGTTCCGCGAACAGGTTAGCGAGTATTGTGATGAAGTGCTAATCTCCGAAGATCATGGTGCAATTGGGGATGCGATCGCTCGTGTGGAACCCTCTGCCATTTTCGGCACTCAAATGGAACGCCACGTCGGTAAGCGCTTAGATATTCCCTGCGGCGTAATTGCTGCACCAATCCACGTCCAAAACTTCCCCATTGGTTACAAACCATTTATGGGTTACGAAGGTACTAATCAGATTACAGATTTGATCTACAATTCCTTCACTTTAGGAATGGAAGATCACCTGTTAGAAATCTTCGGTGGTCATGATACCAAAGAAGTAATTACTAGGGGAATTTCTGCTGATTCTGATTTGAATTGGACAAAAGATGGTCAAGCAGAATTGAACAAAATTCCTGGATTTGTTCGCGGGAAAGTGAAGCGTAATACTGAGAAATTTGCGCGCGATCGCGGTTTCAAGGAAATCAACGCTGAGGTGTTGTACGCTGCCAAGGAGGCTGTAGGCGCGTAGATTTGAAGGTTGATTGAGAAGATTAAGGGGTAAGGATTTGTTGAGGATCTTTACCCCTTAATTCTATTCACTAAAAGGCTTGAGAAGCAAATTGAGTCTGAGATAATATTAAATTTATTATATAAATTATTATTTAAAATAACCCAATTAAATATGAATCAAGACACAGCGGCATTACTTGCGGCGCTCCTTGATGCTGGCATTAAACACAGTCCTGAGAAAATTGTGCGGATTGCCAAACAAACTGATGGCAAAATCATATTTTTAGAAGAGGGAAATGCGGAAGCAGGACTGCAACATATATTGGAAGAACATTCTTTAGAGTTTGCAGATCAGGAAATCGAGCCAAACCAGATATCAGATGCAATTATCACCGCAGTGACCCAAGGTAAAATAATTGGTTATCAAGGAAGAAAAAAAACTCGCACTATTTATGAAGTTAATTTTAATGGCAAAACCCAATACATCTGTGTGACTGTAAGCGATAATGGATATATAGTGGGCGCTAATCCCAGAACTTCCTCATAATTCGGTGAAGTGACTATGGCAGAAAAAATCAAACTCATGGCTGATTATGGATGCTACCCGCTATGGTGGACTAGTTCCGATAAAGCTGGAGATATTGATCCAGAGATAATGCCATTAAGTCAAGAAACTATTAGCCGTTTGGAAAAATGGGCAGAAGTTTATGATGCAAAGTTAAACTGGGAAGATCCTAATTCTTCAGGTTTTCCCAGTTTAGAGGCTAAAATGGCTTTTGAAGCAGAAGGAATTAGCTTGTGGAAGCGACTGCAAAAAGAACTTGCACCCAACTATGAAGTTTTCTATTTCAGTGAAACATTACGTAAAGTTGTAACTGATACTAATGAATTAGACTCTTTGCGTACTATCTATGCTTAACTGATAGTCCACGAAAAAATTAAGCAATGACAACAGCTAGTTTATTTCAGTGGGTAGAACTGAAGCACAATATTCCTAATAGTCCTGTAAAAGCTGGCGATAGAGGGGTTGTGTTGGATCATCTGCGTCCTACTAAAACTCAGCAAGAGCCAGGATATATTTTAGAAATCTTTAAAGACAGTGAAACTCTAGATGTTGTTTCTGTGCCTATTTAAATTTAGATTCCTCATGTTTGAAATATATGATTTTTTGGAAAGGCAAAAAATGGTTAGCCAATTAAAAACGCTCGACTTGAAACAGCTAGGAGAACAAACGGATTTTAAAGAACTAGGAGAACAATTAGATGAATTAAAAAATAAAATTAATAAAAATAAATATTAGAGGCTGTTTGTAAATGATTATGAAGTAATCAAAGAAGACTTTGCCAGTCGTTTCAACATTAAACGAATCATGACTGTATAAATTATAGATTCGCTCATTTTTGGTAAAAGTTCATAATCCTTGCTAAGGCGACGGTATTGGTTCCACCACGCAAATGTACGTTCGACAATCCATCGCTTAGACAATACTTGAAATCCCGGCTGAGTACGACAAATCACATCAACTTTGGCATTACATAATTGCTGAATCACGCGCTCAATGTTCTTACCACTAAAGCCTTTATCAACTCTTCAGGACAACTAAATCAAGAGTGGCTTCTGCGGCTTCCATGACGACGGCTGCACCTCCTAAACGTTCTGGACAATTAGCTTCTGTGACGATAACTGCTAGCACTAGTCCTAAAGTATCAACAAGAATAAAGCGTTTACGTCCCTTTACTTGTTTTCCACCGTCATAACCATATATCTCCCTTTTTTTTCTGCGGTCTTCACTGATTGACTATCAATGATCGCAGCAGTTGGATCTTCTTTTTTATTCATGCTTTCACGAACCTGGTGTCGTAATTGTGTGTGAATTCTTTGCCACACCCCTAAACGTTGCCAATGGCGAAAATAGTTATAAACGGTTTGCCAAGCTGGTAAGTCATGTGACAATGCACGCCACGTACATCCCTCGTGCAGAACGTAGAAAATTCCATTGATGATTTCTCGTAAATTTACTTAACGGCGACGACCAATGGGTTGTGAACCGGGAAGCAAAGGCTCTATAATTACCCATTCTGCATCATTTACATCACTTGAATACGCTTTGTGTGTCATTGTTTAGACCACTACTCTATTGCTTCAAAATCAATTTTCATTTCTAGTGATCGCCTTACTTTACTCTCTTTACATTTCTTTAGAGATAGCCTCTAATGTCTTGATTCTTCATAATTTTAGCCAATTTTATTTGATAAGTTTAAGGGAGAGTCAATCGATTTTGGATTTTGGATTTTGGATTGAAAAAGATCACAAGGGTACTTGGTTCTGATAGCGCAGCGTTATCGGCTTTTCTCCAATCTAAAATTGCTAGTCAAAGCAACTATTGTTTTGATTCTTAATTCCTTGATTGAAAACAAAGTAACGACCTATGAACACTACAGTTAAATACGGCATTGAGGTTATTAAGGAAGAAGCATTTCAACTTGTTAAAAAAGGACTTGTTAACCGTCAGCAACCAATTTATACCCTCTGTAAATATATTCTTCATCGTGACTGGGTTAATTTTGAACTGGAGTTAGAAAAAAACGAATTCCTACTCAGAGATAGAATTATCGACTTACTGAATCACGAATCGTGGGAAGAAGATTGAGGCTGTATTTAGAAGCTGAACCCTATTAGCAGGATTCCAATAAAATCAAAATTACAAATTAATTTTTCAGTACTAAAAACCCTCGAATTAGGTCGGGGGTTATAAATAATAGATTATTAAAGTAATAAATCTTGATGGATGGGTTAGGTGGTTGAAAAGAGGAGAGAACCACCATAAGCGTAGCAATATTTTTCTGTTAAAGGTGAGAGGGAGAGGGAGAGGAAGGTGCATTGGTGTCAACTTAACATAAAAACCAGTCTAGACTGAGCTTTGAGAGATTGCCTCAAGAAGAAGTCTCCGACTGGGAATGCCTATGGGAGGCTTTGCCTCAAGACTTGCGGCAGAGCCGCCAGGTGCAGCATTTCCAGCCTATGACTGGAAACGAGGTTTCAGTCGCTTCTCCTCAGTAAGCTTGCTACTTACTACTTGCTTCTTTGTTCGCGGAGCGTTCCGTAGGGAAGGAGTACAAGTTAGTCAGGAAACCCGCTATTATCCCATTTCTTTGTGAAGCTGCGTCAAATTTTCTTGGCTTCTTATTTCTTTCTTTGTGTCCAACTCTTCTCTACGAGAGGCTGCGCCAAGGAGAGGCTGCGTGAATGCGGTTTATTCCTCATATATGGCGCATCTTCATACAGAATTGGTATTTGACTTTTCCCGTTATCTTCTTGATGGAGCGATGTCTACGATGGGCTACGTCTACGCTTACTATACCCCTAGGCTAAAGCCCTATTCTCTCGCAATTTATTGTCATTAAAATTAATTTGTTGAGAATAACACATAGTATGAAACTTTTACTATTTCGTTGTTTCACGACTTAACGGGAAAAGTCAGAATTGGGATTAGCACCTGGCTTACCTCCTGCCTTGTTTCTTGAAAGTCTTGCTGGATGTTTATCAAGAAAGCCGAAAGCACGAACCTCCTGGCGACGTTCAGGAGCAAGGGTTTAATATTTTCACTTATCAATTAATTGCAAAGATTTCACACTAATAAGACTACTAAGACTACCAAGACTATCAATTAAGGTAATCTCTTAAGATAACAGATCATCTATCTCTAATTTGACAATAGAATGATTTTGGCAACTGTAAAATTCTATTTACTTCCTAACTTAGTGACTAACTTGCATTGTGTCCCCTGTATTAGGTCTTGTAAGATTTATAGGTGGTATTTATCAATATATTTGCTTGATTTTATCTGACAGTAGAGTAATTTATGATTTTCAACAGTTTACTTTCTTTAGCTTCTGCTACTTCGTCCTGATATCAATAAAATCATTATAATTGACGAATTAACTATGCGATTAAACGATCAGCTGATTAACTTACCTAGCTTAAATCATGTTATTAATCGTTCGCCATTAACGATTAACCCTGATAGTTTTGTAGTCGAAGCTATTGTCTTGATGAGTCAGGAAAGATGTACTAATTATGTACCTAGCAGTTTAAATTCCTCATTAGATTTAAACCCTGAAAGTCAACCATTAACTGGGTGTATCTTAGTTACTGAAGGGACAATTCTATTGGGTATTTTTACAGAGAAAGACGTAGTTAAGCTTATAGCTTCTGGAATGGACTTATCCACGATGACAATAGCTGAAGTAATGACGCAGCCAGTCGTCACCCTTAGACAATCAGATTCTCAGGATATTTTCATCGCTTTATCGTTATTACGTCAGCATCAGACTCACTATTTGCCTGTTTTGGACGATCGCAGACAATTACTAGGAATTGTCACCCAGACTAGCTTGCTACAAGCCTTTGACATGATAAAAATGGTTGGGGTCGTCGAAGGCTTGCAGCAATATTTACAAAAACCCGCAGATGAATTCAGGCAGATTAATCAGCCAATTGAGATAGAGCGAGTCCGCTGCCAAACTCAAAATCACCTAAAGCTCTGGGTTGAGGCACAATCGGCTGAAATCATGCAAGTTAATCAGGAACTTCAGCAAGCCCTCGAAGAACTCCAGGTAGTGGAAGAAGAACTGCGTGAACAAAACGAAGAGTTGGCCGTTGCCCGTGAGCTAGTAGAATTGGAGCGCCAGCGTTACCAGAATTTGTTTGAGTTCGCTCCAGATGGTTACTTGGTAACTGATGCAGCAGGTACTATCCAAGAGGCTAACCGAGCAGCAGCAACCTTGCTGGCTGTCCGCCAAAAATATTTGGTAAACAAACCATTAATTTTATTTATTGCTCAACAAGATCACCAGGCTTTTACCATTCGACTAAATAATAGGCAGCAGGAACAGGAGTGGGAAGTTTACCTAAAACCACGGGAAGGTAAAACTTTTCCGGCTAGTATCAGAGCCGCTGCCATGTACGATTCAGAGGGTAAGCAAGTTGGCTGGCGCTGGTTACTCTGCGATATTAGCGACCGCCAACAGGCAAAGGAAGCACTGCACCAAGCTTACGAGGAGTTAGAAAAACGAGTGGCAATACGGACAGCAGAACTTGTTATGTCCAACGTCCTTTTGCAACAAGAAATTACTGAACGCCAACGCGCTGAGGCAGCATTACGGCAAAGCGAAAACCTTTATTGCCAACTCGTAGAAAGCCAAACTGACATAATTATCCGCATTGATTTGCAAGGCCAGATTACCTTTGCTAATCTGGCTGCTTGTCAAACCTTTGGCTGGAAACAAGATGAGTTTTGTGGTCAGTCATTTTTCCAGTTCCTTCATCCAGATGATTTGCCTGAATTGATGGAAGATATGACAACTTTAGGATCTTCATTCCCTACCTTGACTAATCGTGAGCGACGTGAATTCACAGTCAATGGTATCCGCTGGTTTCAATGGAATACGATCACAATTCATGATCACAAAGGAGAGCTTGTTGAAATACAAGGGGTAGGTAGAGATATTACTGAACAGCAAGCAGCGCTACACGAACGCCAACTTGCAGAAGTTGCACTGCGCCAAAGCGAGAAGAAATTTCGTACTTTTGCCGAAAACAGCCACGCAGTTATCTGGATTAGTAGCGCAGATTCATTCCAGCCCTTGTACATTAGTCCTGCTTATGAG
Organism: Nostoc sp.; assembly: GCF_036919615.1. Taxonomy (GTDB): domain Bacteria; phylum Cyanobacteriota; class Cyanobacteriia; order Cyanobacteriales; family Nostocaceae; genus Nostoc. The sequence continues at coordinate 75,047 of NZ_JBALCN010000005.1, read as the reverse complement.
ACAATTTGGGGTTACTCTCCCCAGACTCTGCTTGAACACCCAGATTCTTGGCTAGACAATGTTCATCCAGACGATCGCGATTGCGCCACCCAACAAATTGAGCAACTGCTTAGTGGTAGTCAATTTATCTCAGCAGAATATCGGATTTTGCCATCTGATGGATCGGTGCGCTGGATTTGGAATCGAGGCTTTGCTGTCTATGATCAGCAAGGAAAAGTTGACTACTATGGTGGCATTAGCGAAGATATCACCGAGCGCAAACTGGCCGAAGAGTCACTGCAAGAAAGTGAAGCGCGATTGAGTTTAGCTTTGGAAGCTGGCGAAATGGGTATATGGGATCGCAACCTGAACGCCAATACTAGTATGTGGTCTGCCAATATGGGGCCACTTTATGGTCTGCCGAGCGGTACCTTGTGTCCAACCATAGAAGGCTATCTTAATTTAATCCATCCAGAAGACCACGAATCTGTGGCTGCGAGTATACCTCGCATGATTGCCGAAGGAAGGGAAACTACAGATTATCGAGTTGTCTGGCCTGACGGCAGCCTACACTGGTTAAACTGCAAAGCTCAGGTCTACTATAATGAAATTGGTGAGGTGATCAGGATGATCGGCACAAATAGAGATATCACCGAGCGCAAGCTGGCGGAACAAAAAATCTCCGAACAAGCCGCTCTACTTGATATCGCCACCGACGCCATATTAGTTCGAGATTTTCAGTCTCAAACCTTATTCTGGAATAAAGGTGCAGAGCGGATGTACGGTTGGCTTTCTACAGAGGTTATAGGAAAAGACCTCCAGGAGATTTTGTACCCAGCAGGAACTCAACAACTGAAAGTACCGCTAAAAAGCGTAATTGAGAGTGGCTCTTGGCAAGGTGAGTTATCTAAAGTTACAAAATCCGGTAATAAAATTGTTGTGGAAAGCCGCTGGACATTGATGTGTGATCCTGAGGGAGAACCCAAATCTATCCTTACTGTTGACACTGACATTACCGAAAAGAAACAACTTGAAGAGCAGTTTTTTCGCACTCAGCGCTTGGAAAGCCTTGGTACCCTTGCAGGTGGTATTGCCCACGACTTGAACAATATATTGACACCAATTTTGGCAGCAGCTCAATTGCTACAGGGAAACTTTTTCCAAGACGAGGAGCATTCTGGGCAATTGATGGCACTTATAGAAAGCAACGCCAAACGCGGAGCAGCTTTAGTAAAGCAAGTCTTATCCTTTGCGCGAGGATTTCAAGAAGAGCGGACAATTATCCAAGTCAAGTACCTGATTTCAGAAATTATCCAAATTGGTAAACAGACATTTCCCAAATATATTGAATTTTCCACGGTTATCTCAGAAGACTTGTGGGCGATCGCTGGGGACACCACACAACTGCATCAAGTGTTGATGAATTTGGTAGTAAATGCCCGTGATGCTTTACCAGATGGCGGCAAGATCAAAATTTCTGCGGAAAATAAGTTTATTGATGAAGCTTATACCCGAATGAATCTCGATGCCAAAGTTGGGCATTATATTGTGATTACCGTTGCTGATAACGGAATTGGGATACCACCAGACATATTAGATAGAATTTTTGAGCCATTTTTTACTACAAAAGACATCAATGCAGGAACGGGACTCGGACTTTCAACAGTGGTTGGCATCATTAGAAGCCACGACGGTTTTATCAAAGTGTCTAGCAATGTTGGTGGAGGCAGCAAATTTGACCTATTCTTACCAGCAGTGGAAGCAACCCAAGCGTTCACCAAACAAGAGCCGGATCTACTCCCAGGACAGGGAGAATTGATTTTAGTTGTAGATGATGAAGCTCAAATTTGTGAGATTGCCACAATCATTCTAGAAAACCATAACTATAAGATACTCACTGCCAGTGATGGCATAGAGGCGATCGCACTCTATGCCCAACACAAGCATCAAATCAATGCCGTATTGATGGATATAATGATGCCGGAGATGGATGGAATCACTGCTATTCGCACCTTGCAAAAAATGAATAAGCAGGTTCAAATTATTGCCTGTAGCGGATTGAACTCAATGGAAGTTTTTGCTCAAGCTACTGATGCTCATGTGCAAGCAGTTTTATCAAAACCCTATACGGCCAGAGAATTATTGAAAAGTTTACACCAATTATTCAGAGGCTAGCACCGCAAGGCGGAAGTCAAAAGTCACTCATTCAAAAGTCAAAAGTCAAAAGAAATACAGCGTAAACTGAGATCCTTTTGACAGGCGAATTCCAGAATCTTTCTCCCCCTGCTCCCCTGCCTCTTCGGTCAAGGGGCGTAGCAGAAGAATAACAATGCCCAATGCCCTAATCCCATAAACTTGCAGTGTTTCATCCCAAAGCTAGACGCAAAGGATTTTATAGTTATTTACCATTATGGGGGAAATGGACCTCACAGAACTGGAGAGAAAAATGAGGTCATGACCTAGCTAAAGTTCTGGGATTCCTCATCATGTACGAACTAGTTCAAGCTGTCTTCAACGGTGATGAAAAAACTGCTCTGCATCAGTTGATTTATGCGTTGAGTGCTTCAGGTAAGCGTTACTTCCTGAGAAATGAGATTTTGCTCTTCTTTGCCGACTACTGTCATCAATCCCAAAAGCCAGCCTATTTTTATTACTCTTCTTCTATTGGCAAACTGATACAGTACACCCACGAAATAATTTTTGAAGAGGAAAGTATTTGGTTCGTGGTTCGACCCAGAATTGCTAACCAAGAAGTTTGGAAACTGACAGCCGACTTTGGTAGGTTCGAGCAGATGACGCCTCAAGCGCTGTTAGATGTGAGAGATCGCCTAGTCAACCGCTACCAAAATCACATCCTCGAAATCGACCTTCACCCCTTCTATGAAGGTTCTCCAAGAATCGACGACCCCAGAAATATTGGTCAAGGTTTAGCCTTCCTCAACCGTTACCTGTGCAGTCAATTGTTGACTGACCCTCAATATTGGGTAGAAATGTTGTTTCAAGCATTACATAGGCTGGAATACAATGATATTCGCCTGCTGTTGAGCGATCGCATTCCCTCAGGTATTCAGTTAGCCAAACAAATTAAGCAAGCGCTAAAATTCCTGAGTGAGCGTGAACCTAATGAACCCTATGAAAAATTCCGCTTTCACCTCCAAGAACTCGGCTTTGAGCCAGGTTGGGGTAACACTGCGGCGCGAGTTTCTGAAACCCTAGAACTCCTCGACCGACTCATTTACTCTCCAGAACCTGGCATCTTAGAAGCATTTGTGGCACGCGTCCCTGCTGTTTTTCGCGTCGTTCTGATTTCCATCCACGGCTGGGTTGGACAGGAAGATGTTTTAGGACGAGATGAAACACTCGGTCAAGTTATCTACGTCCTCGAACAAGCTCGCAGCTTAGAAAGCGAACTGCGTGAACAAATCAAACTCGCTGGTCTCGACCAGCTAGGTATTAAGCCACATGTAATTATTCTCACCCGGCTAATCCCTAACTGTGAAGGGACATTTTGCAACCTGCGCTTAGAAAAAGTCCAAGATACTGAAAATGCTTGGATATTGCGCGTTCCTTTTGGTGAATTCAATCCAGAAATCACCAACAATTGGATTTCTAAATTTGAGATTTGGCCTTATTTAGAACAATTTGCTGTAGATGCAGAAAGAGAATTACTAGCTCAATTCCAGGGCAAACCTAATCTGATCGTTGGCAATTACAGCGACGGTAATTTAGTGGCCTTTCTCCTATCTCGCCATCTGAAAGTTACCCAGTGCAACATTGCCCATTCTTTGGAAAAACCTAAATATCTATTTAGCAATTTATATTGGCGAGATTTAGAAGACCAATATCACTTTTCGGCACAATTCGCCGCCGATTTAATTAGCATGAATGCAGCCGACTTCATTATTACATCGTCCTACCAAGAAATTGTCGGCACACCTGACACCATAGGTCAATACGAGTCGTACAAGTGGTTTACGATGCCGCAATTGTATCATGTGGTTGATGGGATTGATTTGTTTAGTCCTAAATTTAACTTAGTGCCACCGGGAGTAAATGAAAATATTTTCTTTCCCTATAGCCAAAAAGAACACCGATCTAACCTTGGCACACAAGTCCACGACTTACTATTTAGCCGCGAAGACTCCCAAATATTAGGTCACTTAGATAACCCTAATAAGCGACCAATCTTTGCTGCTGCTTCAGTTACTTCAATCAAAAATCTAACTGGGTTAGCTGAATGTTTTGGTCAGAGTCAAGCGTTGCAAGAGCATTGTAACCTGATCCTCTTAAGTAGTAAACTGTATCCAGATGAAGCTACAAACCCAGAAGAAGCAGAAGAAATCCAAAAACTTCACGATATTATTGATCAATATCATCTCGATGGCAAGATTCGCTGGGTGGGGATGCGTATCCCTAGCAGCGACCTCGGCGAAGCCTACCGGGTAGTTGCAGATTCTCAGGGAATTTATGTCCATTTTGCCCGCTTTGAATCCTTCGGGCGGAGTATTTTGGAAGCCATGATTTCTGGCTTGCCTACTTTCGCTACTCAATTTGGCGGTTCTTTAGAAATTATCGAGAACCAAGAAAACAGATTTAATGTTAATCCTACAGACTTAGAAGGAACAGCAAAGAAAATTTTAGACTTCCTTGACCAATGCGATACTCATGCTGAATACTGGCACGAAGTATCAGAATGGATGAGTCAGCGAATTCATCACAAATATAATTGGCATTTACATAGCAATCAATTACTACTGCTTGCTAAAATGTTTAGTTTTTGGAACTTTGTTGCTCCAGAAAATAACGAAGCCAGAGATCGCTATATGGAAACCTTATTTCATCTCATTTATAAACCCAGAGCCGAAAAGATTTTAGAAAAGCATCTGGGGCGCGGTGCTTAGGGAATAGTGAGTAGGGAGTAGGGAGTAGGGATATGGGCAAGATGGGAGAGAATTAGAACTCCGTTCATCCACCTCAGATACTCATTCATCGATTTCAAAGACTGATTAACGGAGTTCAATTAAAATAGGACTTACGCACACTCTACGATTCTTCTCTACCAGAGGCTGCGCGAACGCGTAGCGTTCCGTTGGCGCAGCGTCTCCAAGAGTTGGAAAGGCGCTCTTCTCTGCGAGACGCTGCGCGTTGGTGGTTCGATAAATTAACCGAAGTTGGCAATTTTTGCATGAGTCCTAGAAAAGACTGATTCATCTAGCTCAAAGACTCAAAATCCCCAATCCCTAATTCCTACTCCCCACTTTATGCAAACAAAAGGTCGTTCTCGCCATTTTATCTACACAGACTGGATATTAATCGAAACCCAGTTTGACCCTGAGCAATTACACTCCAAAGAAACCGTTTTTACAATTGGCAATGGATACCTGGGAACAAGGGGCAGTTTTGAGGAAGGTTATCCTCATGCATTGCCAGCTACTTTTATCAACGGTGTCTACGATGATGTGCCAGTGGTGTACACTGAACTGGTAAATTGCCCTGACTGGCTATCCTTGGTAGTGATTGTGAATGGCGATCGCTTCCGTCTCGATCAAGGTGAGATATTGCGCTATGATCGGCAACTTGATCTACATTATGGACTACTCTTGCGTGCCTTGCGTTGGCGCTCTCCCAGTGGGGACACCATAGACATCAGCTTTGAACGCTTTGCTAGTCTTGCAGATCCGCACGTGTTGGCGCTACGCTGCCATTTAACGCCAGTAGATTTTGATGGGTTAATCGAAGTTCAAGCTAGTATCAACGGCTATCCAGAAAATCAAGGTTTCAATCACTGGGAAGGACTAGACCAGGGCAAGATCGACCAAGGAATCTGGTTGCAACGCTGCACCCGCAGCTCCCGAATTGAACTCTGTATGGCAGCTAAAGTGAGAATATTAGGCACTGAAGCATCTTTGCAAGTCAGTAGCGCACCTGGTTATCCTACCTTGAGTACGACCTTCTCGGCTAAAACGCAACAGACCGTAACAGTGGAAAAAATCGTCACAGTTTTTACCTCGCGGGAGATTGAAACACCAGTCGCAGCAGCTCAAGAAAAACTCGCACACCTACCAGACTACGCAACATTACTAAAAGCTCATGAACAGGCATGGGATGAGATTTGGCAGCAAAGTGACATCCTAATTGAAGGAGATAGCACCGCTACTTTTGCTGTTCGTTACAATCTGTTTCAACTGCTGATTGCTGCTCCACAGCATGATGATCGGGTGAGCATTCCTGCTAAAACCCTTTCTGGGTTTGGGTATCGTGGTCATATCTTTTGGGATACAGAAATTTTTATGCAGCCCCTGTTTCTGTTTACCCAACCAGAAATCGCCCGCAACTTACTTAGTTACCGCTGGCATACCTTACTAGGAGCGCAACGCAAGGCAGCCCATTACGGGTATAAAGGGGCAATGTTTGCCTGGGAAAGTGCTAATACCGGAGATGAAGTGACACCACGTTGGGCTATCGGCAGTGATTTTTATGGTGAAGACGTGCGGATTTGGTGCCGCGATCGCGAAATTCATATCAATGCAGATATCCCCTACGCCATTTGGAACTACTGGCAAACCACTGGTGACGATGAGTGGATGCAAAAGTGCGGCGCAGAGGTGATCTTGGATGCCGCCATTTTTTGGGGTAGCCGGGTCGAATTCAATCCTGAGCACGAAAAGTATGAAATTCGGGGAGTGATTGGAGCGGATGAATACCATGAATTCGTCCACAACAACGCTTTTACAAATCGGCTGGCGCAATGGCATTTAGAGAAAGCGATCGCAGTCTATGATTGGTTGGTTCACAAATTCCCCGAACGAGCTACCGAACTAGAACAGAAACTAAAACTCACCTCCCAAGAGCGAACGCACTGGCAAGATATCATCACCAAAATACTGTTTCTCTATGACCCATCAACAGAACTAATCGAGCAGTGCGAGGAATTTTTCCAATTGGAAGATATTAACTTAGCAGACTATGAAGGGCGCGAACGCTCCATGCAACCGATCTTAGGTATGGAGAGAACCAACAAATCTCAAGTACTCAAGCAGCCAGACGTATTAATGCTGCTTTATTTAATGCGGGAATCAGCAGATTTTCCCTACAGCAAAAAAGCATTGCAGACTAACTGGGACTACTATGCACCCCGCACTGATATTACCTATGGTTCGTCCCTTGGCCCAGCAGTTCACGCCATCTTAGCTTCAGATTTGGGCAAATCAACCGAAGCTTACGAAGTGTTTATGCAGGCGTTAATGGTGGATCTTGAAGATAACCGAGGTAACACCAGCGATGGAATTCATGGCGCTACTGCTGGTGGTGTTTGGCAAGCTGTAATTTTTGGATTCGGTGGCATCCAACTAACCGAAAATGGCCCTGTAGCCAATCCCCATCTGCCCTCTGGCTGGACGCGCCTGAAGTTTAAACTGCACTGGCAAGGAAAATGGCACGATTTCGATCTGCATCGGGAACAAGTCGCCCAAGATATAACTCGTCAACTAGAATATCTCCAACTTTCCCTCTCCCCCAATCCCCCAAATTTCCACTCAGAAGCTTCTGCTCCCTTTGCCTCCCCTGCTCCCTCATCCTCCCCACTCCCCATTACCCCTTATCCCCACAACCCCAACATCCAAGGATTCATTTTCGACCTAGATGGTGTGCTAACAGATACAGCAGAACTTCACTATCTAGCTTGGCAGAAGCTAGCAGATGAAGAGGGTATACCGTTTAATCGGGAGGCTAACGAAGCGCTGCGGGGTGTATCCCGTCGTGCTTCTCTGATGCTGATTCTTGGGGATAGACCGTATTCAGAAGCACAAATCCAGGAGATGATGGAGCGCAAGAATCGCTACTACGTGGAATTGATGCAAAATATGACGCCCCAGGATTTGTTGCCAGGTGCGATCGACCTCTTGGATGAACTGCGGCAAGCTGGTATTAAGATTGGTATTGGTTCAGGTAGTAAAAATGCCCGCACAGTGCTAGAGCGATTGGGCATTGCTGATAAAATAGATGCGATCGCTGACGGTTATAGTGTACAGGAACCCAAGCCAGCACCCGACCTATTTCTCTACGCAGCCAAGCAGCTAGGAATTGAACCAGGGCAATCTGTGGTTGTAGAAGATGCCGCAGCAGGTATTGACGCGGCTCTAGCCGCTGGTATGTGGGCAGTAGGACTCGGCCCCGCTGAACGAGTTGGAGCCGCTCATATTGTTTTGCCTAGCCTAGCAGGCATCAAATGGACAGATTTAAGAGCCAAATTAAGCAATATTGCCAAACAAAAACATTAAGGACTTCCAAATAAAATTTGTTGGAAGTCCCTAACCCAGTCAATAAACTGGCAGAGGGGCAGAGGAGTTATGGACAAAGGAGCGACAACAGACCCACCTGCGTCGCATTCAAACATCAGTTATGCACATGACCCAGTTGTTGAATGATGTATTGGTGCTGAGTCAGGATGAAACAGGCAAGTTGGAGTTGAATCCAACACCCCTGAATTTAGTGGAATTTTGTCGCGATCTATTAGAAGAATTAGAATAGGGCGGATCGCTCACAATATGCAATCGCTTTTAGCGGTGAGTGCCAATGCACCTCAGCTAACTTAGACACTAAATTACTGCGGTAAATCTTGAGTAATTTATTCTCGAATTGCCTAAAATACTCTCCTATTGGTAGCACAGTTAAGTTTTCTGTCACCACTGCCAACGATCAAGCTATATTCCAGACTCAAGACTCTGGTATTGGCTATTCCCCCTTCTGACATTGAACACATCTTTTAACCCTTTCACGGCGCCAGTAATGCAGGTAATATCCCAGGAATGATGATTGGGGATATCCATCGTCAAGCAGGCTGTAGATTCGTATGGTGGCGAGATTATTGTTGAAAGTGCGATCAGTGCGGGAACTACCTTTACAGTTATTCTGCCATTTTCGAGAATATACATGTATAGGTTTTTTCCACTTTTGTTGTTCAATCAGGTTAGCTTGCTCATGTTCTCTTCGAGTCACACGTAGACGAAAAGTCATTTGTTTGAGATATTCCCATCCACGTCGGCGGTCTACTTTCTTACCTTTTAGCTCATTCAACCAATCGTTAAATAGCGACCTTAATCGAAGTTTTTAGTTTTAAACAGGTTATGATATCAGGTTCAGTTAAGCATTTCTTTCTTCTCTTCGCGTCCTTGGCGTCCTTCTCTACGAGACGCTGCGCGTTGGTAAAGCCTCTCGCAGAGAAGGCGGTTCGTTAAAAAATTGACTTTGATTAAGAGTTTTAGCCTTAACCCAAGCGGATTGTATTATATCAGGTTTGGTTAAACACTTATATCTATATGCTGGGTTTCACTGCCGTACCCCTACGGAGAAGCAAGCTACAACCCAACCTACATTGATAGATCTTATTACAAGTAATCACCCGAACTTGATATTATTTGGGCATGAATTTGAGCAGATTTAAGCAAGTTCCTAATCTATCAGTAATTTTGCTTTCTTAGATTAATTCTCCCTAGTTAAGATATTACAATAAAAGTAATTTCGCCCCCGAAGCCAATCATGACAGAAGGAAAGACACGGCGTAATTTCCTAATTACCAGCATTGCTGTGACAGGAGGTATTGTGGCAACTAACGCTTTACAGCAAAATACTACCAACACCGCAACACCTCCAGCAACCATGCCAGAACGGGTGCTGGGACGCACGGAAGTAAAACTACCTATCTTTGGGTTAGGAGGAGCAGGACAAACGCCGCTATCCTGGGAAGGAAAAGAGGGTGATGCTACGGCAATTATTCAAAGAGCGTTAGAACTTGGCATTCGCTACTTTGATACAGCAACTAGTTATGGGCCGAGTGAAGATTATTTAGGCAAAGTGCTACCACCCCATCGCTCAAAGCTGTTTCTAGCAAGCAAGACTGATAAAAGAGATCGGGATGGTGCATGGCGAGAATTGGAGCGATCGCTTAAACGTTTGAATACAGATTATCTCGATTTGTGGCAGTTGCATCGCCTTTCTTCTTTTGAAGAACTCGACACCATCTTTAGTCCATCTGGCGCAATTAAAGCTTTAGAAGAAGCCATACAACAAAAATTGGTGCGGTTTGCAGGTATTACTGGACATCACGACCCTCAAGTGATTGCCGAAGGGTTACGTCGCTATCCTTTCCACACTACACTGATTCCTGTGAATGCCGCTGACAAACACCACCCACATCCATTTATCCCAGTAGTTCTACCAGTTGCTCAAGAAAAAAATGTCGGTGTGATTGCGATGAAAGTTCCGGCTTATGGTCGGTTGTTTAAAACAGGTGGGTTGACAGGTATGCAGCAAGCTTTAGGTTACACAATGTCTCAGCCTGGAGTTCATTGTTGCGTGATTGCAGCAGAAACAATAGCACAATTAGAGAATAATGTCAAGATAGCGCAGGCTTTTGTGCCTCTCAAGCAGCAAGAATTGACAGCGATCGCTCAACGGACTGCTAATATCTGGGAAGATAGTACATTTTTCCGTGCTTGGACTTAGTACAGCTTGTCATCAAAGATGTAAAAATCAAGCCGCAAATTATCAAACCAACCTAAATTGTATAGTGGGCATTGCCCAGCTTCTTGTTAACTATAGGACTTACGCAGAAGAGATCCCCCAACCCCCTTAAAAAAGGGGCTTTTCAGATCCTCCCCTTTTAAGGGGAGCCAGCGCGGTCTTGGGGTCTCCCCAAGTGGAGCGACTGGCGTGGGTTAGGGGGGAGTGCGCTTCGCGCACGCTACGCGAACGAGGTTTCAGGTTTTTAGTGCGTAGGGTTTAGATAGTGAAATCTTGCAGATGTTAGACTTAACAGTCAGGCTGATAATATTGTGCCGCTTGCGACATATTAAATTGTAATAGCTTCTCCTCTGGCAACTTGTATTGGAAACTGGGCTTAAAAGGCGAAATATTCAAACTGCGAATAATTTCTACCGCCACAGCCTTTGCTAGTAGCGGTGGTACAGAGTTACCGACTTGCCGAAATCCGTGCCATTTAGTTACATGAAATCTAAACCAATCGGGGTAAGAATGCAATCTCGCTGCTTCCCTGACAGTGATACAGCGGGGCGTAAATGGATGAATCGGTCTAGGAGATGTGAAAGAACCCCTATACTTGTCTGTTCCGGCTCTTAAAGTATTACAGACACCAGCAGGATGCAGCTTATAAAAACGACTAATTTTTTCTCTATCGCCTTGTTGAGTCTCCTGAAAACGTTGAATAGTTTCCGCCGAATGTTTTGTTCTTAAACTTGAAGAAAGTATTCGCAAATCATATTCACGTTCATAAGAATAATCATCGTCTAGGCATTTGATCCCACGAAGTACAAGAGCATAGTTACTAGGCTTTCGGTATTCTGCTATCACCCAATTTCTTGTTAGTAACTCAGGATATTTTTCTATTTCCGGTAAATCTCCAATTGCATCCCATACTGTAGGACTCAATGGAATGTCAGATATTTTTTTAGAAGTTAAATTATTTGGTAAAGCTTTTTTAGTAATCGGCTGAGGGTATTTCGGTAACTCTACATCTTCCCTTGCACCTATGAGAAATAATCTCTCACGGGACTGTGGTACTCCGTAATTTGCAGCGTTGAGAATTTGGTAATTTTCTTCTACTTTATAGCCACAAATGTTAAAGTCGCTAATTAAAGTTTGGAGGATTTGTTTGTGTTCGCCAACTGTGATCCCTCGGACATTTTCCATCACAAAGAATTTTGGTTTTAGCTCAAAAACTAGCCGATGAAAGTGAAATACCAAAGAGTTTCGTGGATCATCAACAGCCCGTTTACCAATTAGGGAAAATCCTTGACATGGTGAACCACAAATTACCACATCAATTTCGCGATCGCCAATCTCAGACTGATTCCTAATTTCTTCCCCGGTTGTATCCACAACACTTTTACATAACACTGAGCAAAAAGGGAAGTTAAACTCATGTGTTGCACAGTGGATCGGGTCAATTTCCACAGACGCCAACACATCAAAGCCAGCTTCTTCAAAGCCAAGAGTCATACCGCCCGCACCGGCGAATAAGTCAACTGCGATCGCTCGTTGTTTTCTCATCTCATGAGCCATGACACCTCAACATAATTCGTAATTAATAATGACGCTCACGGACTCGCTACCGCTACGCTAACGTAATTTGTAATTACCTTATGGATAAATGCAGCTTCTGGCAAAAACAGATGCTTCGGACTTAATTTTACTCATAAATAAACTAATTGATTCTCTATTTTTAATTACGAATTACAAATTACGTTAGCGCAGTGTTAGTGATAGCGCAGCGTAAAGCCATCTCTTGGAGAGGCTGCGCCAACGGCATGGCAACTCTTACAGGACTTACGCGAAAACTCTCTGAAACTCTTATTCCTTTGTGTCCTTCTCTACGAGACGCTGCGCGAATGCGTCCTTCTCTACGAGACGCTGCGCGAATGCGGTTCGTTTGATCATGATTTTGCGTAAGTCCTGTCTTAGAGACGCTACGCGTAGCTTGCTTCTTTGTTCGCGTTAGCGTCTCCGTTGGCGCAGCCTCTCCGTCAGGAGAAGGAGAAGGGGTACGCTTAGAGCGAGTCTTTTCCCTACAGCCCTTCAGGCATCCTACGGCAGGCGTTAGCCTCTCACGAATCGGAGAAGGGGAAACGCCAAGGGCGATAGCGCAGCGTTAGCGAGTCCTCGTTCGCGCAGCGTCTCGCAGAGAGCGTCATGAGCGTCGGAACGAGCCTGATCACGAATTATTTGGTAGCATTTGCAAAATTTCTTGAGCAGCGCGATCGCACACCCCAACTTCTCCTAAACTTTGCCGCATTTCCTCATAATCTAGCAAAGTTTGCTCTCTACGACTGGGATTGAGTAGCAGTTCCATCGCTGCTTGGATAATATTTTCTGGCGTGGCTTGCTCCTGTAAAAATTCTGGCACAATCGGCTTCATTACTACTAAATTGGGTGGCGATGCGAAGGTTAGAGAACCTTTGAGGATTTTACGAGCTATCCAAGCAGTCAGGGAACTTAGGCGGTAAACTACAACTTGCGGCACATTTAACAAAGCAAGTTCCAGGTTGACAGTACCAGATTTGCTAATGGCTAAATCAGCCGCCGCAAAAATTTCCTTTTGTTGACCTAATACAACTGTAGCCCGCAAACCGTAACGCTCAACAGCCTGCTCAATTGGCTGTCTATAGGCTTCCAGAGATAGAGGAATCCAAAAATGAACTTCAGGTAATTTAGCTTGAATAGTTTGGGCGGCTTGAAAAATAATTGGTAAAAGATATTTTAGTTCTTGGTGGCGAGAGGCGGGGAGCAGGGCGATCGCAATCTGTTCTGGTGCAATCCCCAATGTTGCACGAGCTGCTTGGCGACTGGGAGCATCTTGCATTCCGTCAACCAAAGGATGCCCTACCCAAATAACTTTTGCCCCTTGTTCTTGAAAGTAACGGGCTTCTTGTGGGAAGATTGCCAACAGCTTGTCTGTAAAGCCAACAATCTTGTTAGTCCTACGGAAATTGACTGACCAAGCCCACTCTTGGGGAGCAATGTAATATACCACAGGCACATCCGGCAGATGCTGTTTCATGTAAGTCCCAATTTTTATATTCGGACTCATGTAATCGATCAGCACCACCAAGTCAGGTGGATCTTGCTTTAAAGAAGCGATCGCCCGTCGTTGCAACTGGAGAGTTGGTAAAATATAAGGCAGCCCTTCTTGAATACCCACTGAGCCAATACTACTGGTATTGCCCAGCAGAATTGCCCCAGCCTCTACCATTTTTTCGCCACCCAGCGCCACAATCTCTAATTCCAACCCAATCGCCACAGCTTGACGCTTCAGCGCTGTAATTAGCAGCGACCCTTGCAAATCGCCAGATACTTCGCCAGTGCTGATAAATATCCGCATTTGATAATTGGTAATTAATAAAAACTTAAAAGTGAGGAGTGAATAGTTAGGAGTTAGGAGTTAAAAATTTAATTCATCAACTCATAACTCATAACTCCTAACTCCTAACTTATAATTCACGATTCATCACTCGCACTTTTTTTCCCCTTACCGGGAATCAACCCACGCCTTCCTGGCATCTGAGAAAGTAGCAGGAAGCGGCGCAGATGCTGCAATTCTTCGCTATCTCCTAACAGTTCCAGTTGTTCCAAGGCATCCTTAAAGGACAAATCAGAACGGTAGAGAATGCGGAAGGCTTTTTTCAGCATTTGCAAATCTGCTGAGTCCATACCAGAGCGTTTAAGTCCGACAAGGTTGAGGGTTCGTACCCGTGCTGGATTTCCCTCCACTAGCATATATGGGGCGACATCCCGGTCAATACGTGCCATGCCTCCCACCATTGCCTGTCTACCAATATGTACAAATTGATGGACACCTAAAACCCCACTCAGCCTAGCGCGTGACTCTATATGGACGTGACCTGCCAACGCCACAGAGTTAGCAATCACTACTTGGTCTTCAATCACACAGTTATGAGCCACATGGACATAAGCCATCAGCAGGTTACCATCACCAATTACCGTCGCTTCACCGGCACCGGTAGCGCGGTTAATAGTAACGTACTCACGAATCAAGTTGTGATCACCAATTTTGACCCAGGTTGGTTCTCCCACAAACTTGAGATCCTGGGGTTCCATGCCGATGGCTGCACCTGTAAAAATCTGATTTTGCGCCCCAATTTCACAAGGTCCCTCTAGCACTGCATGAGCACCGATTATTGTTTCAGGGCCCACTTTGACATGCGCTCCAATCACAGCATAGGCACCGACTTGCACTGTATGGTGGAGTTCCGATTTAGGATGAATTACAGCAGTTGGATGAATTAGCGTTTTCAAGGGTGAATCTCCAGAACTGTCTTGATAAGCCAGCGCCAGACGGGGTTTCTGAGGCAGCGTGTTACTCTGGTTAAGAGAGTTGTACCGACTGCCGTCCCATCGAGGTGACTGGTAGAGCGTGAAGTATTTCAGTGAACGAAAGTGTCGGGCAAAGCAAGTTAAGTGTGTTCGCGAGTGCGTCTCGTAGAGAGGGCGTCGAAAATCAAGAAATTATCAGATGCTGTTGTGGATTTTTTTTAACTGTTATCCTTTTTCAGGATTCAGTAGGGGCATTTCACGGCTATGCCCTTACCACGAAAGCAAACTTTTAGTTAACTAGAGAAAACATTAATTCCCCTTCAGAAGCAAGTTGACCATCAACTTCGGCACGACCTTGCATCTTACCGAAACGACGTTGTTTTACCCATAACAGTTCCAACGTCATTACTAGTTGATCCCCCGGTACGACCTGGCGACGAAAACGGACTTTATCGATACCAGCGAAGACAAACAGTTCATCTTCTTCGGGAGACATCTGAGTCAAGACAATGCCCCCGACTTGTGCCATTGCTTCGACAATTAGCACCCCTGGCATCAGTGGACGTCCAGGGAAATGTCCTTGGAAATAGGGTTCGTTGATAGTGATATTTTTAACCCCAACAGCTTTTTTACCTGGAACGTAGTCAATTATTTTGTCTACAAGTAAAAATGGGTAGCGGTGGGGTAGCAATTTCTGAATTTCTTCAGATGTAAAAGTTGTTTTAATCTCAGAGCTGATTGTAGTCTCATTTATAGCCTGTGGTTCGGTAGATGTAGGTGTAGTCGTATCGATGGTATTCACTTCAGTGAGGATTGACATTGGTCGTGTAGTTGATTTTTCATCTGAAAGTTAAGTAGGCAGGCGTAGATCGAAAGCCTTAATAATCCTGAATTTTAAGCTTTTAGATCAAATCCAAAATCTAAAATCCTAAATCTAAAATTCTCTGAGCAAGTTGAATGTGTAAATTATGACTTGCTTTATACGCTAAGAAATGAGCACTAGGAAAAGTTCCTAGTAAACTTAAATCTCCTACTAAATCCAAGATTTTATGACGAACTGGCTCATTTGCAAATCTCAATGGTGGATTTAGCCAGCCTTCTGGCCCACAAACGAGTGCATTATCCAAACTACCACCTTTAATTAACCCTGTTTTTTGTAAATGTTCAATTTGATCCAGTAACCCAAAAGTACGGGCAGGAGCGATTTCCGTAGCAAAGCTAGCAGAAGCGTTTCCTAGTTCGGCGGTTAGTGACCAACTATGCCATTGATTACCAATAGCGGGCAGGTCAAAATCAATACCATAACTAAAGCGGGTTTGGGGTGCTGGGAGGGCAGATACAAAGGCATCCCCTTGATAGACCCATATTGGTTCTGTAACAGCCAAAGGAACTTGGTTATTAACAGGTTGTGATACTAAGCCAACTTGAGCAATGTTGGCTGTCCACACACTTGCGGAACCATCCAAAAGTGGAACTTCTGGGCCATCGATTTCAATGCGGGCATTATCCACACCCATACCAGAAAGTGCTGCCAACAAATGCTCTACCGTGCGAACATATACCTCACCCTTACCCAACTGAGTTGAGAGAACAGTGTGACTAACTGCTGCAACTTGGGCTGGAATGATCGGCAAATCCGGTAAATCCACCCGCACAAAGTAGCGTCCACTTCCCGCCTCAGCTGGTAATATCCGCACCTGGGTATTCACACCGCTATGCAGTCCCACTCCAGTTTGAGTGATTTGGGCTGCTAAAGTGTGCTGTTGCATAGCCGAAAAGTCAATATATTTTGTTTAGTATTGTTCATCGTCTGTTTTGGTAAAATCCCTGATATTCGCTTAAAAATGTCATTAATCCCTTTATCGGAACAGTATTGAGGTAAATGTAAAAATTAGCAAGCTAATCCCAAAAAGTTATGAGTTAAAAGTAAGGAGTGAGGAATTAAAACTTATAACTCCTAACTTCTAACTAATTAAAACCTTTCACCAATACCAAAATTAATCCGGCTATCACCGTTATCGTTGATACCATAGTCAATACGAATTGGCCCCAGTGGAGACTGGACGCGAACGCCAAGACCATAGCCAAAGCCACTACCATTTTTGTTCAGCACTTCAGCCGCCCTGGTACTAGTTCCCAAATCACTGCCGACATCAAAAAATAGTGCGCCGCTGACTACTGAAAAAACTGGGAACCGATACTCAACTGATGCTTGCACATAAGAGCGTCCACTACTTAATGCTCCTTCCTCATAACCCCGGACAGAGTTGCTACCGCCAAGGGTAAAAGCTTCGTAGGGAGGTAAGTCACCGAAGATGGTTCCTGCTTGCAAGTTAAATGCTAAGGTTTGTGCCCCTTTGGTGAGTCTAATCAGCTTGATGGGTAAATATTGGCTGTAGCTACCCCGGAATCTGGTGAGGAAAATATTGCCTAACCCCACAGGGACTGACTGATCGATTCCAAAGCGGAGATAAGAACCGCTAGTGGGTTGCAGGGGATTATTACGGAGATCGCGCTGTGCCCCCAGTTGCAACAGTAGTAAATCGTCTTGACCGTTGTTAGATAAAGTCAGTGGAATCTCATCACTGGTGCGGTTGCCGTTATCATCAAATACTGCTCCTGTTTTTCTGAGATTGCCATCAGCATCACGGGCAGAAACTCGTTGATACTGTAAACCCGCTGAGGCAGTCCAGACAGAAGTTTTGTAGGGATTGGCAGACAGGGGACGGGTAAAGGTGACACCACCACCTAAACGGAGAATCCGGGGGCGATCCTGAGAATCTCTATTAGTGGGATTATCTGGGTCAAAGGTCCTAATATCTTCATCTTTGCCATCAAAAATCAACGAAATCGAACTGCGACGAAAAATATTGGTTGTGTAAGAAGTCCGGTAGGGATCTCCCGCGATCCAGGGGTCTGTAAACCGGATGTCAAACAGCAGTTCCCGTTCTCCCACCTGTATTTCTGTCCCCAGTTTTTGATTCCTACCATTCAGGTTTTGCTGTTGATAGCTAACTGTGCCAAAAAGTCCGCTAGCAGAACTAATCCCTGCCCCAGCCGCAATAGAACCGCTGCTACGTTCAGCTACATTCACTACTACATCCACCTTGCTGGGGTCAGTACCAGGGTCAAGGGAAACATTCACATCTTCAAATAATCCCAGTCCATACACGCGCTGTAGGTCTTTTTGCACCGTGTTGCGGTTGAATACTTGTCCTGGCTTTAATTCCAATTCTCGTGTAATAATGTAATCTTGCGTCCGTCCGCGAATTGGTTGTCCCTTCTCGTCTGTCTCCTGACCATCTTTATTACGGAACCGGACTCTAATGTTTTCTACTACACCTTCTGCTACTTGCAAGGTAACAACTCCGTTTTCAGAGACTTGTGGCGCTCCAATCACGTTTGCTAGCACGTAACCTTGGTCTTGATACCGCTTATTTAACTGCTTGATGCCTTCCTGCAAGTCACGCAAGTTGAGGATTTTGCCATACTGTTCGCGAAAGACTTCATCTACAGTATTGGCTGGTAGTACAGAAGCAACACCAGTGCCAGGATTAGCTTGCACTTGTACCTTGCTGAGGACGGGGTTAGGCTGTACAACAAAGCTCACTCGCACTCCCAAGGGGGTATCTTCTGGTGCTGCTTGGACATTGGAGAAGAAGCCAGTACCAAAGATGGCGTTAATATCTTCTTGCAGTTGGCTGCGAGTTGTTGTTTGTCCTGGTTGGGTACGAATTACTCTATAAACTTGGTTTTCCAGTTCTGGTGATAGTTGTCCAGCCTGTGATCTAACTACTACTTCCGACACCAGTACGCGGGGGTCATTTGCTTCTGGGGCTGTGTTGGGTTGAGTATTTCCTGGAGTTGTCGTCGGTGGGTTAACATTCTGCGGACTTGGAGTAGCGCCTGGGCGTGGGGCAGGTGTTCTTTGTTGACTACCTGGGGGGGAAATGTCTGGAGCTGCTGATGGTTTTGGAGTTGTGGGTAATAAAGGTTCGGTTGTCGGTGGATTAACATTTTCTGGGACTGGAGTTGTCTCAGGAGTTGGGGAAGGCGTTGGTTGTTGAATCTCTGGGGGAGGAATATCTGGAGCCGCTGATGGTTTTGGAGTTGTGGGTAATAAAGGTTCGGTTGTCGGTGGATTGACATTTGCTGGGACTGGAGTTGTCTCAGGAGTTGGGGAAGGCGTTGGTTGTTGAATTTCTGGGGGGGGAATATCTGGAGCGGGAGATGGCTGTTGATTAGGATTGGGATTTATTTGAGGGATTTGTGCAGTTGTTGGCGTTGTGGAAGTTGGTACTATTACCTTTGATGTTGCGTAGGCGTAGCCCGCCGCAGTCATTGCTGCTGGATTGGCAGGGTAAATTGCGACAACACGGGATTGGGGACGCTCCGCCTCTATAACCCTTGTGAGTTTAGGTAGAGATTCTAGACTTTTACTAGAGTTACCCTGACCAGTGTCCTTTTCTGACTGCTGATTTGTTTCTAGTGTCAAAACTTCTGTTGTCTGTTTTGAACTGTTGGCGGTTTGTGCATTTGCACTCAGTGAGCTACCCAAAGGGACTGTAATTGCCACTGCTGCCAGCAATACGGGAGATAAACGCATTTTACTTATGATTCCTCTTCACAACCACACACACACGATCACAAGGCAATAATGCCCTTATACCAAAGGTAAAACTCAAAACATAATTTTTTTCTTTTGCTTTTTTACTTTACAAGGCAAAAGGCAAATTTAATTCCTTCTTAACTTTTGGTTTTTACCTGTTTAACTTTTAGTTTCTACTGCTTTTAGCACTCTCTGTAAAACCTCCTGGTAGGCATCCTCTACATTTCCTAAGTCCCGGCGAAAGCGGTCTTTGTCCATTACCCGGTGGTTTGAGTCCTCTTCTCTGGTATCCCACAAACGGCAGGTGTCGGGGCTAATTTCGTCTGCCAAGAGCAACTGCTGTTGTGAGTCCAAACCAAACTCTAGTTTGAAGTCTACTAGAGTAATGCTGCACCGCTGCCAAAAGTTACTGAGAAATTCGTTGATTTGCAATGCTAGATGGGTAATTGCGTCTACTTGTTCCGGAGTAGCTAGTTCTAGCAGGTACAGGCGATCGCTTGTCAACAAAGGATCTCCTAACTGATCGTTTTTGTAATAAAACTCAACCAAAGGCTGTTTCAGAATTGTACCCAATGGTAACCCTGTTTGTTGACACAGACTGCCAGCAGCAATATTTCTGATAACTACTTCTAAGGGTAAAATCTTTACTGCCTTCACCCGCATCTGATTCGGGGCAGGGCTGTCGATAAAGTGAGTTTTTATACCATTTGCTTCCAACTGTTTAAAAAGCTGGCTGGAAATGCTACAATTAATTTTTCCTTTCCCTTGGATACTGCCACGCTTTTGGGCGTTAAACGCCGTGGCGTCGTCCTTAAAATCTGCCAACAAGACTTCCGGATCGTCCGTTGTATAAAGAATTTTCGCTTTGCCTTCGTATAACTTGGAATTAACAAACATGGTGGCAGGTAAAGTTCTAGGCGATGGACAAAAGTTGTCCTTTGAGGCTTCACCATTTTATCTTTAGTTATTAACTATTAGCCATTGGTGATTATTGAAGAGGATGCGGGGATACGGATAACTGGGCAAAGGGGCAGAGAGCAGGCAGCAGAAGGGAAAGATTTTCCTCCATACACCCCGTCCCTTTTTTTCCTTGTCTCTTCTTAGTAACTGGTCAGTAGCCAGTTACCAAAGATTCACAACTCAATCTCTAACTTTTAACAGAGGGTAATTTGCTTTAGTATATAGTAGATTTACATAAGTATTTTCACTAATACAGTTTGTAAAAACTTTTGCAAATGAAAATACTCTTCGGATATACGGGTATGTTTTAATAGTTTATAACTCAGGGTTTAAACTGAAGTTAATCACAATCCGAACTTCATAAATTAAGATGAGATAAATTGACAACTGGAAGGAAAGTCAAACATACTCTCCAGTTACTTGCACAGGGTTTTTTTTGTAACATTTATCGTAAAAGGACTTCAAGTTCAAAGATTAAAACACAAGGTGAATTGAAAAAATTGGATAAAAAAATAGTGAACAAGGATGATTTTCTCTACCCTCGTGGTCGCTACTACGGTCAGGTAAAGCCAGAAAACTTGGTTTTTAATGCGAATCTACAGGAATTTGCCCAACGAGTAAGCTACATTTGCAACTTGGAAACAGGTGGAAAACTGCCTCCAGGTGCAGCTTACGAACAAATCAAGGATCTATGGAAACAGTTGAAACGCTCAAAAAAAGAGCTGAGAATCGGTGAAGACCCGTTTCAGGATGACCAGGGAGAGGTTCAAGGTTGAAGGGGAGACGCGGGAACACGGAGACCCAAAGACACGGAGACTCCAAACTCTACCAATTTTGAATTTTGGATTTTGGATTGCATAAAAAATCTAAAATCCAAAATTGAACGACTCCTAACTCTTTGACTCAAAACTACTTAGTAAGCATTGTCCAAACACCATCCCAAGACACTGGAGGCGGCGTTTGTTGATAATTACGCGCCCGTTCTAGGTGGATATCAACAGCTTGGTCTTGGGGTTGGATGCATTTGGCGGCTTCAAAACAGGCGATCGCTTGTGAAAAGTTGCGTGATAAATAAGCCGAGCGTCCAGTATGATAGTGAAACAAAAACTCTTGCGTATTGGCATCTAAGGGAGTAGTGCGATCGCCAATCAACTCGTAGATATTCACCGCCTGGTGTTTCCCTTTGACGCGAATTTTATCTAACTGGCGCACCCAAATGCGATCACGGCAAAGCTGGTAAGTAAATTCACTTAAAAGAATATCACAACCATAATCCTTAGTTACCGCTTCCAAGCGCGAACTCAAATTTACGCTATCTCCAATTACGGTGTAATCCATCCGTTTGCGGGAACCAATATTACCCGAAACCACATCCCCAGAACTAATTCCAATACCAATATGAATTTGTGGCTGCGTCTGGATAATTCGCCGCTGGTTAAACTCCTCTAGACGGCGTCGCATATCTAACGCTGACTGCACAGCCCTCCAAGCATGATTTTCTGTAAGTGGTAACGGCGCACCAAATACCGCCATTAAGGCATCACCAATAAATTTATCTAGAGTGCCTTCGTGGTTAAAAACTGCCTCCACCATCGTTTCAAAATACTGATTGAGCAGCGATACCACCTCCGCTGCACCGAGATTTTCCGTAAGTGTTGTGTAGTCCCGGATATCAGAAAACAAGATAGTTACTTCCTTGCGCTCACCCACCATTAAAGCATCTTCCCCTAGAGCCATAACTTGTTCGGCTACATGAGGCGTCAGGTAACGGGACATGGTAGTTTTCATCCGTTTTTCCTGACTAATGTCTTCCAACACCACCAAACCACCCCGGACTCCGCCTTCTGGGTTAGTCAGGGGATTAACAGTAAGATTGATACTGCGCTCTAACGTTTGTACCTGATCAGAGGTGAGAAACTCAGATTGGGGAGTCAGGGGTTGATTCCAGGGAATGAAAACATCGGGGTTAGTGCGATCGCGCACTGCTAAAATTGAATGCTGATTCCTAAGTCCTGTTAGCGGATAGCTATGGTTTAGTCCGTATTGAGTTTCACTTTTAACTCCTAACTCCTCACTCATAACTTGGTATAGTCCTACCATCAAACTTTGCTCTGGCACATAATGTTTAGCTCCGGTTTTTAAACTATCTTCTAGTCGCATTTGGAGATTTTCAATCGGCACAACTTCCCAAACTAGGCAGCCAATCAAATTTTGTTCCCACAAAAGCTTGTTGTTCTTAGTATTAGCCTCTCCTATCGGACAACCTAATAATTCCAGTGCCGCATCATTAATAGTGACAATCCGTCCTGCCATATCTGTAGAAATCACAGCATCTGACAGACTTTGCAAAATGTCTTTTTGATACTGTTTTTCTAATAGCACATTTTCAAACAGGCGAGCATTTTCTAAGGCAATTCCTGCCTGAATATTAAAAGCCCGCATAAATTCTTCATCAGAAGCAGTAAAACTGCTTTGTTGCTTATTA
The DNA here is from genome assembly GCF_036919615.1 of Nostoc sp. Lineage (GTDB taxonomy): Bacteria > Cyanobacteriota > Cyanobacteriia > Cyanobacteriales > Nostocaceae > Nostoc. Next base: position 52,167 of record NZ_JBALCN010000005.1, on the reverse strand, counting down.
ATTAATTGTGTGACGCCAATCAATTCATTTGCAGAATTAAATACTGGCAAACATAGGATATTACGAGTTATATAACCAGTTTTTCTATCTGTAGTCGGGTCAAAGCGGGGGTCTTTGTAGGCATCGGAGATATTTAGAGCTTCACCAGTGGAAGCCACATAGCCAGCAATGCCACGGTTAGCAGGAATGCGGATTTCTATCAAGTTTGTGCCATCTGCCGCTGCTGCAACTTTCGTCCAGAGTTCGCTCATCTCTTTACGATATAAAAACAGTGTACTGCGGTCTGCTTGCATTAAAATTCGAGCTTGTTCCATGACTATCTGCAAAGTTGCTTCTAAATCCAAACTTTGCCCCAGTGTCTGAGTTGCCAGTAACAAAGCCGTTGCACCTCGTTGATTGCGAGCTGCTACATAAAAAGATTGGCAGCTTTCCAGAATAATACCAATAGAAGCGGCGAAGTCTCGAAAACGTTCTTCATCATCAGAATTAAACGGAATATTCCCGGTTTTATTAGCCAGTTGAACTACCGCTACAGTCTGGTTTTTACTACTGATAACAGGCATACATAAAATATTGTGGATTTTGTAGCCCATTTGTTTTTCAAGTTCTGGGCTAAATAGGGGATGAGTATAAGTTTCAGATATATTTAGATATTGACCTGTACTGGCAACATGACCGGGGATACCCACTGTAATGGGAATACGAATTTCTAAGAATTTTTGGGTATTATCTTGAGGAACTTTTGACCACAGTTGACCTTTGTCATAGTCAACTAAAAAAATGGCTGTGTGTTCTGCTTGAAGAATTTGACCAATTTTGAGTGTGATAGCTTCTAGCACCTTCTCCAACATAGTTTCTAGAGCTTCATTATTGATCAGTTCAATAGCTCTAAGAAATTGCTGGAACTCAGCAGTTATGAAGTCGAGTAAGCAAACAAATTCATTAACAGATAAGTCTTTTACGCGACGCAGTAGGGCATGAGTACGATTAACTTGAGTCAGTTCAGTTAATGTAGCCAAGACGCTGCCAGGGTAGGGGAGTGTCATGGGAATTTTAGATTTTAGATTTTAGATTTTGGGGATTGGGGATTGAGAGGTTTGAGGTTCTGAGCTTCATTAATGAGTCTTTGAGCTAGATGAACAAGTCTCTAATTCCCCCAGTACAGCGGGCGCGTAAATAAACCAACCATACCCTCCGGGAAGCCGCTCTGCGTCTACAAAATGGTGCAAAAGCCCAGAATATAATTCTTTTGACTTTTGACTTTTGACTTTTAACTTCCGCCTTGCGGTACTAGTCCCCAGTCCCCTATTTTGTCAACTGTTCAGAAAATATCACCTTTTGGTAGTAATCTTGTAACTGCCTAGTAGCAGCTGCCCAACCCCAACTTTCTGCTTCCCGGCGAGCATTTTGACGGATGATGTCTCGTTGTTGTTTTTGTTCTAACAGGCGAATAGTAGCAGCGATCGCTCCTTGAACATCTGCTGTTGGCTCAAAAAGATATCCATTTACCCCATCTGTCACAATATCAGGAATCCCTCCCGAACGGGCTGCTACCACCAAACAGCCAGCTGCCATTGCTTCTAGTAGGACTAAGCCTAGTGTTTCTGTACGGGAAGGAAAGATAAAGGCATCAGCACTCGCAAAGGCAGAACCTAACTCTTGCCCGATAAGATACCCAACAAAATAAGTGTTTGTGCCAGCAAAGTGTTTTTGCAATGCTTGACGGTGGGGGCCATCCCCAACCAATGCCAACCGCGCTTGGGGAATTGCCTCTAAAATTGGTTTGATGCGCTCAATTTCTTTTTCAGCAGAAAGCCGCCCAACATAAAGTAGCAATGGACTTTCTGGATGATTTTGTGATAAGCGCGATCGCATCTGTACACTAGCCAAATCGGGGTGAAATAATTCCGTATCCACCCCGCGCTGCCACAAATCTACACGTTCAATACCATGTGCCGTTAGTTCCTCAATCATTGCTGTTGAGGTACATAGATTCAAAGCTGCTTGATTATGAGCGCCTTTCAGCAGTTCCCAAAGAAAACCTTCCAGCATTCCCAAGCCGTAATGCTGGAGATATTGGGGTAAATGGGTATGATAAGACGCCACTAAAGGGATTTTGAGAATTTTGCTATAAAATATGCCAGCTAAACCCAAAACTGCTGGATTCACGACATGAATAACATCTGGCTTAAACTCTTCTAAGGTGTAACCAATGGCTGGGCGGGGTAATGCCATTTTCAATTCTGGATACAATGGCAGAGGAAAGCCAGTAACCCCGTAAACTTTAGCGCCTTTGTATTCAGTGATGCCTCCATCAGGTGCAATCACTAGCACTTGATTACCACTGCGCTGTAAATGGTCAACGGTATGGCGCAGGCGCGTCACAATGCCGTCAACCTTGGGTAAAAAGGTTTCGGTAAATAGAGCAATTCTCATATAAAACTATTCAGTCCAGGCAGATAATCCCAGCTTTGCTTGCGTTTCTCCATTAAACACAGAGTAAACTGTCTCCTGTGGTGTAATCAATTCTGTACACTCAGACTTAATGTTTTGCCGCTGCTTTTGTATAAAGTCCGAAATGTCCTCAATGTTCACAATCCAATCTTTGGCGTAAGCAGCTAGCACTTGACCACTTAACCCTAACTAAATAGCGCGTCGTTCTAATTTTGTCCCAGATGGGTGATGGTCTGGATCCCATTGTAGGCGGACTTGTGATTGCTTCAGTGCTCTTTGCCATGCACTTTTATTGAGATAAAGTTCTGGAACGTAGCTGGAATGAACAGCCGCCGCTAAAATTTCATCAAAAGCCGAACGCTTAATCCAAATAGCTAACACTACCTCTTGCCCATTTTGTGTACTCCACCCAGAACGATATATCACCCAGAGGAATTAGGTTTTATCCAACTCATACGGTCAAAACTGAATTCACCACTAAAATAACCGTAGGTGGCGGCGAAGTCACCAATAGCTGGACGATACGCCTGATAAACAACAATTGAATGGTCGTCATATTGTGCTAAAATATGACGACCATTTTTCGGACAATTACTGACTTGAGTTAAATAAGGTTGTGTTATCAACCGCACGCACGCTTTACCCTAATTTCTGTGCCAAGAGACTTTAGGCAGAATTTGCTTGTGATCAACTCGTTTTTGATACTTGATGGCAAAGTTTAACAGAGAATCGAGTAAAGAATCAGAGAGCAAGTGAGGGCGTAAACCTAAATCGAGCAATTTAGTGTTTTTAGCGTTGAAGTAATGTTCTTCTTTCTCGACTCTGGGATTATCTAGGTGATTGATATCTACATTCAATCCCATAGCGTTACCAGCTTTTTTCACCATCAATGCCAAGTCACCGACGCTGAATTGTTCGGTAAATTGGTTAAATACGCGGAATTCACCAGCCTCGGCAGGGTTAGCGATCGCTAATTCTACACATCGGACTGTATCCCGAATATCCAAAAATCCGCGAGTTTGTCCGCCTTTACCATAGACGGTTAGGGGGTGTCCAATCGCTGCTTGAATACAAAAGCGGTTCAGTGCTGTACCAAACACACCATCGTAATCCAGCCGATTAATCAATAGTTCGTCCATCCCCGTTTCTTCGGTTAAGACGCCATAAACTACACCCTGATTTAAATCCGTTGCCCGTAATCCCCAAATCCGGCAAGCAAAGTGGATGTTATGACTATCATGGACTTTGCTTAAATGGTACATTGAACCAGGCTGCTTGGGATAAGGTAGGGTATCCTTGCGTCCATTGTGTTCAATGGTGATGTAACCTTCTTCTATGTCGATGTTGGGTGTACCGTATTCACCCATTGTCCCCAGCTTCACCAAATGACAGTCCGGGAAATCTTCCCGCATGGCGTACAACAAGTTCAACGTACCAACTACGTTATTGACCTGGGTAAGAACTGCATGTTCTCGGTCAATCATGGAAAATGGAGCCGAACGCTGTTCACCAAAATGCACTAGGGCGTTTGGCTGAAATTGATCTAATGTTTTATGGAGAAACTCGTAATTAGTAATATCGCCGATGAACAGGTCGATAGATTTGCCAGTCAAATCTTGCCAGCGCTGGAGACGTTGCTGAATTAGTGCGATCGGAGTGAGAGTTTCGACACCAAGTTCATTATCCCAATGCCGCCGCACCAAACTATCTAAAATTCCAACTTCATAACCTCGATTGGAAAGGTAAAGAGCAGTTGCCCAACCGCAATATCCATCACCACCAATAACCAGGACTTTCATCTTCACCAGTTTTTACTCGCTGATAGCTAAATTTATCAGGTTTCTGTCCCCTCTCAATCATCATTCTGGGGGAGATGTAGATTTAGGGACAGAGGAAGCAGGGGAAAATCAGGGAAGATGAGGGAAATTCTCCTAACTTTTCACTCCTGTACAGACGCGATTAATTGCGTCTCCTAACTCAAGGCAAGGAAATCCGATACTGCTGGGCAATGTAATAAAACAAACGATAGTAATCTTGAAATTCTTGGCTCTTGCTTCGTCCCTGCCAGTAGTATTTTACTTGACTGTGAATTAGTGTCAGTGTCATTGAACCTACTCCTTGATCAACTTCTACAACCAGCACCCCAGATACTCCTTGGGTAGTCTGAAAGTTGGGATTTCTCTTTTTCACGGACTCTTGGTCTGTAACAATCGAATTTGGTAGCTGCTGACTTGCCCATCCCCGAATTTCCACTGTTTTGTTCTGGGGTGAAATAAACGCAATTCCATCATCATTTTCTGGAGCTGCTGAAGAAGTCCAGTTACTCGGATATGGAAATTCAAAGCCATAACGGGAGTTGCTATAAGTTTTCCATGTGATAGCTCCGGCGTTAAAATCATTTGCAGTACAACCCCACAGGATTATGAACACGGCAATGGCTCCGCTAACACTGGCGGCAAACTGATAAATTCTTCGCCCCAAACTACAGGTTTTATTAGCAGTAGCCATTTACATTACGCATTTTGCCAAAGTCACTGATTTTATAGAAATACCAGAAACTCAGATATTGCCCCATTTTCAATCAGCCAACTAGTAGTCTGCCACATTAATATAGTTGTGATTCGTAATCAGCGATTTATTGCTCAATTTCAAGGGCTAGAGCCACTGACTACAAACCACATGGCTAGTTATAAATAGCATCTGAGTCCCAAAATATAAATAAATGTAACGAAACTGCCGTTAAAACGTTTTGCCGTCTTGACAACCAATAAAGAAACCGATAACTTGATATACATACCCGGGTAAGACTGTTAAAAAGTTATATGCAAACGCAAACTAAGCAAAAGGTCACTTTGTATTTATCGCCAGAGTTGCACAAAAAACTGAAGATTCGTTCAGCAGTTGATTCCGAACCAATGTCAGAACTTGCCGAACGTGCCCTCGTTTTTTACCTATCTAATTCAGAATTGGTTGACGAGGTACAAGATTCTTCTTATGGGCGGACTCATAGAGTTTATTCATGCCCAACTTGTGATAGCTCACTAGTCTTACGTGATGGGGAACTGGTTTCTTTGGGCAATCAACCAGGAGTAGTTGGTCAAGAGTATCTTTCCATTGATGAAATGGATGAAGATGAAACCTATCCCAAGGGTGAGGAAGAGTTAGTTCCTTGCTAAATAGATCGGAATTATGAATTATTCATTCATGATTCGGCTGTCTTTACCAGAAGCAATGTCTCTACTGTCTCTATAAGGTCTCAAGTAGGTCGATGTATGAAAGAAGAGCTCAATATCCTAATTCAAGCTCAATACCCTTTAATCTACCTTGTGACCTCCGAGGAAGAGCGGGCTGAGCAAGCAGTTTCCACGATCGCCCAATCGTTAAAGCCCCAGCGTCGGGTATTTGTTTGGACAGTAACACACGGGATTGTGGAGTATGGTCAACCCCGGAATGTCACCCAACATAACACCGTATCTCCAGAGGCGGCGATTGAGTGGATAATCCGGCAGAAAGAACCCAGTATATTTATTCTTAAAGATTTACATCCATTTATAGATGCGCCTGCAACAAACAGATCGTTGCGCGATGCGATCGCCAGCTTCAAAGGTACGCAGAAGAACATCGTTTTGATGTCACCGATGCAGCAAGTACCTATAGAACTGGAAAAAGAAGTTGTAGTTCTCGATTTTCGCCTGCCAGATATGGCTGAGTTGAATAAAGTATTGACTTATCATATAGACCAAAATCGTGGTCGGCGGCTGACAATAGAAGCCAGAGAAAAGCTTCTCAGAGCAGCTTTGGGTCTAACTAAAGATGAAGCGGAAAAAGTCTACCGAAAGGCGCAGGTAACTACAGGGCGTTTGACGGAAGATGAAGTAGATATCGTTTTATCTGAGAAAAAGCAACTAATTCGGCGCAATGGGATCTTAGAATACATTGAAGAAGATGAAACCATTGATGCTGTAGGTGGCTTAGAAGAGTTAAAAAGATGGCTCAAGCAACGTTCTAACGCTTTCACAGAAAGAGCGAGAGAATATGGTTTGCCTCAACCAAAGGGAATGTTAATTTTGGGAGTTCCGGGTTGCGGTAAGTCATTAATTGCCAAAACTACTTCCCGGCTGTGGGGTTTACCACTGTTGCGGTTGGATATGGGGCGAGTCTACGACGGCTCAATGGTGGGACGAAGTGAGGCAAATCTGCGGAACGCCCTGAAAACAGCAGAATCTATTTCCCCAGCGATTTTGTTTATTGATGAATTGGATAAATCTTTTGCTGGTAGTGGAGGTTCCTCCGATTCTGATGGGGGGACTTCAAGTAGAATCTTCGGCTCTTTCCTCACATGGATGCAAGATAAGAAATCACCAGTGTTTGTGATGGCAACCGCCAACAGAGTAGAACGCTTACCTGGCGAGTTCTTGAGGAAAGGACGCTTTGATGAGATTTTCTTTGTGGATCTGCCAACACCAGAAGAACGGCAGCAAATTTTCAATATTCATCTGACCAAACGCCGTGAAGACATCTCTCGATTTGATCTTGAGCAACTAGCCAAGATGTCTGATGGCTTTTCTGGGGCAGAAGTTGAGCAAGCGATCGTTGCGGCAATGTATGAAGCTTTTGCCCAAGATCGAGAGTTCACCCAACTAGATATTATTGCTGCACTGAAGGCAACTTTGCCGCTGTCTCGAACGATGCAAGAACAAGTAACGGCTCTAAGAGATTGGGCCAGACAGCGCGCCCGCCCCGCAGCATCCTCCGTAGCTGAATATCAGCGAATGGAGTTCTAAAAGCTTTCCTCTGCCATCCCAGGGGGAAAGGCTAGCTGAAAATGCTAGCAGTTATAAGAAAAGCCGCATCCTGTTAAGCGCGGCTTCGCCCAAAACAAACCGTTGTCGTTTTTCTCAATCTTCTCATTGGAGGAAACCCCAAATGTCTCACTTTAGCACCCTGCGTACCAAAATCACCGATGCCGAAATCCTCAAGGCTTCCTTGCGCGACCTCGGTATCAGCGTAAAGACTGAAGCTGATGTCCGTGGTTATAACGGTCAGCGTGTCCGTTCTGACATCGTTGCTATGTTGGAAGGTGAATATGACCTCGGCTGGTCTCGCAATAGCGATGGTTCTTTTGACCTAATCGCTGACTTGTGGGGAGTTGCTAAGAAGCACAACCAAACCGAGTTGATCAACTCCATCAACCAAAAGTATGCCGTTAACAAAACTTTGGCTGAAGTAAAACAACGCGGTCTGCAAAACGCCAATGTGAAGTTGGTATTGCAATAACAATTTCTCTGCGCGTTCCCAAAGCTACACGGGTTAACCATATAAATAGCGGTTAACCCGCTTTTTTATCGGGACTGAGATTTATTTCTCAGTCCCGATTTATTATATTAATTAATTTTTATAGAATTCAATTTGGAACTACTCGCTTTCTTCAGTAATTTGCTACTAAATTAGTCTTTTATTACTTCTTGTTGTAGCGATGGTGTGTTAGGGCTTCCACCAAACAAACCCTACAGTTTGGATAGTTTTTTACTTGAAATCCCAAATAATGCCTCATAAACTCTAAATATGTCACAATTTGAATCTGTACCACAGTTTGAGTTATCAGACTTTGAGAAGTATCAATGGACAGAGATATTAGATAAAAAAATCCCAAAAGAATGCCAGAATTACAGTGAGGAATTTCGGATAAAATCCGAAAGTCCTGGTGCTGACCGAACTGCAAATGGAATCGCAACAGGATGCCCAGTTGAGTCAACTGCTCAATCGCCAACAATCAGGTACTCTTACTGAAGGCGATCGCGCACGTTTAGTGAGCTATGACGTGGTAAATATGCCTCCAGTTAGCTTAATTCAGAATGTCCAAATGCGAGGGCAATGCTATCAATCTGATGGTATTCAAAACTTGAAAATTCCAGTTAGGATGGAATATCGCTTTCGGAATTATTTACTTCCCAAAACCTTTGCTACGCTTTTTACTTTTTCGAGGCTCTATCGTCATTAACTCTGCTGTAAAACCTCTGGAGTCTTGCAACATTAACTTACGAATTCGCTGATGTTGGTAAGCCTGCACCTCAGCAGCTAGGGGATGAGTAGGGTCAATTTTTAGGTGAGTAATGGAAGAAACATATTTTTCTTTACTTTCGGGATTATTTGGCTCTTTTAGTCCGCACACAATCCCACCTTCATCTCCTGAATAACCAACGAAATCAATTTCAAATTCTCTGTCTGGATCAGCGTTTTCTCCTTTTTGCTTTAATGTCTTCAAAAACTCTTTTCCAGCCCGTGCTTTAATTGGTAAGCTCTTTTTTAATTTTTCAGTAAGTGCCTTTGCTGCATTGTAATCATCAATTCTCGTCGCTCTAGCTCTTTATTTCAGTTTAAAAAGATTTTATTATAGTCTTTAACCTTTTACCCAGTCACAAATTACGCTACAATCTTTAACCCCTGCTAGTTCTGTACGCTCCTCTATCCCCAGTGAAACACTATCAACAACAACCCAACGCCTTCCCCAGTGATTACCTAAACAACTTGTGGGGAGAAATTCAAGCTAGTCCTTACTTCGCTATCAACAACCTCAACCGCGATTTTGTCGCCACTAAAGGATTTTCTGTAGTGTTTCAGCGTTCTGGATTACTAAAAGTAGAACAGCAGTTTCCCTACTTCAAGCCTTACCTCGATTTGGCTCTCCAGCCGAATTGTAATGCTTTTTACCTCAATCCTTTACAGCTAAAAGAAGGCTCCCGCGTCGATCCGCATATCGATCGCTCCTTACGTTCCTACTTCAAAACCATTGAACCACCTGCGGTTGTCAGTGTCCTTTATGTGCGAGTACCTGCGGATATGGAAGGGGGAGAACTGGTATTGCGATCGCACAAACGCCAACTTGGGCAAATTAAGCCCCAAATCAATACTTTACTTTATTTTCAAGGTGATTTAACCCACTCAGTTAACGCTGTGAAAACCCCAGGAAATCGCCTAAGTTTAGTTTGTGAGCAGTATAGTTTGAGTGAAGCTGAACTCCAGGAAATCCCTGAGTTTACTGTAGAGTCAAGAAGCACTCAGTCTACAACCAAAAAGAGAAAGTATGCCTCATAGTTTAGTGTTGAATTTGCTACCTCAATCGCCTATTCCAGCACAGTATCTCACCGGCAGACATCTCCACGCCCTATTTTTAACCCTTGTCAGTTCTGTAGATACCACATTAGGCGATCGCTTGCACGATTCCACCGCTGATAAAGCCTTCACCCTCTCTCCTTTACAAATTAGTAATATAAACTCCCCCCTTTTTAAGGAAGGTAAAGGGGGATCTAAATTGCAATACTCACACCAACAATCCATTCCCGCCAGTACACCTTGTTGGTGGCGCATCTCTTTATTAGATGACACTATATTTGGCAGACTTACCCAACTCTGGCTAAATCTTAATCCCAATCGCCCTTGGCATCTTGGCCCCGCTGACTTGTATATTACTAGCATTCAAGGCACACCTCAATCTATTCAATCTTGGGCAAATGCCAGTACTTATGCTCAATTATACGAAGAAGCCAGTGATTGCAATTCTTCCATTAACCTTACCTTCTCCACACCTACCGCCTTCCGTCAAGGACAGTATGATACTACCCTTCCCACCAGAGAATCTGTCTTTAATTCCCTACTTTCGCGGTGGAATAAGTACAGCGGCATAGAATTTGCTCAGATTGCGATCGAGTCTATCTTTCCTTCTTTTGTTAACATTCACACAGAAATATTAGCTGACTCACGGAGCAAATTTATTGGCATTCTTGGAGAAGTTAACTACAAGATTTTGGGAGAAATTGAACCGATCCAAATTAAGCAAATTAACACTTTAGCTGACTTTGCTTTATATGCAGGAATTGGACGAAAAACAACAATGGGTATGGGTATAGTGAGACGGCAGTATTATCCCTAATTTCAATAATCATTTAAAAACTACTTAAATTATGAAGCAAACCGAATATATTTCCATTGTGGCATTGAACCAATATGCCTTTGTCTGTATCACTGTTGGCGGATGTTTTGTGCAGGTGATACCGATAATCAATACACAATCGAAGGTACAACTTTAGTAAATATCTAGAAGAATCTGACAAAGTTTTTGAGGGAAGGAGATATAGAGGAGGCAATCTCTCACCTAATGGAGCAAGTAGAGCGAAAAATCAGGGAAGTGGCCCACGCAGAGATTGAGGCAACTTAAAAAAGTGACCCCGCCGACGCTTCAGCAATGGCCGCTTACGTCCACGATCCAGATCACCGATTGGAAACGGGAGAATTAAACATGAGGGATTTCCTCATGCACCGCCCAGAACCCATTGATGTATTTGCCGCTTATAAAGCTAAGTCTGGCTATGTTTGGGCAAAGATTGTTTCAAAGTTCCATTAGCTTTTATAGATTTAGTGGATTAAAAATAAATATTATTAATAGTTTTAGAGGTTTAATATAATTTTCAATTAACTTAAACAAAAAGGTAGCCGAAATCACAGCACTAAAATCAAAAACCTATTATTTGTCAAGTCTCCTTGTAAATAAATTCTGAGAACTATTTGCAATTGCTTAGTCATATCCTGTAATCTGTATTCTCAAGTAGCTGATTATATATCTCAGTAGCTAGCAGCTATTTACTGATTTATTGAGAGTTAATGGCAGATGGAGAGTAAGTGTAGGAGTGGCAAATGGTGTTAAGGCAAATATTGAAAATTCTGCTGGTTACAAGCTCTATTTGGTTCTGCGTTCCAATAAGTGCAATTGCTCAAGAAGTCAACAAACAAGCACAAAGTAAATATGTTACATTAGTACTACACGATTCTAGGTTGATTGGAAAGATTCTAAGACTGAATGAAGTAGAACTTCCCAATACCAGCGCTCAAATGCTAGTACAGTCATCAACAACACCGAATATGCCAACTACTGAAGTTACGGAAGTGACAGGCGTTAAGGCAAATCCCACTGACAAAGGTGTGGAGGTGATTTTACAGACTAACAAAGGTCAACAGTTGCAACTAGTCAATCACAGTGCTGGTAGCAATTTCATTACTGACATTCCCAATGCTCAACTGCGCCTACCATCGGGCGAAGCATTCACATTCCGCTCAGAAAAGCCAATAGCGGGTGTTACACAGATAACGGTAACAAATCTTGATGCCAATACTATCCGGGTGACAGTGACAGGTGAGGTGGGTGTACCAACTGTCGAGTTGTTTGATAGTCCAGACGAGGGTATAATCTTCTCTGTTGCGAGTACTGCACCTTCTGTGCCATCACAGCAGCAACCCCAAACACAACAGCCAACCAACCAGACACAACCAAGTCAACCATCAGCTTCGGGTGATCAGCCAATTGAATTGGTGGTAACGGGTGAGCAAGATGGGTATCGCGTACCTGATGCATCAACTGCGACTAAAACTGATACGTCTCTGCGCGACATTCCCCAATCGATTCAGGTGATTCCACGACAAATAATTGATGATCAAAAAACAATTAGATTGCGGGATATTCTGCAAAATGTCAGTGGGGTAACACCAGGTGCAGGCTATCAAAACTCCTTTGACAGAGTGAGAATTCGGGGATTTACGCAAGAAATAACTTTTCGAGATGGAATTCGTGACAACTTTGCGTCCACAGATTTTGCAAATGTGGAACGGGTTGAGGTACTCAAGGGGCCAGCATCTGTGCTATTTGGAGAAACCGAACCAGGTGGAATTGTCAATATTGTGACGAAGCAACCTCTAAATGACCCCTACTACAATGTCGATCTGAGTGCTGGAAATTATGCATTCTATCGTTCAGCTTTGGATTTATCAGGGCCTCTGAATGTAGACAAAACCCTCCTCTATCGCCTCAATATTGCCTACGAGAATACTGGTAGTTTCAGAGATTTTATTAGTTCCCAGAAGATATTTGTTGCACCAGTTATAGCTTGGAAGCTTAGTGATAATACGGATTTAAAGGTATTCTTCGAGTACAATGACAGAGATTATAAACCCGATCGCGGAGTGATTGCAATTGGCGATCGCCCTGGGTCAGTTCCGATCACTCGATTTTTTGGTGAACCATCCATTAACGAAGGCACTGCTACAAACTACAAGTTTGGGTACAATCTCGAACACCGCTTCAGTCGGGATTGGCAATTGCATCAGACCTTATCTACCAACATATTCAAGAGTGATGAAATCCGCGTTCAGGTGGACGAACTGCAAGCAGATGGACGCACAGCAACTAGAGATATAGCTAATTTTGGTGGAACCACCCAAGAGGACTACAGACTCCAGACAGATGTTATTGGTAACTTCAAAACAGGAACAATTACCCACAAGCTGCTGTTTGGCGTAGACCTGAACCGTTACACCAATGTTTCCAATGGCTTTACCAACGGACCTTTTGCATCCATTGATGTTTTCAATCCCGTTTACTTTGTTCCGATTACCCGTCCCACGACTCCTTACATAGTTCAAAATTTTACAGATACATTAGGCTTTTATCTACAAGACCAGGTAACTATTGCTGAGAACCTCAAGCTACTCCTGGGCGGTCGTTTTGATACGGTCAGTATTTTACAAAAGGACTTGGTAGCCCAAAGTGCAACCAACGACAATAATTCCGCCTTCACACCGCGGGTTGGCATTGTCTATCAACCGATCCGTCCTGTTTCTCTGTATGCAAGCTATGCAGAATCCTTCGTACCACAGTATGGACGGTCTAGGGACAATTCACCTTTTACTCCCGAACGCAGTAAACAGTACGAAGTAGGCGTTAAAGGAGAGCTGCTTGACGGCAAACTCTCAGCAACATTGGCAGCTTACCACCTCACAAAATCTAACGTTTTAACTAATGATCCCATTGATTCCAATTACTCCATTCAGGTGGGGGAACAGACCAGCAAAGGGATTGAACTTGATATCGTCGGACAAATAACACCAGGTTGGAATGTGATTGCTAGCTATGGTTATATAGATGCCAGAGTCACCCGTGATAATAACTTACCTGTGGGCAATCGCTTGCAAAACGTAGCAGAAAATACTGCCAGTTTCTGGACAACTTACGAACTTCAACAAGGTAAGTTAAAAGGGTTAGGCTTTGGTTTAGGTCTCTATTATGTAGGCGATCGCCCCGGAGAAATTGACAAATCCCTTATCCTACCAAGTTATTTTCGCACAGATGCAGCGCTGTTTTACAAGCAAGATAACTGGAGGGTTGGTCTCAATTTCAAAAATCTTTTTGATATTAACTACTACCTGGAAACTCAGGGACGCGACGTTGTTTACCCAGGTGATCCATTTACGGTGATTGGCTCTGTATCTTTCACATTCTAAGCTCAATTTTCTGTATCTGCATCGCTAGAACAGCAATTATGAAGCTACGCATGGAATGAGGTTTTTTGTCATCTTGAATAATATGGTGTGTGGAGACAAAATGATTAAGCAAGTATGTAAATTCACCGGCAGGCTGAAGTATTTGTTGATATTTTTCACAGTTTTGCTGGTTCAGCCTGCAAAAGCGCAAGATATTCCTAAATTTGATAATCGGTTAAGCGCTTTTACGAAAACACTACCACTAGCCAAGCCATCTGAAGCAACTGGGAAGATTGGGCAATTAAGTGAACTAGAACCCGTTGTTACCAGCGCCAAAATGTTATTAGTGCAATCATCAACACCACCAAACACGGTACAAACAGAAATTGTACAAGTTACCTCGGTAAAGGCAAATCCCACATCTAAGGGTGTAGAGGTGATTTTACAGACATCTAAAGGAGAACAGTTGCAAATCACGAATCGCAGTGCTGGTAATAACTTCATTGCTGATATTCCTAATGCACAGTTGCGTTTACCTAGTGGTGAAGCATTTACATTCCGCTCGGAAAAACCAATTGCGGGTGTTAGTGAAATCACAGTTACTAACTTTGATGCCAATACTATTAGGGTAAGTGCGATCGGAGAAACAGGTGTTCCAACTGTCGAGTTATTTGACAGTGCGGATGAGGGTTTAATTTTTAGTGTGGCAACTGCTGCATCCATAGCACAACAACCTCAAACCCAACCAACTCCTCAACAGCAGCCAGAAAGTCAAACACAGCCAAAACCATCAACACAAGGTGATGAACCGATTGAGTTAGTAGTCACAGGTGAACAAGACGGATATAGTGTACCAGATAGCACAACTGCAACTAAAACTGATACTCCTCAACGTGACATTCCCCAGTCAATTCAAGTTATTCCTCAACAAGTCATAAAGGATCAGCAAATCATAAGGATTAGTGATGCAGTACGCAATGTCAGTGGTGTAACTATAACGGGAGGGTTCGCTGGACTGGTAGATAATTACAACATCCGGGGATTTTCAACCTACAACAATTTGAGGGATGGTTTTTTCTCTGAGGGTTCTTTTACCCTGACAAATCCGACAAATATTGAGCGGATTGAAGTGCTTAAGGGGCCAGCATCTGTGCTGTATGGTCAGTTTGAGCCGGGAGGGGTGGTGAATTATGTGACTAAAAAACCACTTGATTATCCTTATTACTCTGCTGAATTTACAGCCGGAAGCTTTAGTACCTATCGTCCTTCGCTCGATTTTTCTGGGCCGCTTAACTCAGACAAAAGCATTCTATATCGCTTGAATGTTGCCTATGAAAACTCTGGTAGCTTCGTTGACTTTTTGAATGAAAAAGTCTTTAGCATCGCCCCTGAACTCACGTTAAAACTTGGGGATGCAACCACGTTAACGTTTCAATATGAATACCTCAATGCCGATCGCACTTTCTACGACGGTTTACCACCCGATCCCAAAGTTTTCAACGTGCCGATTAGTCGTTTATTGGGAGAGCCAGGAGATCATTACTCGGCTCAATCGCATATCATTAATTTAACTCTTAATCACAGTTTTAACAAAAACCTGCGGCTCCGCAGTGCCTTTTCTGTTAAGCTGACCGATGGTGATGACTTAGCGTTTCGACCAAACTCTCTTGATGCAGATGGTCGTACTGTGTTACGGCGGTATGCAGTAGATAGAAACCTTTACCGCAACTACTCCCTGCAAACGGATCTGATCGGTAACTTCAACACGGGGTCTGTGCAACATCAAGTTTTGCTGGGGTTGGAGTGGAATAAAGACCTTCTGGGCTTCGATTCTCTCCGCACTACCACTTCCCTGACTCCCAGTATTGATTTGTTTAATCCCGTGTATGGTGCTTCTTCGCCACCAGAGTTTGATGAAGACTCAGAGCGCGACCGCTACGGTCGCGACACGATCGCCTTTTATCTGCAAGATCAAGTCACACTGCTACCAAACCTGAAGCTATTAGTGGGTGGCAGATATGACTTTATCAATCGTAAAAATACCGTTCAACCACTGGATGCTTTGGGTAATAATCTGATTGGTGATGAGAGCGTTGACCGGCTTTACAATGAAGCTTTTTCACCTCGCGTTGGCATTGTTTATCAGCCGATTGAACCGATTTCAATTTACGCCAGTTACAGCCGCTCGTTTAATCCCAGTGACTCGCGGACAGTAGATGGAACTCAACTGCCACCAGAGCGCGGCACTCAGTATGAAGTAGGACTCAAAGCCGATCTGATTAAAGACAGGCTATCTGCAACCTTTGCTGCCTATGATATCACCAAAGAAAATGTCGCTACAACCGATCCTACTCCAGGGAACTCTGACTTTTCCATTGCGGCTGGAGAAGTGAAAAGTCGCGGTTTAGAATTTGACGTTTCTGGGCAGATTCTACCAGGTTGGAATGTGATTGGGTCTTTATTCCACAACGATGCTTTTGTGAGTAGAGATAATAATCTACCAGTGGGTGACTCGTTGGTCAATGCTGCTGGTATTGGGGGGAGTCTGTGGACAAGCTATGAAATTCAAAACGGTAATTGGAAAGGATTCGGGTTTGGTGGGGGAGTATTTTATACAGGCGACAGAGAAGCTGAACTCCCCAACACATTTAAAATTCCCTCCTATGTGCGTGCTGATGCCACCATTTTTTACAAACGGGATAACTGGAGGGTGGGGCTGAACTTTAAGAATCTTTTTGATACACAGTATTACGATTCTCAGGGCTACTATCTGCGTCCTGGTGCACCGTTGACTGTTCTAGGGACATTTTCTGTGCAGTTTTGATTACTGCAATTTCTGAACTGATTAAGTGCTGTTTGAACACATGTATGGTTGGTGTTTTTGTCATCTGAAATAATAAGGTGTGTGGAGACAAAATGAGTAAGCAAGTATGTAAATTCAGTTACGGAGTGGAGTGGTTGTTGATACTTTCCACAGTTTTGCTGCTTCAGCCTGCAAAAGCGCAAGAGATTCCCAAATCTGATCATCGGTTGAGCGATCGCCTCGCGAAAACACTACCACAAGCCAAGCCACCTGAAGCAACTAAAAAGATTAGGCAATTAAGTGAGCTAGAACCCGTTGTGACTAGCGCCAAAATGTTATTAGTGCAGTCGTCAACACCACCAAACACGCCACAAATAGAAGTTGTGCAAGTTACAGCAGTGAAAGCAAATCCTACCTCTTCGGGTGTAGAGGTGATTTTACAGACTACAAAAGGTGAACAGTTGCAAGTCACAAATCGCAGTACAGGTAATAATTTTATTGCTGATATTCCTAATGCTCAACTGCGCCTCCCGTCGGGTGATGCGTTCACATTCCGTTCTCCTAAACCAATTAGTGGAATTACTGAGATAAGGGTCACTAACTTTGATGCCAATACTATCCGAGTAACAGTGACGGGTGAAGGGAGTATACCAACTGTTGAATTGTTTGACAGTCCCAACGAAGGCATAATATTCGCTGTGGCTAGTGCTGCACCTTCTACGCCGTCAGAGCAGCAACCCCAAACACCACAACAACCCGAACAAGAGCAGCCAGGGAGCCAGACACAGCCAAGTCAACCATCAGCGCAACAGGGTGATGAGCCGATTGAGTTGGTGGTGACGGGTGAGCAAGATGGGTATCGAGTGCCTAATGCGACAACTGCGACGAAAACTGATACGCCTGTGCACGATATCCCGCAATCTATTCAGGTGATTCCTCAACAGGTGATTAAGGATCAAGGGGTGACTCGAACTTTTGATGCTCTGCGTAATGTCAGCAGCATCGCCAAAGAGGGGGGCTATGGAGACAGTCAAGATAACTACCGTATTCGAGGTTTTGTAACCTATGACAGTTTGAGGAACGGATTTAGGATTTCATCTCCGATTACTAATCCCACCAGCTTGGAGCGGATCGAGGTACTAAAAGGCCCAGCCTCGGTGCTTTATGGTCAATTTGAGCCGGGTGGGATTGTCAACTTCGTTACCAAACAACCACTCGATTACCCCTACTATTCTGGTGAATTTACTGTTGGCAGTTACGATTACTATCGTCCCTCGATTGATGTTTCAGGGCCACTCACGACTGACAAAAAATTACTGTACCGCCTAAATGTTGCCTACGAAACTACTGGTGATTTTGTTGATTTTGTCAACTCTAAAACGTTCTCTATTGCCCCGGTATTGACCTACAAATTCAGCGATGCCACTACATTAACTCTGGAATATCAGTACCTGAGTACAGATCGCGTTTATAACGATGGACTTCCGCCTAACCCAATTGTTTTCCAGCTTCCCATCAGTCGGTTTCTAGGAGAGCCAGATATCAACAGTTTTCGCCAGGATGCTAACAATCTGAATGTGACATTTGCTCATCGGTTTAGTGACAACTTACAACTCCGTAGTGGATTTGCCGCCTACTTCTCTGATGAAAGGGTGCGCTCAATACGACCAGGTGCAGATTTAGATGTGGATGGCCGGACAATACCTCGTGGCTTTGTTCCTAGCGATCGCATAATCAACTCTGCCTACACCTTCCAAACCGATCTGATCGGTAAGTTTAATACAGGGTCGATCAAACATCAAGTACTCCTGGGTTTTGCTTGGGATCAGTACAACTATAAAGATCCTGCCTACTTTCAAACAGATGGCTCACCCATTGATATTTTTAATCCGGTGTATGGCTCTCCTCAGCCAACCGATGTTCCGTATAGTTTTTACAAAGAAGGTTTCGACGAGTTTGGCATTTACCTGCAAGACCAAATTACCTTACTTCCGAATCTCAAGTTACTACTAGGTGGCAGAGTGGATTTCATTCATAGCAGCAGCTTCAGCCAAAATTTCGATAGTGCAGGTACCGCAACCGACAATCCGACTGAAACGCGTTTTTATAACAATCCTTTTACTCCTCGTGTTGGCGTTGTCTATCAACCGATTGAGCCGATTTCGGTTTACTTCAGCTACGCCCAATCCTTCAAGCCAAACTCGTCACGCACAGTCGATGGCAGTGCCTTACCACCAGAGAGCGGCACTCAGTATGAAGTAGGAGTCAAAGCCGAACTAATTAAAGACAGGCTATCCGCCACCTTTGCCGCCTATGATATCACCAAGGAAAATGTCGCTACAACCGATCCTACTCCAGGTAACTCTGACTATTCCATTGCGGCTGGAGAAGTGAAAAGTCGCGGTTTAGAATTTGACGTTTCTGGGCAGATTCTACCAGGCTGGAATGTGATTGCTTCTGCTTTTATCAACGATGCTTTTGTCAGTAAAGATAACAGCCTACCAGTGGGCGACTCGCTGGTAAATGCTCCTGGTAGTGGGGCTAGTCTATGGACAACTTATGAAATTCAAATTGGTGATTGGAAAGGATTCGGTTTTGGTGGGGGAGTTTTTTATACTGGCGATCGCGAAGCTGAACTCCCCAATACGTTCAAAATTCCCTCTTACGTGCGTGCTGATGCCTCAATTTTCTACAAACGCGATAACTGGAAGGTTGGGCTGAACTTTAAGAATCTTTTTGATACTACATATTACGATTCTCAAGGCTACTATCTGCGTCCTGGTGCGCCTTTGACTGTGCTGGGGACGTTTTCTGTGCAGTTTTGATTCTTTCAATTTTTGAACTGATTAAGTCATGTTTGGTATCACACACTTTCTACCATGAACTCTAAAAAAATACGCGATCTAGCATTTACTTTGCACCGCTATCTTGGTTTAGCAGTAGGACTGGTGCTGGTTATCGTTGGCTTGACAGGTAGCTTGTTAGTGTTCGAGCAAGATTTTGATCACTTGATGATTATTCAACAGTATGGACAGATTACTCCCCAACAGGTGCAGTTATCCCCAGAGTCTGTGCTGAAAACAATTGAGGCAAAGTATGCCGCACGAAGTGATCTCCATCTTTTTCGTATTTATTTGCCAGATACTCCTTCTTCTCCATATGTGGGGCAGTTGTCATCAGCCGATGAGGAAAGGACAGAAGTTTTTGTCAACCCTTATACAGGCGCAATTATGGGTGAGCGTATAACTTATAAAACTTTAATAGGTATGCTCCTTAAACTGCACTACAGCTTAATGGCAGGCGAAACCGGAACTATGTTTGTTGGCATTGCTGCCTTTCTAATGTGTATCCTCACCATCACAGGTTTAGTTCTCTGGCCTGGTTGGCGTAAGCTAATTGCAGGCTTCAAAATTAAGCTTGATGCTCATCCTAAGCGGGTGAACTTTGACATTCACAAAGTGGCTGGCATTATCGCTGTAGTTTTTTTATTCTTTACTGGCTTTACTGGCTTTTGCTGGAGCTTCAGCTTTCCTGAGCCGATTATTTACGCTGTTACATTCACCCCAAAACCATCCGAGCCAGTATCCAAGCTAATTCTTAGTAAATCAACATTAGGGCTGACAGAACAACTCAAAATTGCCAATGCTGCCTTACCTGGTGCTGTTACTAAAAGCATTTATTTTCCCAGTAAACCAGAAGATGCTCTACAAATTCGCATGAAGCTGCCGCAGGAAAATGTAGAGTATGGGAATAGTAATGTTTATCTTGATCAGTACAGTGGTGAGGTTTTGCGAGTTGACAATGCTTTAAAGATGCTATTGGGCGATCGCGTCCTCAACTCTTTTGTACCCCTGCACTACGGCACATTTGGTGGCTTACCCACCCGTATTCTCTATGTATTTGTTGGACTTGCACCACTGGTTCTTTTTGTTACTGGTTTGGTGATGTGGTGGTATCGCTATCGGGCAAAAACTGTAGTTAATCATGTCTGATGATAAGCCTGGAGTAACGCAATACAGTTCAGTTACCATGCAACCATTCAAATGATTCTCAATTGGTTTGGCGTCAAAGTACTCCACATAAATTGAGTTTGATTTACGTGAATTTACTTATTGCTTATTTGTGGTCTTTGTGGGACTCTCTTTTACATCAGAACTAAATGTATTAAATCGATAGGGTTTCCGTAGTTTAATAAAAGCCAGAAAGATGAAAACCTCTATGAGGCTGACATTCAACCAGGCACAGTTGAGTTGTAGGGGCACGGCATCAGCAAGATTCTCTGCCGAACCCAAAAATTGCGTAGGCATAGCCCGCCAACTCTTCTCTACGAGAGGCTGCGCCAAGGAGACGCACTCGCGTTATCGCTATTGGGAATTAATCTGATGTCTGAGAGTAAATCTGTAGAACCCGCTTCAGTCCACAGCCGAATTCTCGTGCCTCAACAATATCACAGGCAACCTGTAATTTCCCGACTGGTGTCTCGTTATGGTTTAACCGTCAATATCAAAGCTGCATCTCTAACATCAGATAGTGACGGTGATGGCTGGTTTGATTTGGAACTTTCAGGAAATCCCCAAAAACTGACAAATAGCCTATCTTACTTGCAAGGATTGGGAGTGAATTTGCTGCAACTAGCGATCGCTAACCAGATTCAACCCAACCAGCACTCTCTCCCTTTCCCCAATCCAACTAGCAAGCTGAATCCCAAAGACTCTGCATCGCTGACAAATCAATGGCAAGAACAATTCCAGCAATGGATTTCTCTAGGTCAAACTAATCGATTGCGCTTGCAACTGTGCGTCTTAAAAACCTATTACGAAGAACCGGTAATTTCGAAGTTAGTTTCTCGTTATGGACTAACAGTCAATATCACCAGTGCGCTACTTCAACCCGATACACAAGATGACGGCTGGTTTGACTTGGATTTGTGGGGGAGAACAAAGCAACTCTACTCTAGCCTGAGTTATTTAGAAAGACTGGAGCTACCGATTTGGCTGGATTTGTCTAGCGTTTATGGCGATCGCTAATTATTGACGCTCTCCTGACTATAACTGTAAACACCTGTGATTTCGCAGTTAATTTCTGCTTATGGCTTGGTAGTTAATATTACTAAGGCTATGCTACAGGATAAGGATGCTTTGACATTGAACTGCGGGGAATACTGCCACAAATCTGTAGCGGTCTGGCTTACCTGGAATCCCTGAATCTTAGAATTGTGGGCAAGCTGAATGCTGATGGCGATCGCTGGTTTTGCTGAAAAAATCTAAATTTCGTAGTACCAAATTTCTTCTTCTCGTAGCACAATTCGATGCAATGAAAGACGATCAATCAAGCCCTCTTGCTCAAACTGCCCAAGAACACGAGTGATGGTAACACGAGTTGAACCGAGCATTTCCGCCAGGTCTTCGTGAGTCAGACGCATATCTATTAAACGTCCCTTCTCAACTTCCGAACCAAACTTTTTGGATAACCATGCCAACAGCTTGATGAGCATAGTATCCACTTTTTTATGGCTACGAATGATCATCAATTCTTGAGCTTGTTGGATATGGGCAAGTAAAGTTTCTGTTAGTTGAGTCCACTCCTTTAGAGGTAAGACTATCACCTCCACTTTAGTTAGGCATTCCATCTGATAAGGTTCTAATTTTGACAAAGCTTTACCAACAATATCTCCAGGTCCCCACAATCCCAGAGCAACGGTTGTACCATCTTCCAGATAGGTAAAAGTCCGCACAAAACCCGTTTCAATCTTCCAAAGGTCGTTTTGATGCTCTGGCAGAAATGACCTACGGGCAAAAATTTGCTTAGTATTATTACTGCTTGTGCTAGATAAGCTTGTGTACAAAGACACCATATTATATAAAACTATTCTCCGATAAACTAACCGTAGTATTATATTTATATCAGGTTCTTAGAGCTTATGGGTATTTTAAAGACGGAAGTGGGGAAGAAGAATTTTAGATTTTAGATTGAAATTTAATCCAAAATCTGAAATCCAAAATCCAAAATTGAATTGCCCCATTCCCTAAATTCCTGCACCATCAAGAAAATCGTCAATTATCCCATCAGAATTTTTGCTCTTAGGATTGTCGGTTGGTTCGTCGCCAAGCTCAGTTGGGGACAAACTTGATTGATCTTCCAACTGCTCGAACTGTTTCTCTAGAGCTTTGACGCGTTCAAATAAAGCACGGATTACTTCAGCTTCTACGTCACGGACTTTATCATGATCCAGAACATTGGTAGGTAAGTTGTTTTGACGAGTCACCCGCCCTGGAATCCCGACTACAGTAGTGTTACTGGGCACATCTCGCAGCACCACAGAACCGGCTCCAATCCTGACGTGATCGCCAATTTGAATATTTCCCAATACCTTTGCACCCGATCCCACAACTACATTAGAGCCTAAGGTTGGATGGCGTTTGCCGCTTTCTTTGCCAGTCCCGCCAAGGGTGACACCTTGATAAATTAGGGCATAGTCTCCCACGATCGCTGTCTCACCAATCACTACTCCCATCCCGTGGTCAATAAACACTCCCTGACCAATTAATGCCCCAGGATGGATATCAATTCCGGTTAAAAACCGACTAATATGAGAGATAAATCGAGGTATGAAGGGAATTCCCATTTTATGCAGCCAGTGTGCCAATCGATGAAACACTAAAGCATGAAGTCCAGGGTAACAGAACAATACTTCTAGCCAGTTACGGGCTGCTGGGTCACGCTCAAAAATGGTTCGCAAATCAGTTAGTAGCATACTCAGTTGAGATTTTCGTTGGTAGGTGAGGCTCTGAAAACAGAAACTCAAAATAATTCCCATTAAAAGATCAAGTCATTCATGAGAATTGTATGAGATAATAATCTACGGTAAGTCGATCGGGTATAGCGTTTTTGTGGGTAATAAGTGGGATGCTATCACATTCCACACTTTGATAAAAATTAATTTCGCATAAACTGCGATAAGTCCCTCAATTCACCGTAGTATGTTGAGTACAGTCTTGAATAGCCAAAACTACGCTCTCTTGGATCTGTCTTCCAAAGTGGAATACGCGCTGCTGGCACTCTTAGAACTGGCAAGCCACCACGGAAAAAAACTTCCTCTAACTATGAGCGAGATCACTGCCAAGCAACCCATACCTGAACGTTATCTGGAACAAATTTTGACCAACCTCCGGCGTGCTGGTGTGGTGCAGAGTCAACGCGGCTCTAAAGGAGGTTTCGTTTTAGTTCGTGAACCTTGGCAGATTACAATACTTGAAATTGTCACTTTGGTTGAAGGCGAGCGGAAAGAGAAAGATAACTCTGACTCTCCGACTCTGGAAAAGACTCTGGTTTATGAAGTTTGGGAGCAAGCCAACGCTGCCTCCATTGAAGTTTTGGGTCGCTATACACTCCAAGACTTGTGCCAGGAAAGAGAAACTCGCGCCCAGCAAAGTCCGATGTATTATATTTAGACACGACGGAGTACTCACATGCGGATAGCGAAAGATATCACAGAGTTAATCGGACGAACTCCTTTAGTTCAATTAAACAAGATTCCCCAAGCGTCGGGAGCGGTTGCTCAGATTGTGGTGAAATTAGAAAGCATGAACCCAGCATCTTCTGTGAAAGATCGGATTGGAGCGAGTATGGTGGAAGCGGCAGAGGAAGCAGGCTTAATTCACCCCGGAAAAACCGTTTTAGTGGAGCCGACTTCTGGGAATACAGGAATTGCGCTGGCGATGGTGGCGGCTGCTAAGGGTTACCATCTCATTCTAACGATGCCTGACACAATGAGCCAAGAAAGACGATCTATGCTCAAAGCTTATGGCGCTCAACTAGAGTTAACGCCAGGGGTAGAAGGGATGCGAGGGGCGATCGGTCGTGCAGAGCAGCTTTTAGCTCAAACGCCCAATGCTTATATGTTGCAGCAGTTTCGCAACCCCGCCAACCCGAAAGTTCACGCCCAAACCACAGCAGAAGAAATTTGGAATGATACCGATGGACAGGTAGATATTCTTGTGGCAGGAGTGGGTACTGGGGGGACGATTACGGGAGTTGCAGAAGTTATTAAAGGGCGGAAGCCGAGTTTTAAAGCGATCGCAGTTGAGCCAAGCAACAGCCCAGTATTAGCAGGTGGAAAATCGGGGCCTCATAAAATCCAGGGGATCGGCGCGGGATTTGTCCCAGCAATTTACCGTCCAGAAATGGTAGATGAAGTGATTCAGGTAGCGGATGAGGAGGCGATCGCTTACAGCCGTCGCCTAGCAAAAGAAGAAGGATTGCTATCAGGCATTTCTACTGGCGCTGCTTTATCCGCGGCTATTCAAGTGGCACAACGGCCAGAAAATGCCGATCGCCTAATCGTCATGATTCAGCCTAGCTTCGGCGAACGCTATCTCAGTACCTCACTGTTCAAAGACCCAGAGGAGAATGAGTGGTTGAGTAAAGTTTGATTCCATATACCAATTTTAGATTTTAGATTTTAGGGACTGACAAAAAATAAATTATCCCAAAAAATCAACAAACAATATTTATTCATCCTCTGGCTGCTCGATGGATGATATTTTTACTACGCCCCTCTCATACCTTTCAATCAGCAGGTTGCCCTGTATTTCAGTGCTTGCAGGGGATTGCGACATAATTTGCTTAATGGTGGAGTCGTTCATATCTTTAACCAGTTGGTCAAGATTATTAATGAAATCCTCTCTCGATATTTCATCTCTAAGAACTTTTCTGTTGATCGTGTAAGCGTCTAATCCAACTATGTAGAAAAATGATAGCTGCTTGAATGCATCGAACAAAGGTCGTTCTCCTAGAACAGGCGTCTCTTTGCCACGATAGGCATTCTCACATAACGAACGCAATGACCGCTTGAGGGGTTCCTCAATGCTCGAAAAGTCTACCTTGCTCAAGTCGTGAGCGAATTCATTGCGAATTTTCCGCAGGCAATGAGCAGACGTAGTGATGGACGGTGGAACAAAATTTAATGCTTCCAGTAAATTTATTTTCATTGAAAAGGTGAAATTACTTGCGTTCAATAGCTTAGAATAGCGAGGTAAAAAAAGACCAAGTAGGTTATCTAGCCTGGTTTCAATTAGCAACGCTGTGATGATCGCAAGAAGGCGGTGCTCGTTCACACCTTCTACCTTATTGAATAGTTCAGGTAGTTCATTCTTACGCAAGAAATGATGAAAAGGTTTCCTGAACAAGCTATCACCGAGTTTCCCATCACATAGCCCCCGCACTTCTTCATTGTTTTTAGTCATATGTTACCTCTTGTTTGCGCCGAACTAGTTTCAAATACCAAGGGTAAACTTCTCAAATTGGCTTAGTTATCTATTAGAATTTTCGCCAATTTCATCGGCACTTTCATTATTTTTCACCAAAATCATTAAACACAAACAACTAGCAGCTAGCTTTATTAAGCTCAAAGCTTCACTTTTTAATACAATAAAAGCGCCTAATCCTATAAGAACAAAAGGCACAAGATTATTAACATAGCGAGTCAATACATTAGCTATGACTCTGTTGTTAGTTAATTTGTATGCAGCGTAGCACCAAACTCCTAACAAGAGAAAAAATAATCCGATAATAACCACAAAAGCCTCTAAGTTACTGCTAGCAAATAAAGGCACGTAGACACTAATATTATCGCTACCATTGGCAATTGTAACGCCTGCCACACTATAAGCTTGGGGAGAAAAAAAACTAGTAATTGTTGATGCTTCAGCTTCTTCTGTTGTAGCTACAACTTCTTTTGATGAATCTTCTTCCTGATTCACTAAGCTACTGATACCTATGGACATTGGTAGTAAACCAAGTAATCCAATCCAGCTTTTTGATAAAACTAACCCACCAAATAAACCTGGAAGACTAAGGATTAACAGAACTGTAAAACCTAGAAACTGACCAGCAACTATATGTCGAGGGCGAAAGTTAGCATTTATTTCCGAAAAAAACAACAATAGAATGACAATATCATCAATGTTAGTGGCAATAAATGCAATTGCCCCCGTAGTAATTGCAGTAACTAACTCGTTCATATTTTAAGATAAACATAGACATGCTTTTTCGTATTGGGAAGCATCCTACCCTGTGGTCAGCTACTTTTTTTGACGCGATTCATTCAAAAACTAATTTTCACTAATTATTAAGCAAGGTATCAAAAGCCGAAACTACATTACTTTACTTACAATTAAATTGTATAAGTAAGTCGGTGCTAATATTTCAAGCTATGTTAAGAAATTTAAATCGTTGGTGCGTTAGCTTACGGCATAACACACCCTACTTCAACTTTATATTTCTTCATATACACTGAATTTTTCTCGCCGACTTACCGTTCTTTCATCACTCTGGTTAAATAAAAATTTCAGCCAACTTCTAAGCAAGGGACAGAAACTGGGTTTGGAGCTTTATTTTTGAACATAATGCCTAAAACTCATCATCACTGTTACTAATGCCGATTCCAGCACCGCCGTCGCCGTTTTCGCTTATGGTTTCGCTGGGGGGGAATGAAATTAGTCAAGGCAATGAGGATATCAGCACCACCAGTACCACCAGTGCCAGTGGCAATGATGGTGTCATTTCTGTCCCATGCATCAAAACTGCCACTATTACTGATAGCGACTTTCTTCTAGACCACCAAGAAAGATAATTTGGTGGGGGACTTAAATCCAACAATTACCAATTACGAATTAGTGAATTTGGTATGGTGAGAAATCGTAGGTTCTAAAAATCCAGCATGAGTAAGCTAGGGACAACCTTCAGTGAAGGGATAATTGCTTTCATAGCCACTAACATAGATGACATCATTATCTTGTTAATATTTTTTTCACAGGTAGATGTTAATTTTCGACGGCGGCATATCTTACTCGGTCAATATCTAGGTTTTACAGCCATTATCATCGCTAGCTTACCAGGATTTTTTGGTGGCTTGGTCGTCCAGCGAGAATGGATAGGATTGCTAGGACTGCTACCAATAGCAATTGGTCTTCAACAATTAATATATAGAAAAGCAGAAACTACGACAGTTCAGACAGTCAGTAGTGATTTTAGTCAGTCTACACCTACTAACCCCGTATTGTCTTTTATTTTGAGTGTTTTGCATCCCCAAACCTATAAAGTGGCAGCAGTAACTCTTGCTAATGGTGGTGACAATATTAGTATATATATCCCTCTATTCGCTGGTCATGATCTTGCCAGCTTGGAAGTAATTCTAAGTATATTTTTTGTCATGGTAGGGGTTTGGTGTGCGATCGCTTATTTTTTAAGCCGTCAACCTACCATTGCTTATATTTTAAGTCGCTATGGTAAAGCTATTGTACCTTTTGTCTTAATTGGCTTGGGTCTGTTCATTATGCATGAACGAGGTACATTCACTCTACTACCTTGGGTAAGAAGTTAATCAATGTTGGATTTTATTCAACATCTTTAATGCGGGTTTTCCGTTCCAGAATCTCCTTCAGCACTAAGGTTACTACTGCTAACAACGCTAACAGTACAGCCGCAGAGAAAGCAGCTTCGGTTTCGTACTGTTTGTAAGCATCTTCTACAAACAGTGGTAAACTCTGGGTTTGGTCGGCAATATTGCCAGATACCACCGAAACCGCCCCGAATTCACCCATTGCTCTGGCATTGGTCAAAATTAAACCGTAGAGTAAGCCCCAACGGATACTAGGCAGGGTGATGCGCCAAAATATCTGCCAATCTTTCGCACCTAGAGTTCTAGCAGCTTCTTCTTGATCCTTACCAAATTCCTCTAAAACAGGAATTACTTCCCGCGCCACAAAGGGCATACTCACGAAGGCTGTGGCCAGTACCATACCTGGAAAGGCAAAGATTATCTTGATATCATGAGCCTGGAGCCAAGGGCCAAACCAGCCATTCCGTCCGTAAAGTAGCACAATCATCAATCCTGCAACTACGGGCGAAATCGAAAAGGGTAGATCAATAATGCTCAAAACTACGGCGCGTCCAGGAAATTTGTGGCGAGCGATCGCCCAGGCTGCACATAGCCCAAATACTGTATTTATAGGTAGAGAAATCAAAGCCAGCAACAGTGTCAGCCAAGCTGCATGGAGAAAAGCTGGCCGCGTCAGGTTGGACAGAAACGGCCCAAATCCTTTGCTAAAGGCTTGGACAAAAACGTTGATTGCGGGGATGTATTGAACCAGAACTAAATAGGCGATCGCTATCCCAATTAAAACTATTGGTACCCAACTCTTTTGCTCTTGAGGCTTGGCTATTTCTGTATCAGACGCAGAAGATGAATGAAAACTTGGCTTATCTACTGTCATATCGCCTTGCCCATGCTTGTAAGAAATTAATTGCCAATAGTAATACCAATGAAATTGATAGTAAAACTATGCCAATTACTGTTGCCCCAGAATAGTCATACTGCTCTAACCGTTGGAAAATCAGCACAGGTGCAATCAAATCTTGGAATGGCGTATTGGAAGAGATAATCACAGTTGAGCCATATTCCCCAACTGCACGGGAGAAACCCAAGGCAACACCAGTTAAAATTGTCGGAAATAAAGGCGGCAAAATTACTTTCCAGAAAGTTTGCCATTGAGAAGCCCCCAGACACCAGGCGGCTTCTTCAATTTCGTGTTCCATTTCCTGAAGCACAGGTTGTACAGTTCTGACGATAAAAGGTAGTGAGATAAATATCATTGCCACCGCTACTCCCGTGCGGGTAAAAGCCACCTTAATTCCCAGTGGTTTTAATAGCGAACCTATCCAGCCATTATCGCTGTAAACTGTTGCCAGGGTTAGCCCTGCTACCGATGTTGGTAGCGCAAAGGGTAAATCCACTGTGGCATCAATCAAGCGTTTTAAGGGAAAGTCATAGCGAACCAAAACCCAAGCAATCAGAGTCCCAAAAATCCCATTCAGCAAGGCAGCAAATATTGCTGTAACAAAAGTAACATTATATGTTGCTAATGCGATCTCACTGGTTGCGATTGCCCAAAATCTCGCCGGAGGTTCCGTACTCGCTTTCAGGAACATCGCAGCTATCGGAATAAACAACATCACCGTCAGGTATGCAATGGTGATTCGCCAAGTCCAAGGAACCCGCCTCAATCTCTTCCAGAATGGCGTTTTGCGTTCAACTTCCACAGAAGGAGATACAGTCGTCATAGTCAAAAATTCAAAATTTTAATTTCAAAAAAAGTTTTTTGCCAGTGGTCGGTTGTTTTTTCTACTGACCACCGACCATTGATTAATGACTAATTACCGTTTAACTTGGGCTTGAATCTTATCAAACACGCCCCCATCTGCGAAGAACTTCTTATCGATCGCGCTCCAACCGCCTAAATCTGCAACTGTACCCAGAGTTTTCAGCTTGGGAAATTTGTCTGTGACTTCCTTGTTTTGAGCTAAAGTCTCATCCACAGGACGGAATCCCAATTTAACAAACTCTTGCTGTGCTTCTGGACTATAAAGGTATTTCACAAAACCTTCAGCAACTTCGCGGGTTCCGTGCTTATCGACATTTTTATCTACCACAGCGAGCGGATTGTCAATGGATATATTCACATCGGGAACGACATAATCAACCTTCTCGCCTTTTTGCTGTGCTAAAATAACTTCGTTTTCGTAGTTGATTAAGACATCTCCCTGCCCTTGCTTGGCAAATGTATCAGTAGCTTCCCGCGAATCTTTAGGCAAGATTGGCACATTTTTGTAAACTTTAGTTACAAATTCAGTAGCTTTAGCCTCATCGCCACCTGTTTTAATTACGGAATCCCATAGTGCTAAGAAATTCCACTTAGCACCGCCAGAAGTTTTGGGGTTAGCAGTAATCAATTTCACACCGTCTTTGGCTAAATCTTGCCAGTTCTTGATGCCTTTAGGATTGCCGGAACGAGTGACTATTGCTGCAACAGATTTGGAAACAATACCATTGTTGGGAACTTCTTTTTCCCATCCTGGCTGAATCAATCCAGCCTTTTCAATCTTTGAGGTATCTCCAGCTAGTGCTAAGTGAACAACATCTGCTTCCAAACCATCGATAACGGCGCGAGTTTGGGAACCAGATCCGCCATAGCTTTGCTTGAAGACGACAGTTTGGTTATGATCTTTCTTCCACTGTTCTACAAACTTAGGAATGATCGCTTCGTGAGCTGCTTTGGTAACTGCAAAAGAAACGAGGGTTAGTTCAACATTATCCTTGCTTGCAGCAACAGGACTAGCAGTAGGGGTTTCAGAGGAAGAATTACTTCCAGTTCCACCAGAGCAGGCGGCAAGCGCCATACTCAATACGGTACCTACTAAAAAGAGCGATACAAAGCTTTTGAGCGAATTTAGCCGGAACCGATATATTCTATGTTCAGCGATCGCTTGTAACCTTTTCAGTGGGCGTTGCCACAAACTCATTCTATTTCCTCCAATAAATCTACAAATAACTGATGGGAATACAGTTGTATAGTGTTTATCATACTGGATGATTACATGTATCTAGTTGCAAATTCCAAAAAACCTCACATTCTTTATCAAGAATATGGTGATTCTACCAGTTTTGTGAGGAATTACAAATGCTTTTAGTTTCTACTATTTAAGTTATCATCACAATTGGTTACTTAATGTATCAAGCAAATTGCTAGTGAATAGCTAATTTTTGAGACTCACTGCTATTTCCAAAGTTGGAAATGTAGTTTCTGCTGATGACGATGCCTCAATAGCTGATTTGGGCTTATTCTTTTGATTGTTAGGTAAACAAAAAATCTCGCAGTCATAGAAGTATGTAAAATCAGAGGTTACAGCTTCATATAATTGTCTTTCTGTCAATGGGAAAATACTATTTTTCACTCAAACGAGTTCTTTTTTGTTCCTTAGTTAAGAAAACGCGAATGCATATTATCAAAGTTGCTTTTCCAAGATAGAGGAAAAATTTTGCAATATGATCCCAACTTCTGTTTTAGAGAAAGAACAAACCATTGCACAGCCTGGATTTAATCGCTGGTTGATTCCTCCGGCAGCATTAGCAATCCACCTGTGCATAGGACAAGTGTATGGCTTTAGCGTGTTCAATCTGCCAATGACGAAACTGATCGGCATCAGCCAATCAGCGCCGACAGATTGGAACCTGCCAACTCTCGGCTGGATATTTTCTAGTGCGATCGCCTTTCTAGGGATTTCTGCGGCTTTTTTTGGCAAATGGGTTGAAAAAGAAGGGCCCCGCAAAGCGATGTTTGTGGCAGCACTCTGCTTTAGCGGCGGATTTTTCATTTCCGCTCTTGGAGTATATCTACATCAAATTGTGCTGGTTTATCTTGGTTACGGCGTATTGGGTGGGATTGGCTTAGGTATTGGCTATATCTCTCCGGTTTCCACGCTGATTAAGTGGTTTCCTGACCGTCCAGGGATGGCAACAGGGATGGCAATTATGGGATTCGGCGGCGGAGCGATCATTGGTTCGCCGCTGGCGGTAGCACTGATGAATCATTTCAAATCATCGACTTCCGTCGGTGTATGGCAAACATTTGTGGTGATGGGTGCAATTTACCTTTGCCTAATGATGTGTGGTGTTTTTCTTGTACGCGTTGCGCCACCTGACTGGCAACCCGCAGGCTATACACCATCTGTTCAGCCGAAAAAATTGGTAACAACTGCAAATGTTAATGCTGATAACGCGATTAAAACCCAGCAATTCTGGTTGTTATGGGTTGTACTGTGTACCAACGTCACCGCAGGGATTGGTGTTCTTAGTCAAGCATCACCAATGATTCAAGAAATGTTTAAGGTTTCAGCTTCAGTCGGGGCTGGATTTGTCGTATTGTTGAGCTTATTTAATTTGGTCGGTCGGTTTTTCTGGTCATTTCTATCAGACTACATCGGTAGGAAAAGAACCTATATGATTTTCTTTGGTCTTGGGATGATTTTGTATGCTTTAATTCCGACAACTGGCAAAATCGGCAATATTATCCTTTTTTACGGAGGTTTTTGCATCATTTTGACCATGTATGGCGGTGGATTCGCAACTATTCCTGCTTATTTACGTGATCTATTTGGGACGGTACAAGTTGGCGCTATTCATGGACGGTTGCTTACAGCATGGTCTGTAGCAGGTGTTCTCGGCCCAGTTCTTGTGAACTACATTCGTGAGTTACAGATTAATCATGGTATACCGAAAGCTGAAGCTTATACATTGACAATGTATATCATGGTAGGGGTATTACTTGTTGGCTTTATTGCAAATCTACTTGTCCGTGAAGTCCATAGAAAATATAGCATTGGACAAGAGAGGTTATTATAGAAAGCATTAAAAAGAAAACCCATTTAGATGATTTATAAATGGGAAAAATATCTAGTTAATTGTGAAATTCGTCAAAAATATCAGATATTTTAGCCAAGCATTTGTTGAGTAATATTCTCACTTGACATAACCTATACTTGTTCGGAACTGAACGCATATTTCAGGGGCAGCCCGTCCTGAAAAACTATTAATTCTCCCGGTTGGATTTGTGTCCAAACTTCGTTGTCAGTGAGGGGTGTGGTAGCAATAACAGCGACGCGATCGCGTTCAGTAGTCACCTCTCGAAAATCTACAGTCATGTCTTGGTCAATTAAATGGGCAGCTGCAAAGGGCGCTTGGCGGACAATATAGCTGAGTTTGGTTGAGCAATAAGCAAATAAGTGTTCTCCATCCGACAATAAGTAATTAAATATACCTACTTGTGCAATTTGATCAGTAATTTCTTTCAGTACAGGGTACAGTTCCTTGATGTCAGGCTTACCCTCAGGAAAGCGCGATCGCAATGTTTCTAGGATCATACAGAATGCTTTTTCACTATCAGTGTCACCTACAGCTTGATAAAAGCCGAAATTTTCCGGATCAAAATCTGGCAAATTACCGTTGTGGGCAAACACCCAATACTGACCCCACAATTCTCTGCGGAATGGATGGCAGTTGTGTAGGGCAACTTCACCCTGAGTGGCTTTGCGGATATGGGCAATGACATGGGTTGAGTGGATGGGATAACTCCGCACCAACTCCGCTATTGGAGAAACAACAGAAGGTTGGGCATCTAAAAACATCCGACATCCCTTTCCTTCAAAGAAAGCAATGCCCCAACCATCGCGATGATCATCCGTTTTTCCTCCCCGTGCAGAAAACCCTTCAAAAGAAAAGCAAATATCCGTTGGAACATTGCAGTTCATTCCGAGCAATTGGCACATGGATGTTGTAGCTCTCAATTTTTGACTAAGGCCTCAGGATCAAGATACTTCAGAATGCTGCATTGATTCTGGAGCGATCGCTTCAATCTTGAAATTTAATGAGATATTCCAAATGCTCTTCTACAATAAAAAATCTGCTTCAAGTTAGCAATATCTGACTATGCCAAAAGATGGTATCGGCGGACATCTGGTGCAGCAGTCACTAAACCTTCGAGTTTAGCTACTGCCGCTTGAAGATGGGGTGAATCTAGATGAGTATTTAGGGTTTGATCAGAAGTCCACTCCTCTATAAAAGTAAAGTCTGTTGGATCGGACTGGTTTTGCAAAAGTTCATACTTGATCGCACCTACTTCCTGACGGGTTGGCTCAATGAGTTCCAACAGTACAGCTTTTAGTTCTTCTACTTTGTTAGGCGAAGCAATAAAATGGGCAACTACGCGAATAGTTTGGTTAGTCATTTGTTATTCGTTATTTGTCATGGAGTAGAGAGGATACAGGGGCGAGGAGAAAAACTTGCTGCTCCCCTGCTCCCCCCTATGCTGTTAACATTTATTAAAACATCTGCTGTAAATATTGCTCATAGCCTAGTTGTTCTAGTTTTGCTTGCTTTGCAATTACTGATTCAGATAGGGTTTGGCGATATTGCTGCACTCTTTCTAACAATTCTGGTTGCCCAGTTGCGAGGATTTGTACTGCTAAAAGTCCGGCATTTTTGGCATTACCGATCGCGACTGTTGCCACAGGAATACCAGCAGGCATCTGTAAAATAGAATACAAAGAATCAACACCTTGTAAGTTACGGGTGGGTACAGGAACACCGATCACAGGAAGTGGAGTTAAAGACGCTACCATTCCAGGCAGATGGGCAGCACCACCGGCACCAGCAATAATCACCTTAATACCACGTTGGTGTACAAGTTGAGCATATTGCACCATCCGTTCTGGAGTCCGATGAGCAGAAACAATCGCCACTTCGCTCTCAACGCCAAATTCCTCACAAACTGCGATCGCGTCTTTCATAATGGGCAAATCAGAATCGCTACCCATGATAATACCGACTAGGGGAGTCATAGAATTTTGGATTTTGGATTTTGGATTTTGGATTTTGGATTAATCGCCGATTGTTTCATCTAAAATCGGATGAGATTTAGCTCTCTTTTCACCAGTGTGATGATCCAAGCAACACAAAATCCTGTAGACATTATCAATGCTAGAGTACCAGGGTACAAAGATTTGCAGATGCTCTTAGTTAATCAAGAGGGCATAATTGAGCAAATTTTGCCAATGGATACAGTAGGAGTACACAGTGGTGCGCCCCTACTAGATGTAGCAGGTGACTGGATTTCTTTAGGCGGCGTTGATTTGCAAATTAACGGTGCTTTGGGTTTGGCATTTCCTGATTTAACAGATATTAATGCTCACTTGCTGGTGAAGATATCACAATTTTTGTGGAATGCCGGGGTAGATGGATTTTTACCGACACTTGTGACAACTTCGGTAGAAAACATTCAGCGATCGCTTGCGATTATTGCTGAGGTTCTCCCTAATCAACAAGCAGGTGCCAAGATTCTGGGAGTACATCTAGAAGGCCCATTTTTGAATTTCCAAAAGCGCGGCGCACACCCAGCAGAGTACTTGTTACCCTTAACAATTGATCAGGTAAAGCGGGTTTTGGATAATTATGCTCATATTGTGAAAGTGATCACCTTAGCACCGGAGTTAGATTTGACTGGTGAAGTCATTCCATATTTGCGTTCTCTGGGAATTACTGTCAGTTTAGGGCATTCTCAAGCAACAGCTGCCCAAGCGCAACGTGCCTTTGAGGAGGGTGCAACGATGGTAACCCATGCTTTCAACACCATGCCAGCATTACATCACCGCGAACCAGGATTATTAGGGGCAGCAATTATTCATCCTGATGTGATGTGTAGTTTTATTGCTGATGGTAAACACGTTTCACCCACGATGCTGCAAATTTTACTTCGCGCTAGCTATGAAGAAAAAGGGCTATTTCTTGTCAGCGATGCCCTTGCACCTTTGGGGCTACCCGATGGCGTGTATCCTTGGGATAGTCGGAAAATTGAAGTTAAAAACGGTACGGCACAACTAGCGGATGGCACTTTGTCGGGGACGACTTTACCCTTATTGGTGGGAGTGCAGAATTTGATGAAGTGGGGAATTTGTGACGTAGAAAGTGCGATCGCTTTAGCTACTAATGCACCTAGACAAGCGATTGGTTTACCAAGAATTGCCAAGAGTCAACCCGCTAATTTATTACGCTGGCATTGGGATGAGACTACAAAAGAATTAACTTGGGAACGATTATTTATTGTAGGCTAAAATGCAGGCTTGAGATCCGGGTGACTTGTATATCCGATGAATTACAAAATTAGCTTTTATTTAGAATTTGTTGGAAACAACTAAGTTAAATTGAAATTGGTAAAGTCACTTTAATTTTAGGAAATTCTATAGAACTCATATTTAATTTTTTAAATACATGTAGAGAGCGTTATCCTTCTAGCTAACGCACCATCCAAAGGTTTTGGTGCTGAACCTGCTGGATATCACTTTTTTTGGGGAGAACCATCTGAATTTCGCTCACCAGTAGGTATAGTAAAAGCAGTTTTCTCAAATAGCGATGCCTACGGCAGGCTACGCCTACACGGCATTATTCAACTCGAACTGTTACTATTAATTGCTACTCAAATTATGCGCGTTTTTATTTTTCTATTGGTTTTCCTACTATAGTGATAATTTATCCATATGAGTGTTACCTTATTAGTAATGGCTAGTCTGATTTCCAGTCTTATCTGAGTGGAGTATTAGTAATATTTTCAAATTGTTAAAAGGTAAATTCAACCTTTTCCCTTTAGAGGATGTTTGGAAAGTCAACAAGTATACTCAAAACCTCACTTCTATTCCTCTCTCCTGCTCTTGCAAGACTTTGAAACCCCCATTACCTTGTAGATAAAGGGGGTTAGGTTTCCGAGGCTTTGATATTAATAATAATACTTTTCAAACATCCTCTTAACCCAAAGGTATTGAGATGCACCCAAAAATAACTTATTCAGACCTATTATGATCCTTGCAAAAGCTCATTAATTGAACTTATACTTTGTTTGATTTGTTCTGCCAGAGAAGTTATTAATAAGTCAAGAGTTACGGCTGAAAAATTAACTAGCCCCAAAGCATATAAGAGGCTCGAAATCCCAATAAATAGAGCCAACAATCTACCAAAACAACCGGGATTAATTTCAATAAAACCTAATTTAGATTGTCCAATAACAGCAATCGTTATAAAAACAATTCCTACTATTAAAAATGTGCTATTTGGAGTTAAATCTGTCATTTTCCGATTAAGATGCCTCAGTACTTTTATTGTAGCTATTATTAGTTCAAATTTCTGCACTGGCTATATGCAAAAAAATAAAAGTTTTGCTACTCAACATCCACTCACCCAACCTTAAGGAGGCTCTGGCTAGGGTGTTGGATCTCATCGGGTACTATGATTTAGAAAGATATATTCTGATTTTGAAACCTATTGAACGAATTGGGATGGGTGATGGGTCTACATTAAAGGCTTTGTTCCGTAAGCTAAAAAGCCAGTGATAAAAACCACACCCACCAGAGATAGGATTTTTGGGTATATTGAGGATACGATTGGCTTTGCCACTGCCCCGAAAAGCGATCGCCATATCAATCTGCCAATTCAGCTAAAATGCTTAACTTAATGATAAACTTTAGCATTACTACACAGAGTATAATTACGAAAAC
The DNA here is from genome assembly GCF_036919615.1 of Nostoc sp. GTDB lineage: Bacteria > Cyanobacteriota > Cyanobacteriia > Cyanobacteriales > Nostocaceae > Nostoc. The sequence continues at coordinate 14,666 of NZ_JBALCN010000005.1, read as the reverse complement.
TCCGCAGTAGAGGCATTTAATATTGACCGGGATAAGACGACTAGAAAACTAGCGATCGCCGTCAGTTATTGACAATAAATGATGCTATTCGTCCTAACCACAACTAGTTTTACCACCACAATAAGTCTAATAGAAGAGGAATTGTGTAGTACCGATGCCACAGATTTCCTCTGTACCTCTTGCTTGAGTACAACAGTTGCAGCTGCGCTGATTGTACCCCAAAGCCAAACACAACTCATTATGCACATTGTATTGCATCATGGGAGTCATGACGTTGGAGCGAAAGTCGAGGGGTTGCTCTGGCGATCGCACTCATGCGCTTCTGGTAGAAATCAGTTATTGTTAAGTTGTAGCTGAGTTAAACCTAAATTTTGCTTTTTACTATTTTGCTGAAACTATGCAGTGGTAAAACTTTCAGCATCAAAAAGCCAAAATGTTATCATTCCTGTACTAGACTTTGATTTAATTTATATATTAAACTACACTAAGACGATAGGAATAGTGGGTTTTTATGGAAAGCGTCCAAAACGTTAGTCAAGAGTTGAATGTAACAGGAGACACAACTCTGGAGGACTTACAAGAATCTACTCCAGAAGAGTTCAAAAAAGACATTTTCAAAAAACTCAGAGGTGGATTTTTTCTCATACTGGGATATTTGTTGTCACCACTATGTTGGTGGAATGACCTACTGTTCAATCTGCCAATAGCTTATGCTTTTGGGTATGCATGTAGTTTACTTTCCCCAAAATTACTTCTACCTTGTTCAATTATAGGGTACTGGCTCTCTAATATTGTGGGAATTCTCTTGATGCAATTCGGTTCTAAGGATATTTTTCAAAAAGAACCTCAAGAGCATAACCTCAAAAAAGAATTATTCACGGGTCTAATTTCTTCAACAGCTTATACCCTGTTGATTATACTATTGATCCAGTTGAAGATTCTCGATTCTCCCATTTTATTCTCCAACGACTAATTTAGTTTATCACCTTTTTAGAAAGGAATTGGTTCTAGGGGTACACATCTGTGCGCCCCTATGTCTTATTTAGCAAATATTTAGTGAAAAAGAATATCACTTTTCATCAAATTTTAAAATTTCACTTAAATTCAACAATTTTGGAGTTTCCTTACTTACAATTAATGGCAGCTTTCCATTCCATTTTTCTATTGCTTGCCTTTGCAGAATTTCTGGAGTTAAACCGTCACGTAATAATCTGTGTGTCTCAGCCTCTCCTTTTGCTAAATTAACTTTTGCCTCAGCCTCTTTTGTTGCTTTCAGTGCGATAAACTCTGCTTGTTTTGCTTCTTGTTCAGCAATCTGCTTCGCCTCCACCGCCTCACCAAATCGTTCTGAAAAATGGACATGAACTAGAGAAATATCATCAACTGCAACGTGATAGCTACCCAGTCGTGTGGACAAAGCATCATCTACTCCATTTTTGACTTCTCCTCGTTTAGTAATAATTTCTTCAGCAGTATACTTTGCCATTACTGCTTTTAGTACTTCTTCAACTGCTGGGTTAATAATCCGAATAACTACATCTTGTTCATCTCCAATTTCCTGAAAAATAGCATTTGCTTCCTGGGGAATAATATGCCAATTGAGAGCAACATCGGTGAAAACATTTTGTAAATCTTTGGAAGAAGCTTCAGCAGAAATTTCCTGTTTTTGGACTCGAATACTTAACTTTTTCACGGTATTCACTACAGGAATAATTAAGTGAAGTCCTTCTCCTAATATCTGGTTTTGAACTTCGCCAAATTTCATCAATACACCACGTTCACCTGCATTTATAATCACACAAGGCGTGAGAAAGATAGTTATCAGGAACAAAAGAGCAGTCAGTTTACCGGCACTGTTAAAAGTTGTATTTTTTCTCATCTGTGTGAAATATGTATGCGTCTTGCATAGAGACACATATTTAGGAGTTGTAAGCTTCTTCTCGTCATGCTTTGATAACTTTGGCTCTAAGTCAGTTTTCATGTGACTCTAGCCAAGGTAACAAATCAGTATTACTAATAAGTAGCAAGTCCCTGACTGAGCAGTTAATCTGTTCAATGTACAGGCATATAGGTAAGCCACCAATGTGTACTTTACTACCCAAACTTGGAGATAGTGAAGGTTAGGGTAGCTTTATGTTTACTTAAATTACTGTAATAATATCGAAAAACTGTAGTATTTGAAAAGATAAGTTTGCCCCATTAGGCATCGCATCACCCAGACCAGACCATAAAAAAGCCCCACCGAGTCATGGGGATAGGGACTGATGAATTTTTGGCGTGATCTCTCTTTAGAGTGCGCTTGGCGCAAGCTCTCTATCTATTCAATTCTTCTAATGCAGAGCTATCAGGGTTAACTGATGGACTAATCACATATTCAGGGTAGGCTGGTATACCATGCTCGTGTAAATCCAAACCTTCCAATTCGCCTTCTTTCGACACACGCAGTGTCCCTGTCAAATTTACCAAATACATCAACCCCATTGCCACAGCGAATGTAGACACAGCAATGATTAGGTTACCAATAACTTGTGCGCTCAACACTTGTATCCCTCCACCATAAAACAGACCTTTTAATGGTGCAGAGACATCAGGTGAGATAGGGCCAGTCGCGCCAAATTCACCAGTGGCAAACAAGCCCAGCGACCACGTTCCCCAGATTCCGCAAAAACCATGTACAGGAACTGCACCGATGGGGTCGTCAATCCGAAGCCATTCCAAGAGGTCTATTCCTAGAACTACAACTACACCAGCTACCGCTCCAATGATGATAGAACCTGTCGGATTAACCCAATAGCAAGGGCAAGTAATCGCAACCAAGCCCGCCAAGAAACCGTTGACTGTGAAACCCAAATCCCACTTTTTTGTTTTCGGATAAACGAAAAACAGTGCCGACAGACCGCCTGCACATGCTGCCAAGGTAGTATTGGCGGCAACCCGTCCAGTCCCCACAAAGTCCATCGCTGAGAGTGTCGAGCCGGGGTTGAAACCGTACCAGCCGAACCACAGAATCAGACCGCCGGAAGCAGCAATTACAAGGTCATGGGGTAACATCGGGCCGCCACCATCGCGCTTGAACCGACGACCCAAACGCGGGCCAAGGGCGATCGCACCTGCCAGGGCAATGAATCCCCCAATGGTGTGAACAACTGTAGAGCCTGCAAAGTCATGGAAGCCAATTCCCAAGAAAGGTAGGAAACCGTCTTTGCTACCCATTGTTGCCAGAAAACCGTCTGGCCCCCAAGCCCAGTGTCCAATAATTGGGTAGATGAATCCAGAAACGCCAGTGCTGTAGAAAAGATCGCCAATAAACCCTGTCCGCCCAATCATCGCCCCAGAGGTAATTGTCGAGCAGGTGTCTGCAAAGGCGAACTGAAACAGCCAGAATGCCAGAAACGCTACACCTGTACTTTCATAAGTCGAGGGCGCACCTTGCAAGAAGAACCAATTCAGTCCAATCAAGCCGTTACCATGACTGAACATGAAAGCAAAGCCCCAGGCATAGAACAGTAACCCGCAAAGACAAGTGTCAACGATGCACTCCATCAAGACGTTGACGGTTTCACGAGAGCGACAAAAACCTGCTTCTAGCATCGTAAAACCTACCTGCATTGCGAATACTAGGAAGGCGGCTAGTAGGGTCCAGAGGGTATTAATCGGGTTAACAATGTCATTGCCTTTGAGTAATGGATCGGCTGCTAGAGCTGGTGTGACCATTAAATTGGGGATGAAGGCCAATACCATGAACAGCATCATGATCGCCATTGCCTTGCCCAGTAGTAGTAAGTAACCGTAGCGCCTCCATTCTGGGTCACGTAAACGCTGTCTCAATCGTGTCAACTTGTTAACTTGCTGACTTTGCCCAACAGTCATCGGCAATTTCTTCCTTGTGGGGAATTGCTGATGCTTAACCCGGAAAAAGCCTTTCTTGACTGGGGTAGATCCCGCCTTTAGAAAAAAGTTCCAAAAGCTTGTTACTAAATAGAGAATTATATTGAGGTAATTTAGGCTCTTTTTTCCCAAAGAACTACAAGCCTTAAATAAGACAGTTTTTAGTCTGCTTTTCTTGTTATCCACTAAGTAAAACCTCCATCAATGTAAGTATTTTTCAATAACAAAAATCTCAATTCCCAGTCAAGCTGCTGAGGAAGAATATTAAGGTATTGATGCCAAATCAACTTGAGCATGATTGTCTCAAAATCGACAGACCATCACGTTACGATAGTTGCGGCGGCATCAACAATAAAAAAGAAGTTTTTCTGCAAGTCCTTAACCACATTTTTCTAATATTAAAAACACTGATATTGTGAGAAATCTAAATGTTACTTTACAGTAATAAACTAATAAATTTCACTAATTGTTTATTTTTTCCTTTACCAAAACTGTATTAAATAATACAGTTTTGCTGAGGAGTCGCATGAAGTTACTCTGACTACATCACATCTAACAAATGTATCCTTTGTAGTAACAGTATTTACTGATATTAAGATAGAAACATCCAGAATATTGTTAATTTTATATACAAAAAATCAAGAAGTTGTTACTTTTAAGCAAATCAATCTTGTCACATTTTCGTCATAAATTTGTCATAGGTTTGTCAAACAAATATGCAGATATGACTGTTTAGCTGATAAAATCAGCTTATATTTGCAGCACTATTATCTCTTTACAGCTGTAATATTCCCCGTCGTTAAACATTTGAAGTCACGAAAGTTGAGAAGCTCTAAAGCTCATACTCAAGGGGATCATCAAACGAAATCGCTAGCCGTCTAACCCATCCATTAATAGTTCAGATATTTCCAGTTATTAGAAACAAAAGAGCAGTCAGTTTACTGGCACTGTTAAAAGTTGTATTTTATTTATCATCTGTGTGATATATGTATGCATTTAGCATATAGACATTTGCTGGTGTAGGATAAATTCCAATGGCTGCTGCACGCATCGCTGCTCTGCTTTTATCACTATCGGGACGAATTTTTGTTAAAAACTCTTCCCCATCCTGAATTTTTCCCAGAGAGTGGTAGAGCTTCGAGAATAGCCTTCTGTGTGAACGCGTTTAAAAACTGTAATAAAACTATCGCCTAAAACTTCTGGTGTCTACGATGCTTAAGCAACAATCACTTCCGCAATGGCAATACTCATTTGGGTGTCGTCGGTGTAGCTGCCAAAAATGGGTCGAAAACGCAGATGTTCAACGTATCGACTCAAATCGTTGTTAACGATCATCTCGTCAGTATATTCAAAGCCTCCACTGTAGGCATCTGCATAAACGTAGCCCCCGTAGGCATTGCTAACTCTAGCAGCATATTGGTAATTAAACTAAAAACGGACGCGCCAGAAAAAAGCTAGATATGGATTTAGCATCTACCGATTCTCCCTCCAGAATAGCTTTCTCTAATTCTTCAGGAGTCAAAAATACAGTTTCGATATCTTCGTCTCCATCTTGTGGTGGTGGTGTCTCCAGCTTTTCTAAATCTCGCGCCAGAAAAGCATAGATAATCTCATCAGAATAGCCGGGAGCTAGGAAAAACTCGCCTAGTTTGTCCCATTTTTGGGCACTATAGCCAGTTTCTTCTTCAATTTCACGCTGTATTGTCTCTAAAGGCTCTTCATTTGGTTCCACAGTTCCCGCCGGAAATTCTAATATCCGTCCCTGAATTGCAAAACGATACTGGCGCACCAGTACAAGTTTACCCTCTGGCGTCATCGGTACAGCTAGGGCACCACCAGGGTGACGAATACATTCCCATTCTCCTTCCGCTTTATTAGGCAAACGCAAACGATTAACTTCAAAATCAAACTTGCGTCCTTTATAAAACAAGCGTTGTTTCAGCAGTTGCGGTAATTCTCTACCTAATGGCATAGTAAAATCTGATTATCTGTGAATACAGAGGTGAAATCAGTGTTCTTCTGCGTTTAAGGATGGTAATTTTAATTGCCCATCAATAAATGTACATCAGAACAATCTACCTCTTTCAGCAGTTCTTTAATAACACACCCAGAAACTGGTTCTATCCAATCTGGGGCAATTTCTGCCAGTGGTAGTAACACAAAGGCCCGATCCCGCATTCGCGGATGGGGAATCTGGAGGTTTGGTGTATCGACAATCAAGTCATCATATAATAACAAATCCAAATCCAGGGTTCGTGGCCCCCAGCGTTCCTGACGCACACGCCCAAATTGTTGTTCAATTTTTAACAAAATTTCTAATAACTGCTGGGCCTGGATTTCTACCTGTAATGTGATACAGCCATTTAGGTAATCTGGCTGTGGTGGCCCCACAGCTTTGGTTTGGTACCAATTGGATCTGGCTTCTAAGAGAATACCTGGGGTTTGGGCTAAAGTCTCTATAGCTGCTTCTAAAATTGTCTGTGAATCACCGATATTACTACCAAGGGCAAGGGCGCTTCGTCTGGGTGTTACGTAGGTGTAGCTCGCCATAAATATTGCACTCTCCTTAAGTAAGCCGTTTTCTGGCTCTCTTTGCGGATACTCGCTGCATCTGTTCCAGAAAATGCCAATAATATATATTCTGAATAGTTATCAAAATTGCAGCATTTTTACAAAACTAAATTAAATAAATCTAAGAAACATTATTTTTATAGTGAATTTAGTTAATTATTTATAGGATATTATACTAACACAATGATGGTGCGCTAACCCCAAAGCTGATTGATGGTGGTTAGATAATTACTACTTTGAGCGAGGAACTGACGTGGGGAAGCTTACCTCCTGGTTCAAGCGAAAACCAACTAATTTGAGTGACTCTGGACAAGGAGGAACGAATGAGAGCTTACCATCGGCACATGTGGCGCAGACGAGGCAGTTACTGAGCAAAATGAAAATTTTACCTAGGATGAAGTCCAATCAGGCAACTGGCGGTAAACCACTCTATCGTCGCATATGGTTTTGGGTAGGCTTGGGTGTAGGTGGTGGGATAGTTGCCTTGATCTACGGCGTCAGTTTAATAGATCGGACTTTGCCAGATAAGGCACAGTTGAATGCCGTACTGAGAGAGCAAACACTGACCATCAAAGCTGCTGATGGCACCATATTACAACAACAAGGTGAAGCGACTAGAGAACAGCTAAAACTCGAACAAATACCAGATAATTTAAAAAAAGCTTTTATCGCCTCGGAAGATAGAAGGTTTAAGCAACACAACGGAGTTGATCCTCAAGGGATTGTCAGAGCGAGTTTGAATAATTTGCGATCGCAAGGTGTGGTAGAAGGTGGTAGCACCATCACCCAACAGCTAACGCGGATTCTCTTTTTGAAACAAGAACAGACAATCTGGCGCAAACTCAAGGAAGTCCGTTTGGCACAAAAAATGGAGCAAGAACTAACCAAAGATCAGATTCTAGAGCGTTACCTGAATCTGGTTTATTTGGGAGGTGGAGCTTATGGTGTGGCAGATGCAGCCTGGGTATACTTTAGTAAATCGCCAGATCAACTGTCACTCGCCCAAATGGCAACGATTGCTGGATTAGCTCCTGCTCCTAGCTTATACGCCCCAGACAAGAATCCTGAAGCGGCGAAACGGCGGCGAGACTTGGTATTGCTACGGATGCAAGAAGATAAAGTAATTACACCGGAGCAAAGACAGGCAGCCGTTCAGGAGCCACTAACCCTCAAAAGCAGTTCACCTAAGCGAGTACAAGTAGAATCACCCTACTTTACCAGCTATATCCAAAAAGAATTGCCGAAGTACGTTTCTCCTAAGGTGCTAGCAAGTGGGGGTCTAGTAGTAGAAACTACGCTGAATCCGACTTGGCAGAAGGTGGCAGAAGAGGCAGTAGCTAAAACACTGCGAAATCAAGGACGCTGGGAAAACTTTAAGCAAGGAGCAATGGTAGCCATTGACCCCCGTAACGGTGAAATTAAGGCAATGGTTGGGGGAAAAGACTTTGGTAAAAACCAGTTTAATCGGGTTACCCAGGCACAACGGCAGCCAGGATCGACATTTAAAGGGTTTGTATATGCTACTGCGATCGCTAGCGGTAAAAGCCCCTATGATACCTATGAGGATGCACCCCTTGTGGTAGATGGGTATGAACCAAAAAACTATGGTGAAAACTTCCACGGCTCAATGAACATGCGAGATGCCCTCACCCGCTCTATCAATATTATTGCGGTGAAGGTGCTGATTGATGTGGGATTTACGCCAACGATTAAACTTGCCCATGATATGGGGATAAAATCTGAACTCAAGCCCACCTATTCCTTGGCTCTCGGCTCCAATGAAGTCAATTTGCTAGAGTTAACCAGCGCTTATGGTAGCTTTGCAACTCAAGGAATGCATACAGAGCCTCACGGTATTACTCGCATCCTCAACCGCCAAGGCAAGGTGATCTGGTCAGCTAATTTCAAGTCTAAACAGGCCCTTGACACTGACAGTGCCGCGATCATGACTTGGATGCTACGCAACGTCGTGGAAGCGGGGACTGGTGGTGCTGCCCAATTAGATAATAGACCAGTTGCTGGCAAGACCGGCACCTCTGATGAAGCCCGCGATTTGTGGTTTATTGGCTACATTCCCCAGATGGTGACAGGGGTTTGGCTAGGTAACGATGACAACCACCCCACAGACGGCAGCAGTGGTAGTGCCGCTTACACCTGGCACGAATTTATGGAAAAAGCGGTAGAGGGGATGCCCGTAGAAAAGTTTCCCAAACGACCCAAGTTAGAAGGTCGCAAAGGCACCATCAAAGCCCAGACCATCAAGCCCAAACAAGTGCTGAATCATTCTCTTGACTCGGATGATAACTCAGAAGGGGAAAGTTCTAGAAATTCTGAAGATAGTGGTTCATCTAGGAGACATAGAAGCAGGAGAAGCTATTCTCAAGAAGAACAGCAATCCAGCGATTCTACCTCAAGACGGAGAAGGCGCGATCGCAGCGAAGAATCAAGTTCCAGTAATTCTTCCTCAGAATCATCTACTCCACGGCGGCGCTCTAGAAGAGTAGAATCTGATTCTCCTTCTTCTTCCCCGCCTCGAAGAACTCGGCGATCTTTGCCTCCCCCAAATAGTTCTGGTTCTTCAGGTTCATCATCACAGCCTAGCTGGCGGGATAAACTTAGACCTCCTCAGTAATGAGGAGTGGGCATTGGGCATGGGGAAGAGACAAGGGAGACAAGGAAGAGAGGGAAGACAAGGGAGAGACTTATTCAATAATTCCCCCTTGTCCCCCTTGTCCCCCTTGTCCCCCTTGTCCCCCACCCTGCGGGAAGCTAAAGCTACATCTCCCCCTACCCCCTGCCCCCTGCTTTTTCCTGTGCAATATCAAGTTGCTCAAATTAAACTATGGGGGGATGTCAAGTGATACGCTCATTTTATAGTGTGTCAAGTACTGTTACTTAACATTTGGAGAATATACTCATGCATATATTGATGCAGGCAGCAGATTCAGTCGCAACAGGTGGTGGTCAATTTCCTTTTGCTTTCACCCTGGTGTATGTCGTTGGTTTTATTGCTGCTGTAACCATTGGTTCAATAGCTTGGTACAACTCGAAACGCCCCGCAGGTTGGGAAAGCAAAGAACGTCCTGATATTGTGCCTAAGATTGATAAAGAAGAAACTCCCGGTGTGGGTGAACCGAAGTCAAAGTAGTGATGAGTCACCGTTCGCCCTTGGTGTCTCCCCTTCTCTACGAGACGCTACGCGAAGGGAAAAAATTTCATCGGCCACCGAACTTCTGAGCGCCAACTTCCGGCGCTCAGAGTCAAGGGAAGCCGCCGCTCAAACTTCTTGCTGAGTGCTAAGTGATGAGTCACCGTTCGCCCTTGGCATCTCCCCTTGGGTAAAAGTTCAGTTTGGCGTTGGCGCAGCCAGACGCTGGCGGACTCGCTAACGCTGTGCTATCGGCCCAAGCCGCCGCTCGGACTTCTCGCGCTCGTTTAATTGCCAAACTTTTAACAATTCAAAATTCACGCATTCAAACATTTTAGATATTTTCAGACGGGGATTTAAACCCCGACTGAAACTGGTGCTACATGTAGACGTAGGGGTCTTAAACCCTTTAATTTACGATAAATCATCTAAAGACGCGATTCTTCGCGTCTTGGCAACTCATAACTCCCTGTTAGTTTTGCACTTCAACCCAACGGCGGTAAAGCTTTTGAATTTGTTTGAGAAGTGCATTGTGAGTCGGTTGAGTTAACTCATTCGGCTTCGCTATATCCTGCAATTCCGTCAAGAGTCTGGCTTCTTCGACGGCAACTTCACCATCGCTATAAATTAAGCCACTGATGGCTTCAATCAGATTTTCACAATCTTCAAGGCTGGGGCGATCGCCTAAATACTCCCGCACCCAGTCATAGCACTCTTTTGGTTGTACAGGAATTAATTCGTACAGCCAAGGCTTAATTTCTGGATCGTTAGCCAAGCCTTTTGCTTGAGCTATTTCGCGCAGATATTGCCGTTCTTCTGGCTGGATTCTGCCATCGATCCAGGCTGCTCCAATCAGGATTTTAACTAAGTTTTTCACATTGGAATCGGTAACCATTGCTGCCTCCTCTGGTAGATTCAGGCCTCCATCAAATCGTACAATCCTAAACAGTATTCACTCGGAATTATTGGTTTTTCTTAAGCGCACCATAAAAAAGCCATCCATGTCCTGTCGATGGGGCCAGACTTTAAACCAACCTTGAGGCGTGGTATGGGCAGAATAAGGTGACTCAAGACCTCTGGGAGACTCAATTTCCCAATCAGGTGACTCAGCTAAAAATGCCGAAATTACTTGTTCATTTTCTGCTGGATGTAATGTACAGGTGGCATAAACTAGTACACCACCCGGTTTGACAAAAGTAGATGTATGTGTTAATAGTTCTTTTTGCAGCACCGAAAGTTCTCGGACAGATTCTGGTGTCTGTCGCCAACGAGCATCAGCATGACGGTGCATGGTTCCTAACCCAGAACATGGAGCATCAAGCAATACGCGGTCTGCGGTATTTTTAAATTGGTTGAAGTGGCGACTGTCACCAGTGTAAATTTGAATAGATTGTAAATTCAGCCGTTGAGAATTTTCTTGGAGTTTGCGAAGACGAGAAGGAGTGCGATCGCCAGCCCAAATTTCTCCCTTATCTGCCATCAATTCAGCGATGTGGGTTGTTTTCCCCCCTGGTGCAGCACACACATCAATTACCACCTCACCTGGCTGGGGGTCGAGCAAATGACTTACCAATTGGGCACTACTATCTTGTACAGTCCACCAACCTTCTCTGAAACCCGGTAGTTTTTGAATTGACCCAGCACTACCAATCAATCGTAGCGCTTGGGGTAAATGAGGAATTCGTCTCACCAAAATACCAGCAGATTGCAAAGCCGCCTCAACTTCCTCGATTGAAGTGCGAAGCGGGTTGATACGCAAGTCGATTGTTGGTGATTGGTTCATCCATTCACATAATTGTTCTGTCTGGGCAAAATCCAATTGTTCTAACCAAACTTGAATCATCCAGTCAGGAAAGCTGTGTAAAATCCCCAAGCGTTTTACCTGACAATTCACCTCATCTGGAACGGAACCTAACCCCCCAACCCCCTTCCCTACAAGAGAAGGGGAAGAATTCAAAGCCTTTTCCCTTTTAGGAGAGAGGTTTTCCAAATCGGGTGAAAAGTCAAAACGTTCCACTAAGTTTTCTGGAAATTGTAACGGATCTCCCTTTATCTTCTCTGCAAGGCGGATGTACTGGCGTAATACACCATTAACAAAACCTGTGAGTCCAGAAAAACCGTTTTCTTTAGCGAGCTGGACGGTGGTATTAACAGCAGCTGAGGCGGGGATACGCTGTTGATAACGCAGTTGGTATAAACCTAGATGTAGGATGCTGCGAAGGTCTTTTGGTTGTTGGTGAGATTTTTTTTGAGCGAGTTGATCGATGAGAGTATCAAGAGTGCGCTGCCTTCTGACACTGCCATAAACCAATTCTGTCAGTAGGCGGCGATCGCTATCAGCCAAATTAACTTTTTGCAGCACTCTATCTAAGGCAACATCAGCATAAGCCCCCTTATGAACATCTCGCAGGGCGATAAAAGCTAGTTGACGGGGGTTTGTCATGGAAACATAATTCAGGAGTCAGGAGGCTTTTGTATTTTAACTCCCAACTCTTTACTAATTCGTAATTCGTAATTGTCGGGTTTAATTCTCTCTTGTTTCAATACCTTAGCCAAAAAAAGAAGTAGTCTAGTTTTTGCCGAAATAGGTCAACACAAGACCATGCTTGATTATTAGGCAAAACGTCAAATCTTAGTCCAGATGTACACGATTTTCATTATTATTTCCACACAAACCATACAGGATTTTATTGGCTCAGTTTTTTGTCATCCAGCAAAATTTGGGTTAAGGATTTTTGGTACTGATTTTTGACCTGTAGAGACGCGAAATTTCGCGTCTCTACCAAGGATTTTGGGCTTAACTGAACAGTATTGCGACTGGAAGTGTCTTTAATTACGAATTACGTTAGTGTAACAGTAGCTAGTCTGCGTACCCCTGTGGGGAAGCAAGCTACACGTAGCGTCTGTCTGCGACACGCTGCGCGAACGTAGAGAGAGTCATGAGAAATTACGAATTATTTTAACTTCCCTATCAAGTCATATACGGGTCTACAGTAGCGATTTCAAGCTCACATGCTCTAGAAACTTGTTCTGCTGGTAATTTCCCAAAGCTGATTAATGGTAAATATGTGGGGTTTGCCATCAGTTGTTTTGCTAATAAAAACCCAGTAATTGTCCAAGTTTGATATTTCCTAGCTTGTTTTCCAATCAGTCGCCCTTTCTTACCGTCGTAATACTCTGGCCATTCATCTGTACTGAGGCGTCCTTGGGCAGTTTCAATAGCCTTTTGTGCAAGACTCATTTTGTTAGTTTTCACAGCCGCAGCTGCTAACATCCACATTAAGACTGGCCAACTACCAGCATTATGATACGACCAGGGGATATTTTTGGGGTCACATCCAGTTACAATTCTGTATTCTTCATGTTCTAAAGCTGGGAAACAAATTTTCATTGGCATATCTCCCACCAAGTCATCCCATCGTTCCTCAATGAGAGTCATAATCGCTTGTGATTGTTCTTCAGTGGCTAAGTCTGAAATGATCGCCATTAAGTTTCCGAGTGAAAAGAAGCGAGTATCTAGCTGCGACGGCCCGACATTACCTGCTAGATAACCACCTTTTTTTGGCAGCCACTTATCTAATTCATAATAGGGAACAGAATCTACATATATGTTGAACAAATTAACAGCACCCTTGCCATATTCTTCACTTTTGAAGCGATAAATTGCATTCAAGCGATTAATATCTATCCAATAATGCTGGCGAATATGAGCACATAAAAGAGGCAATCGGTTATCAATGGCTGCAACAATATCAGAATTTCCTTGACAAATTAGCAGTTCACGAGATGCACGCAATGCCGTGTAAAAAAGAACTTGTAGTTCTAGAGGATGTCCATAAATGCCCATACGACGGTCAATCATACAAGCACCATCTGGAACCAACAGCGTTGGGTACATATCAAAACGATTTGCTAAGCAGATTTCCATAATTAACCTGATCCCATTTTGAAATTCAGGTTGATAGGCTAAAGAAAAATCTTCTGTGGCGACTACATAAGCACGCAATAAAATAATCCACCATAGGCAAGAATCTACAGGTGTAACTCTAGCGATCGCATGTTCACCAAAGTCTGCTTCTAAATATTCTTGCCCATTTTCTGATACAACTTTAAAGCTAGCTGGTATTAATCCTCGTCCCGGCTTATAGGCATCTAATGCCTTTTCTTTCGGCTGTAACTTTAAGGTTTCTTCTAAGAAATTACGAACAATATCTGTTCTACCTTTGATCAGAAAAATTAGACCGGCAGAGACAAAATCCCTAACAAAGCACTGATCATAATTAAGCGCCGCTACAGATTCATCATAAGCAGCTACTGTACCAACGGGGCGGCCTTGATAGTAGAGAATTGATTTTTCTAGTGTTTGCCACGCTTGTTCCACTTCTTTTAAATTTTCAGTAGTTTCCAATTCGTTTAGGTGCATCGCCAGAATAACTCCATTTGGGTTGTGAATTTGTGGTAGATGCGTCTTCATTTATTATTTTTGCTATTCTCAGCATAACAAAAACGCTTCTTTGAATAGCAAATATAATTTGCAGAAAAATTAATCAACTAACTATAAACAAATCTGCTGACATTTATGTAGCTTTCTTGCTAATTAATTTGCTTATATTCGATTACTCTTTGGGTTAATTATAGTTGTTGCTCTTCACTACAAGCAGTAATATAATTATTAAAAATATTCACACAAGATATATTTTTAGATTATTTATTGTTCCGTTTAATATCCGGAATCTTTGCTTTACTAAACAAAAATATATCTTCAGTCCTGTTTAGGGTTTGCGTGAAGTTAAAACTGGTTGCAGTATATTTACTTGAGCCGGATTATTTTTTGACACTAAGAGGTCAGATTATTCCCCCATAATCTAATAATTTAGAACTTTTTTTCAGAATATGCAAGATGAATGGTTGAGAAAATTAAGATATCAATACTTCTGAAAAGTTATATCTTTTGCCCTTCTGACAGATCTGACTTTTCACGGGATGTGGAAAAGGGGATTGGTTCGCGATAGCTCATCGCGAACCAATCCTTTGGACTTAAGATGATTTGCGTCCTTTA
>NZ_JBALCN010000004.1:0-25065 GCF_036919615.1 Nostoc sp. | reverse complement strand
CGAAGAAACTTCCAAATATAATAAAGAATAGCAATTGGTTCGCGATAGACTATCGCGAACCACTCTTTCTTTTCCACATCCCGTGAAAAGTAAGATCAATACAACACACCTGAAGAAGAAGCACGACTATTGTATGTGGCGATGACACGGGCAATTGAGCAATTGATTATGAGTTGTGATCGCTCATCCGAATTTACCAGCCGTTTGGAGACAGTATTAGGTAAAGTGGCAGTAATTTGATTGTGTTTATCTTTCATTCTTAGAGGAAACCAAGCGTAGGCGGTAGCCCGTCGCAGACATCGCTCCTGTTGAATTCACCAACCGCTTGGAGACAGTATTAGGTAAAGTTGCGACCAAAGTAATTTAATTGGTAGCAGAGCGATCGCCTACAGGGGACGGGTACACCATTGCACATTGACTATGTATTTTCTAGTACATTACTAGCCAGTTGTAGCGTTCGCGCAGCGTCTCCAAGAGTTGCGATGACCGAGGGCTGTAAATTCGCTACTGGGTTATTCTACAGCGTTGGGTCAACTTAGGCGATTTGTGGTTGATATCTCATTTAAACGGCAATTCAGAGAGTTGTGATGCCAAATTGCCAGAACTTTTGAACATGGCATCGTCACTTCAACTTTTTCTTAGAGGAAAGAATGGGAGCGTAGTTTACCGCCGCAGGCATCGCCCCTCCCGTTCTTAGAGGAAAAGTAGAGTGTGCGTAGTTTGTAGAGTGTGCGTAGTTTACCGCAGTTCGGCATACTTCTCTTCTTAGGCTGCGCCAACGACTGCGCTCAGTACAAGAAGTTCACTGACCACCGTAGGCGATCACAGATCAAACACCAGAGCTTATAGAACAGGGCGAATCTGCTTCCTTGTCAAAATAATTGTCAATAATTTGACTCGTTCAATTTTTCAAAACTTTAACATCCCTTATTTCTCAACCTTCAGCAAATCTGGTTTCTTAGAAGAGGGGTATCTACTGAATCCATCTAAACTTTACCAGTTTTAGTTTTGTTGCTATTTACAAATCGTAACATTGCGTAAATACCACCCAAGTTCATTGATGGTAACTGCTGATCGCTTTGTCGTAAACAAGTTGGCAATTGTATTCTGCTGTTTCTTCGCGTTCGTACAGTCACCTCGAACCGCAGCCACATAGCCAAGTATACCCCAGGGGAAATAATTCGGATCGCATGGTTTAGTTCCACATTGCCCTGTCGCCCAAGTCGGCGCATTCTTGTTCAGATAGGCGTATCCTGCGGTGTAATGAGTCGTCGATGCGTTGTCTGGTACAGCATAAACTTGTGGAAAGACTTGAGATACAACATCTGGATAAAATGTGCTTCCCGGAAGACCACTAATATCCGAAACCAGGAAGGCATTGACGCTACTGTTCCACAAAGTGTTGTGAACGCATTGAGAAACGGAATTTGCAAAACTTTGATAATACTTAGAGTCGGAATCACCTAGTCTCGATAGCAAGGAAGAAAAATCTGCTATACCCTTATAATTCTCAGTGTTATCCTGTAGATATCCAGTTGAATTATCCGTTGAGGAATTTGGGGATTGTTTTTGATAGACCCGGACGCAGAAATTCGATTTCACCTGGGTTACAAGGTTATTATAGGCAATCCCTTTCAATGTTGTTAGGTTGCTCTTAGCCCAATTTGTATCATTCGTTGCCTGGACGTATGCCCATACTAGAGACAAAAATGTTGCTGCGTAGGCATCATCGCTGTCTGCGTTGTGAAGGATGTAGCCAGTATTTTGGCTCCAATCGCCATTGGGAGCCTCTACATCCTTGATAACATAGCTTGGACGCACAAGATTCTTAATATAGGCATCCAAATAAGCTTTCACATTAGCTTTGACCGTCAAAGAAGAGTTGCTTTTAATATGTGCGACCAAGCCAAGATTCGCAAAATACCATTGTAGTAGTCCGGCAGGAGCAATTTGGTAGCCTCCGGCATAAGAACCTGAAGTAATTCTCAAAGCTTCAATAGCGCCATCAGCATCTAACGAAGCCGCTACAGATGGAAATGGGATGCTAAATGTAGAAGCAGAATTAGGTATAGGCTTAGGATTCTGACTAAAATTTTTAGTAACCTGATGTGCTACCACTGCTGTCAGCAAACCTACTCCTCCCAAACCAAGCCATTTCAAAAAATCCCTACGGCTGATTAACCCAGAAGTAGGATTAGACGATTTCGCAAAACTCGGCTGGTGAATTGGTGGTTTAATTGCTATTCCTAATTTTCGTAATCCCTTAAACCACCAATAATATCTTTTCTGTGTTTGGAGTGAGCGACTAAACTCATCTGATACCCTCATACCAAGTACAGATTCTCCTTTCATAAAGGTGAGAAAAACATAATCCCGTAATTGACTATTTTCCGAAGCTTTTTTAGATACTAAATAAAGGATTGGATCTACTAAATTCGGTAATAATCTATGATACTGTTTTGCTATTTCTAATTGAAATTTATTTGCCGAACCTTGAATAGCCGTAATTAGTAAGTTTTGCAGAGCAGTCCTAATTATCTGCTGTTGTTCTTGGCTAAATGTTGTAATCAGATAAACACGCAACCAATCTGGCATATAACCAGAACGCAACCACGGTAAACGAGCCAAATCAGTCAATGAACACACCTCTATTAGCGATGCTCCCGACTCTGATTTGAGAACATTACCCAGATATATAGTGATATTCCAATGCAACTCTGGAAAAACCGCACAAGCACTCAGCCAATAAAAGCTATCCTTACCAAGATATTTCTCCAGCGATTCCAACATTAGATTAATCTGCTCAGTCGGAGGCGAATTACGTTCTATCCAGAGTTCAGGTTGTATACGCAAAGAATCTGGTAGGGGTATTTGTATTTCTTCCGAAAGAAAATAAGTTGCGACTCCCCAACGCAGTCTTTGACTTAGCACCCGCAACCCTTTAATTGTTGCGGGTAAAATAATAAACTGTTGTGCAAGTTCTAATTCCCGATATCCCCAGTTTTCCGCAGGTGTGGGTGTTAAAAATGCACGATTCTCCCAGTTTATCAACTGATTTACCCAAGGTTCTAATTCCCCACTAATAGAGCTAAAAAAATTCTCTGTATCTGAGATAATAACAAGACTATGTTGACTATATTTTGATGTAATTTCTCTTAGTCTTAATGGGAAACCTTCATCAGTATGGGGAAAACACATTCGGGGATCATCATCGAAAAAATAGATAGTAATAAATACGCCTTCCTGTTGCAAACGCTCAATTATCTCTTCCACAAACTTAGCTTGATGATCTCGATAGCTGGCGCGGTTCACAAGAAATAGATATTCAGGAAGAATTTGGTAAGTACGATAGATTGGGGTTAGCCATCCACCCTGCTTAAGAGTTGCATCAATTGTTTTGTCGACATCAAGTTCATTAGAAGGGATACGAATTCGATACCTTAAACTCCGAGCAATTTGCAATAATACAATGTTAGGAATTAAGTTATCCTCAAATCCAGTCAGGGAAATTTTTTGTAGCTCCGGCTGTTGCGTCATATTATGACGTTGCAGAAATAAGTTAGCACGCCAAATCCACCAGATCCGCCACAAAAGAAATGCAACATAGACTGTTAGCAAAGGTAGCAGTATTTGTAGCGGTATTTGCCAATTAAATGGCGAGTTTGGAGAGGGTTTGGTACTGGGTTTTAGATTGAATTGTCTTGGGTGTACAGTTGGAAGAGTCTTTGGTTGTATCGGAGGTGGCAAAATTGAGGTTGGTGATTTTGTTGGTATTGGGAGTGGTTTGATGACAGACTTATTCTCTGTCGAAGATGGGAATAAGAGAATAGATAGAAAAATAAATATTGAAATGAAAAATATTAGACCTTGTATCTCAGATGAGAGAACGCGTTCTGTTTCTAGTTCATCTGAAAGTGCTTCGGCTTCTACATCTACTTTCCCTGTTGAAAGATGAATTCGGCTGTATAATTGAAGCCAACGGTCAAAACGCTGTTGAAAGTCTTCTTGTTCAGTTGGTGAACTGCAAAAAATCGGCCCCAGAAAATTCCTCAGATGCTCTGGACTATCTAAGGTTTCCCCTTGAGCAATCAACATCAATATGAGATCCTGGGCTGCAATGTACTGAGATATACCAATCTTGTAACCTGCTTCCCTCAACTCATCGATGAACTCTATCAAAACATCGGGATTTAGCCAATCTAGGTTATTTTTGTCTGTTCCTGTATCCACTGTTCTACAATTTTTTTAGCTTTTTCTTGATCTTCAGCGGTTTTGATTAAGCTACTCAGAGTCGCAAAAACCACTTCTGCTTGAATTAAAGCATTTTCTGATTCATTGGTGAATTTTTGTAAAGTTATCAACCAGCCCAATAATTCAGCCGTTGCAGGTTTTTTCCTTAAACCACTTTGGGTAGAACGTAACCTGTAAAATAAATCCAGGGCTGCTTGTAAAAATGGACTACTGCTACCTGGATTCATCCCCAAACGATTAGCAACAATCTGGGACAGTCGCTCAACTTTCGGAAAGGGAATATTGTAATAAACACAACGCCTTAGAAAAGCATCTGGTAAATCTTTTTCCGAATTACTACTAATAATTACAATGGGTTGTAATGTTGGCTCTGCGGCAACTTTTTCATTTTCTAACTCCGAAATGCGAAAATACATCAATTCCAATTCATTGAGTAAATCATTTGGAAAGTCACGGGGTGCTTTATCAATTTCATCAATTAAAACTACAGAACGTACTTGATGAGCATGTAGAGTATCTGATGGTAATAAATGCTTCACTGATTCTGGCTCTCTAGTTCGTAAAATTGCCAGTCCTAAAGCTTGGTAATTAATATAATCTAAGAATTTAGTTGAGATAACCCCACTCTGCACATCTTGGAAACGTTTTAAAGCATCATAAGTATAGAATAGTTCACGGGCTATGCTAGTGGACTTAGTTTCAAACTTCAAGGGCTGGTCAAGTCCAAGTTCCCATGCCAGACTGTAAGCTAGTTGAGTTTTACCCGTCCCTGGTTCTCCAGTAATCAGTAGCGGTTGTCCTAATAACAGCGCCACATTACACGCATCTTTCAACCCGGAATCTGCAATATAATTCCCTGGATTGAGTAATTGAGAACGTGGAGAAGTTGGCAAAGTTACTGGTAAATCAAATTGTTTACGGTTTCCATCACCGGAATAAAACGGGTATTTCATGATGATTTACCCTGTACGGCTATCAGCAATTTCACTAGTTTAGATAATTCTTCCGCTAAATAAGACATGGGAATTGTATCAGACGATGTTTGCTCTTCCCAATAGTCAAACATCTCTCCCACTTTTTGAATTAATGGTTCAATCATGGCTTCACCCACAAACTGTTTAGTATCTTCACAACGTACCCAATTCTCAACTTCTCCCTGATTGATTCCTGATAATTCTGGTAGAACAATTATTGATTGCGACTGAATATAATTCATATTTGAATTGGATAAAACCTGGAGATATTTACGAATTTTGTTATTAGTTTTCTGATATCGATATTGCTTTAAAAAACCAAGTTTAAGATTAAATAATAACTTTAACCAGAGGTTTTTATAACTTTTTTTGCGTTTAATTTTATATCTAATTAATATGCAAATAATTAATCTTTGGCTGGTAATTATTCTATGTAAATCATGGCAAAACTCCAACAGTTTATTTAAACTATCTAATCCTTGTTTATGTAAATCTTCAGTAAGTAAATAGGTATGAACTATGACTGGATGATGATGTTTGCTTAAGGCAATATTCATTAATTCTGGGGAATATAAGCTGTTTTTCAAAACAACATCTGCCAAATTTTTACATAACTGCTTGCTTAGATTATGCAAATCTTTTGATTTGGAAGGCCATTCCAGAAGATATTCATGAAGAATCGGTTCTTGCGGGTCTAAGTTTAGCCATTTAGGAAGAAAAACCTTTCGCATTCTTTCTAAAAAATTGTTATGACATTGGAGCTCATCACCATGAATAATGCAAACTAGATGAGTTGGTGAATCTTGCCTCAAAAAGTTTGAAAATACCTCACTTAGTTGTGCTTCCTGCTCCCGACGGTTGGCTAAATAGGGTAGGAGATATGGAACTTCCTTTTGAAATTGATCCGAGCGTGTCTGGTAACTACTTGCACCACTTGGCTGGAAAATGACATTCTGGATCTGGGCATTTTGGAAATTTACAGCTTGTCCGTTATCAATTTTGCCAATAGTCTGCCCTCGATTGTGACCGACTTCCTGCTCAATTTGATTACTTGGCTCAGGTTCTTCAATCATTAGTTATTAGATTATTGCATCATTAAATCAGTTATCAGTTATCAGTTACCAGTTATCACAGTAACAGGTAGGGGATTTGACCTAACTGTTACCTACCACTTGTGAGAAGTTGGGGACTTTAACCCAAGATAAATACATCACTGATAACTGTTTACTGTTCACTGTTCACTGTTAAAGTTTGACATCTCCCTGAACGCTACCAATGCTACCAATGTTTTTGGCTTGGCTATTCTGCATCTGTCCAATCATTTGTCCCTCAACAGTACCTGCCGTTTGCTGAATTTGAACACCGCCTGTACTAACTCCATCAAAGTCTTTGAGGATTTCAGAAATAAATTCTGCAAGCACCTGGTCTTTTTGAAAAAGTGCTTCTAGTTCTTCTTGAAGTGCGGCTTTCCAAACTTCACTATCCGGTTTTTCTGCCAGCTTTGTAGCTGCGATATTGGCTGCTGCTTCTGCTTCTACTTGAGGACACAATTTTGTCCAGATTGCTTTGGCTTTATCCCAAGTATCTTGACCTAGCTTGGTAGCAGCTCCACTTAATGCAGGCTCTGCAACTTTTTTCAATAGATAGGGTAGACACGGTGCTAGGAAAGACGTAAATATTGCTACATCCATATTTGGGAAATTTAATATATTACAACTAAGTTTAGGTAGCTAATAAATATCACAATTTCTTATGTGAAAACAAGCTGACGATATTCGTTTAACTGCACGAAAGCAATCGCAACAGGCGACTAAAGCGTTGAATAAGCAGGTGAAACAGGCTCTGGAGAAAAAAAACCATTGATTTGCGATGCGATCGCTAGCTGTTGAACCACCCAAGGAGAATGCCCAAGAATGTCTGCGGCTCATGGGCATGGCTTTGAAGAATCTCGCCAGTGCCATGAACAATACCCAAGCGCTCGAAGCTGCTGCAATAATCCTGGGGAGTGAACTCCTGTGGGAATTAATACTTATAAAGAATTAATTCCAAACCCTGATTCCCTAGAATCACTAGTTGATTTAGCACTTGGGCAGTGGTTGGCAAGAATCTAAATTTGGATAGGCTTTGCTTTTTGCGATCGCCCCAATTCTTAGAGGAAACCCCAAGCCCAAGCAGACGTAGCCTGTCGCAGGCGATCGCCCCCACCCCGTTCTTAGAGGAAACTTCGAGCGACGCCGAATAGCCCATCGCAGACATCGCCCCTCATTCTTAGAGGAAACCTCAAATTACACTTTTTATGGCTACTCTAATTCCCTCATTCAATAGCTGTTCAATGCGAATAACCTCCGGCGAACCGACTATCGACAGTTACGGCCAAGCCAGTAGCGGCGTTGAGCCAGAATAAATTCAATCACTGATGGAATGGCTGTTTGCAAGTCTCTTGAATGTCGGTTACTTTTAACTTGATGAAACGCTTAGAAGTGAAATGATAGTGATCGCTATGCTAGAGCATCACACCAAAATTCCACATTTGGTAATTTCTTATGAACATTTATTGCAAAAATGTATTTTTTCTGACATTGATTTTATTCTTTTGTATGCCAGCAGTAGCCAGTATGAATAATAAAATTATTAGTCAGAGTGATATACAAGAACTAAAAAAAGATAATCGCCAAAACAAAAATGATATAACTTTTCAAGTCTGTGGGGAATCAAATAGTTGGGTACGTCCAACAGCAGCAGAACAAAAAAGACATCTCGCCAATTTAAATGGTAGGTATTCTTCAGAAATAATTGAAAAATTAGGGGGAGATTATTGGAAGTATAATATCTTTGCCTTTACTGAGTATCCAGGTGGTAGTGGTACTTATGATATTGTACAGCTTGCTGGATTTTGGCAGCCCCATAACGTTAAGTCTCCTGCTAAGTGTGAAAATTATGTAACTGAACTAGGTGCAGGCAAAATAGCAAGAGTTTGGACTAAATATCATAAAGTAGTCAGTATTAAATGGGTGAATAATCGCTATGTTATGCAAGTAAAGACAATAAAAAAAGGTAGACAAATAATTCAATTTCCACGTCAAGAAAGCTTGAATTCACTGCCACTAACAGTTGTCAACGAACACGGTCAAAATGTATCAGTACTATATTAATAAATAATTTCCCGAATAAGTGAAGAGGAAAATTGTCTTTTAAGCGATCGCGGCTCCATTCCAGCGATGAAATATAAGCTAATGTGCCATAAAGGCTCCTGTTGCCAAACAATACGACCCATAGCAAGGAAGTTGACCCAAATTACGGGGCTAACCAAAGATAAACCACTCCAGACAGACTCCTAAGTGAGAAGAGTTCATGGCAGTTTGGGGGGATTAGTTCTCTTGGAAAGTGAGCGTAGGCGCAGCCCGTCGTAGACATCGCCCTAATCAAGCGAGGAAAACTCAACAGTGATCGCTCCTCAGAATTTACCAACCGTTTAGAGACAGCATTAGGTAAAGTGGCAGCCAAAGTAATTTGATTGGTAGCAGAGCGATCGCATCTATTACCCTATAAGCCATTTTCCTCTAAGAATTTTTCTTTGGTTGATGGGAGGGCAATTCGGTTCTGGAAGTGGGGGGCGATCGCACTTACTCAACTTGTAGGATTCTGGCGTTTAACAGGTTTGGGTTTAGGAATTGGGGTAGTATTTGTAGTAAGTGTCAAGTTTTCAACGGCTTGGGCAATTGCTTGTACTTGCATTGGTGTTAAACAATCAGGAGAACTATTTATCATCTGTAGCAGTGCAGGAATACCTTGTAAAACTGGAACTGAGCAATCATTCGTTCCTATCCATTTAGCAATTGGAAAGACTACTGGAGCCGCAACAAACCTATCATGAAGGTTAGGTATTAAAGAAATAATCCACTGACTAAACATTTTTTGATGGTAAACACTTTGAGAAGTCGGACTATTGTCAACTACTACCCAGTTGTTACCCTCGCGTCGTTTCCATTTATCTTTGTAGGCACTAAATGACCCTTTCCAAGTTTTGACTTCTACTAAAAAAACACCACCCTCACCGATAATTAGATGGTCTATTTCTGTTAGAGAGTTTGAGTTAGTAGGGATTAAAGCATTATTAAATATCACCCATGTATCGGGGAAAGATTGCAAAAGTAGCGATACTCCCCATTCCCCCATATTACCTTTGAATTTATTTGTGGCTTGGTTAACTTCAAACATGAATGAACCCAACCCACCCAAAAAGCCATCACCTAATGTTTCATGAATTTCTTGATGTTTGGTAGATTTTTTGGTGTCGATTTTTTGTTGGAATGCTGCCCTAAGTGAGGGTGATTGTTGAAGAGTTCTCATACAAATTTTGGTAACATTTATCAGTAACCGCCATTTTTATAGTTCCCAGAGTTGGAAGGCGATCGCTTGAATGAAAGCGAGGAAAACCCAAGCGATCGCGCCCCACCCCGTTCTTAGAGGAAACCCCAGGCAGGCGTAGCCCGTCGCAGACATCGCTACTTTGTTGCCACAGAATGAAATTTACTTTCCTCCTCGTCTTTCACTAGCTGCTCGACCACCGCAACGACTGCCATCACTAGCGGTATCGTTGGGTGTATTGCAAATTCCGGTTGAAGTGCCTCCACCAGAACCACCAGAAAATCTGTTGTAGCTAGCACCACCATAGCTGCTATTACTTGAGGGGGATGTAGAAACAGAGGAAGGTGTAGAAACAGAGGGGGATGTAGAAACAGAGGAAGGTGTAGAAACAAAACCACACAGACGAGTTAAATCAAAGGTGTTCGGGGTATTTGTTTCGGCATAACAAATCAAACTGTTATTTGACACAGTAGGATAAAGACTCTTATAGAGCGCTTGTTCAAAACCTGGTTGAGTTTGTGCAACAGCAGAACCAGCAAGCATAACAATCGAAATAGTAGATGTAGCACCAAAAACTAGCGGTTTACAACGCATACCAAAAATATTGTAAGGTTTCTGTTTCTTTTCTATGACTTCAGTGCATGATGCTGTAGCAGAGAATACACTGAACTATAAGTAAAGATTTGGGATGCTAAATCAACCAGATCCACAGAGAAAACGCGATCGCCCCAATTCTTAGAGGAAAAAAGAGCGATGCCTACGGCGGGAAACTACGCACATTTAATATGTGATTTATAGTACATTGTTAGCCAGTTGTAGCGTACCCCTACGGGGAAGCAAGCTACGCGCAGCGTCTCGTAGCGAAGCGATGACCAAGGGCTGTGAGTTGGCTGCTCTCGTTATTTTACAGCGTTGGGTCAACAACTGGCGATTTGTGGTTGTTGTGTTCTATTGATATCTCATTTAAACTGCAATTCAAAGACAAGTGATGCCAAATTGCCAGAACTTTTGAACATGGCACTGTCACTTCAACTTTTACAAGCAAGGAAAAAAGACATACAGCTATGAAATTTACACAAAATTTCGCTTCAGCCAAGCGGCGTTATGGCTTGCTTAAAGCATTGACTCTAGGTTTTTTCTTGTTGGCATCCGTAATGCCCCCTGTTCTAGCCAACGAGAGCGAAAAATCCACAACTTTCGACAGCACAACCACGCTCCAAACCATACTCACCAGCAATCATCGCTCCACTGCAAATCGTGACCGAGACAAGTACCGCCACCCAGCCCAGACTCTTGAATTCTTCGGTCTACGCTCGAACATGACCGTGGTTGAATTATGGCCGGGTAGCGGGTGGTATACCGAGATTATCGCCCCGTTTCTAGCATCCAAAGGATAACTCATAGTTACTAACTTTGCTTCTAGCACGAGTAAACCGGCTTTGGCTTTCCAGCAGAAGCTAGCAGATGATCCAAAGATTTGTGGAAGACAGGAGGCAACCACCTCTTAACCCCTCAAAATGATTATCATTATTATTTAAATGTGGACTCTTGATTTTTGTTGAGTAATTTATTCTTTGGAAGTCCCTAACCTACGCCACCACCAGCCAATCACACACCACAGACGTACAACCGCCCTGAAAATTAACCCAGACCTGCCACTGCCCCACTCTCATCATCAGCATCGTCGGTTTCCTTTTTAGTAATTTTAAAGATAAGTATTATGTTTTACACAAATATAAATAGACACCGTATGATTTTGATTGGTGAAAAGTAGGTTTTTCAGTAGGATAATGTAATGCGCTTACCGACTCGACAGCAACGACACCAACAATTAATAGAGCAATATGTCCTATCGCGCCGTACCATGCTAGCTCTATTAGGTCTAGCTTGTACTCCTGGCTTGGAAAACTTAGTCAAAGGCGATACTCCCTCTTCAAAGCCAAGTCCTCCTGCCAATCCACAGATCCCAGCTTTACCACAACATGAAGCACTGACAAGCCAGCAAGAGCGTCAACAGCAGTTAGAACAAACACGTCAACAATATCAGATCGCATTGCGGCTACCGACTTCTGTCCGTGTGGCAACTTTACCAGCCCAAGAGGTTTTTTCTGAAGGGTATAACAAGAATCGAGTAATTTTGTCAGAGAAAATAGTAGCAAATCAACAGGCATTTTTCAAGAATCCTCAGTTATTTCTCAGGCTGGAAGACTATGCTGCGGTTTTTCCAGTTTTGCCTTTACCAGATATCGCCAAGACTTTCCGAAGTGATGCCAAATTCACGCAACAGCGGCTTTCTGGCCCCAATCCAATGGAATTAACCAACGTCTTGGCACTGAATTATAGCCTGACTCAAAAACTGGGAATAACGGATGAGATTTTTCAAACTGTGCTGAGAAAGGTATACAGAAAAGGGTACGTTAGAGAAACTCTCAAAAGTGCTATTAAAAATGGCAATCTGTTTGTCACCGATTATGCATTACTTGATAGTGATACCGTTATTGGGCAACCGAATAAATTTCTCACTGCCCCAATTGCCCTCTATTATGCCGATCGCAATCGCAGGGATTCGTGCTTAATTCCTATTGCCATTCAACTAGGACAAATTCCCAGAATAAGTCTGCTTTGCACACCGATGGATGGAGTTGACTGGACTTTGGCGAAACTGATTGCTCAGATGGCTGATTTTTATGTTCATGAGTTAGTACGTCACTTAGGGCAGACTCATCTGGCTTTAGAACCAATTGCACTAGCTACTGTTCGTGAACTAGCAGTTCGCCATCCCGTGAATGTGCTACTAAAACCCCACTTTGAATTCACAATGGCAATCAATGCCGTTGCAGACCAGGTATTGATTAATCCTGGAGGATTAGTAGATATCATTTTAGGAGGCACCCTTGAAAGCTCACGCAACCTTGCAAATCAAGGTGTTAGCGAAGTTTTTAACAACTTCAGTAGCTTTGCTCTTCCGACTAATTTACGCCAGCGCGGTGTCGATGACCGTTCTGTACTGGGAGATTTTCCCTATCGTGATGATGGGTTGCTAGTCTGGAAAGCCTTAGAAGAATATGTTAGTCAATATGTGGGAATTTACTACAAATCCAACCGAGATATTCGTGAGGATTTTGAACTCCAAAATTGGATACAAGCTTTACAAAGACCCATTAGTGAGAAAGGTTTTGGTGTAGCTTCTCTACCGCCCCGTCTGACTAACCGTGATCAGTTGATTGATTTACTGACACAGATCATTTTTACTGCTGGCCCACAACACTCAGCTATTGCCTGGATTCAATACCAATACATGGCTTTTATTCCGAATATGCCAGGAGCTATCTACCAGGTTATTCCAACTATCAAAGGAATCATCCGGGACGAGAATAGCCTTACTAGTTTCCTACCTGGCGTTGAGGCAACATTCGCCCAGGTTAACGTCATGGCAGTGATTGGCACCAAGCAAGATCCCAAGGCATTTACAGATTTCGGTGTGAATAGTTTTCAAGACTTTCGAGCTATTGATGTTCTAAGACGCTTGAAAGACCGTCTCAAAGGTTTAGAAAAACTTATCGAACAACGCAATCAACACCGAAAGGAATGTTATCCGGGCTTTTTACCCTCCCGTATGGCTAACAGTACAAGTGGATAAGCTTCTTCTGGGCGATCAAAATAACCAACTGTTATTGGTTGACGATTAACTTCAAACCAGGCATTTCTTTGCAAGAAAATATCAAAACTGGCTATATGTCTCTTGATGGGGTAATTGGTACTGTGGAGAAAGTCGGCTTCAAGTTGGTGGGCAAATCAGAGATTAACGCCAACCCAAAGGATACTAAGGACTATCCAGGTGGAGTCTGGACACTACCTCCAATCTTGAGCGAAGGTCAAAAGGATAGGCAACGCTTCCTCGCCATTGGGAAGAGCGATGTCTAGCGATGGGCTACGCTTACGCATGATCCTCAAGTTCGTAAAACCCAAAGCCCCCTAATTAGATATGTGCAATCGCCTGCCTCTATCTTGCTGAGGCAAACGCGCTCATTGCGGCATTCAAGCGACCTAACAGTGTGTCTTGTAGAGAGGAAAAATCAAGAGCGACACCGGACAGCCCGTCGTAAACATTGCCCTTCAGAATTTACCAGCTGCTTGGAGACAGCATTAGGCAAAGGTCGCAGTTAAAGCAACATGATTCTTAGAGGAAAAAAGAGCGATGCCTACGGCGGTAAACTACGCACATTTACTATGTATTTTCTAGTACATTACTAACCAGTTGTGGCGTACCCCTGTGGGGAAGCAAGCTACGCGCAGCGTCTCCAAGAGTTGCGATGACCGAGCGCGGTGAGTAGGCTGCTGAGTTATTCTACAGCGTTGGGTCAACAACTGGCGATTTATGGCTGTCGTGTTGATATTTTATTAAAACTGCAAAATACAGAGTTGTGATGCCAAATTGCCAGAACTTTTGAACATGGCACCGTCACTTCAACTTTTACAAGCGTTCATAGCGCAGATCAGTGCAATAATTAACTGTATTTAAATCTGTACGATAAGAGAAATTACAGTTATGGGTTGGTTACAAAGACTGTTTGGACTTGAAAAACCAGAAGATGCTCAAGTTAACCCAGATCCGACTCTAATTGCTGACAATTCCGAATCGGGAGAAACTATTCCTCTGGAACGAGTCGGACTAAATGGAGAATATGACCAAAGTGGTTTAGCAAAAAGAGTCGCCTTAGCTTTTGACGAAGACTCGCAATTTGATGAGATTGATTCTGTCTATGTTGCTCAGTTAGGAAGTAGCGTAGTTTTAAAGGGAGAAGTAGCAACACAAGAGATATTGGCACAATTGGTGGAGACTGCCAGGGGGGTAAGTGGTGCTAGTGATGTGCAGAGTGATGAAGTCAGTATCGGCTAAAATATTGGGAATTAAATATATTTAGGATGAGGAGCAAGAATTAATGGCAATGAACAATCAACTTAAACCTCGTCAATTAAGCATGGTACTGACGTTATTTACAGTGCTAATCCTAAGTAGTTGTGCGAAGAAACCTGAAGAATCTACTAGTACTACGCCTCAAACACCAACTGCTGTTGCTCCAGCTAGTCCTGCCTTTAGTACAGCAGCTAGTCCTATCCCTGGAAATACAACTTCTAGCTCTAAGAAGCCAGCATCGGCGGGGAATAAAACAGCAGTTTTAACAGCAGCACAAAATCTAGGGGTGAAACCACAAAACCAAACAACTTGCCCAAGTGATGCACAGGTAAAAGGCAAGATTACGAATAAGAGAGGCAACATTTATCACGTACCCAAAACCTTAGATTATGAAAAAGTGAAGCCGGATATTTGTTTTAAAGATGCGAATACAGCACAAAAAGCTGGTTTCCGTGCGCCTAAGTGATCTAAACAGGGCAAAGGCAGTTGTTTTAAAACTGACCAAATCAATACATCCAGCTTTGGCTCCTGCTCATCACCCTACCAATTCGCGATCGCTCCTCAGAATTTACCAGTCGTTTGGAGACAGTATTAGGCAAAGTAGCAGCCAAAGTAATTTAATTGGTAGTTGCTCCCGGCGTAGCCCCCAATCAAGCAAGGAAATTCCAAGCGACGCCGATAGCGTTCGCGCAGCGTCTCGTAGAGAAGTGTTAGCGAGTCTTGCCTACGGCACGCTGGCGCGAACGAGCGTCATAGCCCGTCGCAGACATCGCACCCCAAGCACTACCGATTCTGCTAAAATCGCCTCTGCCAGCACGTCAATTTTGAGGCAATGCTATGTTTGCTACGCCCCGCCGTTGGCGTTCTCCCATTCTTGAGATTCAAGCGAGGAAAGTTGAGTTATTGAGTTTTCCTCTTAGAAATTTTGCAGTATTACTTTATACAGATATTTCAGCTTTAAAATATGAAGCAGTTTCATTCTGGGCATAGCGTCAATTCTTGGGATACTGCATAAAAAATATGTGTGATTCTGACACAACATTGACATTTTAATGACATATCTAAAAAGTACACAGTCAATTATATTTTTAAAAAATCCCCATAATTTCTGTCTAGTAACTGCGCTGGTCACAAATCTGATATTGCTTAATCAAGTATTGTCATTGGTCATCTGTCCTTTGAAATACAAATGACTAATGACTAATGACAACCTCAAGAGTAAATATACAATCTTATTTGCGTAACAGCTTATGAAAGCGATCGCTGGTAATAGTCAACCGCATCTACGCATCAGATTAAAACATCAACAGGTTTCAAACATCATTTAAGCAAGGAGAATAAGATGGCTAACACAAATAATCTTACAGTTGTGAGTGGGAAGGCTCCTGCGATCATCGATCCCCTGACTGGTAGCACTAATCCAAACACTGCTCAGATATTGAACGTTACTGGTCAAGGAGAAGTCACCGTTCCCACTACTTTAACTGAGGTGCAATTGGGGATTCAAGTAGACGGAAAAACCGCAACCGAAGTTCAACAAGAAACTGCTCAACGTTCAACAGCAGTAGTTGATGTGCTGCAAAAGCTTGGGGCGCAACAACTTCAAACTACATCTATTCAACTAAATCCCGTCTATAGCTATAAAGATAATACTCAAACCCTAACTGGCTTTACAGGACTCAACACACTTCAGTTTGAGTTACCAACGGCTCGAGCTGGGGCAGCAATTGACACAGCTATCCAAGCAGGCGCGAATCTAATACAGAATATAAGCTTCACTGCCTCAGACCAAGCATTGCAGCAGGCACGTTTGCAGGTTCTTAGCGAAGCGGTTAAAGACGCCCAAGCTCAGGCTGGGGCTGTTTTTAATACCTTAAAGTTAACCCCAGGAAAGATTATTGACATTAATATTAAGTCAGCTGACAATCCTAACCCATCTCCTTTGGTGTTTAATGCAACAAGGAACGCTGCAAGAATTGCTACAACTCCTATAATTGGTGGCACTCAGACGATAAAAAGTAGTGTTTCTCTAGATATCGCTTATTCTCCAAATTCAGTAGCTACTCTCGATCTAGCTACTCATAATCTCACAAGTGCGAGTAAGCCGACTTTTGCGATCATCGATCCCCTGACTGGTAGAACTAATCCAAACACTGCTCAGATATTGAACGTTACTGGTCAAGGAGAAGTCACCGTTCCCACTACTTTAACTGAGGTGCAATTGGGGATTCAAGTAGACGGAAAAACCGCAACCGAAGTTCAACAAGAAACTGCTCAACGTTCAACAGCAGTAGTTGATGTGCTGCAAAAGCTTGGGGCGCAACAACTTCAAACTACATCTATTCAACTAAATCCCGTCTATAGCTATAAAGATAATACTCAAACCCTAACTGGCTTTACAGGACTCAACACACTTCAGTTTGAGTTACCAACGGCTCGAGCTGGGGCAGCAATTGACACAGCTATCCAAGCAGGCGCGAATCTAATACAGAATATAAGCTTTACTGCCTCAGACAAAGCATTGCAGCAAGCACGTTTGCAGGTTCTTAGCGAAGCGGTTAAAGACGCTCAAGCTCAGGCTGGGGCTGTTTTTAACACCTTAAAGTTAACCCCAGGAAAGATTATTGACATTAATATTAAGTCAGCTGACAATCCTAACCCATCTCCTTTGGTGTTTAATGTAGCAGATAAAGCTTTTGCAACAGGTACTAAAACTCCTTTAATTGGTGGCACTCAGACGATAGAAGGTAGTGTTTCTCTAGATATCGCTTATTCTCCAAATTCAGCAGGTACTCTCGATCTAGCTCTTAATGGATTGCAGCGATCGCTTGCCGGATAAAAGAGGTGGCAACGCCTGAGTCGCTAGCATCTCCTGCTGCCAGTCCTACGCTCCACCCAATCAAGCGAACGCGAGTAGCGCGTCTCGTAGAGAGGAAAACGGGAGAGCGTAGACGCAGCCCCTTAAAGTAGACATCGCATACAAAAGAGCTTGGTCATATCACAACCAAGCTCTTAGCTATCTCAATCAATTATTGTCGGTAGAGTAGTCTCATCAGAACTAATTAGGCAGTAGGAAGTTCAAGATTAACCTTGACAACTTTGTTCTTTTCTTGCTCGGTTTTTGGCAGTGTTAGATTCAAAATGCCGTCTTTATAATCAGCGGTGACATTGGTATTTTGAATTCGAGCAGATAGAGGAATTACACGTTGGAATTTACCATAGTAGAATTCGCTCTTAGTTGTGCCATTGTTTTCGGTTTTAGTTTGGGACTTGCGCTACTCATTTACTTAAGATTTTCATAGTCTTTCGTTAAGATACCTTGAATAAATTGAGGGTTAATCATCTCAATCAAGTTACGGCATCTTAACTTACGGAGGATAAGTGAGCAGATATTTAAAATTCAATGGGATAAACAAAGCACTTGAGTGGCTATGGCAGACTTTGAGACATAAGTTACTCATGCGCCTATCCATTGTGGTGCTGGTGACTTTTTTCTTCAGCTTAACTGTACATTCTATAGTGGCTAAAACCGTATCAAGCACACCACACCCTAAAGTGATTTTGATTTCCCTGGATGGGGCAACACCAGATTTTGTCGAACAGTATCTTAAAGAAGGTGTGCTGAGTCGAAGACAGGGATTGGGACTTCTGAAAAGGGAAGGAGTTTATGCAGAGCGAAACATCACTTGTAGTGCATCCCTAACAGCGGCTTGTCATATAGCAATTGGTACAGGTTCAACCGCAGCTCGCAATGACATTAACAGTAACACATTCCACTTGGTTGCTAGTCCCTTTACTTCTAATATCAGTGGTTTTGGCGCTCCCATCGGTGGTTATTCAACTTTTGGGCCTGCTGCAAGTTTACAACCTACTGCTGAACCTGTGTGGGTTGGACTCCAGCAAAATGGGAAGAAAGTTGTGGCGGCTACCTTTCCCGGTGCAGATGGAGTTGATGTGCGAGTACCGGGTTTAGCCAATAGCCCAATTATTCAACCTGCCAGCAGAAGAACTGTATCGTACACAGTTCCCTTTGGTGCTTTTGCTGGGGTAGGTGCGAGTGGTTTTAGTTTAACCGCCGCTAACTTTAGTCCGGCTTCTAGCAAAATAGTTAGTCAACTCAATAATGCCGGAAGAGTTTCCTATAGCCCGATTCAGCAAGCTGCTTTAAACGATCGCTTTACTGTTGGTGGCGTTAGCTATGATATCCAAGTTGCGGCATTAGATACAAGTAATGATCGCAAGACTAACTATGATACCCTAGTCTTCTTTGATGCTCAAATTGGTATTCCAGCCGGGCCTTTTAGTTTACCTGCAACTGGCCCTGCCTATGTCAAAGCGGGCGATCGCCGTTCTAGTCTATTTTACTTAGAAGGTAGTTCCAACCAGGCAGGAGCAGCATTTTACGTCAGTAATCTTGCCCCTGACCTGAACATTGTGCGGATTGCCCGTTATTCTGCGAATGCGATTCCTCAAAATCCAGCAGCACAAACTAGTGTTAATGATATTCACAGGAACGTTGGCTTCTGGGTTCCTCAGTCTGATTTTCGGATTTCAGAACGCCTTAGCCCTGGATTTACAACTTTCCCCGACAGTGAACTAGAAGCTATTTACGAAGACCAAGTTCAACTTTTTGTAGACTATCAAACTCGACTGGCATTGAGAGCAATCAACCAAAACCCTGATGCAGATTTAGTCATGGTTTATATTGAACAACCAGATGGATCGGAACACCAGTTTCTATTGACTGATTCTCGCCAGCCCAGTGACCCCACAAATCCATCCTCTATTGGCGTAGGACAAGATCAAGCCAAAGTCACTCGATATAGAAGCTATCTAGAGACAGCTTACCGGGCTGCTGATAATGCTGTAGAACGCATCATTAACGCAGTAGGTACAAATCGCCAAGGTCAACCTAATAGTAACATTATAGTTGTTTCTGACCACGGTTTTTCTGTCTTCCATACAGAAGTTAATCTCAATAACTACCTTGCAAGTAAAGGTTTTGACTTAACTAGAGTCCGTGCCGTGACATCAGGGCCAGCCGCCAACATATATATCAATCTTCAAGGGCGTGAACCCAACGGCGTTGTCACTCGTGCTGAATATGTAAAGGAGCAACAACAAATCATCACAGCTTTGCGAGAATTAGTAGACACCAATCCTAACTATGTCCTCCGACGACAAAAAAAGGCAGTTTTTGACCAGATATACCCTCGTCCCCTACCAACTAATTTAAACGACCCAAGTTTTGGATTGGGTACAAGTGAATTTGTTGGTCAAGATACTGGTGATGTCTTTGCAATCATGGGTGAAGGATATAACTTTGACGGAAGACAAACTCCGGCTGTAACTCGTTTAGGCGACGCGGATAATTCAGTTTTTTCCGTGCCTAACTTCTATGGGGCACATGGCTACGATCCCAACATCCCTAATCTCAGTGCCATTTTCTATGCCGCAGGCCCCGACATCAAGCGCCGTGGCAATATCGGCACAATTCGCAATATCGATATAGCCCCCACTATCAACAGTTTACTAGGTGTTCCCTCTGCCCCAACTGTTCAGGGAAAAGCTCTCAAGATTAGAAAGTAACTACTTCGTTATTCTTAGAGTGCTGACTTCTCCACCGCCTGGGATGCTGGGTCAAACTACTATTCAGTAGCTTGACCGCTCCCAATCAAGCGTTCACGTAGTGTCCGCACCAGAGGAAAAAAGAGCGATGTCTACTGCGATCGCACTCTTGTAATCACTATCACCCATATTCAACAATTGCAATAAACAGTTCAGTTTAGTAGAGTGTCACCCCACTGTTGTAAGCGTTCACGAAACTGGTATAGTCGTACTCGACTTGAGTTGCATAGTCTAGAGCAAAGTTAACAATCTCATCTTTGAATACAGCCTTGTTAACACTGGTGATATCAGTCACTTCCTTGTCAACACTGTAAGGAACAATGGTAGCATCGTAATCTTTATCAGAGATAGCATGGTTTTTAGCAACGACCTTACCTGCATATCCCATCGCATCCATGAATTTTGATTTAGTGGTTAGTAAGGTATAGTCAAAGTCCACCTGGTAAGGGGATTTTTCATGCAGCATAAAGGGGATACCACTGACTGTAGTGTAGCCAACCAAGGGGTCAGTATTAGAGAGCATCGCTTTGGTGGCGATTGTCACCCTCGCTCCTTCATGATTTCCATAGACTGAACTTGGTAGTAAACCGGGAACTGCGATCGCCACGGCGCTACTGCCTTCTTGTTTCATCTCCAAAATGCGATCATCGTCGGTTGCTGAAGTTGGGCCCTCAATCAGCAAGTAATACCGATACTTACCAAGACTACCAGTACCGGAACCTAATTTGAGACGAATGTCCTTCAGGGTGTAGTAACTATTGCTGTAACGCTTACTGCTAGGAACTGAAGCAATGTAGCTGCTCATCGCCCCAGTAATATTTGAGTAGGTGCTGCTGGATACAGGCTGGAGTTCAGAGGTTGTCTGAAAAACTCGATTGCTACTACTAAGCAGCGTGTACTTATTTAGCAAACTAGAGCGGCTGTTGTTTGCTGCCTGTTGAATTAAATCCTTGACCACACCGTTGGTATTGCTCTCTTGCAAACGGTATGATAGCTCGTCGTTAGTCCCCTTAAAGTCGCTCATTTTGTTGAGATAAGCATCCAGGAAATTTCGGACAATATCTTGAGCATCACTGGAGCTTAGACCGTTCTCTTTGGCTGCTAAGAGAATCGAGACTGCCATCCGTCGCAAATCCCAAACGTAGGGGCCAAGATAACCTTCATCAAAGTCAGTGGTATCAAAGACGTTATTATCGTTGCCATCTCTCATTCCCCCAAGATTTTGCAGATGCATATCCCCCTCTAACCAAATGGCATCAGTAGAGGAATTGACAAATCCTGAACTCGGTAATGTTTGCATATCACGATAAAAGATGTGAGCCGTCCCTCGATAGAAGGCGAAGGGGCTAGCTGCCATCTTTTGCATTTTCGTTGCCAGTTCTTGGGGCAATTGAGAATCATATGGATGGTTGTATTGGTAAATTTCATTTTCCACCCAAGTTGAACGGGGAGTTGCAGCAA
This sequence comes from Nostoc sp., assembly GCF_036919615.1. Classification (GTDB taxonomy): domain Bacteria; phylum Cyanobacteriota; class Cyanobacteriia; order Cyanobacteriales; family Nostocaceae; genus Nostoc. The sequence continues at coordinate 3,465 of NZ_JBALCN010000004.1, read as the reverse complement.
CAGATGTAAATGCAGACCCCAAATTTAAAATAAAGACGGTGACGATTGCAGATATGTGTTTGAGCATGAAAGTTTCTTAGATGGTAAAGAAATTAACTCTTGCTGGACTCTTGTGTAGACACAACCATCCAACAACAATTCTTTTACCACCTTGAGTCAGAACTTATAAAGTGATTTAAAGCACAATGTAACAACTATTCATAGCTAGTAAAAAGATTGCTATCAAGAATTTTACGCTGCCCCCAATCAAGCGAACGCGAGTAGCGTCTCGTAGAGAGGAAAAAAGAGCGTAGGCGTAAAGCCTGCGGCATAGCTACGCTTAAGGCGTAGCCTCTCCAAGAGTTGCCCGCCTTCTCTACGAGACGCTCCGCGAACGGCATCGCTTTGCAGTAAGGCGATCGCTAACGCCAAATCTTTCCTTTTTTTCCTCTAAGAAATTTTCGAGTATCCATTCACACAAACTATACTTATGTTTAAGAGATATTGATGTTAATAGTTCCCGTTAGAGTGTTGAGAAGTGGTTACGTCTCTTTTAATCAAAAATTAACCAAAATTTATCAAGATTATTTTTTGTTTAAGTATATGTTTCTAAGTGGCGTTCCATAAATTCTTTACTACTGTTTATCATGAGAATTCGTAAAACTTTGGTTGGATTGACAATTGGTGTACTTTCGACAGTGAGCATTTTGGATATTTGGAACATCCAAAAAGTGAAGGCTGATTCTGTAATTGATACTAATTCTAAACAGGCTGTTTGCAGAAATTTTGTCACTGGCACATACCTGACGACAATTAAAGATGCTTATGGAAAGTTTGCCTCACGTTCGCTGATCACTCTTACTGAAGAAGGCAACTTGATTAGTAGTGACTCAAACCAAGGTGGTGTTTCAGGTCAGTTTGATCCTTTTACCACTTCTCAAGGTACTTGGGTGTGTAATGGAAATAGGGAGATTACAGCTAGGGGACTCAACTTTAGCCTCTCAAACAAGGGCGGTAGTGGTATTGCAAGAAGTGATTTTAAAGCTAGTTTTAATCCGATAACTCAAACGGTGCAAGGGACAATTGAGCTTCGTCTGTTTGATCTAAAAAGTAATCCACTACAAGGTAATGGAAAAAATGGAGGGTCATTCTTCTTTACAGGTCAGCTTGTCACCGCTAGATAGTTCGATTTCATTAATCCAATAAGGATAAGGGCGACAGTGTTGTTGATACTGTCGCTTGTTAAGGGAGATGTCAGGAAATGGATCTTCTTGGTATGCGTAGGCGTAGCCCGTCGCTAGACATCGCTCCCGATCCTCTAAGAAACCTTTATAGGGCGTAGTTTACCGCCGCAGGCATCGCTCCTCATCCTCCACTATCAGTTTCTCCATCACCAAGTAATGTTTTTCTCGCTCCTTCAATTCGGTAATTGCACTCTTCAAGGTAATATGCAGCAGCTCCAATATCTTCAAAAATATCATTCCACCTGGGGTGGTCTGTTGGGAATAGGTTTACCAATTTCTCTGCAATTTGGCTTATTTCTTGCTTAATTTCTAGCAGTTTATTACTGTTGTCCATCTTTTTATTCACCAACTCTTATATAAATTTAGGAGCATAATTAACACTCCCAAAATATTAAGATTTTTTACCTTTTGTCTTTTTTATGAAACTGATGATTTCTTCAAGGGGGACGTTGCGCGATCGCATATCTTCAATTAATGGAATCGCTCCTACTGGCACACTTCCAATACTCCGCCCCTTCCACTCTCCATCTATCTTTTCCTCCCAGTTAAAGCCCCACCTCCAATGCTGAGGATTACTAGGCTCTCTGTGTCCGATTACACGGGGGTAAGAAGCGATGCTTCCATTTTTCAACTTCTTATTCTCAATATATCTATACAGACATCCCCTGCGCTGTCTGCCTTTGAGCTTTTGTACAGCTTTGGGCTGCGGCTCAGTTTCCTCTAAGAAATTTTCGGGTGTCCATCCACACACACCGCAATCATCATTTAATGTGAGTAATTCCTGTTGGCAGGCTGGACAGCTGACTAAGGTAGACGATTCTGTTAAGTGCGATCGCTGCGACTCTAGGATCGAGAAGATTTCCTGCTGCCTGTCGCATTCTTCTAACAGTTCCATCGCGGCTCTTGACTCCGAGGGGTCTAGCCAGGAGTCCGGGATTTCGTACCACTGACAAAGGATAACCGGGTTTAATACCTCGCCTTTGTTTATTAAACCTAACTTCTTCAGTTCTGCTTCTTGCTTGGTCTGTCCAGGAGGCCGCCCTTTCCCACTGAGGCTTAAGGCTCCGGGCGACGGCAACCAGCAGTAATCTTTCTCTAATGTAGGGGCTGGCAAAGTGGCCGCTTCCGATAGTAATCCATTCCGCATCGTACCCGAAGAGGTCAAGGGTACTGACCACGCCTCTGAAATATGAGCCTGTGGGTTGTCCTGGGTAATTGGGGCAGGTAATGAGTCCTGAGACGTTTTCAATGGCTGCGAACTTGGGTTGCAATTCTCCAATGGTTCCAAGGACGGCGGGGAAACAGTCTCTTTCATCTGCGCCTCCGAGTCGTTGGCCTTCTGTGGAGAACGGGGGGCAGGGTGGGGAAGCTGTAAGCAAATCGATTCTTCCTGGGTGCATATAGTAGCCAAGTCTTTGTCTTGCAAGTCTTGGGATATCTCGCACGTTTCCGTAGTTGTATATATCGGGATATCGCAGTTTGAGGATGCCTGAGCAGTAATCGTCAATCTCTGCGGTTCCGATAAGTTTAAATCCATGCTTGAGTCCTGCGTAACAGAAACCGGCTCCAACTCCTGAGCAGAGGTCAAGTTGTGTGAGTTGCATTCTGTCTCTCTCTTTTCCTCTAAGAATTTCATGTTATTGAGCCAAGATTCATCACAGTGAACCTTTCGCCCGTTGTCCCACTGAATTGTGTATGGCTTTTTTCCGCCGTTTCTGATTTTGATTAAGGTGCAGCAGTGGTTGGTAGAATGTCTGGACTCAAAGCGATCTCCTACGGTAAAGCTTGCTGCGCCTACTTGCAAGGAGCTAACTTCATAACTTCCACCAGAACTTTTAACTTTAGTCCCCACCCTAACTGAATAAATAAGTGTTTGGTTCATAGCTCATCACTCAAGATTCTTAATAATTCCATAGGACTTGTCAAAAAACACTGTTGCTGTACCCGTTTCACCGTGCCGTGCCTTAGCCATAATTAGTTCTAAGATTCCCTGGTCTGGAGTATCTGGGTTGTAGTACTCATCCCGGTAAGCAAGTATTATGTTATCTGCAACCATCTCTAGAATTCCCGATTGGCTAAGGTCGCTCATCATTGGGCGCTTGTTTTGCCTGCCCTCAACTCCTCTAGAGATTTGCGACAGTGCCAACACCTGACTTTTCACGGGATGTGGAAAAGGGGATTGGTTCGCGATAGCTCATCGCGAACCAATCCTTTGGACTTAAGATGATTTGCGTCCTTTAAT
>NZ_JBALCN010000003.1:0-199019 GCF_036919615.1 Nostoc sp. | reverse complement strand
CGATTGAATATGCTGCCATTTCTTAATAATCTTCTTTTTTACATCTTTTAAGTTTATGACTTTTGTGGCAGTTTTGATATCAAATTGCTGTAAAACTTTTTTCTCGGTAAAATCAGAGATTTTCAGACGTTTTCGCTGCAAAATACTAAACCATTGTTCAACCTGATTCATCCATGAACAATGGACGGGAGGATGATGAAATACAAAGTTGCTCACCAGTCATTTCAACCTGGATATTTGAGCTACGGAGAAAGCATATTTGATTTTTTTGCCATCCTACAAAAAATATCTTTTTCTATTTTCGACCCTTTTTTGCGGTGAGTTGTATTTAGTTCTTGAGCATGGTCAGTTATGAGGATAGTTGGTGAGGTTTACAGTGAATAGCCTCTCTATTTTCTCTCAAACTGACAATTTTTAGCTTGACAGACCACTAGGTTTGAGTTATGCCGATTTTTGCACTTCTTAGCAGGTGTAATTTCTGCTATTTTAGCGATCGCATCGTATTCTTGAGAGTGCTGTTTAGCTAAAACAAAATTCATCCCCCGCTCCCCTTTGGGTAAAACGTGGGATGAATTTTGGGCGACGACGAATTGACTCCTAAAGTTATCTCGTTAAGAGTCTCCGACTGGAATGCCTAATGGCAGGGCTACCACCTCTTAACTTGCGGCAGAGCCAAAATAGAGACTTAACAACAAAAGTTAGCTGATCCCATCCTGCTGAGACCTAAGTTGAGTCTCTGGCTGACTTGAGCCAGCAGGCAAAACCCGATGTTCAGATGCAGAAGTTCCATTAGGAGAATCTGGAGGCTTTGAACCTCCCGATCCCTTCCGAGAAAATATAGCCTCAGCCAGAGTCTTAACTAAAATGTACAGAATTGGCACTAAGAACAAACTCAAGAACGTCGCAAGCATCAGCCCCCCAAAGAGCGCTGTTCCTAAAGACCAACGGCTGCTGGCTCCAGCCCCTTGAGAGATCACCAAGGGCAAAAATCCTAACAGGGCTGCAAAGGAAGTCATTAAGATAGGTCGCAGACGTTCTTGTCCTGCTTTCACTGCCGCCCGCGTGTAGCTCATACCCTGCTCATGCAGCTGATTGGCAAATTCCACGACTAAAATCGCATTCTTTGCGGCTAGACCAATCAAAGTCACCAGACCTACCTGGCAATAGATATCATCCACCACTTTGGGGAAAAGGCTACTTGCCATGAAAATATTGGAACGTAGCCAAAGTGCTGTCATCGCTCCCAAGACTGCTAAGGGAACTGTCAGCAAAATAATCAGCGGGTCAATGTAACTCTCATACTGAGCCGACAGCACCAGAAAGACAATCACGATCGCTAAACCAAAAATCAGACCTGTAGCTCCCCCAGATGTCTTCTCCTGGAGATAAGTCCCTGTCCACTCGTAACCAAATCCCTGAGGTAAAACTTCTGCTGCAACTTGCTCCATCGCTTTAATTGCTTCTCCAGAACTAGAACCGGGAGCAGGAGCGCCCTGGACTTTGATTGACCTGTACAAGTTGTAATGCGAAATGGTTTTTGGCCCCACAAAGGGAGTAACTTTCACCAGATTGCTCAACGGAATCATCGCCCCACTTGCAGAGCGAACATACAGCTTGCCAATATCATCTGGATTAGAGCGGAAAATCCCATCTGCTTGGACATATACTCGATACTGTCGCTGCCCCTGCACAAAGTCATTCACATATTGCGAACCCAAGTAACTTTGCAATGCCCCAAAGATGCTGCTGAGATCGACGTTGAGAGCTTTGGCTTGGTTGCGGTTTACTTGGATGTCAAATTGCGGAGTGTCTGCGGTGAACTGAGTGAAAACTCGTTGTAAAACAGGCTTTTTATTTGCCACCCCAATGAATTTGTTAGCAGTATCAACCAGGGTTTGAATTGGCGCACTTCCGGTTTTGTCTTGAATGATAAATTCAAAACCACCCGTAGTACTTAATCCTCTAACCGGAGGAGCATTTACAGCGATCGCTCTAGCATCTGTAATTGCAGAGAGCTTTTTGTTCATCCTCTGAAGTATTCCATAGACAGACTGAGACTCAAGAGTTCTCTCTTTCCAGGGTTTGAGGTTAGCAAAGGCAATGCCTAAATTAGAAGCATTGCCATCGAAACCAAAGCCACTGATCATAAAACTAGCTTGAACTTCAGGAAGCGATGTTACTTCTTTGACAACCTTATTCATCACAGATTCGGTGTATTTCAAAGAAACCCCATCAGGCCCCTGGACAACTACAAAGAAGTAACCCTGATCTTCCTCTGGAATAAATCCGGTAGGCACTGCTCTGTACATCAAAACTGTTGCTACTAAACCAGTAATGAAAACCCCAATTACAATCGGCTTGACATGGGTAAGGTAGCTAACAAACCCGACATAGCGGCGTGTGAACCAGCCAAATCCCCGATTAAACTGCGTAAAAAACCAGCCTAAAGGGCCCCGTGGAGTCTGAGCTGGGCGCATCAGGATGGCTGCCATCGTCGGAGAGAAGGTTAAGGCATTGAAGGTCGAGATGCCAATGGAGCAAGCAACGGTTAACGCAAATTGTTTGTAGACAATCCCAGTAGTGCCGGGAATGAATGCAACTGGAATAAATACCGCCATGAGTACAAGTGAAGTGGCAATGATTGCCCCAGTTAACTCTTTCATGGCTTCGACAGCAGCATCAAAGGGCTTCATGCCCTCTTCTAGTTTGACTGCAACTGCCTCCACAACAATAATCGCATCATCAACGACGATACCGATCGCCAGGACGAAACCAAATAAGGTCAGTGTATTAATCTGAAATCCTAAAACCAACAGAGCCGCACATGTCCCAATCAGAGAAACGGGGATCGCAACAGTGGGAATGATCGTGGTCCGCCAGTCTTGTAAAAAGACAAAAATTACCAAGACCACCAGGATAATCGCTTCAACCAGAGTGTGTAGAACTTCTTCTAAAGAAATTTCTACAAATGGAGTGGTATCAAATGCCAACTGTGCTTTTAGTCCAGGTGGAAAACTCTTTGATAGTGTTGCAATCTGCTCTTCAACAGCATGGGCAACTTGTAGGGCATTACTACCCGGAAGTTGATATATCCCCAAACCAACGGCTGGCTTGGGGGTACTTCCTGGTAGGGTGAATTTGGCATCAGCGAGATAGCTCTCTGCTCCCAGTTCAACTCGACCGACATCTCTGACCTTAACTAGGGTGCTAGTGCTGCTATTAGTGTTGCTATTAGTGGTGCTATTAGCGGTGCTATTAGCGGTGCTATTAGTGCCACCTTGACTTACCTTTAGCACCATATCCTCAAATTCAGCCGCATCTTTAAATCGACTGGTTGCCCGTAAAGCAAATTCAAAGCTTTGATTATCTGGTGCTGGTTCCTTACCAATCGCCCCTGCACCCACCTGAATGTTTTGTTGTTGCAGGGCAGCTGTCACATCTTGAACAGTTAGTTGATGTTGGGCAAGCTTGTTGGGATCAAGCCAAAGACGCATGGCATATTTGCGCTCTCCAAAAATCGTCGCTTTTCCTACACCAGGAAGCCGTTTGATCTGATCGAAAATAAACAGATCAACATAATTACTGATAAAAATGTTGTCATACTCATTATTTTCTGAGTAAAACCCAAAGACGAGAAGCAGACTGCTCGATGCCGTTTCAACTGTGACACCTGTGCGTTGAACAGTATCTGGTAATTGAGGGTCAGCAAGTGTTTCTTTATTTTGAACGTTTACTTGAGCAATATCGCTATTGACATTAGTTGGGAAGGAGACAGTTATATTGCTCAAACCATCATTACCCGTATTAGAAGATATATAAGATACATCTTTAACACCATTAATTTGTCGCTCAATAATGTTGGTGACAGTACTTTCTGTGGTTTGAGCATCCGCACCAATATTATTGGAGCTAACGGTGATTTGCACCGGAGCGAGGTCTGGTAGCTGAGAAATCGGCAGGATCGGAATACAGATGCTTCCCAGCAGCAAGATGATGAACGTACAGACCGTCGTCAGGACTGGACGTCTGATGAAGGTATTGACAAACATAAATCAGTGAAAAGTTTAAGACAGGTTAGTGAGGTAGTAGCTTTTTATTAATATAAGGATTTATTAAGGTTTAGTGTTGCGATCGCCCAAAATTAGGAATTGGGGAACTTGGGGCCTCTGCTAAGAGAGCAGGAGAGAGGTCAAGATTTGGTCTAAGGGACTTGCAAGTAATAAAATATCCCAGTATTTCTTGTAGGATGGGCGTCTCGCCCGGACTGTGAACTGGGCATTCATGTTGCCCACCCCACAAGATTGGATAATTTATTTGTTGGAGTTCCCTAATCACTTGAAAAATGCGGTAATGAATCTAAATTTCTAATTAGCTTTGCCATTACCCTGAAAATTTAACAAGTGATCATCATTGACCCAAATTGCTTGTTGAGGCACAGAAATGGAAATTTCAGCTTGGTCTAGGGCAATTTTCAGGCGGCGGCGAAACTCTCGCGCTACATCCCATTGTTTGAGGGGCTGTGTTTTAATCCAGACGCGAATAATCAAACCGCGATCGCCAAATTGATCTATTCCCAAGACTTGCGGCGGCTCCAAAATTTGAGGCTGCCATTGTATTTCTTGATTCATCTGGGAACCAACAGTTTCTATCAATTTCAAAGCCTGTTCTGTATCGGCTTGGTAGGCGATCGGGATTGTTAAATCGGCTCGTGACCAACGACTAGAGAGATTGGCCACAACTTTAATTTCACCATTGGGAATCGTGATCAAGCGCCCTTCCGAATCCCGCAGTTGAGTCATCCGCAGATTCAGATTTTCTACTAAGCCTCCCACGTCTCCCACAGAAATCACATCGCCTAAAGCGTACTGGTCTTCTAGAATGATCAAAAAACCGTTAATCGCATCTTTAATTAAGTTTTGCGAGGCCAGAGACACTGCAACACCAACTAAACTCACACCTGCTAGCAAGGGAACAATATCTATCCCCAATGACACTAGCGCCAGCAAGAAGCCTACTCCTACCCAGATAATAGTAGCGATGCCTTTAGTCACGCCAGAAAATGTGGAAACTCGCAGTTGCAGCCGTTCAGAACTTTCTGGAGTCAGTAAAGCACCACTGCTGATCAGAGTGGTAGTGAAGCGGTCAATTAGGGCGTAGGTAAGACGGATCACCACATAGGTTCCTAAGAACACGACACCTAATCGCAAAGGAAATTGCGCGGCTGTGAGAATTCCTACCTGAAATGGTCGTGTATAGGGAAATAGACCCAAAATAAAGAAACTTCCACCTCCCCAAATTCCGGCTTGAGTTAGCTCAAACAATCGTCTTTTGACTTCTTGGAGATGCTGCTTTTGGCGTTGATTCAGTTGTGTTGCAATTGGTTGAGCTGCTGCTACTGCTGGTGAAATTGGGGAGTTTAGGGGCCCTATGGGGGGTTGGGAGGCAATGGGGTGTAATAAATCTTTTTTGGAGCGCCGCTGCCAGCTATATACCCCCAAACTCATGATCATCATTGCCAGTCCAGTGCCCGCAGCAATTTTACCTTGGTAGATTAAAGATTGAGTTTGTCTTTCTTGCTTTGCTTGTTGCAAGTCTTCTTGTAACGATTCCTTTATTTGATTTGCTGATGTCGATATGTCTACCTCTCGCAATCCAGCATCCTCAGAAGTGATGGTCATCAGGTATTGATCGTTGACATAAATTACTGGTAAGTCGTTTACTTTGCGAACTTCTACCTTGACTGCTGTTTTTGGTGGTGACTTAATGTAACTTTGGCTAATTTTCTCTAACTTCTTTTGAATATCTTCTGAACGCTCAGGAAAGTTGGCTTTTGATGCCGCTATCTGAAATAACCGCCGACCATCTAAATAAATCCAGCCTGAAACAACTCTATTATTTGAATCATTACTCACGCTGCTGGGAGCTTGCAGCTGCGGTAACAAAGGAATTTGGGCTGTGGCTTTTGGCACAGAGACAACAGCTATGGCCATTGAACTAGCGATCGCCAAAAATTGAAAACGCACTCAAACACCTCCTTAAGTAAAATTTACTATTGACTACTTCTATAACCATCCTCCGCAATTACTTTTTGTAAATGTACCTATCTAAAGTTGAGGTTTTCCCTTTAAATAATTAAATTTTGATGTTTTTTCTTGTTTTATATCTTTAGATAGATGACAAAATATTTATAATCAGTGATAAGGCTGAGATAGTCTTACTATTAACCAAAGATAAAACAAAAGGGAAGAAGCTGGGGATGAAGTTGACAATTTTGCCTATAAAACGTCAAGCTAGTTTTGAGGACTTATTAACCGTGCCAATTTTAGATTTTGGATTTTAGATTAAAAAAGTTTTTTGGTACATGCCCTGATGCCATTTGACGCCAGTCGCCTCAAGTCGGGAAACCCGCCCACAGCGCTGGCTCCTTTATGCCGGGAAACCCGTCCACCGCAATGGCTCCCCCTTGTGGATGAAACAAATCCAATCATCTGCTCCACAACTCGCTCTAAGCGTTCGCGCAGCGTCTCTTAGAGAAGCCATGCCGCAGGCTTTACGCTACGCTATTGCAAATCTAAAATCCAAAATTGTTTGACTAGTGATTTGCTAAATACAAGCAAAAATCGCCAGTAGTAGAATAACCTAGTAGAGTGCGTAAACTTTACGTAGCTTTTTTAATTTTTTGAGGTAACTTTTGATGACCGCAACTTCTCCCCGATTAAAGCACGAGGTTAAAGACCTCGGCCTAGCTGCCTTGGGAAGACAGCGCATTGAATGGGCTGGACGCGAGATGCCAGTTTTGCGGCAAATCCGCGATCGCTTCGCCCAAGAAAAGCCCTTAGCTGGGCTAAAGCTTGTGGCTTGCGCCCACATTACAACAGAAACAGCACATTTGGCGATCGCTCTGAAAGCCGGTGGTGCAGACGCGCTTTTAATTGCTAGCAATCCCTTATCAACGCAAGATGACGTAGCAGCTAGCCTCGTCGCCGATCATGAAATCCCCGTCTTTGCCCAAAAAGGCGAAGATAACGCAACTTATAGTCGTCACGTCCAAATCGCCCTAGATCACCGCCCCAACATCATCATTGATGATGGTAGCGATGTGGTTGCCACATTAATCCAAGAGCGCCAACACCAAATTGCCGATTTGATTGGCACCACTGAAGAAACCACAACAGGAATTGTGCGCCTCCGGGCCATGTTCAAAGATGGCGTTCTCACCTTCCCCGCAGTGAACGTCAACGATGCCGATACCAAGCACTTCTTTGATAACCGCTATGGTACTGGGCAATCGACCTTAGACGGCATTATCCGAGCCACAAATATTCTGCTGGCTGGTAAAAACATAGTTGTAGTTGGTTACGGATGGTGTGGTAAAGGTACAGCCCTCCGCGCCCGTGGTATGGGTGGTAACGTGATTGTTACCGAAATTGACCCGATCAAGGCAATTGAAGCCATAATGGATGGTTTCCGCGTCTTACCAATGGCAGAAGCTGCTAAAGTTGGTGATTTGTTTGTTACAGTTACTGGTAACAAGCACGTAATTCGCGCCGAGCATTTCGATGTGATGAAAGACGGTGCGATCGTTTGTAACTCCGGTCACTTTGATATTGAACTTGACTTGAAATACTTGGCTTCTCAAGCTAAGGAAATCAAGGAAGTGCGTCCCTTCACTGAAGAGTATAAACTGCAAAGTGGTAAATCAGTTGTCGTTCTCGGACAAGGACGTTTGATTAACCTGGCTGCTGCGGAAGGACACCCCAGCGCGGTTATGGATATGAGCTTTGCCAACCAGGCTTTAGCTGTTGAATACCTCGTGAAGAATAAAGGTAAGTTAGAACCTGGCTTGCACTCAATTCCCATTGATGTGGATAAAGAAATCGCTCGACTAAAGTTGGAGGCGATTGGAATTAAGATTGATACGCTAACACCAGATCAAATTGAGTACACCAATTCTTGGACTACTGGAACTTGATGATTGATTAATTGATTTTTTAGGGGATAGGCTTTTGGGCTTATCCCTTTTTTTGTGTTTCGTACATACTGCAAACCCGCAGGTTAAATGCAAATAGTACGAGATACAACCAACATTCTGCACTTCATTTTGTAGTAGTTATACATAGTGGCTTAGAGATAAATCCTAATCCATGCAAAATCATGACTTTAACAACATGACCAAAGTTAACTTTTTCTCCTTTTTCTTCACCTATTAAATCATTAATTATTTCTACCAATCCAATTGCATCTACTATTTATGCCAGTCGCCTTACCATAATGTGGATGGAGGCAAGGTAGATAAATGTCTCCGATGTTTCGGGCAATAACTCATAGTCTCTAACCAATCGCCGACACCCCATCAGCCAACCAAAAGTGCGTTCCACCACCCAACGTTTTTTGGTTCCATCTTTGCGCCAATTACGAAAATAGGTGTATACCGTCTGCCACAACAGAAAGTCCCAGGTAACGCTCGCCACTTCTTGAAGGGTAACCCAACACCAAGAATCCTCGATTTTGTTGGGTAACACGAATGTTAAACCCAATTTACAAATATTTTATTTTTTCGGAGTAATAAAAGAGCGCTAATTAACAGTTGCTGGACTCAATGCTATTTCTGATCATTAAGCCTCTGTTTGCTGTTCTTTGTTTAGTTCCTCTGTACTATATTTTGGCTGTATGACAGTTGGGGGTGCAGAATGTGGGATAAATGTTGTGAGTCTTGTAAGTGAGAAACAGAGATGAGAATCTTAGTCATTGGGGCAACGGGACCGACGGGACAGCAGATTGTCGAGCAAGGTTTAGCCCAAGGACACGAAGTAACTGCGCTAGTTCGTAATCCCGACAAGTTTGAAATGCAGCACAACTCCCTTCAAATTGTGAAGGGGGATATCCTTGACCCTGCCTCGCTAGATGCGGTGCAGCAGCAAGATGCAGTCATTAGCTCATTAGGCACTAAAAAAATCAGTCTTGAATCTGTGACGCTGTTGTCAGAAGGCACAAAAAAGTTGCTTCAGGCAATGGAGCGTCACAGCGTCAAGCGATTAATTTGTATCACCGGACTTGGAGCAGGCGATAGTAAAGGTCACGGCGGCTTGCTTTATGACAAGCTGATTCTACCGCTGATATTGAAGCGAATCTACGACGACAAAGATCGTCAGGAAGCCGAGATTCGTCAGAGTAATCTGGATTGGGTGATCGTTCGTCCAGGAATATTAACCAATGACCCTGCAAAAGGGAATTACCAAGTTCTGACTGACTTAACGGGGGTTACGGCAGGGAAAATTTCGCGGGCGGATGTGGCGGCTTTTGTCCTACAGCAACTCACTAGCGATCGCTATCTGAACCAAACACCCCTCATTTGTTATTAACGGAGCTAAAAAATATGGCAAACCCAACAGTGCTGATTGTTGGCATCAGCGGCGAATTAGGCACCAAGATCGCCAACGCGAGACAAAGGCGAAATGCAGGTACGAGGACTTGTACGTTTTGATCGCAACAAGCTGGATAACTTAAAGGCGAAAGCCGTTGAGTTTGTCGAGGGTGGCTCCGCCTTTAGAAGAAAACAACCTGATCGCCTTTTATAATACCTTGATGTTGTAATATATATCGGCTATGTCATTAAAAACTTGGTGTCTATTTTTGATCAAACCCTCCTTTCCTAAGAAAATTAAAATCTTTTCTAGTTGATCACCACTAATATCTGTTTTTTCCCGAATTTCTGCAAAGACTATTGGTCGAAGTTAAAAGCGTTGCTTAGTCAATATTGACATTATCAACGACAAAATCTGGATTCAAAGAGACGGTATAGAATACGGTATAGCCAACGAACTTGTTAACGCTGGTACTCCTAAAAATCAAATTGTTCTCGCCTTCCAACCAACCGATATCAGACAGTATACTGAATTTGCTGTTATTTAATTAAGTGTAGTTGAGTAGGTGCGTTACGCTGTCGCTAACGCACCTTACGAAAGTTGTAGGTTCTTAAATCGAAGATTCTAAACTATTTGAAGTAGGAACTGGGTTATCACTTGGAAATTATTAACTTTTCGCTGTTCGGCTGAAGACTCGATAGTATAGCCATGTACTAGTTTCCTTTAAGGGAAACAGCAGATAGGTGAGAGGATTTATTGTCACAATAATATTTCGGAAGTCTCGCCGTGCCAAAAATAAGATCGCACGAGCAACTTGCTGTGCAGACATCACTCCGTAAGGATTAAGTTGACTCTTAAATGGGCCAAGAATTAACTTGCGAATTACACAATTCCCATCCAAACGCTTGAGGGTAATAATATCTCCTAGCGATCGCTTGCTGAGTTCATAAAGCGGACTCAGCGCTGGAGAAACCTCAGCTTCAGAAGTGTTTACCCAAATTTCCTTCGTTGCTTTTGCTTGTGGGCCTATCACAGTTGTCAAAAATACATCCATCAACCGCAATGCTGAAAATGTATTCACTTCATAGGAGGAATTAATAGCCTCTGGTGTCCGGCTGGTGTAGACATTGACTCCGTGGTTGATAATTAAAATATCTACTTTCTCTAAACTATTCTTCAGTTCGGATTCATTACCTAACTGCCAGGGAACCACCTTTACCCCAACTTGCTCTACTAATTTTTCTGGATTAGTGGTTAATGCGACGACTTTAGCATTATTCTTTACAAGTTCAGCCGTTAATGCTTGCCCCAATGCTCCTGATGCTCCGGTTAAAGCGATGGTTTTCCCCTTGAGGGACAGTCCTGTACCAAGAATTTTATCCACTAGGGGAAAGACACCACTGTAGTAAGCGTTGACATCATCAAAATGATGCCGCCAATGGTAAGAGCGATTCACCCACCAAATGGATGGAATTGTCTCTAAAGGGCCGGGTAAGTGGTTGTAGTCTGTATCAATTTTTCCCTGGAAATATCGCAAGGACGCGCCATATAAAAAGGTGCAAGCATAAGCTACTCCCAGCCATAACCCCATTTGCTGGACAATTAAGGCAATTATCACCAATACCACCAGCAGTAGACTCGACTCTAAAATGTCGTGATAGAGCTGAGATTCTTGATAAACTTTCGGGGAAACTATCGATAAATCGCGGCGATAGGCCATGTGGTGCTTGTTGTGCCATTTAGCAAGCCAATTGACTTGGTGACACAAAACATGGTAGCTGTCTCTCAAAACCTCAGCGAGTAAAAGTGAAAAAAGTCCCCAAGTAGCAAACTGTAAGCTGGCATTTAGCCAAACCCAATTAATTTGTAATCTTGCTTCAATTCCAATCAAGTTTTCAGCTAGCATTTTTATCATGTTTGTCTATACTCGTTTTTCTTAATCATTCTTCATGATCATCTGATAAAGGTGCATTAAGGTCGAGCCTAGAGCAAACAAAAATCAAATAGACTTATTGTCATCCTACCAACTACCGCTATTTAGCCACAATATCCCAGTTGACTTTCAGATAGCCAGGTTCAATATGGGTAAAATGTTTGCTCAACTGCTGATGTGCTTTTGGTAGGGCATGAAACGGAATTGATGCGTACAAATGATGCTCTGCATGAAATGGCATATTCCACATGAAAAATCGTGCCGGCCAGAGGGTCAGCGTTGTACGTGTATTCGTGAGCAGATTTGCGTCAAGAGTACAACCTGTATGTTCTGCTAACAGAATAAACCGCAGAATCGGCTGACCAACAAGGAGTGGTAGCAGCCAATAGAGGAAAAACCAAGGCTGACTAACTGCAATTGAAAGAGCGATCGCACCAGCATAAATACCTAATTGCCATCGTGTGGAGCGAATAACTTCGGCTCGTGCTGCTTCTGGCACAAATGGAAAATTGTCAAATTGACCAGTTGCAACTTGAAAATGCCCAAGTATTTTACCCCACCACCACAGTAAACCGCTAATTATCAATAAGTATTTGCCCAGGTTGCTCGGTTTGAGATCGGTCAGTTCTGGATCTTTATCAGGAACACGAGTGTAGCGATGATGCCACTTATGATAACGACGAAAAAACGTGCTGTTGTAAAATGAGAGCAAGCCGGAAAACCAAGCCACAGCATCATTCAAACGATTGTTAGCAAAAGCCGTTCTGTGAACGCATTCATGCATCGGTGCAAACATCGAAGCCAGACTGAAGCCGTAAATTACCAGTGCTGGTATAGCCACCGACCAATTGCCAAAATTTGTTGCCCACAGGTAGCCACTGCAACCCATAACAGTGAGATGAAAAGCCAGTTGAACTAGTGCTTTGGAGTTGGAGCGATCGTTTAGAAGACTTAATTCCTGTATAGTGAGGATTTGGTGGAGTTTTTGCTCATTATCAGCTTTGGGTTCCAATAATTTAGATTGAATAATTGCTTTATTAGACATAATTTTAAGTAGGTTGGCGTGGGTTCGCTTCTAACTGCTGAATTCTGACTCCTGAATTCTGACTCCTGCTGTAATTTTAATAGACACCGTGAATTTAGCTGATTACACCAGCGCGAAAAATTTGTTCTGCGGTTAAATTCAACTCTGGGAAAGTTGATGATTGGATGCGGTCATTACCTCGAAATTTATTAATTAGATACTCACCTTCTTCTAAACAGCAAACCAAGACAGTAGGTTGTTTTGGCTTGCCAATGAATTCCCTACCACCCAATGCAGCATAGTCCACAATCCAGTATTCAGGAATTCCCATTTGTTCATAGTCAGCGTATTTTTTGTGGTAATCATCACGCCAATTAGTACTCACTACCTCTATTACTAAAGGAATAGATGCAGCAAGGCTTACAGTGGATGCTTTTTTCCATAGAAGTTCGTTTATTAAATTAGGCTGATTTAGTATAAGGACATCTGGTGAATAAGCTGATTCGTTTTCGAGTGGTTTGACAAATACTGTTTTTGGGATGAAATAAGGAAGATTTAATCGGTCTAATTCAACAATAAGTTTTCTGACTAAAAATCCAACGACCTCCTCATGGTCGCCTGTTGGTTGTGCCATCTCAACAATTACTCCATCATGGAGTTCATAACGTCGTTGTGGGTTGTCTGGGTATTGAGCAACAAATTCATCGAATGTAACTAGTTTGCGTAAAGCTTGAGTCATGGCTTTATTCCTCAGGGAGGGAGAGCAGGGGAGGAGCAGAGGGGCAGAGGGGCAGAGGAGCAAGGGAGGCACAGGGAGGAGCAGAGGAGCAGAGGAGCAGGGGAGGCAGAGGAAAAGAAAAAAGGTTTATTCTTCTAAGCGTATTGCACCAGAGGTGGGGACACAAGGATGTGGAGAATATTTACAATCAGTAATTAATAAGACTCGTAAATGAGTCTTTGATACGCGCTGACAAGTCTTTGATACTCGCTGACAAGTCTTTGATACTCGTGAATGAGTCTTTAATACTCGCTGACGAGTTTTTGATACTCGTGAACGGAGTTTTTGTATGGAATATTCTAGTTTCTACACTCTCAAGTGTCACACTACGGATTTTCGATGTTTGGAGACTGTGGATTTCCGATTGCCCCAAGCACCCAACCCAGGCGATCGCAATTATGGGAGAGTTAATGTAAGTGAACTATCAAAAATAACTATGATACATAAAAAACTCCCCTCTAAAATGAAGGGAGTCAAGAGTTGGTGATTAAAAATTAGCTTTACTGGCTGAGTAATCCAATAGCCATTTCCAAGTGAATTTTAGCTTTGTGTAAGTTCAGCAGGTTCTCTTGGTCATACCTATCTGGATAATTCATTCTTTTACCTTCCATTGTAATTTTGATCAGTGCTGCTTGCTCATCAGTGGGTGAGTTCATCTCATCTATCACTCCCTCAAAAAACTGGATAACGCTCAAACCGGGAGATTTTAATCCCTTTCCTTGTCTTAGCTGCTGTAATGCTATTTGGGGGAATACCAGCAAAGATGTGATGTAGGAAACTTTGTATCCGGGGTTTCCTGTTGGCTTGATACCGTATCGACGGCATAAGTCACGTAACTCTGGAACAGTTTTGATTTCAAGTTGCGATCGTGTAAACATGGAATTACCATTTCTCAAAAGTGGTATCAATGGTGAACCATTTGTCAGGATGAAAACACCACTGATAAAAAACTCTATTCCTTTGCTTCCAAAAGAATCAAGTTATATTTATATCTCTCAACAATGCCCAATCCCAAAGGTAATCCACAGAATTTTGAGCCAATTAGGTCAACTAGAGACAAACCATTGACTGAGAAAATGAATATACGTATGACTAAGGAAATGAAGGAAGAGGTACAGCAACAAGAGAACCCTCCTGAGTTTTGCAGAGAAGCTATCCAAGAGAAGCTAGATAAAAATAAGGGTAAGAGTAACCCTTAATCATTTGATCAGCCGCAACAGGAGCAAAAGCATTCTACCCTGACCCCCTTGTGCTAGATAATGGTGACGGTGTTGGAAAGAGGTAGAGAAGATACCGTTGGTAACTTTTCACTTTCTTGATGATAAGTTCCATTAATTAGTTTTCAGTGAGGGCAGCATCTGGCTTTTTAACTTTTGTAATTCATTTGCCAACATCAAAAAAGCTGCTTCAACCCGAAAAAAGGAATTGAGGAAACATGACTTTAGTAACTCACCGTTTCATCGAAACCAACGGCATCAAG
This sequence comes from Nostoc sp., assembly GCF_036919615.1. GTDB lineage: Bacteria > Cyanobacteriota > Cyanobacteriia > Cyanobacteriales > Nostocaceae > Nostoc. Next base: position 184,439 of record NZ_JBALCN010000003.1, on the reverse strand, counting down.
ATGCATATTGCCGAACAGGGGCAAGGCCCATTGGTCATCTTGTGTCATGGCTTCCCAGAATGTTGGTACTCCTGGCGGCATCAGTTATCAGCATTAGCTGAAGCAGGGTTCCACGCAGTAGCACCAGACCAACGTGGCTATGGGCAGACCTCAATACCGGAACCAATTGAGGCATATCATATTTTCCAGTTGGTAGGTGATATTGTTGGTCTGGTTAATGCACTGGGTGAGGAGCAAGCAATTATTGTTGGACACGATTGGGGTGCGCCCGTTGCCTGGTATTGTGCCCTACTCCGTCCAGATATCTTCCACGCTATCTCCCTGCTAAGTGTGCCCTATCAACCCCGCAGTTGGTCAGACATTCGACCGACAGAAGCAATGAAGTTGATGGCAGGCGAGCAGGAGTTCTATCAACTATACTTCCAAGAACCAGGTAAAGCTGAGGCGGAACTAGAGTCTGATGTTCGCGCTACTATACGTTCAATTCTCTACTCCGCCTCAGGAGATCCACCACCAGAAAAACGTTGGCGCTTCCTGTTTAGCAAATCGGAAAAGCCAATAGACACAAGTTACGCATCAGAGCAACTTCCAACTTGGTTAACAGACCAGGATATCGACTTTTTCACCTCTGAGTTTGAGCGGACTGGTTTCCGAGGCGGGTTGAACTGGTATCGAAACATCGATAAAATCTGGGAACTAACACCGTTTCTGTGTGGCGCAAAGCTGCGCCAGCCAACATTGTTTGTGGCGGGAGAAGCAGATGCAGTGATCACAATGTACCGTAAAGCATTCGACACCCTAGAGGAAAACGTGCCTAACTTGAGGCAGAAAGTATTGCTACCAAAGGCTGGTCATTGGATTCAGCAAGAACGCCCAGTCGAAGTTAACAGATTGCTCATCGAGTTTCTAACAAACCTCCAAATCAATAAGTCGATTACCTAAAAGTTCTGTAGAGAAGATGGTAGCCTGCGGCAAGCCGCTACGTGTCTACGATAAATTAAGCTTTTGGGCGATTTTTGCGTAAGTCCTAATCAATTGGAAACTGTGGATTTGCGTTGTCTAACGACAAGCTGCTACGCGTCTACGCAATCATGGCATTAAGCAAAGAGGGTTAAAGAAGAATGCAGAATTCAGAATTGGTGAATTCTGAACAAGAAAATGGGGGATTGGGCGGAAAGTCTGAGCGCAGGTTTCCTCCAATTAAAACTTTCCAAGACGATCCGCCACTTTCTTGTAGACAAAAACAGCAGGAGGAAAAGCAAGTAAGTCTTTCCTTAGCCCCTATAGAACCCATTTGACATCCCTGATTCCGTTGTTAAATCACTCGATCAAGGATTGCCTGAAAGCCATCCATCTATTTCGTGAAGAAAGATACTAAATGGGTTCTATAAGGTTTCTAAGACTTCTGAATTGAGGAACCTTACTTTTGCCAGTGAAGCATACTTGTCTTGTTCAGAGCGATAGCCAGCCGCACAAGCTACGACTGTCGTAAAGCCTTTGGCAGTCAACCCCAATAAATTATCGTAGTTGACAGGTTCAATTCCTTCCATTGGGCAGGTGTCAACACCGAGTAACGCGGCACTGGTCATAAAGTTACCTAGTGCAATGTAAACTTGGCGCGTTGACCAGTCATTGACATTAAAACTGCGTGCGCCATGAACCACGTCACTGACGATCAGGTTCCGATAGCCTGCCATTGCATCTACAGTCCCTCCACGAAGCTCGGCAGTGCGGGCGATAAAATGATCGACATGCTCGGCAGTGAGATTCTTTTTGATCGTAAACACAACATAGTGAGAACAATCAGTAACTTGTGATTGATTCCAAGAGAAGGGCTTGAGCTGTTCTTTGATTTCCGGGCTGGTGACAACCAGAAATTTCCAAGGTTGAAGCCCATAGGAAGAGGGTGACAACACCAAGGTATCTTCTAAAGCTGTCCAGATTTCTGGAGAAATTGTTTTGGATGGATCAAATTGCTTGGTGGCATAGCGCCATTTGAGGTGTTCCAGTAGGTCTGTCGTGGTGATGTGATTCATAGATAAATGAATTCCTTCTGATTAATAATTTCGCTCTTAATGCACAATTTTGAGCGAAACAATCTCAATTCGCACGTATTTCTTAAATATCCCATTTCTATATCTTCTTTGCTTCAATCTACCTATTCCTGCCGATCTTACTCATTGGCAGAGCCTTTTGGAACGAGAGAGAATCGCTAAAAAGATATCAAATGGGTTCTATAAAGAATTAAGCATTGATTTGCAGCACGATTTTGCCCCGGACATGACCGCCCTGACTCAATTCCTGAGCTTGACGGGCTTCAGACAAGGAAAACGTCTGAGCAACAAGCGTCTTAACCTGCCCGGAATCAAGTAAACTAGCAATTTCCTCTAGCAGCGAGGCTGAGGGTTTCATATTCATCATCTCTGCACGGATACCTCGTTCTTCAGCTTTTTGAGCATCGGGGGGAGCGGAGGTTGAAACCATAATGCCACCCGGCTTCACCACTGAATAAGAACGTGCTTGCGTGTCACCGCCTAACGTATCTAGAACTACATCAACATTCTCAACAACTTGTTCAAAGGGTGTGGTGTTATAGTCAATCACTTGATCAGCACCCAGAGATCGGACAAATTCTGCATTTGCAGCTGAGGCAGTTCCAATAACGTGCGCTCCTTTCCATTTAGCAAACTGCACTGCGAACATGCCAACTCCGCCCGATGCAGCATGAATTAGCACGGTTTGACCTGGCTTGAGATCAGCATGATCAAACAGCCCTTGATAAGCAGTCATTGCTACCATCGGTACTGATGCCGCTTCCACAAAATCGAGCGTCTTAGGCTTGGGCGCGATCGCCTCTTGTGGAGCCGTTGCGAACTGGGCATAAGCTCCCATTCTCAGTTCGCCATAAACTTCTTGACCGACTTGGAGGGCTTTGACATCTGCGCCGATCGCTTCCACAATGCCTGCGACATCCATTCCAGGCGTAAATGGCAAAGGCATTGGAAAAATTTCTTTCATATAGCCTGCCCGGATTTTCCAATCGAGCGGATTGACTCCGGCAGCCTGAACTCGAATTAGTACTTCATTCGGTTGTGGTTCGGGTTGGGCGATCGCTTCCAGTGTCAGCACGTCTGACTCGCCATAGTTATGAATGCGGATTGCTTGTATCATATTACTCATCTAAATTATTATAGTGTGTCAAAAATGTTCCAATTTTGAATCCCTTGGGTTTTCAAAAGGGTTTGAGCTTGTTGAAGTTCATCGGTCGTTCCCTCAAGGACTATCAAATACTGTCCTTGTGCTAACCGCTCGTTGTAAAGCTTGACTTGCTCATCTGGGATGTCCGTGCCGATTGCGGCTCCGAGTAAGCCGCCTGCTACAGCTCCATAAAACGCTCCTGTCGCCAGTCCCACCGAGGCAGCTCTTGCTCCAGCCAAGACGATCGAGCTAATGCCTGGAATTGCTAAGGTTACTAGTCCACCTCCTAAAAAGCCGATAATACTGCCCCAACTTCCAGCATCTAACGCACCATGCTCGATCCGCTCGATCGTGCGATCGCGAGCAAATTTAGCTTCAGACTGTACAGTTGCCTCTGTTGCTTTAAGCGTCACATCTTCTGAATTGAGGTGTTCACCAACAACTGAAACTTTGTTCATCGGAAAATCAGCCGCTTTAAGTTGATCAAGGGCTGACTCTGTGTGTTGGCGATCAGGAAATATCCCGGCTGCATTTTTATGTTCTAGCGCCATATTTAATGTCCTGGTTGAAAGTTTGCGATCGCAAGGTCTTTGTTTAACTGTTAGGTACTTAAAAGGTCATCTTCATCTTCTGTTATATTTTTGCATTCCTTATTCGCCTTTTCCAGGTTTGTTCGGTGAGGTGCAAGATGTGAGCTATGCCTAATCAGTATAAAAAAATTGTATCTTTGAAAGATTATTCAATACAAAATAGTTTAATTCTATACAACGCTTCATGGCATAATTTTAATCGCCAGTATCAGTAATCTAACTTAGCTAGGCAATTTTTATTACTAGGAGATAGACTTCAAATGAAAAAGTTCAAATCTTTAGCGACGTTAATGCTTTGTATTTCATCAGCATTCGGCACTTCAGTTATTCTAAATACCCCACAGGCGAAAGCAGAAAAAGTCTGTTCAAATAGAACTTTAAAAGGAGCCTATGAAATTCAAGGTGGTGGATATTTGAATAAGACACAGCCTTATGCATTAAACGCTTTAAATACCTTCGATGGCAATGGAAAAGTCGTAGGAACTGTTCTGGTTAGAAGTGTTGGAGGAACTATAACAACTAATACTGCCGTTAAAGGCACGTACCAAGTGAAAAGCGATTGTAGCTTTACTTCATCCTTCATTAGAGCCGATGGGACAAGTGCTAATTATAGTGGTGTTCTCTTCAACGATGGTAACAAGTTCGGTTACACTCAAACAGATCCCGGTACCATCGTTAATCTAAAAGGTGAAAGAGTCAATAAGGAATAACACTAGGATTTCGCCAAATTCATTGTCAATCAATACGAACATACAAATGCCACCCCAAAAATCAAGCCCCTGATTTCACCAATCAGGGGCTTTTTTATGCCTAAATTTATTTTGGTGGTTCTTAATTTTAATTTTGACTTTTGACTTCCCCAAAGGGGCTGACGCCTTTATTCTTTGTTGTTAATTACGAATTATGCTGACTGTTTGCGCCAGTTGTGTTTTTTAAGCTTTGTTTGCCAAGACTCCATGTAAGTGTAGAAAACAGGCGTCAAATAAAGTGTGAGGAACTGCGAGAACACTAACCCCCCAACTACCGCTAAACCAAGGGGACGGCGTGTATCTGCTCCGGCTCCCAAACCGAGGGCGATGGGCAGGGTACCCATGAGTGCTGCCATTGTCGTCATCATAATTGGACGGAACCTTACCAAGCAGGCTTCATAGATAGCATCATAGGGGGTTTTGCCGTTTTGACGGGCAATAATCGCAAAGTCAACCATCATAATCCCGTTTTTCTTCACAATGCCAACCAGCAGGATAATGCCCACGAAGGCGTAAATATTCAAGTCAACTTGAAACAGCAACAGGGTTAGCAGTGCCCCAAATCCAGCGGAGGGTAAGCTAGAAAGGATAGTCAGGGGGTGAATGAAGTTTTCGTAGAGAATCCCCAACACGATATAAATCACCAAGATGGCAACCAGCAGTAACAGTCCTAAACCCTGAATCGATGACTGGAATGCTTGCGCTGAACCTTGGAAGGCTGTACTAATAGTAGGTGGCAGTGTTTGACGGGCAAGTTGCTCAATTTTCCCAGTGACGTTACCGAGTGACACTCCTGGCTTGAGATTGAAGGAGAAGGTAACAGATGCTAGTTGTCCTTTGTGGTTGATGGTCAAGGGGCCGACATCTTTGGTCAAAGTTGCTACAGCGTTGAGAGGTACGAGTTGTCCACTGGGGGCACGAACTGAGAGTAAATCCAGGGCATTGGAATTTTGCTGATATTTTGGTTCCACGCCCATAATTACTTGGTACTGGTTATCGGGGGCGTAGATGGTGGAAACTTGGCGAGTACCATAGGCATTACTCAAGGCAGTTTCGATTTGATTGGCGGTCAAACCTAGAGCTGAAGCGTGGTCACGGTTGATGTTTACTTTTATTTGCGGATTTTTAATTTGCAAATCGCTGTTGACATCTTGTAAATCTGAGAGCGATCGCAGTTTTTCCTCTAAAACTGGAGCATACTGGTAAAGTTCCTGAATATTGGGAGTTTGCAGAGTAAATTGATACTGTGCTTTCGTCTGTTGTCCACCGACATTGATGGCTGGAGGATTTTGCAAGAAAACTTTGATTCCAGGCACACCTGACAACTTCGGTCGAAGTTCTTGGACAACTTCATCAGCACTGAGACGGCCTTCATGGCGGGGCTTGAGTTCGATTAAAATTCTTCCAGCGTTAGCGGAAGCATTTGGCCCGCCAGCCCCGACGCTGGAGTTGATGGAATAGACATTCGGATCACGGTAAGCGATCGCAGCTATTGCCTGTTGATGTTTTACCATTTCATCAAAGGATATATCCTCTGATGCTTGAGTAGTTGCAGTGATTTGTCCAACATCTGCGTTGGGAACAAACCCTTTAGGCACAATTATAAATAGATACACTGTTGCTATAAGAATCGCTCCAGAAATCACCATTGTCGTGCGGTGATACTTGAGTGATTTCTTTAAACTCCAATCGTATCCGCCCAATATCACATTAAAAACGTTTTCTGAAAAGTTGTAGAGACGACGGTTAAAATTTTGGATTTTGGATTTTAGACTTTCCTGCGGAATGCTACGCGAATGGTGTGAGCGGATTTTGGATTGGGAATTGAGAATTTCTCCCTCATCTCCCTCATCTCGCTCATCTTGCCCTGCTTCCCCTGCTTCCCCTGCTCCCTCACTCTCCGGTTCATGATGAGGTGGACTCAAGAATCTGGAACACAGCATTGGCGTCAAGCTGAGGGAAATTACGCCAGATACCAAGATTGCAACGCTAATAGTAACAGCGAACTCACGGAAGAGTCGCCCCAAAATGCCTTCCATGAACAGTATAGGGATAAATACTGCTACTAAGGAAATGGTCATAGATAAAATTGTGAAACCAATTTCTCTAGAACCATTTAGGGCTGCTTCCATCCGGCTTTCACCCATCTCCATGTGGCGGACAATGTTCTCCAGCATGACTACAGCATCATCAACCACGAAACCTACTGAAAGAGTTAACGCCATCAGCGACAGGTTATCGAGGGAATAACCAAGCAGTAGCATAATTGCAAAAGTCGCTACTATCGAAAGCGGTACTGCCAAACTGGGAATGAGTGTAGCTGAGATATTGCGGAGAAACAGAAAGATTACCAGCACCACCAGAGCAATGGTGAGCAACAGCGTGAATTGTACATCATCCACCGACTCGCGAATTGACTGGGAGCGATCGTAGAGAATATCTACGTTCACAGCTGCCGGAATCTGTGTCCGAAAGGTGGGTAGCAGTTTCTTGATAGCATCCACTACTTGAACAGTATTAGTTCCCGGTTGGCGCTGAACTGCCAGAACGATCGCCCGGACGCCAGAATTTTGGATTTTAGATTTGGGATTTTGGATTGAGGATTTCTCCCCTGCTCCCCCTGCTTCCCCTGCTCCTTTTGTCCCCTTTTCTTTTACAGGAAAATACCAGCTTGCTATTTTATCATTTTCCACACTGTCCAGGACTTGACCCAATTCTCCTAGCTGCACTGATGCGCCGTTCTGATAAGCCACACTTAGGGAGCGATAGCTGGCAGCATCGTTGAGTTGACCGTTTGCTTGGATCGTAGAATTTTGCTGTTGCCCGTAAAGTGTCCCGGTAGGTAAGTTGACATTTCCGTTAGCGATCGCATCAGCCACTTCATCAATTCCTATTCCCTTTACACTCAGTGATTCGGGATCAAGCTGAATCCGTACCGCGTATTTTTGGGAGCCGTACACCTGTACTTGCGCCACTCCATCCACCATTGACAGGCGTTGTGCCAGCAATGTTTCAGCATACTTGTCTACAGTTGAGAGAGGCAGAATAGACGAATTCAGGGAGATATAAAGGACTGGCTGATCCGCCGGATTTACCTTCCGGTAAGACGGGGGATTAGGCATATTCGTGGGCAACTGCTTCGCTGCCTTGGAAATAGCAGACTGGACATCTTGTGCTGCCCCGTCGATATCCCGATTTAGGTCAAATTGCATCGTAATCTGGGCGCTACCCAAAGAGCTGGTAGAGTTCATCGAACTCAATCCCGCGATGCTAGAAAACTGCTGCTCTAAAGGAGTTGCTACTGAGGCAGCCATCGTCTCTGGACTAGCTCCAGGCAGGTTAGCTGTTACCTGAAGTGTTGGATAATCTACATTGGGTAGATCGCTAACGGGTAGCTGTTGATAACTGATCAGCCCAAATATCAAAATGCCAATCATAACTAGGGTTGTCATGATTGGACGCCGGATGAATACCTCGGAAATGTTCATCGCGCTTCCTGCCTCTTGCTTCCTACTTCCGGTTTCACTTGGACTGTGGCACCAGCCACTAGGTTGAATTGTCCATCAGTAACTACTTGCTCACCTGATTTCAACCCTTGCTTGATCACCGTTTCGTTCTTAACGCTGTCACCGACGGTAATTGGACGCATTTCTGCTGTTTTGTCGGGTTTGACTACATAGACAAACTGCCCCTGCTGTCCACTCTGTATCGCCTGAGAAGGAATAGTAATGGCATTTGGTTCTTCGCTCAGTTTGAGGACTACATTGACAAACTGCCCTGGAAAAAGTCGCTCGTCAGCGTTGGCAAAAGTACCCTTAAGTTGAATCGTACCTGTTTGGGTATTGACTCCACTATCAACAAAGGTGAGTTCGCCTCGTACCGGATGCCCTGCATCTTTAGGAGGTAAAGCATCGACTTCTAACTTGCCGTTAGCACTGTATTTTTTGATGTCTGGCAGCAATCGCTGGGGAATGAAAAAATTGACGTAAATCGGGCGAATTTGGCTAATTGTAATTAACGGATCAGTAGCATTCGCCTGTACCAAGTTTCCTTGATTTAGCTTCAGGCTGCCTGTGCGTCCGGCAATTGGTGAGTAAATGGAACTGTAAGAAAGCTGAACTTTGGCATTGTCGATCGCAGCTTCATCTGATGCTACTGCTGCCTCGGCATTTTGTACATCTGCTTGGGCTGCCGCCACCGCTGCTTGGGCATTTGCTACTCCACCTTGATCTGCTTTCACCGTCGCCTGTTGAGCATCAGCACTGGTTTGGTACTGTTGGGCCTGTTCTTTACTGATTGCCCCTTTGTTGAGCAAACTAGCATAACGTTGAGCTTGCACATCTGCATTTGTTGCCTGCGCCTTATCCTTGACTACATTCGCTTTCGCCTGGTTCACTTGGGCAATGGATTTGAGCACATTTGCCTGTGCCTGTTTCACCAGCGCTAAATCTTTGGCTTTGGCAGCATTAGCTTGCATCAGCGCGGCTTGTAGAGGGCGGGAATCAATTTTAAATAACAAGTCTCCTTTCTTAACGTTCTGTCCTTGCTGAAAATAGACGCCAGTAAGTTGTCCGCCCACTTGAGACTTGACAGATACCGTGGAATATGCTTCCACCGTTCCCGTAGCCGATAGCTGTATTGGAATCGTTTTTTCAGTCGCAGTGGCAACCACAACTGGCACAGCTCGTTTTTTTCCTGCTTCTTTTCCACTAGATTCGGCTTCAGAAGCATTACAGGCACTACACAAGTAGGCTAGACTTAACATAAGTAGCGAGAACCGCCCTCTTTGAATAATGCTTTGAAAACGAGGAATAGTTTGAGCAGCCAAGGACGAAGGCTTTGTCGTCTGAACAGGGGCTAAACAGCGCATATCAAGAATCTGGGAGAAAGGGGCAAGCACAGACACGTACTAGCTTGTCGTTAGACATCGCATTTTCTGCAAAATAATGGTTGGTTGCGATTAATTCTAATTAGAGAAGCGTAATATTAGTTAATCTAAACATTAGTGTACTAATAAATTTCTTGTTTAGCCTACCCCTTTTGGCAAGAAATTGTTGTAACACGGTTGTGACTTTGGGATGAAGCTGTTGTGACTTTGGTATGAAGACGTTGTGACTTTATTATAGGATTGTGTTGCAAAAATTGTTTGAGAACAAATGAAATAGCCTAAACAACAACTTTATTTTCCGAAGGCGATCGCTGTTTGTCGTCAAGCCAAAATGAATCTTTTGACTCAGACATTCAAGCGATGCCTACGGCGGTAAACTACGCCCTCAACTGAAATTTAAGCAGCACAAAAAATCGGGGCAGGTTGTAAACCCGCCCCGATCGCTTCTGATATACTGCGCCCAACTGCTGTTGCTACAGGCTTTAAACTATCAACTAAATGCACCATATCTTCTAAAGAAAGTGCTTGACGGGCATCAGAAACAGATTTTTCTGGTTCTGGGTGACATTCAATAATTAATCCATCTGCACCGCAAGCGATCGCAGCCCTAGCCACAGGTGCCACCAGTTCCCGTTTACCGACGGCATGGGAAGGATCTACAATCACAGGCAAATGAGTGATTTGCTTGAGTGCTGCCACTGCTCCTAAATCTAGAACATTGCGAGTGTAATCATCGAAACTGCGGATACCTCTTTCACATAACACCACATCAGGATTACCGTGGCAGAGGATATATTCAGCAGCCATGATGAATTCTTCAATTGTCGCTGCTAAACCACGCTTGAGCAGTATTGGTTTACCAGCTTGTCCCAAAGCTTTGAGCAAGTCGAAGTTTTGCATATTCCGGCTACCAACTTGAAGCATATCAGCGTGTGCGGCGACTACTTCAATTTGGGAAATTGACATCACCTCAGTGACAACTGGCATATTGTAATGCGATCGCACCCTTGCCAAAATCTTTAATCCTGACTCTCCCATACCCTGGAAAGCGTAGGGAGATGTGCGAGGTTTGTAGACACCACCACGCAACCCATGCACGGATGCAGTAGATAGCTTTTGGGCAACTATCTCCATTTGTTCTAAGCTTTCAACGGTGCAGGGGCCGCCGATAATTACCAGTTCTTTGCCCCCGAAGGCGACTTTTTCTGAGATTTTTATGATTGTCTGGTGGTTTGGATGGGATTGTGCGGCAAGTTTGGCATTAATCATGGTTCCATTCTCCTAAAAATTAAGTATTGGGCACTATTTTGCAATCACAAAAAAGCCCGAAACCTTTGAGGAGTTCCGGGCGCGTTCTGATTCATTGACATGACGCTATTTACCCGGAACTTAATCTGGGCCAAAAGTAAAAGCCATAAAACCAGCTACTTAAATAAGTCATGACGATGAAATTCTCCTTAAAACAACAAAAACCGCAGAGTTCGCTCTGCGGTTCACCGGGCGGTTTCCATCAGGAAACTCGATTCACTCCCGGTGAACCACCCTAAACCAAAAATAAAAGTAGGAATATGTGTTAAGCATTTGCGGGGCTTTTGCTAGAAAACTTAAGAACTATACCTATGTAGGCTAACACTAACAGGAAGAGGAGGCGGTGTCAAGACCCCCACAAACTATCAAAAAAGCGATAGACTCAGTAAAAATGTAAGAGTCAAGACTAGTAACGCTTTGCAAAATTCAAAATCACGCCTTGTTCTGATTGTGTGGTGCTGTACTAGTACGCCACGGCGTAAATAGAGGAACCATTTAAAATCCCTAAAAAGCCCATTCCAAAATACTTTTGACTTTTGACTTTTGACTTTTGACTTCCGCCTTGCGGTACTAGTTGCCTATTTGCGTAGACGAAGAAAGCGGTGGCTTCCATCCCTGAGAAGTTGAAAGAGCCAGGATTGAGAAGTTAAAATTATAATTCTCCTGACTTGTCACCTCACCTTGCGAAAGCTTATTGCAGACAATTGACGCTCGCTATAGATTATTCTTACCCAAGTCCTCATTGACCAGATCAACTTTTTAGAATCATCAGTTTCATTATGCCCAGTTCCAAAATCTTAGCCCAATCTTTCGACTATCATGGAGTTTACCCCTGCCCAGTCTGTCGGATAGGTAAGATTTATCATCTGCCATTGATGGAAGCTATGGGTTGTGACTTTTGCCACGAGATTTTTACAGTTAACCTAGAACTACAGCAAATCAAGATGCCTTCTAGGCAACCACCCTTAATTTGGCGTTGGAATGGGTTTAGTTGGACAGAAGCCCAGTTGGAAGGTGTGGAATTAGGTTGGGGTTATGGACTAGCAGCAGCAGTTTTTATAATTCTTCCCACTACTCTAATTGGCATAGTAGCTTACTATTTTCCTGCTAATCTCAAGGAACCGATTACTTGGATGCCATATATTTGGACGATATTAACTTTCTTATCACATTTATCAATTATTGTTTGGATTTTTATTGAAGTCTATCAGATTCCAATTGCAGCATATTTGAGAGCGATCGCTCGATGGAGAAATGGGGAGATGGGGAGATGAAAAGCAGGAAAGACAGGGGGAGCAGGGGGAGATGAGGGAGTGGAAGAAACCAATATTAAATGCTCAATGCCCAATGCTTAATGCTTAATGCCCCATAATCAATGACATAATAATCCAGCGAATAGACGACTCCATCACTGATAATTAAGTTGATTGTCCACCAAAATATCGTATGAGCGATCTGGAGCGGTACTATAGAGTTTTGGAATTAGAGCCTGGGGCAACACTTGACGAAGTGAACCAGGCTTACAAAGATTTAGTTTTTGTTTGGCATCCCGATCGCATTCCCAAAGACAATCTCCGTTTACAGCAGAAAGCACAAGACAAGCTGAAAGCCATAAATGAAGCTCGTGAAAAGTTGCGCTCTCTAAAAACCAAACCTCAAACCACATTTAACTCACCGCCACCTCAACAAGAAAAACCATCCCAAACAACCCAGCAAGCACCAAAGCAAAGCTCAGACTTGAGTGGCAAAGATTACAGTCGATCAAATTTGAGCAATAAAGACTTATCTGGCAGAAATTTGAGTTATGCCAATTTGAGTGGTGCTAATCTCAGCGATACTTTTATGCACAAAGTCAACCTCAGAGGTGCGAATTTATCTGAAGCAAATTTATTTCGGGCAAACCTACTTTTAGCGGATCTCAGGGAGGCGAATTTACGTGCTGCTAATTTGATTGGAGCTGATCTCAGTGGGGCCGACTTGCGAGGAGCCGACTTGACAGGAGCGCGGATTCGTTCTGGTGAGCGTCTTCTGGTTAAACTAGTTGGTACTAACTTAGCAGGGGCAATTATGCCTGATGGTTCAATTTATCAATAGCTGAGGTTGTGCCATAACACAGAGTGCATAAATTACTCAAATTAAAAAGCAAATAAGTATATTGAGAAAGCAATATAGTAGTTCTCGTTTGGGTGCAACACATGGCAATACCTTTCGGTCTGCGATTTTAATCATCAGCAGTATCTTTTAATAAGTCAGAAATCTGACCTAGCCTTATCCATCCCTACAACCTGCTTGTAAAATTGAATATGATACATTAAGACTTTTAGGCACTGTGAACTTTTTTATCGGTTGTGCTGTTTGGGCATATAAAGGTTGGGTGGGCGAACTCTATCCCCAAGGCACTCGCACTGCCGATTTTCTCCATCTCTACAGTCGTCGCTTTACCACTGTAGAAGGTAATACCACCTTTTATGCCGTGCCTAACCAAGAAACTGTAACCCGTTGGGCTGCCGAAACACTAGCAGGTTTTGAATTTTGTCTGAAATTACCGCGAGATATTACCCATCAAGGGTTGCTACAACCTTATATTCCGGCTGCTTTAAAATTTCTGGAGGCGATGCACCCTTTAGGGAAGCATCTTGGCCCGATATTTGCCCAGTTACCACCCAGTTATGCACCTGCATTACTTGAGGATTTGACCAACTTTCTGGAAGCTTGGCCACGTACAGAAGCACCCCTAGCGCTGGAAGTTCGGCATCACGACTGGTTCAAGGAACCCCATGCTAGTAATTTGACGGCGCTTTTAGAAAAGCTAGGTGTCGGACGGGTACTGTTAGACTCGCGCCCCATCTACACTGGAGATGATGACCCGCAGTTGCAATCGGAACGGCGTAAACCCAAATTACCGTTACAATTGAGTGTCACAGCACCTTTTACTCTGATTCGGTTTATTTCTCATCGAAATTTATCAGTCAATCAGCCGTTTATGGAAGAGTGGGTAAGGCAGATTCAGCAATGGTTGCCAATGGGAGTGCGAATTTATTTCTTTGTCCATTGTCCAATAGAAGCGCGATCGCCTAGCACAGCCCGTCACTTCCAACAGTTATTAGAACAGAGTGATACACCAGTTCCACCCCTACCTTGGAATAACCTTGAGCATCTCCCCAATCAGCTGAGTTTATGGTCTTGAAAGGCAGGGTGCAAGGACAGGGGGAGTAGTCCCACAGAAGGAAATTTATAATTTTTTAACTTTTACAACATATCTAATGTTTAGTAATTAAAAAAAGAGCGATAATTAATCTTGCGATACTTTTCTGTTAAAGCTTCATATTCCTTTCTCCTTGACAAAAGGGGTAATAGCCCCATTTGTTAAATCGTGATCAAGGGTTTAAGTGATGCATAAATATATTTAACAGAAAAGCATTGATTTTTAATATGTATGTGATTTCAGCGAATTTTTTGAGAGCAGTTACATCAAAGGAGGTTGAGATGAGTCGTCTTCTTTATGAAAGTTCAGTCTCATACAAAGGATATCTCATCATTCCATTTGTTTTTGGACAGGCTGATAATTACGAAATTTATTCGTATAAATTGCTATCTGAGATTGGGCAAAGAAGCCAATTTCATAAAGCAGAAAACCCAGCAAGAATCTATGGAAGTGGTGTTAGTAATATAGTTGATATTGCTAAAGAACATATTGATCAAAATTCCGAGTTTGTTCATCGGGGGGATAGTTTTAAGTCTCGCTACATTTATCAGAACAATTTGATTATCATCTTCCAAGAAGGAGATAAATGTTTTTATGACCATTACCCACCAGAGTTATTGAATAATATTGCAGCTCCAAAATTATTCAAATCTGAATATGAATGTCTCAGTTGGATTAAGCAAGGGCTTAATGGGCGACATGTGCGTCAAAGAGCTATTTGAATAAGGCAGAAGTTATCCAATTTTGAATTTTGAATTTTGGATTTAAGAGAAATCTAAAATTGGCAAGTTAAGAATAAAACAAGCTTAATATCTTGTTTTCACCTCGTTCCCAGTCTTCGACTGGGAACGCCCCTCATTGAGGCTCCGCCTCCCGTATTCGCGGCAAACTGCGTAAGCTAGGTGCTAGTTCCTCACTACTACGCCCAAGTTCGGAAAAATCTGCTAACAAAACACACTTTTCCTCAAAAGCATCTAGAAAGCGTTCAGCCGCACCTAAATTAAACCGAATCATATAGTTTTTATATCTTTTAAATCTTGCTTGGCTGCTAGCTACACCTAAACTCACAGTTAAAACAACCGCTGTTAAAATTCTCACTTGTTTTCAGATATTGTCGGAAATATAAACGATATAATTCACACACAGGAGTACTGCGATCGCCTTCTAAATTAATTAGCCCCATCCTCTGTAATTTATATGCCAATGCCGGTTCTAATTTTAGATAATTTCTAGCGTTAATTACTTCGTAAAAAGCATTTCTCAATTCTGGCTCATCTCCTAGTGTTAAGACAAACTGCCTTAAATACTCGTGATAAATTCCGGTTTCTGTAGGTGCTTGTTGTAATAGCTGTTCTAAATCCCCTTCCAGTCCCCCTTTACCTACAAGCAGATAAAAAGCCAATCGCACCAAATAAGGATATCCTCCCACCATTGCCATTAAACTCTCGGCATCTTTACCATCTGTCCAATCCAAGCCGTGACGTAGCGCCAAATCCTGCACCTGCTCTTTTGTAAAGGGAGGTAAATTAATTGTCAAACCAATATTAAATGGTGATTGAGTTAATTTTCTAGGAACAAGAATTTCTGTTGAATAAACCAGAATCAGGCGCAGTTTTTGCCAAATTTCTACGCCTTTAGCTTATTCATGCCAAGTTCGTATCAGTGATAGTAATTCTCCAGCAATTTCCTGATACTCAAATACCTAATCCACTTCATTCAATACCAAGACAAGGGGACTTGAGAGCGCAGACAGCAAATATTCCTGGAAATAGATAGAGCAACTTACTTTGCTACCCATATCTTCATCCCAATAATCATTAAGTTTTGGTTCTAGCTGTAACTCCCGACTGACTTTGGTACAGAACCAGCATAAAAATTTATCCAAACTGGCAAATACTGCTTTATCTGCTTGTTGAAAGTCTAACGTCACAGTGTGAAAGCCTTGATTGTTAGGGCGTGCAAGCAACCGCAAAATCAGAGAGCTTTTCCCCATCTTCTTGGGTGCTTTGATGCAGATGACACTCCCAGGTTCAGACATTTCTGCGTAGGCGAGTTCCTCAATTGACGGACGAGGTATGTATAATCTGGAATTAAGAGATACTGGGCCACTAGGAAATTCTAAGGATATAGCCGTAGCTGCTTTGTTGAATTCCTTAACTAACTGCTGATGCGCTTTGCTAAGACGATGATTTTCTAAAGTCTGGCGGAAGTTAGATTTATTTATCGGTTCTTTGCAAAAATCACTCAGTACTTCCCATAAATGAGCAGCAATTTTATTGACACGTTCCTCGCAGTACTGTGCTTCAGAGGCTATATTAGTGTAGGTTTTTCCTGACCATCAAGAACGCAATATCAACTCTTGGAGCGTCGTTAAACCGGTTGCTTGACTGGCTTTTAGTAGCAATACTACTTCATCTATAGTCATTACTCATCGGCTCTAATTCAGCATGACATTTTCTCACACCACTATGCTTTGGAATTCAATTTAGCCTGCCTTGTATGGATAGCAGCCAGCCATGACCAAAAAAGCTACAAACCAGCCTTGACAATTTTTTGGTATCCTCAAATATTTGACGTGACTTAATCATAGAATTTTTTTACAAATTTTTCCGAGTTTTTAGGTGATTCTATGTGATTTGAACTACTTTTTTTAGACATATCTTAGAATGTAGATGCACACAATGTAGCTATTTTTTTCTAAAAAATCGCCACTGCGATCGCAACAGAGGTTACATTCGTCCCTTTACCTTTTTCTAAATTTCATCCAAATTGATGATATGGGCTGATATATCTCCAACCGAAGTTACAGCTCAATAAACCAAGTTGACGATTTGTTAACCAAACCGTACTGTCCATAACTGGATCGTCAGGGTGCTAAGACAGCGTAGAGAGAGCTACAGGATATCTTCCTCATCGTACCAGCAGCTATGCATATCGAAGAACCCGCTACCCATGAACTGGAAACTCCACTTTCAGTCCAAAATTCCCAGAGTTTCCCAGAATCACAGCCACTACAAAAAGGACAAAAAGACTTATCTCAAGAAAATTTAGATCCTTGTCAATGCTCACAAGCCGCCTTACAAATGGCATTAATAGCCAGTGGCTTGGGATTGTGGGATTGGAATCTGGTAACTGACAAAACCTATTATGATCCTCAGTGGAAGCGCATCCTGGGGTATGAAGTAGACGAAATCGATCATGACCATAAATCCTTTGAGCAACTTGTACATCCACAGGATTTACCGAGAATTCGCCAGGTATTGCACGATTATCTGGAAGGATGCACATCTGTGTTTGAAGTTGAATTGCGAATGTTGACTAAATCCGGCGAGTGGAAGTGGATTTTGGCTTGTGGCAAGATATTTCAGTGGGATGAATTCGGTAAACCAGTGCGGATGGCGGGGACACACAAGGATATTAGTCAGGATAAGGCGATCGCTATTCAACAATACCAATTATCTGAACAACTCCAAAGAGAAATTGTCCAACGCCAGTCTACCGAAGACCAAGTTAGGGAAAAATCACAGCAGCTAGAAACTACCCTCGAAGAACTCAAATATACCCAAAAGCAGTTATTGCAAAACCAGAAAATGGCTAACCTTGGTCAACTGGTGGCGGATATGGCTAACGAAATTAACAATCCTGTTAGCTTCATCTACAGCAATCTCCATCCTGCAAGTCAATATGCTGAAGACTTAATCAGAGTCATTGAACTTTACCAACATTACTATCCCATCCCGACCCCAGTCATTGCCTTACATCTGCAACGTCTCGACCTCGGTTTTGTGAAGACAGACTTTTTAAAATTGCTGTGGTCAATGCGAGCCGGATCTGAGTGCGTCAAAGAAATTGTTTTCGCCTTGCGGAATTTTTCAACCTCTGACGAAGGTCAAATGAAAAAGGTTAACCTGCATGAAGGACTTGATAGTGTTCTGAGGATTTTGCAACATCGTCTGAAAGAACAGCCTGATAGACCAAGGATTGAAGTAATTAAAAACTTTGGGGAATTGCCTTTAATCGAGTGTTACCCTGGTGATCTAAATCAGGTATTCATGAACATCTTGACTAACGCTATTGATGCCTTACAAGACAGGATGAAACATGATTATTCCTTTATTCCCACTCTTTTTATTCATACAGAAATTCTTAGTAGTCATTTATCATTAGTAAATAGTAATGAACTTTGGGTAAATGACAAAAGACTAGGAAAAAGACACAAAGTTATCATTCGCATTTTTGACAATGGTAAAGGTATACTTCCTCATATTCAAAGACATATATTTGAACCATTTTTTACGACAAAACCAGTAGGCAAAGGTCAAGGACTAGGGCTATCAATTAGTCGGGAAATTATAGTTGAAAAACATCAAGGTAAACTTAAGTGTAATTCTCAATTAGGTCAAGGCACAGAGTTGGTCATTGAAATGAATACTACAGCAAGACACTATGCCGCTATCAGAAAACACGCCAGCTTTTAGGTAATTAACCTTGGGTAAAAGGTACAACACAGGGGCAGGAGGCGTTAATTTTTGCAAGTCGATGCATTAACAAGGCGGCCGTTACATTCACAATGCGAGTCGATGCATTAACAAGGCGGCCGTTACATTCACAATGCGAGTCGATGCATTAACAAGGTGGCCGTTACATTCACAATGCGAGTCGATACATTAGCAAGGCGGCCGTTACATTCACAATGCAAGTCGATACATTAGTAAAGTGGCGATCGCATTCTTGCTATCAAGATTCATATCGCAGAGTTATCCCTCTTTTGTCACTTTCGGGAGAGAATAATCTGTAACTCTTGCCCAGACAGGATTTTGCCTATAGAGCTTTGTTTGGAGGTTTCTATTAGTTTGCGAGCGCTAATCTTCTCACTAAATCTAGGTTTCATCATTTAGCCTCAATTTTTATTTCCCCAGAGTGACAAAAGAGGGGTTATAGAGAGCGCATCTGAAAGTTAGGGTTAAGAAAGTATAAGAATACTACAAACAGTACAGTAAGTAATGTTTATGTTTCACCTAATTGATGAGAGTAATGCACACACTATCCTAAATTGGCGATATGAGCCACCCTACAATTTATACAACTACTCTGAGGAGGAAGCTAATCTACTACAACATATTCTGCACCCCCAGAATACCTTCTACAGCATTGCAGATGAAAATAGTGAGTTGGTAGCTTATTGTTCTTTTGGACAAGATGGACAGGTCACTGGTGGTGATTACCGCGATCAGGCGTTGGATATTGGCATGGGAATTCGCCCTGACTTGACCGGACGAGGAAAGGGTGCTGAATATGCCAATGCCGTATTAAAATTTGCAGACAGTTTATTTAAGCCAAAAGTCTTTCGAGTGACGATCGCGGCATTCAATAAGCGTGCGATACGGGTATGGCAGAAGTTGGGATTCGAGCATCAGCAATCGTTTGAGCGAGGGAGTGATGGAATGCAATTTATCGTGTTATTACGAGCAGACTGCTGTAACAGCAATCGTTAAAGGAGTACTGCCTCATAATTTAGGGCTTCCCAAACCTCCAGATGTACTCCTTCTACTTTTTCCTTAAAAACATCCTGGGTGTGACTACGACATATTTCTTAAAATGTCTGAATCATAGGATGGGAAAATAAGGGAGAGTAATGCCCACCCCCAAACTTACTCGACTATCAGAACTTAAACATTTTTAAGGGAAAAACAAGCCTCAAACCTATGCAGGGTAAGGAAAATACACCAAATGCTCGAAAATGGCTCAAACCTAGATATATCAATTAACCTTTCAAACGATGTCAAAGTCCCTGTGTATATAGATTTGAAGCTTTTTTCTGGGTGTTTTTTGTCTAAGTCCCACTATTTACCTAAGACAGATAAACAAAAAATTTTATCAGTCAAAATCTATGACTTTGACCCCCTCCCCAACTCGAAAGCCACCCACTCAAGCAATAGGAGCCAAAATTTTCCACTCCTGTAACATCATTAGTCTGTTTATCATGCTCACCAGTGGACTACAAATTTACAACGCCAACCCTGTTTTTGGTGGACGTTCAGGTTTGCACATTCCTGTGATATTTACCTTAGGAGGTTGGCTCGCAGGAGGTAGACACTGGCATTTTGCAGCAATGTGGCTATTCTCGCTGAATCTCTTGTGGTATGGAATTTACGTTTTAATTACTCGGCGCTGGCGACATCGGTTTGTAGGGGCCAATGACTTCAAAGCATTACAAAAAAGTCAAAATTCTAAGCGCCTAATTTATGCTTGGCATCGTATTGCCTATACAGCAATTATTCCTATTTTGCTGCTGGCGTTATTTACAGGAATAGGCATGTATAAACCTGCTCAATTTCCTTGGATTGTGGATTTGTTTGGCAGTTGGCAAGCATTGCGAATTGTTCACTTTGCCTCAGTGCCGATGGTTATCTTATTTGTAGTAATTCACTCTCGATTAGGGCAAAAAGCTGGTGGTACTGAATTAACAGAATCAATGTTTTGGTAAACAATCTTTTTTTAAAACTGAAAAATATGAACTTTTTTGATAAATTGAATCGTAATATCTTGCAAAATCAAAGCTTACTATTCGTAGGACTTGATCCAAATCCAGAGATGATGCTTGTGCGTTATGAATCTGAAGAACTCATCGCGGGTTTGGAGAAGTGGTTACAATTCATTATTGGTGAAACTTCTGATTTCGTATGTGCTTATAAACCGACATTTGGCTTTTATGAAGCACTAGGTGTTCCAGGTTTAGAACTGCTGTACAAAACTTTAGCAGCTATTCCAGCCCACATCCCAGTTATTTTAGATGCCAAACACAGTGATCTAAATACTAGTACCATCTTTGCCCGGACTGTGTTTACAGAATGGCAGGTGGATGCAATCACTCTCAGTCCCTATACAGGACAAGATCATGTAGCACCTTTTTTGGTATATCCTGATAAAGCAGTGTTTATTTTATGCTGTACTTCTAATCCAAGTGCAGAAGCTTTACAGCAATATCCTACAAACGAATCACCCCTTTATTTACAGGTGGTAAAAGAATCAAAAACCTGGGGGACTCCAGAACAATTGGGTTTGGAAGTAGGAACTACAAATCCTGAAGTTTTAGCGCTGATTCGATCAATTGCTCCTGAACGAATTATTATGGCGCGTAGCATCTGGGCAGAAGGCCCAAACCTGAAGCAAATTTTAGAAGCAGGTTTGAATGCTAATGGTGATGGTTTGCTGATTCCTGTTCCTCAAGATATGTTGGGAAATATACAACTATCTGAGCAAATCCAGTCTCTACGCGCAGAAATTAATCAAATCAAAGCTGAAATTATTCACGAAAATTCTACATGCTCTGTGTGGTTTCCTGATGTTTGTTTACTAAATCAGCACCCCCAACAAGATTTGATTTTACAACTTTTTGACATTGACTGTATTATGTTTGGCAGCTTTGTTCAAGCATCAGGAGCAATATTTCCTTATTACATCGACTTACGCAAAATTATTTCTAATCCCCAAGTTTTTAATCAAGTTATCACGGCTTATGAGGAGATTTTGAAGAATCTAAATTTTGATAGATTAGCGGGTATTCCCTATGGTTCTTTACCTACTGCTACTGGTTTATCTTTGCGTCTTAATTGTCCAATGATTTTTCCCCGTAAAGAAGTGAAGGCACACGGAACTCGCAGAGTAATTGAGGGTAACTTTCATCCTGGTGAAACGGTTGTGGTGGTTGATGATATTCTCATTAGCGGAAAAAGTGTCATGGAAGGGGCAGGAAAGTTGGAATCAGCAGGATTAAATGTTAATGATATTGTAGTATTTATCGACCATGAACAAGGAGTGAAAGACAGGTTACAGGAAAATGGTTATCGCGGTCATGCAGTTTTAACTATTTCTGAAATTACTAATACTCTATATCAAGCAGGTCGAATAAGTGAGGAGCAATTTTTAGCTTTTGCTGAAAGTTAGTAATCGAAATAATGGGGAGTAGGGAGTAGGGAATGGGGGAAGATTTTTCTTATCTACTTCCCCTTGCTCATATTTAATTTCCAGGTTCAATCTAGTAACTAGCATAATTTTGATTTTTAAATTAATGATGAATTTTTCACTCAATCAACTACTGAGATGGTTAATTTTTACACTACTATTTCCTCTAGTCTTTCTTAATGGTTGGCTAGCATTTTTGCTTGTTAAAAATTTTCAACCTGTTGTAACAATTCTTGTCTTAGCTACTTTGCTTGCATTCGTTTTAAACTATCCTGTTTCAATTCTCCAACAGCGGGGGGTTAAACGCAGCTTTGCAGTAGCCTTAGTTTTTATATTAGCATTGGTAATTATTGTTGCTCTGGGTGTCACTTTAGTGCCCATTGTTTTAGAGCAATTTAATGAGATGGTTAAAGTCCTTCCCCGATGGATTGATTCTAGCGAAGAAAAACTTCAGATTGTAAATGATTGGTTTTTTAGGCACAAATTAAATGTGAATTTAAGTCAGTTTGTAACCAGAATTACTGACCAATTACCCAATGAGTTAGAGTTTCTTTCAGATAAACTTTTAAGTATTATCATAGATACAATTGATAGTATTTCTGAGGGATTAATTACGGTAGTGCTGACTTTTTATCTATTGTTAGATGGCCCAAGAATTTGGCAGGGTATATTTAAGAAGTTACCTGGGAGTTTTACTCACAAGGTAAGCCAGTCTATTCAGCAAAACTTTCAAAATTACTTGATTGGTCAGGGAAGCTTGGCTTTACTGATGGGAGTTTCAGTAACATTATTGTTTTTAGCTTTTCAAGTCCAGTTTGCTTTACTCTTTGGTTTGGCAGTTGGGCTTTTGAGTTTAATTCCCTTTGGGGATGTCGTCAGTCTGATTGTAATCACTTTAATAATAGCCACACATGATTTTTGGTTAGCAGCGAAGGTTGCTGCGGTAGCTGTTGTGATTGATCAGGTAATTGATCAGGCGATCGCACCGCGTCTTTTAGGTAAATTCACTGGTATTAGACCAATATGGGTGTTAATTGCTTTGCTTGTAGGAACCAATGTTGGTGGAGTCTTGGGTTTGCTAGTTGCGGTACCTATAGCTGGTTTTATCAAAGATATGGCGGATGGTTATTCTAAATCTGGTGATTCCGATAATCTAGTAGATGGTGAAGCAGCATCAGAATTGTTAGCAAAGGAGTCAGCATTGTGATTAATTTGTAAGTGGGTACTGGGAAGAGGCAATTCAGAATTACAATCTCCTGTAAAATTGCCCGATTTAGGGATATAGAGTTAAATGGTTACTGTGCTGTTAAAAAGTTATCGCTGCTCTTTGCCCCTAAATTTATACCTAAAAGTGCTGCACTGTTTCAGCAGAATTTTCACGATGGTAAAGGATTTTTACCAGATTCTTGAGAGCAGCTTTAGCCACAACACATTCATCAGCCAGCGCTGTATACGGGTTTCCCTTATCTGGCAACTGGCATCCCCACAGCTTAAGCAAGCCGTGTGACTCTCTGCTTCTGAAACTGTAAAATAAAAATAGATAGATGAGGTTCGCGGATTCTTGCCCCTACCTTTACAATTACGATTTATTTTCTCCAAACTGTTGCTGTCTCGGTGGGTAAAGATTAATATATCTGTGGGCAGAGGCAATATCTCATCAAACCAACCCTGACAACAGTGAAAAATCCTTGATCTGTCTACTTTTGATTCTGTTTAGTGTCAGTTAAGTTTATCTAGATGTAGTGACTTAAGACCATTACCTGCTAGGGTTATAAATCAGCACAGACTATACTATAGACAATTTACCCAAAACTCTTTCCACCTTTAAAATCAGAGGTATTAATGATTATAACTAATTTTAGTAAACAAAGAAATGAATTTAAGGAATCTAAAGTACTCAAAGCTAAACCACATTGGCAAGGGCAAAATTTGAGCAATACTGCTGTCAAAGGTAAAGATACCAAGATGCCAGATCCTGCACCTGATAGTTCGATTTTCAATAGCTTCAATCGTGGTCGAGTTGCTATTTTTATTGATGGCTTAAGCTTATTTCATACAGCTTTACAACTCGGCATAGAAATTGACTATGTTAAATTGCTTTGTCGTTTAACCAACGGTTCAAGACTATTGCGTGCTTTCTTCTATACTGGGGTTGAACTCAGCAATGAAAAGCAACAGGGTTTTCTATTATGGATGCGTCGTAATGGCTATCGTGTAGTGGCAAAAGAGCTTGCTATGGCAGCAGAGAATTTCAAAAAATCAAATCTGAACGTAGAAATTGCTGTAGACATGATAACTTTAGCTCCTTATTATGATACTGCGGTTTTAGTCAGTGGGGATGGAGATTTAGCCTATGCTGTGAACGCTGTCAGTAGAATGGGGGTTCGGGTGGAAGTGGTGAGTTTGCAAACGACCACTAGTGAAAGCTTGATTGATGTTGCTGACTGCTTCATTGACCTCGATAGTATTAAAGCACACATTCAAAAAGATTCTCATCTTGGCTATAGTTATCGCACGCCATCAAATTCAAACCTTTAAAACCCGATTTCAAATCTATCGAAATCTATACTGAGCTATTGTCAGCTTTTAGAAGGTTTATCAGGTTGGGTGGGGTTTAAATCCCTATCCATACCCGTCCTAGTCCCCAGTTCAATCTGCGTATTTTGCTCGGCCCTAATTGAAATGGATATTTTAATAGTCGAAGATGAACCAGAAATTGCTCATTTAATTGAACTCTCTTTAGAAAAAGAAGGATTTTTTTGTCGCATTAGCCGCGATGGCATGAATGCCTTGCGGATGTTTCAGGAGCAACCACCTGATTTAATCATTCTAGATTTAATGATTCCTGGTTTGGATGGGTTGGAAGTTTGTGCCAGAATTCGCCAGAAACCAGGTGCAAAAGATCCTTACATTTTGATGCTCACGGCTAAGGGTGAGGAAATTGATCGCGTCATAGGTCTATCTACTGGTGCTGATGATTACATGGTCAAGCCCTTTAGCCCTAGAGAGTTGGTAGCTAGGGTGCGGGCACTATTGCGGCGTTGCCTCCGCCAAGGGGGACAACATCAAGTCAATCGTACCCAACACTTTATCGTAGATGTAGACCAGCGTACTGCCAGTCGTCAGATGGATTCTCAGGAGGTTGAAATTTTGGACTTAACTACCCTAGAATTTAACTTGCTAACTACTTTTGTCAGCAATCCTGGTAGAGTTTGGAACCGCACTCAACTAATTGATAAACTTTGGGGAGATAACTTTTTTGGCGATGAACGAGTGGTCGATACTCATGTAGCTCGGTTGCGAAAAAAGATTGAGCCTGATCCGGCAAATCCTACTTTTATTAAAACTGTTGTTGGGGTGGGCTATAAATTTGAAGATCCCCTGGTAGCGTAAATATTATGAAGATGGGGCTGAGAGGACGCCTATTTTTCTCCCATTTAGTAGTAATGATCGTGGGGGTAGCTAGTTTGGTAAGTATCAGCAAAATCTCTTCCCCCCGCTTGTTTGTCTTGCATTTAGAACGATTAGAAAATCAGGGGTTCGACTTAATCGATGTCCGGACTGAATTGGTTACAGGATTTGAACTTGCTTGGCAACGAAGCACAATTTGGTCAGTCTTAGTCGGGACTACCGCTGCTGGAGGATTAAGTTACTGGGTGTCTAGACGGATTATGCAGCGATTGACAGAGATGGAACAAATCACCCAAAAATTTGCTGCTGGTCAGATGGATGCACGACTACCGATGTCTGACATTCCAGAACTTAATGGGCTTGGTGCTAGTTTCAACCGGATGGCAGCCAGTTTAGAAGGGGTGGAAGTGCGGCGGCGAGAAGTAATTGGAGACATGACCCATGAACTACGGACACCGTTAACAGTTGTCCGTGGTTACTTGGAAGAACTGGCTGATGGAGAAATTGAAGCGTCTCCTGAGATTTATCGGCGTTTAGCTAGAGAAACTAAGCGTTTAGAGCGCTTGGTGAACGATTTACAAGAACTCTCTAAGGCAGAAGCTGGTTATTTGCCAATTAATATCCAACGGGTAAATCTGCGTCCATTGTTAGAGTCTTTAGTGGAGAAATTTAGTGACCAACTGTTGGAAGATGGGCCAGTTCTGCTTTTGGAATGTGCATCTGTGCTGCCTCCTGTATTAGCGGATATTGACCGCACAGAACAGGTGTTGGTTAATCTGCTAGGTAATGCAGTGCATTATACTAATGAAGGTTCAATTACGATTCGGGCTGGGACTGAAGCTTCTTTTCTCTGGATTGCGGTTATGGATACAGGTATTGGTATCGCTCCAGAAAATTTGCCCCATGTGTTTGAGCGCTTCTGGCGAGCTGACCTATCGCGCGATCGCCATTCGGGAGGCACTGGTATTGGCTTAACTATTTCCCGTCGTTTGATTGAACTACAAGGCGGTCAGATTCAGGTAGAAAGCGAGCTGGGAATTGGCAGTACGTTTCGGTTTTTTCTGCCTTTGGCTTAAAGATTGAGTGAAAATGCTTGAGATACAAGGGATTGACACAAGGTAGTCACTGCTGTGTCATACGCAATTGTTAGTTTGAAAGTATCCAAAATTCAATCCGCTTGGTGTTGGTGATATTTTGCCCAGGAAGATCCCCCACACTCCCTTAAAAAGAGGGGCTTAATTTCCTCCTTTTTAAGAAGGGTTAGGGAGGAGCAAGCCAAAGCCTTAGCGATTAATCCAAAATCTTATTTTTTGATGGGTGTGGAGATTTTGAAATTGTATAAAATATAACGTTAATTTGGCATTTGGGTAGAATTCTCTATGTCTACTTTTGTTCTAGCTGCTTTTTTGGTTAGTTTAGTCAGTATTTCGGGTTACGCTGCGATCGCTTACCTGTTTCCTCAAAATCGTTCCCAAGACTGAGCAAATAACTAATCTCTTGCTATTTTTAGTTATTAGCAGATGATTATTCTGATGTTAGGAAAGAGGCGGCGATGCCTGCGGCGGGCTGCACCAACGCACTGGGCAATTTAGGTAATTTTAGAGTAATTCCAAAAATTCAGCAATAAATTCACGGATCTTGGCTCAATTCCTTATTTGTCAGCAGTGACGATCGCGATCGCAAAGCCGTCGTATCCTTTGCTACCCACAGTCTGGATTGCCGTGGCGCTGATGCGTGGCTCAGAGGCAAGCAGTTTGTTGAAGTGACGCACCCCCTGAACGCTAGGATCACTGCTGCTTTGATCAATCACTGCTCCGTCACGCACAACATTATCGGCGATGATCAGGCTGCCGCGACGGGAAAGCTTCAGCGCCCATGTGAGGTAATCTGGATTATTTGGCTTGTCGGCGTCAAGGAAGATTAGGTCAAATGGGCTGTGACCCTCGGCGGCAATTTGTGGCAGCGTAGAGAGTGCCTGTCCGAGGCGCAGGTCAACAATATCCGCCAGACCAGCGTGGGCAATGTTGGCACGGGCGACTTCGGCGTGCTTTGGGTCAGCCTCCAGCGTGATCAGACGGCCGTCGCTGGGGAGCGCCCGTGCCAGCCAGATAGTACTGTAGCCGCCCAGCGTGCCAATCTCCAGGATAGTTCGCGCCCCTTGGATTTGTGCTAACAGCAGCAGCTTGCCCTGGTTCGGCGAAACATTGTGCGGTGGCAGTCCGGCGGCGGCGCTGGTTTGGAGAGCCGCATCCAGCGCGGGGTCGGGCGGCACAAGCAGATCGGTAAAGTAAGCGTCAACCGCAGTCCATTGTTCCTGAGTCATCCTATATATCAACCCGCAATAAAATAGTCTTGATTATGTGTCAGAAATTGCTTCATTGGAGAGGATTGTAATGATTTCATTCAATGAATGATCGCGATTAGACTCTTCTGGTGTTTCCTTACCCAAGGAGGTTTCTTTCACCAAGCGGTAAACCTCAGCTGCTCCGTGAAAAATGTGCTCAGTCAGACCTAACTCTTTAAAGGTTTCTGCAATCTCTTCCATTTCTCCTACCCAACGATGCGCTTTCGGTGTCATCGATGGAATCGAACGGGTTAATATGCTAGCAAGTTCCTTTTGGCTACTAGACACTTCCTCCCATAGTTCTTTATCCAACCCTAAACGATGGGCTGCTATTAATAATTCTGTGCCGATTGCTGTAAGTCCTTTTGTCAGGGCTGCATAGGACATTTTCAACCCGGAAGCCTGACCAATTTGATCACTAATCACCCGCACATCCAAGCCATGATCCCGGAGTTGTTGAAGTTGACTTGCTTGTTTTCCGGAAGTATATATGCGGGTACGATTGGGAACTTGCGGTGGTGGGCCAATGATTGATGCATCTACGAATGTTCCGCCAACTGATTCGATGAGTTTGGCGATATTTATGACTTTTTGGGGTGCGATCGCATTACAGTCAACGTAGAGAATCTGTTTACCAACATTGCTGATTACCTCAGCTACTTGCTTTGCTGCTTCAGTCGCTGCTGCTGGGACTAAAACTGACAAAATTAGATCAGATTCAATTACCAGTTGCGTCAAGGAACCCACATCTTGGATGTTGGCTGCGGCTGCTAATTGCCGAGTTCGTTCACTGCGATTGTCTAGAGCAGCAATAGTTTTCAATCCATGTTGATTCAGAACAACTGCGATCGCCTGCCCCATATCACCTGGACTTAAAATACCAATAGTTTGGATAGGCATGGAAAGTTTTATATTTACTTTGTGGCTGACAAGTTAATTCAGTTAATGAGTTGTCAACAAAATACGTTAAATTGATATAAATGCCGTATTTAAATCAAACCACGGATAAGCTTAATAAGCAAGCTATCTGCTGAGAGATACGGCAGGAGTCTGGAGTAAAACAGTCTTCATTTCTGGCTTTGAAGTCTAGGTTCTGTACCTCACGCTTGTTGCAAACTGCTTTATATCTAGTACAGCACACGGCGTAAATCCAGCTACTATCTCAATTAACAAGACTTGGGGCTTAAGGCCGAATGGCACTAAGAAAAGCCGAAACGCTTGTGGTTTAAGGCGGTCTGTAATTGTTTGTGTAATTCTTGCCGGGGGTTTAGTCATGAAAGGGTAAGCTTTGGGGCGGCGTTTTTGAACTTGTGCTTCTGAACTTTGTCTGGGCACAATGACTTTTGGCAAAGATTGGGGCTGAGGAGCCTCTAAAGACAGATGTAAAGTTATCAGATTTTTGAGACACTTGTGACGGAGCGCTTGTTGCTTTTTGATCTGATTGAACACGGTCTCTCGCACGGCTTGTTAAGCTAATAATCATTCAAATTGCATCTTTGTGTCTCGCCTTCTTTAAACGACCGTCCGAATTCAATAAACGACTGTGCGAATTCAATCAACGACTGTGCGAATTCAATAAACGACTGTGCAAATTCAGTAAACGACTGTGCAAATTCAGTAAACGACTGTGCAAATTCAGTAAACGACTGTGCAAATTCAGTAAACGACTGTGCGAATTCAAGAGTTAAAGAAAAAAAGGTTGAAACCCTATAATACCGATCGCTGCAACTCTGGAAAAACCTTAGACACCTTACTTAAGACATAATCACCATAAGTTCCGCGAAAATCATGAATGTTAGCCTTATCCCAGCGATCGCTTGCATCATTATTCGCTACTATTTTATCTAATTGAATCGGCTTCACTTCCACATCGAAATTGGGATCGAAAAAGAAGGGGAACGAAAGACGATGATTTTGGGACTGGTTCTGTACACGATGAGGTGTAGAACGATACAAACCTCCTGTCATTTTGTCTAGCATATCGCCGATGTTGCAGACAAAGGAACCAGGAACGGGAGGCGCAGCAACCCAACCTGACTTGGATTTAACCTCTAATCCGCCTGAGTCGTCCTGCTTGAGAATGGTCAGAACGCCATAATCAGTATGTTCGCCAACGCCCCATATTGGTTCACCATCTGAGGGTGATAAATGAGGAGGATAGTTGAAAATGCGAAACAGCACTAAGGGATCACAAGTGTAACGGTCAGCAAAGTAGGATTCTTCCAATCCCAAACTCAGGGCTATACCCATCATCAAAGTGTGTCCCAAGTTTGTCATCGCCTCCATATATTCAAGCACTGTTTCGCCAAATTGAGGGATGTTGGCGGGGAAAAGGTTAGAACCATGCATAGGAGTACCAGCTTGCACTAGTGGGTGTTCCTCTCCTAGTTCAGCGCCAAAGTAAATACCTTCTTTCAAGTCGGGTTTACCCGATGTCAGTTCGCCACCAACGGGGAAATAACCTCGCCATGCAATACCTGCCAAAGCCATGCGGATTTTAAGTTTAGTTTCCAAATCTTGGGCGAAAAACTGGCGGCTGAGTTCTTCGAGTTGCTGCTGCAAACTTTCGTCCACGCCATGCCCGATAATATAGAAAAATCCCGATTCTTGACACGCTTGTTTGATTTGAGATGCGACGGAATAGCGTAGATGCATACTCCTACGGAGAAGCAAGCTACGCGCAGCGTCTCCTAGAGAAGCAGCTTCTCGCCAGAGATCGCCTTTTCCAGAAACCAAGGCGCTGATATCAATAATCGGGACGGATGAAAACCCTTTTTCCACAACTTGCAAGTTTTTCATGTTCAGGTTGGTAATAATATATATTTCTTAGCTCTTTTATTTTCGTTATGGCTGAAGCCGAATGCTGTTTATAAAGAAATGTAAAGTGATCAAAATCAAGCGATCGCCTTCAAATGAAGATTGACTTTGAAGCAATACAGTAGTCATTTCAAAAATGAAAAATGGTATCTTTAAGTGGGTTATCATCTGTGCTTTGTGTGCTTTTTTAGCAACTTCGCTCCCCGCTTTTGGTCAGGGTAAGAGCATACAGAATTCCTTTACAAACCAAGCTCTCAAAAACCAAATCGCCAAGGTGTTTCCCAATTTTCCCTTGGTATACTTTGGTTCGGGAAGGTTTCAGGAGGTGGGCAATCCCCAAAATCAACTGGTGTCTACGTATGAGTTCGATATAAAGCGGGGCATCAACCGCGAACTTGCTTACTATATTGACAAGGAAGTTCTGATCTACAACGTATATGACCTCAACCCATCTGATGGTATAGCCCCGGACAAAGAGTACTTCATCCAAAAAGATCCGAACACTGGGGTGACCACCTGTACCCTCAACCCCTTACCATTGCCTAATGTCTTCAGTCGCAACTGGTGGTTAGCCAACAACATGGTTTATAAGGGTACAACCACCATCAATGGTTTTGCTGTTGATTGCTGGACGGGCGTTATTCCCGGAACGAAGATAGCCGTTCGGTTCTGCAATCGCTCCGACAAGTATCCCGAGTTTGCTCCTATTCTCAAGAAAATTGGAACCTTCGAGTTCTATGATCACTATGGCGAGTCTAGGGAGAAATTCAGCTACCCCACCGACTTTTTCAAGGTGCCGAAACTGTGCGATGCCAACAGCCAAAAACATTCTTGATTATCTAGGCAACCAAGTGCGATCGCCTTTAAGGCAAGCGCAGCAAGAATAGTGCCTCTAGCACTGAAAGTCTACATCCATGCGTGGGTTTACCCATGATAACTATTTTTTGTAAGAGAATTCCTAATGAAGAGTTATACCTCGCGTCGCAATATTTTGCAAGGTTTGATTGTTAGTGCTGTTGTCGTTGGATTTGATCCAGTCAATCGTTCGTGGATAACATCTGCTAACGCAGCACAGTCGTTTATCAACCTGCCGCATTTAGATGGAGTAATTTACACTGATGATGCCACACGCGCAAATGCTGCTGATGATTTTGGGCATTTAGTGTATCGTCTGCCAAAAGCTGTACTCAAACCAGGTTCAATTCAGGATATTGTCTGTATTATCCAGTTTGCACGGCAAAATAACCTCAAAGTTGCTGCCCGCGGTCAGGGTCACTCTTGCTATGGTCAAGCACTATTAGAGGCGGGTTTAGTAATTGATATGAGTCCGTTAAACAAAATTCATCACCTTAGTGCAGACCGGGTTGTAGTTGAAGCTGGGGTAGTATGGAGCCAGCTATTGCAAGCAACCTTGAAGCAACAATTGACACCACCTGTCCTCACTGATTACATCGAACTGTCAATTGGAGGAACGTTATCATTGGGCGGTATTGGCGGCGCGAGCCATCGCTATGGTGTCCAGGTCGATAATGTGTTGGAACTTCAGGTAGTGACTGGTAAGGGTAAGTTGGAAACTTGTTCCCCCTACCAAAACTGCGATTTATTTGAAGCAGTGCTGGCTGGTCTGGGTCAGTGTGGAATCATAGTAAGGGCAACGATTCGGTTGATCAAAGCCTTGACTAATGCTCGTGTGTTTCTTTTGGATTACGATAATTTGGATACCTTTACTCATGACCAACGCTTACTAATTGCTGATGAACGGTTCAATTATGTCGAAGGTCAGGTAGTATCTGATACTAAAGGAGGGTGGCGTTATACGTTAGAAGCGGCTAGCTTTTACACCCCACCCAATCAGCCAGACAATACCAGTTTACTTGCGTCTTTGAGCTACACTCCGGGTACAGAACAAATAGAGGATAAATCTTACTTCGACTTTCTTAACCGCTTGGCAGAAACTGTTGCTTACCTGAAGTCTATCAATATTTGGTCTAACCCTCATCCTTGGATTAACCTCTTCGTACCGAGTACAGCGGTTAAGCAATATGTTGGCAAGATTGTTTCTACTTTGACACTAGCTGATACAGGAAATGGTCCAATTCTGCTGTACCCTGTCAAAACGGATCGTTTTAAGCTGCCTTTATTTCGGACACCTAACGAGCCAGTTGTGTTTCTCTTTGCTATTCTCCGAACTGCACCGCTTGATGATGCTACAGTTCGCAAGATGCTTGATGAGAATCAGAAATTTTTTGAGAAAAACCGTGATCTTGGCGGTACTCGCTATCCTGTAGACGCTATTAAATTTTCTCACTCGGATTGGAAGCAGCAGTTTGGGCCAGTTTGGGGCAGGTTGGTAAGTGTCAAGCGACGCTACGATCCTGACAATTTGCTGACCCCCGGTCAGGGTATTTTTTAAAACTTATCAGATGATGCTAAACGGGAAAAAGAAGCAATATTGGCGATATTATGCCCTAAAACTGAGGAAGAGAAGATTTAAACGCAAAGGAGCGCAAAGTAATAACTAATTATTAGTTACAGTTGGATTAAAATCGCTGACCTGTAGTAACTTCAAATCTAATTTCTCCTTGGTTGCTAATTCCTAAGTCGCCTCGAATCAGCCCAAAGGATGACTTGACTCGCAATCCTAAGCCGTAACCAAAACCACTTCCTGGTTTGTCTCGCAGCAGTCCTGGTTCTCCTAGCACGGTGTTGCTAGACCCGAAATCTGAAGCGAGGTCAGTAAAGAGAACTCCTCCTATTGACTGAAAAATTGGGAAACGATATTCCACTGAGGCTAAACCATAACTTCGGCCACTGGCAACTTTACCATAACCGTAACCCCTGACAGAATTTAGTCCGCCAATATTAAAGGCATCAGCTGGTGGAAAGTCTCCAAGAGTTGTGCCAATTTGTAAATTAATCGCCAATACTTCGGGATTGTCGGTTGGTCTACCATTACCTATCCAACTGACTGGGAAATACTGAATATAGTCTCCCCGTAGGCGGTTGCTGGAAATATTACCCAGTCCAATGGGAATCGCTTGTTCTGTACTGAGGGTGAGAATTGATCCTTGAGTCGGATTCTCTCGGCGATCGCGTTGATCTCTGGATACAGCAAATGATACTGTAAATAGGTCATCAATACCAGTACCGCTCACAGATAGAGGACTCCCTAAGCTATCGACCTGTGCAACATTATATTCGTGATCGCGTAGGCTAATTCTGGTATAGTTGAGTGCCACTGATGTATCCCAGTCATCAAAAGCTCCTAAAACTCCCACAGAACCGCCGAACCTTCCCTCTCGCACTTTGTCGCCGTTAGATAATCTGATATCTTCGTTGAAGGTTCCCGATATATCTCGACGACGAAAAGCTCTAATGCTATAGCCTAAGCGGTTTGGTTCTCCAGGACGATAAGGGCTAGTGAATTGACTATTAAACTGGACATCTTTAGTGCTGAACTGCACAGTTGTATCTAATTTATCGTTAAGACCGCTAATATTTGCATCTTTATAACCCACCCGACCGTATAGCCCAACATCATCGTTATTACCGCCTCCTAAGATTAGAGAAGGGAAGTTACGCTCTTTGATTTCATAGATGATATTAACGCTAGAAACATCTTCTTCAGAGTAAACATTGACTTGATAAAATGACTCTAATCTCCTCAATCGTTGCAAGTCTGCTTCAAGTAAATCTTTACGAAATATCTGACCCGGTTTGAGTTTCAGCAGACCAATGATAAAATCTTTCTGAGTCCGCCCTTTAATCGGCTGACCTTTGTCATCGAGCAACTTACCTTTTTCATTAATAAAACGAATCTGGATATCTTTGACAACTTTCTGAGAAAATTCCATCGCTTGGGTATCTACTGAAGTCGCTCCTAGATAATCACCATATTTGGCATACCCTCCCTCTATCTGGATCGTAGCTTCCGGTGTCACAATACTACCAGCCCTTTCCTGAGTAGAAGATTGCAAGTCTGCAAGGGCCTCCCGATTTTCCGTACCCACTAACATTACTGCGATCGCAACTACAGTTATTTGAACTCGCATATTGAAAATCCGTTAGTGTTATTAAGTTTACGACATAGAATGGACGGAAGGTTGAGAGAGCTAACTAATAGCATCACCCTTTAGTTTTATTTTTGCAATTTTTATGCAACCTCGACAAAGCATTATCCTACCCCAGAGTCTCTCAATACCCCCAAAGGCGGCGATGATTCCTGGGAGTGGCTGGACAATCTCACGGGAGGTCAACAAAAGTCAAAAGTCAAACTACACGTAGTGTCTCCAAAAGTTGGCGTCTTTTCTTCTCTACAAGAGGCTTCACCAACGAGACGCTGCGCGTTGGCGTCAGCCTCTCGCAGAGAAGGCTGTAGCCTGCGATAGATTAAGCTTTTTGGCAATTTTTGCGTAAGTCCTAGCTTTTTTATAGATAATTACAGTGGAGAATTATTTAGTAAATCCACTTCCATATAAAAAGCGATGAGAGAAAAACCCAAAAAAATGCGTGTATGGGCGATGTTGTGTCATTTCTCGGCTTTATTAGGGTGGATATTATTGTTTTTTTTGGTATTGCTTGGCATCCCTTTATATTTACCCCTAAATCTTTTGGCTCCACTCATGATTTGGCGATTTAAAAAATCACAATATCCCTGGATTGATTTCCAAGGAAAGGAATCATTAAATTTTCAAATCACTTGGACATTATATACCTTGATTTTCATGGCAATATCATTATTTTTAGTATTGACTAGCTTGAGTCTGGAAGTGACTACGAATGGTTCAGTTAATCAAATAAAAATAACTCTAGATAGCTTACTAATTGTGTTCCTGTCATTAATGTTATTAATCCTAATAGTCCAATCATTTATAGTGACTTTTGCTGCTATTAAAGCTTACAATGGTAAGCATTATCGTTACCCTTTGACAATTAGAGTTCTGCGATAAAAATTATTAAGCCTCTGTTGTTCCTCACTTACAATTTTTAACAAGGACTAAAAAATTACACGTCTATCGCTTCTTTTATAGGATATTAGCATGATATAATATCGAAACTTGCCTTTTTGTCTGATTTGTTTTAGGCTTTCTTTCATCGTTGCCTAATGAAGCTTAAATTAAATACTATAAAATCAAGGGTGCAAAAAAACAAAATTCACTTATACATATACCAAGATAATTTTTATGAGAATAGCATATATAATTTTGGCACATAATAATTTTAACCAATTAGTGCGTCTGATTTCTAAATTGAATACAAATGATGTTTCATTTTTTATACATATAGATAAAAAAGTAGATAGTAAAACATATCATCAAATATGTACTCAATTGAATGAGTTATCAAATGTATTTTTTATCAGAAGATACAATTCAGGATGGGGAAGTTTTAATGCTGTTAAAGCTAGTCTTGAAGGAATAAAATCAATAGTCGAAACAGATACTTACTTTGATTATATTATTCACTTATCTGGTCAAGATTATTTGATAAAGTCCAATAGAGAAATACATAAATTTCTCCAAGAGAATAAAGGTAGAGAATTTATAGAATATTTCCCACTACCTTATAGTAAATGGAAAGGTGGTGGCTTTAGAAGAATAGAATATTGGTACATTCGTTGGAACGATGAGGATTTTTTTATTCCTGAAAAACGTGAATTTAAATCTCCAATTGCATCTTTTTTATATTCATTTTTGACTTTGCTTTTACCTAAAAAACGCAAACTTCCTAAAGGCTTTGCTTTTTATGGAGGTTCTGCATTTTGGTGTTTAACTGGAGAATGTGTAAAGTATATCAATGATTTTGTAAAACAAAACCCAAAGTTTGTTAATCGCTTTAATTTCACTTCACTGGCAGATGAGCTATTTTACCAAATAGTTATTTTAAATTCACCTTTTAAAGATCAGGTAGTTAACGATAATATGAGATATATAGATTGGGGCGATGACGTTAATGCCTATCATCCCTTAATTTTAGAGAAAAAGGATTTTGAAAAAATCAGACAATCAAAAAAATTATTTGCTAGAAAGTTTGATCAAAGTAAAGACTCGGATATATTAGATATGATAGATAAAATGATATTATTAAGTAAATAGTAACTTGTAGAAGTATGCGAGTAAAGGATAATATGATTGGGGTTGCGATCGCCGGCACTGGATTTGGTCAAAAAGTCCACATCCCTGGATTCCAAGCACATCCTCGAACTAAGGTAGTTGCTGTTTATCATCGAGATATAAATAAAGCCGAAGCCATAGCAGAATCCCATAATATTCCCCACGCTTCCGATTCACTTACAGATATTGTGGCATTGCCAGAAGTGCAAGCAGTCAGCATCTCTACACCGCCATTTTTGCACTATGAAATGGCAAAAACTGTACTGCAATCTGGGAAACATTTATTATTAGAAAAACCGACAACTTTAAATGCAGTTGAAGCTAAAGAACTTTATCAACTAGCTAGAGAAAAAAGCGTCATTGCAACTGTAGATTTTGAATTTCGCTTTGTACCAGCATGGCAGTTATTTGCTGAA
Organism: Nostoc sp.; assembly: GCF_036919615.1. Classification (GTDB taxonomy): domain Bacteria; phylum Cyanobacteriota; class Cyanobacteriia; order Cyanobacteriales; family Nostocaceae; genus Nostoc. The sequence goes on along the minus strand of NZ_JBALCN010000003.1, from coordinate 147,435 downwards.
CTATTGTCAGAAAACTATGTGGGTGAGTTGCGCTTAATTAAAATTGATTGGTTAGGTTCTTCTCGTGCTGATACTTCACGCCCTTGGAATTGGTATTCTGACAAGGATAAAGGAGGCGGTGCATTGGGGTCTTTGGGTTCCCACGCCTTCGATTATATTCACTGGCTATTCGGGCCAGTCCGTAGATTAAACGCTCATTTAACTACTGCTATTCCCACACGAGTTGACCCTGTTAGTGGGGAATCTAAGCCAGTGAATAGCGATGATAACTGTATATTAACGCTGGAATTAGCAGATGGTACACCTTGCCAACTTTCAATCAGTGCAGTTGTTCATGCACTAAGAACCCATTGGATAGAAGTATATGGCGATCGCGGTACATTAATTGTGGGCAGTGAAAATCAAAAAGATTATATACATGGCTTTCGTGTTTGGGGTTCCCAGCCAGGTAAACCTCTAACGGAAATAGAAATACCGAATCGGTTAATTTTTCCCAAAAATTATGTTGATGGGCGCATTTGTGCATTTATCCGCGTAGTAGACCAATGGATGCAAGGAATTGACCGCAATCAGGAAATTACACCATCGCTGCGAGAAGGAATTTATTCTCAGTTGTTGATGGATTTATCCCATGAATCTCATACAAAAGCAAGTTGGGTAGATGTACCAAGCTTGGAAGGATTTCTTCGCAACTAAGAAAATGAGCAAAACTCCCCGCATTCGTATCCCACTGGAAGTAAAGAAATATGTCTTTCAACGTGACAAATACCAATGCCAAAGCTGCGGTAAAATTACTGGAGAAACTAACCTCAGCATTGACCATATCATTCCCCTTGCCCGTGGTGGTCAAAACGATATCAGCAATCTTCAAACTCTCTGTCTTACCTGCAATCAGCAAAAAACAGACAACATTGATCCCCGCTTCCGACGCCATTTTGATTTATAACGGTTCTTAATTGCATGGAATACAGACCTAACAAGAACAGCCCCAACCCTTGTAGCGTTGGGAAGTAAGCCTCAAAGCCTCTCTCCTTTTAGGCTACGGTGTACACACAAGTTATCGAATCACTACCAGTCATCGAATTACCCCACCCTAACCCTCCCCGATGTATTGGGGAGGGAACGAGAATCTCTCTTTTTCCCCCTTTACAAGGGAGGATTTAGGGGGGTAATTCAACTTGTGTGGACACCCTAGCCTTTTAGGAGAGAGGTCTCTTTGGGCGCACCGCGTCCGCCCCTACATCTATCCCAACTGATTTGAGATCATACTGACATCAACGGCTAACTTTTTGCCCAACTTGAGCAACTGAAGACACCGATTATCTCCTTCATTCGCAGGGTTAGTGACACAGACCGGCGCTATCTGACTGTACAGACAACTAAAATATAGCTCTTGCGATCGCTGTAGAGAAATATCGATATTTAATTGATCCCCGACATCAATCAATCGCTCCAACAGTTGGATATCTGCATTAAAGCTACCATTGGCATCGTGCAACAATTGCCAAAGTGATCGCGCAATTAACTGTTCTAACATCTGCTTACCGTCGGGAATATTCAGCCGACAACGCAGATGTTTTGCTTCAGTAGCGATCGCCTCCAATTCTAATATGTGATTCCAACTCTTTTGGGGATCAGCGATATCTTGCTCAAGCCATTGCAATGTGATCAGACAGCGATGCCCTAAAGCAATATCTGCTGCTACCTGCAATTCTTGCGGTACAGCTATTTCATCTCGATGAAACGCCATCAGCACCCCATAATTATCACGGTAGGCTTGGGTATACAACTGTCCTAAACGTGTCAGTGTTTCCTGACTAAGCAACTGCATAATCCGGTGGCGTTCTTCAGCAAATAGATTTTGCAAGCTGAAAGCTTCTTCCCCAAATAGCTGTGTCATCACCAAAATAGTATGAGCCGCACTAGCTTGTTGCAGTGCCCCAAACAGCTTTTCTTTGATTTGGCTGTAGTCACGCCGCCCGGTAAATTGTTGAATGCAACAGTGGAAATCCCACCCTCCCAAATGCAGAACCGCAAATACCAAATGCTCACTTTCCCAAGTAATCTCTGATACCAGCTTTAAATTTCCCACAGCCAGAGTTAGCAATCCCATGCGTTGCAGTTGGTAATCTAGCTCATTGGCAGCATAGCAATAAACCTTTTTGTGGTAACGCTGAGACTGTTTGTCCGCAGCATCTTTTCTCGGCAGAGAATTGCGTGTCTCTACTAGTTTCTGATTGCTAAATAGGGAAGTAATCGCGTAATGGGCTGCTACTTGCTTAAAGCCAAGCTGGGCAGTTAACACCAGTTGCCGATAAATTTCCGCACCGTGTTTGAATTCATCGACATTACTAGGGGCTAAACCAAGACGTTTGACGAAGCCTTTTTCCAACTGCACACCAGCCACATCCCCCGCCAATTCCAAAGCCCGGGCGGCGTAGCGGAGAATCTGCGTCCCTTCTGGACGGGAAATTTCTTCAAAAAACCAACCGCAACTAGTGAACATCAACAAAGCGTGACGCTGCATTTCTAACAGGCGCAGGGCGTCTACTTGTTCGGCTGCTGTGAGTTTGTGGGTTTGATGGCGGGAGAGAAAACGGTTGACATTGTTAGCAGAGCGATCGCGCATTACTTGGATATATTCATCGCGTGCTTGCCAGGGATCACGAAATAACTGCCTGCCATGTTCTTCAAACACATCAGTTAGCTGATCCCGCAGCCAATTTAGGGCATTCCGCAAGGGACGACGCCATTTCTGATGCCAAACACTGCCTTCTCCACCGCAACCACAGTCATCCTGCCATCTGTCTACACCGTGGGCGCAACTCCAGGCTGTGATTGACTTCAATTCCACTTCCCAACTGGGAGAATTTAAGCTCAAGTAGTGGGCGAAGTTTGTCACCGTCCAACCGTGTTGCGGAAACTCCTTAGTAAAGGCGTAAGCTAAAGTTTTCTCAGTTCCCTTTTTGTGATGTCCGAAGGTTTCCCCATCTGTCGCCACAGAGATTAACTGTGTTGGCCGATGATCCCCACGCACGGCTGAACCGATACGTCCGGCAAAGTGAGTCGAATTATAAACGACATCACTAAAACCCATGTCCCGCGATATCGGGCCATCGTAGAAGAAGATATCAATGTAGGGTAATCTTTCTGTACCACTATCCTTGGGACTAGTGGCGATCGCCTCCGGCGGGGTGTAGCCCATCGCATTCAGAGTTGAAGATGAAGTGCTTAGTGTGGGCTGCAAATAACAACGATAGGGACGAGTGGAATCAATCTGACTACCACCGACTTCGATCCATTCAGGATTGGGATCATCTTGAGTGGGGAGGGGACGGCAACGCAGTGCTTGAGACGGTGCAAGGATAATGAAGCGAATACCTTCAGCAACAAGAGCTTCTAGGGTTGCGTAGTCTACAGCAGTTTCTGCTAGCCACATGCCTTCGGGATCGCGTCCAAAGCGGGAGCGGAAGTCTTCTTTACCCCAGCGAATTTGGGTATATTTGTCGCGTTCGTTCGCCAGAGGCATGATGATGTGATTGTATACTTGCGCGATCGCATTGCCGTGACCATGCAAGCGTTGGCCACTCTTGGCATCCGCCTCTAAAATCCGCTGATAAACCTCCACATCGTAGCGTTCTAGCCACGACATCAGGGTTGGCCCAATATTAAAACTGAAATACTCATAATTGTTGACGATCTCCACCACTTCGCCTCGGTCATTTAAGACTCTGGCAAAGGCATTCGGGCGATAGCATTCCCAATGAATCCGCTCATTCCAGTCATGGAAAGGTGCAGCACTCGGTTGGCGTTCAATTGCGTCCAGATAAGGGTTTTCCCTCGGTGGCTGGTAAAAATGACCATGCACCGTCACATAAACACCATTAGCCTTTCTCAGGGGATCGGTTTCTTTGGTGTTATTGGGATCTGAATGTAATGTTAACGTTGAGCCACTAGCTGGCATTTCAGCAGAAGTCATGTCTATTTATCCAATACAAAAAACTTGCAGTGCACCGAAAATATTGTGCGTAAACCTTTCTCCAATGGTTTGAGCACAAAATCCGGTATGAACAACAACTATGGAATCCAACCCAATTTTTAACAAAGCTGTTTTATTGTAGTGGGAAATCTGCGTTATCGCACAGTGCAAAGTCCGTTGGGCGGCTCTGCCGACTTAAAGGAACTTTGCAAGACAGCCCTTTCCCTGAAGACTCAAAGTAATTAGCCATTGAACAAGGACTCAGTTAGAGGTTTTCTCTTCTTTAGCGCCAATCAAAATTTTAATTGTCTTTTAATATATTAAACCCCATTTCTGGTGTAATAATTTGGCTCAAATTCATACTTTTGCAACAAAAGATGACAAAAACTCCTTAAATCGCAATCTTATTTTACATAACATCCGCAGCAGTGAACTGAAAACAGTACAATTTCTGAATTGCTCTACAGACGGTTGAGAGTATCCTATGAGAGTGATGAGTCGGAAGTTAAGAGTGAGGAGTTAGAAGTCAAGAGTGAGGAGTAATTAGAAGTTTTACTCATAACTCCTAACTCATAACTCCTAACTCATAACTCATAACTCCGATAAGGTACCCTCAACTCAAGACAACAAATGTCAACAAAAAACATTATTCTTCTCGTTTTATTGCTGTTTATCCCGGTTTCCCTAGCAGCCTACTTTCTGGAGTGGGGAGAATTGATAGTTTTCATTACAGCTGGATTAGCAATTCTGCCCTTAGCAGCTTGGATGGGTACAGCCACGGAAGAAATTGCTGTCGTAGTGGGGCCATCATTGGGGGGCTTGTTAAACGCCACGTTTGGCAATGCTACAGAACTGATCATCGCCCTAATCGCGTTGAACGCTGGATTAATAGATGTAGTCAAAGCCAGTATCACGGGATCGATTATTAGCAACTTACTACTCGTGATGGGTTTTTCCATGCTTTTGGGAGGACTGCGCTACAAAGAACAGACATTTCAGCCAATTGTGGCGCGGGTGAATGCTGCTTCGATGAATTTGGCGGTGATTGCCATTTTGATGCCAACAGCGATGAATTACACTTCTCAAGGAATTAACGAACAAACACTGCAAAATCTTTCTATTGCTGTTGCCGTAGTATTAATCCTGGTTTATGCCTTAACACTGCTATTTTCCATGAAAACCCACTCCTATCTATATGATGTAGGTTTAGCGGAGGCAGAAGCAGAAGCAGAAGAAATATCTCATGCTAAACCAAATATAGCGTTGTGGGTTGGCGTGCTGCTAGTGTGTACCTTACTAGTGGCAATTGAGTCAGAAATGCTAGTGGATTCTCTGGAAGTTGCCACATCTCAGCTAGGTTTGACGGCGCTGTTTACAGGGGTGATTTTGGTTCCCATCGTCGGTAACGCGGCTGAACATGCCACAGCAGTCACCGTGGCGATGAAAGATAAGATGGATCTTTCTCTTTCGGTAGCTGTGGGATCAAGTATGCAGATTGCCCTATTTGTCGCGCCCGTGTTAGTTATAGCAGGGCGGATATTGGGTAAACCAATGGATTTGGACTTCAAACCCTTTGAGTTAGTAGCTGTGGTTGTGTCAGTGTTGATTGCAAACAGTATTAGTTCCGATGGTAAGTCCAATTGGCTGGAAGGCACTTTATTATTAGCTGCCTATACAGTGTTGGGGTTCGCCTTCTACTTCCATCCAGTTCTGGAAAGTATGGGGTAGTTAGCTAGCAGTAGGAGCGCTCATAGTTTAACCTAAAGCGATCGCTCTTGATTATGGGTAATGACCGAGGTAATTTTAGATTTTAGATTTTCCACACTAGATATCAGCAATAGTTTTTCTAACCCCAAAAGACAAAAGACTCCTCTTTCTCAACAAAAAAACAGCTTAACTTAATGGAGAAGATAAAATTTCTAGTCTTAGTTAAGACTTTAAATGATTAAAACTAAAGTACCTATGACTACCAACCCAGTTCCTAAAATAATCTTCCAGTTTAATGGTTCTCCCAGAAAAATGACTGAAAACAATAAAACTAATACCAAGCTTGATTTATCAATTGGTGCGACAAGGGAAGCTTTTCCGGCTTGTAAAGCTTGGAAGTAAAAAATCCATGACAAACCTGTAGCTAGTCCAGATAATAATAAGAAAATCATCGTTTTTGGGGGAATGACTAAGATATTAACTACGTTTCCCTCAAAAAATACAATCCCCCAAGCAACTATTAATATGACAACTGTTCGGATTGCTGTCGCTAAATTAGCGTTCACATTTTCTACCCCAATTTTGGCAAAGATAGTTGTCAATGCTGCAAAGCCAGCCGAAAATAATGCATATATCCACCACGTTCTGCTGTTGCTCTCCATCTTCCTTCCTGATTCACTAGTCAAAATTAGCAATGTCATTTAGGCTCATGTTAGATTAAATTACTCCGTAAAAACTGCGATCGTTGATTTGCAGACAATTGTTAAATATCCTAAATGAGTCGTGAAAAATATAGATAAGGAAACGAACCGCCATCTCTACGAGAGGCTTCCACCAAGGCGCAGCGTCTCCAAGAGTTGAACGCCTTCTCTACGAGACGCTACGTGTAGCTTGCTTCCACGTTCGCGGAGCGTTCCGTAGGAAAGTGGTACGGCATCCCTGTTTGGCTTTGACTCTAAAAATTGTGCACAGATGCCAGGACGAGCGCCTATCTCTCTACAAGACGCTAACGCGAACGATTTTAGATTTTAGATTCTTTTGGTTCATGCCAGACTAACGTCTCGCTACGCGCTTTCACCCCTTCTGCGTGACACAAATCCAAAATCCAAAATCTGTTAATTACACCCTTTTGCCTGGGACAGGAGAAAATAAAGACATGTAAGAGCGATCGCCTGTATGAGCTACTGCCTTAATCCCCATTGTCCCAAGCCTGAAAATCCTGATGATGTCAAGTTTTGCCGGACTTGCGGTTCAAAATTACTCCTCAAAGAACGTTACCGTGCTATCAAACCAATCGGACAAGGTGGTTTTGGCAAAACCTTCTTAGCTGTGGATGAGGATAAACCCTCAAAACCACGCTACGTAATTAAGCAATTTTATCCCCAAGCCCAAGGCACTAACACTCTTGCAAAAGCTGTAGAGTTATTTAATCAAGAAGCGGTGCAGTTAGATGAATTGGGCAAACATGCCCAAATTCCCGAACTACTGGCATATTTTACTCAAGAAGATCGGCAGTATCTTGTACAAGAATTTATCGACGGACAAAACTTAGCCCAGGAATTAGCACATAGAGGTACTTTCAATGAAATACAAATCCGGCAACTATTAAATGATTTATTGTCAGTTTTGCAATTTTGTCACGCTAGACACGTAATTCATCGCGATATTAAGCCAGAAAATATTATTCGTGAAAGCGATGCCTATGGCAAGGGCGAAGCCCAACGCAAACTAGTATTAGTAGATTTTGGTGCCGCTAAATCTGCCACTAGTACTGCTTTAAATAAAACTGGTACAAGTATTGGTAGTCCAGAATATGTTGCACCTGAACAAATGAGAGGTAGGGCTGTTTTCGCTAGCGATATTTATAGTTTGGGTGCTACTTGTATTAATTTATTAACTGGGCGATCGCCTTTTGATTCCTATGATACCAACAACGATACTTGGGTTTGGCAGCAATACTTGCAAACTCCCGTCAGTAATCAGTTGAATCGCATTCTCAAAAAAATGCTAGAAAGTATTCCAATTCGGCGTTATCAAACAGTAGATGAGGTTCTCAACGATTTAAATCAACAATCGCAAGTAGCAGCCACACCAGCGATAGCACTAAAACCTATCCCCCAATCACCACACAATTCTCCACCCACTTTTATATCGAAATCTCCTAGTCAAATTGAGCAGGAATTAGAGGAAATGAAAACCCAATTTTTGGGTAATAGCAAACCTCAACCAAATAAAATACAGCCACCAAATCCTACATCTCAGCCTCATAGTAAAAGCAAAATAGATGAAGAATTAGAAGAATTAAAAGCTAAATATCTTGGTAATAACAACTCTTAATATTAAGGTAGTGGGCAGGATAGAAGCTATTATACATCTAAGAAAGCACATCAGATAGCAGAGGAATAAGGGAGAAAGATTGATGCCTTTTCTCTAAAATAAAAAATATGCAAGTTAAATGTGCATTAATTTAACAATGAATAATTAACAGTGATAAGTGACAAAAAAAGTGACTCTAACAGAGCCACTTTCAAATTTACAAACTAAAACTATTTAAACTTTTGGACCAGCTGTAGGTGTTGTAGGTGTAGTTAGTTCTGTAGCTTGCATCGGTTTCGGTGTGGAAGTGTGCACGGATGCTTCAGAAATCGGTGTCCATTCGGTGTGGAAGGCTCCGGGCTTATCAAGTCGCTCGTAGGTGTGCGCCCCGAAGTAGTCGCGTTGAGCTTGAGTAAGGTTTTGGGGCAAGCGATCGCGTCGATAGCTGTCAAAATAATCTAATGACGCACTGAATGCTGGCACTGGAATTCCCAGTTTTGCTGCTGTTGCCAATACTTCCCGCCAAGCTGTTTGTCTGTCGAGAATCGTCTGCCTGAATTCCGGAGCCAATAGCAGGTTAGGTGGCGCTGGATTTTCGTTAAATGCGTTCTTAATCTTATTCAAAAATCCAGCACGAATAATACAGCCACCCTTCCAAATCCGCGCCAATTCACCTAAATTTAAGTTAAAATTGTAGGTTTTTGAAGCTGTAGCCAACAACGCCATGCCCTGAGCGTAAGAACAGATTTTCGAGCAATACAGGGCATCTCGTACCATGTTGATAAAGGCTTTGGTATCTCCCTCATACTTGGCAGAAGGACCTGTAAGTATCTTGGATGCTGCTACCCGCTCTTTTTTGAAGGAAGACATTATCCGAGCATTCACCGCTGCAATCATTGTTGGTACAGCAACTCCCAAATCCATTGCAGTTTGCACTGTCCAGCGTCCGGTTCCTTTTTGCCCTGCGGCATCAACAATCAAATCGACTAAGGGTAGATTTGTTTCTGGGTCAATGTAAGGGAAAATCTTTGCTGTAATTTCAATCAAAAACGAATTAAGTTCGTCAGTGGTGTTCCATTCGGTAAAAACTTCATGTAGCTGATTATGGTCTAGTCCAGCAACATTTTTCAGCAAGTCGTATGCTTCTGCAATTAACTGCATATCGCCGTACTCGATGCCGTTATGTACCATTTTGACGTAGTGACCGGCACCACCAGGACCGCAATAGGTTACGCAAGGACCATCGTCAACTTGGGCAGCAATTTTATTAAAAATTGGTGAGAGATACTCGTAGGAACTTTCTGTACCTCCAGGCATCAATGAGGGGCCATTTAGCGCACCTTCTTCACCACCACTAACACCCATACCGATAAACCGAAGTCCAGCGGGTTCTAATTCCTGAGTGCGTCGTTCTGTATCTTCAAACCAAGAGTTGCCACCGTCGATAATGATATCGCCTTCGTCTAACAAGGGTTTGAGTTGAGAAATTACTGCATCTACTGGCTTACCAGCTTGCACCATCACTAGGATTTTGCGAGGACGTTCCAATGCAGCAACAAATTCTTCTAGGGTAAAGGCGGCTTTGACATTCCGTCCTGGCGCACGCTGCGCCATAAAGGCATCCGTTTTTTCTCGGGAGCGGTTATAAACTGCAATTGGGAAGCCATTGCGCTCCACGTTGAGAGCGATATTCTCACCCATAACGGCTAATCCAATCACACCAAAGCTTTGTAATGTCATAAATTCCAGATGTTTGGCTAACTCTTGCAGATCCTTTTACCTATAAGCGTAATCCGAGATTTTCGCTTCTCTCCTAAAGAAGACCTTAAGAGTTAATATAAACGACAAAAATCCACAACTAACATAGATAATTAATTTTAATTTGTATCTAAATCAACAATTGACTTGCAAAATAGTTAGTTAGTTAAGGGATTGGGGACTGGGGACTGAGAAATTCTTTCCTAGTACCTAATACCCAATACCTAATACCCATTGCCCCTTATCCCCTCCAGGGGCCCCGAGTTCCCCAATCCCTAGTCAAAGGAGTAACCAAATAATGCTGGCATATGTCCTAGCTTTGGTGGTCGGTCTTGGTAGTTTAGCGATTTATATAGCAGCTTTCTTTTTTCCAGAAATCCACCGCAAGAATGACTTTATTTGGAGTGGTGTAGGACTATTCTACGCCTTAGTCTTATGGGTATTTGCACCACGCATTTCCGGGGGTTTGTTGCTCGGTCATGTGGCTAGTGTAGCTCTCTTGGTCTGGTTTGGCTGGCAAACTCTATCATTACGTCGGCAACTAACCCCGCAGGCACAACAAACCCAAGTACCCAGTCCTGAGACGGTGAAAACTGGCATTCAAGAACAGGTGAATAAGTTGTCCCTTCAGGAACGGCTGGGCCAATTGCAAAAAGGTCTTGGTAGCACCTTCAGTGGCGTGAAAGATAAGGTGCAACAGACTGTGAGTAAAAAGACACCCACAACCCTCAAACCTGAAGACATTACTTCTGTATTGGCAGAGAAACCTGCTGTTGAGATTATCGACAAAACTATTGCCATACCAAAACAACCAGCAGAGGAGACAGTTACTACCGACACCGAAGCAAAAACCGAGACTGTATTGGAAGCAATTCCACCACATCCCCCATCTCCGGAATTGGTGGAAGCAGCGCAAGCAGATTTTGAAATTGAGAACAAGCAACCGATTTCTGTAGAAGAAATTGCGCCAGATGCGGTACTCGCTCCCCCAACGGAAACGCCACCGGAACAAATACCACCGAATCAAGTTAGTTGAATGCAGTGAAACCCAACGTTAACCTAATATGATGTTGGGTTTCACTATTTCTATCAGACTATTTTAAGGTTGATTTCAAACGCTAATTCAGAACAATAGAAGCACACATCAAATGCTAAAAATAAATTCATGTGTTCTAGAATCAATGGGGCGTTTCTATCTCTTGTCTAAGCAAAAGCTAGCTTTACTGTCGGAAATTGCTCAACATTTCCCATCAACACCAATGCCCTGGCCTCAAACCTAGCCAAATATACCACCCAATGGAACTGAGAGCCTTTGACGTTTCCAAACTGCTCCCAGCCTTAACCCGATTTCATAGGGCAATACGTTGACACTAGAACCAGTATTTAGTAAACCTGATACACTTACAGAACGATTCTGATAAGTTAGAATTAGCGGTAGATAAGGCAGCATACTTAATGCACGGAGTTCTAGATTTACTTCAGTAAATGCAAATCTAACTTTATCAACCATGTGTTGCCGCTTTTTCTTCTGCTAGTGCCTTCGCTAAAACAGCAGCAGCTTCAAAAGAATCATATAAGCCAAGACTTGCTACTTTGTCCTGAGCATCCAATGGAACTAAACTTGATTCCTTCAACAATTCAGCTGCCAGGAAATGTATTAGTAAGAGTTTATCAGTGTGGGATAATTCTTTAAGCAGCGGTATGAGTTCGGTAGGAAGCATAAGTTAAAGCTTTAATAAATTTAGGTTACATAAATTTTAGAGCATAGTTTTAGAAGAGAAGCCGCCAGCTACAGTTTTTAGTGCTTTGCTGTTAGTCATAGCAAGGCTTAGAAGATGTTTGAAAACGGTACGTTACGGCGCAAAATTTGGTGAATCTGCCAACATTATGTTACCTTGTACGCCTAACGCATACTAAAAATTGGATCTTTTTTTAATTATAAATCCCTCATTCGTGAATGTAAGCTGCTCATTTAACCTTGCAGCAATGCCTGAAATCTTGCATCATCCCGAATGCTATCAAAATCAGGGTTAAATTTTGCTTCCCTACGACATCGACGAGGATTGAGATTAATTGCTTGTTGTAGGTTTTCAATGGCTAAATCAACATCATTTTGTAAGGCGAAATAGCAAGCTTTGCCGTAATAACCACTCTCATCATTAGCTTGTAGTTTTAAAGCCTTCTCACAACTAGCCAGTGAATCTTGGTAACGCCCCGCACGAGCTAGTACAATCCCTTGGTTAGCCCACCAAAGCGGATATTCTGGTTGAAGTTTTATAGCTTCATTGAGGTTAGCTAATGCTTCATCATAACACCCCAATAAACTCAATATCAAACCCTTGTTGTTTAAAATCTCAAGAGCGTTGGGTTGAATATTTAAGAGCTTATTACAGATAGTAATTCCCTCTTTATAAGAATGTAAGGTTATCAGTGTAACAATTATGTTTTTCAATACATTCAGGTCATCATCTTTAATTGCTAAAGCTTTATAGAAACTAGCAAGTGCTTCTTGATAATACTCTAATTCTACCAGTACTGAGCCTCGATTGTTCCAAGCATCGCAATAGTCATCTTTAATTTGCAAGGCTTTATCGTAGCTAGTGAGTGCCTCTTCATGACGACCTAATTTTACCAAAATATTGCCCTGGCAGTAATAAATTATGGGATTGTCATCTTGAATTATTAAGGCTCTGCTGTAACTCACGAGCGCTTCTTCATAATTATCTAGATTATCCTGTTGATCACCTAAATTTAAAAATAGACTACTGCTGAATTCAGGATAACTAGGATAACTATCATTTGCAATTTTTTCAGCCTGCTCTGCTGCTCTCTGTAGCAAATAAACTTGCTGATTTGGTTGACTACGTAGGAATTTGGACAACAGTCCTGTATATTTACCCAGTCCATCTTCCAAAAAGTCAACTTGACTAAAACAAGGTTGTAATGCTGCCTCTATTTCTTCTTTAGAGGGGCCAATCACATTCTCTTAGTTAATTTTATATTTAGCTGGATTTTCTGGTAACATCATCCAACTAAAGAGAAAGCCCAATTTTATGCTTTTCAGAAACTTCTCAGTTGAATCGGGCAAGAGGCGATAATTCTCTACTGCTGCTTCTGCGACAACTGCGGCGAAAGGAATCATTACTACTTCAAGTTGTTTAAGATAGCGAGAAGCAAAGAAATGGGAAATAAATTGACGCTGACCATCATTTCTTCTTGCAAAGAGAGCATGATAGAGAAATTCAGCAGTATATTGACGCCAATCAGAGTTATGGTATTTTTCTGGTTCGGGGCTATTTGGAGCAACTTCTTGGTTAGCTTGTTTCTCAAAATATGTGGCTAGCAGTTCATGGGTTTCACGAAATCGCGTCTTGTCCTCCTGACAAAATGACAACCGAAAAACATTACGAGCTACATCATCCAGCCGATAGTGACCTTGAACAAACTCAACAAAATCGCACTTTGTTAGCCAATCAAAACAGTCGATAGTTGCATGAACACTAGTTTCAAAGTCTATTCCTTGTTTTTGCATTAAATATTGAACCAGCGACCGATCAAACCAACGACAACAAGCCGCCAATTGCACTATCTGTTTTTGCTTTGTACTCAGTCCTTGCGTTAGCAGGTCAATAATTGCTTGGTTGCCACGAGAAAAGTCAATTTCTCTACCTGCTTCCTTCTCCCGTCTAATCCAGTTGAGATAGTAAGGTAAGCCCTAGTAGCTTTATATATTTTCTGAATATCTCCAGATTTAGTAATGCCAATATGCTGAAGATATTCCTTAGTTTGTTCTTTGTTGAATTCATCTAGTCGTTGTTCATAGATTAAATCCCGATCCTGTTGTAACTTCCGCCAACATTTCTTTTTCTAGTAAAGAACGTCGTCCTGCCACCAAAATACGTACACCATAAGATTTAAGGGGTGTATCTTCTAACAAATACTGCCACAGCCAAGTGTCAATATTTGACGATGCCTTTTCATAAGTATCTAGAACCAGTACAATCGAGCGCTTGTGTCTTTGAGTTTTCTGGATCAACCCTTGAGCAAATGCATGAGTCAATTTGGGTATTGGTTCCAGCATCAACGACTGAAGCTCTTTGTCATTCTTCGTAGCTGGATGCTCTTGCAGCAGTTCTTGGATACGCTCTTTCGTCGGTTTGAGTGCCTGTGATGCATCTGATAACATTCCCCCAGCCTTGACCGTAGCATCCAAACCTAAACTTAATGCTGTTCCGTGATCTCCGAAGTAGCCTGCACCTGTGGCTAGTAGTGTGGCTGTTCCTAATTCAAACCAATCTTTAACCGTATTTTGTTGCTGTGTATCAACTGATTTACCTTGTACAGGTTCAGTTTTCAGCTTGTAAACAGTTTCCTGATACTGCTCATAAAGTGATATAAAAGGGTCGGGTTTAGGTAATAAATTTTTTTGCCAGAGTCCGGTAGGTTTTGGCAATAGCTCATAAAGCTTTTCCATTAGCTTTAGGGGCGTTTCAATACCTGCTGTCAGCCCAAAGGACACATGTGCAAAGTCAGCTTGCAATTCGTGCATCTGTTTTACTTGTTTGAGGACGGTAGTTTTACCAACTCCTCCAAACCCATAAACCTGAGACAGCAGTGGGTTAGACTTTGGAAATTCCAGTGCTTTGGCAAACTTAGCTAGAAAGTCATCAGCCTGTTTGCGAGAGATGTAGTAAGGTATTGGAGTTGTCATCTGGCAATGGAAATACTTGGTCAGATGTATAGATTTTAGCTACTCCTACTCGAATTCAACACCTCAAATTGCCTATTTCAAGGAATTTTATAAAAATTAGATTGAACCATTGTAATTTTTAATGCTAAATCTGAGCCTTTGAGGGCAACTAGCGATCGCACTACCATTAGGCGTAAAAACCTTAATTTCTAGTACAGTAACATCATCTTAAATAGAAAAATTATTCAATTTTGGCGCGGAGTGCAGGAGATCGAAAAAGACTTTCAAATCCAACTTGTCGCTCGTTTAAGGATTCTAGAGCATCGTTCCAAAGACTTTCATAATAAAAGAAAGTGACGCCTAGACCGCGTTCTTGGGCAGCTCGCACCTGAGACTTAATTTGCTGCATGGGAACTGGATTATTTCGTAACCCTGTCATAATGCCAATTCCAGTTGGAATTATTTGTTGCGCTTCTTGAATTTCTGCACGGGAAATATTTGCCACAAAACTTTGCAGATTTGGACGATAAACTTGCACAATTAACTCGTCTACAATATTCTGCCGTATCCAACTTAGCCAATCTTGCAGGTGAAACTTGTAAGCCAAATCATAGTAATTAGGAGCAACGGAGAAAATCGCCTGGGGTTTTCTCTGCTTCACAGCTTGGTTAAGTTGTCCCATGAACGCCGTAATTTTATCTGCCCGCCACTGTACCCATGCCGCATCTTGGGCATCGGTTGGGGGAGGATTATTGGTTTCTTTGGTGTACAAGGCAACTGTATATTGATCGTAGCCAAATTCGGAGGGCAAACTCATATGATCGTCAAACTGAATGCCATCGGCATCATATTGAGTGATAGTTTCCAGCACGAGATTGGTAATGAACTGTTGCACTTGTGAATGGAACGGATTGAGCCACATCACCTCACCAGCCCCACTAATCGAAGTTTGGCTACCATCTCGCTTTTGTGTAAACCAATCGGGATAATTTAGTGCTAGTTCTGAGGTTGGGGGAGCCATGAAACCAAATTCAAACCAAGGAATTACTAGTAATCCTTTGTGATGGGCTTGGGTAATCAGGTCTGCCAGAATATCATGCCCATCTGAACCTTTGTTGACAAAAGGTTGAATACCTGCACGTTGTGCTAAGGCACTGGGATACATCACATAGCCAGAATTCCACACCACAGGATAAATTGTGTTGAGGTTCATCCGTTGTAGTTGACTCACTGCATCCTGCACTTTATCGCGACTCTTGAGGGTGTCAAAATCATTGGTGGTCATCCAAACCCCACGAATTTCCTGACGGGGTAGCTGTGCGATCGCACTGAAGCGTCCACCTTCGATGATTGCAGGCGTGAAACTATCTACCAGCAATACCGTAACAAAAGAGATTAAAATGAGAATTGGAAAAAGATACTTGAGCAATGTCTGACGACAAGCTGCTGTGCATCTACGCCGCCAACTTTGAACAAGAAAAGATAATTTCATAAATTTGAATGATGCATTAGCTACCTACACACCCCATTGCTAGTTTTTATCATTGAATCTACTAACCATATAGTCTACAAGTATTTATGCTTACTACAGGATTGATGAGTTGGTAGTTATTCGTTCCCTGCTTATGGAACTTTTGCACCATAAAAATTAAAGCAGACCGAGCGAAGTTATAAGATGCTTGACGCAGTTAGTAGTCATTAGTGCCCAATAGACATCGGGCATTGGGGATTGGTTTCCATCTCCTTCATGTTCACGCCCTACCTGTGTCACAATAAAGAACTGTAATAAGAAAAATATTGTTAAGGTAATTTAGTGAGTCCAACTGCTCAATCCACGGCAAGTGCGCGTCGCGTAGTATTTCCTTTTACGGCAATTGTGGGCCAGGAAGAAATGAAACTGGCGTTGCTATTGAACGTGATTGATCCCAAAATTGGTGGTGTAATGATCATGGGCGATCGCGGCACCGGGAAATCCACAACTATCCGGGCACTGGCGGATCTGCTGCCAGAAATTTCTGTGGTTGCCAATGACCCCTTCAGTAGTGATCCTAGCGACCCCGACTTGATGAGCGATGAAGTCCGCCAACTCTTAGAACAAGGGGCCCAAATTCCTGTAACTCAGAAAAAAGTCCAAATGGTAGACCTGCCGCTAGGAGCTACAGAAGACCGAGTTTGTGGGACAATCGACATTGAGAAAGCTTTATCTGAAGGTGTCAAAGCCTTTGAACCGGGACTATTGGCAAAGGCTAATCGGGGCATTCTTTATGTGGATGAAGTCAACTTACTAGATGACCACCTTGTAGATGTGCTACTCGACTCTGCTGCCAGTGGATGGAACACTGTAGAACGGGAAGGTATTTCTATCCGTCACCCAGCGCGTTTCGTTCTTGTGGGTTCTGGAAACCCTGAAGAAGGCGAACTACGCCCCCAACTGCTCGATCGCTTTGGGATGCACGCAGAAATTCACACAGTCAAAGAACCAGTGTTGCGGGTGCAAATCGTGGAACAACGGGCGGATTTTGACCAAAATCCTCCAGTATTTTTTGAAAAGTACAAACCCCAGCAAGAAGCATTGCAAGAGCAAATTGTCAATGCTCAACAGCTTTTGCCAGAAGTGAACATTGACTATGATCTGCGGGTGAAAATTTCTGAAGTCTGCTCAGAACTGGATGTAGATGGTTTGCGGGGTGATATCGTTAGTAACCGTGCCGCCAAAGCCTTAACAGCATTTGAAGGACGCGCTGAAGTTACAGTTGATGATATCCACCGCGTAATTACGCTATGCTTGCGTCACAGACTGCGAAAAGACCCCTTAGAATCGATTGATTCGGGCTACAAAGTCGCTAAAGCTTTTAGCCGCGTCTTTGGCGTCGAACTACCAGAAAGTGATACTGCACAAAAAAATGGCACAGGTCAAAAATTAGGGGCTAGGGGTTAAAAGTTAGGAGTGAGGAGTTAGGGGCTAGAAGTTAGGAGTTAGGAGTTAAGAATTTTGAATGGAAAGCTGCTTGAGAACTCACAACTTTAATTCCTCACTCAGCACTGACTATATAACTCACAACCCCTAACTTCTAACTCCTGTACAGACGCGATTAATTGCGTCTCTACTCATAACTCCTGTACAGACGCGATTAATCGCGCTCTACTCATAACTCCTGTACAGACGCGATTAATCACGCTCTACTCATAACTCCTGTACAGACGCGATTAATCGCGTCTCTACTCCTAACTCCTAACTCGACATTCAACACTGCCTATGAGATTTTGGTCTTTTTGGTTCAACAGCTTTATTCTATCTAGCCAATACAACCCACCCAGGTTTGTAGAATTATTGATGCTCTTATTAGCGATCGCTATGCTGGCAATAGCGAGTATTTTACCCGACAGACCATATTTAATTTTAGGTTTGAGCTTAGTAGTTGGCGCATCTATTTCCATCTTAGTGCGGGAAGCGATCGCCCCCTCACCCCAGACGCGAATTACCCAACTAACAGCATTTCTATTACTTATCATCAGCCTCTATGGCTTTGCTGACTTAATGTACACTCTATAAAATTAGTTATGAGTTATGAGTTATGAGTGAAAAATTAATTAGAAACTCCTAACTCTTGTACAGACGCGATTAATCGCGTCTCTTTTTCATTTACCAATTCTGCATTTCCACCAATTCCATACACAATTCATTAATTTGCTCCAAATCAGGTTTGTGAGGTAGAGCAGATTGTTCGTAAACAATTTCCATTTCTGCTACCAAATCTTCTGCCATTTTCATCACCTGCTCATAAGAATATTCACCCTTTAAAATAGCTTTTAAATCCTCAATATCATCAGCTATTCTCCGATCTACAATTACTTCACCTCGCCGCAATATTTCTACTCCACTGCGTAACAATCTAATGCAGTGCATCCCATGTTTGAGGTCATAACCCGACTTTCTTTCCATTTCTGCCCTAGCCGGATTTCTATTTTCCTGCCAAGATAAGTAAGCTTTCCATTCTCTTAAAGCTATTTGATAATTTTGGCTTTTCTGAAGCAGGCGGATAAAATCTTTACGGCTATTGGTTAACTGTTGAGTATATTCCAAAGTTTCATCAGGTAAAGTATATTGTTTTAACACTCCTTTAAAATCAATATCTGCTGTCAGCAATTGATATAATTGTTCTGTTTCTTCCAAAAACTCAATCCGTCCTCTGATTAAGTTATAAAGATATTCCAGAAAAGCATTTAGCTCATCTTTGCTGAGGGGTGCTTCGTCTTCTATGGCGAAGTCAGATGGAATTGGTTTTTTTTGCGGTGGCTTTAACAACCATTTCCGATGACTTTCCATCTTTTTGATTTGGGCAAAGGCATAACCAGTGTAAGTATGTTTTACTTTCTTACTCAAAAATAACTGTTTATGATTAATTAAATGCTGTCCGACTGCGCTTAAAAAGGGATAGTTATTTAACCAGAGCAATTCTAAAACATTGGGATTTGCGCCCGCTAATAACTGGAGAATTTTTCTTAATTCATATATAACTGTGTCTTTGTTGCCATCTATAAATGGAAATATACCTGGTTCATCCCACCCAGCATCTTTTTGTTCTATCTGATCAAATCCCAAGTAGTACCTTTTGGGTGCGATAAATACTCCCCGATAATCAAAGTCTGAATCTGGACGATTTAAACCATAACCGTGGCTACCTGCCAAACCAATTAAAATAGTTCTTTGCTCAACTTCTATTCTTTTCATATCACCTGATTAAAATATAGTCATCCTAACTCATGAGTTAAGCAGGTGGGGAGATGGAAAGCAGAGAAAGGATTTTTAACTCTCTTCAGATATTGCATAGATACTGCCACAGCACAAAGACAGATGAAGATGGGTACATATAACCCTACTTAATCATTCGTGAACAATGAGATCCCCGATTTCTTAAAGAAATCAGGGATCTGAGCCTTGCAATCTGAACAAAATCAAATAGAATTGCTATATGAAAAATGCCAAATTATTAAGTAAGCAGATGAAGTGGAAAGTCTCATGTCCAGTTATGAAAAAGAGCAGTTTTGGTAACAGAGTTGCTTAGTTTAACAGAAATGCCCCTAAAAGAGATGATGCAACGGTATCCCCTTGAGGAGCAAAACTTGTCAATTCAGTTGTTTCTATACTTTCGGTTTCCTAGAGTGGAAATTATCTAGGATTAATGTGACGTCTAATCCCCCATCCTGGATTGACAATGGCGGCTAAATCTTCTTCAGACAATTTGTTGATTTCACTGTCCAGTTCTTCGATGGTGAAAATATAGCCACGCTCTTGAGCAATCTTGATGAAGGCTTCTGGATCAGCTGTTGCTTTGAGTCTTTGCTGTAATGCTTGATCTTGTTTTACGGCTTGAAAAAGTCGGGTAGCATTTTGCTGTGTCATGACAGTCTATCTCCTGTTTAAAATATCAGGTTTGAATGTAGTAATTTGACTCCTGTGGATTCACTAAATTCTGTGAAGAACTTTTAAATTAAGCGTGTAAGTTTAATTTTAAAACAATGAAGGAAAATGTGTGGATTTTGACAAGAAAGTATAAGTTTTAGTCTAAATATTTTTACTAATTTGTAAAAGTCAGCCCTAAGATGGAAGCAGTCTTTAACTAAAAAGCATTAATTCTGAATTGTAAATGCATCTTACATTTTTTGGATGGGTGGTCGCCTATGACGGCTTTTGGTAAATGAAAGCTTGACTTGACACGTGTTAATAAAATAGGATATTAGATTGTCTGTCTAATTCCTGCTCGGATCAGGTAGACATATTACAAAAGCTGGCAAAAGCTTCTTTACTGGAGATAAAAACCAGCTACCTGTACGGCAACCTTAAGGACAATTCCATGACCTACGCAATTATTGAAACTGGCGGCAAACAAATACGAGTAGAGCCAGGGCGGTTTTACGACATTGAACTGCTGACGACCGAACCAGATGAAAAAGTTACAATAGACTCCGTATTACTGGTGCAGCATGATGGCGAAGTCAGCATTGGACAGCCACTAGTGACAGGGGCGACTGTAGAAGGGACTGTAATGCGACATTTCAGGGGTCGTAAAGTCCTGGTATACAAGATGAAGCCGAAAAAGAAAACCCGCAAAAAGCGGGGGCATCGTCAAGAAATTACCAGACTTATGATTGACTCCATCACCCTTAATGGTGCAGTGTTTGCTGCCCAAGGAGAAACGGAGAAAGAAACCCCCGTTGCAGATGACACTCCTGCTGAAGAAGTTGAAACCGCTGCTGAATAATAAAAAGAAGTAGATACACAAGAGGAAATCATGGCTCATAAGAAAGGAACAGGTAGTACACGCAACGGTCGTGATTCTAATGCCCAACGTCTGGGTGTCAAACGTTATGGTGGTCAAGTTGTACGTGCAGGAAACATTCTTGTGCGTCAGCGCGGTACTAAGTTTCACCCTGGTAACAACGTCGGTATTGGTAGTGATGACACTCTGTTTGCCTTAATCGACGGTGTTGTAACGTTTGAGAGAAAGGGCAAAACCCGTAAAAAAGTTAGTGTTTACTCACCTGTAGCTGCTGTTGAGGCAGCCCCTGCTGAGGCAGTAGCAAGTTAGAATGTTAGGGTGGGTAACAGTGCCCACCTTAATCGCTAGTTAGCCTTACATGATGGTCAGATTTGCATAAATATTTCCAATACTTGCTTAAAAGCCGCTTTGTTCCTTTGTTGCCCATAGATTATTATCAGAAGCATCAAAGCGCACAGGTTATTCACTAACAAAATATTACACAAAGAAATTGGATTGCGTAGCTTGACACCGTAGGCATCGCCTATGAAGTTTTAGGTATTAATTTTTGTGAGCTTTTGAATGATTGCACTAGATGTTCCAAAGTTCAGGATAGCTAGCCAGAAATATGTTTGTTCTGAAACTTTGTGGATTAGGCGATGTGGACTTCTGGGTCTAGTCACAATAACATCAGTGCAATGAAGCCATTCCTAATTATGCTAAGTTGCGTTCATTCACTTCAGAATCAACACGCTTGGGTTAAGGATAATTGTAGGTTGGGTTGAACGGAGTGAAACCCAACAAAGCACGACAAATGTTGGGTTTTGTTCCTCAACCCAACCTACACAGTTTAAGGTTTTTGGCACTAACCCAAGTGTATTGACTCCAGAATGAGGTTTTGCTGAGAGAATACTTACAGCAGATTGCAACTTCTCTTCTTAGGCTACGCCAAGGTGAGGTACAGATCATCATAGGGGGACAACATGTTGTCCCCCTACCCGTATACTTAATTTACCTGCAATACGCTGTAAATTAAGTTCTGGCTTTGAGCTACCATGATTGCCTGAGAAAATGCTGAGAATAAACTAAATTTTCTCAAGGCATAAATTTATGAAAATCATGGCTTAGTTTCAATAAGCTCTCAGTCCTAACTGAGATACTTTGGATGTTCGGGATAACTCAAACATCAGTAGCAAAAACATCAGTAGCAAAAGTCTGATGGAGTCCTCTACAAGAAGGCATCTTCTTTACCCCAATAGCCTTTATAAATCTGCTTGTAGCTTAGTTTCCTCTGAATCAATCAATACAAAAATAACTATCCAAAGGACGAAAGAAGACTATGAACTGGAAAACACTTTCTTTAATTGCTGGTCTGATTTTAACTACTAGTCTCACTGCTTGCTCTAGCACTCCTGCAACCAACAATCAAATAGCTCCTGAAGCCTCTCCTGCGATGAGTAAAGATAAAGCTGGCGATGCTATGGGCAAAGATAAAGCTAGCGATGCTATGGGTAAAGATAAAGCTGGCGATGCTATGGGCAAAGATAAAGCTAGCGATGCTATGGGTAAAGATAAAGCTGGCGATGCTATGGGTAAAGATAAAGCTGGCGGTGCTATGGGCAAAGATAAAGCTGGCGATGCTATGGGTAAAGATAAAGCTGGCGGTGCTATGAAATCGCCTGCTTCCAACAAGCCCTAGTCACAACTAGCTTTGCATCTCACTTTTCTTCTACTGAGTACTAGGAACTGGTTACCAGGAAAATCCTGATTCTAATCCCTATATTTTGGCGCTTTGACCTCAACAGGAGAAATTCCGATGAATCACAACCTGCTCCGCCGGCGTCAGTTGCTTTTTTACCTTGGGTTAGGGGTTGTCGGAATCGGTGCAGCCACAACAGCTTTTCCCAACTTTAGAAAAGTGAATGCCCCTTCTATCTCTCCTGTAAATCATGACAATACGCAAGGCTCGGAAACTATTGTAGTGAAACCTCCAGCAGGCAAGAGTTTACCAGAGTTTCAGGGTATAAGTCAGTGGCTTAATTCTACACCTTTGTCGATCGCTGACCTCAAAGGTAGTGTTGTTTTAATCCAGTTTTGGACTTTTGCTTGTATTAACTGCCAGCGTACCCTGCCCTACATCACTAGATGGCATCGGCAGTATGAGTTGCAGGGACTGAAGGTGATTGGCATCCACACACCAGAGTTTGCCTTTGAGCGAGATCCGAACAATATAAAAAAGGCGCTACGACAACACCAAATTACTTATCCGGTTCCAGTTGATAACGAATATAAAACTTGGAACGCTTATGAAAATCAGTATTGGCCTCACATGTTTTTGACCGATCGCCAGGGTTTACTACAATATGACCATATTGGGGAAGGAGCATATGAAAAAATAGAGCAAACTATCCGTCAGCTATTGGAATAGAAGGAATTATGACGACTTCTACTCTATCAATTAGTCTGGCTTTACTAGGGGGAGTTTTGAATGTGCTTTCACCCTGTGTTTTACCGATTTTACCAGTGCTATTAGGTCGATCGCTCCAATCGCATACTTACGGCCCAGTAGCACTAGTAACAGGATTAATCGCTGGTTTTGCACTAGCAGGTAGTTTACTCGGTGTAACAGCAAGCTGGTTTACAGGCTTGGCTAATTTATTACGGAATGTAGCGATCGCACTCCTTTTATTTTTGGGATTACTCGCAATTTTTCCTACTTGGAGTTACCGAATATTTACTTACATCCCAGTTGGCAATTGGGCCAAAAAACCTCGACGAATCGGACTTATGGGAGAGTTTTGGCTAGGAACTCAGTTGGGGCTTTTGTGGACTCCCTGTGCTGGGCCGGTTTTAGGAGGAATTTTAGTCCTAGCAGCAGTTAATCATCAAGTCGCAGGTGCTTTTGGGCTACTGGTTGCTTATGGAATCGGAGCAGGTTTGCCTCTGTTAGCGATCGCCTACGGTGGGCGAATACTCAGTAAACGAATCCTCAATCTCCGCTCTCATAGTGCAGCGTTGCAGCGCGTAGGTGGCGTAGCGATTGCAGCGACAGCAATTGCTATTCTTCTCGGTTGGGATGTGCAGATACAACTTTGGCTAGCTCCATTCTTTCCTACTCAACCTCTGTGAGACGTGCCAATTTTAGATTGCCAATTTTAGATTTTGGATTAGAAGACCCAATCCGAAACTCTAACTGGGAACAATATAAGTATAAAAATATTTACCGTCATTGTGAGCGAAGCGAATTGCCTCGCTTGCAATGACATTGTGTAATTAATTCTGTCCAACTACTTAAAAATCTCAAATCCAAAAGTCTGACTGAGAACAATCTAAAAATCCAAAATCCAAAATCCAAAATTGGTATGACCTCATCTAAACGCAAAGTCCGCTCAACACCAAGTCAGACTTTCCTTTCAAAGACCTTTCACTGGATTAATATCATCAGTCTCATCTTGATGATCACTAGCGGACTGCAAATCTATAATGCTAATCCGGTATTTGGCGGGCGTGAAGGTTGGCATTTTCCTGACATTCTGTTGCTGGGAGGTTGGCTAGGGGGTGGCAGACATTGGCATTTTGCTGCTATGTGGCTGTTTTCGCTAAACTTACTTTGGTATGGACTTTATATCTTTATAACTCGTCGTTGGCAGCGTCGGTTTGCCGATCGCGGTGACTTAAAAGCATTGCAAGTCAGCCAGAACCCAAAGCGCAAGAATTACGCATGGCATCGGCTAGTTTATACTGCGATCATTCCAGTGCTGCTGCTGGCAATCTTGAGTGGTTTGGCGATGTACAAACCTGCCCAACTACATTGGCTTTCCGGGCTGTTTGGTAGTTGGCAAAATCTCCGCACTGTTCACTTTATCACTGTTCCCACAGTCATACTGTTTACAATTGCTCATTCCTTACTTGCTCTGAAGGTAGGAAGCATCCGTCTAGTTAAGTCTATGTTCCTGTAGAGGTTATATGAGTCTGATTCTTCCCAAACGCACCCTATCCCGTCGGCGGTTACTGCAACTATCTGGACTTTCAGGAGTAGGCTTTCTTCTAGGTGGCTGTGGGACAAATTTGTTCTCAGATAATGTGTGGCAAATATCTGAGCCACTAAACCAACGTCTTGAAGCACTCCTGCTAACTCAAAAACCTGTACCAGAATTTCCTGTCAGTGCCATAGAAGCAGACAAATTGCTGATAAATACCTTTGACTTCACCCCGCAAATTGATCCGGCGCAGTTTCGGCTGAGGATTGATGGCGAGGTTAGTAATCCGATGCAATTGAGCATGGCAGATATTCAAAAACTTCCCTTGACTTCAATGGTAATTCGGCATATCTGTGTTGAAGGCTGGGCTGCGATCGTTGAATGGGGAGGCGTGCGATTACGAGACTTAGTAGCGCTGGTACAGCCTAAGTCAAACGTCCGCTATGTCTACTTCAAATCTGCTGATGGCTATTATGAAAGCTGGGATCTGGCCTCTGCTATCCATCCACAAACTCTCATGGCTTATCAAAAGAATGGACAACCTTTATCAGTTGATAATGGTGCGCCGATCCGCCTAGCATCCCCAATTAAATTAGGCTACAAGCAAAGCAAGTGGGTGACTCAAATTACCTTCGTCAGCAATTTGTCACCTACTAAAGGCTATTGGGAGGATCAGGGCTATGAGTGGTTTGCAGGGCTATAGTCAATATAATTCATAATTGATAATTGATAATTTAAATCAGTGTTAACTCTGAACTCTCCACTGCGAAAGTTGACCACTGAAATTTTAATTCACTGAGCGGCTCTTTACCCATTCTTTAATGATGAATTATAAATTAATAATTATTCGGTCATCCCTTTCCAAATTCGCCTTTTACGGATTTGCTTGGTTAGATGCAAGATGTGTGTTATAGCAGCATATACTGAGAGAAATTTTTTAGCGTATCTCCAACTTTCCAAACGAATTTTTACTGTTACGTATCATAAAAAATGATCAAATACTAGTAAAAATACTGTGTGTTTCTTGCGTAACACGGTTTAGTCTAAAGCAAAGAAATTTTGAGCCAGCAAATAAGACAAATAGTAATTAAACTTACCAAAATTAATTGCAGGCCAAATTAACAACTGAACATTTATTTCAAGAGGTGTCCCTAATGATTCGCGAAACCAACAATTCCTCTATGCAAAAGCACGAAAGCAATAGCTCAAAATTAAATGAGGATGTCTCTGCTAGAACCTCATTTCATCCTCCAAATATTAAGTCAGCAATTGATTGGGAAAAACCAGATTTTGATGAGTTTGACTTGTGTATGGAAATTACCACATACATTCTGCATGGGCAATAATTGTCAATACTAAGTTTAATTGCCCAATTAAAACCTCTACCTGCTTTTTGTTCTTATGTTCCTAAAAATTCTTGGTACTGCCGCAGGTGGTGGTTTTCCTCAATGGAATTGTAACTGTCCCAATTGCCAAGCAGTCCGCACAAGTTGTACAGGTGTAAATTGGCTGAACCAGTCATCAATTGCGGTGAGGAAAAACAATCAGCCCTGGTTTTTGGTCAATGCCTCTCCAGATGTACGTCCGCAATTGGAGAAATTGCGGGAAGGACAACCGTCTACAATTCGGTCAAGCCCGATCGCTGGTGTATTGTTAACTGATGCAGAGATTGACCATACCACTGGCCTGGTTATCCTCAGAGAATCTACGGAAAAGCTGCGCGTCTACGGTACAGAAACAGTACGTAAGGCTCTGACAGACGGTTATCCCCTGCTGTCTACGTTAGCAAGCTATTGTGGTGTGGAATGGTCTGTAATTGAACCTCATCTACCTATAAACCTGGGGTTGAATGGAGCAGATGGTTTGGAAGTGGAGGTATTTCCGCTAGCAGCCAAACCACCAAAATATATGCGTCATCAGACAAATTTAGATGGAGTTTGGGTTATAGGTTTGACATTTCGCGATCGCACAACTGGCAAAGTTGCTACGTATGCTCCAGGTTTAGCTGAACTTGACGAAAAAATCCTAGAGCGGTTTGAGTCTAGTGACTGCATTTTAGTAGATGGCACTTGCTGGCAGAACGATGAGTTGTTGGCTTTAGGAATATCAAATCTTCAAGCACGTGATATGGGACATTTACCCCTTAACACTAGTTTAAAAAGCCTTGCTAAACTGAGCCGTCCTCGGAAAATTCTCGTTCATATCAACAACACTAACCCAATCCTTTTACCTGATTCAGAGGAACGCAAAATTGTTGAAGCCGCAGGAATAGAAGTTGGTTACGATGGTCTGACCATCGAATTATAATTTTGAGGTGTAAGAAAAAGCGTGTTGGAATTAGTTAAAGAACCTCTCCCGTGGACTCAGACAGAACTAGAGGTTGTATTGCGATCGCAACATCGTCGCTATCATCATCTGCATCCATTTCATGCAAGGATGAACAGTGGTGATTTAACGCCAACAGAAGTACGGCGCTGGGTAGCAAATAGATTTTACTATCAAAAAAGTATTCCCCTTAAAGATGCTGCTATCTTGTCAAACTGCACTGATTTAGAAGTGCGACGGGAATGGATTCAACGCATCATTGATCATGATGGTCAAGGTGAGGGCGAAGGTGGTATTGAGGCATGGTTAAAACTCGGTAAAGCTGTAGGATTGTCTCGTCAGGAACTTTTAGAAGACCAGCATGTACTGCCAGGAGTTCAATACGCAGTGGATGCCTACATTAACTTTTGTCGCACTCGACCTTGGATTGAGGCAGTGGCTGCATCACTGACTGAACTGTTTGGCCCAGATGCAATTCGAGTCCGCTTAGTTGCATTAGAACAGCATTACCCGTGGATCGATCCTGCTGGATTTGACTACTTCCGGGCCCGTCTTTCGCAAGCACCCAGAGATGCTCAATATGCCCTCAAGCAAGTCCTCAAACACTGTAGGACTCATGAGGCTCAGGAACGAGCAGTACAGGCTTTAGTATTCAAGTGCAATTTGTTGTGGAGCCAGTTAGAGGCGATTGAACAGGGCGATACTAGACCTCAAGAAGGGTATAGGGAATAGGGGCATTGAGCATTGGGTTTTGATTTTCCTAATTACGAATTACGAATTAAATGAGTACTATAGAGAATCATGCCCGACCGCGCTTAGTTCGTGGTGTGCGTTTACGCTGGGATGACCTGAGAAAGCAGCATTGGCTCCTAATTCCAGAAGGGGCATTACAATTAAACTCCACAGCAGCAGCAATTCTAGCACTTTGTAACGGTGAGCGAACTTTGAATGCGATCGCAGCAGAGTTGCAGAAACAGTACCAGGGCGAAAATGTGGTAGAGGACGTACGCCATCTGCTGTCTCGAGTTAGTAAACGAGGACTATTAATTGTAGAGGGAATAGAACCAGAACCTTTACCTCCAACTGAAAAGAGTAATTTCTCAAGTGGAGCAGATTTAAACTAAGCACTGTTACTAACAATGACGACTGATAGACCTTTAAGCTTGATTGCAGAATTGACATATCGCTGCCCACTGCGTTGTCCGTACTGCTCCAACCCGCTTAATTATGGCGATCACCAGTATCGTCAAGAACTTTCCACCGAGGATTGGTTGCGAGTGATTCAGCAAGCCTCGAACTTGGGTGTGTTACAGCTTGGCTTAACCGGCGGCGAACCACTGCTACGAAAAGACCTAGAATTAATTGTGGCAGCAGCAGCCAAAGCTGAACTATATACCACTTTAATTACTGCTGCGACGCTGTTAACTCCAGAACGAGCTACACAGCTGCGTGATGCCGGACTCGAGCACGTACAAATTAGTATCCAAGATAGTCGTGCTGCTGAGTCAGACTATATTGCTGGAACTCCCTCTTTTAAGCAAAAACTAGAGGCAGCAAGATTAGTAAAAGCTTTGGGTTTCCCGCTGACACTTAATTTTGTTCTACATCGGCAAAACCTAGACAGGATTGAGGAGATTTTAGAGCTGTGTGAGGTTTTAAAAGCAGACCGAGTTGAATTAGCGAACACTCAGTATTATGGCTGGGCATATCGTAACCGTACTGTTTTACTACCCACGCGCCAGCAGCTAGAACGAGCAGATGCCGCAGTGGCATTAGCTAGAGAGCGCAACATCTGCCCAATGGGCATCTTATATGTGCTTCCAGACTACTATGAAGATTATCCCAAACCATGTATGGGTGGCTGGGGTCACCGAGCTTTAGTGATCGCTCCCAATGGCGATGTGTTACCTTGCCAAGCCGCCAGTTCTATTCCAGAACTAGAATTTGCTAACGTCCGCAACCATTCACTAGATTGGATTTGGTTTGAATCACCTGCTTTTAATCGCTTCCGGGGAACAGAATGGATGCCTGAGCCTTGCCAAAGTTGCGATCGCCACCAGCTTGATTTTGGTGGTTGCCGTTGCCAAGCGTTACTTCTGACGAACAATGCTGCTGCCACTGATCCTGTCTGTCATCTGTCACCACACCATCACCTGATTACTACAGTCACAAAGCAGGCAAATCAGGAAAACTTGGATTCACCCCTACCTTTGGTTTATCGCTCCATGCAAATGTAATAAGCTATTAGACCTACATTCCGCACTTCATCGTGTAATACAAAAAGATTTCCAACATCTAGCTAATGGTGGTTAAATAGCAATCACAAATCCCCAATAATTGTTAGTATTAATACTTAATAGTTGAGGATTATTAGGAAATATTCTTGATATTGATGTATTACATCTTGAAGTGCGGAATGTTGGTTGTAAGGGTGGCTAGCGATGCCTGCAGCGGGCTATGCCTACGCAAAGCTTCTCCTCTGTATTGACTACGTTATCAAATACAACAGGACTTCCTGTGAAAAGTTAGGTATTACAGCGGTTTTAAATTACGTAGACTACAGCCAACAGTTCGTCATAATAGGATAGGCATTGCAATGCCTATCCTACTTACTGTGGTCAATTCAGATAAAATCTGCTGTGTGGCTATTGAAAATTGCTCTCAGTTACTCTTAAACCTTAGTCATGAGAAATCTTGATATCTCCGCATGTGCCAACACAGCACCAGGTTCCCGCTGGAGAGCGTTGTAATACTTTCTCTCGAAGGTATTGCCCGTCTCTAACGGTACAATCAGCGTGCGGACATCAGCAATCAACTTTTCAAAATTGTCCAGCGCTATCGGTTCATCTGCTTCGAGCATTTCATCAACTTGCACAACCACCTCAGAAATGCGATGTAGCCAAGCAAATTGTTCATGAGCGATGACGAGCTGAAGTAGTTCTCCGCTTGATACTCGTCCACTAACCTGTTCGTAGGCAATGCGTTCTGTCTCTAGCAACATCTTGTGAAGGTGGAGTAATTTATTTCGTAAATCACGCAGATATTGATGTTGACGTATTCTTTGTGAAAGTGTGTTAGAAGTCAATGTTATCCATCCTTTCGTTACAATAGTCTTCGATGGCCTAAATAATTTCTGCGTCGTATTCATCACGAATAGACTGTAGCCAACAACTGGTTTGTTGAGTGATACGCTAGCGATGAATAGCATATCCAATGGTGGCGTAGACGCTCACCAAGAGGCTTGCCGCTCTGATCAGAACTTCTCCTTCTCCCTTCCCTTCATCTTCTCTACGAGAGCTGCGCCAACAAGACGCTTCACGTAACTTGCTTGTATTGTAGGGGTATGAGAGCGGCACTCAACATCCATTGCCACTTCCTGACTGTCTTGTGCAAATAGCACCATTAGCCATCTGCCCAACCTCAGTTCATATATTTGGTTTCCTTGCTAAGAAGCATTATAGTCAACATATCTTTTTATAGCCGTTATATCTTATATTCGATTAATCATATATTAGCATAAACTTATAACAAGTATATAGTGTAGAACCTATCGAGAAAATGTCAATTATGGGAAAACTGTCTTAATGTCCCTAGCATATGTAATTCTAGGTCTTCTTCAGCAGCAAGAAATGACGGGCTATGACCTCAAAACGAGCTGCTTTGATCAATGTATTGCCCATTTGTGGCCAGCAGACCAGGCACAAATTTACAGAACTCTCGATAAGCTAGTTGAGCAAGGCTGGATTATCTGTAAAATTGAGATTCAGCACGATCGCCCCAACCGCAAAGTCTACAGTGTGACGGAGCCGGGGAAAGCCGAATTCGTTCGATGGCTTGGGACTCATCAGCCCTTGCCAACTATCCGAGAACCTTTGCTCCTCCAGTTGCATTTTGCAGATCAGTTGTCGAATGAAACCATTATTCACCTACTGGAGCAACAAGTGACGGCTCGAAGCAAAAAGCTTGTTGAATGTGAAACTATCGATTTGCCATCAGTCGGTGATGAGTCTGCCAACCGTGAGCAAGTGATGCAAAGGCTCGTGCTGGAGTTGGTGATCCGAAGAGAACAGATTTATATTGATTGGTTGAAGATAGCGATCAGTGTTATCAATCACCAAAAGCCATATGCATCACATTACCAGATTCTTTGACACTTCCTAATAGTAAAGCTACCGGGATTTCTTTTTAGCCGCCTTCTCTAGAATGATTGGCTCTAGCTCGTTTTTCTGTAACTATCATAAATCAAACAATGGTAACAATAGCAGTCAATCCGTATCTCGATCACAATTTTGCTCCAATCCATGAAGAAATCACCACCGACAAATTGCCAGTCATTGGTGAATTACCCTCTGACCTATCCGGGATGTTTGTCCGAAATGGCCCTAACCCTCAATGGGCACCCATTGGTGAATATCACTGGTTTGACGGGGATGGGATGTTGCATGGTGTGCGAATTAGCAACTGCGTAGCTACTTATCGTAACCGCTACGTCCAAACAGCCGGATGGAAAAAAGAACGAGAAGCGGGTAAGGCTCTCTGGAGTGGGTTGTTGGAACCACGGCAGATGGATAACCCCCACGGCCCCCGCAAAAACACCGCCAATACTGCTTTAGTGTGGCACGCTGGTCAGATGTTGGCGCTAAATGAGGGAGGTAGTCCTCACGCCATCAAGCTTCCTGAATTAGACACTATTGGCGAGTACACCTATAATGGCAAGCTAGTTTCTGCCTTCACAGCCCATCCCAAGGTAGACCCGGTGACGGGTGAAATGATCTTCTTTGGCTACTCTGTGTTTACGCCACCGTACCTGCAATATAGTGTGGTTTCAGCACAAGGCGAACTGTTGCGGACAGTGCCAATTGACCTGCCAATAGGAGTGATGATGCACGATTTCGCCATCACTGAAAACTACACAGTTTTTATGGATTTGCCGCTGACTTTTAGCGCCGAGCGAGCGCAACGCGGAGAACCTGTGATGATGTTTGAGCGCGATCGCCCCAGTCGTTTTGGCATTTTACCACGTCACGGTGACAACAGTAATATCCGCTGGTTTGAGAGTCCTGCTTGCTACGTCTTCCATACGCTTAACGCCTACGAAGAGGGAGACGAAGTAGTGCTGATTGCCTGTCGGATGAGTTCTACTGGTGTTTTGAGTTCTAGTGATTCACAACCCAACGATCCAGAAGTAGATATCCCCCGTTTGTATCGCTGGCGGTTTAACCTCAGTACGGGGACAGTGCGTGAAGAAATGTTAGACGATGTAGCTTCAGAATTTCCCCGCGTCAACGAAAATCTATTGGGGCGACAAACCCGATATGGCTACACCAACAAAATGGCGAATAGTCCCCTGCCTCTATTTGAAGGGATAATTAAGTACGACTTCAGCAGTGGACAGTCCCAAATCCATAAATTCGCACAGGGGCGCTATGGTGGTGAAGCTGTGTTTGCGCCGCGTCCTGGTGCAATTGCTGAGGATGATGGTTGGCTTGTGACTTTCCTCCACGATCACAATTCAAACACTTCAGAATTAGTAGTAGTGAATGCCCAAGATGTGACCGCTGAACCTGTAGCACGGGTGATAATTCCTCAACGGGTGCCTTATGGATTTCATGGTGCTTGGGTTCCACAGGAATAGCTAAATAGGCGGTTAGAAACCACATATACACGGGGCTTTACCCGTCTGCGCGGGTTAAAACAAGGGGATTTCACCCCTTGTTTATTTTCTCTTAGCCCACGCAGGTGTAGCTCCTGTTTGTGTAGCTGCAATTCCTAAGATACTGTTGGCGAATTGATAGGGGGTCTAACTCATCAACCCCAAGCCATCTTAATTTCTGGAATTTCAGTGCGTTGAAACGTACTTTAGCTATTAGCCCGTAATTTATTGCAGGGCGGGAAAGCGACACTAAACTAGGGTTTTAGAGGTGAAGGGTTTAACAAAAGAGAGAATTGACCAACAGTATCTTTCTAATAGCCAAGTATATTCCTAACCTCAAATTATTTTTCCCTATACCCTCCAGCGTAGTCAATTACACAAATTGTTCTATATGATTTGTGAGTTCCATAAGCAACGCCAGACACTTTAAAAGCGCCGTTAAAAATGTTTTTTCTATGACCGCGATCGCGCACACCATCATCAATAATTAACTGCATAACGATATCTTGGGCAGTGTTTGGGCCATAACTGATATTTTCACCTGCGGTTGTTTGCCATGCACCATAGCGATTGATGCGAGTAAAGGGGTTGCTACCATCGCTACCATCATGACCTGTGGCACCTTTTGGGCCTTGGTCTTTAACATGGTCTTTTGCTCCTAAAGACATACCTTTAGAGGCACTCAACGCTCCCACAGGACGTGCTGATTTCAGAAATGCGATCGCTTCATCGACTGCTTCAACTCCTTCTTGAGTTCGCAAATAGCGATTCTTAGAAATTTTGACTTGATTCCCTTGGAAGCGCTTTCTATATTTTTCGATAATCGGGAGATATGCTTTGGGATTCGTCCGTACTTTATTTGTTTCAACAATTACCTGTTGTTCCAACGGTGAAAGGTAACTTGCTTTTGCTAATAAAGTTGGACTGGCTGGTTTAACTACTGCTGGGTTAGATTGAAACACTTGATTTGAGCAGCCGAATATTAGGGTAAGTAGCAAAAATACCCAAAATCTAATGCGATGCATTAATTACCTCACAATTTTTTCTATGGATTAATTTAGTGAATTAGAATAAATAAGAATTTTCAATACACAGAGAAGTTTGTAGACGCTTCTTTATTCAGAATTTGAAAAGCGGCTTGTTGTCAGACATCAGAACTTCGATCAGTTCTTTAAGAAGAACGGAAATGAGTTGATCAAGAGTATAGATAACGCTGCGATAGTCTTTGTTCCTTGAGTGTTAAAAATTGATTACTTAATACTAGGACTTATGCAAAAAACCTCTCAAACTCTGATTCCTCCGTGTCGCGCCAGTTGCTACCCTACGGGAACGCTAAGAGCGAACAAGTCTCTTAACCCGCTCAACGCACTGGCTTCTCTGCGTCCTCTGTGGTTCAATTTTCCGTTACCTGTGCCTAAGTCCTGAGAAAGAGAAGCGACATATTACGGGTGATTTGCCGGATATCATATTACACTTTGAGAAACCAACCTTGTCGATACATCAGAACACCAACAGCCCACCACAACAACACAGTGACTATGGCAAATAACAGGGAACCATTCAGGACTCCCGCCCAAGATGCGAAATAATTCTGGTAAATCCAATTGTAGGTACTGGGAGCGTCTTTGCCTGTGCCAATAGTGGTTTTCACTAAGATTTTAATCAACAAAACGGATGGAACGAAAAGAGCGATCGCATTTAAGCCCATAATTTCAAAAGGTTTACTCCAGCGACGATTCAACCGGACTTCAATAAGTTCATAACAAGCTGCTAGCAAAAGTAACGCCCAACCGCTGGTGAAGATTACATAGGAACTTGTCCACAGCTTTTTATTGATGGGGAATGTCCACCCCCACGCCCAACCGATAATTAAGCAACCAATTCCAAATAATCCTAAGCCTATACTTGTGCGTGACTGTACAGGTTGGCTGCGTATCCATTGTCCAGTAAAGTAGCCATTGAGGACGCTTACTATCGCAGGAATAGTACTGAAAAGTCCCTCTGGATCTCCCATAAAGTTGAAACCATCACCCTTGTATAAATGTGCTTTGGGAATAATCAGGCGGTCAATATAAGCGCCAAAGTTACCTTCCCGCGTTAAAACTCCCGCACCATAATCGGGCACTGGTAGATAGATCATCGTTAGCCAGTAGCCGATGAGTAGCACTGCTGCCAGTATCCATTGACCTTTATGCGGGAGGTTGAGAACTATTAAAGAAGCCAGCAGATAGGTAATACTAATGCGCTGTAACACCCCCATAATTCGGATGCTATTCAAATCAAAAGTCCAAATACCCTGATTCCAAAAGCCATTTAGTAGCAATCCCAAGGCAAAAAGAATGGCAGCACGGCGCAATATCCGCCAGTAAACAGTTGAGGTTGGTTTATTACCTTCAGTGTACTTTGACAACGAGAAAGTCATCGCCACACCGACAATGAACAGAAAGAAGGGAAATACCAAGTCAGTTGGTGTGCAACCGTGCCAATCGGCGTGGGCTAAGGGAGGATATACATCATCTGCAACTCCCGCCATATTGACGAGAATCATTCCAGCGATGGTAATGCCGCGAAAAACATCCAGTGAAGTCAGGCGCATAGGTGGAATTTTAATATTAGATGAGTATCTAAGCTACCCCGCTTGATGCAGGTAAGCAAGCAAAATTTATAGACTCGAATACAAGTTAAAATTTTGTTAAGTCATTACCATCACTCGCTATGGCAATCAAAGTTGGAGATACCGCTCCTAATTTTACTCTACCTGCCCAAAACGGCTCAACAGTTAGCCTCCAAGATTTTCGCGGCAAAAAAGCTGTTATCCTATATTTTTACCCCAAGGACGACACACCCGGATGTACGACTGAATCTTGCGCCTTTCGCGATCAGTATGAAGTGTTTAAAACCGCTGGTGCTGAAGTTGTCGGCGTCAGTGCTGACTCCAGCGAATCTCACCAGCGATTTGCTGCAAAGTACAATCTACCTTTTACGCTGTTAACTGACAAAGGCAACCAAGTGCGGAAGCTATATGGCGCAACAGCAGCCTTTGGCTTATTCCCTGGTCGCGTTACTTACGTCATTGACCAACAGGGAGTTGTGCAATACGTCTTTGATTCAATGTTTAACTTTAAAGGTCATGTTGAAGAAGCGCTGAAAACTTTGCAACAACTTGCGGCTAAGTAGGAGTTAGGAGACGCGATTAATCGCGTCTGTGCAGGAGTTAGGAGTAGAGACGCGATTAATCGCGTCTGTACAGGAAGTTTGGAGTTATTTCTGCCTATCTCCCCACTCCCGACTCTCTACTCCCTATTTATTCGAGTGTGACTTTTCTGGCATGACAATATTAGTGTGGGTTGACTTGCCATTCTTGCCGTTAGTATGACCGTTACCATTGCGGGGATGGATCACACCATAACCGCCGTGGTTGCGTTCGTAAATTACATTAATCTCTCCAGTTTCAGAATTGCGGAACATATAAAAGTCGTGTCCCACGAGTTGCAGTTGTTCCAAGGCTTCTGCAAGAGTCATCGGCGGCATGGAAAAATATTTGGTGCGAACAACTTCGTTGGGCAATTCCGGGGTGCGATCGCCAATTAAATCTGTGACTACAGACTCTGCAACAACTACTTCTGTTGGTTGGGCTTGAGTCTTCTGGTCTTGACGCCGTTCTTTATATTTTCGCAGTTGACGGGCAATTTTATCTGCAACTAAGTCAATGCTGGCATATAGGCTTTCGCTGCTTTCCTCAGCACGGATAACGCTACCATTAGCATAAATTGTTACTTCAGCTGCTTGTCTAGGATTAATTCGGGGATTACGGGCTACGCTAAGATGCACATCCACTTCATTTGTAATACTCTGAAAGTGACTAACTGATTTTTCAATCTTTTGATGTACATACTCACGAATTGCATCGGTGATTTCAATATTTTTGCTGTGGATGACAAGCTTCATGTAAACTCTCCCGCTGAATATTTGGATGTGTGAATTTGCTTTGTATGAAAAGAAGTTGCGGTAAGGTCTGTTATTCCCGCCAAAACAAATTATGAACTATATTGTATGTACTACTGGTAAGCTGTCTCTAAACTTTCTGCATCTAAGTTGTTGTCAAGTATACCCTTGATTTACCTCCTCATCTCTGCGCTGATATCCAATTGGATGTCCACATAAAACTCTTGGGTGAGGAAATCTGAGGGGTAGCTCCCGTGACTACCTTCTCCTTTAAAGGAATGCTTACAAAACTGTTGATAGTTGCTCCTTGTGTGTTCAATTGAGGTTTGCTTGCTGTTGAGCAAGAATAGAAGTCTTTATGGAAGTTTGATTCTGTTAAATGCAAACAATGGTATTAGAGTCATCAGCCAGTACATTCGTTCTTATTGTCTTGGCGTGATGCTTATTGCAGAGAATTCCTCCTAAAACCTATTGAGGTTAATATTCAAGCTAGCACTTTGTTTTTTCTAATGCAGGTTCCCTTGACTTTCCTTTAAAATCCTTTGCAAAGCTTGACAATTGTTGACTCAAATCTTGTAACTTGAAATATATTTCGTTCCCAATCCCAATTGATTTTTGGCATGATCCATAGTAAAAAACCACACAAAAACCGTTGTTTACTGTATAACCAAGGATTAATCCCTTATTTAGAAGCTCATGGATGGCAGCGATCGCTCCTGACTGAGCGTATTCATGACTCCAGTCTAGATGAGGTGTTAATTTTGCTAGAACATCCACCTGTCTACACTCTGGGGCAAGGAGCCAACTCAGATTTTCTCAAATTTGATATTGACAAAGGTGAATATGATGTGCATAGAGTTGAACGCGGCGGTGAAGTTACTTACCATTGTCCCGGTCAACTAGTGGGGTATCCTATTTTAAATCTGCAACGTTATCGTAAAGACCTCCATTGGTATTTACGGCAACTTGAAGAAGTAATTATTCGCGTATTGGCAGTTTATGAATTGCAGGGAGAAAGAATTCCGGCTTTTACTGGCGTTTGGTTACAAGGGCGAAAAGTTGCGGCTATTGGGATTAAAGTCAGCCGTTGGATTACAATGCACGGCTTTGCATTAAATGTTTGTCCAGACATGACAGGCTTTGAGCGCATTGTACCCTGCGGTATTTCTGATAAACCTGTAGGCAGTTTAGCCGAATGGATTCCAGGAATCACCTGCCAAGAAGTGCGTTTTTATGTAGCACAGTCCTTTGCGGAAGTCTTTGACGTGGAATTAGTTGAGTCGCAGTCTCAAGGATTTTTCCGGTCTGAGTAAATTCCGCTTGTAATTATCTAATAAATACTATAGCAGTGCTATTTAAATTGTGAGACACTTATAAGAGTAGTCCATATTTAATAGTATCAAAATAACTATTTAACTGCGGTTATCAAAGCTAAAATCTGATTATTTACAAATTACTATACTAATTTATACAGCTGTCAAGTACAACTTTGCGCGTGAATTACTCAAATAATCTCCAGGTATATGCCCCATCGTTAATGTTTCTGAGAGAACGTGATTGGACAGCTTTGATAGAACTATTTGATAGAGACGACGGTGATGAAATTGAAGCCGACATCAGCTGTAGTTTGCTTTGGCTGATACCTGAACCTTGTTGGGAAGATGATCCCTTTGATTTCTTGCGCGAGTACCTTTAAATAGCTATGAGTTATGAGTTATGAAAAAACCTTTAATTGACAACTCCCAACTCCTAATTCCTAACTCCTAACTATCTAACGTTGAGCCGACTAAGGAAAATACGTAGGCGATCGCTCTGCGGATTGGTCAGTATTTCATAGGCTGGGCCTTGTTCTGTGACAATACCTTTGTCTAAAAATATCACCTGATGGGCTACTTCCCGTGCAAATTGCATTTCATGGGTGACAACCACCATTGTCATCCCTTCTGCTGCCAATTGCTGCATCACTTGCAAAACTTCGCCGACGAGTTCGGGATCTAGAGCGCTAGTGGGTTCATCAAATAGCATGATTTGGGGATTCATACATAAGCTACGGGCGATCGCTGCTCGTTGCTTTTGCCCGCCAGAAAGTTGTTCGGGATAAGCAGAGGCTTTGTCATGTAAGCCAACTTTTTCTAAATACAATCTCGCTAGTTGGGCGCTTTCCTTCGGTGTTTTACCCAAGACTTTACGAGGGGCGAGTGTCATATTTTCCAAGACGCTGAGATGAGGAAACAGGTTGAACTGTTGGAAAACCATACCTACTTGTGTTCGTAGTTGCCGCAGTTGGTTATAGTTGACAGTGGGTCGGGATAAGTTGATACCGTTGATTATTAAACGCCCGTTGTCAATAGTTTCTAGGCGGTTAAAGCAGCGTAGTAGGGTACTTTTACCACAGCCGGAGGAACCGATAACTGCAACGACTTCTCCCCGGTTGATTTCGCCTGTGATTCCTTTGAGGACTTTTAAGGAACCAAAGTTTTTTTCGATATTGTCAAAAATAATGGCGGGGATGGTATTGTTCATTACTTATGCCAAGCTGTTCTACAGTTGATTGTAGTGTTTTTAACGTAGACGCGCAGCAGTCCTAAAAAACGCCTCAGAATGAATTCTGAGGCTAATAGCTCAAGTCTTCTTTAGAAGACTAAGTAAGGGTTTTAGTCTAGTTAAGTAGACTTTAGCTATTAGCCAATAAATTTATTTTTTGATGGGAGATTGGACAGTTGCAAGATATAACTTGAACGAACCGCAGAGGCGCAGAGAGCGCAGAGAAGGAGAGAAAATAATATGGCTAAATTTAGTTTTATCTGTTGGCTGCGCTGGTGTGTGGTTGTAGGTTTTAGCTGTTTGTTACTGGCTGGCTGTGGGGTGAATTCTACTGCGGGGAAAACTCTACGGGTTGCTACGGAACCGGCATTTCCACCTTTTGAGTTTAAAGGACAAGGTGGTGAGTTACAGGGTTTTTCCATTGATTTGATGAATGCGATCGCTTCCTCTGCTAACTTTAAAGCGGAATTTCAGAGTATACCTTTTGATGGCATTATCCCAGCTTTGGCAGCTAAAACAGTAGATGCAGCGATTAGTTCGATCACGATTACAGAGGAGAGGGCGAAGACGATTTCTTTTTCCCGCCCTTATTTTAAAGCTGGGTTAGCGATCGCAATCCGTGCAGATAATCAAAATATTACTGGCTTTGACAGTCTCAAAAATAAAAAAATTGCAGTACAAATTGGTACAACTGGGGCTGCAAAAGCTAAGAGTATTCCTGGAGTGCAAATTCGCAGTTTTGATTCAGCACCTTTAGCTCTGCAAGAATTATTCAATGGTAATGTGGATGCGGTAATCA
Source organism: Nostoc sp. (assembly GCF_036919615.1). Lineage (GTDB taxonomy): Bacteria > Cyanobacteriota > Cyanobacteriia > Cyanobacteriales > Nostocaceae > Nostoc. Next base: position 107,479 of record NZ_JBALCN010000003.1, on the reverse strand, counting down.
ATGATGCACCAGTAACTTTATATGCTATTAATACGGGTAATCTCAAGGGAATTAAGATAGTACAGCAATTGCTGACGGAGGAATTTTACGGGATTGCTACAGCTAAAAATTCGCCGAATTTGGCATTAATAAACAACGGTTTGGATAGGGTACTGAAAAATAACACTTATTCCCAAATTTATCAAAAATGGTTTAAAACTAAGCCGCCATCATTACCAGTTAAATCACCATTTGAGAACCAGACTAGCGCTGGTACACCTAAAATATTTACCTCAATTGGTGTGATTTTACAGGCTTTTCCGACTTTATTACAGGGAGCTTTGGTAACGTTGCAATTGACGATACTTTCTGTAGTGTTTGGTTTAATTGGGGGTTGCCTGATTGGTATTGCTCGCCTTTCTCATGTTGCACCTTTACGTTGGGTGGCGAGGGCGTATGTGGATTTTTTCCGGGGAACGCCTTTGTTGGTGCAAATTTTTATGATTTACTTTGGTTTCCCGGCAATTTTACAAGAACTTGGTTTGACATTTACTTTTGATCGTTTGGTAGCTGGGGTAATTGCCTTAAGTTTGAATAGTGGTGCATACATTGCCGAAGTTGTCCGTGCTGGGATTCAATCAATTGAACCAGGACAAGCAGAAGCAGCACAATCATTAGGTTTAAGTTCCGTGCAAATAATGAGTTCTGTAATTTTTCCCCAAGCTTTCCGGCGAATGATTCCACCTTTAGGTAATGAGTTTATCAGTTTGTTGAAAGATACAAGCTTAGTTGCAGTGATTGGTTTTGAAGAATTGTTTCGTAAAGGACAGCTAATTGTCGCCGACAACTATCGCGCTTTTGAAATTTATGCAGCTGTAGCTTTGGTATATCTGTGCTTGACGTTACTTTTTTCACAGGCATTTAGTCGCTTAGAAGTGTGGATGAATCCAGTTAAACGGCGAAGGAAGTACGATACCTAATAATTTTTCAGTAATTTTCCGACTTCCTTTAATTTAGGATTGCTAATGTCAATTAACTTTTAGAGTAAGCACTAAGTACAGTTTTGTGTAAAAATGTAGCGTTTTTAATGCAGCCGATGCATTAACAATGTAAGCTGACGCATTAACAATGCAGCTGATGCATTGACAATGTAAACTGACGCATTAACAATGCAGCAGACGCATTAACAATGTAAGCTGACACATTGGCATTGCACGGTATTACCAAATTTCATTCGCTACGAATTAATGAAATGCTGTACTAAACCCGAATGACTAGAAGTTGCACGCCAGTTGCTTCACTGAATTCTTTATGCGTAGCCCGCCGTAGGCATCGCTTTTGGTAATAAATGGGTGGCGACGCTGCAAAAAGCTGCAATTCGCACATGACCACTGTGCAAACCTTTATGCAGGTTTGCTTCGTGTTGCATCATCTCTAGATATAGTATTTATACAAATTTAATCTACAAATATGTATCTAAGCCAATAAAAAATATCTCTTTGTTTGATATTATTTTCTGGATATTATAATATTGACAAAAATCTCTATTTTATAAATAAAAATACTTAAATCTAGTCATTTATTGAGTAAAAATTATATTGACTGAGGAGTAACACACTGAGGACTAATAAAGATAAAATAGATAAAATAGAAATGAAAAATTAATAACCACAACATCATAAGCATTGACGAAATGAATTGTTGATGACTGCTTATAACACCTTAAACACTTTTTTATAGCAACTTCAAGCAGAATACATGGATGCGGATAATTGGACATATCAACTACAAAAGGTACTACCCATGAGTTCCCGCGCACTGCTGTTAGTAAATCGTCATGCCCGCCAAGGGCAAAAGGGTTTGTCAGAAGCAATTCAATATCTGAAGACATTCGGTTTTGATTTAATTGAGGAGTCTACAGAAGACTCCAAACATCTTGCTGAAGTTATACTTCGCTATCAGCATCAAGTTGAGTTGGTAATTATTGGTGGAGGAGATGGGACTCTCAATGCCGCAGTCGATGCTTTAGTTGATACTCAGTTGCCTTTGGGAATCTTGCCTCTGGGAACTGCCAACGACCTAGCGAGAACTTTGGAAATCCCGAATTCTCTCAGCGAAGCTTGCAAAATTATTGCCTATGGAAATTTACACCGCATCGACTTGGGTTGGGTAAATGGCAAGCACTTTTTTAACGTTGCCAGTCTGGGATTGAGTGTAAAAATTACCCAGCGACTTACCAAACAAGTCAAACGCCGTTGGGGAATATTTGCTTATGCCGCCACTGCATTGCAAGTGATTTGGGAAGCTAGACCTTTTACTGCGGAGATTGTGATCAATGGTGAATCAGTTCGCGTGAAAACAGTGCAAATTGCTGTGGGTAACGGCCGCTATTACGGGGGTGGCATGGCAGTGGCTCACGATGCCACAATAGATGACCAAAGGCTAGACCTTTATAGCTTAGAGATAAAACACTGGCTGCATATTATACCTATATTCCCAGCGATGCGAGAAGGGCGACATATACATTGGCCAAGTGTACGCTCTCTTCAAGGTCAAGAAATAGAGGTATATACTCGCAAACCGCGCCCTATCAATACAGATGGTGAAATCACTACCTACACACCTGCTCATTTTCGGGTTATACCTAAAGCAATAGCTGTTTTAGTATCCCCAGAAATTAGGAGTTAGGAGTCATTCAATTTTAAATTTTAGATTTTAGATTTTCCTTCAATCCAAAATTCAAAATTGGCAGAGTTAGGAGTTATTCTCTCCCATCTCCCTCTGCTAAAAATATGGGAACTCGCATCAACTCACGTCAAATGCATCTGAGATTTTCCCAAGATATAAAGTCCCTTTTGCAACGCCTAGCTGAACAACCGCTGACTCTAGGTGATATTCTGGTGGAAACCTCAGAACGAGGGTTCTGCATAGTAATTACATTATTAGTTTTGCCCTTTTTATTTCCGATGCCACCAGGATTAACTGGCCCTTTTGGTGGTGCTTGTTTACTATTGTCAGCGCAAATGATTTTAGGGAGGCGATCGCCTTGGCTGCCAAAAAGAATCGCTAACTACAAATTTCCTCGTCCCTTTGCCCAGTTACTTTTGCAAAATTTGGGACGTCTTACCAAAGTTTTACAGAAAATAGCCCGTCCCCGATTGGCAAAAATAGCTAATAATCCTTTGATTTGGCGAATTAATGGGCTTTGTATCTCTTTATTAACAATATTACTAATATTACCAATTCCGTTTACAAATCCCATCCCCACTGTAGGTATTTTACTTTTGACTGTTGCCACCGTCGAATCTGACGGTTTATTAATTTGCATCAGCTACGGCATTACTGTTCTGATTACCTTGCTGTTTGGATTTCTTGGTTATGCAGTATGGTTAGCTCCCAGTTTGCTGCCATCTATATTTAAATAATAAAAGCCCTCAGCTTTAAGCTGAGGGCTGTAATTTTTTAGGGTGCATCTACCATTTATTAATCCGCCTTATTTCTTGCCAGATCCGGGCAGATTTAACTTGTATACAAAGTTATTTTTTTCAAGCATTAAAAAATATCATCAATAAAAAAGCCTTCAACTAAAAGCTGAGGGCTATGGTTTAATTAAGGTGCATCTACCATTTCTTAATCCACTTTATTAATTACCATATCCGGGAAAATTAGACTTTTAAGAAAATTTATTTTATTTCTAAATTAAAAAATATCAGCAATAAAAAAAGCCCTCAACTAAAAGCTGAGGGCTGTAATTTAATTAAGGTGCATCTACTATTTATATATCCGCCTTAGTTCTTGCTATATCAGGAAGAATTTAAAAAAAAATGGATAGCTATGGAATTGATTTCGTTTAGCTACAAAAATAGTACTAGTCTCAACAAGGATAACCTGCGGTTTTTGACTAGGTAATCATTGACCAACTTCACAGTAATTTTACAATTATCCCAAATTTCCTCTAGATACACAAAGTTTCTGTTAATATCTCTGCTCGGATATCCGCAATAATACGAATTTAGTTTATTAGTTAGGTATATGACTATGAAAGTTAGATGCACCCAACTCAATGAAGCGATCGCAATTTCTATTAGCCCTTGCTAGTCTTAGTATTGTCGGAGGAAGCTTTTTTCTGAGAACAACTTTTAGCAGTACTAGTGAACCTAAAATAATAACTGATACATCACGCTACAAAGAAATTCGTAATCAACTATGGTCTAATAATGACCAAGTAAAACATTTTCCTAATGAGATTCCCCCTGATGCCAAAGGCGTTCGCCTTGCCTACTCTCCCGAATTTTTGCAAGGAAGTAGTTTTTTTCAAATTAGGCTGAAACAGCCACCAAAAATCATAGAAAAATTACTTTCACAATACAGAAGTAGTGCAAAGCACAAATATATGGGTGGGAACACAAACGACCATATAAACCAGCCTGAGGGTGTGCCAACAACTTTCTTCTACACCGGTGACTCTCCTACAGAATCTTTTCCAGCTAATTATGAAATATTGGTATTAAATACAGAGGACAAAGGTAGACCTGGCTTCAAGTGGAATCATGGAGATAGCTACGGCGTCGTAATTAATAGTTCAGCCTCAGAAATTATCTATTGGTCTGAAAAATGGTAATTAGCAGTTCAAAATGAATTTGAATTTTTCTAATTAAGCTCAATTATTCTGTAGGTTTTCTAAAGACTGTCTGGGAAAGTTATCTACCCTTTCCCAAAGTGATAAGTATAATAAACTACAAGTATTCAAGGTTTTTGTTATACAGGAACCTATCTCACTGGTATAGTTAATAGTGTTGTGTTCAATTCACGATAAGTTAAGCAAGAGAGGTGTGTAAAATGAAAAATCTAGTAAAGAGTCTCCTTGATGAAGGAACCAAATCGACTATTAGATCATCTGAACTATATCAAGCTTTATACAATAAAATGCATTCAAGTAAGCTAGCTGTTGCAGGTAAAAGGCTTGATATTTGTGCCAATGAAATTGCTATCTATCTGCTTCAGGCTGGTAAAGAAAAATATGTATTGCGTGATAAAATTTGTCTTGAAATTGGAAGCGGATGGTTATTAACTCATTCATTAGTATTTTACCTTCTCGGAGCAAAAAAGGTTTATGCAACGGATGTTTACCCGTTATTACAACCCGAAAATATTTTCAAAGCCGTCTGTAAGTCTGTAGATTGGAGTATCTTAGATAGTTTATCGACATTTGAGGATCGTGAGATTATCGGCTTACGTTTAAAGAAACTGCTTTCATTAAAAAATTTATCCGTAGAAGTCTTACAAGACTTGGGCATAGAATACATTGCTCCAATTGATTTATCTCAAAAACTACCTACTAAAGAAAAAATAGATTTCATCTTCTCCAAATCTGTGTTAGAGCATGTGCCAGTTGATGATGTTGTGCCACTTTTAGAAAATCTTGTAAGTGGCCTTTCTGAAGATGGGTTTATGTTCCATCTAATTCATTTACTAGATCACAAAAATTCAAATGAAAAACCATTTGATTTTTTTGTTTATCAACAGGATTCCTACTCAAGAGACTTACAATCAAGGTGGGGAAATCGAATTCGACGAAGCCAATGGAAGCATATATTTTCTAACCTCAAGCATTTGGACTCTAAATTTGTATTTGAATGGTCGTGCAAAGACGGAGAATTACCAGAAAAAATTGACTCGTCTATTCAATATACAGATGAAGAAGATTTAAGAATCTCCCATATTGGCGTAGTTGGAGAATTCACATCGCTTCCGAAAGTCAAGTCTTAGCGAAGGATAAGTTTTGAGTGGAGGAAACCTCCACTCAGACTTCAGTACTAGATGCTGCTTTTACTCTTTTGGATATATCACTTTGGGTAGTTAAAACTTATAGCCAGCATAGCTAATATTTTAATGATGCCTAAAAATTATCTTAATATGTAAAATGCCAACTGCTTTAATTACTGGTGCCTCTAGTGGAATTGGTAAAGCTTTTGCCCAAGAACTAGCTGCACGCAAGACAAATCTTGTACTCGTTGCTCGTTCCGAAGAAAAACTAAGCCAATTAGCGAAACAATTAGAAGAACAATATAAAATTCAAGTAGACGTTATAGTTAAAGACCTCACAGAACCTAATGCAGCTGCTGCTGTATTTGATGTTACTAAAGTAAAGGGATTAACCATAGACTTATTAATCAACAATGCTGGTTTTGGTTACTATGGCGACTTTGCTGAAGGAGATGGAGAAAGGCAAGTCAAAATCATACAATTAAATATTTTGGCATTGGTAGATTTAACCCATAAATTTTTACCCTTGATGCGGCAACGTCGTTCTGGAAGTATTATTAACGTATCTTCTATTACCGCATTTCAACCGATACCATACCTTTCTGTTTATGCTGCTAGTAAAGCTTTTATTCTTAGCTTTAGTGAAGCACTATGGGCAGAAAATCGTCAATATGGTGTCCGTATTTTAGTCACTTGTCCAGGGCCCATAGAAACAAACTTTTTTGCAGAAGCTAATTTTCCTCCAGCGCTGGCAAGCAGCACAGATAAAGTGTATTCTTGCGAAAAAGTGGTTTGGGAATCTTTAAAGGCTTTGGAAAAAGGGTATCCAACCGTTATTAGTTCTGATACTAACACTCAACTTAGAAGCAAATTATCTCGGCTCGTACCACGCAAACTTCTGCTGAGTATGTTAGCAAAACACTTTGGAGCCTAAGGATATATTTATAGTTAGGAGCCTTTCAATTTTGGATTTTGGATAGAAAGATTTAAAATTTATAAAGGTGTGAGAGCAAGCAAATTTAAACGTGAGAACAATTCTATTATCCAAAATCTAAAATTATTTATTTAGAGCGAACGCCTAAAGAGCGGGAAGGCGCAAGGGACAGGTATGAGGTAAATCTAAAATCTAAAATTTAAAATCGTTTCGCTCTTTACTTATTACATATATCTTGTTAATTGAACTCGGTAACGGTCTTTTTTTGTAACGGCGATTTCCCCAACTTCTAAACGTCCTTTAGAGCGAATAGCAATTAAGTCGCCTGATTTGACTTGAGAACTAGCTTGAGTAACTTCCTTCCAATTGACGCGGACATCACCAGCATCAATGAAATCAACCATTTTGCTGCGAGACATGCCAAAACCAGCAGATGCGATCGCATCTAATCGCAAAGAAGCCTCCACAGTCGTTAATTCTTTTTTCTTAGGTTCCCGAACCTTCAATTCAGTTACCTCAATCCGCTGAGTTTTCACAGGAACCGATCGCACCTGTTTAAGACTCATTTCTAAAAACTCTACCAACTCTGGTGCGACAATCGCTTGCGCCCCTCGTTCTCCCAAGACAATAATGTCTCCCGTCTTTTCACGAACAATTCCCGTACCTAACATTGCGCCTAAAAAGTCGCGGTGAGAGGCGGTATCAAACAGGAAATTACCAGCAATTTCCACGGCGACAAGGCTGACTTGAGATTGATCTAAGGGAAGTTCCGAACGAGCGATCGCTATTCTTTGGCGTTCAGCTTGCGGATATCCACCCCACGCCGCCAATTGTACTTCTGTTAATCGGTTAAACACCCGTTGAATTTCCGCCAATTCTGGGGGGGATAAAAAATCTGTCAAAACCACTTCCCAAGTTTTAATGGCTTGCTCTGCTTGGTCAATTATACGAGCTACACTATCTCGATTTTCAACACCTTTTAAAAGTTCTTCTCGTGGCAACATTCTTAAAAATTATGAGTTATGAATTGAAAATTAATCGGTTATAACTATCTTGATTCTAACTTTAATTCCCATTTCAGCAGGTTTTCATCTCTACCAATTTGTTGCATTCCTAATTTTTCCAGAATGCGAATCGAGGCAGGATGATTGTCTGGAGAATGAGCGATAATTCTTTTGAGTTCCGACTGAGTAAAAGCAAAATTGACCAGTGCTTCTACTGCTTCAAAAGCAAATCTCTGCTGACGATACGCTGATAACACTTCATAACCCATTTCTACAGTTCCTGTCTGATCAGGTTTGCTATCAAATCCCAAATCACCAATTAGGGTAGAATCAGCAATGTGAATCATCAACATACACCCCAACCCAGCCCAGAAGCATCATCTATTAGCATTTGAGCATACATTGGAAAAAAATCTAGTACTTCAGATGCATACCAATCATCAGGAACCTTTATCCCTAAAAGTCTTTCTACTTGGGATTTGTTTTTGATCACAGCGGCTTGCGCCACCTCCAAAGAACAGGGAAGTAACTCAAGTCGCTGTGTCGTGATGTGTAAACTATGATTCATTACACGCTACTTGTGTCAGCATAACCTTGGATATTTTCTGGATCAAACTGACGTAATATTCGAGTTGCTTGTCGAGTGAGAGTTTCAGAACCTTGAACAGCAACTAAGTATTTACCCGCATCTAAGCGGTTACGATAAGGTAAAGCATCACCACTACCTACAAGTAAACCGACTCCGCCACCCACAAGCACACCACCCATAGCACCACTAGCAGCACCCAGCAGCCCGCCAACGATGTGATTGCCAACTTCACCCGCCCAGGCAAAAGTATTTAAACCAGTGATCAGGCTGAACGTAAAACCTGCAAAAAAGCCAAATGGTATCAGCCAGGTTGCCATCAGTTGTGCTTGGTTTTTAGCTTGGTCTTTGGGGTCAATTAAGCCAAACTCGTCAGCCGTTTTATACCCCCTCCCCAAAATAGTACTGTTTATGCCTTCTTTTTCTAAAGCTAAGTAAGCAGCTTCGGCTTGAATGCGGTCTGGTAATACGGCAACAAGGTAATTCATTGATTTTACAATTTGTCTAATAGAAGTTTTGCCTTAATTAACAGCGTATCAGTCCTGGTCGAATCAATCTTGCATTGGCTAGGAGTCAGGAGTTAGGAGTCTTAGTCTTATTCCCCAACGCTAGTAGGGGAGCCAGTACGTTGCGGTGAACCCAGCGCTGTAGGCGGGTTTCCCGCCGTAGGCGACTGGTGTTAGCGCAGCGGTAGCGAGGAACGAGCGTCACCCGAAGGGGGGTTTCCCCCGTTGTAGCAACTGGCGTAAGGGGTTGGGGGTTAGGTCTATATTGAACTTCAACTGCAAACGGCGTAGGCGTAGCCTGCCGCAGGCATCGCACAAGTTAAATGTACATGGGCTGATCACTTTAGCGAATCTAGTGGCTCACAAAAATTGTTCACGCCTTGCTTGAGGACATATATCAAAACTGGTGTTGCCAAAATTTTAGGAAACGTCGGCGTTGTTTTTAGATATTCCATCATCTTCTGAAGTGAAGTGTTAAGCAAATCTTCGCGATATTCTTGTTCGCAAATGACCACACGCCATTTTCTAGCCAAGGCATCTAACCATTCGGAATTTGCTCTTTCTGGTTGTTGTCCTGCGCGGATAGCTAGCGTCATCGCCGCATCTTCTAAATCTCCATCACAGTCTTCAATCAAATCCAGCGCTTCCATATCACTGGGATCATCTGCCAATTGAGAGCGAAACTGTGCAATCTCTTGAGACGTTACTTTAGTCATGAGTCTTTGACAAGGCGAGCGATGCCTACGGCGGTAAACTACGAACACTCAGTTATGCTACATCATTTCACAAAATTCCTGTTACAAATAGGTTTTTTAGCAAAAAGCCTCATTCTTCAATCTAAATTATTGAAAAATAAGGCTTTTTGAATTTTTAATTGAGACGATCACTCAGCAGTACTAGCGTAGTGCTCTGAGGGTAACAGACCGTTGTAACTGAGCTAAAGCGCGGTTGTAATTCAAAATTGCTGTGACTCGATTACCTTCAGCTTGTGTGAGGTCGTTTTCAGAGTTAATGACATCAGTTTGAGTGCCTACACCAGCTTGGAATCGCAAACGCGCTAAACGTAGAGCTTCTCTAGCTTGTTCTAAAGCGGTATTAGAGGTTTGAACATTTTCCAAATTAGATTGCTGGGTAGAATAGGCTTGTTCTACCTGAAAGCGAATTTGGTTGCGCTGTTCAGCAAATTGAGTTTCTGCGATCGCAATATTAGCTTTTGACTGATCTGCCCTTGCTCTTGCTGCTCCTCCATCATACAAATTTAGGGTTGCCTGAACTCCTAATGAATAACCATCAGTAACGCTGACATTATCATTGAACTGATCTAGTAGGTTGTAGCTGGCGACCAAACTAACTTGAGGACCCAGTTCTGCAAGGGCCTGCCGACGCTGTTGCTCACTGGTATTGCGTTGTGCTAGCTGCTGTTGCAGTTCCGGACGATTTTGATAAGCCAGCACAATACTTTGTTCAAGCGTTGGGTTCCAAAGACCAGCTAACTGTACAGGATCAGCTGCACTGATATTTATTGCCTGCGGCAAACTTATCCGAGTTGCTAATTGACGACGGGCAATTGCCTGCTGGGATCTAGCATTAGTCAAATTTTGTTGGGCATTTGCTAAATTCACCTGCGAGCGTAGCACATCGAACCGTGTACCAACCCCAGCTTGCTCTAAAGCTTCTGCATCACGCAAACTAGCTTCGGAGTTCTGCACAGCTGACTGGGCAATACGTACTTGTTCATCAGCTTGTTGCAGATTGTAGTAGTCAGTGGCAACATTCAGACGGATTGTCTCAAACTGAGTTTCTACAGCCAACTCATAGTAACGTACCTGTTCTTCAGCCGCTCTGATCGTAGCTTGCACTCTTCCAGAGCTGTAGACGTTATATGATAGTTGTGCTTGACCATTAAAAGATGTATTGGGTTGATCTTGGTTAGAGGGAAACCCATTTCGCGCACTTAATTTGTCCTGAAGCTGACCACTAGCAGACTGACTACGAGTAATATCCGTACTAATTCCCAGAGTGGGCAATAAACCAGCTTGCGCTTCGCGTAGAGCAGCTTTATTGCGTTCTAGCTCCAATAAGGACACCTGTAAATCCCGATTGTTACGCCGTGCTAACTCCAAAGCCTGTGCCAAACTAATCGGCTGATTTTTATCAAGTCTCACTTCCTCCGGTTTGGTGGGAAATTGCAAGGGATTTGAGCTAGGAATCAGGTTATCAGGAATTTGTACCGAACCTGAGGGCACAGGAGTTACAGTTCTCGGCACAGTGGGAGGTGGCACTGAACCCCCTGGTGTAGGAGTTATAGTTCCTGGTAAGGTGGGAGGTGGCACTGAACCCCCTGGTACAGGAGTTACGGTTCCTGGCACAGTCGGAATTGGCGTCGAATCTGTCGGAATTGGGGTATTACTCTGAGCCACACGGCCAATCGCATTTTGTTGTAAGCAGGTGCTTGCGGTCAGTAGCAAAGCAGATGAAGAATCAGTTTTGCTTTTTCCCAACTCCTGTGGACACCTCTGCGCTGACAACAGTTTTGCGGCTCCTACACCTGTGGCTGAAGTTTGTAAAAATGTTTGTAACTGAGTAACAGTATTTATCTTTTGAACCACTGGCTGCTGTGCAGAAGACAGGGACAAAATTTCTTTTTGGACAGAAGGGGATTTTGAAGTGTAGTTGGGAACTACTATCCTCTTTAATTTCTGCCCATAGGCGCTTGAATTACTCTGTTTTTGGTTATTTTGAGCAGAACGGCTGACGTCAAGCTGTTGGGAAGGATTAGAGGTAGGTGTCAAACTTAAAAATCTACCTTCATCTTTCTTAAATACTTGTTTTATTGGCACAACAGTATTTCCAGCCGTAAACACTGGAATATTGTTATTACTTAAAGGCTTCACACTAAGTTTAGTAAAACCAAAAGCAGGTACCAGGGTTGGAACACTAACATCTGCACTGTTAGGTAGTTGCGTATTTATGATGTCCACAACCAAGTCTTGACCATGAGTAGAAGCCAAAACGCTAGGAGAAGAGGACATCTGTACCCCAGTTACTTTCACACTACCAGCCCAAGCAGCCTGAGTTGTTAAGACTGCTGCCGTTACACCAGGTAAGAAGCTATAAAATAATTGCTGTCCTTTCACCGCATCCCTCACACGAAAATCAATCTAGCGGCAGAAAACCTTTCTTCACCACAGAATATAGCACGATACTAAACTTAGGAAAGAATATACTACGATACTAAATTTAGGGTTCGGAACTCTGTTTGTCTTCAAAACGCCTAACAATGCGAGAAAGTTCCGCCTTTTCATCGATACTAACGCGAGTAGGAGCACCACTGACAATCCGTTCATAGTTCCGGAAAGAATCTTTAATATCGGGACCGTCAGCAGTGATATTATACTCGCGAATCCCCTTATCATGCCAAGAGCCGCGCATTTTGAACACGTTAATTGCTCGCGACATTTCTCCACGAATTTCTACGTACTGTAACATCAGAATTGTATCGGTAATCGTGGAAATATGGGAGTCAGTAATCGAATGTGATCCCATAAACTGGTCAGTTGTGTTGGTAAAGAAACCAGTAATTTCTTCTTGTTTAGCATAACCCGTCACACCAATTACAAACTGCCGAAATGCATTATTGGTTACTCCTCTAGCTAGTGCTGATAAGGAATCAATGGCGATGCGAGCTGGTTTGAAGATAGCAATTTCTGATTTAATAATTTGTAAGTGGTCTTCTAAACCAGTTGATTCCGGATAGGTACAGATTATTTTGAGTAAACCTTGATCCTCTAATTCCTCAAAATCAATTCCCCAAGAGGAAGCATTGCGAGATAGTTGGGCGCGTGATTCTTCATAAGCAAATAATATTGCCTGTTCTCCATTCAGGCAGCCATCTTGAATAAACTTACTGACTAACAAGGTTTTGCCAGTACCTGTAGCTCCTGTTGCCAAAATAATTGAATCTTTAAAGAAACCACCACCGCACATTTCATCTAAGGTTTTGACACCGGAAGATACCCTGACATTAGAAGACCGTTGAGTCAAGCGCATTGCTCCCAGTGGGAAGATGTTAACTCCTTCATTAGTAATCGTGAAAGGATACTCGCCTTTCATATGAGTTGTACCGCGCAATTTGAGAATTTCAATTGTGCGACGGCGGCGTTCTCCTTCTAAAGCGTTGCGAACAATTACTACATTATCAGAAACAAATTCTTCTACTCCAAAAGAGGCAACAGGACCATATTCTTCACTACGTTCAGTAGTAATTACAGTGGTAACACTCAGTAGTTTGAGACGTGCTACCAGGCGAAAAATCTCGCGCCGCACTACTCCCATCGCTTCATACTGCTGAAATACCGCTGTTATTGAGTCGATTGAAACTCGTCTAGCTTTGTATTTGCGAATCGCATATTGCAGGCGTTCAATGAGTGCAGAAAGGTCAAAATTACCAATGATATCTTGACCTTCAGGGTCGGGAGATGCATCAAGAATAAACAACTTGCCTTCTTCGATTAGGCGTGGCAAGTTCCAACCAAAAATATGGGCATTTTTAATAATATCACTGGGTGATTCTTCAAAGGTAACAAATACTCCAGCTTCGTCAAAGTAGGTAATACCGTTATAGAGAAACTGAAGAGATAATAAAGTTTTGCCTGTGCCGGATGTGCCGCTGATCAAGGTAGTTCTACCAACAGGTAAACCACCATGACTAATATCGTCAAACCCTTCGATCATCGTGCGAATTTTTTCTATGCCCCTATTTATCGGTGGTTTATTTGGTTTTACTTGCTCGTTTTCACTCATTGCTGGATAACAAATTAGTATTAAATCCGGTTTTTTTATTACTAAAGTTTGTGCTCAATTTTTTTATGATTAAAATTTTACTCTTCAAAATCTTGTTCACTCAGTTCTTCATAGAGCAAATCTAATCCAATCAATACTCTTTCTCTATCTGAAAGATCCCCAATGATTTTGCGAACAGGTGGAGGCAAAATTTTAGATAATGTTGGTGTCGCCAATATTTTATCTTCTTCCGCCAGCTGCGGGCTTTTCAATACATCGATTACTTTTAAAGCATAAACACCTTCAAACTCCTTTTCTAAAATATTTTTGAGTGTTTTTAACGCCCGGACGGAATTAGGCGTATTCCCTGCTACATAAAGCTTGAGAACATAGGTTTTTCTGTCTTTATTCATATACTTAAAGCCTAGTCATAATCATCGAAATACAATATTTGTTCGCACATTGGGAGTAACTAACAGCGGTAGCTTGTTCCAAGTTAAACATCAATAAATTTAATTTATTTAGAAATCGAACTCCTATAGATTTCGCACAGGTGAGCCAGGATATCTATCAACGTCAGGCGGTAATCAAGTAACGTTTCATTACTCCTTCCTTCTAATTTTAGCTGGTTAGAAAATTCTTCAATTACCTCCATGTGAATTTCGATGATTTGGGGCACAGGAATATTAGCATAAAATATAGTATTGATAAATTTATCAATTTGTTCTTTGAGGGTTTTGTCTGTGGTAAAATAATTTATAAGAATCAGGCTGTAATCTAATTTAAGTTGTCTTAATAATCCTTGCCTTACTGCAGGAGTCATCTCCTGGAAATGCTGTTGGCTTTTTTGGGTGTGACTGGCAAATACATAGATGTACTTGCCAGTGTATGCCTTACTAAGATTTTGTTGCAGCCAATTAGGTAAATAGTTGATTTTTCCAGAGGTAGTTGCAGCTACAGGTAGGTAGCAAAATTGGACAGTAATCGGCTCAATAAATTTCCACACCCACGCGCTCAAACCTTTTTGGTTGGCTAAGTCAACTGGATTATCTAAACTTTTGTTAATATCAGATTGCAGAATCAATATCGGTAATAACATCTATTCTTGAATATCTCTTTTTAAGCGCCCTAGCCAAGAAACGTAGGCTAATAAGTTTGGCAGACGCCTCTAGGGTAATACTGGGTATACAGTAAACTGGTGATTTCACCCCAAAATAACGCTCTGTGCTAGCTGCTCAACAACAAGAGTGCAGCAACTGAGTGGTAGGACTTAGTACGTCTTTGATGATCAGGTATCTATCGGCATAGCAAGACACAGTAGCTAGTTTCTTATTTGCATAGTATATAAATAGATTTTTTATTTTGCTCCTTGATAAGATACTTAAACGAACTTAAAGGATTGTCGCATTCTAAATCATTATAATTCCTCAAGGTTCTAAAGCGATTCTTTGGGGCCATAATTGTTTTAGCTGTCGCTATCGATGAGGAGTTTAAATACCAGTAAGACACTGGGGAGGCTAGTTGCTAGAAATAGAGAAACGTCGCCTCTTGGAAAAACGTACTCGGACACAATTCCCGTGTCCGTGAGGAGAAATCCCGTTGTTTTAATGGCTTGAAATAACCAGAGTTGCTTATATGAGTCTTCTTAGAGGATATGACTTCAGGCAAAAGACCATCAACATTTGGCAGATGGAAATGCCGGAGGGTTCCACAGGAAGAATGACCCCCAAAGCCCTATGTTAATGCTAGATTACCCGCTTTATGACTTTCAGGCAACCGTACCTAGCTGCCCCCGAACAAGTTCTCTGGCAGTGGTGTTGGAGCTTTTTGAGCAAGAGCAGTGCGATCGCTTGGTAGTAGTGAATCAACAGCAATGCCCCATCGGATTGCTGTATTCTGCCCGTTTAATCCAAAAATTATTAGCACATAGTGACGATAAAAATCTAAATTTACACCAATCACTCTCTATCTGGGGTCAAACTCTAATTGAGCCAATACAGACAATATCAGCTTCTGAGCGTGTAGAGCAATTAAGCTTGCGCTTGTGTGATCCACAAACCGAAAAACACTCCTCCTTAGATTGGGCGCTGATTGACTCTGATGGTCAATATTTGGGGCTATTGGATAGTTCACGCCTGTTGCGACTATTGGCTAAGGAACGCATGGCTGGATTACAAAGTTCAGGCATCCAGAAATTGTCTGGTAAGCATCGCCATGAATATGATGCTGGTGTGCAGACGCCAAATGACCCCAAGTCATTAAGACACCAGCCACTAGTACACTTGCTGGAAAGACTGCCTTGGCCTTTGATGTTGCAAACGGGTACTGGCAAGGTGGTAGCACGAAATCCCGCCTGGTGGCAGCAATTAGGAGCCTTGAAAGATCCAGAAGGAGTTAGGCAACAGGTGGAGGCAATACTTGTCACTAATCACTCCGAAAAACCAGAATATGCCACCCAAGGAGCAATCAAGGTTTATCCCAATGGTAGGGAGGATGAGCATAATGGTGAAGAAGAACTGACTCAGCAAGAAGCATCTGGTGATGCTGTATACAGTCGGTGCTATTTGGATAGTCAGGTGGGTACTTGTACCTGCGTTGTTGAAGTGCAAAATGGTCAGGAGCAAATCTGGCAGTTTGCCAAAATTCCATTAGATAGTCCTGAATTTAAAGTCATGAGTGCCGAATCTGAGGTTGCACTCAGCAATGATTTGTGGTTAGTTTTAGCTACTGATGTGACTCAGCAGCAGCAGCTTTGCAAAGAATTGGCAGCGAAGAATGCCGATTTAATTCAACTAAATCGGTTGAAAGATGAATTTTTAGCTTGTATTAGTCATGAACTCAAAACTCCCCTAACTGCCGTCTTAGGATTATCGCGCTTGCTCGTGGATCAGCAGTTGGGAGAACTTAACGAGCGTCAAGCCCGTTATGCAGGACTAATTCATCAAAGCGGACGCCACCTGATGAGTGTGGTTAATGACATTTTAGATTTGACCCGCATGGAAACGGGACAAATGGATTTGACGCTGACTCCGGTAAAAATTCAAGCTGTGTGCGATCGCGCCCTATCGGAGGCCAAAGCGATCCACACTCAAACTACCAAAGCTACATCTGCCTCGCCAACTCAAAATGGCCGTTTATCTGCTCCCCAATTCTGCCTTTCCATTGAACTAGGCTTAGACCAGATAGTGGCAGATGAATTACGCTTACGCCAGATGCTAGTACACCTACTTTCCAACGCCTTTAAATTCACCGAAATATCTGGCGAAATTGGGTTGCGGGTAAGTCGTTGGGAAGGATGGATTGCCTTTACAATTTGGGATACAGGCATTGGCATTCCTGAACACCAGCAACACTTAATCTTTCAAAAATTTCAACAACTAGAAAATCCCCTCACCCGCCAATTTGAAGGCACCGGTTTGGGGCTAGTATTAACTCGCGCCTTGGCTCGCCTCCACGGAGGAGATGTCAGCTTTTTATCTCGTGAAGGTCAAGGCAGCCAGTTTACACTACTTCTGCCGCCCAGTCCCCCGAAAACAAGCTTTTCTGAACCAGATATGGGAATCAGAGAAGACGAACAAACACGACACCAACAGACACAGAAAATTCCCGCAGTAGCTCGCCAGCATATTATTACCCCTACGCAGCATCATCCTGCAAGTTTGCAACGGTTGGTCTTGGTGGTCGAGGCAGTAGCTCGATATATTGAAGACTTGACCGAACAACTCAAAGGTTTAGGATATCGGGTAGTAATTGCGCGATCAGGGACAGAAGCAGTTGAAAAAGCTCGACGCTTGCAACCAATAGCGATATTTTTGAATCCGTTGCTACCTTTGCTATCAGGCTGGGATGTGCTGACTTTACTGAAATCTGACACCGCAACCCGTCATATACCTGTAATTGTGACAGCGACGGCAGCGGAAAAGGAGCAAGCATTTGCTAACCGAGCCGATGGTTTCTTAAGCTTGCCAGTAGAGCATCAGGTCTTAGCACCAGTTTTAGAAAAATTATCTACTGCACAAGCAATTTTGCAGCTAGGGTTAGACAACAGCGCAATTATCCCAACTAAGACTCCATTACGAATTCTTAGGTTGGTGAATCCCCAGTTGGAATCGGTCAATCCCCACCCTTCACTTCGAGAACACCGGGTGATTGAAGTAGATGACCTAGATCAGGCAGAACTTTTGGCGCGGGTATGGCAGTTTGATGTAATTTTGCTAGATGTCGAAAGTACCACTGCCCAAATTTATCTACAACAACTAATTGGACACCCACGTTTGGCGGCTATACCACTGGTTACTTGTGATGTTGCAACCACCTTAATAGCTTCTAAAATACCAGGGTTATCTGTATTTCCTTACTTAACACCATTTGCTAAAGACAAGAGCAGTCGCACCCAAAAAACAGATGCCTTACTATCAGTACTGCAAATTGCTTCTGGTATCTGCTGTCCTGCCAACATCTTGGTAGTGGATTTGACAATGCTGCGTGATTTTCCACAGGGAAGACGCAAGCAAGTTAAGGGTTATCAGACTGAAGAAAATTGCTCAATTAGTAGTGAAACTGCTAAACGGGGGTCTGAGTGGTTCCAAGCTTTAATTCAGTACCTACAAACAGCAGGCTTTAAAGCGGCGATCAGTCCCTGTTGGGCAGAAGTGTTACAACAAATTCGCCACCAAAGCGTTGACTTACTGTTAATTTGTTTAGGAGAATCCGCTATCCACAAAGACGTGCTAAAAGCACTGAAGACATTGGGAGATTCGCCTGACAAATTACCACCAATTTTGGTACTCAATCAGCGATTAAATCGCCCAGAAACCAGTTTCCAGTCTGGGGTGGCTTACAAAGAAATTGACAAGCAAAAAAAGAATGGTTTGGAATCTATAGAAACTGTTGTTGGTGCGATCGCTACCCAAATATTACCGCGATCGATATCAATGGAAGACCTCTTAAATCAGATCAATCAAGCTTTAGCTGTCAACGGTTACAATCACAAATGTTAATGGAGAGTGGGAAGTAAGAATTTTAGATTTTAGATTTTGGATTAAAGAATTGAATTTAATTCAAAAGACGCTCTCTACGAGACGCACAAGGGGCGCGGACTCGCTCTAAACGTTCGCGAACAGCGTCTCATTGAGAAGATATGCCGTTGGCGAATGCGAACAGCGTGTCGCAAGACTCGCCTCTCGAACGCGAACAGCGTCTCACGCCACTTGCTCTACTTGGGGAAACCCCATCGCCCTTGGCGTCTCCCCTTCTCACATTGCCAGAGGCTAGCGCCTGCCATAGGATGCCCGAACGCAAGAGCATTTCCTTTAGGAGAAGGGCTGTAAGGAGAAGAGAAGGCTTTACGCTACGCTATCGTCAATTCCATTATCCAAAATTGAATTGCTCAATACCCCATGCCCAATGCTCCATTCCCAATTATGATATGTCTATTTTTTCCTTTTTCTTTTTGTTAAAGGGAACTCGAACCAAGTTATAAGCACCCTTGGTCGATAAACTCTTGTAATCATCTGGCTGTAAGTCCATTTGTAAAAACTTTTTCTGTTCAGCCAACAGCAGCACTGAAGGAGGTTTTAGTCCTTTGGCAGCCTGGTTTTTAATATGCTCTACAGCCTCTTGGGGAAATCCTAAATAATTTATGTGAATGTGGCTGTAAAAGACTACACTAGGCTTTTTGAAGCCAAGCATGATCAATTCTTCATCTGGTTGTTTTGCTTCTAGGATGATCGCAGACAACTCCCTTAAGGGTAATTGGCGTTCTCGATCAATAAAGAATGAAACAGGCGTTAAGACAAAAATTAAAAACGCTACAAATCCTAGCAAGTTAATACTGATAATGTAGTTCCAGCGGCGACTCAGTAAGAAACCCGCAACCAAAACAGCACAAACCAGCCAAATTACGCAGGCTATTACTGGTAAACCAGATTTTTGAATTCGTTCGTGGAAGTTACTTATAGCTGGATCACTACCTAATATGTGGGTTATGTTAAACAGTGCTGTTGCCAAAAATGATAAAAACACTACATTCACCCAACCACTCCAGACGAGTGAGAGGGAGAGACGTGGTGAACTAGTGTTGCCGTGTTGCCGTGTCCCCACGTCCTCTTGATTTTCCCTGTCCTTGCGTTCCCCTGTCTCTGTGTTTGGTAAAAGGTCGCTCCATAGCAGGGCTACCAGGATTGCCGCTGCTGGCATTAAAGGCAAGACGTAACTAGGGAGTTTGGTAACAGCAATGGTGAAAAAGCCAAAGATGCTAGCAAACCAGAACCAGGCGAATAAACCAAACTGCTGAAAACGTTCAAGGGATCGCCAGTGCGATCGCTGCCAAAACTTTAGTTTTACTATAGAGAGTGGTAAATACACTGAGTAGGGCGCAAAACCCAGCAGTACCACTAAAAAGTAAAAATACCAAGGGGCTGAGTGACCATTAACTACTTCTGTAAAGCGTTCCAGGTTGTGATAACCGAAAAAGGAGTTAATGTAATTCCAGCCATTGCGCCAAATAACTAAAGCATACCAGGGCACTGATAAACCGATAATTATCAGTATACCTACGAGAAGGCGCATTTCCCGCAACACCTCTCGAAGCTTTCCCACGTAAAGCAAAAAGGCGCCAACAATTAGCCCTGGCAAGACAATTCCCACTGGGCCTTTAGTCAAAATTGCACCAGCAATCAGCAAATAAAAAGCTAAGTACCACTTATTGGGGAATAGAGCATTGGGCATCAGGGATTGGGCAGAAGAGGCAGAGGGGCTAGGTGCAGGGGACTGAGGCAAAAAATTTTCTCCCTGCCCCCTGCTCCCTCCTTGCTCCTCCCTACTCCCTTCCTTCCCTGCGTACCCTACAAAGAAACATAACAAAGCTGATGCCATACATCCGGTGAGCAGCATATCAGAGACACCCGTTCTCGCCCAAATAATAGTTTCGGGATTGAGTGCCATCAGCGCTGCTACTATAAAAGATGTCAAGTAGCGGCGAGTAGGACGTGAAACTTGCTCTAATTCGTCTTGTTTAGCCAAATACCAATGTACGGTGTAAAAAGCTAAACAAATTAAGCCTAAGGCTGCGATCGCTGAAGGAAGGCGTACTGCCCACTCATTCACGCCAATAATTGCATAAGCGATCGCCTGACACCAATAAATTAAAGCAGGTTTATCGAAACGAGTGTCACCATTGAAAAATGGGGTTATCCAATCACCTGTGACTAACATCTGGCGGGAAGCTTCGGCAAACAGTGGCTCTGTCTCATCAACCAAGCCAGTGTTGCCCAAATTCCACCCAAAAGCTACCCAGCCAATCACTATCAACCACAAAATCGACACACTTATACCAAGGGCTGGATTCTTTTCTATTTTGTTGAACCACTGATCAGCAGTGCGTTTAACACTCAATTTCATTCTCATTAGTCAATAGTCAACAATCACTAATCAATAGTCGTTGGTTATCTATGTTTTGTTCTTCGGAGTTTTAAATTCAACAATTTTCCTCTACTCAGTCCTCTACACTTTTTCCTATTCAGTAATGCCTGTTGCTCTAAGTCGCCGAAGAAACTTCTCCAACACACTAGTACTGCAAGGCGGAAGTCACTCATTCACTCATTCAAAAGTATTATGGAATGGGCTTTTTAAGGATTTTAAATCGTTGCTCTATTTCCGCCGTGGCGTACTAGTAGACTGTGGCGAAAGTTTGCCTAGCTTTCACTTGGGGCTTAAGCCCCAAGTCTTGCTGATGATAGCTGAATTTACGCGCCCGCCGTACTAGTTCTTCAGTACTATTAAATATGGACTATGGACTCAGCACTAGTTGCCATTCTCTGTTTTGGGAATTCCATTTAGGTAATTGAGTTTCGCCGACAACGTAGGGGCCCCAGTAACGACGAGAACCATCTTCTGCAAAAGCAACTAAAATATCTCCCTTCTCCAACTTTAAATTATTCTGAGGTAGGGATAGAATCAGCCCCTTATCACTACCTTCTTGGGGAGCAAAATCCCAATGTGCCGGTACATTATAGTTAGTTTGTTTAGTACCACCTTTTGCTACCGACTGTCGCGCCAGTAGAGCCAGCCGCACAGGCTGATTTGTTTGATTGCTTATTCGCAAAGTCCCTTGATCCTTGACAATGCTTGCTGATTTATCACGATCTGCCAAGACAGGATGAGTATTCTCTTTACCGCTATGTTCTACTTGATTGGTTGGGGTTGCTCCTGGAGTAGATAGGCTAGCAGAAATACCTTTTTCAGGTGAAACGGGTGTAGACGAAGCTGTCTCCCATTGGCTAGTTTCAGTTGGCGATTGTGAAGATGTATCTGGGTTTGTGGACTCTAAGGACACGCTAACTCCAAAGCATCCCACCAGAGCAACAAGCAGTCCCAAGCAACAAGCTGTAACACCGACGTTACGATACACTGAAGATTTCATATTGATAGTTATTAGAAATAAATATTTTGTCTAGGCTTGACCAAATAGTAGCCCATTATCACAAAAGGCAATCAGAGAAAGTAGCCTTATATATACTTTCCTCAAATTAAAGATACCAATGTATTATAAGTATCATTTGGAGGAGAAAATATTTGGAGGAAATTATTTACTTTATGTTTGCTCAACAAGGCGTACAGACACCTATTCCTTTCTGTCTTGACCGTAGGCTTGGATAAAAATAAGAAAATTAGCTCCGGAGCCAGCCAATTCATTTTTATAAAAAATAAAAATTTTGTGAAACCACTAACGGCCTCACAAGGCGTCCTTTGCCAAACCCTTAGATAAATCTAAGATGTATATTTAATCTGGCGTTAGAATAAGCACCCTTCTAAGGGCTTGTACTTACCTAAAGATGATCGGATGTCAAAATTTGAATCAACACTGTAAATCCAGTATATATCTACAATATTAACAAACAAGCTTAGGCTAAAACCAATATCCTCCTTAATTATAGATATATTTCAAGATATCTTGACTTTCCCCCAGAAGTCCCGTTGATGCAAAACACTCGTCTCAATAACTTGTTCAATGCCATTGCTAGACGCTTGGGGCAATGGTTTTTAAATCCTTGGCGGCGACTATCGTTGCTGATAATTAGTTTTTTGTTCGGTTTTTTTCTGGGAAACGCAGTTTCCACTACAGCCGGTCAACAAGGTGTATTGGACATTGTGGTAGCTGCTTTTTTAGTACTGTTGACGGAAATTACCAGCAGGATATTTTATAGTCGCAACTTTTTCTCAAGGCGATCGCTCTTGGTAGACTCATTAAATCTCCTGAAAGTTGGTTTCACCTACAGCCTGTTTCTCGAAGCCTTTAAGCTGGGATCGTAGTGAGATGGGGAATTTATGAATTTGTGGCTAGGTGAAATTTTGGCAACGGATGCGGTGGGGGAAACTTGGCAGCAGCAAGCTAGAGTTGCCGCGCTGGCAGATAGAGTCAAGGCAAATGCTTTTGGGATCACGCTGGAAAATGTCGATGAAGTGATAGAAAGGCGATCGCATTTACTAAAATCTGTCTTCCCAGCCTTTAGTCAATTCTGCCTAACTAGCCTCCAAATCGAACCCAAGGAAATGTTACAGGTATTGTGGGATTTGTGGCTTCCTTTGGGGATCAAACTTGCATTGCACCGCCAACAGTTGGGACGCCCTCTGATTCAAGGCATTTTGGGAGGACAAGGGACTGGGAAAACCACAATGTGCAAAATTCTCAGCTTGATTCTCCAACAGTTAGGGCATCACACTCTGAGTTTGTCTTTGGATGACTTATACAAAACTTATAGCGATCGCTTGGTTTTAACACAGCAAGATCCCCGCTTGATTTGGCGCGGCCCACCAGGAACCCACGATATCGATTTAGGTTTAAATGTACTAGATCAAATCTGCCAGTTGCAAAGTCCAGTTATGGTTCCCCGCTTTGATAAATCTGCTTATGGCGGCGCTGGCGATCGCACGACTCCAGAAATGGTCACAGGTGTAGATATTGTACTATTTGAAGGTTGGTTTGTGAGTGTGCGACCAATTGACCCAGATATATTTAATACTGCACCGCCACCAATTATCACAGATGAAGATAGAGCATTTGCCCGTGATATTAATCATCGCCTTCACGATTATTTACCACTGTGGAAGCGATTAAACAGCTTAATTTTGTTATATCCCACCGATTACCGCTATTCTTTGGAGTGGCGCAAACAGGCGGAACAGCAGATGATTGCTACGGGTAAATCAGGGATGAGCAGTGCAGATATAGAGCAATTTGTCAATTATTTTTGGCGATCGCTTCACCCAGAATTATTCATCAAGCCGTTGGTGAAAGATGCAACAGTGGTTGATCTAGTGATTGAGATTCATGGCAATCATAGCTTTGGTGAAGTGTATTGCGATCGGGCTAATTCGTAATTCGTAACTCGTAACTTCAAACTCCTAATATCATGTCTGGGTAATTAGTTATGATTCCCACAGTCATTGCACCCCTCCCCTTAATCCCCTCCTCGCTTGCGGGGAGGGGAGACAAAGCGTAGCTTTGGCAGGGTGGGGTTCTTGAAGTTTAATAAGTAATCAAACAGACATGATATTAGTTCTTAAGCCAATCAGCTAAAAACACTATAATTTGCTTAAAGCGTGATTTATCCTACTCCTTAGACCAAAAATGCCAGAGGTATCGTTACAGCTTTTCTTTTCTTATTCTCACAAAGACGAAGCTCTACGGGATGAACTAGCTAAACACCTGACCATATTAGAATGGCAGGGTGTGATTTCAAGCTGGCATGATCGCAAGATACTACCTGGACAGGAGTGGGATCACCAAATTAACGATAATCTAAACACAGCCGACATTATTCTGTTACTCATCAGTTCAGATTTTCTTTTTTCTAAATATTGCTGGGATGTCGAAGTTAAGAAGGCGATAAAACGTCACCATGCTGGAGATGCTTGTGTTATACCGGTTATTCTGCGAAGCGTTGATTGGAGTGGCGCACCATTTGCAAAACTTCAAGCTTTGCCTAAGAATGCTGAACCTGTAGTGTCAAGGAATTGGCACAATCAAGATGAAGCCTTCACAGATGTAGCTAGAGGAATTCGGGCGACTGCTGAGAAGCTAAAGAAGGAAAGAGACGAACGAAGGCAAAAACAGGAAGCAGATAAGCTGCGACTACGGGAACAAGAAGAGGAAACAAGAAAATTACAACAACAGCAACGAGAAAGGCTGCGGTTACAGGAACAAAAAGAAGAAGCAGATAGGACACAAAGACAGGAAGCAGAAAGACTACAAAGACAACAAGAACAAGAAAAAGCAGATAGGCTGCAAAGACAACGAGTACAAGAAGAAGCCGAGAAGCTGCGACTAGAACAACAATCTACTGGTAATGATCTCCTCTCTGAGAAAGGTGTAGACTACAGGCGGTTGCGCGATTTACTGAAAGCTGGGAATTGGAAAGAAGCGGATCAAGAAACTCTGGCTGTTATGCTCAAAGCATCAGACAGAGAACAAAAAGGCTGGCTTGATCTTGAATCTATTAACAACTTTCCTTGCACTGACTTACGCACCATTGACCAACTGTGGGTAAAATACAGTGATGGGCACTTTGGGTTTAGTGTGCAAAAGCGCATTTGGAAAAGCGTTGGAAAAGACTACGAAAAGTTTGGCGATCGCGTCGGATGGCGAAAAGGAATATTTTTTAATAAAGAGTGGCTATCTTACTCAGACCTGACCTTTACAAAAAACTCTCCGCAAGGACATTTACCTGCCCTTTGGAGGGAGTTGATAAGGATAGGAATTTTGGAATTTTTAATGGTTGAAAAGGGTGAATTGGGATGGAGGGAATTTGGTTTTAGGAATAGTGGAGTGAGGTTCTTCTCTCGCGTCGAGACTTGTAGTAACATATAAAGCTTACAGGAATTTGTGAAGATTCACAAACAAGTCATTTCGCACGAAGTATTGCGGTTTCTACGTTTCCGTTACCTGGTACGGGGCAGAAAAAAAGTCTTATTGTTGTGCTTGTAGTACAATACTAGCTTTTTTACTGTCGTAGCAATTAGCAAAGATAAATCTGCTCGCTACTTTTTCTATTTCTTGGTTAGTTGCTTCCCATTCATCTCAAGGTAGTCTCATTTGTCCTGGAGACGATTTTTTCACCTTTGCTTTAGCCTTTAACCCTAGTAATAACTTGCTTCCCCAGTAGTTGCGGTTTCTTTTTTTGCTTGAGGGCGGTATTTTTTGCATAATCCTCGATACTTTGCAGCGTATTCATCCAGAGTTTTACCCAACTTCAAAAACACTGGATGCCAACCCTAACGGGAAGTCAAAAATCAAAAGTCAAAAGTCAAAAGTCAATTAAAGCTGAGAAATTGCTTTTAGAGTTTGTAACAACTGACTTGAACGTTCTCTCTCCATTAAATTTAATTCTGACAACAGATAATAAATAGGGGGATTTCCTTGTTCAATATAAACAAACTGGTAACTTCTACCATTAGTTGCTAATCCCCAAACTGATTTTTGATTATCTAAATTTTTATAAGAGTATGTGAGTAGCTGAGGCAAACCTGTTGATATATCAATCTGGCTATTTTTAGATTCAATTAATAGCACCCAAAAATATGTTTGAGGTTTTGTATGTTTAGCTTTACTAATAGCTAAAATATCAAATCTACCTTTAATTTTGATATTTTCATCTTCAACTTCAATATCAGCAATATTTTCCTCTAAAACAATCTCAATAGGATAGCGATAAAAACTAGCTAATCTTAGTAAAGGCGCAACTGCAAGAAACTTTACCTGACCTTCAGAAACTTTGCCTGCTGTAAGGTAGCGTCCAAAGTCATTTCTAATTTGCAGAATTTCCTGCTGTTCTATTTCCGTGAGAGGTTCCAGAGATAAGTAGTTAGAAAATGACTCACTGTATTGTTGTTGAAAGCCAAACAGACGCTGAACTTCTTCTAAGGACAAATTACGAGCGTCGAGAATTGTCATATATTTTTGCTTGATTAAGGTGCAACCCAATCCAAGTTACCTATATAAAACCTATGTTAACCCCTGCTTGACTGACCAACTTCAACGAAAAAGATTTGTTAGTTAATCAAATACTAACCCTTAAGAAACTCCTCTTTAACTTCTTGACTCTGTGTTCTCTGTGCCTCTGTGGTTAAATAAAAAGCTTTTGAACCGCAGAGACGCGGAGGGCGCAGAGAGAAAAAGAGATTTTAGAAGTATATTAGCCAAGTCTTCTTTTTACTTCCTCAGGCAAATCTACCAGTAGGACTTCTACTTGCTCACCTGTTTTCAAATCTTTGAGCGAGGACTTTTGGGTTGCTGCTTCTTCAGAACCAATAATTACACAAAACTGAATTCCTTGTTTATCAGCTAGCTGAAATTGTTTACCCAAGGGACGCTTATCAAAGTTAGTTATAACATTAATTCCAGCCTGACGCAGATGTTGAGAAACTTTTAAATAAGTTGGCATTAAATCATCTTGCATATTCACTACCATCACCTGGGCTGGTGTAGCAGCTAAGGTACTAAGAATACCAGCTTTTAGTAAACGACTAATTAAGCGAGTTAAGCCGATAGAAATGCCTACACCAGGCATTTTCTCACCCAAAAATACCCCGACTAATTCTTCATATCTTCCACCAGAACAAATACTACCTAATGCTTCATGTCCTAATAAAGTTGTTTCGTAAACTGTACCAGTATAGTAATCAAGACCACGGGCAATGGATAAATCAATACAGAAACGATTTTCGGCAACTCCGAGATTACGCACGCCTGCAATTACCGTTTCTAATTCGGTAACTCCCAAGCTCAATTGCTCGGTTTCTGACAGATTTTCTGCGAGGTGCTTGAGCTTATCTAATATTTCATCAACCGAACCATTAATTTTAATAAAATCAATAATCTTTTGAGCTTGTTCTGCTAAAATGCCCTCTTTCTCTAAATCTTGTTTTACTTTATTCTCACCAATTTTTTCTAGATTATCAACAATACCAATACACGATTTAATTTTGTCTTCGGCAATTCCTACTGACTTAAAAAAACCAGTAAGAACTTTGCGATTATTGATGCGAATCAGAAAATCACCAATATTAATTGCTTCAAATATCTCAGTGATAATTGCAGGCATCTGAGCATCATAGAGCAAACTGAGTTCACGACGAGCAACTACATCAATATCACACTGACGAAACTGACGAAAACGTCCATCTTTTGCCCGTTCTCCCCGAAAAACCACATCCATTTGGTAGCGGGCAAAGGGAAAGGTTAATTCATTCATGTGACGAGCAATATAAGCTGCCAAAGGAACTGTTTGATCAAACTTTAAAGCTCTTGCTTCCGAACCAGTTTCACCCGATTTATCTCTCTCAGCTTGTCGATTTGGTGGCAGGATGGGATCAATGCCATAAATGATATTATCGCCTTGATTCCCTTTAGCTTGCAGCACTTCTAAACGTTCTACAGCAGGTGTTTCGATGGGCGTAAATCCATAGCTTTCAAAAACTCTACGGATGATATCTAGCAAATATAATTCTAGACGCTTTTCACTAGGCAGAAATTCTGGAAAACCGCTAGGAGTCGAAAAGTTTATTTTGTCACCTTTTGGCATGCATGTACCTTACTAATCTGGCAGGGTGCATTAGGACTAATGTCCAATAATACACTGAAAATCTAAGATGGTGTGTTAGCCTGCGGCATAACACACCCTACAAAACTACAAAACTACTGGAGAATAAAAAAATGAGTGCTTATTTCTGAGGGGAGAAATTACTATTTTAGCCGTTCTTCTTGAATTAGGGTACGTTGAAAGATTTGATTATTCTTAAACCAATGCCAAGTGCGGGCACGATTGTTATTGTCAGGACTAATGTAGATCATTTCATATAAGGTCATTTCTGGGTTTGTCTTATAAGCAAACCACAAAATAACAACTGAATCATCTACTTCCCAAGCTTTTCCTTGAATGCGATCGGTGTCAAACCAGAGTTTATTATCTTTATAGCTTCCTGGAAATTCATACTCTTCTCGTTTACCATCAGACCAATTGTAGCGATTGATTTGATAGTAGGGATGAGGGCCATTTTCTGGAAATTGACAAGTTAAGTGAGACTCATACTTGTCAAGGATTTTTCCTGCTGTATCAACTAATGTATAAGTTCCTACCCAATCTCCTTGATGACGGGCAAGTACGGGCATTTCTTCTCGAATATTTGACATTGCAATTCACCTCTCAATAAACATAGGTAAGGCGTACAACACAAGGTAAAAATAACAGTTTCAGTGGCTAAGCAATGCTCACCCTACAAAAACTGCTGAATATTAGCATTGGCATTGTAAGTCGATACAATGCCATTGTAAATCGATACAATCGCATTGTGAGTTGATACAATGCCATTGTGAGTCGATGCAATGCCATTGTGAGTCGATACATTAAGTAAGTCGGCAAGAAAAATTCAATGTATATGAATCCACATAAATTTGTAGTAGGGTGTGTTATGCCGTAGGCTAAGACACCTTGAATTGTTGATGGTGCCGTACTCTCAGAGATAACGCACCCTACATTTTAATTTATTAACTGAGAGTGTCAAGCTTGACTATCAAACCACCAAGGGTCATTAGTAGCGTTAGTTTTGATCAAAATAGCTTTTTTTCGCATGAACCGTTTCAACGCTGCCGTACCCATGCGTGACCCTCCTAAACCAGAGAATTTAAAGGCGTTTTTCTCTCCCTCATGCATGAGGGCGGTGAGTGCAGCATCGTTGATACTGATGGCACCTGCATCTATCTGGTGGGCAACTTTTAAGGCTTCTGCTTCTGACTCGGCAAACACAGCAGCACTCAATCCATAAATTGAGTCGTTTGCTAGAGAGACTGCTTCCTCTACTGTCGAAAAAGGCATTATTGGCATAATCGGGCCAAAAGTCTCTTCGGTCATCACTTTCATAGAATGATTAACCTGGGTGAGAACTGTCGGACGACACCACCAACCTCCACCTAAGTCTTCAATTACACCGCCGCAGTGAATTACTGCTCCCTTTTCAACTGCATCTAAGAGATGGTCGCTAATAATTGCTGCTTGTCTTTCGGCGATGATGGGGCCAATTTCTCCACTTTCGACTGTAGGGTAGGCTAGCTCAAGGCGATAAGCTTTGGCTACTAGTTGATGGTAAAACTTTTCAAATATCGATTCAGCAACATAAATTCGCTCAATTGATAGGCATGACTGTCCGGTGTTGACGACGGAACCCCACAATATTGCTGAGGTTGCTAATTCTAAATTGGCTGATTCCAAGACGATCGCAGGATCTTTTCCCCCTAATTCTAAAAAAGCTGGAATAAACCGTTTAGCAGCAGCTTCTGCTACTTTTCGCCCTGTCGCTACACTGCCTGTAAAACATACCAAATCTACATTTTCAATCAAAATAGTTCCGGTTGCGCCTGCTCCTTCAACAAAAGTTAATACATCGCGCAAATTGGGAACGGCGTTGAGTGCTGTTGTCAGTGGTGCTACGAAGCGGGGAGCAATTTCACTGGGTTTGATAATGACAGCACAACCCGCCAACAATGCCGGAATGGCATCAATGTTAGACAGCAACAGGGGAAAATTCCACGGACTAATTATCCCAACTAGGGGATAAGGAACGGATGTTTGTTGCAAGGCGATAAACGGAATGGCTGTATTTTTTGCAGATTCTTGCAGCAATTCCGGCGCTAATCTACACCAGCGATCGATGCTAGAGAGGAAAGAATCTATTTCTAATACTGAGGTTGACAATCTTCCCGTATCATTTACCAAAGCTTCCGTTAAGCGATCGCGCCCGGATAATATGGCTTTTTTCCATTGCTGTAAGGCTTCTATTCTCCCCTCTAAACCCAACTGCTGCCAGCGAACTTGCGCTCTGCGGCTGCGGTTACATTGCTGTACCAGCAGCCTTGGAGGCGGTGGGATAATTACGTAGTCAAATTTGCCAGTTCGGGGATTGCGGACTTCTATTGTTTTTGTCATGAGGCAGGAGGCAGGAGGTAGGAGGCAGGAGTTAGGAGGTAGGAGTTATTCAATTTTGGATTTTAGATTTTAGATTTTTTCTTCAATCCCAAATCCAAAATCCAAAATCTAAAATTCTTCTGCCCAACGCCCCATTCCCCGATTCAAATTATCCCCAATTTGGCTAACCGCTCAATGGTGGCTTGCTGCGTTTGGAGGAAGTGTTTGCGGTCTACTTCTCCTTTTAGCATAGTATTAGCAGGGTAAAAGTGTGACTGGCGATAACTTTCGGCGTATAGTTCAAATCGTTGGCGTGCAAGTAAATTATTTAACCCCGGTCGGCGGCGATCGCGGCGTAATGCGGCTATGTCAATCTCTGCGAAAGCTGCCATGCTTTCACCTGTACCTGTTTCTGCTAAAACGATTCCGCGATGGTCAATGATTTTAGAGCCACCATCAGCCGAAGCTATGGGGATGGCAATATTAGCGATGCCTGCGGTATTAGCTGAAACTACGTATGCCAGATTTTCGACGGCGCGAGTGATTTTTGCTGCGTCTTTAGGTGTGAGGTTTTTGTTATACACTTCCGAGGTGGAATGCAGAAAAATCTCCGCTCCTCGCATCGCCAGACACCGCGCCACTTCTGGATACAAAATTTCTTCTGATGCTAAAGCTGCCAAATTACCGATCTCCGTTTTGGCAACAGGGAAAACTCCCTCCAAACCATAGCAGTCGAGATACTTATCCCAAACATCATGGGGGGTGGGAGCAAACAAGGAATTTAGCCGCCGATACCGCAAGACGATTGAGCCAGAGGGGTCAAGAATAAAGCAGGTTTGGAAGTACAATCTGGGAAAGTTGGGGTCAACTTCGTAGGCATTGCCAGCCAAAAAGATTTTATGCTTTTGAGCAATTTTACCAAGCGCCTCATACTCAGCACCAGCCATTTCTATACAGGCTTTTTCTGCCCACCCTAAGAGAGAATCTCCCATCGGGAAACCAGTCAAGAAATATTCTGGCAGTACAATTAAACGACAATCAAAGCCAATGAAAGCGATACTGGCAGCAATTTGTTGAGCTAGGCGGTTGATGGAGTTTTGCATGAGCGATCGCGCTTGGTGGCGATCGCTTGCTTGGTTGACTGCATCACAGGTAACTTGGAGGGCCAAGGCCCGGAATGAGTTGAGATTATCGGTGTTATTGTCCAAAATTCCCTCACCAATTCAGAGATGCGATGCCTACGGCGGGCTACGCCTAAGCCACCCCAGAGCGTAGGCGTAGACCAGCCAACTCTTCTCTACGAGAGGCTGCGCCAAGGAGACGCACTGTTAGGTCGGCATTGTAGGTTCATAGTAGCGATCCAAATATTCCAGATCAACAAAGTTTAAATCAGATTGCTACTTATATTATTGTTTGCTTCTCCTGTCTTTGTATAAACTTAATTTAAATAAAGAACTCCAGGTAGAAGAGAGAATGTCAAATTTCCCCGATCGCACGGAGTCAAACATCGATAAAGTCTTACTCATCGGAGTTACTGGCGGCACAGGTGGAAATGTCATCAAGGGATTTCTCGAACAGGGAGTTACCAACCTGCGAGTCATTACTAGAGAAATTGACCTTAATCGTCCAACTCTTGCAAAACTCAACGATGCCGGAGTTGAACTGGTAAAAGCTAACCTCAACGATGAAACCTCCCTTATAGCAGCCTTCGCAGGGATTTCGGCTGTTTACTGCCACGCTACTTCTGCGGACTCCACTAAAATTGACCCGCTAGAGGTGGAGAGGGCAAGGCGAGTTGCACAAGTTGCAAAGCTTGCTGACATTAAGCACTTTGTCTACAATTCCGCAGGTGGGGCAGACAGGAATTCCGGAATCCCCCGCATTGAGCAAAAGTACCAAGTAGAGCAAATTCTCAAAGAAGCTGGCTTACCGACTACTATGTTGCGAGCCTGCTTGTTTATGGAGGAGTTTTGGAAGAAGTACACGCGACCTTCCATCCTTAAAGGTAGTTTCCCGTTTTCCATTCAACCAGATAAGCCCCTTCATCTAATTACAACCAAGGACATGGGTCGCGTTGCTGCCTACGTAATCAAACATCCCACCAAGTATATTGGTCAAGAAATTGAGCTAGCTGGTGATGTGCTGACTCCAAAGCAGATGGCAGAGGCATTTTCCCAAGCGCAGGGGATGAAAGTTGTCCACAAAGAGACACCCGCCTGGATTTTCTTACTCTTGCTGCAAAAGGAACTGTTCGATTTGATTCAGTGGTATCGCAAACAAGGTTATCAAGCCGATGTCCAGCGTTTACGAGAAGAGGAGTTTCCTGGACTTTTGACTACATTTAGGGAATTTCTGGCAGAAACCAATTGGGCAAATGCGGAACTCACCTACGAAAGTCTGTGATCGGATTAGTACACTGTGGCAAAAGTTTGTCTACCTTTAACCAGTTGCTCTGAGCAACTAGACTAGGACTAGCCCTTTCAAGGTGGGTGGAAATCTTAGTCATCGAGACTGCGGTATTGCTGTAAATCTTGTGTAGAAGGGTCTGGATGTAACTGAAAACGAGCCTCCAGTTTTTGGTGGAGTTCCTTTGTAATTTCCCACAACTGCTCAAATACAGCTTTATTGTCCAGACCAGTTGGTTGCTGAGTCATAGTTTGAGTTTGTTGCTTTTAATATAGACTTTGACACTTTCCCCATCTGTTATGAGGGCGAACATCTGTGCGTTCTTACCAAAGCCTATATTACATCCCAGACCGCGATCGCTATCATCAGCCGCTCAGACTTTGCGCTTTTTAAATTTTAGATGTAAGTCTGATTCAATTCCATTTTGCCATTATTTAAACATCGTAAATTCGGTCAGCGTGGCGGCGTGTAGGAGAGCTTGTAGATGGTGCCGCTGTAGTCATCCGAGATTAACAAATTACCCTGCTGATCCACTACCGTATCCACGGGTCGCCCCCAGATTTGTTGCGTTCCTGCAACTACCCAGCCGCTCACTAAATCTATCTGGTTCCCTGGGAGCTTTTTCGTACTATCCCAAGGAAAGTAAGCTAATTTATAGCCTGTTATCTGCTGGCGATTCCATGAACCGTGCAACCCTATAACTACCCCATTTGAGTACAGGCTAGGAAAGTTCGTCTTTTGTAAGAAGGTTAGTCCCAAAGGAGCCGAATGCGCTTGAATACCTTTAACAATCTTGTCCATCGCATTGCAATTAACACGTCCATTAGCATTGAACTGATAGTCGCGGTCGAAGGGCATAAAGTTGAAGCCATTTGACGTGTCAGGATTGGGGTTGCAGAATGGCCAACCGTAGTTGCCGCCATCTCGGATTCGGGTGAACTCCTCAGGTGGGTGGTTGTCTACGTAGGATGGGATAATCTTACCGTAGTTGTTAGTGGCATCCTTGAAGGGATAGCGAATGTTATCTCGATTATTAACGGCTACCCAAAGGTCATTTGTGCCAGGAACTAATGCCAGTCCTTCTGCATTGCGTAAACCTTGGGCAAAAAGCCGCGGATTGCTTCCATCAGCGTTGTACTGGTAAATCGCAGCCCGCCGTGGGTTACTGACAGTATCTGCTAGGCAGGCGTTGCATGTTGAGGCGATCGACACATATAGTTTGTGGTTGGTATCGAGTGCGATATTTTTCAGTTCGTGACCGTAAGCACCTTTCAGTTCCGAGGTGCTGCTGTCTGGTAAGCGAGCTACAACAATTTGGCGATTTTGGGCGGTTATGTCTCCATATTTGTAGATGAAGCGGTTAATTTGATTAGTCTCAGAGATATAAAGGTATGTGGTGTTGTTAATCGTGTGAAACACAATGTCGTGTGGTCTGCGTAGACCTGTCACGAAGTTAGAAATAATTGGGTCTTTGTTGCCATTTGCCCTGACAATTAGCACTTTACCGCTATTGGGCTGCGACACTAGAAGATTGCCATTGGGAGCAACTGCCATAAAGCGGGCACCCGCAATGCGAGCATAAACGGAGATGGAGAAGTTGGGCGGCACTTTCAAGTAACGGCTAATATTGAAGGGCGAATAGCTCATTGTATTAGGCACCTTAATCTTGGTGTCAACAGATGCAGCTGCAGGGATGGCCAATGTTGGGGTGGAAAGAACCTCGAAGTGCATCACTGTAGTAAGCAGAGCGAGCAAACTAACTAGCCGCGCAGATACTATCCGTCCGAGCCACTGTTTTGGCTGTAGAGAAAACAGAATTGACATTTTCAACTTCCTTTTGATGTGAGTAGTAAAATACATAACTACACTTAAGACTGTGTTTAAAGCCTTAGTTGTAGCGACCAAAAACGCTTTGACTGCACTGAGTGTTGAGAATGAAGTGCTGAGTGAATTGAAAATTACTCAATACTTATGTACTTGGTTAAGTAGCCCTACTTTTTCCACACTAGTTAGACTTCCAAACCTTAAACTGTTTATTTTCCAAGAAAAAAACCAGTAAAGATTTTATCTTAATTTGGGTCAATTCAGAGATAGCTTTTTTAAAATTCTGCTAGTTGTTAAAGTATGGGGCTAGCAATAAGTTGAGTCTATTTGCCAATAATCTGAGTTCAGATAGATGATTAAAGGTGATTCTAGTTAATAGACCCGCCTCAAATTTTCCTGGGAATAAACCAAAGAAATAAATGCTATCTCTGTTGAATCAAATTAATACTCCAAAAGACTAGTACGGAATACATAACATCCGAAATCGGGCAGATACTTAAAATCAAACAACACTATTTTTGTCTTTCAATTCTCAGCAACTATATTAAATACTGATTGCTGCATTGTTTGAAGACATATATATAAATGTTGTCTAAAACCCTTAAGCAGACTGGGTTATAAATTTTTGGGCAAGTCTAATTGTGACATCAAAATCTCTGAATTACAGGTTTGATTGATTAATATTGCTCTTGGCTAGATTTAACTAGCATATATAGAACTCCGGTTTGATTAATGAAAAGTTTTTCAGATAAAAACTTTGCTGGACAAAGGCTTGAGTTTCAGTATGCTGATCATTATTCAAGTCGGATTCCTATGTTTGGTTACATCCTATTGAGATAA
Source organism: Nostoc sp. (assembly GCF_036919615.1). GTDB lineage: Bacteria > Cyanobacteriota > Cyanobacteriia > Cyanobacteriales > Nostocaceae > Nostoc. The sequence goes on along the minus strand of NZ_JBALCN010000003.1, from coordinate 71,894 downwards.
AAGTGAAACGTAACTCGTATATTCACTAATATTTAATTTTTATAGAGAAAATTTTTATAGTGAATTTACGTTAGTAAATTTACGTAAGCTGGAATTGAATATCATATTTTAGCAAAAAATGGCGATACTCAAATACAAGTTATTGTTAGCTTACTGACATCATTTATCTATCTTTGTCCTTCTTTTTAGAGCAAGGTATTGAGTGTAAAACTTTATTTATTCACGCCCACTTACTATTGAATTATGGGCGATTCTTCTTTATCTGAGAATTACTAATAGAAAATCCCCGACGCGTGGGTTTAAGACTTGCTAATTCCACCTGAAAACTTACTTTGTCGCTCATTTCCCCGCTTCTCGCTTCCAAAGTCCAATTACCAGGATGCAGCTCCCAAAATAAAGAATTAGCTGACTGTGTATCTAGTTTTTCACCATTTAGCCACCACTCTACGGGTGCAGATTTATTTCCCACTAGCTTAAATTCGAGTTTTTGCTTTGCTTCTTTACCTGGATACAGTAAGAATAAATCGCCATGATGCGGAGATAAAATTCTCAAATTGGTAGAAGTAAAATTCGATTGCTGTTGTTTTGCCAACCATTCATCATACTCTGGTGGCAAATTGAATTGATTTTCACGTTGGTAATTACTTTTATCTTCTAGATAGAAATATTCCTGCATCACTGAGGTACAATCTGGTGTTGGTCGTAACCCCGAAATTGCACAAATAGGTAATTGCACTAAACCTTCTGGAGATGGAAAACCTGCTGGTTCTTGATGTTCGTGCAGGTGTAACATAATCCGATTCCACAAGGGTGCAGCCCCTGTAACACCTGAAACTTGTCGCATCGGTTCGCCGTTGAAATTGCCTACCCAAGTAGCGACGGTGTAATCGGTAGTGAAGCCAACTGTCCAAGTATCACGAAAATTGGAAGAAGTGCCAGTTTTAACAGCAGTGGCAAAGGGTAAATTTAACACTGAGTCTACACCAAATGCTGTTGCACGAGCATGGCTGTCACTGAGTATGTTGGTGATTAATTGCCATATCGTCGTCGAATTTGGGATTTTAGATTTGGGACTTTCCTGCGGAACGCTACGCGTAGCTTGCTTCCACGAAGTGGTACGGCTACGCTCAATCGAACGATTTTGGATTGGGGAATTGGAAAATGTACTTACTAAAGGGGTAGCATCTCCTTGTCGTGCTATGGTCAGGTAGGCACGGGCTAATTCCCATAAACTGACTTCGCCACTACCTAGAGTCAAACCTAAACCATAATGTTCTGGTGTTTGATTGAGGTGTTCAAATCCTAGCTGATGCAGTCGTTCTAAGAAAGTTTCCACGCCTACCTTTTCTAACACCCTGACTGCGGGTACATTTAGGGAATTTGCTAAAGCGATTCGCACCCCTACTGGGCCAAGAAAGCGTTCGGTATAGTCTGTGGGGCTATAAAGTTTCGCACCAGGAATTGCATAATGGGCTGGTACATCTGGCAAAATAGTATTTGGACGAATTAAACCTTTTTCTAAAGCTAATTCATACACAAAAGGCTTGAGAGTAGATCCTGGTTGACGTAGTGCCTGCACTCCATCATTGCGTCCTAGTTTTGCTTCATTAAAGTAATCAGGCGAACCGACATAAGCCAATACTTCACCAGTGCGGTTGTCAATCACCAATGCAGATGCATCATGAACATTGTTCGCAGCTAGGGAAGAAATTACCTGTTGCACCTGTGCTTCGACAAACTGCTGTAAAGGACGATTTATAGTCGTGCGAATAACGGATTGATCCCCCCAACCCCCCTTAAAAAGGGGGGTTGGGGGGATCTGATTGGCTAACCAAAATAAAAAGTGTGGTGCGGCGATGATTCCTGGTTGGCGAGACTGAAACACAACCTTTTCAGTGTGTGTTCGGGCTGCGATCGCCCCACTAATATACTTTTCCTGTACCATCCGATTGAGGACGTATTTTTGTCGCTGCTTCAGCCGTTCCCAATGCTCATAAGGATTAAAGTAAGTGGGATTATTAGGAATAGCAGCCAACAAACTAGCTTGAGCAAGATTCAATTCATTAGCTGGGATGGAAAAATAAGTCCGCGCGGCTGCTTCCACACCATATATATTGCCTCCCATTGGCAGCCGATTGATATATGCAGAGAGAATTTCATCTTTATTCATCCCTGCTACTAACCGCCAAGATAGCCAAACCTCACTCAGTTTACCAGAGAAGTTACGGGGGACAGCATCTAACATCCGCGCCAACTGCATAGTAATAGTGGAAGCGCCGGAAACAACTCTTTTGGCGTGGATGGCTTCTTTGATGGCACGGACAACAGCTTTCATGTCCAACGCCCCATGATGGTAAAAGCTACCATCTTCGGCGGCTAAAATGGCATGGATAAACTGGGGCGAAACCTGATTTAGTGGCACTACTGATGTATGCTCTTGGTCACGGGTGAGCAATGTTCCTAATGGTAAACCATTGCGATCGCTAAATTGCATTGCCAGTTGATTTTGGGCAATGTCTGCGGCACGAATGGGCGCAAAATATGGTAATAAGTGTACCATCAGACAGATTAGCAGCACAACCAGGATAACTTTACTCGTTTGACGCAGTTTGTGCTTAATTTGAGTTAGCGATCGTGAAATTAGTTTCATCAGGGAATCCCCTGTCTAAGAAAACTTACCTTAATTTTCCCGCCGACTTACTTACATCTACATCAGTAAATATGTCAAATCCTTAATAATTCATTTTTACTAACCTAGCAAATGTAAATTAATGTTTGCGAAATTTAAATACTTCTTTATAGTTAAGAATTGTAGTTATTTTTTGGAACAATCACACTGAGTTAGTTATCAATGTAAATAAACATAGTTAAATCAAAGCTTTGAGTACAAATAACTAGTACGCCACGGCGTAAATAGAGCAACCATTTAAAAACCCTAAAAAGCCCATTCCGTAATACTTTTGACTTTTGACTTCCGCCTTGCGGTACTAGTCATCTGGCGGACTTTCTTAGTCTTGGTATTGCCCAATCAATGAAGTGGTGCAAACTTTTGTTGGCTATAATTTGTGAATTTTTAATTTTGAATTACTAAAAATATGATTATCAGAGTTTTACTCCGTTTTAACTATAAAGTTATCAATTTCTCCCTTGGCGTCCTTGGCAGTTCGTTAAAAAAAATTAGTCATTCCTCAAGCCAGAAGAGAACAATACAGTTTATTCTTCTCTTTACATTTATACTAATGATGACAGGGTGTAATTTCTTTGGTATCAACTCAAGTAAAGAACAACTCCCAACAGTTTCCCCACTCACACCGCCGAAATTACCAGACTGGATAGAACAAATTAGTCCCATTGGGGATGCAAAATCTCTTAACCAAATCCGCATCCGTTTTAAAGAAGCTTTAATACCAGTTGAAAGTCTTGACAGTCCAAAACAACAAAAATTATTAGAAAAATTTGCTTTTTCGCCGCCTTTACCTGGTCAGTTTCGCTTTTTAACACCGCGGATGGTGGGTTTTCAAGCTGATAAAGCATTGCCAATAGCGACAAGATTTCAAGTCACTCTCAAAGCAGGTTTAGCCGATTTAAAAAATCATCGCTTAGACAAAGATTTACCTTGGACTTTCAATACTGAATCTATTAACCTGACTAATTTACCAGGTGTCAATCCCATTGAGAAGGCTGATGTTGAACCAATTGATTTACAACAGAAGTTACAATTTACTTCCAATGTAAAATTAGATTTAGCTTCTGTACAAGAGCATTTACAGTTAATTTCTGAAGGAAAAAATAAAGGTACAGGTTTTAAAGTTGAATTAAACAAAGAAGAAAAACCATTAAAAGAAGAAAATGAAAACCCTTTAGAAAAATTTGACCCTTCAGCACGCAATTGGATTTATAACCTCATCCCCCAGCAAAATCTCGAAAAATCGACTAGTTATCGCTTAGTATTTGCCCCAGGAATACGTCCTGCTTATGGCAATCTCTCTACAGAAAAAGAATTTGCCACTAAGTTAGTAACTTATTCGCCTTTGGCATTTCAGAAAATTAACTTTTACGGACAGCCAGATGCAGGTGGAACTTTTGGAAGATTTCTTAAAGGCAGTCCGCAGCTAGAATTTAATAATGTCTTATTAGCAGATTCAGCTAAAGAAAACATTACTATTAATCCAGCCCCAAAAGCCATTTCGAGAATTATACAAATAAATGATGAAGATAAAATTGTCGGCATCAATCCTTATGCGCTAGAACCTGCCAAGACTTATACAATTACTATCGGTGCTAATCTCAAAGATAAGTTTGGACAAACTTTGGGTAAAGCTGTCACAGTTAAATATGATACTGGAGATTTAGCTGGGGATATCTGGGTACCATCAGATTTGAATATTTTCCCCACAGGTAAAGATTTACAGCTAAATATTAGTACGGGAAATCTGCCAGAATCTAAGTACAAAGCAGCTTATCGAGCAGTTAAACCGACAGATTTAGTTTATTTTAATAATAGTAATGATTTATTACCACAACCTTCTGATTGGCAAAGCTTTAAGGTATCAGGTAAGAAAAATCAATCAGTTGATATTGCTGTTCCTCTCCGGGAAAAAATAAGTGCTGCTACGGGAATGTTAGCTTACGGAGTGCAAGCCCGGACTAATAAATATCAGGAGAATGGTAAGGAATTGTGGCGAGAACCGATAACTTATGGCTTAGTTGAATTGACGAATTTGGGCATATTTACTCAATGGTTTCCTGAGTCAGGCTTGATTCGTGTTAATCATCTTACAGATGGTTCACCAGTTAAAAATAGTGCTGTTGAAATTTATCAATCAAAGTTACAGGCAAAATCTCGCCCCGAACCTTTACCTTGTGCAACGGGTAAAACTGATGAAAATGGAACTTTTAAAATTGTTCGTGAAGAATTACAGCAATGTTATTCTGGGAATGAAAGCTCTAGTAAATCACCACAATTATTAGTAATTGCCCATGAAAATCAAGATTGGGCATTCGCCAGAACTGAAGAATATAGCGGCGTTTATGGATATGGCATTGATGCAAGTTGGCAAGATGGTAAGCCAGAATCACGCGGGGTAATTTTCTCTGACAGACAGTTATATCAACCAGGCGAAAAAGCCTGGTTAACTGGGTTTGCAGACTACTTACAAAATGGTGTAATTCAGCAAGATAAAAATGCTATTTACCAATTAACTTTGGTAAATCCTGATGGACAAAAGACCAATTTAGGTACACAAACTACAAATGAATTTGGCACATTTTCTCTAGAATTGCCAATCAAGACTACTCAGCGCTTAGGCTACCATACAATCCAGGCTAAGGGAAAAAACGGGCAAGAAATTTCTGGAGAATTTCGGGTAGCTGAGTTTAAGCCACCTAATTTTAAAGTCGAACTCAACTTAGATAAAGAATTTACTCTCATTGACGAAAAAATTGATATTAATGCTAAAGGTAATTATTTGTTTGGTGCGCCTGTAGAAGGTGGAGAAGCAAAATATTTTATTACTCGCCAGCAGGCTAATTTTATCCCTAAAGGTTGGGAGGAATTTACTTTTGGTAGGCAATGGTTATGGCCGGAGGAAACTCCTACTATATCTAGTGATGTGTTACAAACTAATGCCCAATTAGATGTTAATGGGACAACCAGCCAAACGGTAACAGTGGCTAAGGATTTACCATATCCAATGACTTACCGAGTAGATGTACAAGTTGCAGATGTTTCTAATCTGTCTGTAGCGAATTCCAAAACTTTTACAGCCCTACCAAGTAATCACCTCATCGGGTTAAAAAGTAATTTTATCGCTGATGCTGGAAAAGCTTTTCCGATTGAAGTGATTGTTACTGACCCTACAGGAAAACCAATAATAGGTCAACGGGTGCGCCTGGAATTACAACAAATTAAATACAGCAGCGTCACGCAGTTGGTGGAAGGTAGCCAAACACCAAAAAATCAAGTTGAATATAAAACAGTAGGACAAGCAGAAATTATATCTGCTAGCAATCCGCAATCGGTAAATTTGACAGCACCTGAATCTGCTTCATATCGGATTAGAGTTAATTTTAGCGATGCCAAAAGCGAATTAAGTGCCACAGATTTACAAATTTGGGCAACTGGAGGAAATCCGGTTTTTTGGGGTTCTAAAGAACAAGATGTCTTAGAAGTTAAATTAGATAAAAAAGAGTTCAAACCAGGAGAAACTGCTACTGCACTAATTCAATCTCCCTATCCAGATGCAGAATTGTACTTTGCTGTGATTAAAAACAAACCCCTTTATCAGCAGATTATCAAAGTTCAGGGAGGCACACCAAAAATTCAGTTTCAAGTCACGCCAGAAATGCTACCAAATGCCGCTATCGAAGCTGTATTAGTAAGGCAAGGTAAACCGATAAACCAAGTGGAAGCCGGAAGTTTAGATAACTTGGTGAAGATTGGTTTTACACCTTTTAAAGTTAACTTAGAAGATAAGTATTTAAAACTGCAAGTTAAGCCAGTGCAAGCATCATTAGAACCTGGTGCAGAGGAAACAGTACAACTAGAACTGAAGGACAATCAAGGTAACCCCACCAAAGGACAGTTTACAGTCATGGTGGTGAACGAGGCGGTGTTACAACTTTCTGGTTATCGTCCGCCAGATTTGGTGGATACAGTTTATGCAGAACAGCCAATATCTACCCGCTTTAGCGATAATCGACCGGATGTAATATTACAACCACAAGATGTAGCCAAACCCAAAGGTTGGGGTTATGGCGGTGGTTTCTCAACTGGTGCAGCAAATACTCGTACCCGTACCGATTTTAAAGCCTTAGCTTACTACAACGGTTCTGTCCTCACTGATACTAATGGTAATGCACAGATAACCTTTAAATTGCCGGATGACTTAACTACATGGCGGGTGATGGCTGTCGCCACCGATGGAAATCTGCGCTTCGGTAATGGGGACGCGACGTTTATCACCACAAAGCCACTGCTAACTAATGCCATCTTGCCACAATTTGCCCGTCCAGGCGATCGCATCCTTGCTGGTTTATCCGTAACTAACAACACTGGAAATACAGGAAATCTCTCAATTAATGGCGAACTTAGCACTAATGTGAAGTTTGCCGAGAAAAACCCTACAACTATTGCTTTGCAAACCAAAGCTGAATCTGCAACTCATGCTTATCGCTTTCCAATGGTGGCGGATAGTGTGGGAGTTGGGAAAGTTCGCTTTACCACTCAGCTAAATACAGCCACAGATGCTTTTGAAGTACCTTTGGAAATTAAGCCAATTGAAATTACAGAACAAGTCGTTGAATCTGGTGTAATCCCCCCAACCCCCCTTACCAAAGGGGGGGATAAGGTGAAGATTCCCCTGAATGTTGATAAAAATACCTTCCCTGATGCGGGAGGTTTAGATATTCAGTTGGCGAGTACTTTGATAACGGAAATTAAAGCACCAGCAAAGCAGGTTTTAGATGATGATGATGATTTGCCGTTTACAGAACCTGCTGCGAGTCAGTTAATCATTGCTACCAATCTGCAAACTATTGTCCAAAAATATGGTCAGGTATTTGCAGAATTTAATCCCACCCAACAGGCAAATCAAGCAATTGAAAAATTACAAAAACTTCAAATAGCAGATGGTGGTTTTGCCGCTTTCCCCGGACAAGAAAAATCAGATCCTTGGGTTTCTTCATATACGGGTGAATCTTTAGCTCAAGCCAGTCAGGTGTTCTCTAATTTAGTCGATTCTGCAATGGTGTCTCGCCTCAAAGCTTATCTACAAAAAGTTCTGGCAAATCCGGGAGAATACGATTTTTGTAAACAGCAACTGTGTAAAAGACAACTACAATTTAATGCTTTAATAGCCCTAGCAAAACTAGGAGACAAACGCAATACTTTTCTTGCAGATATTTATGAACAGCGCAATAATTTTGATTTAGTAACTCAAATTAAATTGGCGCGATACTTATCTCAATTCCCAGAATGGCAAGACGAATCTCAACAACTGGTGAACAAGTTACAACAGAATATATATGAAACTGGTCGCACAGCAGTTGTGAGTTTACCAGGTAGTTGGGGATGGATGAGTTCATCTACCACAACGCAAGCGCAAGCTTTACGCCTATTTATTGCCAAGCAGAGTAAACCCGAAGTTATAGATAAGTTATTCCAAAGTCTTCTCACATTGCGACGGAATGGCACATGGCAAACTAACTATAATAATGCTCAAGCATTAACAGCTCTGGTAGAATATAGTCAACTGCAACCCACACCGCCTAATTTTGTTGCCACAGTGCAATTAGCTGGTAAGAAGTTAGGAGAAAATCGCTTTGAAGGCTACCAAAATCCTAGCTTACAAATGAATGTGCCGATGAATCAATTACCTCATGGTCGTAATGATTTAACGCTAGAAAAGTCAGGTAATGGGACTTTGCACTATCTGGTTGCTTATAATTATCGCTTGCAGGGAAATCAACCAGGTAGGTTTAACGGCTTACGCATAACACGTGAAATTAGTCAAGTAAATAAAGAGAAAGTTTTACAAAAAACAGGTCTTTATGCTTTCGATAAACCCTTGACTTTAGCCTCTGGACAGGTGTTTGATATTGGTTTAGAAATCATCGCCGATCGCCCCGTGGATCATATAGTAATTAAAGATCCGCTACCAGCAGGTTTTGAGGCGGTGGATGCAAGTTTTCAAACTACCACGGCTGCATTACAAGCAAAAGCCGATAGCTGGGAACTTGGCTTTAAAAATATCTACCGCGATCGCATTATCGCCTACGCCGACCACCTGGAACCAGGAGTTTATAGTCTGCATTACTTAGTCCGTTCTGTTACTCCTGGTACATTTTCTTGGCCTGGTGCCCAAGTTCACTTGCAATATGCACCAGAAGAATTTGGCCGTACAGCTGAGTCTACATTAATACTGGAGGATGGGAAGTAATTATTTATGCCATCTTAATCTAAAAATCTTTCCAAGTTCATACGAGCCTGCTTTAAAATCTTAGCTAGGGTGGAACGCTTAACTGGCCGATGAGATGGAACAGTTAATTTCAAAACTTCATCTGGTAAGGTTTTTTCCAATCTAATCTGACTACCTCACTGGCGTACGACTATCCATCCATCCTGTTTTAAAGCAGCGAGAATCTGAGTGTAGGGTAAATTGGGAACTTTGCTCACAGTACCAATTCTCTGACAATTACGCCTTCTTGAGTAATCAATTCATCTTCCAATGGCTCAAGGTAAAGTTCTATTGCTTCTTGGATATTCTCTAATGCTTCTTCTACTGTTTCTCCTTCGCTGATACAGCCAGGAAGTGAAGGAACATAGACAGTGTATCCGCCTTCGTCACTGGGTTCTAATACAACTTTGAGTTTCATAACTTGACAATGAACCTACTTTTCTATTTTTAATGATTTTTGGCAATGCCTGGGTTGGGCTGTGCCTACGCATTGTCATTGAAGTGGGAAAATTTGAAAGGTGCGATGCCTACGGCGGGCTACGCCTACGCATTATCAGGAAATCCACCCCAAGAAATTGCCCAAGAATTGAAAGATTTATTCATTAAAATAAATTTGCACCCATATTTTGAGCGTCATGGGCTGAGTTTTGATGAAGAAAAATTGAGGAATCTAATAATAGATAAACACGGTAGTTAAAAGACAGGCGATGCTTACGGCGGGCTACGCCTATGCAATCCTACAACATCGACAAAAAAAGCGCTCGCTTTTTTCTTGCGAATTCTTGAAAGATTTATTTATTAAAATAAATTTGCGTCCATATTTTAAGCGTCATGCGCTGAGTTTTATAAAGAAAAATTGAGTACTTTAATAGGAGATAAACAGGGCGCTTAACAGTAGAGTGCGAGCGTCTACGTTCAAAAAAAACAGTTTTACCTTTAACTTAACCGTGTTGGGATCTAGTGGGTTGAACTTGCTGACGAAATATAGGCGTAAACAAAAGTCCCCAGTTAACACTGGGGGCATTCTGTTATGGCAATGTCCATCTCCTACCGCCATTTGCCCAATCGTTGCTGCAATACCTCTAGCGCACCGGAACAATATCGGCAGTCATACAAGAGATACAGCCCAATTTTAAGGTAAAGGGTCAATCGATGTTATTGCTGACTCCTTAAAATTCTGAATAGGAATTTCAATTTGAAATTCAGTTCCCTCACCTAATGCAGAGATACAACTGAGTTTCCCCTGGTGCTTTTCAACAACAATCTGATAACTGATTGATAACCCTAAACCAGTTCCTTGACCAACAGGTTTAGTAGTGAAAAAGGGATTAAATATCTGTTCCTTAATCTCTGACTTGATACCAGGTCCATTATCTTTAATCCGAATTAAAATTCTCTCGTTGTCTACAACTAAAGTTTGAATTTGAATAGTTGGTATATTAGTTGTAGACTGCCAATATTGCATATTCTCCTTTAAGGCATAAATTGCATTGTTGAGAATATTCATAAATACCTGATTTAACTGGTTGACATAACAACTAACCTTGGGCAGTTGACCATACTCTTTAACTATCTGAATATCAAGTAATTTATTGGGTAGTATCAACTGATGATTCAGAATCATCAATGTATTATCTATGCCTTCATGAATATCTACAGATTTAAATTTTGCTTCATCTAGTCGTGAGAAGTTGCGTAAGCCCAGAACAATGTCTGTAATTCGCTCACTACCTACTCTCATAGATGCCATTAACTTAGGTAAATCCTCACACAAGTACTCCAGCTCAATAGATTTTGTTTTGGCTACTAGGGTGGGATTTAATTGGGGATACTGCCCTTGATAAACCGTAATTAAATCTAGTAAATCATTGATATATTGATTCGCATATCTGAGATTACCAGCAATAAAACTAACAGGATTGTTAATCTCATGGGCAACCCCTGCTACCATTTGTCCTAGACTGGACATTTTTTCACTGTGAACCAGTTGAGCTTGTGTATTTTGTAAGTCCAGCAGAGTTTTTCTTAATTCAAAGGTTCGTTCTGCAACTTTTTGTTCTAACTCATTGTTAGCCTTTAGCAAAGCTGCTGCGGCTCTGTAGGTTTCTGTAGCAATACTGGCAATATGGGTGGCGGTTTTCAGAATTTCTAGATGATGCTGAGTAGGATGACAAGGAAATTTATGAGATATAGCAAATGTCCCTAAAACTTCACTAGTTTGCGAAGTAAAAGGTGATGACCAACAAGCTCTGATGTTGTAACTTAAAGCGAAATCTCGGAAATCAGCCCATAAAGGATCAGTAGCAATATCAGTAACAAATACTGAATCTCTTCTATAAGCTGCTGTTCCACAAGAACCACAACATTCACCAATCATCAAACCATCAACACCCTTAACATATTCTTGTGGTAAAGTGGGTGCTGCTCCTCCCCGCAGTCGTTGATTGTCTGGATCTACAACTAAAATGGAGCAATACGCCCCAGGTAATTGTTGCTCTAGCAATACACAAAGGTTGTTAAAAATTTCATATAGGTTGACTCCAAACGCAACTTGTTCTAGAACTTGGCTTTGGGTATACACTAATGCTTCTGAACGCTTGCGTTCAATCGCTGTTGCTAAGATATGGGTTACAGATTGTAAAAAATGAACATCATCTGGAGAAAAATTCCTCCCCTCAGTAGCATATACTTCCAGCAAACCTAAAGGTTTATTCGTACCTGGAATTAGTACACTCAAACCAGTAACGCTATCTGGAGGAAAGGGAATAGTTAAATCATCTATCTGACAATAGGGTGTGTTGCAATTAGTAATTGACTGAGTATTATCCAACAATTTTTGTACTTGCTGATTATTTGTGACATTAATCTCAGCATAGTCTGTCTCTAAAGGTTTATCCCCAATGCTAGCTACTTTACGAAAAGCATTACTATCTGAAAGTACTTGCCAAATTCTACTGTATTTGACATTGAGTATTTGAGCTACTAAAGCAACTGTATCTTGGAACAAATACGATAATTCCAGTCCTGAAAGTGCTTTTTGTCCTAATGCATTGACTGCGGCTTGATAGCTGAAATTTATTGATGAATTATCAAAATTATGCCAGTTATTGTTTGACTGAGTTGTTTTGCTTGATGCCTGTAAATTTAAGTTCATAAACAAAATATTATTTATTCTACGTATCTAATAATTCCCTAAAAAACTTGGAACCTTAACATCCTCCTCAAAACTTTAAGAGAATTGAATATTTATAAATTAAAGATAAGTAGATTAAGCGCATCTATTTAAATTAATCTTGACAAAACATTAGTTAATGTGTTATTAAAATAATCAGATTTATCGCTTGATTTATTTTCTAGGAACCAAGCTTAATTGAGATTTAGGTCTTTTTATTGACAAGAAGATTCAAAGATTTAGCTGGCACGTTTTCAGATGACGCACAAATCTTGTTATTTTGCAACTACCCATTGTGTCACAGCCGCCATTGCTCGCCAGCCCAAAAATTTCCCAATAGGTTCCGCCCGTTGGATAGCAACACGAGTTAAATCGCCACCGACTCGTTGATGCCATTGAAATAAAGTTTGCTCACCCTCTACCGTCACGACATTTGCCACCAAACGTCCACCCGATCGCAGTGCTTCCCAACAAACATCAAAAAGTCCCGTTGCTGTTACGCCACCACCAATAAAAATCGCATCTGGTGCTGGCAAATCTTTCAGCACATGGGGCGCTTTACCTTCAATGATTTGCAGATTTGGAGTACCGAGAGTGGCGGCATTATCAGCAATATATAGTAGTCTAGATGAGTTTTGTTCGATCGCGATCGCCCGACACCGAGCATTACTCCGCATCCATTCGATAGAAATTGAACCGCAACCTGCACCAACATCCCATAATAATTCTCCCGGTGTGGGAGCCAAAGCTGCTAGGGTGATTGCCCTAACTTCACGTTTAGTTAATTGTCCATCGTGGTGATAGGCATTATCTGGTAGTCCTGGTAATCTTGGTAAAAGGACAACCCCAGCATCAGCAATACAATAAACTGCAATCGCATTCAAAGCAGCAACTTCAGTTTCATTCCAAGATGCAGCCGTACCTTCTACAATTCTTTCATGAGTGCCGCCCATGCGCTCCAAGACGGTGATTTTACTACCACCATAGCTGCGATTTGTCAAAATTTCAGCAACAATCGCGGGTGTGTCCTTGCCTTCACTCAAAATCAACAGCCGCGCTTTCGGATAGATGTAAGACTGGAGCAGGGAGGATGGACGACCATTCAAACTCAAGGTTTCCACCTCAGTTAAAGACCATCCAACCCTGGCACAGGCGAGGCTGAAGGCTGAAGGTGCGGGAATAATCGTCATTTCCGAGACGGGAATTCGCCGCATCAAGGTAACAGCAATGCCATAACACATAGGATCGCCGCTTGCAAGTACGCAAATTGATTCACCCCGATGCTGGATGATTTCCTCAACTGAGGCGCTAATGGGAGATGTCCAGACTAGTTTCTCACGTTGGTCATCTGTAGGGAGCATTGCTAAATGGCGATCGCCTCCCACAATTACTTTAGCTTGATCGACTAGAGAACGAGCGATCGCGCTTAACCCCTGTAAGCCATCTTCCCCAATACCGACGATAGAAAGCCATTTCTCTGTCATGTTAATTCATGATTAATACTTTATCGGCAATTACAAACAAGTAATCTCCTTGATTATTTTCATACTTATTGACAATTTTGGTAATGCGTCCTGTATTAATATCTGCTGCTAGCCTTTGACACCCTACGGCAATTTCATCCGCATAAGCTAGCAAAGCAAATGTAGAAATTCCAGAGCGGACATTTTCATCTAAATATATTTCCGGACGATGTTTTCCACTATATAAAAATAGGTCTTGCAAGTTTTCGGAAATAGAATAAGATTCGATATCTACTGAGTTAAAACCTGCCTGATTAAGAGCATATCTGACTTTTTCTAAACTTGGCATTTGTTCAGCAGATTTATGTATAGCCTCTGGAAAATATTCGACTAACCAATATTTGCTCATTTGCTCCGGCGTGGCAGTAAACAATACAAAACGACCAGCCGCCAAGACACGGTAAATCTCCCGGAAAGCAGGAGTTAGTGCAGCAAAATGATGTATTGCTAGCGTGCATAACACACCTGAAAAAGTCCCATCAGCATAAGGTAAAGCCTCAGCTTCTGCAACTTCCCAAGCTACAGCATTACTCTTATTCATACCAGCATCAATCATCTGTTTTGATTGGTCTATTCCATGCCAAACACCACCGTGTTTTGCTAAAGCTAGCGTGTAATTTCCTGTACCACATGCCACATCAAGATACGAGGAATCTGATTTTATTTGGAGGTGTTTAGCTAATTGGGCAGCAATATCAGGGTCAGCGCAACGAGTTAAATCATAGCTTTTAGCAATTTGCTCATAAACAGCCATTTGTTCTAGTTAATCTAAAAGTTTTCAATAAATAGATTAGTAATAAACACCCCTCAGTGTTGCTAAAGAGGGGTTGGGAATGAGCTTTTTTTAAACCAGTGTTGCTGTGGCTTTCATTGCAAAAATTTTTTCACTCACATCTTCTACCACCTTATCTGGCGTGGAAGCACCAGAAGTAATTCCCACAACAATTTCACCATCTGGTAACCAGTTTTCTGTAGTTATTAACTGCCCATCTAATTGCCGATGTTCAATGGAATATCTTGATTTAAGGCGTTCAACAGTATCAATATGATAAGAAGGAATTCCTCGTTCAAAAGCAATTTGTTGCAATTGAGTAGTATTCGATGAATTAAACCCACCAATTACTACCATTAAATCCAAATTATGCTCCACCAATTCCAACATGGCATCTTGCCGTTCTTGGGTGGCGTCACAGATAGTGTTGAAGCTTTGGAAATGCTGATTTAACTCTGTGGGGCCATACTTCTGCAACATAGTCCGCTCAAAAAGCTTGCCAATTTGCTCAGTTTCGCCTTTAAGCATCGTAGTTTGGTTGGCAATGCCAACTCTTACTAAATCTTGATCGGGATCAAATCCTGCTGAATAAGCTTTAGCAAATTTTGTCAGAAATTCTTCCCGGTTCCCACCATTGATAATATAGTCAGCAACATATTCTGCTTCTGGCAAATTCAACACAATCAAATACTTGCCAGCAAAGGAACTAGTAGCAACTGTTTCTTCGTGCTTATATTTCCCGTGAATAATGGAAGTATAATCAACTTTTTTGTGCTTTTCTACTGTATTCCAAACTTTAGATACCCAAGGACAAGTTGTATCAACAATTTTGCAACCTTTATCGTGAAGTATCTGCATTTCCTGAACGCTGGCTCCAAAAGCGGGTAATATGACGACATCACCAGTTCCAACAACAGAAAAGTCTTTATTTTTTCCTTCAATGGGGATGAATTCTACTTCCATCTCCTGCATTCGCTGATTTACAGAAGGGTTGTGGATAATCTCATTAGTAATCCAGATGTGTTCTGTGGGGAAGTGCTGACGGGTTTCGTAAGCCATGGCCACAGCCCGTTCTACACCCCAGCAAAAGCCAAAGGCTTGGGCTAGTCGGATCGTCACATCACCTCGTTGTAAGGTGTAATTGCGATCGCGAATTTCCTGAATCAAGTTACTCTGATACTCAGACTGCAACTGGGTAGCAACTTCTGCTTGATGACCAAAGCCCTTGCGATTGTAATTTTCGGAATGTTGGAGTGTGCGCTTAAAAGCTTTTGTATCCATTAGATTTGTCTACTTAAACCACTATTTTTTATTTTCTCGCGCCAAGACGCGATTTATACAGAGTTGTATTCAAAGATATTACTTCTTTTTGTCCTTTACCCTTTTTCCCCCAAAGGACGTTAACGCTGGGGTTTTAATTCGATTTCGCTATAAATCTGCAATGCAGAACGCCAAACTATATAGCCTTCAGGACTTAAGTGTAAGCCATCAGTAGTAAATTCGCGCCGGAGATTACCTTGCTTGTTGGTAAACAGGGGATATAAATCAAGATATTTGACACCTTTTTTGGTAGATATGCTTTGCAGTTGCTGATTCAACTCGCGAATGCGACTATTGGCAACACCCAGAAGTTTATCTCGTCCTTTCCAGGTTGTTTGCTCTGCCCCATGTGGCAAAATCGATTGGACAACAATTTGGGCTGTGGGATGCACCTTTCGTAGGTAACTGATAATTTGCCGCTGATTATCTAAAATTACCCCGTCGCTCATCCCCTCAATTAGGTCATTAATGCCAATCATCACAAAAATCACCTTTGGCTGGGTGCGATCAAATATCTTCAATCTTTTCAAGAGTCCATTGCTGGTTTCGCCAGAAATTCCTTGATTGAGCCAATTATTACCTTCAGGTAATAACTCAGGGGGAAACCACAAACTCAGAGAATCTCCCACCAGGATGCTTAAATGCGGAGTCCGGTGGTCAGCAGCTACCTTGGCTTCTTGCTTGAGGATGTCTACCCACTGTTGATAAGTGAGTTGGTGACGGCGACCTAAATCAGGTGTAGCAATTTGGCGATCGCTGTTCAGGTTGATTGGCTCTGGGGATGTTATTATCCCAAAAAAAGCGGTCATTTTCTGCTGTTGCCAAATTAGCAGAATGACCGCCAACATTAGGATGCCGTTGGTTAACAGCGATAAAAATGCCCAGATAGGAAAGGTTTTAAAAGAAGTAGACACGACTAGCGAAATTTACCCGTTATTTGAATCAAATTTTAACGCTAGCGATCGCAAATCACCTAAATTCTAAATTTTGGTCGCACCTTTGGTGCACTGACAGCGCAACTTGGATTTTGGTGAAGCAATGCAGTAATTGAATAACTCCTAACTCAGCACTCAGCGCTCAGTATTACCGAATGGGCTTATCGTCTGAATGGGACTATCGCCAAACTCGGAATTGTAACCTTCTTCACCGTGTTCGTTGATATCCAAACCTTGCAATTCAGCTTCCTCTTTGACTCGCAGCCCGACTGTAGCATCGATAATCTTGAGAATAATCCACGTACCAACACCTGCGATCACATAGGCAACGGCAATTGCTACTAGTTCAACTCCCAATTCACCAAAATTACCACGCAGCACTCCGTCTTTACCTCCTCCGTTGACTTGAGTCGTGGCAAAGATCGCCGTTAAAATTGCCCCCACTGTACCACCAACACCATGCACAGGATAGGTATCTAAAGCATCGTCAATTTGCAGCTTATGCTTAAAACTCACAGCATAGAAGCAAACAAAGGCGGTGACGAAACCAATTAAAATCGCTGATAGCGGTGTGACAAATCCAGCAGCGGGAGTGATGCCCACCAAACCAGCAACAGCTCCTGTAGCCGCTCCCACAGCAGTCGGTTTACTCCGTAAAACTGCTTCCAAAATTAGCCACATTAAAGCTGCTGCCGCCGCTGCTGTATTGGTGGCAACAAAGGCTGTTGTTGCTAAATTTGTGACTACATTACCAGAAGTTCCACTAGCAGCAGATAAGGCACTCCCAGCGTTGAAACCGAACCAGCCAAACCACAGCAAGCCAGCACCCAGCAAAATGAAAGGAACATTGTGCGGCGGGCTAAGACGATCAGGATGGGTTTTCCGAGGCCCAAGGACGAGTGCAGCTACCAGGGCTGAAACGCCAGAACTAATATGAACTACTGTGCCACCTGCAAAGTCGAGGGCACCCAAACCACCGTACAAACCTAAAAATCCACCTTTCGCCCATACCATGTGGGCCAGGGGAGCGTAAATAAAGGTTGACCACAGCAGCACAAACAGCGAATAGGCGCGGAAACTCATCCGCTCAACGATCGCCCCAGAAATTAAGGCTGGGGTGATAATGGCAAACATGGCTTGATAAATCATGTATGCCTGGTGGGGAATAGTCGGCGCATAAGAAACTGTTTCTGCTGGGTTTGACCCTTTGAGATAATCGGTTATCTCTAACCCGACACCGTTCAAGCCCAACCATTGCAATCCCCCAATGAACGGCAACCCTGGTGCAAAGGCAAGACTATAGCCCCATAAAATCCAAGTCACTCCAACGATTGCCATCACCACAAAGCTCATCATCAATGTGTTTAGGATATTGCGCGATCGCACAAATCCACCATAGAAAAACGCCAATCCTGGTGTCATTAGCAGCACGAGTGCTGCTGAAATCAGCATAAATGCCGTATCTCCAGTATCAGCAGCAGGCACAGTAGCAGCTGGTGTTTGGGCAAAAGCGTTGCCCATCAGCGGTACTCCCAAAATCAATAGGGTGATAGCCCCAATTATTACAACTTTCTTCAACACTTGTTTTTCTTCCTAAGCACCTATTTTTTGTATACTTAACTACATTTGATTCTTTTTGGTTAAACATTTTTGTCTTGAAAGATACTTAACCTTAATTTTCTTGAAATGTTAACAAAAAAAATATAATCCTGATTGTAATTGTCAAGATTTAAATAAGGGTGTATTTATGCACTAATTGATCTTTTTTTTGAAGAATAACATTTTATTCAAGCGCTACAACATTCCAAATTTTTAGTTACCTACTGTTACAAACCAAGATAATTATGAGAATTTACAATAATTATCTTTTTCTCAGATAATTTGCCCAAATATATTATGATTTTTCTTTATATCTCACGTAAAAACCCGTTGATATCCGCATGGTTGCTGATCACCGATTAGCTTCTTTTATTACTCTCATTAGAGAATATAGAAATTTTAGTTAAGTTCTGGGTGCAAACATGATAATTAAAACACTCACTAAAGCGAAACTTGCTCCTATTAGGTCGTAGCGGTCTGGAGTTACCCCGTCTACCTTCCAACCCCAAAGCATTGCCATTGCGATAAACACGCCACCGTAAGCCGCATATACTCTGCCAAAACTTGCCGATTGGAGAGTTGCAATAACCCCATAGAAAGCTAAAGCAATTCCACCCAATATGCCCCACCAGAACGGCTTACCTTCGCGCAACCACAACCAGATCAGGTAGCCGCCCCCAATTTCAAATAAACCAGCCCAGAAAAAATACAGCAGGGACTTAATCATTTGACAATTCTTTAATAAGGTCGAACTCAGTGAAATTACGCTAACGCTTTTAACCAAACTATTGTCATTAATTGAAGTAAGTTTGTTGAACTGGGCATTGGGGGTTGGGCATTAGGCATTGGTCATTGGGCATTGGGCATTAGGCATTAGGCATTGGGCATTGGTTATTTCCTTCCCCCCTGCTCCCCTGCCCCCTGCCCCCTGCCCCCTGCCCCCTGCCCCCCTGCCCCCCTGCTTCTTCCTCAGTCCCCAAAATGTAGATAAGGCTCAAGGATGAAAGCACCATTACCTGATAACGAAGCACAGAGAATCGAGACGCTTTTACAGTATAAGATTCTCGACACGCCATCTGAAGCCGCTTTTGACGACCTCACTCATTTAGCCTCCTATATTTGTCAGGCTCCTATTGCCTTAATTAGCTTAATTGATACAAACCGTCAGTGGTTCAAGTCAAAAGTCGGTGTGGATGCCCTAGAAACACATCGAGATTTGGCATTCTGTGCCCATGCTATTCTACAGCCTGATGTTTTGGTTGTGCCTGATGCAACAGATGACGAAAGGTTCGCTGCAAACCCACTAGTCACTTCTGACCCAAATATTCGGTTTTATGCTGGTGTACCTCTGATTAATCCTGAAGGATATGCGCTAGGAACCCTATGTGTGATTGACTACGTACCACGAGAACTTACTCCAGATCAGATAGAGGCATTACGAACCTTAGGTCATCAAGTCATCAAACAACTGGAATTGCGCCGAAATTTAGCAAGTTTGGTACTTGTGACCAACAAAGGCAAACAGACGCAGAGGGTACGTAAGCAATTTTTCAAAAGGATTGTTGCAGGTTTTAGTTTGGCGTCGGCAATTTTAGTTCTGATTGGTGTGGTTTCTGATCAAAATACAAGAATATCTACTAATAATCGCAGTATAGTAAAAAACACTTATAAAAAAATCAAGAGTTTATCCCAAATAAAGGATGCTGAGACTCGACAAAGTGGTTACATCCTCACTGGAAAACAAATTTATCTAAAACCTTATCAAGCAGCACTTGCTAACGTCGATCAAGAAATTGCCAATCTGAAGAATTTAACAGCAGATCAACCAAACCAACAAAAGCAGATTGCAACGCTTGAATCTCTGATAACAGCTAAACTGATTGAATTAAAACAGACTATCGACTTGTGCCAGAACAAGGGATTAGAGACGGCGTTGCAAGTACTACTGAGAAATGATCAACAAAATCTCATAGATGATATCCACAAGGTGATCAATGAGATGGAGAACGAGGAAAGGGGGCAGCTTCAGCAGCAGTCACAAACAAAAAAAGCCAGGAGTCACAACACAGTTCTGACACTTGCGATCGCCATCTGCCTAAGTTTTATCGTTCTTGCTGTAGTTTACTACTTGATCTATCGTCAGGTCAGGGAGCACAAAAGGACAGAAGAAGCCTTAAATCAAGAACGCAACTTGATCTCAACAGTCCTTGATACAGTTGGTGCGTTGGTAATAGTTCTCGATTCTCAAGGGCAAATCGTTCGTTTCAATCAAGCTTGTGAGCAAATAACTGGTTACTCCTTCGATGAGGTGAGGGGTAAGTATTTCTGGAACTTGTTCCTACTTCCTGAGGAGTTGGAGTCAGTCAAAGCAGTTTTTGAGCAATTGCTAACTGGTAGAGGCTTCCTGGAGTACGAAAACTATTGGGTAATGAAGGATGGCAGTCGGCGGCTGATTGCCTGGTCGAATACTTTCTTAAAAGACTACAAAGGATCAGTAGAATACGTTGTTGGTACTGGCATTGATATCACCGCTCGCAAACGAACACAACAGCATCTGACTGCACAATATGCTGCAACCCGCGTTTTAGCAGAGTCCGCTACGACGGGCGAAGCTACTCGCCAAATCCTGCAAGGAATTTGTGAGAGTTTGGGATGGGATTTGGGTGAAATTTGGATGGTGGATCAGCAAGCAAATGTGCTGCGTTTTCTCGATATGTGGCATAAAGCATCCCTTGAGGTGCAAGAGTTTGAAGCACTGAATCGGCAAACCACATTTACACCAGGAATTGGACTACCTGGTCGGGTTTGGGCTAGTTCTGAACCTGTTTGGATCGCTGATGTCGTTAAAGAACTCAGTTTCTCCCGCTTCAAAATTAACTCTCAAGTAGAATTACACGCAGCTTTTGGTTTTCCGATCCGCAGTGGTCACAAAATCCTCGGTGTGATTACCTGCTTCAACCGTAAAATCCAGCCGCCTGACCAAGATTTGGCAAAAACGATGAATTCGATTGGCGAGCAAGTAGGGCAGTTTATTGAGCGTAAACAGGCTGAAGAAGAAATACAACGCCAAAACTTGCGATCGCAACTATTTACCGAAATCACCCTCAAGATTCGCCAGTCTTTGCAAATCGAAGAAATTCTCCAAATCACTGTCGAGGAGGTGCAAAAGATTCTCCAGACTGACCGAGTTTTGATCTATCAGTTTTTGCCAGATGAGTCTGCACCCACTGTTATTGAAGCAGTAGTTTCTGGCTTACCAGCAATCAAAGAGCAAAATATCGCCGTCCCCTACTTTCAAGCCGAATATCTACAACAGTACTATCTACAACAGTACCGTCAAGGACAGATTTTCGGGCTGGCTAACTTCGAGCTGCCGGAAGTTGAACAAAGCCATCTGGAATTAATGCAACAGTTTGGGGTCAAAGTCAATTTGGTTGTGCCCATTCTTGTCAAAGAAGAACTCCGCGGTTTGCTCATAGTTCATCAGTGTGACGATTCCCACCACTGGTCTAGCTTTGAAACTGATCTCTTGCGGCAAATAGCCGACCAAGTAGGTATTGCCTTAACCCAAGCCCAACTATTAGCAGCAGAAACTCGTCAGCGACAAGAACTTGAAATTGCCCGTCGCCAAGCCGAATTAGCTTCTCACACTAAAAGTGCCTTTTTGGCAAATATAAGTCATGAAATTCGCACTCCGATGAACGCTGTATTGGGGATGACCAGTTTGGTGTTAGATACTCCCTTAGACCCGGAACAGCGAGATTTTATTGAAACAATTCGTAGTAGTGGAGACGCCCTTTTAAGTTTAATTAACGAGATTTTGGATCTTTCCAAACTTGAGGCTGGAGAGATGGCTCTCGAAACTCTAGATTTTGACTTATCTACTTGTCTTGAAGAAGTGGTGGAATTATTGGCTTCCTCAGCCCATAACAAGGGATTAGAAATTGCCGCACTGATTGAGCACAACGTCCCCACCCACCTTAAAGGAGATACTGGTAGGCTGCGGCAAATTCTCATGAACTTAATCAGCAACGCTATCAAATTCACCAGCGCTGGCGAAATATTAGTGCAAGCCGAATTGCGAACGCTTTCCTCTACTACAGCCACCATCCATTTTGCAATCACAGATACGGGTCTTGGCATTAGCCCTGAAGACCAACGCAAACTCTTTACACCATTTACCCAAGTGGATGCTTCTACCACTCGCAAGTATGGTGGTACCGGTTTGGGATTAGCCATCTGTAAACAACTAGTCACCTTGATGGGAGGAGTGATTGGGATAGAAAGTCAGATGGGTAAAGGATCTAATTTTTGGTTTGAGGTGCTTTTTACCAAGCAAGTTGAGCCTATTTTGCCAGAATCCGAACTCGGACTTTTGAACAATCGCCGCTTGTTAATGGTAGATAACAACGCTACTAATTGCAAAATTATCTACCATCAAGCTAGTCATTGGGGAATGCAGGTAGATCAAGCTGACAGTGTTGCTGCTGCACTCATTGCTATTCAGTCAGCTTATGAGCAGGGGAAATCCTATGATCTCGCCTTAGTTGATATGCAAATACTTCAAACAAATGGCATGACAATAAAAGAACAAATTAAAGCCAATACTGCAATTGCTGAAATACCTTTGGTTATGCTCACCTCTACTAATCAACTGGATGAAGTGCAGCAGGCGCTCAAAATAGGATTTGCTGCTTATTTAGTCAAACCCATTAAGTCATCACGACTGCGCGATACCATTATAACTATTTTAGAAACTCAGCCTGAATCAGAACAAGCTGCTAGAGGCTGGAGTCCGGAGGCTACTGAAGAAGTCCGGAGTACAGAAACTTCCGGCATTCTTCCTTCCTCTTCCCCTAACCCCTCTACTAAATTCAAGTTAAGAATTCTGCTTGCTGAAGATAATTTAGTGAATCAGAAAGTAGCCTTGAAGCAGCTCCAGAGTTTGGGCTACAAAGCCGATGTCGTTGCTAATGGAAAGGAAGTTTTGCAGCTATTAATAAAAATTCCTTACGATTTGATTCTAATGGATTGCCAAATGCCAATTCTCGACGGTTTGGAAACCACAAAAGAAATTCATCGTTGGCAAGAGGACGCCTTTGCCTTGCGTCGTCGTCCTGTGGTGATTGCGATGACGGCTAATGCGATGAAAGAAGATGAACAAATGTGTCTAAATGCCGGAATGGACGACTATCTGAGTAAGCCAGTGTTTAAAGAAAAATTGGCTGCGACTCTAGAGCATTGGACAGGCGTTATCCTCTCAAAACAAGAGGCAGTTGTGTATGAGCAGACAATTTCCACTAATTTAGCAATTGATTGGGAACACTTGCATCAGCTATCGGGAAATGACGCAGAATTTGAATTAAATCTATTGCAACTATGCGTTGAAGATATTAAACCCCGTTTAGAGATAATTATTGCAGCGATCGCATCTCATGACTTTGGGCAAATAGCGCGAGAAGCTCATCACTTTAAAGGTGCTAGTGCCAACATTGGAGCCAAAGCTATATACCTAGCAGCTGACAAATTAGAACAATTGGCTTACCATCAAGACCTTAGAGATACTACTAACTTAATTTTAGAGTTAAAAGAATTTGTCAACTCCATTCAAGACTTTTTAATCAGAAACAAAGTAACAAATCACACCTTATTACCAATCAAAAATGATCGGGCATAAACGCGCAATAAACATCCAAAAACAGCCTTGATGCATCCGTACAAAAATATTTATATAAAATAATACGTTGTTTTTATAAGTAAAACCTGCATAGAATCTTCCTACCTCTCCAGCAACTTTAGCTGATATAGTAGCTGATACGTCGTTACTTAGCGATTTATGATTATTCAAGAGGTCTTATGAAGCGCTTAATCTACATCATCCCTGTTACTGCAATTGGCTTACTGACATTGCTAGGATGCAACAGCGAGCAAAAATCTACTACCCAGACTCCTGCTACCACTGAAACCACTAAAGGAACAACAGTATCCAAAACTACTGCTGCTACGCAGGGAGGTTTTAATCCTTTGATCAGTGTAGTTTCAAATACAAAAACTGCGGTGTCAGCCGGAAAGTTTGATAAAGCTCAACAGGAATTTGATAAGTTTGAAAATTCTTGGTCTAAGGTTGAGGATGGTGTCAAAACTAAATCTTCAAAAACCTATAATGTAATCGAAGATGCTGCGACCCAGGTGAAGGGTGCGCTGAAAGCAAAAGATAAAGCGAAAGCTCTTAAAGGGTTACAAACACTTGATACAAATATCGCCACTGTTTCTAAAAAGTGAGGGAAAACTAACATCGAGCAGGAGTCAAACAATTTTGGATTTTGGATTTTAGATTTTGGATTTTAGATTTTAGATTTTAGATTTTAGATTGACCCCATGTTTCCAGGTAGTTGCTCTGAATAAATAATTTTAGATTTGGATAATAGAATTGTTCTTGCATTTCAATTCAGGGCAACTCTTACAAGACGCGCAAGGGACAGACCTTTTTGAATTTTGAATCTTTGAATTCCATTATCCAAAATTTAAAATCTAGAATTCAGTCAAAAGATAAGAGACAGGAAGAAAACAAGCTTTCTATCTGACTTGGAGATAAATAGTTCTGTACCTGATCAAGTTGCTGCTATAGTTTCCACTGGAGATTTTGGATAATGCGTTCATTTCGCAAGTACCACCGGACTCTGGCGATTATTTTGGCTTTACCGCTTGCTGTAACATTGATAACTGGTATTGCAGCTACGCTGGTAGGTGAGTGGTCAGCTAACCTTGGAGTTGGGCGTAGTCTACTGCTTTCAATTCATCGTGGTGAAATCTTTGGCTTACAGGGAATTTACCCGATTTTGAACGGACTAGGACTATTGGGGTTGTTGGTTACTGGATTAAGTATGACTAGTTTGTTTGCTAAGAAAAGGTCAAAATCCGAAAAAGATTAGAAAAAGTATAACTTTACTCAAGAGCAATCGCAGTCTTTTAAGATATAAAGACAAATAGGTTTCCATGCGATCGCAAAAGTGTAATCAAGGCATAACCTATTGTCTCCAGTGCTGCAAAACCTATTGCAAAAGCAGTTTCTAGAGGTCTTCCTACTGCTGACAAACTGAGGTGACTTTTTAAATAGAATCCTAGAGGGAAAATCAATATCTCTATACCAACATATACAGGGAGTGATTTTCTTTGCTTAGATTCCGAAAACACGACTTGACTTAGAGTAGGACTGTAAAGAGACAGAAGGAAGGAAAAAGCACTTTCATGCGTCATAGTGGACATTATATCTGGCTATTTATAGCAGAATTATGAAGTAAAACAGGCTTTATCTCTGGTTTTGAGACTTAGGTTGTATACTTTACCAAATTTAAATCTGCTGGAATTTGGACAGACATAATCTTTTCAATTCTTTGACAAGCTCCTGTAACATCAAGCTCTTAACTTAAAAAATATTAGTCTTGGCGAAATAATTATCCATAACAACAACCAGAAAAATCTTGACAAATTCTTGACTTTTACCTTTTAAAGTTAAGCTAAAAACTGATTCCAGTCACAATTAACGTTAGTACCTTAATCATCCAAATTAAAAATTGCATTCTAATTTCATTTCTGAATTTCACACTAATTCTCTTGGATTCCAATTTATTTACCTCTAAACCAACAAGTATTTCTGAAGGTTCAAATAACTATGAATAATCTATCTAGCCAGTTTATAGAAGGAAGTAATAAAAATGAAAACCCTTTATATACTACTGATACAGTGCGTACTTATCTTCGCGAGATTGGACGTATACCTTTATTAACTTATGAGCAAGAGATTAATTTTGCCAAGCAAGTTCAACAAATGATGGCTTTACTTGCTGCGAAAGAAAAATTAGCTATTCAATTAAAACGTCAACCCACACAAAAAGAGTGGATTGAAAATATAAATATCGGTGAAAAATCACTGCTGCAACAGCTACATCAGGGACATCAAGCCAAGCAGAAAATGATTCAAGCTAACCTGCGACTTGTAGTGTCTATTGCTAAAAAATATCAAAGACATAACCTAGATTTTCTCGACTTAATTCAAGAAGGAAGTTTAGGTTTAGAGCGAGGAGTTGAGAAATTTGACCCTACTAAAGGGTACAAGTTTTCAACTTATGGCTATTGGTGGATTCGTCAGGCAATTACACGAGCGATCGCTGAACAAGGACGGACTATCCGCTTGCCTATTCATATTACAGAAAAACTGAACAAAATCAAGCGTATTCAACGTGAACTAACTCAAAAATTAGGTCGTACTCCTACCGCAGTTGATATCGCTGAAGAACTATCTTTAGATCCCAAACAAATTCGAGATTATTTCCTCTTAGCACGTCAACCTGTCTCTCTAGAATTGCGCGTTGGCTCAGAAAAAGATACAGAATTACAAGATGTGTTGGAGGATGATGGACTCTCCCCAGAATTATACACTGACCAAAAGTTTCTCCAACAAAATATTCAAATTTTATTGTCAACATTAACTCCCCAGCAACGAGAAATATTAACTTTACGTTTTGGTTTAACAAATGAAAAGGAACTTTCTTTAGCGGAGATTGGTCAACGTATGGGTATTAGTCGAGAACGAGTAAGACAGATAGAGCAACAAGCTTTGGGTAGTCTACGAAAACACAAGGATAAGATACACAACTATCTAGCTAGTTAATTCGTAATTTATAATGACGCTCTCTACGAGACGCTGCGCGTAGCTTGCTTCCTCGTAGAGGTACATGGACTCACTAACGCTGCGTTTGCAAAGCGTCTCGCAGAGAAAAGAGTAATTAAGTTTTGTAACGGGGATTTACACCTCGCCACAAAACTTGCCGCTTATTAGTTGCTTTTACTTAAACCCTGAGAATTTGGTAAATTCTGATGGGCGATGTCTGCGACAAGCTACTAAGAGCGTCTACACAATTTACAAAAACAGAGATTGAATAGTCAGCTCCTTTAGAGTGATGGTGAAGTTACGCTGTTCTGCTGTGGGAATGAATGAGACGATCGCTTCATACGCCACAGCCACGGTTAATATTACTAGGTTTCGTGCCAGCGGATAATCAGATATCATCATTCACCTCAGAAGGAAGGCGATAAACGTACATTCCAAATCACTTTTGCATAATCAGCTGATAGTCCAGCATGAAGACAAGGGATGCTTAATTATTCAGCATAATTTTCATTGCTTGACGTGCCACGCTATTGTCAAAGACATCGACAATTAGCTGGCTGTCTTTGAGTGGTTGATTTGCATTTGCTGGTGTCAACTCCTTTGTTTTGGCAGCCGAGCAGGCGATCGCTATAGATAAACTAAACAAGAAAATTTTAGAATTAGAGCAAGAAGTACAAAAACTTGCATGTTAGTAGAGATTTAGATAGTTCTACATCATCGAAGCCGCCATCTGGGGATATTCTAAAAAAATCAGAAAATCAAAAAGAAGTAGGGGATGGGAACAGTGAGACTCCAAAACGGAAGCCTGGAGGACAACCAGGACATCCAGGTAAAACTAGAAAGGGGTTTGGGCGAGTAGATAGATTTGAGATTTTACGCCCCCAATTGTGTCGTTGCTGTGGTCAGACGGACTTTGTTTGCAAACCGATAAAAATCGAAACACAGCAAGTAGCACAGATGGCAGAGCGACCAATAGAAATAGTTGAATATCATCGATACACATGCATTTGCTCGCGGTGTGGTGAAGCACAAACAGCAGACTGGTCGCCCGATCTAGTCCCAGGACAAGATAGCAGATTCGGAGTTCATGAGGTACAGTAGCAGCAATTTGTAAACCAATTTTTGAGATGTTCAGGATTAATTAATTCAAGTGCTATTTTAATTAAACCATCGACTCCAGATGCAGTCTTGGGAGAAAATTGTTTCAGGAACGCTTTTAACTGTGACCACCAATGTTCAATGGGGTTAAATTCAGGGGAATAAGGAGACAGGTACAGAAGACTTGCACCAACAGATTTAATTAAGGGTTTAATTTCTGCGACTTGATGTGCAGGCAGATTATCCTTCCTTTCTACTGCACCAATCCATAATTGTGGAAGCAAAAAATGTTCGATAAAGACTTTATATGCATTTCCATCCATTGAGCCATTTAAGGCTTGAAAGAAGAAAGTTTGTTATCCATATTTTATGTCTTTTTTATCAGTTATAGCTGTGCCTACTGATTTAAAATTGGTATGAAACTGTTGATGGGTGCTCCACTCATCAACAGCTACTTTTGTAGACATTCTAAGAGGATGTTTGAAAAGTCCTCTTGTTGGTAGCAAAACGTTTTAAATTCTCCTAAATCCCCCTTAAAAAGGGAGATCAATAAGTGCCTAAAATCACAGCCAACCACTTTTCAAACAACTTCTAAGATTCTCTTCCCGATGCCCAGGTATCACGCCATTTAACGGTACCTTCTTTGGCAATCACCCAACGGCGATTTACGAGATTTTCCCGCAGAGGCGATCGCCCTTCCCGCCACATGGCATATTTATAAGCAATCAGCTTACCAGTACTCTCATCAAAGGGAATCTCAGCAGACCAGGTATTCGAGTTGATGTACTCTAGGGGATATGCTTTACTGATATCCCAGTTACCCAACTCTGGGCAATCTCCAGTTACCACAATGATTTCACCGGGTTTGGTATCCACGCCATTGAGTTGGACGCGCACAATTGTCTGTGCTTTTATCCGTTCCCCAACGTGGCTGAAAACAATCACTCCCCGTTCTTCTAATACTAAGTCATAAATCTTACCATCTTTCACCTCATACTTGTTGCGAGTCACTACGCAGGTATGTTCCCCATCGGGCAATTCTGTTTCTACTTCCGGGAGAGTAACTTCTCCTCCCCGGTTTAAAGCTACAAAACATAGGGAGTCACGATAACGACGCACATAACAGTAAATGTCGGGGGTGAGATATTTTTGCCAGTGGCTACCCATTGACACGGCAGGATTTAGTCGCCGTAAACCCGACAGCAGCCTGATGCAACGATAAATCTCACTCTCAGTATCCCAATTTTCCATCATTGGGCGGTTATAAGGGTCGTTACCACCGTCGGTGTCGTTATGCAGATACTGTTCTGTGCCGTAGTAAATGCAGGGAATGCCGCGAGATGTCATAATTAAGGCGATCGCAACCTTCAGCATCGCAGGATCGGGGTTCAGCGATTGGAAGCGGCACATATCATGATTATCGATGAAAGTGACTAACTCTGCTGCCCCCTTATAGCGATAATCTTGGTCAAAAATATATTGAATTGTTTGGAATCCGTTTTCTGAACCTTGCCCCAATGCGGCTCGAATTGCCACACACAACCCAAAGTCTAGAAGTGTCATGCCTGAGTGGTTAACAAATTCCACTGAGAGTTCGTCAGTAGGATTACTGTAAATCCATTCACCAAAAATAAATACATCTGGTTTGTGATTGCTCATATCGCCAGTGAATTCTTGCCAAAACCAAATGGGCATATGCTTGACAGTATCCACCCGCAGTGCATCTACACCCCGGTCTAGCCATTGTTTAATGGCTGACTTGATATACTCACGATATTCAGTATTGTTTTCATTGAAGGTTGCTAAACCAGATAGTTCACAGTTCTGTACTTGCCAATCGTCTTCCCAGTTTTGCACTTCGCCATAGTGGTGATACCAATTATTGACATCATCATTGAAGTCAGCAATTTTCACGCCATCATCATACAATTCTCCTTTGCTACCGCTGGTATCAGGTGTGCTATGGTTGCAGACAATATCTAGCACTAGCTTCATATTGCGCTTGTGCAGTTCCGTAATTAACCGATCAAAGGTTGTATTTTTTTCTTCTTGGGTAGCATTTAAAGAAGGGTTCTCTCCATCAGCAATATAGCGAGGATTGAGCCGTTTAAAGTCTTTTGTCCAATAGCCATGTAGCGCTGCATTACCAACAAATAATTCTTCAACCTGCTCAAACAGTGGAGTTAGCCAAAGGGCTGTCACTCCCAGATTTTTGAGATAATCCAATTTATCGATCACACCTTGCAAGTCACCACCCCAGTACTTACCCCATTCTTGTCTAGTTGGATCGTACAGTTCTGAGTTTGCACCTTCGCTATTATCTTGATCGCCATCATAAAAGCGATCAACCACAAGAAAGTAAATGGTTTCTTGACGAAATTCAATATCTCTGGTGTAAAGAAACTCTAGGTCAATCTCCGTATCTGATGGTGGTGTTTCTATAATAGCTTGTACTTTTTCGTGTGCAGAATCAACTTTGTATTGATCTGGTGAAAACTGAGATGGAGGAGTTTGTACCATAAAAAAAACTCAAAATTTCATGAAATTCATATTTGTAGAACCAACAATACAACGTTTCGAGTATTGTTGGTTCTACAAACTTGGGTATTGTGACATCTGGTCTACAGTCTAGGTATCTATCGCTAGCTAGTTTATAATTTGATCGGTAGATATAATTCATTTGCTAGAGGATAAAAACAAAGGAATATAACAGTTATTAACGGTAATCGCTTCATAACAAAAATTTACAATATCTAGTCAAAGTGACTTGCGGTAAATATTGAGCCTAGTTAGTGTTTAAATGTATATTCGACAACAGATTTTAGAACACCTTAACTGCTTGGGTGTGAAACCAGAATTTGCACTCCAAAGTCAATACCTGGTTAATAACCCAATCGAATGCAAGCTCGATCAAGTTCGCCTTGTCAATTACTATTACTGTGTAAAGTTAAGAATGCTTAGTTTGTAGTGAGCGCTTTAGCGCTCAAATCAAGGACTAAAGTCCTGACCCTTCTTTTGACAAAGAGGTGCAAGGGATGGATGATGCTCGTTCGCCCTTGGTGTCTCCCCAACTATTCTCTACGAGAGGCTGCGCCAAAGAGACGCTGCGCGAAGGGAGATGACTCGTTGGCATAGCCTCTCACGCTAAAGTGTCTCCCCAACTCTTCTCTACGAGAGGCTGCGCCAAGGAGACGCTCTTTTGCGTTGGGAGAAGACTGCACTAACTTACTACAAACTTTTTCAATGATCAAAGTTGCTTTGGCAGACTACTACCATCTGAAAGACTCGATCAGCGGTCATTTGGATTACTATGAAAAGCTGGACAAGGTTGAAATGAAATATCAGGTATCCTCGGGAGACCAAGGATACTTTAGTCAGTGGTTAGATTTAAGTTTTTAGGAAAATATCGCCGATCGCTTCGGAGTATGTCTCAAATCATAATATGGGAAGTCAGGAGGAAAGTGGAGTTGGATTACAACAAAGCTTAATTAGCACGGGAGATTAGCTATCAACAAGGCAATGTTTTGTTACACCTGAGCAATACTGAGTAAAATATGTATTAGCCAACTTTTTCTCTAGAAGATTCGCTCCATTGGTAAACTGACCATTGTCACTTTCAATCTGTTATTACTATCAAAGAATTAATTTAGGTAGCAATTATGACAAAATATGACTTGGTTTTTAACTCACCAAAGACATCAGAGGAATCACTAAGTCCAGAGGAAGCGGTGGCGGCGATTGCAACTGTCACGGCGATCGCTGATTCATCCATTGAAGATGTAGATGCAGAAAGTTTAGCGGGTATCCTCTGGGAATTCGAGGTCTTCGAGGAATACTCAGAAGATGATATCGCCGAAATAGTTGATAGACTCATAGACATTGCAGAGGAAGAGGGAATTGGGCCTTTGTTTAATGTCGCCAAAGTATCTCTCTCTGATGAATTAGTACTGGATGGTTTTGCGGCTGGGGTGATAGTGCTTTTAGACGATGACCTCGCCATCCCCAAACCGAAACAAGCCTACCTCAAAAAGCTACAAGCAGCCTTGGAACTTGAAGATGAAGAAGCAGAGGAAATCATTAAGGAGGTAATTGCAGCTTTTAAAGAAGCAGAGGAAGAATATGCAGACGACGAAGATGAAACAGTAGTCATAGAAGATTTTAGTGAACAGAACTATGAATCCCCCTTAAATAATTTTACGGTGCCGATTCCGGTTGATCCGCAGCAGGGCGGTAGAATTCAAAGTCAGGAAGGAGTTGTTGGTTTTTCTGATGACATTGGTACTTTGCTGAGAATCGATTATTATCCATTCCCCCTGGAACAGTTAGAGGAACTGGAGTCTGTTGGACAAGAAGAATATTTACAAACAATCTTAGTTGACAAGTATGTACCCCAAGCGATTTTTGCCAATGTACCAGATGCTTCTGTGGAGTATAGCGAATATCTGGAAGATACTTTGCGAGGTGCTTACTACGTGTTAATCGATATGCCCAAAGGTTCGACGATTTCTAAACAAGAAAATAATGGAACTGCGATCAGATTAGATGCTTATCGAGGGCTGCTCACCTTTATCAGTGGTGAATTTTTGTATATAGTTAGTAGTCAGCACAGCTTTCTTGACGGCGAAACTCCCGATTCCCTTGAAGAAGAAGCCGAAGACATCAAGCAGAGTATTTTAGAGTTTGTTGAGACTATAGAGTTCACTTAGTACAGCTTTGCGTAAAGGGTAGTGTTTTTAATGCGGCCGACGCATTTACAATGTAAGCTGACACATTCACAATGTAAGCTGACACATTCACAATGTAAGCCGACGCATTCACAATGCAAGCCGACACATTCACAATGTAAGCTGACACATTCACAATGCAAGCCGACACATTCACAATGTAAGCTGACACATTCACAATGCAAGCTGACACATTGGATTGCATTTAATCACCAGTAGGGTCATTGCGATCGCCAACACGCCATTGCTAAATGTCTCAAACCGATTCAAGCTGATTAGTGACTTCATTGCTCTCCCTCCCAGCGCTCTGTACCATAGATAAACTGGGATTGCTCTCCCAAGGCTTGACCGTGTTTCCATAGGCGCATTCCCAGCGCTAACTGATTGCCTTCCCAAGCGGAGAGTGCTTCCAAAACATCCTGATGATCCATAAGGGCATCAACGAGGGCGATCGCGTTTGCTGCCGCTTTTGAGGTACTTGCTGCGGTATGCGGGCGGGGGATGAACGCTGCATCTCCCACTAAGGCAATGCGATCAAAAGTCATTTGGGGCATACCCAGATCCAGAATGGCTTGCACAAACGGTTCTTTTGTTGCTGCCACTAGCTTTTGAAACGGAGTAACTAAGACTCGATTCGCATACAATCGCATCTCTTGTTCTACAGATGGCGCGATCAGACCGGGTGGAATCGAGAAATCTCGACGCTTGCCGTGCTTATCAGTCAGAATGTACGGCAATTCAGTTGTTTGATCGTAATTGACATACCAGACCCAATTAAAGCGACGTTCTCCCGGCACAAGCGACTCATTCTCACCTGGAATGACGTATTGCAGAATGTGTGAATTGGGAAACTGAAAGAACACAAAGCGCTCGGTAAAAATGGCAGCCGTTTCTGGGTCTAGCTCCCATTCATCGACTAAGCCGCGATAACCCACATAGCCTGCATACTGGGGCGTGTAGCTAGGCAGCAGCAATTGGCGGATGGTTGAATTCGGCCCATCGGCTCCTACCAATAAATCGCCCGTCTCACGCGTACCATCCCCAAATATGGCTGTCACCTGATTGCCGTTTTGCTCAATCTCGCTCAAGCATTTCCCTTGATGATAATGCTCATCTGGAAACTGCCGCTGCATCGAAGCGTAGAGCAAGTTCCAGGAGGTCAAAGTTTGACGCATCGGCATTCGTTGAATGCTGCCATCCCGCTTCAAGTAATAACGCTCCTGCGCTACAACACCCAGTTTGTCCTGGAGAATGCCTGCGCGTTGAAACGCTTCAATCACATCAAGCTGGAGCACAATGCCGCCGCCGCGACTATCGAGCAGATGAGGCGATCGCTCATAAATATCAACCTGCCAACCAATTGATCGCAGCAGGGTTCCTGTAAATAGCCCTGCCAGTGATCCACCAATCACAATGGCACGACGATCAGTAGCGTTCATCTATTTTCCTCCAGATATTGATGCACAAACGTGATTGCCATCGCGCCTTCTCCCACAGCGGAAGCGACACGCTTGACTGAGCCGTGCCGCACATCTCCTGCCGCAAACGAGCCAGGAACACTGGTTTCTAAGAAGAACGGGTCGCGATCGCAAGTCCAGCCTGCTGGCGGATGACCTGCTTTCAGCAACTCTGATCCAGTGATCAGATAGCCTGCATCATCTCGAATAATCGGAGTATCCTTTGCCCAGTCCGTGTTCGGAACACCGCCAATACACACAAACAATCGCTGAGTATCGACCCGTTGTACAGTTCCAGCCTCTCCTTTTGGGAGGAGACCGCGCTGCCTCTTTTTTGTGGTTCGTTCTTTATATAGTTCGGCGCACCTTCATACAGAATTGGTATAAGGGATTTCCAAGAAATAAATTATCTAAATAAACGAACCACGGAGGCGCAGAGAACACAGAGAGAAGAGAAATAGAGAAGATTTGTGTGTTAGTTTCGGGATATTTTTTTACTTGCAAGTCCTTAAGCATTTACTAATTTATTCACTGCTTGTTGCAAAGCTGCCAGAAAGACTTCAACTGATTGCGCTCCAGATATGATTTCTCGACCAATGCGAATGGCCGGAACACCATGAATTCCTTGGGCGAGCGCCTGTTGTTCTAAGTCTTTGACTTCTTGAATTCCGGCTTTTGACTCCAGAAACGCTTTTACTTGAGCAGGATCAATCCCAATCTCTGCTGCCAAAGTTGCTAGAGTCTCAACATCACCAATGTTTCGACCTTCTGTAAAATAGGCATTGAGAATGCGGACAGCGATCTCAGTCGCTTTGCCCTGATTACCTGCAAACCAGGTCAATCGATGTGCTTTCAGGGTGTTGGGTGTGACACTCATCAGGTCGTAGCGGAAGTTAATATGATCAGCTTGTGTTGCCTGCACCGTTTTTGCGTCCAACCCTTGCGAGTATTCCCAACTGCCAAATTTACGAGTGCGATAGGCTTTGCGATCCATTCCGGCTTCTGGCATTTGCGGATTTAGCTCAAAGGGAAACCAGAGACGCTCAATTTTAACAGCAGAATTTAGTTGCGCGATCGCTTGATTCAACCGCGTTTCTGCCACTAAACACCAAGGACAAATGAAATCAAACGTAATTGTGATCGTCAGCGTCATCGTTGCCTCCTTTGGGACTGTTCTGCAACTATCGATAGTTTCACTTTAATCTCATTTGAAAAGAATGTTAATCTACTAAATACGCTAAACACCTTTGCGTTTTCTGCAATAATTAGTTTCGGGGGAGGCGATGGATCAACTGGCAGCGATGCGATCGTTTGTCAAAGTCGTAGAAACTGGTGGCTTTTCTGAAACTGCACGGCAGTTAGGGTTAGCCGTATCCTCGGTGACGCGCCAAATCAATTCCCTGGAAGCGATGCTGAACACTCAGTTACTCAACCGCTCTACGCGTAGCATCACGCTCACACTACAGGGGCAGAAGTATTACGACAAAGCCGTGCAGATTCTGCAAGATGTGGAAGAAGCCAACATTTGTGTTATGGAACAGGGTGATATTCCGCACGGCACTTTGCGAATCAGTCTGCCTGTGACGTTTGGCCGGCTCCACATTGCTCCGATTCTGAGCGATTTTCTGATTCAGTACCCAGAAGTGAAACTTGACCTCCAACTGAGCGATGGACTGGCAAACCTGGTAGAAGCCGATCTAGATATGGTTATCCGCATCAGCAACCTTGATCGCTCCAATGACAATCTAATGGTTCGCAAACTCGCGACCTATAATCGCCTAGTCTGCGGTAGCCCAGCCTATTTTAAGCAACATGGTAAACCGAGTCATCCGAACGACTTAACTCAGCACAATTGTTTGCTGTTTGCTTATTCCACAAATCATCAAATCTGGCGCTTCCAGCGTGAGACAGAAGTGTGTGAAGTAAAAGTGAGTGGATCTCTAGTGGCAAACCACTCGGAGATGCTGCGTCAAGTTTGTTTAGATGGCAGTGGTTTAATCTTGATGCCAACCTGGTTGATCGGTGAAGATATTAAAGCTGGACGATTGCAGGCAGTGTTGTCTGATTTTCAAATCTCTCCACAAACTGATCCAGATACAGGTGTCTATGCATTGTATTTACCCAGTCGTAAGCACTCACGACGTGTTCAAGTGTTCATGGATTTCCTGATTCAGCAATTTGGCAATCCGCCTTACTGGGAGACAGACCCGTTCTCAATTCAGTGTCCATGACTCATTAACTCATCTGATGTACATTTGGAAAGGGCGATGTCTGACGACAAGCCCAGAGGCGAAGTGTCTCCGGTATCTACGCTTGTAATTTTTCATGACAATAACCCTGCTGAACAATCGCTATCAAATTATCCAGGTAATCGGCGCTGGTGGGTTTGGTGAAACCTTTCTAGCAGAAGATGTCCATATGCCTTCTCGCCGTCGCTGTGTGATCAAGCAACTCAAACCGATAACCAATAATGACCCGCAAATCTACCAAATTATCCAACAGCGGTTTGAACGGGAAGCCGCAACCTTGGAGTATTTGGGTGAAAGTAGTCACCAAATTCCTAAACTCTACGCCTACTTTTCTGAGAACGGGCAGTTTTACCTGGTTCAAGAATGGATTCACGGCCAAACCTTGAGAAAAATTGTCGAAGCCAAAGGATTTGAGAGTGAAACTGCTGTTCGGCAAATTCTCTTGAGTTTGCTTTCAGTCTTGGATTATGTCCACAGCAAAGGGATTATTCACCGAGATATCAAGCCAGATAACATCATTCTCCGTTCTGCTGATGCCAAGCCAGTTTTGATTGATTTTGGTGCAGTCAAAGAAACAATCCGTTCAGTGGTGAATTCTCCAGGATACCCGACGCGATCGCTTGTCATTGGTACGCCTGGGTATATGCCTAGCGAACAAGCGGTTGGCCGCCCAGTTTACGCCACTGATATCTATAGCTTAGGTTTGACGGCAATTTATCTGCTGACTGGCAAACATCCGCAAGAACTATTAACTGATCTGAAAACTGGAGAAATCCTTTGGCTTCAGTTCGCCCCTAACGTCTCTTCCCAATTGGCGGCGGTACTCAATCAGGCAATTAAGCCTCATGCTGGCGATCGCTACAGCACTGCCAGTAAAATGCTACATGCCTTGCAGTCTGCGACTAATATACTTCCTGAGTTAGCGGCAAATGCTTCCACAGTCATTTTTTCTCCTACTGCTACATCGACTACACAAGCCCA
Source organism: Nostoc sp. (assembly GCF_036919615.1). Lineage (GTDB taxonomy): Bacteria > Cyanobacteriota > Cyanobacteriia > Cyanobacteriales > Nostocaceae > Nostoc. Next base: position 34,436 of record NZ_JBALCN010000003.1, on the reverse strand, counting down.
GCCATTATATTCCCCGCAAAAAAATTCTGCGCTCGCCGGGTCTTCCTCTGGTGGAAACTGGCAAAAATCTGCTGTGATTGTTGGTAGTTTGCTGGTAGGCGGCTTGATTGGTGCAGTCGCAATTTCTAGCTTCACTCGTCAGCAACAACCAGAAATAACCATTGCCACAAGTCCCACCCCATCGCCAGAATCTTCGCCTTCCACTCCTGTATCTCCCGAACCACCTGTTTCTTCCCAAACTTCTCCAGTTCCAGTTGTACCGATCTCACCAGCACAACAGCCAGTAATTCCCGATCCTTTGCCAACTTTTAATCCCCCAGTTGTATCCACACCACCGCCAAAAAAGAAGCCTGTAATTTCAGATACTCCAGCGCCAGTAGCAGTATTCACACCACAGCCAGAACCAAAGAATGAGGCGACGCCTGCTTTGGGCAATGCCAACGCAGTTCCCACACCAGAAGTGCGTTCCACACCACAGAACAAGCCCCGGAGTAAATTAGCTGCCACTACGAGCAGACAAAGCGTTCCTGCATTCCCTACGGGTACAGCAAGAAATATCGTAGAAGCTACCCTCGGCAAACCAGATCAAGATTTAAGAGGCGCATGGGGCAAGACGCGTGCTGTTATTTACAAACCAGTGCCAAACAAAATTGAACTTGGCTACTTATTTGACCGTAATTCTAAAGTGCTGCGTCAAACTGAGGTAGCTTTTGCCCAATCGGTAGATCCGCAGCTAATGGAGGTTACCTTGAATGGAATGTTAGATGGGCAAGCCACTGAAGAAATTAAGCAGGGACTTAAACAGGTACAACAGCGCCAGTCTGATAATTTTAGTTTTAAGAATGGCTCAGTTAAAGGTCAGATTATCCGCCAAAAATGTGATCTTATTTACATCAGCATTTGGGATGCAGATTTACATGATTTTGTGAGTCCATCAACAGCCAAAAGATGTTAGTTACCTGGAAAACATTGTTCTCAAAAGTTGAAAGTACTTTGTGCAACTAGAATTGACATCAGCCAAACTAATTTCTTTATCCCCAATTACCTAGCGATCGCTAGGAGTGCCAAACTATTGTGAACACGATCAATCAGTTTCTCAGGCTGATGCACTAATATCTCAATCAGTAGATGTATTGATTGAGTTAGTATTGTTTTATCTGAAAGGATTATTGGTCATTTAAAGAGTGACTTGATGCACGGTAACTCGTTTGGTGGGATGTATGAGGCAATTGATAATCCTCACCAACTGGTCACGAACACCTAACGCAATCTAATCGGTTGTGTTGCAAAAGATTCTAGCTACGCTATTAGTGGAGTAGAAAACAGCTTCCTATCACATTCACAGTAATCGTCTACAAATTTGATCATTTCGACAGGCTTTTTGGCCTAAAATATAGACTAAACAAGGCTTTGCGCCACTTCACTATATTATTTTCTCATAAGACTAATGGAAGAGCGTTATCCTAAATTGCGATCGAGAATGATTTAGATGCGTTTGCCCTGGTTTGGATTGCTGTTGAGTGCCCAGGATTGCCAATTAATTCTACTGAATATTATTAAACATGGTAAATTCTCTGAAGATAAACAACGCTTCCAAGGAGAAAATTATGACTACCGCTCGCCCCTACATTGTAACGCCAGATACGGCTCCGAACTTTTGGCAAATCCATGAGTGAATACATAGAAACGGTCATTATCGGGGTGGACAAGCTGGGCTTTCGATTAGCTATTACTTGACCCAGAAAGCTTGTCAACATATTGTCCTTGAGCAATCACCTCAAGCGAGTAATGCTTGGCGCAATCAGCGTTGGGACTCGTTCACCCTCGTGACCCCCAATTGGCAAATTCGACTACCAGGAGCAGAATATCAAGGCGATGAGCCAGATGGTTTCATGACCCGTGACGAAATTGTAACTTACTTGGAGCGATATGTGGAGCGCTTCAACCTACCTGTGCATTATGGCATCCAAGTCACAGCAGTAGAACAAAATTCTCCAAAAGCAGGCTATATTGTCAAGACCAGCAGTGGAATGTTCTCAGCGACCAATGTGGTAGTAGCTACTGGTCTATTCCAGCGCCCTAAAATTCCATCTTTCAGCATTGCTTTTCCAGCAGAGATAAAGCAACTTCATTCCAGCGAATACCGCAATCCAGAGGCGCTACCAGTTGGTGCGGTGCTAGTGGTGGGTAGTGGACAATCGGGCTGTCAGATTGCCGAGGAGCTTTATCAGAGCGGAATCAAAGTGTATTTGTGCGTCAGCAGTGCTGGTCGGATACCTCGTTGGTATCGGGGCAAAGATATCACCTGGTGGATAGGCAAGATGGGGTCTTATGAGCGGACAGTAGATAAGCTACCGTCCCTGAAAGCTAAGTTTAAGGGAAATCCGCATTTATCTGGTAAAGGTGGCGGTCATACTCTCAACCTGCACCAATTTGCGCGAGATGGGATAGTGCTGTTAGGTCGGATTCAAGGTGTAGATGACGGCAAGATTACATTGGCTGCTGATCTTAAGGAAAATCTGGACAAAGCGGATAAGTTTGAGGTCGATTTGCTCAAACAGATTGACGACTATATCGAGAAAAACGGGATGGATATCCCCAAAGAAAACCTGCTTAATTTGCAGGATGCCTATGACAGCAAAGAGATTTTAGAGTTGGACTTAAAATCCATCGGTGTTACTAGCGTGATTTGGGCTATGGGCTACAAGTTCGATTTCAGCTTAGTTCACTTGTCGGTCTTAGATAGTGATTGCTATCCGATTCACAAGCGTGGTCTCACAAATTATCCGGGACTTTACTTACTAGGTCTGCCCTGGCTACACACTGCGAAGTCTGGCCTTCTGTTGGGCGTTGGAGAGGATGCGGCCTTCATTGCATCAAAGATCATGGCTCAAGAGCAGAAGAAGTAATTTTTGATTAGGAAAGCAGGATGAATCTGAGTGTATTATTCGACAGTAAAATGGCGATCACAAGGTTTTGTATTCTAGAAGACAGATTCAGTATTCAATATAGTCCTGAAAAAACTGGCTTTCTTGGACTACAATCAGCATAATTTCGGTCTTCCCAAGCACAAAAACCCAGTTTTTAGAATTAGTGGATTTATTTTCTAGGTTTTGCAACTTAACGCCCGAAAATCTGTCTTTCCCATGCCCAATTTCCAATCCCCATTTTCAAAACTGAGTTTTAAATTCTTAATCTTCATAAAGTTATAAATACCATTATTAAGTTTTTAATAATACTTGTCTCAGCTTCTACATTCATGTCTCAATTGCGATCAAAATTGTGTAATCTGAAGACAACTAAGCTAATTATTCAATTGAGGTCTGATGACTCCTACGATTATGCGTCAGCTTTGGTCAGTGGTTGAAACCGCCCAAGCCAAGCTCCTCTTGCAACTGGATGATGCTAGCTTGGTGCAGTGGTTAGTGAAACAAACTGAAACACAAGTGTTGTTAGATTCTAACGAAACTGATTTTCTCTGCCACTACATTCAATCTCGGCTAGCCCTTATCCGTGACATTGCCCATGAACGTCAGTGTTCATGATAGCAAAATCACGAAGAATTGATTTATAGTCAAGTGTTATTACTATTGACTATTAGTTTTTTGGGGGAAATAACCTTCCACTAAGCAGTCAGAGCCTACTACACGCCAACGAACACGTTCTAGAGACAATGCCTCAGTCATGGTAGTAAACCCCAAATCGCCCACAGGTGTGGGAGCAATGCTACCACCAATGATTTTCGGGGCGATAAATGCTAGAACTTTTTGCACTGCTCCTTGAGCGATCGCACTAGCAGCTAAGGTTCCACCACATTCCCACAATACGCTACAAAAACCTCGCTCATACAAGTACGCCATTGCCTTATCTGGTATAAGTGATGTTAATTCCACCACCTCCACTCCAAGTTTTCGCAACAGTTCTTGAAAATCGGGGTTAGCACCCTCTTGTGTCAACACCAAAGTCGGAGCATCCGCAGTTTGCCAGAGATGGGCATTTTCCGGTAAGTTGAGATGGCGACTCATCACCACCCGCAGGGGATTATGTGCCCCGACCTGATGGCTGGTTAAATAAGGATTATCCTGTCGGACTGTATTCCCGCCGACAATTATTGCATCACTTGCCACCCGCAGTTGATGTACTTCAGTACGGGCCTCTTGGCTTGTCACCCAGGCGCTGTGACCAGAGGTAGTAGCAATTTTGCCATCTAAAGTCATGGCATATTTTAAAATTCCCAAAGGTCGCTTGTAGAGAATGCGATGCACAAAAGCTTCATTTAGTTGATGACAAGCTGACTCTTCTACTCCTACCAACACTTCGATCCCCGCCGCACGTAAACGGGCAATACCACCTCCAGCTACCAGTGGATTGGGATCAACCATACCCACTACTACTTTTGCCACTCCTGCTTGGATCAATCCTTCCGAACAAGGGGGAGTCCGTCCGTAGTGATTACAAGGTTCAAGGCTGACATAGATTGTTGCACCACGAGAGCGATCGCCTGCTGCCCTCAAGGCAAACACTTCTGCATGAGGCTCACCTGCACGAGGATGAAACCCTTCGCCGACAATCTCGCCATCCTTGACAATTACCGCTCCTACTAGCGGATTTGGCGAAGTACGTCCTAAAGCGCGGCGAGCAAGTGACAAACACCGCAGTATCATGCGAGAGTCAAAGTCAGTTCCTACCTTTTCCTTTATAGGAGAATTCGATCCAACTGCTGACTCCACTATTCGTATATTTTCCTGAGTGTAATTTGGTAAGGATGCATCTGCTTGAGCGACCACTGGGGAATTATCCATAATTTTAGACAATACTGTAAATATTCTGCACGCGATCGCGCAGCCTTTCCACAGGATAATCGCGCTTTGCTCCTGATAATTAAAGGAGGCAGGAGGAGCAAATCACTTATCGGATTCGACCCCGGATGATTTGGGCCAAGCACAAGTTGTAGGGGATTCAAACCCTTGCTCCCTCTGGTCTATAGAGGGTAGTATTCCTCCTGCCTCCTGCCCTCTGCTTCCTGACTTTCCCGTTAAACAGAGTAAAATCCAGGCGCTATTATCTTGCATCAGCCTGTAATATTTTCATTACAATTTTTCTTACAACCTTTTTCATGTATTTGAACCACAATATCCTGTAGGGTAGCACAGCTAGCTGTGCTACCCACCCATTTACAGCGTCGCTGCAAGTTCCTGTAAGCGATCGCTTCCATCGCGGAAGACGGGCCAACCATCCCCCACCAGCACTGCTTCTATCCGACTCAGTTGAGCCAGCCTGCGAACAGAAGCAACAGCTTCCTCTCGATTCAGCAGCTTATCATCTGGCAATATAGTTAAGCTACCAGCTTTGCGTGCCCTAATTAAATCTCCTGTAATCAAAGTCGTCTCCTCCAGTAACAGAGCCAATTCACCGGGAGTTTTCGAGCCTTGGAGTTCAATCACCTCCAGTCCTGGTACAAATTCTTCTCCATCAGACAGCCAGCGATCGCAACGTATAGGAAAAATGTCTTTTTCTGCCAGAGGGCCAGCTATCTTAGCATAGGTTTGATCGGCAATTTCTTTACTTGCTCTAACATGCTCGGAATTCGTCAGCACAATCCAAACTACACCACCGAGGGATTTCAGATGATTCCAATCATGGTTTGATAGGGCTACTGGGTCAATCAAGATATTGCCATCTGGGCGAATCCAGGCAATCCCATTGAAATCAATATTTCTTGCCGGATTGAAATTAGACCAGCTATAAAGATCGGGACGGTGCAAAGATTTCATGATGATTCTGGCTCAGTACTTCAGTAATTGACTATTAATATCAATAATTAAGTATATAGATTATAAGGTTGAGTATACTACGATAAAAATATCAATATTATGAATTTTATTTGGTTTACAGAAATTCCCGGATAACTGCAATAGAGATCAACGGAGGTATAGGGGTGAGTGAGATGCAGCGCCAAAAAATATCAGCGAAGGCACACCAGTTTAGAGAGTCGGTGATTCGAGAGATGACGCGGGTGGCACAGCAACATGGTGCAGTGAATCTGGCGCAGGGGTTCCCTGATTTTCCCTGTCCCTTGGAATTGAAACAGGCAGCTTACGAAGCAATAGAGGCAGATGTCAACCAGTATGCCATTACTTGGGGTGATCGCCCATTTCGTCATGCGATCGCCAACAAAGTTCGTTGGTATCTCGGCTTAGATATCAATCCCGAAACCCAAATCACTGTTACCTGCGGTTCCACAGAAGCAATGGCAGCTGTGATGCTAGCGACGGTCGATCCCGGTGACGAAGTAATTATATTTGAGCCGTATTACGAAAACTACGGCCCCGATGTGATTTTAGCTGGAGCTAAACCCCAGTACGTAACACTGCATCCCCCCAATTGGACATTTGATGAATCACAGTTGCGTCAAGCTTTCAATGCCAATACCAAAGCTATTATTATCAACACACCTCACAACCCTACAGGTAAAGTCTTTACCCATGAAGAACTCACCATAATTGCTGAACTTTGTCAAAAGTGGGATGTGTTAGCGTTTACAGACGAAATCTACGAACATATTCTCTATGACAACACTCAACATATTGCCTTAGCAACCCTTCCTGGAATGGAAGAACGCACCGTTACCATTAACGGTTTATCCAAAACTTACAGCGTCACTGGATGGCGAGTCGGCTACATTTTGGCCAACCCCGAATTGACGGGAGCGATTCGCAAAGTCCATGACTTTTTGACCGTTGGCGCTCCTGCACCATTGCAACGAGCCGGAGTTGCCGCCATGCAACTGCCACCATCCTATTATCAAGAACTAGCCAAACTTTATCATCAGAAGCGAGCCAACATTTTACAGATTCTAGATCAAGTTGGCATTCCCTATTTCGTTCCCAAAGGAGCCTATTACGTTCTTGCAGATATTTCCAAATTTGGCTACAAAACTGATGTTGAATTCACTTACCATCTAATTAAAAATATTGGTGTTGCCGTAGTTCCTGGTTCCAGCTTTTTCAGCCAACCAGAAAAAGGACATTCATTGATCAGATTTTGCTTCAGCAAAAGACCTGAGACATTACAAACAGCGAGCGATCGCTTATGCAACGCCCAATTTTCAATCCCACAGCCGACGCAAATTCAACATAAAACCCGGTAGCACTGCTTCACTGGACAACTCAGTCGGATTCTCCAACACTTCCACTGCTAATCCCGGTCGATAAATTTCCACCCGTCGCTGCTGCGGATCGATTAACCAGCCCAGCAGAGCGCCATTGTCAATATACTCCTTCATCTTAGTTTGCAAAGACCCAAGCCGATCTGAACTAGAGCGTAACTCTACAACAAAATCCGGGCAGATATTAGGAAACGTTCCTTTTTGTTCTGGAGTAAGTGCCTGCCAACGTTCTCGGCTTACCCAAGAGGCATCGGGGGAGCGAGTCGCACCATTGGGTAAAATGAAGCCAGTCGAAGAGTCAAAGGCTTTACCCAAATCTTCGTTTTCTTCGTACCAGCGATCGAGTTGTCCAGTGAGGCTGCGGTTGCGTTCTCCAGTTTCCCAACCCGTTGGTGGGTTCACAATTAACTCTCCATCTGCGGTTCTTTCTAATGTCAAGTCTCGGTTGGCTGCTGCTAAAGCGGCAAACTGTTTCTGGGTGACGTACAGCCCAATCGTCTTAGGCAACTCAATCAATAAGGTTTCGGTTTCTGGACTGGCGGGTGTCTGTATCATCTTGACCTCTTACACGAAAGATGCCTACCCTATTAACTAACACATTCTATATCCTTGTCTTCGCGATCGCCTTTTAGCCGATGGAATTCTTACTTCACAAGGAACTAGAGTTTGACGACTTCCAGGTCGTAGTCTAACCCAACTCTCCACAAGCATTTTATGCAACGCCCAAATATGTAATACCCCCTGTTACGTACATCTCTGCGTTCATTGCATCAAAATCAAGCGCAGAGGATCTAAACGCACATACCAAGGAAAAGGTTGATCTTTCATAATCGCCCATTTTTCTTTGAAGACTTCAGCTTGCAGATGGTAATCTTGAGAATTCTTGCCAGCAGAATGTAATTTGAGAAACAACGTCATTCGATGGGGCGTTTCACTTGTTCGTACTACCCAGCAGGGAAAGGTATTTTCCTGTAATGAGTCGTTGGTAAAAATGAACTGATGGGCACGAATACCGATGTGGGATAATTCGCTCTTGGCTGGTTCAATGACTTGGAGAGTACAACCCCAATCAGTCGCTTCCACCTGTTGTGATGACTGGAGAACAGCACGGGAGAAGTTTTTACATCCGGTAAGTTGGGCGACACTCACAGTAGCTGGATGCTGGAAAATATCATGTTTGCCGCCATAATGAACGGCTCTACCATGCTCCAATACCAACAGATTCGGGCAAATCCGATAAGCTTCTTCCATATTATGGGTGACAAATAGAGTCACACCTTGATAGCCAGCGAGAGTTTCTGTCATTTGCTCCTCTAATTGACTACGTAGATGAGTATCTAGTGCCGAAAACGGTTCATCCAAAAGCAATGCTTCCGGTTGACTTGCCAATGCTCTTGCTAAGGCTACCCGTTGTTGTTGACCCCCAGAAAGTTGGTGCGGATAGCGATCGCCTAATCCCTGCAACTGCATCGCTAATAATTGTTCTTCTACCTGCACCCTAATACTCCCGGCAGATAATTTTTTGGGCAAGCCGAAAGCGATGTTTTGCGCCACACTCATGTGCGGAAACAGGGCGTAATTCTGCACTAAAAAACCGATGCGGCGATCGCGACTAGGTAAATTAATTCTTTGTTCCGAGTCAAACAGGACTCTGCCATTTAAAACTATGCGTCCACAAGAAGGCGTTTCTATCCCCGCAAGGCAGCGCAAAATCATGCTCTTACCTGCTCCAGAACCCCCTAACAATCCCAAGGGTTGTTCATCAGTAGTGAAAGCAACTTTTAAATCAAAGCTAGGAAGTATTTTTTCAATGTTGACTAACAATCCACCAGATTCAAAGCTAGATTGCGGGGTATAAAGATTTTCTCCCCCTGCTTCCCCTGCTCCCCCTGCTCCCCCTGCTCTCCCCGCTCCCCTCTTTTTTTCCCTCAACTCTTGCCAGAAGTTGACTGCAATAATTCCAGATAGAGAAATCACCATAATTGCGCTCGCCCAAAACCAAGCCTCATTCATTGCTCCCCCTTCCACAGCAAAATAAATTGCCATTGGAATTGTCTGTGTTTGTCCGGGAATATTACCAGCCAGCATCAACGTCGCGCCGAATTCTCCCAAAGCACGGGCAAAAGCGAGCATTGTGGCGGCGACAATGCCGGGTAGTGCTAGGGGTAAACTGATCCGCCAAAAGATTGTGGCTTCAGTTGCACCAAGGGTTCTAGCTACTCGCAGCAGATTAGTATCTATTTGTTCAAAGGCTCCCAATGCAGTTTTATACATTAAAGGGAAAGAAACTACGGTAGCTGCGATCGCTGCACCATACCAAGTAAAGACGATGCTGAAGTCAAAAGCCTGCATGAGTTTCCCTACAGGGCCATTTTTGCCAAAAAATAGCAGCAACAAGAAGCCGACAACGGTAGGGGGCAAAATCAGGGGTGCAATAAAGATACCCTCAATCAACGATTTACCTTTGCCACGATATCCCAACATCCAGTAGGCAGCAGCGATCCCCAAGAAGAAGGTGATAAATGTAGCAAGTAATGAAGTTTTGAGTGATATCCAAAGAGGCGATAAATCCAATGGCATAGTTGTCTGGGGAAGAATTAGCTCAACTAATCCATAATTTACCAACTTTATTTCCAATATGTTATGAAAAGTTGGTAAATTACATAACAAATATAGCAATCCTGAATCATTCGTAATAAACAAGATCCCCGACAACTTTTACGAAGTCGGGGATCTGCGGTTTGCAATTCTCACAAATCAAATAGGATAGTGATGGGCTGAAGTGCTCCAATATCATTTATAGACAAGTTAGTAAATCAGGAAAACACACTCTGCAACATTATCTTGGCTCAATGCCCTATATATTTTGGCTACTGACAACGAGATAGTTTTTTACAGGAGTTTTCATTTATTTAAACCACATCTGTCGTAGGGGCACAGCATTGCTGTGCCCGTAGGGCGTGGTCTATTTACCTGAAAATAGCTGTAATTAGTCCAGTTGAGTGCTGTAGGCACTAAAACCATAAGCCAAAGTTTCTTTTAAAGCATCTGATGGTTTAAGACTTCTGTTAATAGCATTAGCAAAGGGCACTGGAATTCCTTTAATGGTTTCCGGCAAAATTGCATATTCTTCTGTTGGTTCGACAGTGTATTGTGGACACTTTGTTTGTATGCCAGCAGTCGCTAACATTTTATTTATTTCAGCAGATGTATATTGCTTGAGATAAACTGGATTTTTCACAAATGGGTTCAGCCTTCTGATAAAATTATGGATAATATGAGAAGGACAAGACTTATTGTGAAATGAATGATTAAAAACAAAAATTCCACTAGGTTTGAGTACACGAGATATATCAGCCAACAAATTTCTTAATTGTGCATCTGGAATATGCATAAAGACGCAGTTAGAAATTACCAAATCTATAGAATTATCTTCTAAAGGCAATATTTCAGCAGAATTGCAAATCAAGTTAAATTCAGCTTCTGGGAAAAAATCATATTCTTGTTTAACTTTGATTAACCGCCGCAATAAAGGCTCAGAAATATCAATTCCATAATATTTCTCGCATCTGAGATTTTTCGCTTTAGAAAGATGTAAAGGTGCGCGACCATAACCACAACCAATCTCCAGAATAGAATCAACAGATTTATTCAACGGAAATTTATTCCAAGTACCTCCAGGCGTGCCAGTTAGCAGAGTGTAATCTTGTTTGATAGGCGATGTATCTGCAAGTTTTTCAAATTTTTGGGAACCGTAGTATGTTTTCCCAATTGCGTCCCATGTCTTTTTATGTTGAGTATTATTCAACTGTTCGTAGTCGCTAGGAAAATAAATGCCATCTCGTAATTCAAAGTCATTTAGACTGAATTTTGCATTTGTTAATTGAGTCATTAGGATTATTCCTTATGAATAGTTAGTTATGTCTTCTGTTATACTCTTAACTCAGCATTAACCGCAAGTGATTTTTACTGAGATGCTTCCCTTTAGCCTTTCTTCAAAGTTTATAACTGTTTTCAATTCGATGGAATATAGTTTATAGGGGCACACAGCTATGCTACCAAAGCGCCTATTGCATCCAAAGGAAACGACCTAATTAGCGTAAATATTGAAACCTCTTAGAGGTTTTACTACGCAAAACCATCCCTCTCCGACTCCCAGAAAGACAAACTTTAACGAAAGTTCAAGGCAGAGAGAGGTTTGTCGAACTCACGTTACATTAGTTGATGGACTGCAACAATCGGAGGCTGAGATGGTAGAAGGGTCAGAACAAAAACGGGTGGTAGTTGTAGGTGCTGGTTGGGCTGGTTTAGGAGCAACCTACCACTTGGCAAAACAAGGCTATGATGTGACCCTTCTAGAAGCAGGCCCCTATCCTGGTGGATTGGTAGCAGGTTGGCAAACAGCCACAGGAAAATCTGTTGAAGCTGGAATTCATGGCTTTTGGTATCCTTACAAAAATATTTTTTCCCTAATTAATGAATTAGAAATTAATCCTTTTACTACTTGGACTCGTTCTTCGCAATATTCGCCAGCAGGTTTGGAAGTTGAATCACCGATTTTTCAAAATTTACCGCGACTCCCAACACCTCTGGGAACTTTTCTCTACACTCAGTTTAAGCGGCTGCCACTAATTGACCGTCTTAGCGCCCTGCCTTTACTTTATGCTGTTGTTGATTTTGACAATTCTGATGATGCTTGGCGGCGCTATGACTTTGTAACTGCCCGTGAATTGTTCAAAAACTTTAACGTTTCTGCACGACTTTACCGCGAGGCTTTTGAACCAATGTTATTGGTGGGCTTGTTTGCCCCTGGTGAACAATGTTCAGCCGCAGCAACTTTAGGGATGCTTTACTTTTTTATTCTGGCTCATCAACCGGATTTTGATGTAGTTTGGTGTCGGGGAACTGTCGGGGAAAAGATATTTCATCCTTGGGTGGAACGTATCGAAAAACTTGGTGTACGAGTGTTGCCCAAGCGCCGAGTTACAGACTTAATTATTGATAGTAATCATCGAGCCAAGAGTGTGGTTTGCGGTGATGAAGTAATTGAAGCAGATGCGGTGATTTTTGCAGTTGGGATCACGGGTATGAAGAAGATTGTCTCAACTAGCCCTAGTTTACAAAGCCGTGAAGAATTCCGTAATTTGAGCAATTTAGGAGCAATTGATGTTTTAGCAACGCGACTATGGTTTGACCGCAAAATTGATATTCCTCGTCCTTCTAATGCTTGCTTTGGATTCGACGCAACTACAGGTTGGACGTTTTTTGATTTGAATGCTCTACATGATGAATATCGGGATGAGCCAGGAACAGTGATTGAAGCTGATTTCTATCACGCGAATCAATTTCTCAGTTTGAGCGATGAAGAGATTTTACCAATAGTCCAGCGTTATTTAACAACTTGTGTGCCAGCGTTTCGGGAGGCAAAGATCATTGATAGCAGTGTAATTCGGCTAACTCAGGCGGTGACTCACTTTGCACCTGGTAGCTATCGTTATATGTTACCCGCTAAGACAAGTTTTGAGAATGTATTTATGAGTGGGGATTGGATTGTGAACCGTCATGGTTCTTGGTCACAGGAAAAGGCTTATGTTACTGGTTTGGAGGCGGCAAATTTGGTGGTGTCTTATTTGGGAGAAGGTCAGCCATCTGAGATTTTAGCTGTAGAAGAGGATGAAGTGCATATACAAGTGGGGCGATCGCTCAACCAAACTTTGCGTGACTTGGGCAAATCTATCCTACCTGACTTTTGGTTGCCGTAATCTCTAGGTAGCACAGCTGTGCTACTCTACTGTTTGTATATTTCTCGCAAATATAGTGAATTATTAATTGTAATTTAAATTCGGTAAGCTAAAGAAAGCGATTGCGATACTATCCTTATAATGTAAATCAAATCACATAAGCTTATGGAGTCAGACTCTTTACAAACCGAGGTGATTCTGACGCATCCGCGTGAGTCGCTCGGCAGAGTGCAACTTGATTGGACACCCCAACCCGGAAACTATCTCGATTTTCAAGGTAAAACTTACGCAGTTTTAGAGCGCCGCCATCGATACCAACTTAAAGCTGGGCGCTACCGCTTGCATAATATTGCCATTTACGTCCAGTCTGCTAAACGACCATCTGAGAAAAGTTTGGTTGCGGGACGTTGGGTAATTGGCGATGCCACCTGCTGCTACAATGCTCATTCAGAAATCATTCGCTGTGCAGTCAACCCAGATGGCCCTTGCCAATCTTGCCACTTTTATGAAAAGTCAGGAGTTATTTAATTTTAGATTTTAGACTTCGGCAACTCTTAGAGACGCGCAAGGGACGCTCAGTCAAACGATTTTAAATTTTAGATTTTTCCTTTAATCCCTTCTTCTATCGGAAACGCACTCGCGTTCGGGTGACGCTCGTACCGACGCTCGATGAGTCGCTCTAAGCGAACGCGAACAGCATCTCTAAGAGTTGCCATGCCGTTGGCGAACGCAAACAGCGTATTGCAAGACTTGCCTCTGGTTCGCGTTAGCGTCTTTGTTCGCGCAGCGTCTCCGATAGGAGAAGGAGAAGAGAAGGCTTTACGCTGCGCTAACAGCAGTCGCTCATGGGGGAGACCCCCTTCTCTACGAGATGCTCCGCGTTGGCGTAGCCTCTCCCAATGTGAGAAGAACGCACTGCTTCACCAAAGTCCAAGTGGCGCTGTCAGCGCCCCTTTGGTGCGACTCAAAATCTAAAATTGGTAGCCCCTCAACTCCCCGCACCAAATATTTCTCCCACAGTTAAGCGGGTACCATTCACAAAATCCCATCCTGACTGGGGACGTTTACCAGCTAGCTGAACCTCTCGCAACAGCAACAAACCTTCCCCAGTTTGGACGATCGCCCCAATTCCTTTGGCAATGCTCATTACAACTCCCGGTTGATCTGATACATTTGACAAATCAGACAATTTATGTATAAAATCCTGTAATTCTGGTGGGAGATCGCGATCGCCTACAGAAGCAAGGGGAGCAGAAGCGGTGATTTTCAGCAGGTTGTTACGATAGGTAGCAGTGCAGTTAGGGTAAAAACCTCTAATTTGATTGTGTAATTGGATAGCGCTTTTTGACCAATTCAAACCATAATCTTGTTTTTGAATCAGAGGCGCATAAGTAGCGGCTAAATTATCTTGGGGAATTGGTTGAATTTCCTGACGTTCCAACTTCAACAGAGTTTCTACCAACAAATCCCCACCGATCCCAGCTAGCCTGTCGGCTAAATCTTGGGCATTATCCAGTAATCCAATTGGTGTAGTGGCAATTTGTAGCATTGCACCGGTATCCATCCCCACATCCATTAACATGGTTGTGATCCCCGTTTCTCTTTCACCGTTATACAAACACCACTGAATCGGCGCTGCACCGCGATATTTGGGTAAAATCGAGCCATGCACATTAATGCAGGCTAACTTTGGCATATTTAGGATTTTTGACGATAAAATTTGTCCGTATGCAACAACAACAAACACATCTGCGTTTAATTGTTTGAGTTGGATTAAAGTTTCAGTGTCTTTTTTCACCCGTTCGGGTTGCCATACTGGTAAGTTGTGAGCAGTAGCGATCGCTTTTACAGATGTTGGAGTAAGTTTATTTCCGCGTTCCCGGCGTTTATCTGGTTGGGTGACAACTGCCAACACCTCAAATTCTGAATGATTCAATAACTTTTCCAGCGTGGGCACAGCAAACTGGGGTGTACCAAAGAATACAATTTTCATTAATAATTAGTTGTTAATCGTTAGTCATTAGTTAATGGTAAATAATATCGGCTGTTTGGTGGTACAATATTTTCGTATTGGTGAAACCAAAGGCTGCAAGATTTAACTTAATAGTTAAGTTAATAAGTCTAACAGTTAGTATCAGCTGCATCTGCCTAAGGATAGCCAAATCCTTTAGTGGCGTCTCGTCACGAGCTGCTAGAGCATCTACCGAGTAAATTTTGTTGTGTTCCTGTTCATCTTCCCTAAATTGACGTTAAATGCAGTTAGTTTTCTAAAAAACTATTGTGTTTCTAGCTATTTTTGTAGTTGAGATTGCAATTTATAACTTTGGGTTGCTGACAGCAATATTTTCTGAGTATGATGTATTATGCGTCTGCTTTTGCAGCTTTTCAGGTAACGCCTCATGTTTACCATTATGAGGGTTTGCGCTGTTATATCTAGTGTGTAACCTGGCTTGTTTGCTGCGTACTAGCGATCGCTAGTACAATCCCCAATAATCGAGTCATTTCACTCTTGGTTGCCAGCTTCATCAGCCACAAACTATACTTGAATCTCCCTTGACTAAAACCTGTTTTTAGGTGTGGTTGGGTATAGCAACAGCAATATTATATCTCGTGTAGTAATTACTGAGAACTTAGCATATTTACTATACTCGCATATTCTTGAAAAAAAATATTCAGTACCTAAGTAATAAAAGGTGTAGACAATGATACTTAATTTTTGTAAAACTCTGCAAGCTTTGAAGAAATTATCTCGTCATTGCTTTTAGTTTCTTGTTATACATATAATTACTGCCTGCCCCATTGCTGCATAGGTATTGCTTCTCACATAGCAACCGCCCCTCTAGAGAGTCTACAAATGCTTAAACCCCTTTTGCTGTCAGGATGGTTCCGCGCGCAACCATTTCTCAATTACGTTGTCGTTGTGATACTGATCGCACCCTTGCTAGGGGCATCGAGTCACTCGACCCCAGTCAGATCCGAAGTAGCAAAACTAACTTCGATGACTGGAGAGTCTGACTCTGTATCAAAGGAAATAGCTGTAGTTAAGGAACCTGAAATAGCTGAAATATTAAAAACAGATCAAATCAACTCGTTGACAGAAGAATTTGACTCTGTGCCAACACAAAGTACTGCTGTCCACCAAGCGCAAGTATTACCAGCGGATAAAACTGAGTCTTTGGCTCAAGCAGATAATTCTGTGTCAAACAGCGATTTAACTGTTCCTGATCCTTTGGCAGCAGTTGAACTCGCACCATTAACTGATGTTCCTGTTAGTCAACTTAATTTAATCCGAAAACTCAAAGCTGCTAATATCAAGTCTTTGAAAGGGCGAGAAAATTCTCTTTCTAGAGAAAAGTCTTTGACTGAATCATTGACAGCAACTCAAGTAGCACCAACTCTAAGAGAATCACAACCAACCACAGCGACGGAAATACGTGTTGTTGAACCACGTGATGAAGCTCAAGCAGAACAAATAGATCCCATAGGCAGTCCTCATCCTATTCCTTGGAAATGGATCACAGCGACTCAAGAGGCAATTGGTTCTAAGGGTGGTTCGGGAGTGCGTCACTACCGCAGCATACCTGTAGTTTCTCCCGATGGGAAATATGCTGTTTATAGCCGGGTACAACTAGAAGTAAAACCCCAAATGTATAACAGTCGTGTCACCAGCGTTCTGTTTGTTCAAGATATGCAAACCAAGAAGTTGTGGGTGATGGCTTCAACTACTTCTGTTAGTGATCCTTTATTAAAGGTAAAGGCTGTAAAGGCGGTGTCGTTAGAAGAAACTGATACGAACGGTAAAATTGGGGTATTAGTTCCAGTTAGCTGGTCAGAAAAAGGCGATCGCTTCTTAGCACGCAAGTTTGAAGGCATATTTAACACAGGTGATTCTACAGATAGTGCAGTGATTTGGGATCGGCAAAAAAATCACGCTAACACAGTTGCTCCTGCTAATGAAGAAGATCATGAAAAAATTGCCGTATTGTTAGGTTGGAGTAAAAGCCAACCGGATCATGTGCTGTTCCGTGCAGGTGAATTGGGTGAGGAAAACTGGCCATTAATGCAAGTTGCTAATGATGGCAAGACTGTAACGACAACAGGCAATGATCAGGCGATTACTTTTGGTAAAAAGGTTACAGAAATTTGGGCAGGCCCACAAGTAGCCTACCGATAGTTTATTAAAAATCCTATATACTCCCGTTGTCAGCAGTGACGACAACGGGATTTTTTTATCCTGTTTAACAACTGCTATATTGATTTGAACGCAGTGAAACCCAACCTATTACTCATAGTTAACTGACGCACTACTGAAACTCTGGATGATTTGGTAATGTCAGTGTATGAATTAGTTTTGAGATCAACTCATAAGCTAATGATGTCAGCAAATTAGTTGTTGCTTTAACATTTGTGTTTTGGAATAGAAATGGAACATTTTTCATTGCTGATTCAGCATAGTTATCAAATGTTTTTACATCAAGCACTGCATCAACGCTAAAATGACCTGACTGCTGAATTATCTAACCGTAATAAAGAGATACATTAGTTATATTTTCGTTTGTATCTGCCCCTATTAAAGTTACTCTAATATAACTAGCGGGATAAATAGCAATTGACGGCTCAGTGTTGCAACAATGATGTAGAAAGGCTGAATTTCTTTTGAATCTTAGTGCAAACAACTGCTCGCTCACTGTTCAGAAAGCTTTAGATTGTAATTTGGAGAAGCAATTTGATGTCAAGCCAAACTGAGACGCTGGGTGGTCGCTTGTTTGTTTTTGATGCTCAAGTGCTGTCGGTTGAGCAGAAAGAGCCTTACGATTTAATCTGGGTCAAAAATCGGCTTGATTTCGGCTCGAGGCGATTATAATTTTAGTCTAGTACAACTAGTTATTTATCATTGATGAGTTTCAAAGTACGACGGAATTCACTTGGTGTTGTGCCTGTCCAACGTTTAAATGCCCGATAGAAAGCACTAGCTTCCGAAAAACCCAAGAGAAATGCCACTTCAGACACAGCCATGTGTTGTTCTTGAAGATAATGCATTGAGAGCGATTGCCGCGTCTGATCGAGAAGTTCTTGATAAGAAGTGCCAGCTTCCTTAAGCTTGCGCTGGAGGGTGCGGCAGACAAATCCCAAGCGTTTGGCGATCATCTCAACTTCCAGATTCCCTCCACGTAGTTCTATACTGATTTCCCGACGAACGCCATCGATAAAATTTCCTGAAGTAGGCAACTTCGCCAGTAAATCCTCAATATAACGGTCTAGCACTCTTCCGAGACCTGGATCTGATTTCAAGAGCGGTAAACAGAGAAAAGTAGAATCAAAAACAATTTCATTAATGGGTTGATCAAACTCTACGGGAGCGCGAAATAATCGATGATAAGCAGAAATATCTTCAGGTAAGCTGTGCTGGAACCCCACTTTGAGGGGCACAAAATCTACTCCTGTTATTCTCCGAATCAGCAAGAAGATACCTGCTACAACCCAATCACAGGCAGCACGGTGTAAAGGGAGAGGAGAACTTGAGATAGCATGAGTTAGGCGTGCGACCTTGCCTTGAATTTCAAAAGCCATCTCTGCCTCTTCGTGCAGAACTCTTACTGAGCGAACAATACGCCGCATTGCTTCATTCAAATTAGGACTACTCTCGACGGCATAACCTACCACATCCCAACTACTAGGCTGTGCGAACTCCGCCATCCTTAGACCAATGCTAGGATTGCCGGAACAACGAACTAATTCTACCCAAAGGGCAGTGAACTTTTCATGGGAAATGTATACATCAGCATCTTTTAGGATTTCTGGGTAAAGCCCGATGGCAGCCAACATTTGTTCTGCCTCTAAGTCTGAGTCAGCAGCAAGGGCGGCACTTAAAATGCCCTGCACTAGTTTAATTGAGACAGCGTGCAATCCCATCCTTTCCGAACCGCCTGCGTTAATTCTCTCTTTGACATTTTAGGTCAATCTTTTGTCGTTTATAGTCATTGTATTCAGCCTTTCTCTGGAAGTAAGTTAGAGAAACAATCTAATTTGCAGAAAACGAAAATTAAATAAACTCGTGAAGCATATGACTTCACAATGAAACTTTGCGGCTTAGTGCCCAGTCCCCATAAGATTTGGCTGGCAAACTCGAAATTGTCTAAAACGATCATACCCACTGGTGCCTACTATCAGACACAATCAACATTGAATGGAATTTTTTGATGGAGGAAAAATGGCTTTTAAAGTGAGAAGAGTAGTTGTTGCGAATGATTCGAGTGGTAAAGCTATGGCAACTAGCGACGAGGTGTTGCCAGCTATGTCAGTTGGTACGGAGACAAAAATCAGTGGGTGTGAACTGTGGTCAACAGACAAGATGCCCGTTGATAATTCTGCGGAAGCTGCCGTTGAGCAAAAGGCAGGGGTTGTTCAGCGCTATCATGACTTTAATTATGTGGGAAATGGTCAAGGAGCCGCGTTTCGGATTACGGAGTTTCCTCCAGGTCATGCCAAAATTCCCCACAGAACGGAGACGTTGGACTACGACGTGGTTTTGGCAGGGGAGATCGATTTAGAGCTTGAGGGTAGCGAGACTGTTCACCTGAAAACTGGTGATTCCGTAATTGTGCGAGGTGCAACTCATGCTTGGATCAATCGAGGGTCTGTTCCTGCGGTCTTGGTATTTATTATGACTGATGCCAGTCCCGTTGTCGTCAACGGCAAAGAACTGGATACACGTTACCCTGTTTAGGCGATCGTCCCGCGAACATTATACTCCCGGTATTGGACTTGTCCGATCGCGGATGCTTACACGGGGATCGGACGGGAATCATCGGCAGCTCTCTGCTTAAGTTAGGGCTTAACATAACGATCTGGTGAATGCGACTCTTTCAAAATCATTAAAGTGAAAAGGACGAAAAAAGTGGTGTTATGATTACTTATGAGACTGTTTGCAACATATTCAAGCATTTAGAAAGCGACACGTCCGAAAAATTTTTTGACTCTGTTGCAGATGATGTGAAATGGACTGTGTTGGGTACACAACCCCTCGCAGGCAATTATCAATCGAAAACTGCGTTCCACCAAGCGACCTTCTCACGGCTTAATCCTTTATTCAGCGGGGATTTGAAATTGTTCACGCGCGATGTCTTCGTTGATGGAGACACTGCGATCGTTGAACTTTACACCCAAGCGACTGCGAAGAGTGGTGTTCAGTTCAATAATGAATACTGTTGGATCTGCCAATTCCGCGATCAGCAGATTGTCGAAGTCCGTGCTTACTTAGACTCAGCCTTGGTCACTAAGGTCATCAAAGCAGGAACAACCGACGTTAGATGAGATTGCAAGTTGATTAAATCATTGGAGAACTGCGTGAACAGACTCGCGATCGCCATCTCCAATATCTCAAGGAAAACACCGCCAAAATGCACATTGGTGGGCCATTCGAGAACGCAGAGGGCGGCATCGTTGGCACGCTGATGATCATCAACGTCGCGAATGCTGCTGAGGCGCGTACTTTCTATCGACAACGAACCTATGCTTTGAATCTATATCATAAGCTAAATTCTCATTTTTAAGTTCAAATCACAGAACCGTTTCACAAAGCTGGGGTGTTTGAGTCGGTGGGTGTGCGTCGCTGGCAATAGATGCAGCCAGAAGTGGTTCCAGGGGCAAACGAAAGTACTGCTCAGGAAGCACAACTTCAGTTAAAGGAGGACGGATTTTTAACAAGGCACTGGTTGTACAGTTACGACTGAAAGAATTGATTGTACGACCGTAAATGTAGTAATGATGTTGCAACAATAGTTTATACTCCCAGCATAAAGCGTTCCACCGTTAACCCTTCTTTACGCTAAGCGAAGTACCAACAATATGACCGAAAAATCCGACTTTGGTACGTTTGGCCGATTTGAGGAGACTCCCGTTGATCAGATGCCTGCCAACATGAAAGCAGCGTATGACTTCACGATGAAACTGCGGGGTCTCGTGCCCGGTCCTCACAAGATTTGGTTGGCAAATCCGAAACTGTCTCAAACGATCGTGCCCACGGGTGCTTATTATCAGACCCAATCAACCCTGACAAAGGCTGAAATCGAGATTGCTA
Source organism: Nostoc sp. (assembly GCF_036919615.1). Classification (GTDB taxonomy): domain Bacteria; phylum Cyanobacteriota; class Cyanobacteriia; order Cyanobacteriales; family Nostocaceae; genus Nostoc. The sequence continues at coordinate 13,447 of NZ_JBALCN010000003.1, read as the reverse complement.
CCAATCTCATCAATAGTCACTGGTCAGCAGCTTATTCCAACTATGAACACGAGATGATCGCAGAGAAAATGGGCGGTCTACCACCAAAGAAGGTGGAAGCAATGATTGCCGGACTGCCGACTTCATTTGACGATCCTCGGCAGCAAGTGGTATATGAACTCGTGTCAGCTTTGATCGCTTCGCGCGTAGTCCCAAAAGGTCTCTACCGACGCGCTAAAGAATTGTTGGGGGATGCTGGCATCGTTGATGTGACTGTCCTTCTCGGATGGTTCACTGGCGTTTCGCTGACGCTCATGGCTTTCGACGTTCCCTCCAACGCCGTTGGACTGAAGCAATAACGATTAAAAATAGGGGTCATTGATGATGAACAATAACAAAGTTGCGATCGTCACAGGTGCGTCGCGTGGCATCGAACAGGCAACTGCAATTCGACTCGCTCAGGATGGTTTCGCGGTGGTCGTACACTACGCTGGCAATGCTGAAAAAGCCGAAAAAACGGTGGCTGAAATTGAGTCCAAAGGAGGACATTGGTTGCCCATTGAATGCCCTGAACGACTCGCTTCAGATTTAATCAGCTTTTTTAATAAGTAATCGCTCAAACAGCGTTTAACGATTCAATATGATCGTTGATCTGTGCGATCGCACTTAGATTCAATTCTACAAAGGTAGTCGAAATGAAAATTGGATTCATTGGTTTAGGCAATATGGGAAAAGCAATGGCGAATGTCTTGCTTCAGAAATATCCCGATCTCGTTGTCTACAATCGCACCCGGAGCGCAGCAGATGAGCTTGAGCAAGCAGGCGCACAAGTTGCGAACTCACCGATTGAAGTTGCCCGTCAGTGTGAAGTTGTAATTACGATGCTGTCAAACGATGCAGTGGTCGAAGCCGTTACGTTGGGCGATGAGGGACTGAGTGCAGGACTCGCCAAAGATGCCATTCACATTTCGATGAGTAGTATTAGTCCGAATCTCTCAAAGCAGTTAGCTCAACATCATGCCCAGGCTGGACAGGCTTACTTCGCAGCGCCAGTGTTTGGACGACCTGATGTTGCTGCAAAAGGCAATCTCTGGATTGTAGCAGGTGGCAATAACGATCAGATCGAACACTGTCGATCGATACTTGAAGCCATGAGTCGGGGCATCTCGATCGTCAGCACAGACCCATCGCTGGCGAACTTAGTTAAGATCACTGGCAATTTTACCATCACTGCCGTAATGGAAACGCTGGGTGAAACATTTGCGTTAATGCAGAAATCGGGAATTGAGCCACAAGCCTTTCTACAAGTCCTGAATCAGGTGTATCAGTCGCCGATGTATGAAAGTTACGGAACTCAAATTGCTCAGCAACGATTTGACCCAGCTTTATTTGCACTCAAACTAGGTCTCAAAGATATTCGATTGGTGCGACAAGTTGCAGATGAGGCTGATGTGCCGATGCCGCTTGTGAATTTAGTGTATGAACATATGCTAAGCGCGATTGCGCACGGACGGGCAGAGCAGGAGTGGTCAAGTTTTGCACAAGTCAATGCTGAAAATGCAGGTTTGAAATAGCTCGGTAACTCCAGAGCGAATTAGGGTTTAGGTTTGGATTCCTTAAAACCGTTCACGCTTGCCGATGTCAGCTTTAACCCCAATAATCAACAAATCGCCATCTCTAGCTTCGATGGAACAGTTTGGCTGCTGAGCTAGAAACAGCAAGGGATGCAAGTGAGTCATTACAGGAGAAAAAATCGTAATGTTTAATCAAACTGATACGTTGGGCGGTCGCCTGCCCCTTTTAGATCCTCAAATGCTGTCGGTTGAGCAGAAGGGGCTTTATGATCGTATAAATCAGACAGCAGTTCCGTGGGCGGATAGCGCTCATTTTCAGAGCAAAACTAAAGATGGCAGACTAATCGGTCCGTTCAATCCGGTGCTTTTCAGCCCCCATGTTACCTCGGCTTTCTTGGAGCTACAAGCCATTGAAGAGAAATATACCTCGCTGAGCGATCGAGTCCGCCAAGTATTGATCCTAAGCGTGGGTGCTGTATGGAAGTCAGAGTACGAGCTTTACGCACATTCGGCTGTGGCTCGAAAGGCAGGTCTTTCGGAGGAGTCTATACGATCGTTGGTGAGCGGCGGGTTGCCCGATGACCTGAGCGACCAAGAGAAGATTGCCCAACGTTTTGCACGACAACTTTCCACTGAACACAGTGTCGATGATGCGCTTTACCGTGAGGCGGAGCGCACCTTCGGGCAGCAGGGGTTAGTTGATGCCATTACGCTCATTGGGATCTATCACAGCGTCTGCGCGTTGCTCAATGCGTTTGAAATCCCAGCTCCGCAAGAACAGGTCTAATCGTTTGTTAACCATTACACGAAAACCGTTATGCCGTCTGAAACCGTGCCACAAGCCAAGCTCACGACGATCGCTTGTTTTCCAAAGCATTATTTCCTTGAAAACCTGGCAATCCGCAGTAATGGCTCTATTCTTGTCACTGCAATGAATCAAAAGGAGCTTTGGTACATTCCGCCCACAACTGCGGACGTGCCGATCAATCCAATCCTGATACACACCTTTGCACTCCCCGCGTTGAGCCTCGTAGAGGTCGAGCCAGACATTTTCTATATTTGCACCTCAGATGTGTATGAAACCCACAAATCGAACCTGCAACGCTTTGATTTGCGCGGTTGGACTCCTAACAGTCCGCTCAAGCCGGAAATCCTTCTGGAATTTCCCGATCCCGTGCGTGCGCTCAACGGCAGTTGCTTGATCGCGCCGACTGTGATGATCATCGCAGACTCGGTTGCGGGTTTGTTCTGGCGAGTCGATCTCCCCACAGATGGAAACGAGCTTAAAGCCAGCGTCTGGCTCAAGCATGACAGCATGGCATTCAATCCCAACAGTCCGCTCAAACCGCCTCAACCGGGACTCAACGGAGTGCGGTATGCGTCGAGGAGCCATTATCTCTACTACACGACAACCGCTCAAAAGCTCTTCATGCGGGTGCGTGTCGATCCTGATACGCACGAACCCGCTGCCAAACCGGAACACGTCGCCGACGGCAGAATGTTCGATGACTTTTGCATCGACGAAGACGCTGGCATTGCGTACGTCACGACGCACCGAGAAAACACCATTGATCGCGTGTCCTTAGAGCCGAGCGAGAACCGTGGGGTGAGGCACAGCGTCGCAGGTAGACCCTCTCACCGAGCAGTTGCTCGGACCGTCTAGCGGTGTTTGGGGACGGATGACGGGGGAGTATGGTCGGGTGGCTTATTTTACGACCGACGGTGGTACTACGTCACCGCCACCTGATGGGATTGTCCGAACTGCGAAAGTTTTACGAGTGGAGTTCTAAAGGCTGCGCTAAACCCTTTTAACTTCTTCTTTCTTTGTGTCCTTCTCTTCTCTACGAGAGGCTGCGCCAACGAGACGCTGCGCGAATGCGTCCTTTGCAGTTCGTTTTTCTTTCTTGTACTTAAATATGGTTTAGCGCATCTTCATACAGAATTGGTATCAGTTGCAATTATCTAGCACTACACAATGACTGACTTGGCGTCTGAACAGGCGCCGCTTTGTTGCATCATCATGCGCGGAGGAACCGGAGCAACGCGATTTTGTGAGGTTGGGTGAAAAAGGTGCGATCGCTAGCTAATAAATACAGCAGATTGCAGGTTTACGAAGTACAGTAACAACAGTTTGTAAACCAGTTTTTTAAATGTACCGGATTAATTAAATCAAGTGCAGTCGCAATTAAAACATCAACTATTTTCGCAGATGAGTTAGAAGCTTTATTAGTGCTTCGTTGTCAAGAACTGATGAAACAACATGATTTAATCTCTGGTTTAACTTGCTACTACTGGTGGCCAAAAACCAGGGCAGCTTAATTATAAGTGTTCATCCGAACTTGATATAAAAGATAAAAAATACTAAAATTAAACCTATAGAGACTAATCGCCCCTTTCCCATTCAGGTATGACGCCTTTGACCCGGCGGATGGGTAAATTCGCAATTAAAGCTGTTGTTCGTTGGTTGCTTTCTAAGGAGAACTCTAAGCCCTCTGTCTCAACTTCGACATAGCGACAGACTACATCTAAGATTTCTTGCCGCATTTTTTCCAACGTTTGAGGGTCTATGTCGGCGCGATCGTGAGCAATCACCAATTGCAGGCGACGTTTAACTTGAGTTCGACTGCTATCAGGACCGCGAAAAAAAAGTCGTTCTAGAAGTTCAATCATTACGAATAGGTCTGGCGTGGAGACTGGAAAAGTAAGTTAAACAATCTTTGTCCACAACAACCTTCGTAGACGGGCGAAGATGCTGTCTTGGGACGAGTCGATCTCCATAAATTGGACACTTTCCCCTTCCAATCTACGAGCAATGTTCTCAAAGGCTGTGGCAGCTAAAGAGGGATTTTCCGCTAACACTAAGGGTTCGCCGCGATTGGTAGATACAATAACACGCTCGTCGTCAGGGATTACCCCGATCAGGGGAATGGCGAGAAGTTCCTGAACATCTTGCACTGACATCATATCATTTGCCTGCACCATTGCGGGTCTAATGCGGTTAATTATTAAATGAACACGCTTGATACCTTGTGCTTCTAGTAACCCCACTACCCGATCAGCATCACGAACTGAGGAAATTTCTGGTGTGCTGACAACTAGCGCTTCTTTTGCTGGGCCGATCGCATTTTTAAACCCATTTTCAATGCCGGCGGGGCTATCAATGATCACATATTGATACTTTTGCGCTAGCGCATTCACCAATAACTTCATCTGTTCAGGTGTGACTGCATCTTTGGAGCGATTTTGGGCTGCTGGCAGGAGTACGAGATTGGGTTGGCGCTTATCTTTCACCAAGGCTTGTTCTAAGCGACACTCTCTGGCTAAGACTTCTACCGCAGTATAGACGATGCGGTTTTCTAGCCCTAGCAGTAAATCCAAATTTCTCAGACCAAAATCCGCATCAACCAAGGCAACTTGACGCCCCATTTTGGCTAAAGCCATGCCCAAATTTGCTGAAACTGTGGTTTTGCCCACTCCTCCTTTACCGGAGGTAATCACAATAATGCGAGTCATGATAGAAATGCGGTCAATGAGGGTTCAAGAAATATAAAACAGTAAATCGCAGTATAAAGTATGAAGTATCGTATCAAGTATGAAGAAATATCTGGTCTCCCTGATTCGGGCGAGGGATGAATATTTTTTTCTAGCGATGTCTGGCGACAAGCCGAAAAAGCATCTACGCTCGGTTGTGTGAAATACACTTAACTAGGGGAAAGGGATTAGAGTAGTGTATTCCATCTACATGAAAACCGCTATATTTCATCCTTCATATTCTTCATCTTTTAAGTAAATATTCAGGGCTACTGATTGATCTTAGTAAATTGGTTTCTGGAAAAATCACTAGCCCTAGCGATGCGAATCCCTTGGGGCATAATATGTGCCACTTCTGGAAAAAATTGCATCGGTAATTTTTCTGGTGCCCTAGCTACAGCATCTGCGATCCGCAATTGGGTAGGTTCCATTTGCAAAGCCATAATCAGACACTCATGATTGCCTCCGGCCCCAGCATGAGCGATTCCACGTAGACGACCCCAGATGATAATATCTCCATCTGCAATTACAATACCACCTGGATTTACATCTCCCAAGATAATTACTGTACCAGGATGACGAATTTCTACTCCAGAGCGGACTGTCATTTCCAGATAGAGGGCATCTGCCTGGGGTATAGCTGTAGCTTTTGACTCTGAGACCAGAGAACTTACGGGCTGTAGTTGTTCTACAGAATATCCGGATGTCACGGCAGCGATCGCAGTTTGCCGACGACTTGTTGAGACAGATATTAGCTGGAGTTGGACTTCACTTAAAGCCTCAGCAAGTTCTTGCAGTTGTCTGGCATCTACTAGGCGGTCTTGTGCCATCAGATGCACAGGGGTATTAGATATACGGAAGCGATCGCCTGCATTCAAACGCTGTCTTATTTGTTGCCAAATATCAGACCAACTAAGTTCTGAGGCAGATACTTGAGATTCCGGAGGCAAGATTAATAATAGTCGTCCCTCCTGACTTTTTAACTGAACTTGAGTATTGTCATTTACGCGATGTCCTGATAAGGCTGACTCATTGGGATTTAAATCAGTCAGGATAAAATCTGATGCCGTACCAGGATTTGACTCTACATCTGGGTTAGCAGGATTTGATTCTACAGGAGCAAGGACAGTATTTGATTTTAAATAAAGGAGGACAGAATTTAACTCAGCATCCGGGAGGATAGAATCAGACTCTAGATCAGAAACAGTAGGATTTACCTCTACCTCAGAAAGGATAGAGTTTGGTTCTGCATTAGGAAGTGCAGAATTTGACTCTAGATTGGGAGTCGCAGAATCAGAAGTCATGCATTACTAGCCAAAAGACAAGGGACACTCCGAATAATTATTAATATTAGATCAGTTGCAAAATACAACAACATTGTCAGGCAAGAAAGTGTGGAGTCAGGAGTAAATAAAAAAAGCTCTTTATCTGTCTTGTAGACTAAAATACTGTACCTCACTAACTTGTGATTTGCTGTAGTTCAAAATTATGATCATTTTCACTCAGCACTCAAGACTGTTTTAGTCAACCTCCGATAAATTGTCCCCAAGGCATCAGCATCACCGACGTTACCTGGAAACAGCACCACTGGCAAATTAGGAAACTGAGGATGATCCGATGGCGTTAACACCATTGAACAACCAGCTAAAATTTGACCGAGTAAGCGGGCTGAAGTTAAAGCTAGTCCACTACTTAAAACATCATTAGAGGTAATACCACCCTTGCTGATTAAGAATCCTATATCAGATGGTAAACCGCGCACAATATCCATCAATAAACCTGAAACTTTTGCCCCAAACTCCAATCGTGTCTTGACATCTTTAAAATTCAGTTCCTCACGGCTAGTATAAACCACTGGTGTTTTGCCAGCCTCATGTACCACCCGTGTACTTTCTTTGATTTCAGTTAGCAGTGCCGCAGATTCATCTGCCCCATCATCAAGTAATCGCGCTACATTCACTTCGATTCCCACAGTTCCTTCTACTTGCAACAGCGCTGCTAATTGCTGAGTAGTCTTTTTCACATGGGAACCAACAATCACCGCACCTGGTTTGCCTTGTCGCACGTACTGCGCCATGTTTTCGGCGGCAATGGGTTGGGGTGGTAAAGCGGCTAAAGCCGTTAAAATACTTGCTGCACTGCGAAACAGAAAGCGTTTTCCTTGACTTACTGCTGCTAATATGTCTACTGCAAAGCGGTTGAGATCGGCTTGAGTTTCACCATCTACGACAGCGCACTGATTACCATTGAGTTGTAACAAGCGTTCCAAACTACCAGCGCGAATATCGGCCAGGAGAAACCTTTCCACAGTTTCGGCACTAATTAGTCCTTGAGTCTTTTCTTCGACATACTTGGGTAAGTAACTGTGATCGTAGCTGAAGACGGAATCACGGGCAAATTCTGTTTCATGGACTGGGGTAGGTACATCAGCAATAATTAAGTAATGCACACTGTCACGAGTGATGCGTCCGCCGTCTCTTCGAGAGGCTTCGCCAACAAAAAATGCAGGTACGAGAAAATGAGCATCAAAAGGGCCGAGTTCTTGTGCGATCGCATCGGTTTCAATGGGATAATGTCCCCGCAAAGTAGAATCAGAACGGCTGACAATCAGAAAATCGTCAATTCCTTCAGCATTCAAGGCAATTTTCAGGTTTTGACAAACTTCTGTGGTGACAGATGCAGCTGACTCTGGTGTTAGCGATCTAGTGTTAGTTAGCACAAAGAAAATCGGCGAATCATCCTGCAACCCGCTGCGTAAAGTGTCCACATCCCAGTGCATTAGCAGCAAGCAGCTGTGGACTGTTTGAGAACCTGTAGGGTCATCATCCAAGACAATTATTTTGGGTTTGTTGCTCATTTAAGTCAACGGGGTGATTGTTTTTTAGGAAAGTTTGGACTTGGAAAGTATTTTGCTAAACATCAAAGCAATTGAAACCTAACCCCCTATCTCCTTCCCTACTAGTGTTGGGGAGAGATTCAAAGCCTCTCTCCTATGAGGAGAGAGGTTTTTCAGTATCATTTGTAACTTTTCAAACATCAATTCAGCCTTTGTGCAATTTTCTGATTTCTGCTTGCACATCGATCGCAATTTGCAATGATTGATTTAGTAGTTGAGCATATTCGCCCGCTTGACTACTAACTTCTAAAGCTTGCAGATTGGCTAAATTATTGACAAATAACTCTTGATTATTAGCAAGCAATTTTTTATTATCTCGCAAAATCCGTTCCGTTTTCAGAGCGCGGACTAAATCTTCTCTAATCAGTTGCAGGGCGGCGGTTACTTTATCTCGGTCATGGATACTGCTTTCTATGTTTCCTGATGCTGCCAATTGGTCATTAATATCTATAGTGCTAATCAGGTCATGATATTTATCAACTTCATCTAAAAGTATTGTCAGTCCTTCAGGACAGGTCAATTGTCGCCAAAGCGATCGCCCAACTAATATCGGGATTGGCACTAAAATTAGTAAGAGAATTCCTAGTCGAATTGAAGAACCAATTGTCGGCAGAATAATAAAGGCGTAAACAAAGCCAACAATTACTGGGGTTAGCGCCAGCGTCACCAGCATTTCATTGATGAAAAACCCTAATCGCTTCTTGCTATCTCGCAGAACCGAGGGTCGAAAAACGTCTTCTGGATCGAACCCAGTCAAACGTCTCAGTTCTCCTTTACTAATTTCCAAGCCTATTAAGTCCGGCTGCACGGATTGATACTCCTTGAGGAAGCGCGAGTTGCGTATTCATTTTAATCGGGTTTGGCGTGGATGAATTTCTTGAGCCAGATCAACTAGAGTAAACGCCAACTCAGTGTGACTCGCACTTGCCCATCAGGTAAAGCTAACATTTTCCATGCACCATCTGGAAGTTCAGAGGCGATCGCATCCATCATTTGATTACCATAGCCACCTTTTCTGCTTCCACAGGTGGTATAGCAGTAGCCAGATAGATTAGGACACTAAACGCAAGACATCCTCTATCGTAGTTCGTAGACTATCGAAGTTTTCTATCTGAAGAGCGAATTCGACTCTTAAGCCATGACCAACATTTTTCGATTTTGTTTAAGTCAGGTGAATAGGGAGGTAAGTAAATAAGGAAGCATCCAGCTGTTGTAATTAAATTTTCAATGTTTCCTCCTTTGTGAAAAGTTGCATTATCCATTATCACAACCTGTCCAGGAGTTAGGCTCGGAATTAAGCATGATTAGAGCCAAGTCTCACTCTCCTGTTCGGTTACACGCTCCTTCTACAGTAAATGGTGCGAATAAGCGTTGGTTACACAAAGCAGCAATTATATTAACTCTTCCTTTACGTTGTCCCGATTTTAAATCATAAAAGTGCTCACCTTGCTGATTCTACTCGTAACCGTAATCATCACGGTTATCCATTCCTGATTCGTCCACGTAAACTATTTCTGTTGAAGACCAAGTAGCTAATTGTTCTAAAAACTTTTGTCTTTTGAGTTCATCGCGTTCGCTGTAACCTTACCGTGATGATTGTGGTTATATTCGGGAAACCAGTTTTCATCTAAAATTTGCTCTAAAAAAGCAATTGGTATCAAGGGGAATATGTCAATGGCAAGTTGAGAGCAATCGCAAATGCTGTATTTTTGAAAATGACATAAATGATGCATTTTTGAATATGACAGCTTACAATTAGATTATTATGGCGGTTTTTTCTACTTCTTCCTTGTGAATCGATAGATTTTCATATAAGGCCAATCAGCCTCATCTTCCAATTTATATAAATCACTCATTTCTCTTTTAAAAATATCTTTTAATTCCCAATCAAATTCGCGATTAACTATTACAAAAACTGGATCTGCATTTTTGGTCATTGTACTAACTTTTTCTGCCAGATTTTTTCCCTTGACAGTTTTTAGAACATTTTGTGGTGCATATATAGTCGATGAATCTCCATAATATTGTAATAATCTAGGCTGTCCATAGAAGAATACAGATTTTGCAGATTCATTTCGATGTTGTAGAAGGTAGCGAACAGCTGAACGGTAGTCATCTTTTGCATAGGCTGGATTTAAATAGTATTGAAAATTTGAATAAACATTCATAATTAGTAAAGAAATAGTAGCTAACTTGGTAACTTGAGGCACTATATAAAGTTTATTATTCCGTTGGTAATTATGTAAAAACGCTGATGGAATCAGAATGGTAACTGGTATACATAGATAAAAAGAGTGGCGCGGTAGCCAATTTATTTTGGTCACCAGAGCAAACATAAAAGCTAGTAAAAATGATGTGACCAAAAGTGATGTAAAGAAGTAATCGGCCCGTTGATATCTTTTTCTCTTGCGGGGTCTTAATAAACTTGTTACTAAAGCTAGAAAAATCACAGTAATAACAATAACAAATATTAATAATTGAGGCCAGTAGCCAAGTACAACTTTTATCTTTTCGTCATCGCGTAATTCCTCCAGTGGTGGTCCATAAGATGTCCCGACTAATATACCGTAGATCACAAACATAATGTTTTGAATTATGGGTAATCCACTACGAGTAACTGTAGTAGCTGTTGGATCAGATGCGGCAGGTGAAGACAAGTAGAACAAAATCATTGGGAAAGAAAAAACTACTGGAGGTATCCACCATTTGATCAATTCTTTTAAGTTTCTATAGACAATAGCATGAGATAAACAAATGGCTGAACTAAAGATTATTATCAAAATACTGCCAAAACTTCCGATGGCAGTAAAGATACCAAAAAGTAATTGTGAAATAATCTTATTACTTTTATCTACACTGAATGAATAACTAAAAAAATATATTTGAAGTGAGGCTATAAATATTAATAATGCGTAAGGTCTGGCATCTTGGCTGTAAAATACGCTAAAAGAACTAACTGCTAGGAGCATGGACGACCATAAGGCATGTTTTTTTCCATAGATACGTAGGCTAGTAAAAAATATGGTAATGACTGAGGCGACTCCCAGCAGGGCTGAGAGCGATCGAATGGCAAATTCACTATCTCCAAAAACCGAACGCCAATAAAACAAGACTAAATAATAAAGCGGTTGATATTTGTCACCAGCTTCTCGATTTATAATTTTAAAGAGATTTTCTTGAACGCTTGTACCATCAGATAAAGCTAAACTCCAGCCTTCATCAAACCAAAGACTTTGATTTTGCAACAAACAGAAACGCAGAAAGATACTAATTATGATAATTATAAAAACAACAAAATAGTATTTTGACTGTTTCATATAAATCTCCAAAGCACTGGTACACAAGATATACAACTTTCTAAGCATGAAAATCCCACCCTAGAGTTGACTGAGAGATTGTAATTATTGTCTCTATGCTGGGGTGGGAGGAATTTTGTCTATGAAAGACTTTATCACAGAAAGGAATATTTTTTTGTCTAAATGATCAAGTCACTACAGTAAACCTTTAAAATCTCTAGCAGATGAGTAGGTAGATTGGCATGAATGAAACTACAGAAACGATTTTCAGCAAAATCATTCGTCGGGAAATTCCCGCTGATATTGTTTATGAGGATAATTTGGCTCTGGCATTCAAAGACATCCACCCCCAAGCGCCCGTTCACATCGTCGTCATTCCCAAAAAACCCATTCCCACATTAGCTGATGCTGAATCTGAAGATCATGCTCTATTGGGGCATCTTTTGTTAACAACCAAACGTGTTGCAGAAGTTGCAGGACTGAAAAACGGTTATCGAGTTGTCATCAACACTGGTGATGATGGTGGTCAGACAGTCTATCACTTACATTTGCATATTTTGGGAGGACGGCAGTTGGACTGGCCCCCTGGTTGATAAAACCAGATGAATCGCGCCTCTAGACGCGATTCATCACTAAGAAAAATCACTCTCATCTACTCTAGCTGTAATGAATTAGGGTTTCTGGAGTCATTTCCACAATTTTGCCCGCTAGCAACTCCATACTGCGATCGCCCAGAGTTAATAGGAGAGATTGATGATTTTATTTTTAAGTCGCTATCTCCACCTGTTTCTCGTCCACAAAGTCAGTTCTAGGGAAACAAGCTTTTATTCATCCTGAATCAACCCTTACCGCTACTTGATCCTTTCTAGCCTTACCAGTCAGTGTTTTACTGCTGTTTACCACAATGCTCATTTAATGCTCAAAGTTGGTTATTCAGTTTTTAGAGAACTGATATGTAAGCATTTATAGATAAAAAGTGAGTTTCTTGCAGATTACGCACAAAGTTAGGTTGATTCAAGGTTGAACAAACAACAGGCTACATATCCATTTTGATCTAATTCCAAGGCTGTTAGCCTGTTTTGTCAAATTAGGCGATTCTTCTAATTGTTTGGATACTCTCTTTGGGCAATATCCATTCAGAACATGGGATTGTGTTCATTATCCCAACACTTGCGATCGCTCCAGTTTCTCCCAGTATGTTCACATTCAGATGCATCATCTATCCAAGGAATCGATGTAGAGTGGTGCGAGGTTCCAATGGAAGTGAATAAGCTAGCAGTGAATAAGGGCAATAATAAGGATAAAGTTATCAATGTAAAAATCGGTAGACTAATTAAATATCCAGTGAGCAGCACAATGTTACTATGAGTCCAAAAAAGCGTGCCTATTTTATTGTTTTTTTGGCGACTTTTTAAGCTGGTTATTGAATTCAAGAAAAGCATAATGCAACCCTATTAATATCAGTTTATATAGCAATCCCATTTGATTTGTAAAAGCCAAACTGACTGAAAGCTAGCCGGATCAGGTTTTGGCTCTCAGTATATTTAGCAAAATCAAATAGGAGTCCTATACAAGTACGGATTTTTACATAAGAACATTATTGAAGCTATATACTCTGATGTCAAAGGTGCAAGTGACGACTTCTTAAAAATTTTAATCTTTGGGCACTAAAAAATATTTTTAATGAAAGTATGTTGAAATTTTAGCAATCACCCTTGCGTAAATCTTGGCAAATTTAACTTACAGCCTTTCGCTGCCGATGCTGGATTGTTGTATCGCGATTGCTTCTGGGTAAAGTTCGGAGAATATTGCTTAGACTTTGACTTCAAACAAAGATTTAAAGGAGATAAGGCTGATCTGAGAGGAAATTTAATTACGACTCCAATTAAAAAACCAAGAAATTGAGAATTAACAATTGAACAAAAAGAACAAAACAAAGCCTTTTCAGCTAAACGAAATCTTTAGTCAAAATATTTTGATCCCAGATTCTGCATCAGTAGCTATGCTTATTGTAACGGGCGATCAAGCAATTTGATCTCTCGTCGATCAATCCTGAATTTGCATCCTAATGGGGACTAACCCTCTTCTGTCACTTTCCGGGTATTCTGAATAAAAGAATGAACAGAAAAAACCCTGAAAGGTAAGTAGGGCAATGGATGTAGAGTTACAAA
>NZ_JBALCN010000002.1:0-11284 GCF_036919615.1 Nostoc sp. | reverse complement strand
GCGATTTCAATCTTAAAAGGGCGGCTCATGGCTATTTTAATTTATCGAGTTTCTTTTCTCCATTATATGCAGCTTCATATAAAATTGGTATTAGATGCATGGTGATAAAATGGCGATATATTATCATCAACTAAAGCCTCTAAATCAAGTACACCCGATTGAATTGTGACTTTGGATGTATTATTGAAAAAATTAACTTCTTCTTTCTCATTTATAGATAGAACAGGAAGCTCCATAATTTCTTGAGATTGACTGTGGCGATTTGTCAGGTTACTATAACGTTTTGCAATACCTAAATCTCGTAAAGCATCACCTTCTAGCAGTGGAACAAAAGTGTAAAGCTCCACAGTACGCGGTTCAATCCAGGGTCTTAGAACACGACCTGCTCTTTGTGTAGGCTCAATTGCTGTCCAAGCTAGATCGTAATTGATAACTACAGGTGCATCTTGTAGGTTAATGCCAACACCATGAGCATCAGTTGAAATAAAAACTTCGTAAGTCTCTTCATACTTTCCTTCGGCTCGGTTTGCAACTGGAGCAAACTTTTTAATTGCCTGAAAAATATCTCGATCGCTCATAGGTACGTACTGACCTTCTCTTAGCTTAATTGTGCCAAATACTCTTAAATGGGGAAGTAAAGCATTAATAGCTTTCACTAGATAAGCCACTGTTGCACGACGCTCACAAAAAATGATAACTTTTTTATTACTAGAGTGAATTTCTTGGAGAATATTACATACAGATGCAAGCTTCTGATCATCAGTAAACTGCATTTGGTTTAATCGATTTAGGAGCGGCTGTAGTAGTTCACTGCGCTGAGATTGAGACATTTTGAACTCAAAGTCATATGACAAGTTTGGCTTGCCTGGAGTGTTAATAACTTTTTTGATAATTTCACGAAGTGCCCACGGTGAACTGGCCCAGGCAACTTCTGCTTGCGTTTCTATAAACTTGCGTGATTCTGGAGGATCTTTAACAGTAAAGCAACCATCCCTAAAAACTTGAGAAATTTCACTTTCTCTGAATAAATGGAAATTAACTCGATATAACTTTACAAGCGGAATATATCGCTTTTGCTGTCCAAACTCAATTAATATGCCAGTCTCTAGCTTCTGTCCATACTGTTGTGCAACATAAGGTGTAGTTAGTTGAGACACAACAGGTAAGTTAATAAATCCTTTTATACTATTTGTATGCCAATTGAAATTTTTTTTGTTTTGTTTATCCGAAAAAGTTTCAATTTCCGCAGTGTGAGGTAGAAGCAAAATTTGGTGATTGAGATTCCTAATATCTTTAGAATAAGGTGAACCAGTGAGAAGTAAGACTTTACAGCCACTTTCTTTAATTCGTGAAATCAATCTTTGGAATGAGCGCCTTCTAGGCCCTTCTGCACTATCATGGCAATTTCTGAATTGATGGCATTCATCAATAATAATGAGCCATTGCTTATTTATTTTTTCTTCTATTTCGATAAAGTGTTCAAGATTACAATCATCGCTTGGATCTTCTTTATCTAAAGCTTGACAGCCGATATAGGTCTGAGGGACACCCGCATCAATAAATTCAGATTCCCATTGCCTTTTTACTAATTTGGGGCCAATAATCAATACATGTAGAATTTTATCTGCTCTAAAAAGTGTCAAGGCGATATGAGTAGCAACAACGGTCTTTCCAAGTCCTGTTGAGGCAACCAACATCACTCCGTTATAATCGCTTATTTTCTGTAAAGCCTCAGCAATCATTGCTCTTTGATAATTCGTTGGCGGAGTATACCTGTTATCAAGTTCTACATCCTCAAAAGCAAGTAAGGTTTTGAGGTAAATATCCCACGGAGAAGCAAGTTTCAACCAATCTTCGAGAGCTTTAAGTAGTCTCTGAGTTAAATCTACTGCTTCGGCAAAATATTCATCAAATTCCTTGACAAGTTTTACAACTTCCTCTTTATGAATCAGTGGATTACCAGCTTCAACCTGTTTCATTAAGCCATTTTTAGTTAAATTTGCTGAGGTAATGATGACAACATTACAGTCAACAAAGTAAAGTTTTGCATGATGTTTCATAGCGCGTGCATCAACAATCCGAAATTGACCCGTTTGAATTTTCTCAACTAGATCTACTACAGCTTGACGACGATTACCTGGTGATGATCCTGTTGCTAAATCTTTCTTGATTTCTTGGATCAGAAGGCGCTGTGCGTGTCTTTCGTCTTGTCTTTGAGTTCGTTCGTTAATTCCAACCAACAGATCAACATACTTTCCTTTTACAACATCTCGAATCAGATCCCAGCCGTTTACGGTAAACCAGCCAGATGCAATACGAATTTTTGATTGACACGTTGGGAAGTAGTATTGGATTTCTTCATAGATTGTCTTGGGAGCAAACCAGGATTTTGGCGGAGAATCAATCATAACTCGATGTTTATATAAAGATGGCTTAGATTCAAGCTAGATTAGATAATAGTACATTTAAACTATAAAAGATAATACATTTGAACTAAATTTGGTTAATTATGTTACTTTTTAGCAGTTATTAACGAATTTAAGTGGTTCTAATTTGCAGACTATTTCTGGAAAGTTCTACTTTTGAGATTCGCCTGTTTCCACATTGGTAATCCGCAAGGTGTTTTGATGCCAGAATAAGGGCGAGAGAGGCAATCGCTCAAAGCCACTTCAAATTTCTTCCCCAATTTCACCAAAACAAAGAACCCATGCGCATTTCTGGTATGTCCGAACGACGCAAAATGAGCTTGTTTCAGGAAATAACGCGATCGCTCGTTGGCAGTAACGGTACAGGCCATTTAGGGCAAGAACTCAGGGAATTAAAACATCTTGGCGAAAATGATTTGGATAACCACTGGCGCGATCATGATCGTTTTCTCTTACTGGTAAACTCCCAATACGGTGTAAAAAAGTACTCAGCAATCAGCACTTTTAACTCAGCTTAATAACTTCAAGGTAAATTTAGCCTCCAGACTCAGTATTTTAGGTGTAAAACTTGTATTTAAATATATTTACTCTTATAAACTTGTGATGAACATTTCTTGGATGCTACCTTCTACAAGGTGACACAGGATTTGGAGTGTTTTTTTAACCATGAAGCGCAGACACAAAGTAGCTTATAGCTTAACATCGCTGATCAGTCTCAATTTAATATCTAGCTTAGTTGCATTTGATGGGGTAAACGCCACACCACCGAGAACCCCAGATAAAAGTGTCAATTGCGAGATTTTAGTTGTGGGTGGTGGACTATCTGGCGTCGCCACAGCTTACGAGGGGTTGCTAGCAGGACGAACGGTTTGCCTCACGGAAATTACTGACTGGCTAGGAGGACAAATTTCTGCTCAAGGGACATCTGCGTTAGACGAACGCCCAACTCAGCGAGCTCTCAAATTCTATTCTCGCGGCTACCTAGATTTGCGAAACCGGATTGGGCGCAAATACGGTAAACTTAACCCCGGTAACTGCTGGGTAAGTGAATCCTGCTTTCTTCCCCGCGATGCTCACACCATTTTGACCCAGATGCTTAAAGATGCCGAAAAGCGGGGCAAAGGGAAGTTGCAATGGTTTCCCAACACGGTAATTAAAGATTTGGAAATCGCTGCTGATGGCAAAATAATTAATAGTGCGATCGCTATCCAACATCAACCACCAAAAGGCGCACCACCTCTCAATACTTTTACTTTATCTCAAAGTATTGAAGATTCTTATAGCTACGAAAACTCATCTCGATTTACTAAAACTATTCTCCGTTTTATCCCCAAGGCAGCGGAAGGGGATGCTCCTAAATGGTACGTCGTAGACACCAGCGAAACTGGAGAAATTATCGCCCTTGCTGATGTCCCCTACCGATTAGGCATTGATGCCCGTTCCTACCTGGAACCTTCTGCTTCCAGCACCAACAATGATCCATATTGCCCTCAAGGCTTTACCTACACCTTTGCAATGGAGGCAACCAAGGAACCACAACCGCAGCCGATGCCCCCATTTTATTCACAATACGCCCCATATTTCAGCTATGAGTTAACGCGACTGGCTAACTTTGATTTGGTTTTCACCTATCGGCGCATTTGGAGTCCAAACAAAGGGAAACCAGCAAAATTTGGCGGTGTAAATTTTACTGCTTCTACACCAGGGGACATCTCCATGCAAAACTGGACTTGGGGTAATGATTACCGCCCTGGAACAGCCCAAGATAACCTGATTTACACTCGCCAACAGTTAGAAAGTACTGGGCAGTTAAAACCAGGGGGCTGGATGGGAGGATTGCGAACAGAAACCCTCCGCAAAGCTGAAGAAAATGCCCTATCTTTCTATTATTGGTTGGTAGCTGGGACTACAGATTCTCAACTGGGGGAGGGTATAAAGCAGCAGCAAGCTAATAACCGCTTGTTGTCAGGGCTAAATTCCCCGATGGGGACAGTACATGGCTTATCGAAATATCCCTACATGCGCGAAGGACGGCGCATCATTGGCCGCCCTAGTTGGGGGCAACCCGAAGGCTTTGGTATTTGGGAAATTGATATTTCTCGCCGAGATTACAATGATCTGTATTACCCCAAGACTCTGCCAGCAGATATGTATCGTAGACTACGAGCAGCACTTGCAGGTTTGGAAGCAGTATCAGTAATTGATGGTAAAGTTTCACCAGACAAAGCAATGCGGCGGACTCGTTCTACCGTCTTTCCCGATGCTGTGGGTATTGGTCACTACGCCATAGATTTCCATCCTTGCATGGTGAATAGTCCCCCAGAAGCCCCTGGTAACACAGAATATCCAGGCGAAAGACGTGGTGCTGGCCAAGCCTATCCCTTCCAAATTGCTCTGAGGGCGATGATTCCCCAGAAAATTGATAATTTGCTGGTAGGAGGCAAAAGCATTGCTACTAGTCATATTGCCGCTGCGGCCTATCGAGTCCATTCCTTTGAATGGTCATCTGGCGCAGCTGCTGGGACTGTTGCTAGTTTTGCCATCAAAAATGCGATCGCACCTTACCAACTAGTCGATGATTTACCCAAACAAGAGCCACAACTGGAAGCACTCAAACGGCTTTTGCAACAAAATGGCAACCCCACCGCCTTCCCCGATACATCCATTTTTAACGAAAACTGGGATAATTGGCGATAGGGCATTGGGCATTGGGCATTGGGTAATTCAATTTTGGATAATGGAATTGACGATAGCGCAGCTCTCTTCTCTATAAGAGGCTGCGCCAACGAGTCCGCGTCCCTTGCGCGTCTCGTAGAGAGCGTATGATTGGATTAAATTTCAATTCTTTAATCCAAAATCGCTCGACTGAGCGTAGCCGTTCGCGTAGCGTTCTGCAGGAAAGTCTAAAATCTAAAATTCTTACTCCTAACTCCTAATTCCTAACTCCCTAGTCCCCAGACAATGGACTAAACTAGTTGTTTATAGTGTAGTTTTGTAAAATCCTCTTGACCAATTGTTCTATGGTTACGACACTTTCAGCAGATGTTTACGGGATGGCCACAGCACCAACTATAGCTCCTGAACGGTCTAATCAAGTTACCCGTAAGACTTATCCGAATTACAAAGTGATTGTATTAAATGATGATTTTAATACATTCCAATATGTAGCTGAATGTTTGATGAAATATATTCCAGGGATGAATGGCGATCGCGCGTGGGATCTGACTAATCAGGTACACTATGAAGGTCAAGCAATCGTCTGGGTTGGTCCCCAAGAACCTGCGGAACTTTATCACCAGCAGCTGCGCCGAGCAGGTTTGACAATGGCACCTCTAGAAGCAGCTTAATTATCATGGGCAAACCCACCGTAGATCCTCTCCGAGCGGCTTCGCAAAAAGCTGGCAGACTGGTTTGGAACCACTCGACACACCTTCCTGGTCTCATCCCAATTTTAGAACGTCTTTGTCAGCACGATGGCATCCAAACCGTGACGCCGGGAGTGATTGGGCGGTCAAAAGGTCATTGTCCAAAAATGCAACTGCGTGTTTCAGTACCAATTCGCGGCGGCTATAAAGTAATTGCGCGGCAGGGGAAGACGGTACAAGAGGTGTTTATTTTGACCCCTTTGGCGCAGTCAGAACTGGAAACGGCATTAGCGATCGCGATGAAATCTTAATCATCCTTAATTCCCAATCACACCAGTTGCTCTCATAGCGGGAACGCTAAGAGCGTAGCTTGCTTCCCCGGAGGGGTACAAGTCGGTAAACCTGTCCTTCGCGCCTAATTCCCCTATGCCCCATGACTATTCCTCAACACGGTGGACTGCAAATTTGTGTAGTGGCAGACTAACAATGCAAGAAAAAGTTAAAAAATATGACAGAGCAGTAGTTATTCTCAAAGTCATTATTACAGATTCCCAGTCGGGTAAAACTATTTTCTCTATGCCAAAGGCTACACAGTAAACTAGCCAGTAAGTAAAGCTCATTCTAAACAGAATCTGCTCTGTTTCTTCCACATCATTTTTTTGCTGCTTACCGTCCCACAGTAACACCAGTCCAATAACGCAAGCCACAAAGGAAACAGCAACTACAAATTCGTGACAAAATATATTTAACGAATGCATTTGTGTTTATCCCCACATTTTTCACTTGAAATTCAGTCTAAAGGAATATTCCTTGCAGAAATACAAAATATTTACAAACCTCAATAGAGTCATCCAGATGTAAATAAATGCAACAAAAATTGTTGTTTTGCAAATCTAGATATTTTTAATGAAAATTAAATATTTTTGTTAAGCAGGCGATCGCAGATTGAAGCAGGAAATACCAATTCTGTAGGTTTAACAAGCGATCGCTATGAGCGACATTCTGGGCAAAATCCATGCAGTTAATGTCATTCATCAAACATATAAACCCTGGAAACATCGTCCTCAATCTGGATACTGGCGTTGTCAAAATTATTGACTTCGGGATTGCTACCCAATTTAATTGCACAAATCTGACTTTCAAAAGTCCTCATGTATTAGAAGGGACACTCACCTATTTATCTCTAGAGCAAGCGGGGCGGATAAACTGTTTACTCGATTACCGCACCGATTTTTACTCCCTCAGTGTGACGTTATACGAACTTCTAACGGGACATCTGCTGTTTCCGATAACAGATATTCTTGAGCTAGTCTATTGTCATATTACCAAAGCGCCTGTTCCACCTCACGAAGTGAATGTGACGATTCCCAAACCAGTTTCAGATAATATTTTGAAACTGATGGCGAAAAATGCAGAAGAACGCTATCAGAGTGCTTGGGGAATCAAAGCGGATTTATAAATCTGTATTTACCAATTAGAAGAAATTGGTAAAATTGATCGCATTCAACTGGGTCTTCAAGATGTTTCGGCTTGGTTTCAAATTCCTCAAAAGCTGTATGGAGGAGACAAAGAAGTAGGCAAATGCACAATCTTCTGTTTGAGCGTCAGAGATTCCTCAATGATGGCAATTTATTGGAGTATGCTAGCGAATTAGGGCTGGATCTCAATCAGTTGTGCCACGCAGTTCTTCGAGTTCATGGGTGCGATCCTTCTCAACTCATGGAAAGACGCCTTGGCGGCTTCTCTGCAAGACGCTGCGCGAACGCACAGCGTTCCGTTGGCGCAGCCTCTCCAAGAGTTGGAAAGGCGGTTCGATAGTTTTCACAACTCAAATAGGATTGCTATAGTTTACTAATTGCTGCGTGTTCAATAATCTCAGAAATGTTAACAATTTTCTGCTGATGTTTCACAAGCGCCAATACTTACCCAGCGGCTAGAACCATCTTCCCAATGCTCTTTTTTCCAAATCGGGGCATTGTGTTTGAGGGTATCAATAGCATACTGGCAAGCTTCAAACGCCTCACTTCGATGAGGACAACCCACTGCTACTAAAACGCTAATTTCTCCAACTTGCAAGCGTCCAGTGCGATGATGAATCACTACCCGATTTACATCAGACGCAGATAAGCGAATATCAGCAGCAATTTGATAAAATATCTGCAATGCCATCGGTTCGTAAGCTTGATACTCTAGAGCAATTACAGGTTTACCATCGGTTTGATTGCGAACCACGCCACTCATCATAACCACAGCACCATTGGCTGGATCGTCAGACTTGGCATAGATTTCTTCAACAGACAATGGTGCAAAGCTAATGGCAAAACTATCTTCGGCTTTTGGTTTAACAGCAGAGGCAAGTGTAGTCGTCATAAGTGCGTTGGTATTATGTGGGCTTTTTCTATTGTCTCTGAACAAAAGGCTGCTAGTGTATATTTAGTTGCTCTTGCTAATGCTTTTGGGCAAAACAAGGATTTTTTCGGATAAAAGTAATCAAGAAATTTATTAACTTAGTTGCATATATTACCGCTTACCTATTTTAGTGCAAGTAATTTTATCTGTTAACAAAAAATTATCAGGGTGTAAATCTTCTAAAATTTACTTAAAATGACCAAAACTCGCGATCATACTTCTGAAAGTATATTAGTATAATTAAAGTCATCAAGCTATATGCTTGCTCAATTATTTAAATAATCATTTGAGATATAGGTGGCAATGCCCAACGCCAATTGATCCACTTGGGAGAAGACTGCACTGGCTTACCTATAAAAAGCGCTGTAAATCCACATTTTTTAGTAACACGAGGTCAAATTGTCATTCGGCAATAGTTAGGAACAATTTAATGGAATCTTTAGTGTGTAACAATGAAGCAGCGAGGCTTGAGGCTCTGCTTCAGTACCAGATTCTCGACACTCCACCAGAAGAAGCATTCGACGATCTAGCGTTCTTAGCCGCACAGATTTGTAACACACCGATCGCCTTGATTAATCTAATTGACTCTAACCGTCAGTGGTTCAAAGCCAAGGTGGGGTTAGATGTACAGGAAATGCCACGAGATACTGGGTTATGCCCAATTTGTATGGAAAGTGGCGAAGTTTTAATTATTCCTGACACCTTAGCTGATGAACGATTTGCGACGAATCCTATAGTAACTTATGCTGGACTTAGTGTGAGATTTTATGCAGGCATACCTTTGTTAGCATCAGGAGGAGAAGCGATCGGGACTCTGTGTATAGTTGATCGCGTACCACGCCAAATCAGTCCCAAACAGGTGGAAGTACTGCAAACTCTTAGCCACATGGTAATTAGACAACTAGAGATCCGGCGGAACTTAGTTGAACTGGCAAGCGTTAAACAGGAGTACAAAGAGGCACAAGAAGCATTACACCAAAGCGAATCTACTTTCGGCAGCTTTTTTAACAGTTCGCCACTAATGATCGGAATTGCCGAGTTGGTAGATAATGACATCCTGCATATTTCGGATAACCCGGCCACAGCGAAGTTCTTTGGACTCACGCCAGAAGCAATGCAAAATCGCCTAGTGCGAGAGATGGGTGCAACAAACAAACATGTGTCCCAGTGGATTCATCACTACCGTCAAGCGGAACGTACCCAATCACCCGTCAAGTTTGAATATTCTGACGAGACTCCTCAAGGCCAAATATGGGTGTCAGCGACAGTCTCAGCAATTGGGGTAAATTCCGGTAGCCGGATGCAATTTGCCTATGTGGCTGAGGACATTACTGAACGCAAGCAAGTAGAACAAAAAATCCGCGAACAAGCGGCATTGCTGGATATTGTCACTGACGTAATTGTTGTACAAGATTTGTCGAACAAAATTTTATTATGGAACAAAAATGCTGAGAAACTTTACGGTTGGAAGTCAGAAGAAGCTATAGGCAAGCAGTCAGATGAACTTTTGTCCACTGAATCTTTGTCACAAAACCTAGAAATTTATCAGACTGTCTTAAAGGATGGATCTTGGCAAGGTGAGTTACAAAAAACCAGCAAATCTGGCAAAAAACTCATCGTTAAAAGTTGCTGGACGCTGATAAATGATCAACATTCTCAAGCCAAATCAATCCTTGTCATTGATACTGATATTACCCAGAAAAAACAACTAGAAAAACAATTTTTACATGCTCAACGCATGGAAAGTATAGGCGTTCTTGCGAGTGGCATTGCTCACGATTTAAATAATGTGTTGTCACCAATTTTGATGTCAGTACATCTGCTTAAAGCTAAAAGCTGCGATCAACAGATTAACCAGATACTGTCAATAATAGAAAGTAATGCCAAACGTGGTACTGATTTGGTAAAGCAAGTGCTGTCATTTGCTAGAGGAATTGGAGGCGATGTCCAAGGACAAGCCGCTACGCATCAATGCACTGTGCTTCAAGTTAAACACCTGATTTTAGAAATGCAGCCAATTATTTCACAAACATTTCCCAAATCAATTGCAGTTTATATTGAAATTCAGGATGAATTGTTACCTATTTGTGCTGATAGTACCCAACTGCATCAGGTACTGATTAATTTGTGTCTAAATGCGCGGGATGCCATGCCTACAGGCGGAACTTTAACAATATCTGCTGAGAATATTTGGATTGATGAAACTTACGCCAGTATGTATATAGAAGCTACAGTTGGTGCTTATATTGTCCTAACAGTTGCTGATACGGGGCTTGGAATCAACAGTGAAATATTAGATAGAATATTTGAACCATTTTTTACAACAAAAGAGTTGGGTAAAGGTACAGGACTTGGGCTATCAACAGTAATGACAATTATTAAAGAACACGGTGGTTTGATCAACGTGTCAAGTTGTGTAGGTAAGGGGACAAAGTTTAAGGTATACTTCCCAGCTGTTAATCAAGTTCCAATCCAGTCGTTAGAAGATATAGAAATACCAACTGGTTCTGGAGAATGCATTTTGGTTGTAGATGATGAAGCTGCCATTCAGGAAATTACTAAAACATCCTTAGAAAACTATAATTATACAGCGATTACTGCTAGTAATGGTATGGAAGCATTAGCAATTTATGCCCAGCATAAAGAGAAAATTAGTGCCGCAATTATCGATATGATCATGTCCAATATGGATGGAGCAACTACCATTTGCAGATTGCAAAACATAAATCCGTTATTGCCGATTATTGTTGTTAGTGGACTTGCAACAAGTGAACAAGTACCAATCGACAAAACAGCTGAACATACAGTCTTTTTACCCAAACCCTACACAACGCAAGAATTATTGAAAACCCTACATGCAGTTATTAGTCAATAGTACAATCGTCATTATCTAGACGATCGCAGTCATATCTACCTTTAATCTCTTGATTGAAAAAGCTGCCAACTGAGTCAGAAGAATGTAAATCTTCCCAAGTATCCTCATCTACGCCTCTTACTTTTCACGGGATGTGGAAAAGAAAGAGTGGTTCGCGATAGTCTATCGCGAACCAATTGCTATTCTTTATTATATTTGGAAGTTTCTTC
>NZ_JBALCN010000001.1:0-164544 GCF_036919615.1 Nostoc sp. | reverse complement strand
GCTCGTGCCAATGCCAAGCTCAAGCTTTGTTTTATCAGACTGATGCTTAAAAGACTAGCTGCCAGCTAAAAAAGATATCAAATGGGTTCTATAGACCAATGACTTCTTTGCCTTAAAGATCCCTCAAACAGTGTTGTTCTGCAAAGATGATCGCTCACTTCCACCGGGAACCTATCTCAAGATGGTACAAAGCCTTGGCACGTATGAGCTAATTGAATGCCCAGGAGGTCATGAAACGCTGTTCATTGATCCCAAAATTATTGCAGATGCACTGACAAAAATTACCACTAACCATACATTTCATGCGATCGCATAGTGTGCTAGCAAAGAGAGCATTCGAGAAATATCGTGAATGAATGTAGGGGTTTAACATTGCTCATTGGTGTCAACTTAAGCTAAAATGCATGTCCCACAGGCGTTTTACCCCCTTAATTCCCCCTTTGCGTCTAGATGAATTGCCCCTACGGTAAATCAAGGCTTTCACCGCCTTTTTGCGTAAGTCCTGTAAGAAAATCAAGTAACCTAAAAACCTTGTAGAGACATTTTTGTCGATTCTCAGGGAATTGAACGACAAGGTTATTGGACTTAGTATGTCAGCAATCTTTTTTGTATAACTGAATTTAGAAGCGATCGCCTTTATGATTACCTACTAGCCGATGGTGGTTTAAACCTCCGTCTCACAGCGCAAGTCTTCTGAAGATGCGATCGCCTTTTTATTACCTGGAATGGTAGAGGGCGATCGCTCTTTTGGATAAGTTGTGGTTGCGATCGCCTTTAAAACGGTATAAAAATAGCAAAGACTTACAAACCTACCTAACCGAAAATGCCTCGTTAAACCGCCGCGTCACAGGCTCAGTAATAAATGTCAAAATTGACTTTTTACGAGTGACAATTTCACCTGTAGCAGCCATCCCTGGTGTAAATTCTACTTCTTGACCCCGCACATTCACTGCGTGTTTATTTAGCTTAATTCTTGTAGGAAAAACTAAGCCTAATTCTTTATCAAGAATTGCATTCGGACTGACTTGCATGACTTCGCCTTCCACAGTGCCAAATTCCTGGAAGGGGAAAGTTGCCATTTTTACTTTTGCCCTCATTCCTTGACGAATAAACCCAATATCACGGTTGAGAACTTTCACCTCTAGGAGCATTTCTTCCCCTTCCGGCAAAATTGACAGCAATTCTTCACCTGATTGCACTGGACCCTTGGTGGCTTTAACTTTGTAAATCGTACCAGCAACGGGAGCCTCAACCGTTTCTAAAGCTTGCTGCTTCCTCGCCTGCTCTAATTGACCTTGAACGGTTGTCAGTTCTTCTTTACGCTTGTTGAACTGGGTCAAAATTTCACTTTGGCGTTCTGATGCTACACGCTGGGCCTGGCTGCGTGCAGTGTTATAAGCTTGTTCTCCTTGGTGAATTTCCTGGACTTGGGCAGCAATATCTTTTTCTAATGATGTGACTTTATCTTGAGCCTCTGTGATTTTATTCTGGGCGTTGGTCACTTCATCTTGCGCTCTGGTGATGTCTGTCTTTGCACGAGTTAATCTTTCTTGGGCATCTAGGTAATCGACACGAGGTACAGCACCATGAGTAATTAGAGTGCGTAGGCTTTTTTCCCTTTGTTGTGCAAGTGCCAAATTACTTTCAATTTTGATCCGAATGCTATCTGCGTTGACAAGGTTGGTTTTGGCATTGGTAGCGCTGCTTTTGGCATTAACTAAGTTGTCTTGCAACCGGCTCAAGCGGACTTTGGCTTGATCAATGATTGCTATTTGGCGATTTGCTTCTGCTTCTGCCCCTGTTTGACGCGCTTGGAAGTCTTGCAGGCGGGAGTTTAAAAGTTCATCTTGCAGTTTCGTCCCAGTGGTTTTGCCTCCGGTACGTTCTGCATCCAAACGTTGTAAATCGTCTTGAATCAATCTACTAGATTTGGCTAGGCGGGAAACATCGGTTATTTGCAAGTCTGGATCTTTTTGAATCAGAACTTCACCTTTAGTAACGTGATCGCCTTCTTGCACTTTAACAGCGACAATTGACCCTCCACCCAAAGATGTCACCGGTCTTACCTGTGTGGAAGCAATTAATTCCCCTGGTGCTGTTGCTACTTCATCTATTTGCGAGAAATACGCCCAGGCGATCGCCCCAAATACGATAACGCTCATCGTTCCGGCTAATAATCTAGTGTAGAGGGGTGGCAATTCCTGTACTGCCTTCCCCAATTCATAGGTGAGTTGTTCCTCTGGTTGGGCGAATCGCTCTTTTGTCTGACGAGCTTGAGCAGCATTTGCAGCTAGGGAAGATTTCATAGAATTTTGGATTTTAGATTTTGGATTTTAGATTATCGCTAATTTGGGGATTGGGTGTTGGATTTTAGGAAAACTCTTCCTAGTACAGCGGGCGCGTAAATAAACCTACCATTCAAAATCAACGAAACGCCTACGCTGTATTCATTTTGACTTTTGACTTTTGACTTTTGACTTCCGCCTTGCGGTACTAGTCCCCAAATCCCAATCTCCATTCAAACTGCTAAATAGCGCCGCAAAAAATTTTCTAATGTCTCCAATTTGAAGTTAAAAATCGCCTCTAAATTGGCAATTTCATCTTTTGTACAGAAAAATTCATTTGCTAGCAATGTGCGAAAAGTTCCCAAAGCTTTTTGGGTTTGGGGATTAAATAAACCCAATGCATTCTGTAACCCATCAATGATAAATAGTGGTGAGTTAATGATTACTGGCTCTTTGGTGAAGATCCGACCAAAAATCCGGGGAATATCTTCTCGTAATAAAATCTCTGGCCCTCCCACTGGTAAAATCTGGTTGCGAGCGCCTTTAACTGTCACAGAATCTACCACTATTCTTGCCAAATCATCGGTACTTACAATTGAGGTACGATTTTTGCGATCGCCAATCAGCAAATACAATCCCGTTTCCCGAAATCGTTCTACTAGTGGCAGCAAGTTAGATGCTAATCCAGCTGGGCGTAAAATTGTGTAATTTAAGCCACTAGCTGCCAAATATCGCTCTACTGCTCTTTTAGCTTTGAACACAGGAGCGTCTTCATATCCGCGATCGGCTCCCAATACAGAAATGAAGACAAAATGCTCTACACCATTGGCTTTTGCTTGGTCAATCAGTTCAATATTGGCGCGGTAATCTAAAGATAGGGCATCGCTATCAGAACCGTGGGCGCTGATAACATACTGGATATCCCGACTAGCTTTCTGGATATCTTTTTCCTCTAGCAAGTCACCGATGAAGATTTCTGCACCCCGGTGTTCTAACTCGCTGTAGCGCGAGTTAAGGCGGACAAATGCCCGCACAGACTGCTCTCGTTGCCGTAGGAGTCGCACAACTCTGCGACCAATTCCTCCCGTTGCTCCAGTTACCAGAAACATATAAATACCTAAATTGAATACTTTCAGCCTTTCTAGTTCTTGAAATGTTCGATATATGCTTAAAATCCATTAAGCAATACTTAAACAGTGTGAGCATATTTTTATACTTTTTACTATGCTCAAGATATCCTCACGCCAACTAAACCAATAGATCACACCTTATTTATCTTAATACTCTAAAAATGATCCCCCACATCCTTGTAGATGCAGGGGATAGGATAATGGGATTAGTTTTACTAGCTCAACAAGTCAATAGCTTGTTCAAGCGACATCTTAGCCTTGTGCAAGTTCAGCAGATTCTCTTGGTCGTATCGGTCAGGATAGCTCATTTTTCTGCCCTCTAAAGTTATCCGAATTAGTGCTGCTTGCTCATCTGTGGATGAATTCATCTCTTCTATAGCAGAACTGATTACCTGGATAGCGTTAAAGTTAGGGAATTTTAACCTTTTACCTTGCTTCATTTGTTGCAGCGCTAAAAGTGGAAATGCCATCAGAGTTACGATGTACGAGGTTTTGTATCCTGCATTAAGAGTTGGTTTGATGCCGTATCTATGACACAAGTCGCGTAATTCTTTAATAGTCTTGATTTCAAGTTCAGAACGCGTGAACATAAAATAGTAGTGTCCATTTTTGAAATTGGATATTGGTGGTTGTACTTCCGGCAAGTTGTAGCAACCACCAAAAACAATTTATTGTTTTGGCACCAAGTAAATCAAGCCTTGTTTATATTTCTAAATAATGCCTAATCCTAAAGGGAATCCACAAAATTTACAACCAATTAAATCAAATAGAGAAGAATCATTAACAGAAAGGATTAATCTACGCATTACCAAGACTATGAAGGAAGAACTATCCAGCAAGGATGATCCTCCAGAATTTTGCCGTCGTGCGATCGAGGAAGCATTAGATAAAGATAAAGAGAAGTAATCTCAAAGGGATAGTTGTCACGAGTGTGTGAATTACTGGAATGAATCAGCAATCAAGCATATTGAGATAGCACTATGCTTGATTGCTTGCGGAATACACCAAAAAAAGAAAGCAAACTGGGGTTTGAGAAAGTAAAAGCTTATTTTGCTTGCGGAATACACCAAAATGAGAAAGCAAACTGGGGTTTGAATAAGTAAAAGCTCATTTTGCTTGCGGAATACACTGAAATGAGAAAGCAAACTGGGGTTTGAATAAGTAAAAGCTCTTTTTGCTTGCGGAAAACACCAAAATGAGAAAGCAAACACAGCTTTTGAGTAAGTCAAATGTTATTTTGCTTATTAAATTCGACTCTAGGGACTCCCAAATAAAAAAACATTCAGTTACTTTTTATGGGGTGGGCGTCTCGCCCGCCCATAGCCAAAAGCTGTTAAGAGGATGTTTGAAAAGTCATAATTGGTGTATCAACGTTTTTTTACCCCACCCTAACCCTCCCCTTGTAAAGGGGAGGGAACTAGATTTTCCAGTTTCCCCCCTTGTAAAGGGGGGATTAAGGGGGGTAACAATACAATTAACATCATAGCCAATCACTTTTCAAACAACCTCTAAGATGACCACTCTACAAGATTGAATAATTTATTTGTTGGAAATTCCTTATTTATTTTTCCGATGTATTAACTAATAACTTAAGTAAGTAGGCAAGAATAAATCAAACTATATTACGTAATATAAAATTAATTAAAGCAGTAAGTATAATGCGTTGGCAATTATTGCTGGTATAGAAAAGTGGATGTGAGGAGACTTATAGATGAGTGACGAAAATCAGTATGATGTCTTCCTTTGCCACAATAGCAAAGACAAGCCTGAAGTTATAGAAATTGCTCATGAATTAATAAGACGAGAAATTAAACCTTGGCTAGATAGATGGGCACTTCGTCCTGGTTTAGCATGGCAGTCTTTACTAGAGGAACAAATAGAAAATATTAAATCAGCAGCAGTTTTTGTAGGTAGTAGTGGACTTGGCCCCTGGCAAAGTACAGAGATGAGAGCTTTTTTAAACGAATTTGTAGAGAGAGGCTGTCCCGTGATTCCCGTTTTGCTTAGAAATACACCACAGCAGCCTAAACTCCCAATTTTTCTTAGGGGTCATACGTGGGTTGACTTTCGGACAGATACTGAGGCTATGGAGAACTTAATTTGGGGTATTACTGGAAAACCGCCAGAGCGAAAACTAAAGCTACAGCCGGTAATTCAAGCCGATGACCTTAGTTCTGAGAAGGCAGTAAACTACACGCAATTGCGAGATTTGCTAGTAGCAGGCAAGTGGAAAGAAGCGGATGAGGAAACTTTAGCTGTTATGCTTAAGGCATCTAGCAGGGAAAAGGAAGGCTGGTTAAATGCCGAATCCATCAATAATTTTCCCTGTACTGACTTACGCACCATTGACCAACTTTGGGTAAAATATAGCAATGGGCGCTTTGGCTTTAGCGTTCAGAAGAAAATTTATCTCGAATGTGGTGGGAAGGCTGGCGGTGAATATTATGAAGAAGCCTGGGAAAAATTTGGCGATCGCGTAAGATGGAAAGTGAAAGGAAACTGGATAGAGAATGTAGCTTTTAACACTTCAGCACCAGAGGCACACCTTCCGTCTTACCTGGAGTCACCCAGAGGTCACTTTTTGGGACGTCACAGTAGTACTAAGTTATTACTACTCTTTTCTCGCGTCGAGACTTGTGAAGTGTAACATATAAGCACTTCAGATTTTTATAAATATTTGTAATAGGGTTGTTTTCTACGAGTTAATCAACATTTTAGAGATCCGGTGATAGCAATTAGCTTGAATAAACTTTTCTGCTACCTCCTGCACTTCAGTACTTTCTGACACCCTCTGCTTGTCCCAAGTAAACTCAACTGTCCTGGTGACTTTTTCGACTTAACTTTAATCTTCATTCCCGCTAACAGGCGACTCCCCCAGTGGTTTCTTTTCTCTGGCTTTGCCTGTGGTCGATATTTCTTGCAAAAGCCTCGGTATCTAGCAGCGGATTCATCCAAAGTTCTTCCCAATTGCAAAAAAGCCGGATGCCACGCCCTAGCGGGAAGTCAAAAATCAAAAGTCAAAAGTCAAAAGTTTATTTTCCTAGTTTTGCTTAAGTTGTTACGATTGGCCAGAGGCTAAAAAGGAGCCTGGTAAAAGTTTTCCCAATTTAAAATCCCCCCACATCTTTGTAGATGCAGAGGGAGTATTAACAATTCAAAATTGTTTCAGACGGGGATTTAAACGCTTTATGCAAACAGCCCACTTCAAAACTATTCAGAAGCTTTGTTATTAGCTCTATTAGCACGCGCCTCAGCCGAAGCCATCACCTCATCCATATTCTCTAGCACTTCGCCAGGAAAGTTTTCCAAAACTCTGGTAGAAAGAGCAACCCGCCCTTTACCCTCATCCAAGTCAATAATTACAGCTTTAATTGGCTGACCAACTTGAAATACCTTTTCTAAAGAATCAATGAATTTTTGGCTTACCTGCTTGATATGAAGCAAAGCCCCCATACCATTTAAATCGACAAACACACCAAAAGGTTTGATGCCAGTAACTTTGCCTTCCACCAATTGACCTAGTTCTAATAAGCTGAAGTTGCTAGAACGAGTTGCTAATCGCTGGGAAAGGATGAGTTTGTTGGTGTTTTTATTAATTTCCAAAAAGCCCACAGTCAGATTTTGACCTTTGAGGGCTTCTAAATTATCACGCTCGGCCAGGTGCGATCGCGGAATAAATCCGCGCAAAGAAAGAATATCGACGGTGACACCACCTTTATTCACACCCATAACCCGTACTTGCACAGTCTGGGCATTTTCCTGCATTTCGGCCAATCGTTCCCAGATGTGCTGAATTTCCAACTGCTTTCGAGAAAGGGTGACTTGACCTTCTGCATCCTGATCTCGGATAATCAAAAACTGCATATCCTCTTGCAATGGCAGCACCTCCGATAAATCGGTAACTGCTCTCAAAGAAGCCTCATCGCGCGGCAGAAAAGCTGACGACTTGCCACCAATATCGACATAGGCTCCATCATGGTCAAGTTGGAACACTTTGCCATGTACAACCTGTCCCTTTTGAAACTGGTAGTCGTGTTTTTCTAGTGCTTTGGCAAAATCGTCCATCGTAAATGACGAATTGGCTGTTTGAGAAAGTTTCGATTCGGAATTCATGACTTTTGAAGATTAATTGTTATTTGAGATGGTGCCACTGAAGTTTAGATTGTCATTTGTCATTTGTCCTTTGTTTGTGATTAGGCGATGTGGAACTTAATATTCTGACTTCTCTCCTAAAAGGAAAGAGGCTTTGAAATTTCCTCATTCCCTGCCTTCTCTTCTCTACGAGAGGCTGCGCCCTAAGCGTAGCTATGCCGCAGGCTTTACGAGACGTTTCACATAGCTTGCTTCTCCGTAGGAGTACAGCACGCTGCGCGAATATAGGGAAGGGAGCTGGGGGTTAGGTTTGAGTAAAAGTTGCACACAGCGTTGCGGTTATTACTAATGACAAATGACAAAAAACGAACTTGGCTGCGTATGCTTCAGTTTAGTTGACTAAACAGTTGTTTCACTTGCTCCCAAGCATCAGCCGCAGCTTTAGGATTATAACTGGCACGATGGTCACAGAAAAATCCGTGATCAGCTCCATCGTAGCGAAACAGATGATGAGGAATTTTATATTTTTCTAACTCTGCTTCAATTTCATCTACTTGTTCGGCTGGGATGCTAGCATCTTCTGCACCAAAGAAGGCATAAACAGTACCTGTTATTTCTCTGGTGCGAGTGACAGTGGGAGCGCCACCTCCTGGTGTGCGGGTGGTAATTCCAGCACCGTAGAAAGAAGCCGTAGCTTTAATATCTGGCAAGCTGGCTGCAAGATATGCAACGTGACCCCCAAAGCAGAAGCCAATACAGCCAAAACCATCTTTTTTCACTTCAGGCAGATTTTTAAGGTAGTCAATTGCTAGTTGAATATCGCTCAATAACTCTGATGCTTGAGTTTGCATGGCGTAGCCTCTGCCTGTTGCAATATCTTCGGGTGTGTATCCGGTTTCAAAGCCAGGGGCAATCCGTTGAAAAAGTGCCGGTGCGATCGCTACATACCCAAGTTTGGCAATCCGTTCTGTAACTTCCCGAATGTGAACGTTGACACCAAAAATTTCCTGTAATACCACGACTCCTGGGTAAGATCCAGATTCTTTTGGCTCTGCCAAATAAGCAGACACTTGAATATTATCTTGCAAAAGATTAACTGTTGTGGTAATTATTGCTTGCTCTGTCATAATAATTTTTACCAGTGCTATGTGATTAACCGTGTGTTTATTTGATATAACTATGCCAGTATGCCCAGGTTTTTTCTAATTAATTAAAGTATCAATTACCAATAATGAGCGCATTAGAAATTTCTCCTAGAAAAACTTCATGTATAAATAAAATATTTGACATGTAGCAAATGCAGATGGACAGCAAAAGCGTGCTGAGTTGGAAAGCAACACTTAATACTCAAAACTCAAAACTTAGATTTAGCACGGGCTAAACCATAGCTATCCGCTAACAGCACTTAGTATTCAGGAGGTTTGGTGATGATTCAATTCCGTATTCAGCCAGACAGCGAAATTCCCGCATCAACCCAGCTGTTTAATCAAATCCGATTTGCGATCGCTTCCCGGCAATATCCCCCTGCTTATAAATTGCCAAGTACACGGGCGCTGGCAATGCAAACGGGGTTACACCGTAATACCATTAGCAAAGTTTACCGTCAACTGGAGGAAGACGGATTTGTTGAAAGTATAGCTGGTTCGGGAATTTATGTTCGTCCCCAAGGTCATGAGGGCGGTAGTAGGCTGCAATCACCAATTCTCAAACAAAATCCTGATGCATATCAAGTTGTCCAGCAAGCACTTGACGAGCTGCTCTCTCAAGGATGTTCACTCAATCAAGCCAGGGAGCTATTTTTAGCGGAAATTGACTGGCGCTTGCGTTGTAGTGCGCGGGTACTAGTTGCAGTTCCATCTTATGACATGGGTGCTGGTGAGTTGATGGTGTATGAATTAGAGCGAGCTTTGAAAATACCAGTACAGTTAGTAGCAATGGAAGAATTAACAGCTGTGCTAGATAAAACTACCTCTGCAACAGTAGTCACAAGTCGGTATTTTATCAGTAATGTGGAAGCGATCGCAGCTCCAAAAGCTGCACGGGTGATTCCTCTAGATATTTACGACTACACCAAAGAACTCAACCTATTGAAAACTCTACCAAAAGAAAACTGTGTAGGCATCGTTAGCCTTAGTTCCGGGATTGCCCGTGCCGCAGAAGTCATCCTCCACGGTCTGCGGGGGGATGAACTACTAGTGATGACTTCACAACCAAAAGATGCCTATAAGCTTCAGGCTATGGTTAAACGGGCTGAGGTAATCATAAGTGATCAAGCCAGTTTTGCGGCAGTGCAAGCAGCCGTGCAAGCATGTGATGAAGATATTATTCGTCCACCGAAGCTGATTAAGGTTGAGAATTATATCGGCACTAACTCGATTAACTTGCTAAAACGAGAACTGGGTTTGGGTTAATTTCAAGATAATTCAACTTATATCTTTGAGAGCAACAGATACAGGAGGGATGGGACGGTGCAGATTGTGATTGTGGGCGCAGGTCCAACAGGTGTAACACTTGCCCTGCTCCTTGTAAAACGTGGTATTGCTGTAACGTTAATTGAAGCAGCAAAAGACTTCATCGGGTTTTTCGCGGCGAAGGATTAATGCCCAGTGGGTTAGATGCATTAGAGCAAATGGGTCTATCAGCGTTGTTGGAGCATATTCCCCATCGACAACTCGATGCGTGGGAATTTATTCTAGGGGAAAAGCAGTTGTTTCGAGTTGATGAACCAATGGGGGCAACCCGACCCTGTACACTAGTTTCACAACCACCGCTACTCAAAGCACTGATTTCGGAAGCTCAAACTAATGATGGGTTTGAATTTATCCAGGGTGTTCTTGTCAAGGATTTACTGTGGAGTAATCAACGTGTCGCAGGTGTAGTACTAAGCGATGGGAGAGAATTTGCTGCTGACCTAGTAATTGGGGCAGATGGTCGAAATTCTCTTGTGCGGCAACGTATAGGATTAGAATTAGTACGCCAGCCCAAAAATATTGATATTCTCTGGTTTAAGCTTGCCGCCAGCCCTGAGTTTGCAGCCGAAAATGTGTTTCGTACTATTTTAAATGGCGATCGCGTATTTAGCATCTTTCACGGAGCAGAGTCAGGAAAACTGCATCTGGCTTGGGTGATGTCCGCAACCGAAAACACTGACTCCAAACAAGCCAACTGGGCAGAGATTTTTGCCTCACTATCACCCTCATGGCTAGCAGAGCATTTTCGTAATCATGCAGATACCATCGAATCCCCCATTCGGCTTTCTGTTATGGTTGGTTATTGTCCGCAATGGCACGCACCAGGGGTATTGCTTCTGGGCGACGCTGCACACCCAATGTCTCCTGTCCGTGCTCAAGGAATTAATCTCGCATTGCGTGATGTGATTGTCGCTGCTAATCATCTTGTGCCACTGTTGCACAAAGAAACGGGACACCAGGATATTGACATGGCATTATCGCATATCCAAGCAGAACGTGAGCCAGAAATTATCCGCGCCCAGCAACTCCAGTTAGAGGAAGCTAAACAAGGCGAACTACTGCGAAAAAATGCACTGCTGCGTTCGCTGTTGATTCAACTTCTTCCCTTACTCCGTAAAACAATTCAAAAGTCTTGGTTAAAGCGACAATATAAAATGCGTCAAGGTATCACACAGGTACACTTAACTGTTTAAACAACCGCTATCAGTTATCCCACTTGTGATTTTGGTGTGTTAATTTGCAAAAACTCTTGTACTCGTTGCAAATAAGTTGGGGCATCTTCCAACATTGGGAAATGCGCTGTGTTGGGAATCATCACAAATTCCACTTTGTCATTCAGTGCCGCTGCTTTACGCCCCATCTCGGCCGGAATAATTTTGTCATACTCTCCTGCCACGAGCAGAGTCGGTACTTTCAGTTTGGCAAACTCAAGCGGCATCACTTCAGATTGAGCCTTACTAACGGAAGTAAAAATTGTCCCTAAAGCTGCATCATAATCTGCTTCGAGAAAATCTTGTAAAAAAGCTTGACGCTCAGAATGTGGTATCGAACTATACAAAAATCTCGCCATAAACATCCGGTCAACAAATGGAATTTTGCTTAACCACTTGGGACGGAATTTTACCACATAGCCACCGAATTTATGAAAGGCACTAAAAGATTTTTCGTCGTACTCAAAAATGCCGCTACAGGTTAAAATTCCTCGTTCCACTCTTTGGGGATAGCGATTAAAAAATAAAGTAGCAACAGAAGCGCCCATTGAATGAGCATTGATATAGACACGCTGAAGATGCAGGCCATCTAACAAAGCTGCCAAATCATCAGCGTATTCCTCTAATTCATAGGTTAATTCTTTAATAGCCTCTAATTCTTCCTGCGGGGACTCAGACTCAGCAACAGCTTCACTTGCTTTAGCTATGGTTGGTTTACCACGAGAACGGCCAAATCCCCGCAAATCATAGAGTAAACAATCAAAATGCTCCGATAAAGCATCAGCGGTATTTTGCCAATACCTAGCCGAACCAGCCCAACCGTGCATAAAAACCATCACTGGTTTTACCAAAGAACCAGATGTTTTTTTTACCCACTCGTAGTAATGCTCAACGCCACGAACATTAATATAAGGCATTTTTGAGAGTTAGAAGTTAAGAATTAGGAATTAGGAGTTAGGAGTTAAAAGTTAGAAGTTAGAAGTTAATTACTCATTCTCCACTCTTGACTCCTAACTTTACGAGCTAAACCATAGCTATCCACTAACAGCACTGATTTACGCTGATTCTGGTTTCGGTAGTGAAGATGGATGTATTATCAGTTCGGCAGTTGATCGCTTCTCGACCATTTCCCGTGTTACTGTACAGCGTGTCACATCCTTACGGGAAGGTAACTCGTACATTACATCCAGCATCAGTTCTTCGACAATGCCCCGCAGCGCTCTAGCACCAGTTTTACGGCGGTAAGCTTCTTGAGCGATCGCTCGCAAAGCATCCGATTTAAAATCTAACTGGACATTATCCATCTTCAGCAGCTTTTGGTACTGCTTCACTAAAGCGCTGCGTGGTTGAGTAAGAATCGCCATCAGCGCTTCTTCATCTAGCGGATCTACTACTGCTACCATTGGCACGCGCCCAATAAATTCTGGAATCATGCCAAATTTTACTAAATCATCCGGTTCTAGATTGCGGAGAGTATCTGCTGCTCGTTTTTCCTTAGATTGGCCTTCTCCCGGTTGCACAAAGCCTATTGCTTTTTTGCCAACTCTCTGATCCACAACCTTTTCTAAGCCCACGAAGGCACCACCACAGACGAACAAAATATTACTTGTATCAATCTGGATACAATCTTGATAGGGATGCTTACGCCCTCCTTGGGGTGGTACATTGGCGATCGTTCCCTCTAACATTTTCAACAAAGCTTGCTGCACGCCTTCGCCAGAAACATCGCGGGTAATTGACGGGTTCTCGCTCTTACGAGCAATTTTGTCAATTTCGTCAATGTAAATAATTCCTCGTTGCGCCTCCTCTATATCCAAATCTGCCACCTGTAACAGTCGCAGCAAGATATTTTCTACATCTTCTCCCACATACCCCGCTTCCGTCAGCGTCGTAGCATCGGCGACAGCAAAGGGTACATCCAGGATTTTTGCTAGGGTTTGCGCTAAGAGAGTTTTGCCGCAACCAGTCGGCCCAATTAACAAAATATTGGACTTTTGCAGTTCTATTGCATCATCCGCCCCAGCTTTGCCACTGGCTTTAGACTGAATAACCGCCAGCCGCTTGTAGTGATTGTAAACAGCTACTGACAGCACTTTCTTCGCTTCGTCTTGACCAATGACGTGTTCGTCTAGATACTTTTTAATCTCTCTTGGCTTGGGTATTTGATTAAACGAAATACTAGAAGAATGGGTACGCCGTTTTTGAGGTGGCTCTGCTCTTGGTGCTGGTTGTGCTGCCGCACCATTGGTATCGAGTAGCTCCTCGTCTAGTATTTCATTACACAAGTCAACGCATTCATCGCAGATGTAGACTCCCGGCCCCGCGATTAATTTACGCACCTGCTCTTGAGACTTGCCACAAAATGAACATTTTAAATGGGAGTCGTACTTAGACATACCAGCCTCTTATTTCAGAATGGTGACGTTTTCCCCTGCTATGGGAAGATTTTGCCTGGAAATGACCTGATCAATCAAACCGTAGTTTTTTGCTTCTTCTGCCGACATAAAAAAGTCGCGCTCAGTATCTGCTTCAATTCTTTCTAAGGGTTGACCAGTATGGTGAGCCATTAGCTGATTCAACTTAGCCTTAACGTAAAGAATTTCTCTGGCTTGAATTTCAATGTCAATGGCTTGACCTTGAGCACCACCAAGTGGTTGGTGAATCATAATTCGGGAGTCGGGCAGAGACATTCGCTTACCGGCAGCTCCTGCTGTCAACAAAAATGCCCCCATGCTCGCGGCTAATCCAAAACAGATGGTAACAACATCAGGGCGAATTTGCTGTATTGTATCATAGATTGCCATCCCTGCGTAGACGGAGCCGCCAGGAGAATTAACATACAGTTGGATGTCTTTTTCTGAGTCTTCGGCGTCTAGGAATAACAACTGAGCCACAATTGAGTTGGCTACGGCATCGTCTATTGGTGTTCCTAAAAAGATAATCCGCTCTCGCAGCAGGCGGGAGTAGATGTCGAAAGCCCTTTCTCCCATACCAGATTGTTCTATCACCATCGGCACGATGTTGCTAGGGCTGCTCAACTGGGAGTTAATGTTTATTCGACTTAAGTTGCTGATGGGGGAATTTCCCGACTGCGATTCAAGCATACAAGAAAATTTGACGATAATTTAGGACAAATGTTTCAGCAGCAGATGCTGCCTTTTCGACGAATGGAATTTTTATAAGCTACGTGTTAACCATTATGCCTCATATAATTTCCTCTCGTGTAACACAGTATCAAGCCCAGGCGAGAACAGGTGTCACTATTTGCCGAAAATTCATTAATTCTTTAATTATTTTGCTTTCATCCCTGATTTGTGAGGAGTTTAGAGTCAAGAGGCATTGGGCATTGGTTATTTCTCCCCCTGCTCCCTGCTCCCTGTGCTCCCTGCTCGCTCGCTTCCTCATCTCCTTTACCTTACCCATTTCACCAGTACTTTAACTCAGAACTGGTGAACTCATGGCTGTGGGGTTTTTAATTATCCTTCTGTGACTTCTGTTGAAGGTTCGCTGCTTTCTTCCTCTGTCTGAGGTGTATCAGCATCTGCATCTGCATCTGATTCTGCGGCTTCCGTTTCTTCTATGGGACTCAAAGAGCCTTCGGGTACAAGTTCAACTGAGGAATGTTCTAAGAGCCAATCGATGGTTTTTTCGGTTAACAGTTCGTTTTCCACGATTGAGCGCAGTTTATCTTCATCAACGTCCTGCTCCTCCGGGTACTGCTCCAAAAGTTCTGTGACTCTGGCTGCGATTTCTTCTGATGTTACCTCGATAGATTCGCGTTTACCGACTTCCCGCAAGGACAAAGAGCGTTTGATGCGTTCAATGGCCTCAGTGCGCGATCGCTCTCGCAATTGAGGAATAATATCTTGAGTAAACAACTTTTTCACATCCAATCCCTGCTGAGACAAGCGCATTGCTGTTTGCGTTAGCATTGCATCCACTTCTTGCTCAATCAAGGTTGCTGGTAAGTCAACTTCTACGTGCTTGAGCAGTTCCGTTAACAAGGCTTCCTGCTTATTTGTTTTTGTTTTGTCGTCCGCCTCTTTTTGATATCGCTCTACCAAAGAAGCGCGTAACTCCTCTAAGGTTTCAAAATCGCTGATTTCTTGGGCGAAATCGTCATTTACTTCTGGTAGCTCCTTTTCCTTCACTTCTTTGAGCGTCACGGTGAAAGTTGCCGCTTTTCCAGCTAAATCTTCATTAGCATACGGATCTGGGAACTGCGCCGCAATTTCTTTGGTTTCTTCCGGATTCATCCCCACTATTCCCGAAATAAAACCTGGAATAAACTTATCTTCCTGCAACTCAACTTGAAAATCAGTTGCTTCGGCTCCGGGAATAGGTTCTGGTTCGGCTGTTTCGTCTTCGCCCTCGACTTTGGAGAATACACCTTTAAAATCGACTACGGCGATATCACCGATTTGGGCCGCACGTCCTTCCACAGGAATCAGTGTCGCTAATTCTTGACGTTCCTTATCCAGCGTGTTTTCCACTTGTTCTGGCTCGTACTTGACTTCTTCAGCTTGGAAAAGCAAATCCGTGTACTGCACTAGATTCACTTCTGGTTCTACATCCACAGTAGCTGAAATCGTCAGAGGTTTTCCAGGTTCATAATTCTTAATCAAATCCTCAAAGGAGGAGCGCAATTGCGGCTGACCTATTGCCGGGATAGCTTCTTGTTTGACTGCTTGCTCAATGCCATCTTGAATTAGTTCTTCCAGCGCTGCTGCTTTGATACGAGTTGTACCCAGCCTTTGTAGTAATATCGGCCGAGGTACCTTGCCTTTACGAAACCCAGGAATATTGGCAGTACTCGCTAAGTTTTTAATGACCTGTTCGTAAGTTTGCTTGGTAATTTCCGGCGTAATCTCTATTTCCAGGCCAATTTGGCTGGCGGGAAGTTTTTCCTGGGTGACTTTCATGCTTCGTCTCTAGTTTTCTGGTATTTTATACTCCGAGTACACACAAGACGCAATAATAATTGTTCGCGTTTATGGCTTGATGTCTCTTAAGAGCAATGGGAGGTTGCCACAAGGCTTTATCACATCCAAGGATAGATGTTTGTCCTGGGGCAAAGATCCAGTTTACTGCCAATGACCAAGGACTTGACATTTTACCTTTATAACAACTAGTTAATGGGGCATTGGGCATTGGGAAGAGATAAGGGAGAGACTTCTTCAATGATTCTTTTTTGTCTCCTTGTCCTACTCCCCACTCCCTTTAAACTTAGAAATTAATTATTCAGCGGGCTAATGCCGTGATATCCTGGTTCTCAGCGAGTGGTTAGTACCCCCAAGTTAAAGTTATAGTATTGAGTCTAGCTATTATTAAGTTGTGGTATGAGAGCGCATCTGTTGCCTAGCCGCATAGCTCATTTTTATACTGTGCTGGTTTTATGCATTTCCAGCTTAGTATATTCATCATCTTGGTAAGCAACTTTGCAGCCAAGACGTTTGTTACCCTTACAGGTGGGATGCCTGTTAAACGTCTAAGTGCAGATATG
Source organism: Nostoc sp. (assembly GCF_036919615.1). Taxonomy (GTDB): domain Bacteria; phylum Cyanobacteriota; class Cyanobacteriia; order Cyanobacteriales; family Nostocaceae; genus Nostoc. The sequence goes on along the minus strand of NZ_JBALCN010000001.1, from coordinate 147,852 downwards.
TCCATTTTTCTGCTAAATGGCGGTTTGTTGTATAATAATATATAGTTTAAATCGATGGAAAAATTGGATAGCCATTGTTGTAAAATGCAACATCACTTAACTTAATTAAACAGCGAAGAAAATAAATGTATTTAGATATATAGAGCAACTAAGTTAGTAAGTGAAAAATTTAAACTTATTCAAAATGTATTTCAAGATTGCGATCGCTATTTAACATAGAAGTAAATTGTCAATTGTTCCAATAAATTGCAGATAAATCTCTTAAAGGAGGAAGCAAGTTTGTCTAAATCCTATCGTTTAGCTATTTTGGGAGCAACTGGTGCAGTTGGCACAGAATTGCTGGAATTATTAGAAAGTCGTAATTTTCCTCTTGCTAACCTGAAGTTATTGGCATCAGAACGCAGTGTCGGGCGATCGCTACGGTTTAAAGGGGAAAATTTACCAGTAGAGCCAGTGAGCGATCGCGCCTTTGAAAATGTCGATATAGTATTGGCTAGTGCAGGTGGTTCCACATCCAAAAATTGGGCAGCAGTTGCTGTCGAAAAAGGCGCAGTGGTAATTGATAACTCCAGTGCCTTTCGGATGAACCCGGAAGTTCCCTTAGTCGTACCAGAGGTGAATCCACTAGCCGCAGCTAATCACCAAGGCATAATTGCCAATCCTAACTGCACAACAATTTTAATGACTTTGGTAGTATGGCCATTGCATAAAATTAAACCAGTGCAACGCATCGTCGCCTCAACCTATCAATCTGCTAGTGGTGCTGGTGCTCGAGCAATGGCAGAAGTCAAAACCCAAACAAGCGCTATACTACAAGGACAAACACCAGTTGCTGAAATATTGCCTTACCCATTGGCATTCAATTTATTCCCGCATAACTCACCATTAAACGATTTGGGTTATTGTGAGGAAGAAATGAAAATGGTCAACGAAACCCGAAAAATATTTGGCACGCAGCAAATCAGAATTACTGCGACTTGTATACGGGTTCCCGTACTCCGCGCTCACTCAGAAGCCATTAATTTAGAATTTGAGACTCCCTTTAGTGCAAAGGAAGCCAGAGAAATTTTAAATTGCTCCCCCGGAGTGAAATTGGTAGAAGATTGGGGAACTAATCATTTTCCGATGCCAATTGAAGCAACGGGTCGAGATGAAGTTTTAGTGGGAAGAATTCGTCAGGATATTTCTCATCCTTGTGGCTTGGAATTATGGTTATGTGGCGACCAAATCCGCAAAGGCGCAGCATTGAATGCAGTACAAATCGCCGAGTTGCTGGTAGAAAAGAATCTACTCAAATTCTCAAAGGCATATGTTTCCAGCTAGTCAAGGGCGGAGCATCTCCGCCTCCAGTCAAGGATAAAAATTAATTATTTTAAACTTTGGACTTTAGAAAAAGAGCAAATGCGCGAATCACTATTGAAAGGAATTTGCAAATAGGTTATTACAAGAGAAAACCACCGAGATAGAAAAACATGGGTAATCAGGAGTGAAAAAAGGGTGGGAGATTTTGGCAATGTTTTAACCGCTATGATTACGCCGTTTAAAGCAGACGGTAGTGTGAACTATGATGTAGCGGCAGAACTGGCAGCGCATCTAGCTAACAACGGTACAGATACATTGGTGATGTGCGGCACAACAGGAGAATCCCCGACGCTAAGTTGGGATGAGGAATACCAGTTGTTTGTCGAGGTGTTGCAGTCCGTGGCCGGAAAAGCCAAGGTGATTGCAGGTTGTGGTTCAAATTCCACCAAAGAAGCGATCGCAGCCACCCAAAAAGCGTCTAAAATAGGAGTACATGGTTCCTTACAAGTTGTTCCTTATTACAACAAACCGCCACAAGCGGGATTGGAAGCACACTTTCAGGCGATAGCACAAGCTTGTCCCGACCTACCATTGTTGTTATACAATGTCCCCAGTCGTACCGGACAAAACCTTCAGCCAGAAACAGTTGCCCGGTTAGCTGAGGTTAGCAATATTGTCGGGATTAAAGAATCCACTGGTAATATAGATCAGGCAAGCGAAATTCGTCGCTTGACACCAAAAGAATTCCATATCTATTCTGGTGATGATTACATGACTTTGCCCTTGTTAGCGATCGGGGCAAAGGGTGTGGTGAGTGTGGCTTCTCATCTGGTAGGAAACCAACTACAGCAGATGATCCAAGCTTTTAGTGCAGGGAAAATTGAAGTAGCCAGCGAGATTCATCTCCAACTGTTCCCGTTGTTTAAAGCTCTATTTCTCACTTCAAATCCCATTCCAGTGAAAAAAGCACTGAAACTTCAAGGTTGGGAGGTTGGTTCAACTCGTCCGCCGCTATGTGAAGCTGATTTAGAAGTCAGTCAAAAGTTAGAAGCGGTTCTGAAAGAACTTAGTTTAATCTAGCCACCACCTGGTTAAGCGCTGGTAATCTGCTCCTTACCAAAGATACATATAAACAATGACCAGAATTGTTCATAAGTTGCAATTTAAAAACCTGTGCTAGGACTGATAGATATACTATAAATCCTTCAGCGTAGTATCCATTTTATTGAATAAAAAATTGAAGATATCAATTAAAACTTGATTGCTTTGAAACTAACTTAAGAGACAAATGATGTTGTCTTAAATACAAGGAAAGTTAACTATCAACTTAATTAACCACAAGTAACAATCTAAGGAGAAAATGGCTAAAAACGAAGCTAATAATTCCGCCTTGAAAATTATTCCTTTGGGCGGTTTGCATGAAATTGGGAAAAATACCTGTCTTTTCGAGTACGACGATGAAATTATCCTGTTAGATGCAGGATTGGCTTTTCCCACAGAGGCGATGCATGGAGTAAATATTGTTTTGCCAGATACGACCTATCTGCGGGAAAATCGCCACAAAATTAAAGGAATGATCGTTACTCATGGTCATGAAGACCATATCGGCGGGATTGCTTTTCATCTCAAACAATTTGATATCCCCGTGATTTATGGGCCTAGACTAGCAATGGCAATGCTAGAGGGAAAATTGGAAGAAGCGGGAGTGCGCGATCACACAGAAATCAGAACTGTTCTACCCCGTGATGTTGTGCGGATTGGCAAAAACTTTTTAGTGGAATATATCCGCAACACCCACTCCATTGCTGATAGTTTTACTGTTGCCATTCATACTCCCCTTGGTGTAGTCATTCACACAGGGGATTTTAAAATTGACCACACCCCAGTGGATGGTGAAAAGTTTGACTTGCAACGCCTAGCAGAACATGGTGAAAAAGGCGTTCTTTGCTTACTGAGTGATTCCACTAACTCCGAAGTACCAGGATTTACACCTTCAGAACGTTCAGTTTATCCCAATCTGGAGAGAGTATTTAGTCAAGCTACTGGGCGATTATTTGTCACTACCTTTGCTTCCAGCGTGCATCGGATCAACATGATTTTGGATATCGCCAAGAAGCAGAACCGTGTAGTGACTGTTGTGGGGCGTTCCATGCTGAATTTGATTGCTCATGCCCGCAATTTAGGTTACATCAAGTGTGAAGATAATCTGCTGCAACCATTGCACGCAGTCCGCAATCTCCCTGACGAAAAAGTTTTAGTCTTAACTACAGGTTCTCAGGGTGAATTGATGGCAGCAATGACCCGCATTGCCAATAAAGAACATCCTCACATTAAAATCCGCGAAGGAGATACGGTAGTATTCTCTGCTAACCCAATTCCCGGAAATACGATCGCTGTAGTCAACACCATCGATAAATTGATGATTCAGGGGGCGAAAGTGGTCTATGGTCGGGATAAAGGAATTCACGTCTCCGGTCATGGCTGTCAGGAAGAGCAAAAGCTGATGATTGCCTTAACTCGACCTAAGTTCTTTGTACCATTTCACGGCGAACATCGGATGCTGGTGAAGCACGCAGAAACAGCTCAGAGTATGGGTATTCCCGCCGAAAACATGATCATTATCCAGAATGGTGATGTTGTCGAACTGACTGAAGATGCCATTCGCGTCGCTGGTAAAGTGCCATCTGGTATCGAATTGGTGGATACTACTAGTTCGGGTATGGTAAGTGCCAAAGTGCTGCAAGAACGGCAACGCATGGCTTCAGAAGGCATTATTACGATCGCAGCTGCCATTGATTGGAATGGTAAACTGTTGGCAAAACCAGAAGTTCACCTCCGGGGTGTAGTGACAAGTGTAGAGCGATCGCTGCTACAAACCTGGGTAAAACAAAGGATTGAAGAAATCCTGACTGTGCGCTGGTCAGAATTTGCTGCTGGGGAAGGTGAAGCAGCAGATATAGACTGGGGTGGATTGCAAGGTACTTTAGAACGAGAATTGCAACGTTCCATCCGTCGGGAATTGCAATGTCAGCCATCTGTGACTTTATTGATGCAAATTCCAGATGAGCCACCTGTGAAAGTTGCTGACGGGAGAAGACGGCGGACTAGGACTGCTGCTCAAGTAGCATCGTAGGGAATTAAGGTAAAAATCTCACGGCAAAGCGCAGAGACGTAGAGTTTTTCTAACGTCTTTGCGCTTTGGCTTGAAATACAGTTTCTGATCATGGGTATAGAAGCCGCAGTGGTTTGTATTTGCTTATAGTTATAGTTATTAGAGGCGATCGCTATGACTAAAACACCAGTAAAAATCAGTACTCTTGAAGAATACATCAATTTTGATGATGGCACAGACAAGCGCTATGAACTTGAGGATGGGGTGCTGCTAGAAATGCCTCCTGGTACTGGCAAGCATGAGGCGATTATCACTTTACTGTTAGTTCGCTTCTTTTTAGAAATTCAAAAAATGGGACTGCCTTTACAACCGCGTCCTAACGGTACAGAAGTGCTGACCAATAGACAACCCAGGCGACCTGATATTTGTGTGATTACTAACCAACAGGCACAAAGTATTGAGAGTACTTCGGCTATCCTTAAAACTGCTCCACCCCTATTAGTTGAGGTGGTAAGTCCTGAATCTGTTGACCGGGACTATAACCAAAAAACCTCTGAGTATGCAGCTATTGGTGTGGTCGAGTATTGGATTGTTGACCCCTTAAAAAATAAGGTGACGGTGTGTTTGCTAGACCACGGTAGTTACAAACAAACTGTGTTTATTGGAAACCAGCGGATTATTTCTCAAACATTCGCAGAACTAACCCTGACAGCCCAGCAAGTGCTTTCAGCTTAAGGATGTTTGTGAAACAAAAAATACTAATTGCATTCGCTTAAATCTTGCAATGTTTAACTCGGTAGAGCGATCTAACTTGTTAGGTTGTTATCGCCTCAAGCAACTCCAACCAATATCTCCTCATTTTTCTCGGCTGCTAAAAGATATAAATCTCTCCACCGCTCGAAGTCGTCAAGATACGATTCATCCCTTGCAAACAGTGTTTCAGGAGCAATCTGTCGAAAAATGCTGGCTCCTTCACTGACTAGCTGACGGGATATAAGTCCCAATGACTCCTCTGTTGACAACAGAGTTGGAGCAAGAGTTTGATCTCCGAACATGAGCTTTTCAACAATCTCATCGGCATTCGCAACCTTTCTTCTCGATAGCTCCTGCGACAAACGTTTCTCGATCTCAGCAGATGATTTTTCTAGTAATGCTGTTCTATCTTCAATCCCTGGATAGGCTTGACGAGTAAGCCTTAACTCAGACCGCAATTCAGCGATTACCCAATCTGCTTCTAGCTCAGATCCAAAAGTCTCTTGGTGTGTTTCGATAACATCTTCAAGGATTTCATTAATCTCTTCAGGCTCAATCTCAAAAAAGCGGAAAATACCGCAACCATAGGGAAAAAGAGAAACTACAAGGATGCTGAGTGCCTTTTCACGTTGAAGGCGTGCGTACAGCGTACTGCCAGGAGGAATTGCGCTGTAGAGTACAGAAACACCCATAAGCAAGCTCATCTGATTTTAACGCTTCAGACTATATCATTCTAAAATCCCCACTGCCAACCTAAGTTTTGTGAAATGCAATCGATTCTACTCGATCAAAAATCACCACTTCTACGGCATTCAACTAGCAATGAACAGGACGCTCTAACCTGGAGAAGCGAGAATACGGAGAGGAAAAACGCCTACTAGGGTATAACTGATATTTATACTTAGCAAAAATACTTCCAGGAAGACCTTGTATTAAGGTTTGTAAATGTTACACTAAAACCTATCTAATGACAGATGTCTTTACTAAAATTTAAAATACATCAAGTTATGAACAAGATCGTAATATTACACTACCGATCCCCAGAAATATGCGATTAACTTGACGTAGTAATAAATTAAGTTCTGACTTAAGTGCCTAATTAGGTATTACATTATATCGCAGTCAGGACGCGATTCTTCCGGGAAAGTTTGTTGCGACGTTGTATATATTCATCAAAAAGATGAATAGCCTCAAGAACACAGAGGATTAACCATGAAGGTATTCGACAATACCACAAAAAAGATTTTTCTGGCAAGCTGGGTATCAATCAATCAAGCAGAGACTAGTGACCATAAAGTAACCCCGCTAAACCGTTCTGTTTCCAAACCTTACTGGAATATTCTCCAACCCCTACGGCAGCGGGTAGATAGCATCCAAGTTCGCGATCGCCAACTAGCTCACCGCTTGTGTAAACTGATTCCATCTCAGTGTCCCTTTGAACGAGATGTCAAATTATTTGGGAAAACGCTGTTTCACATTCCGCCCATGTGCAAGCTCAACCCCTTATATGACGAAGTGGTTGGTTTACGTTTCCGAGCACTGTGCTATCTAGCCGACGATTGTGGCGAAGATGTGTCGCAGTACTGCTAATACAGAGTGCTGAGTGCTGTTAGCGGATAGCTATGGTTTAGCCCGTGCTGAGGAAAAAGTTACGAGTGAGGAGTGAGGAATTAAAAATAAAACTCCTAACTCCTAACTCCTAACTCCTAACTATTTTTTTTAACTATTTTTTTTGCCATTTTTGGATAGCATCCTGAGCATCTTCGTAAGCGCCTGTCTCCTCTGGCACTAAAGCAGCGGTCGCAATTGCGGTATTGCGTTCTCCTTCGGCGGCGCGACGCTTGGCCAAATCTAAAATTTTTTCACTCCATTTATTGATCGATTTTTCGGCAGTATCGAAGCCTGGTTGACCTGCTGGTACTTTCTTGGCAACTTCGATCGCACGATTGTAGGTAGATGCCTGTCCGGACTTAATTAAGGCATTAGCTGCATCTAAAAGAGTTTTGTTACTCACATACTGCTTCCCCTCTAGCCGCCACAGGTTCATTGCTGCTTGTGCTTTGGCATAAAGCGGCTCCTGTTTAGTGATTAATCGGGCGGCAGCAATGGCGCTAGCATACTGTCTTTGTTTAGCACGACCCTCTGCTAAATCTAAAATCATCCGGCTCCAAATCTTAATATTCTCCTGAGCTTGTTCGTACAGTGGTTCACCGGGTTTAATTTTCCAGGCTGTAGTGATCGCCAAGCTCAAATCGCTAGCCTGAGTTTGTCTAAGCGACATTTTCGCCAAGTCTAATACTGCTTGATTCTGGTTTTTCGACTCGGAATTAGAGGCTATTTGAGCGCTAGATTGGTTTTTAAGTCTAACTGGTGGAGTGGGATCGTTTGGTAAATTCTGCACAACCTTGGGGTTGCTAGCTGTAGCATTAGGTGATGTGCTTGATATTTGCTTTATTCTAAAAGTTTCTTGATTACGAAGAAAAACTACGGCGATTAAACCTGCTACCAGCAGGCTGCCTCCGCCCCACAAGATAAATTGTTTCCAAAAAGGGATGCTTGGCTGATTCGATGGCAATCGAGAGACGTAGCCTTGGGAGGAATTGGGGATAAATCTTCCTCTGGTGTTCACTCCCAAGGAAGTTTCTGGCATTGGCTGGGAAACTAAACCAGTAGCCGACTCCTGAACTTTTTGACCCTTAGACTTCTCGACCTTGTGAGTCTTCACCTGTTGGGAGGAGTTTACAGTAGCTTCTCCCCATCTACCCCGATCTGCTGAAGTTCTAGGGAAATCGTCGAGGGGTGGGGCCGCAAGGGCAACAGCAAAGGATTCTTCCGGATAAATCACCGGATTTGCTTGAAAGTCGCTTTCCATTGCCAATTTGGGCAAGATTACTTGCTGCCTTGATGGGATGATAATGGCAGGGTTTTGGACAGGACGCCAGTGGTGTTGACATAATTTTGGCATGAGCAGACTCAGGTAGCTTTCTAAATCTGCTAAGTTGCTGCCATTACCAGAACGCAAAGCTTCTAACAAAGCTGCTGTAAAGAATCCGTGACCTAGTTCGCTACTTTCGTGGGAGAACTGCTCTGGTTGACAAGAAAGAATTGTAGCGAGTTGTAGTTCTTGAGCTAGTTCTATTGTTTCTTCGCCAACGGGAGCATCTGCTTGGGTGCCAAAAGCGCGGTTTATATCGAGTATTAGCAATACATTAACCTCAGCAAATTGCAGACTTTGCATTAGCGATCGCAATTCGATGCCAGTCTCTTGCACGAGTTCGGGGTTGCCCTCTGCTGGCATTAAGTAATCTTTGCCTTTGTAATTAACTCCATAACCGCTAAAGAAGAACCACAAATAGTCTTCCGGTTGCCAACTTGCTGCTAAATCCTCAAGCAGCAGCAGAATATTCTCTTTAATCGGATAGGTGGATCTATTCCCAATCGGTGGCGAAGTATCTGTCATGACTAGACAGTGTTTGGGGACAAAACCTGCCTCTGTCGCCAAAAATTCCTCTAGTGCCTCAGCATCTGCTTGGGCACAACTTAAAGGTTGAAATAACTGATATTGATTGATGCCAATCGCGATCGCCCAGTAATTTGCCATCCCGCTCTTTGTCAGTTATTGTTTGCTGGTCTTAAAATTGCAGTTGGCTTTGCCCAAAAAACAAAGCTAACCTATGTCTTATAGTCTAGGTGATTCTCATCGAATCTTCAGTTAGAATGTAATTTTTATTACGTTAGTTGACCGGAAAATACTTTCACCTAATTTTAATAACAGATCATCACTAAGGAGATAAAAGGTCATGAGCAAGATTTCTGCTCACCTACCATCATCAATCACTCCCTTTTCAGTTATTAGCCAAATTGCCAGAAGAATCCGGATAGTTCCTTTAGTAATTTTGCTCTTATCTACTGTTCCTGCGTGGTTTGTAACGGAAACGATCGCACAACCTGAGGTGCGAGCTTACACCGCTAGAGTTGACCTGGCAATTGATCGTCTGCCAGATGAAAACTACGAAACCGTTCTCACCAGAGCGGAAGCAGCCGCTAGGGCAGCTGCTCAAAGGAGCTTCGACCAAGATATCTTAGTGACAGATGTTTCAATCATTGTGTCCGTACAAAATTATGGAGCGATCGCACCAGTTCTGACATTAGGAGTCAGTCGTCCACAATGGCGAGCACGCCCCGATGCTCAAAATTGGGCTACTTACTTCAAAACTGCGCGATCGCTACTTTTCTTTGAAAAAGAGCCGACAACCTCTAATCCAGTTCCAGCAGCTAGCAGTCTGCCAACCCCAAAATAGCGGGTTTAGTATTGCTCGACATCCAAAGAAGTCCATAGCTTGCTTCCTGCCGGGTGCGCCGGTATCCCCACTTCAGTCTCAACCGATCAATTCAACTTACTTATTCCTAACTCAACTGTTGTCCTTGGGGTCAGTGGATGGCCTAGAATAAGAAGGTTGTCAAGAATCGCGATACCTGCTGACATGGCTGTTCCTAAGAAGAAAACTTCCAAATCAAAACGAGATAAACGTCGAGCTACCTGGAGGCATAAAGCCGTCGTCGAAGCTCAGAAAGCCCTCTCTCTGGGTAAGTCGATTTTGACTGGACGTTCTACATTTGTATATCCAGCTGCTGAAGAAGAGGAAGAAGAATCATAATTTCCCAGTCAGGAAAAGCATGAACAGCACCGATAGATTTGATTGCCAAAGTCACCAATCAAACTTCTTACTAGTGGATAAACGCTTTTTCTTAGCTTTCCTGATTGCATATCAGAAAAATGCTGAAATCCCCTGAGAAACAGCAACGCAGTTGCGCTTTTCGTACTTCAGGTAAGAGAGTGTCAAGAATCATAGATACTCTATATAAGCTGATTAGAGCGAGAAAAATTGGTAGTGAGTAATTGGGAACATCCATTACCCATTACCGATCATTCATGAGTAATGATCAAGTAATTATATAAAGAGTAAAAAATCTGGTGCTGTTGGCAACTCAGCAAAAAAGCTTATAAATATCTTGAGAAAACTTATTTTTCTCCAACTATGCTAGGAAAATTTTTTCAGAAACCAGGGAAGGAAGAGGGAGAACGTGTCCCTCCAGGTCAACACTTAGCTAAAGGTTTCCCCGTATTAACTTATGGTGCAACTCCCCAAGTTAGCACTGAAGAATGGGAGTTTCGAGTTGGGGGTTTGGCAAAACCTGCTACCTTTAGTTGGTCAGACTTTATGGCGTTGCCTCAACACGAATTCACAGCGGACTTCCACTGTGTGACGCGCTGGTCTAAATTGGATGTCAAATGGACTGGCATTAAAGTGACAGATTTCATGGGTCTGATTGAGCTAGATCCGAAAGTAGCCCACATTATGGAACACTGCTACGGCGGCTACACTACCAATATTTCTATAGAAGATTTTATGCGGGAAGAAAATTTCTTTGCCTTTAAAGTCTTTGGTGAAGACCTTCCATCTGAACACGGTGGCCCGATGCGGCTAGTTGTGCCCCATCTTTACGCTTGGAAAAGTGCTAAGTGGATTAATAGTTTAGAATTTTTAGCGAGTGAAGAACTTGGTTTTTGGGAGCGCAATGGCTATCACCGCCGTGGTGAACCCTGGGCTGAGGAGCGTTACAGCAACGCTTTTGGGTTTTAATAGTTAGGAGTACAGACGCGATTAATCGCGTCTGTACAGGAGTTAGGAGTTATTCAATTTTGGATTTTAAATTTTAAATTTTAGGTTTTTCCTTCAATTCAAAATCTAAAATTGGCAGAGTTAGAAGTTATAAGTTTTTATTTCTCACTCATAATTCCTTACTCATAACTTTTACTTTGAACCCAGAAGTTTCTTGATTAGTGGCAATTTGCTCTCATAAGGAGCGTATCGCCATTTTAAATCCAGCCAGAAAGAGTTTTGCAATACACTTTTATCATGGGAAAAAGTGTCAAAACTAGCTTTGCCGTGATAGTTGCCAATACCGCTATCTCCCACCCCACCAAATGGTAAAGACGAGACACCAACCTGCATCACTGTATCGTTGATACAGACTCCACCAGATGAAGTTTCCTGCAAAACTCGCTTTTGTAGATTTTTGTTTTGAGAAAATAAGTATAACGCCAAGGGTTTAGGTCTAGAGTTAATCAAGGCGATCGCTTCTGAAATGTCAGTATATTCAATGATGGGTAAAATAGGGCCAAAAATTTCTTCCTGCATTACAGAATCTTCTAAGGAGACATTATCAATCACTGTGGGGGCAATATAACGTTCTGAAGGTTGATTTCCTCCACCAATGATAACTTCACCATCTTTGAGAAAGTTAACCAACCTATCAAAGTGTTTTTGACTGATAATCCTGGCATAATCAGGACTATTTGCTGGATTATCCCCATAAAATTCTTTTAGGCATTTTTTCAGCCCATCTATTAAATCTTTTTTGATTTTTTTCTCAACTAAAAGATAGTCAGGGGCTATACAAGTTTGTCCAGCATTAATAAATTTTCCCCAAGTAATACGTCTGACAGTGTGTTCAAGATTAATGTCAGTATCTACAATACAAGGACTTTTACCACCCAATTCTAAAGTAACTGGTGTGAGATATTTGGCCGCTGCTGTCATGATTATTTTGCCGACGGCTGTGCCACCAGTAAAAAAGATATGGTCAAACTTTTCTGCCAATAGTTTTTGACTTGCTTCAACGCCTCCTTCAACTACTGCAATATAAGCTGGGTCAAAATGTTTGGCAATAATTTCAGCGATGATACCGGAGGTATGAGAAGCAATTTCTGAAGGTTTGATAATTGCACAATTCCCGGCTGCGATCGCACCTATTAAAGGTGAGATAATTAAGTTAAATGGATAGTTCCAAGGGCCGATAATTAAAACAACCCCTAACGGTTCTGGATAAATTTTGGCTGAATAGGAAAAAAAATCAAAGGAAACGGCTGCTTTTTTGGGCTTAGTCCAGTTTTTTAGATATTTTATAGCATAATCAATTTCCTTAATTACGCCGATTTCTGTAAGGTAACTCTCCAATTCTGGTTTATGTAAATCTGCTTGTAATGCTTCGACTATTGACTGTTCATGTTCAATAATTGCTTGCTTGAGATTTTTGAGTTGTTCAATGCGAAAAGTGACATCTTTAGTTTTGCCAGTTTGAAAAAACTCTCGTTGATCCTGGATCATATGGCCAACGTTAGATAATTCAGTCGTAATCATACTTTTATCCCTTAAAAAACTATTTATTTAATGTTACCGCTGCTATATCAGCATATTTAATTCACCAAATTTTAGGGTTTGACTTTACAATTGGAATATTTGCTTTAGATTATTGATAGATAGTAGTAAAGTTATAAATTATGAATTATTAGGGTAAAAAATTCGACAATTCATAATTTATAATTGCTAATTTTCTCATGTTTTGGTGGGTAGAAGGACAATAAATACACTACCTTGGCCCAACTCAGAATTAAGCAGAATAATGCCTTGATGTGCCTCGACAATTCGGCGAGCAAGGTACAGTCCTAAGCCACTACCAGAACTCTTGTGGCTGCCTTGGCGAAATCGTTCAAATATGGTGGCTTGTTCTTCAGGGGGAATACCTGGGCCTGTATCCGCTATTTCAATTCTAATGTAGTCAACGGAATTGGATTTTCCAGAGAACTGAGATTGACTACTTTTATCAAACTGGGGTTGAGAAGTAAAACGAATAATAACAGACCCAGAGTCGGTAAATTTGATCGCATTCCCTATAAGATTAGTGAATAGACGATGCAATTCTAAGCGATCGCCCATCATTGTGTTTGTGCTTGACTCCTCAATAACCTCCAAATTTAGGGACAGTGTTTTATCTTGAGCTAGAGGTGCTAATTCTCCAGTCACTTCCTCTAGCAATCTGTCCAAATTAACTGGTTGAAATGCCAAAGTTTTGCGACCTGCTTCAAAGCGATAAACTTCCAATAAGGTATTGACCATAGAAAGCAGGTTGATATTGCTACGGGCCATGATGGCGATTACTTCCTGCATTTGTGCTGATAATGTTCCCAACGCTCCTTGCTGAAATAGCATTAACATGCGATCGGCCGCCACTAAGGGAGTGCGTAAGTCGTGAGTAAGGCGAGAGACAAAATCTTCTCGCTGACGGGCAATTTCATCACGTTCATCCATACTATGCTTCAAACGCAGGAGCGATCGCACTCGTGCCAGCAATTCATCTACTGTTACAGGTTTGCGGATAAAATCATCAGCACCCAAGTCTAAACCGTGGGCGACGTTGGGCGCATCGTGGGCAGTGATCAGCAATATGGGGATGTATTGTGGCAATTTCATCTCTCCACGAATGTGCTTAGTAACTTCGTAGCCGTCCATACCTGGCATCATCAGATCCAGCAGAACCAAGTCACAAGGAGAAGCTTTTAATTCTGCCAAGGCCGAAATCCCGTTTTCTGCGGTGCTAATCGTGTAACCTTCTTCCTCCAAAATAGTTTTGATCAAAAATACGTTATCAGGAGAGTCATCAACAACCAGAATTTTGTCAGAGCGAGAAGATTGTGAAGTCATATAGATACAAGGTATGGGGTAAAAGTAAATTTTTAGGTAAACTGGTTTACTGGTATAGTTTTTTAAATAGTATTTTTAGGTAAACTTCCTCCGAAAAAAAACTGTTTACCAATAAATTTATATAAACGTATTTTCAAAACTACTTTACTTACCTTTTTAACAGATAGCCACAAGCTAATTGAATTATGGCTCGTAAACTTCTAGAACTGAATACAGATAATATCAGTACTATTTTGTTATAAAATATATCAGTATATTGTGTATCAGCTACTAGCAAGTTGTTTAGAGAAAAGTAGAAAATAGTTTTGATTTCGTAAATTGCAAGAATATAGTCAAGTTTGTCAAAATTTCTGCATATTTATCCGACTATGCCAACTTTGCCAGCAGCCAGCAAAAGCGCTAGATTTTTCATCAGCTATCGCAGTCAAGATCCAGACTTGAGCCTTGCCCAGAATTTTTATGAAGCTATTAAAGCTGCTGGACACGAAGCATTCATGGCAGGCGAGAGTATTCGCTTGGGGGAAAAATGGCCCCAGCGTATTGATGAAGAATTAAAACTGTGTGATTACTTTTTGTTGCTGTTGTCTGAGCGATCGGCAACTAGCGAGATGGTGACAGAAGAGGTGAGACAGGCCAAGCAGTTACGGGATGGCAGTGATCAATATAAGCCAATGATTTTGCCTATTCGCATCAATCTTCCTTGGAGTACGCCACTAAATTATGATTTGCGGGGTTATTTACAACAGATTCAGCAGCGAGAGTGGAATTCACCTGCCGATACTCCCAAAATTTTAAAGGAAATTTTTAGTTTAGTGGCAGACGGAGATGTAGAAAGATTGGCAGATAGAGAGATGAGTAATGATTTTTTCCCTTCATTACCCCCTCACCCTCTTAACCTCTCACCACCTCTGCCAGTGGCAGAACCAGAATTACCTGATGGACAAGTGGATTTGGCTTCGGCGTTTTATATTGAACGTCCCCCCATCGAATCTCGCTGCTACGAGACAATTTTGAAGCCAGAATCAGCATCTTTGATTCGGATCAAAGCGCCCCGGCAGATGGGTAAAACCTCACTCATGGCGCGGATTCTTCATCAAGCATCACAACAAGATTATCTAACCGTGCCTTTGAGCTTTCAATTGGCAGATGGAAAGGTTTTTGCAGATTTAGATAAGTTCCTTCAGTGGTTTTGTGCCAGTGTTGGACGGAGGTTGAGGCTACCCAACAAGCTAGCAGATTACTGGGACGATGATATTTATGGCAGTAAGGGTAATTGCACCGCTTATTTCGACGAGTATCTTTTGCCAGAAATCAACCAACCCCTAGCATTGGGATTGGATGAAGTTGATCGTATATTTCAATATCCCGAAATTGCTGCAGACTTTTTTGGGCTGTTACGCGCTTGGCATGAAGATGCTAACAACCGGGATATTTGGAAAAAACTGCAGTTAGTAGTAGTGCATTCCACAGAAGTTTACATTCCAATGGATATGAATCAATCGCCGTTTAATCTAGGCTTAGGGATTGAGTTATCAGAATTTAACGCCCAACAGGTTCTTGATTTGGCACGAAGGCATGGACTCAATTGGAGTTTTACCCAAGTTGAACAACTAATGGCAATGGTGGGAGGACATCCCTATCTTGTACGAGTGGCACTTTATCACATTGCCAGACAGGATATTACGCTCAATCTGCTTTTGCAAACAGCCCCCACAGAAGCTGGCCCTTATAGCGACCATTTACGTCGGCATTTGTGGAATTTAGAACAGCATCCAGAATTAGCTGCTGCGATCAAAAAGGTAGTTGCCAATACTAGCCCAGTTCGGTTGGATTCGATACAATGCTTTAAATTACTCAGCATGGGCTTATTACAACAGCAAGGAAATGATGTAACGCCACGTTGTGATTTATATCGTCAATATTTCCGCGATCGCCTAAGAGTTAGCTGATGAACATAGAACAAAACCCAGCTTATAAATATCAAGTTGGTGGCAGTTTACCAGTTGATGCCCCCAGTTATGTAGTGCGACAAGCAGATATAGATTTGTATGAGACATTGAAGGCTAGAGAATTTTGTTATGTTCTAAATTCACGGCAGATGGGTAAGTCTAGTTTGCGAGTGCAAATTATGCAACGCTTGAAAGCAGAGGGCATTGCTTGTGCTGCGATTGACTTGACTGGAATTGGTAGCCAGAATATTACACCAGATAAATGGTATATAAGTGTATTACGTAGTTTAGTGAGTAGTTTTGAGCTTTCAGAAAAGTTTGATTTACGGAGTTGGTGGCGCGATCAGGATAAGCTTTCTTCGTTACAGCGATTAAGTGAATTTATTGAGCAAATTCTGTTACTTGAAATTTCTCAATCTATTGTTATTTTTATTGATGAAATTGATAGTGTTCTCAGCCTGAATTTTTCGACTGACGACTTCTTTGCTTGGCTCAGGTTCTGCTATAACCAGCGTGTTGATAAACCAGCATACAAACGCCTTACATTTTGTCTGTTGGGAGTAGCTACTCCCTCGGATTTGATTAAAGATAAAAAGCGTACACCGTTTAATATAGGTCAAGCAATTGAATTAAAAGGTTTTGAATTGCATGAAGTCCAGCCTTTAGCTAAGGGATTAGTGGGAAAAGTCAATAATCCACAGGCAGTACTGCAAGAGGTCTTAGATTGGACATCTGGACAACCGTTTCTCACTCAAAAGCTTTGTAAATTTATCCAAACAGGTGATAAGAGTTTGAGGGTACAGGATGTGGTTCAATCACAAACGATTAAAAATTGGGAATCACAAGACGAACCGGAGCATTTGAGGACAATACGCGATCGCATTCTCAGGAATGAGCAACGTGCTGGGCAAATGTTAATACTGTATCAGCAGATTTTACAGCAGGGAGAAATTGTTGGAGATAACAGTCCAGAGCAAATGCAATTACGACTATCGGGATTGGTAGTTGAGCGGCATCGGAAATTAATAGTTTATAATAGGATTTATCAGTTAGTTTTTAGTCAGAGTTGGGTTGATAAAGAATTAGGCAACTTACGCCCCTATGCCGAAGGAATAACAGCCTGGTTAGCCTCTGATTGCAAGGATGAGTCGCGTTTATTGCGAGGTAAGGCTTTGCAAGATGCACTGGAATGGTCAATAGGCAAAAACTTGAGTAATGAGGATCATAAGTTCTTCCGTGCAAGCCAAGCCTCAGCTTGGAAATCAAACAGCTTCATGTTTAAAAATGGAGTAGCTTCTGATATTACGGAACTAATGATATTGTGTGATAACTTTCCTGAAGAAGCAGAATCATATCTATTCAATAGGTATTTAGAACAATGGCTAGTAGCACATTTAGGTAGAACAGATTTAGCAAATATATCAAGTGAAATTATCCATTTTTACCAAGAAGAAAAACGTAAAGGCTTGGAAATGTTTGTCCGAGAGCTTTATAAAAGTGTAGGATATGAACCATATCCAGAAATTTTTGTACAACCAGATAGGGTAGATTTGGGTAAAATACCAGTCGGATATCAAACAATAGTTGAATTACAAGTTGGAAATAATAGACGTGGGTTTGCATGGGGCTACGTAGATATTCAACCTCTACTTCCTGGCATAGTTTGTCTTAAAAATTTTAATTCTTTAAATGATAAAACTATTCAAATAAAGATGGATATGCTTGAGGTAAAACCTGGAAATTACCAATGCTGTATAGTTATTGAACTAGAAGGTATTAGAGAAAATTGCCGTATATATCTACAGTATAGAGTTATAAATAATCAAGTTAGTATTGAACCAAAAAACCTAGATTTTGGAGTGATATCAGACAACATAGTTAATGCAGCATTAAAAATTAATTGTAAAACTCCTAATGGAAAAATTAAGGGAACTGCTTTATCTGAGCAAAATCTAGTCAAAATAGCTCCCTCTCGTTTTGAAGGTACATTTTTAGAATTTTCCTTATCCGTAGATACAAGTTTACTGGCGGACGGTTTATATAATGATAATATTTATTTAAGAACTAATAATGGCGAATATCAAGTACCAGTTGAATTTAGAATACCGATCAGATGGGAGAATATTGCTGGCTTGATTGGGATTTATAGCTTCGTTATAGCACTAGTAATGGGGGCTATACGATTAATATTTGAAATATTAGTAGGAATAAACCAACTATGGATTTTTTCTTATCCAGTTTCCCAAGAAAAAGTTAATTTTTTTTCTTTAACTTGCTCTAGTTTATTTACAGATGAACCCATAAATAATAATATTACTAATTATATAAGTAATATTAACATCTATCTGGCTGTATTTAACTGGTTATCTTTATTTATTATTGTACAATTAATTTTCTCCAAAAATCCGTTACAAATTCTCATAAATCTAATCTTAATTGTGGTGGATGCATTTAATAGATTATTGAATTCTTTTATATTATCTTTGGGTTTGATAAGTTTAATTTTGTTTTTCTTATACAATTTTTATACAATAATTTTTAACCTTTTAAACGACTTTATTTTTTTCAAAATTATTAATTCAATCTTTTTTTTCATGATTGAGGTGTCTGCTTATTCATTCACATGGTTCGGAATCAAGCAACCATCAGTAGGCTGGTTATTATTAGGTTTGTTAATAGGTGGAAGTTTAGGTTTTATTCAAGGAGTGAAAACTATCAAACAGTATTCTATATTTAAAGTAATTAGTTTTGTGCGATTTAGCACTATTGCTATAATTTTAATTGTATTTTTAAGTGGATATTTAGCAACTTTTATTAAAATTGAAAAATTATGCTTTTTTAAAACATGAATTCCAGCATATATTATCTGTGGTTGTTCATGTCCAAATATTACAACTGCTTCTAGGGAAACTTAAATCGACTGAGTGCGCCTGAGTGATCGCATTTATTTCCCAGAGATGAGGTTATCTAAAACTTGCTGGAATTAGACTGGAGAAGGAATTGCGCTCGCACTTATTACACAATTTGCACTGACTGAGTGTTAATTTATGTTAAATTAACCAATCTTACATCATTTGTAAACAATGTTGCATTTAGAGATTTTGCAGTTGCTGCAATTATTGCATCAGGAAGCCTGAGTTTGTATTGTTTGCGAAATGCAATTGTTAAATTTTTAATATTACTATCAATACCAATGATTGTAATTTTATTTAAAAAATCAATAATTTGTGTTTCTTCTTCTAAATTGAGACTCGGATAAGAGAGCAATTCAATCTCAGTAATTACTGAAATCAAATATTGTCCTGATGGTAGTGGATTTACCAAGCGACCACCCAAAAAATACAAGACTACATTTATATCTAAAAAAACCAAAGCTTGTGTCAACACTACTCATCTCTAATTTGCTGCTGATATTCCAAAGGGTCTTGAGTTAGTTGAATTACACCCGCATACTGGTTTAAATTAAACTCTTGTTTTTGTTGTAATTGATGAGCTTCTAATATCTTCTCAATTTGCTGCCAATCTTGATAATCGATCAACACTGCTACCAGACGCATGGCTTCATCAGTCACAATTTTTTTCTTAAAAGGTAGCATTACTTTCAGCTTTAGATACAATGTTCAACTATTTGCTCGTAACTTCAAAACAAAAAATTGATGAGGGCGACTTTACCCTCATCTCAAACCAGCATTGCTCATTCTCCAGAGGCGAGACTATCCAAAAGTTGCTGAAATTCTGCTGTGGAAAAAATAGCGATCGCACTTTTGAGAAGTATTTTGAGTACAGATGGTTCTTCTATCCCATTGATCACTTCGACAATAGAGTTTGGCACTTCTCCAAATCGTGTTTCTAAAACTGTAATGATGCTTTCTCTAGCAGTTTCGACAATACCTTCTTCTTTTTCTAGCCTTTCAATACTAGTTACGTACCGCATTCTATCTGCCTCCTCGTAACTTCTTACTTTTGTTTTAAAACTAAGCGCCAACTCTTTTGGCAAAACCATTATCCAGTCGATAAACCGAAATAATTCCCGAATATCTTCCCGGCTATATCCCCGTTCATACAACCGTCTGACTAGGCTTAGTTTCCACTGTAGCCGATTTTCTGGGTATAGCTCAATGACTTCTTTCCAAAGACTATCGTAATCAGTAAGTTGCTCGGTCATGAATTAAAACAAAAAGTACCTCTGCGCCATTGGTAAAACTGTCGCAGGTTCACAAGTCAGCAACTCACCATCTGCCCTGACTTTATAGGTTTCTGGATCAACTTCAATATGGGGTAGTGCATCATTCAGCTTCATATCCCGCTTACTCAATTGGCGTGTCCCAGAAACTGCAACTGCTGCCTTTTGTAAACCTAGCTGGCTGGGAATTTCTTTCTCTAAAGCTGCTTGCGAAACAAAAGTCAATGATGTGGCATGACGCGCACCTGCAAAACTACCAAACATCGGTCGCATATGCACTGGTTGCGGTGTAGGAATACTGGCGTTGGCATCACCCATTTGCGACCATGCAATCATTCCGCCTTTAATCACTATCTCTGGTTTCACGCCAAAAAATGCCGATCGCCACAAACATAAATCTGCTAATTTTCCCTCTTCCACTGAACCCACATATTGAGCAATTCCATGAGCGATCGCTGGGTTAATAGTATACTTAGCAACATACCTTTTTGCCCTAAAGTTGTCTGCTTTTTGCTCTGTCCCCTGTAAGTAAAGAGTTCCCCGTTGTAGCTTCATTTTGTGAGATGTCTGCCAGGTGCGAATTATCACTTCGCCTACCCTTCCCATTGCCTGGGAGTCGGAAGAAATCATGCTAAATGCACCTAAGTCGTGCAAAATGTCTTCGGCGGCAATGGTTTCTCGGCGGATGCGGGACTCGGCAAAGGCAACATCTTCGGCGATCGCTGGATCAAGATGATGACATACCATCAACATATCCAGGTGTTCGTCTAAGGTGTTGAGGGTGTAAGGACGTGTGGGATTGGTGGAAGATGGTAGAACATTGGCTTGGCTGCAAACTTTGATGATATCTGGTGCGTGTCCTCCGCCTGCGCCTTCAGTGTGGTAAGTGTGGATGGTACGATTCTTGAAAGCAGCGATCGTATCTTCGACAAATCCGGCTTCGTTCAGGGTATCAGTATGAATCGCTACTTGCACATCATATTCATCAGCAACGCTAAGGCAAGTATCAATTGCTGCGGGTGTAGTTCCCCAGTCTTCATGAAGTTTTAACCCCATTGCACCTGCGGCTACTTGTTCTACAAGTCCTTGGGGTTGACTAGTATTTCCTTTGCCCAAAAATCCTAAGTTGACGGGAAAAGCATCAGCGGCTTGCAACATCCGATAAATGTTCCAAGGGCCGGGGGTGCAGGTAGTGGCATTTGTACCTGTGGCGGGGCCAGTGCCGCCGCCAATCATGGTGGTAATCCCAGAAGCGATCGCAACTTCAATCTGTTGGGGACAAATAAAATGAATATGGGCATCAATACCGCCAGCAGTGAGAATCATTCCTTCCCCTGCTAAGGCTTCAGTTCCGGGGCCGATAATAATATCTACATTGTTTTGAACATAAGGATTTCCGGCTTTACCAATTTTGAAAATCTTGCCATCTTTAATCCCGATATCTGCTTTGACAATACCCCACCAATCGAGAATTAAGGCATTAGTAATTACTAAATCAACAGCACCATCGGCGTTAGAAATGGGGGATTGTCCCATCCCGTCTCGGATGACTTTACCACCGCCGAATTTTACTTCGTCACCGTAGGTAGTGAAATCTTGTTCAACTTCAATAAATAATTCTGTATCTGCAAGTCGGATGCGATCGCCTACTGTCGGCCCATAAGTTTCGGCGTAGGCGCGGCGATCCATTCTGTAAGACATAATGCTACTCCTGACGATGGTGTTGATTTGAATATTTTTGAGCAACCTTAGGAAACTAAGATGAAAATTTTGTATAACTTGATATTTTTACGAGCATAGTAAATTTAGGGAAATAAATATTAATGAAATAAAACTGAAGTTAGCAGGAATGAAAAATAGCAAATTGTTAAGTTAAAATCACCTGCTCAATTGGCCGCCTACTTGAAACGGAGAGAGGGGCGTGGAATTCTTTAGAATGTAATTCAAATAATTAATCAATTAAGCTAAATATTGGGTTTGTGAAATTATGCAATTTTCAAACGCAGAGGGAAGCGCAGAGGTACGCGGAGGTTTTTAGAGGTTTCCGTTAATTTTGGCGTTGAAGCCGTAGACTTGGCGAGTACCAACGAGGGGAACTAGAGTTATTTCTTTTTCGTCGCCGGGTTCAAAACGAACTGCGGTTCCAGCAGGGATATCCAGCCGCATTCCTCGCGCTTGTTCTCTGTCAAAATTTAAGGCGGTGTTGACTTCATAAAAGTGATAGTGGGAACCGACTTGTATGGGGCGATCGCCTGTATTTGACACTTGCAATTTTACAGTTGGACGACCAACATTTAGTTCAATTTCACCTGTTGGTGTGATAATTTCCCCAGGAATCATAATAAATGTAAAATTCCAAAATTAACGAATTGGATTATGTACTGTTACTAACTTTGTGCCATCAGGAAAAGTAGCTTCAACCTGCACTTCATGCACCATTTCAGGTATCCCTTCCATGACATCATCCCGCGTTAAGAGAGTTGTACCATAACTCATCAATTCAGCTACAGTTTGCCCATCTCTTGCACCTTCTAAAATGGCAGCAGAAATATAAGCGATCGCTTCGGGATAATTCAGTTTTAAACCTCTTTCTTTACGTCTTTCTGCTAATAAAGCAGCAGTAAAAATTAATAGCTTATCTTTTTCCTGCGGCGTAAGTTGCATTAGTACCTCCTCCTCTGAGTTCTCTGCGCCTCTGTGGTAGCCTGCGGCAAGCCGCTACGCGTCTATGTTCAAACCTGCCACACTCTTGGTATACAATTACCACGATTCAAAAAAGAAACTCGCAGCAGCTGCCAAACATTAATAAACCAGTTTCTCACCTCAGATGTAGAAAAACCGCGATATCGACACAATAATCCATATTGTAAGCTGGTAACACCCGCTTCTCCTTCCCCATTCCATAAATTTCGCGTTTTTTGGACAATTTCTGCTGAAACTGCACCACCAACCCAAACTAGACTACCTACTATTGGTTTTCCAGCCAAGCCGTGGGGACTGTGGAAAATGTCTTCGCTACCCAGTAACCATTGCCGATCAATCCATAAAGGAACGCCTTTTTGCCAAATTTCCGTGTGCGATCGCCATTCCCCTTGCAAGAATTTCTCTCCTCTAGCACTGCGACCAAATCGGGTAATTTCCCAGCTTAACCAACTGGCCCCGGTTGCTAATTCTATCCGTAAATCTTGCCGATAAATCGCACCGTTAAATAAAATTGTCTCTTGCGGCAACCATTCTAAACAAGCACCAGCGTCAACTTGCATTTGGATGGTTTGTCTAGCTTGTAAGCCATTGCTGCGATATATCTTGCTTGCAGCAGCTGTAGTGATTAAGGCTTGGGCTTGGGGTTGGAGGTGGATGTTAGAGGATAAGCGATCGCCTCCCACCATTCCCCCAGCTGTGTGTAAAATGACGCTATGGCAAAGTTTTTCCCCTTCTGGGTAAAATGGGCGTTGTACCTTCAGGGGCGCTTGTTGGTGATTGTAAATTAATTGGGTTTTACCCTGGCGATCGGCATAGACTAAATTAAGTTTGCCATGCCAACCTTCTGCTATTTCTGAGTTGCAAGTCATTTATAAATTTAAGATTAAAGTTCAGATAGCTTATATTTATTTAATGTATTATTTGCGGCTTCCCTTGTAATTTATGATGATTTTTTCGCCAATATTACATAATCATCTAATGCATAGCATGACTGATACTTTTGACCAAAATACTGTTGGACTATTGGATTCATATATAGTTGTTTTGGTAATTTTTCTTTAGCTATCTTAGCAAAATCAGCACCAGAAGAAGGTTTTCTTGAACCTGTTGAAGTGAGATATTTATACCAGATTAATTCTAATCCCAATTCTGCCATAAATTTATCTACTACATTTTTTTCCGACGCTTGATTTTCAATTTGTTGAGCATCATAAATTTTGAATAACTTTTTATCTTGCACAATTAGCAGAACATAACCTGATTCTTTTAAGCTACTGACAAATATTTGCTTGTAAGTATTATTAGCTTCAACCCTCTTGGCTGGATCTGCAAAGAAGCAGTGGGAAATTACGATAAAGTCGAAAAAGTCTTTGGTAGATTATTTGATTGAGTTTCCCAAGTAAAAATATCAGTAGTAACAAAGCGGAAGTAAGCATTCACTGTGGTTAGACGCGACTCTATATATCGTCGCCAAAACTGAAGTCCACGAAACTGGAAAGCATCTTGTTTTTCTAAAGAGTAGTAAGATATGTGCATTTGCGGGATATGAAAAAAACCGCTACTACTTTGGAGAAATAAAGCTAAACCATAAGCAACTGTTCCTGGGCCTGCTGCAATATCAAGGATATTAACCTTACTTGGTAGTAAAGCATCCTGGTAAATGAGAAACCAAGCTAAATATATGCAATATACATTTTCTAAAAAATACTTCATAAAGTAGACATGAGGAGTTAGACTAAAACGGTAGTCTGGGTCTTGTCCAATTTTTAAGTTATTAATATCCTCAAGAGCATCTTCTAGTTTAATAAATAATTGTTTATCAGGAATCTTGCTAAATTCTTCTTTAAGATATTCAACTAGCCTTGATTCAAAATCATCAAATATCCGTTCATCAATACCAGTAGATTGCAGTTTATATTCATCGTGTTGTATTAAATTAAAAATTTTATAGATATATTTAACAAATTCCTCATCTGGCATTAATATGTGATTAGCTTTTTGCTGAGATGCTTCTGTTAGTTGTTTACTTAAAGTTTCTGTTTGTCGTTTGTATTCTTGGGAATAACGTTCAAGTTGGAGTTTATCCCTAAATAGTTTTTCTAACCATGAGAATGTTGCACCTGATTTTTGAATCTCCTGCAATAGTTGGACTGCACGTCGGATATCCCCACGTTTTAAAGATAATTTTAACTGCTGACTTCGCCACCAATTTACGATAGGATTATTCATAACCAAATCCCTCTTTGCCTTCCATAATTTCTACACCTGGAAGCCGAGAAACTAACTTTTCCTTAAATTTCATATAGCTTAATTTCTCATCCTCATACCACCAAGCGTATTTTTGCTTAATTTCTTCAGCTTCTTGGCGAGTTGATGCCATAAGAGAACGACTCTGGCTTGGATGAAAAGCTTGAATTACAACTCTATCAGCGATGGCTAGTTTGTCAATAAAAGCAGCTTCATCAGTTGGTAAAGTAGGAAGTAGAGGGGTAATAGTGATAGAAATTTTGGGAAGAAAACCTTTGAAATAATCAATACTTTGTTTAATTTTAGTGAGAGCATTTAGTCTGGCTTTAATACTGGGCGATCGCGGTTCAAAATCTTTTCTCACTAATTCGCTACCAGTGGGAATGCTCATATTAATTCGCAATCGCTTAAATCGTTGTAAATAATCAATATCTCTAGTAATAATTGGGCTACGAGTTTGAATCACCAAAGTTGGAGTTGGATAACTGTCAATACTCACATCAAGCATTACATCCAATAACCGACGAGTCAGTTGATGTTTCGATTCAAGTGGTTGATAAGGATCAGTAACACTACTCATGTATATACTAGGAGGAATCTGGGGATTCTTTTCATACCATTTTTTTAATTCTTTCGCTAAAATCTCAGCAGCATTTTCCTTAAAAATTACCCATTTACCCCAGTCTTCACGCATTTGAGCATTAGGGGTAAATGCAGCAGCATAGCAATAACTACAACCGTATTGACATCCCCTGTAAGGATTTAGAGTAAAATCATAATCACCAATAAAACCAGTAGCTTTTGTTAAGAGTGATTTAGCATTTTGTGTAAAAACATTGACATCTCCAAACTTTTCTCGGACTAATTTGGTAGGAGTGCATTCGCAATAACCTTCATATTTTGGTTGTGCCATGTGAATCCTAATATTTATTGAAAGTGAATTAACGCACCCTAGTTCTTATAATTCCCATTTTTATTTTTAAATTACTTCACCTAATCCTTTTAAGATAATATCAATTCTATCTGTGGGGTAGCTTGGTCGATATTTTACATAATCCTCCGCTTTGTCAGAAAATCGGTTGAGTGGATTTAAGGTATGTAAGGGGGTTGTTTCAGGATTAATTTGGCTCATGGGTTTTGATGTAAAAGTGGAAATGAACCTGTTAGTTGGGCATATTTTCAGGGAAACATAGAACTGTAGCCCATGAAATGCGTCAATCTACCAGAAATTATGACAGCTAAAGTGATAAGCATTTGCAACCTCAAGGGTGGAGTTGGCAAAACTACCATCGTTATGGCATTAGCGGAATATTTAGCAGGCGATACCATGTGTGGTAAGCGAGTGCTAGTTATTGACCTTGATCCTCAAACTAATTTGACTAGTGCTTTAATGTCTGAAGATGTTTGGGAAAGACAATTTGAAAGTAAAAGATTGACATTACCTTATTTATTTAAAGATCCTGAATATTTTTTAGAAAATATTAAAAGCGAAAATTTTATAGTTAAACAAAACATTTCAAATGTTAGAAATAGAAATTCCTTTGCCCAATTACATCTAATACCTAGTAGCCCAAGGTTATTTGAAATTCAAGGGGAATTGCCATCGGGCTATTATTCTTGTAACTTAAAACCTGTTGAGCTTATTCGTACAATACTCAAACCTTTATTAAATAATTATGACTATATTTTAATAGACTGTGCCCCAAATATCAACACAGTAATTAAAAGTGCCTTCTTAGCTAGTGATGGTTTAATAATACCCTGTGTACTAAACAGAATGTCAATTCATGGATTAGATTTGTTACTTGAACAGATTGAAAAGTTTAATAAATATTATATACATAAATTAAAAACAGTAGGAACTTTGATTTCGCGTTACAACGGAACTAAAGCTCAAACTGAACATTTAAACTCTATTAGTGTGAATCCGTTCTATCCACCAGTTTTTGAAAGCAAAATTTTAGAAAGAGCAAAAATTGCAGAAGGTTTAGAATTGAGTAATTATTTGACATATAAACAAAAATATGATGATTCTCATGATTCTATGGTGAAATTAACTAAAGAATTTATTCAACGAGTAGGTAGATAATGGAAGGATCATAAATTGCAAACTTATTAAGAGCGATCGTAGAAGTTATAGAAGATGCAGCTTTAAAAATAAATCATTTTTATTAGTTCCTTTATTGCTGCTCTAACCAAGCTACCAAATCAGCAATTTTAGAAAAATCAAGCAGTTCTTCTCCCAACTCCTCTAACTGTTCAGCAGATAAACTCTGAACCTGCTCAACTAATGATGCATCAATATCACTAAAGCGCCGTCTAAGCTGACGACTAATCAATTTAAACGCTTCCTTTTGAACGATATCTTGATAAATTACAGACTCTTTCATAATATCCTCCCGTAAAAATTGACGAACCAAATCTTTGTCAAACCGTAAACCTGCTAAAATTTCTACACAACCCGCAATATTTTGTCGCTCCTCCCTATCTGGAATTGTAGCGACTTGTTCAGCCACTTGTGCCAGTAAAGTTTGCGGCGAGTCAGTTCGCGTCAAACTTGCTAAAGGTAACAGCGCCGGATTAACTAAAAATATTGTTGAATCTTGCTCCCAAAGACGAACAACCTGATATTGGTGAATCGTCGTATTGTCCCGATATTCTTCAGTAAAAGCCATTTCGTTAGTAGTTTCCTGCAAAAAGATTAGCACTTGCACTACAGGACAACGGTATTGACGCTTCAACCTCACAGAATAATCGAGCATTCGGAGATTAAGCGCCGGATTAGATTTCGCCAAAGTTTGAAATTCAATGTGCAAAATTTGGTTAGCTGCTTGCAAAAATGTCACAGAATCCGCACGAATTGGTTCAAGGGTGAGTTCCGTTTTTAAGACTTCAATTTGTTGCACCTCTACCCCAAGCAACCAACGCACAAAATCAGCAGGGTACTTTTCAGCTAAATATTTACAAGCGTTGTCGTAACTCACCCTCTTTTTCCTCTCTACGCGATGCCAGCTGCTACAGGGGAACCCGCGCAACGCACTGGCTCTTCTGCGTAACATAAAAAAACAGCCGCCTCCAAAAGGGAAGCAGCTGTTTTCACAAATTATGTAACTACAAAGTATTAGTAATCGAAGTCTCCGCCACCAGCGCCAGCGCCAGCCGGAGCGCCATCCTTAGGCTCAGGCTTGTCAACTATGATACATTCGGTTGTCAACACCATACCAGCGATAGAAGCAGCGTTTTGCAGAGCAGAACGAGTCACTTTAGCAGGGTCAACAATACCAGCAGCTAACAAATCGACGAATTCGTTTGTTGCAGCGTTGTAGCCAACACTAAATTCTTTCTCTTTCACGCGTTCAGCGATTACAGCACCATTCTGACCGGCGTTTTCAGCAATCCGCTTCAGAGGTGCGGGTAAGGCACGAACGACAATTAACGCACCAATCAACTCTTCATCCTTAAGATTTTCCTTCGCCCAAGTTTCCAAATCAGGAGCGAGGTGAGCCAGAGTTGTACCACCGCCAGGAACGATACCTTCTTCCACAGCAGCTTTAGTAGCGTTGATAGCGTCTTCTAGGCGCAGTTTCTTGTCTTTCATTTCGGTTTCGGTGGCTGCACCCACTTTCACCACAGCGACACCACCAGAGAGTTTAGCAAGACGCTCTTGCAGTTTCTCTTTGTCGTAGGAAGATTCGGTTTCGTCGATTTGACGACGAATCTGCTCGACACGAGCCTTAACAGCAGCTTCGTTACCTTCGGCAACAATTGTGGTGCTGTCCTTGGTGATGGTGACGCGGCGAGCTTTACCCAGGCTATCCAGCTTGGTGTTGTCTAGTTTCAGACCAGCATCTTCAGTAACTAGTTGACCACCAGTCAAAACAGCGATGTCTTCTAGCAGTGCTTTGCGGCGATCGCCAAAGCCAGGAGCCTTAACAGCAGCAACGTTGAGTACACCGCGTAAACGGTTTACCACTAAGGTTGCCAAAGCTTCTTTTTCGATATCTTCGGCAATAATCACCAAAGGACGACCAGCACGAGCAACTTGCTCTAAGACTGGTACGAGGTCTTGTACTAGGGCGATTTTCTTATCGGTCAGCAGTAGGAAAGGCTCATCAAAAACCGCTTCCATCCGTTCAGCGTCGGTGGCGAAATAGGGAGAGATGTAGCCTTTGTCAAAGCGCATCCCTTCAGTAATTTCCAACTCGGTGAACATAGATTTCCCTTCTTCTAGGGAAATTACACCTTCCTTGCCCACTTTGTCCATTGCTTGAGCAATCATCTGACCGACTTCTTCGTCATTACCAGCCGAGATCGCACCAACTTGGGCAATGGCTTTGGAATCTTCCACTGGACGGGCGTGTTCAGCAATTTTTTCTACGAGGAAGGCAGTAGCTTTGTCTATACCACGCTTGAGCGAAATCGCGTTAGCACCAGCTGCAACGTTCCGCAAGCCTTCTTTGACGATCGCATGAGCTAAAACGGTGGCAGTTGTGGTGCCATCGCCCGCAGCATCGTTGGTTTTAGAAGCAGCTTGACGAATCAAAGCTACGCCAGTGTTTTCAATGTGGTCTTCTAATTCAATTTCTTTGGCGATCGTTACACCGTCATTGACAATTTGCGGTGCGCCAAATTTCTTTTCTAGAACTACGTTACGACCTTTGGGGCCAAGGGTAACAGCTACAGCCTCAGCCAGGATGTCAATGCCTCGTTCTAGGGCGCGACGGGCGTTTTCGTTGTAGATAATGCGCTTTGCCATAGGTGTCTAAATTCCGGGAATAAGTCAATTTTTTCTTGAATTGGGGATCGGGCATCGGGCATTGCTAATGATTTCTATGCCCCATTCCCTATACCCCACTAGATAACGACTGCTAAAATGTCTTTTTCAGAAAGCAGTACATATTCTTCGGTGCCGAGTTTGATGTCAGTGCCAGCGTACTTAGAGTACAGCACCTTATCGCCGACTTTAATTTCCAATTCCTGACGGCTACCGTCATCGTTACGCTTGCCAGGGCCAAGGGCGACTACTTCCCCTACCTGGGGCTTTTCCTTGGCGGTGTCGGGCAAATACAGACCACCTGCGGTCTTTTCCTCAGAGGCGCTCACTTTTACGAAAACGCGATCGCTCAAAGGTTTAACTGTAGAAACGCTTAAAGATAAAGCTGCCATATTATTTTCTCCAGAGTTTAGCACTCTCAACTCCTGAGTGCTAATCTACCGAAAAGTGGCGTCCAATGGCAAGAATTCCTTGAGTACGGGTTCCCGAACTAGAAGATCATCGTGTACTTAGGTATGCTTAAGTATAAATGGTTGAGTATTTCTACTTTTAAAGTTCTGTTCTGTAAGTTACGAATATTTTTTATATGGTCAAAGGGAGTTGGGAGTTAGGAGTTATAAGAATTCTTCCCCATTCCCCAGTCCCCAGTCCCCATTCCCCAGTCCCTTTCTCAGTCAACTTTATTTGCAAAGCTTAGAAATTGTTATAGAACTGTAATCAGGGAGCCACTCGATAAGTAACAATACAGTGATCCAGTCCAGCCATCAAATCCCTAAAACTACTAAATCTCCAGAACATAAAGCCCTGAGTAATTGTGTAGAAACTTTAGGACTTGCAAAAATTCAGCGACACATTTTTATTTGCGCTGACCAGACAATTGCTAACTGCTGCTCAAAACGAGCTAGTCTGGAATCCTGGGAATACTTAAAAAAGCGACTTAAAGAGTTAAAACTTGATCAGCCGCCACAGAGTCATCCCATTTGCGTCTTTAGAACTAAAGCCAACTGCTTGCGCGTTTGTTGTTCTAGACCCATAATGGTGGTTTACCCTGATGGGGTCTGGTATCGCCAAGCAAACCCAAAAGTTATTGAGCGGATCATCCAAGAACACTTAATAGGCAATAAGGTGGTAGAAGAATATGCATTTTTAAGCCATCCTTTGCCAGAAACTTCCCTAGTTTCTTGTGAACACCTCATAGAGGCTTAACAACCGAAGGATATGGTATAGCAGTAAGCTTTAAGAAAGTGCGGGTTGGTTTTGAGGTAGGGTCATCTTTAAGCCAATACTTACTTGGGAGTCAGAAAGATTATTATTTAATCAGTGTTTTTTCGCCCGCCACTTTCAATGCGATATATAATAGCGCATTATAGATACTACTGCTATACGTATCCTTGCTGGACTTTTGCTATCGAGCTACTAGTCTCTTGAAAGTGCTCGGCATTTTTGAGATTTCGAGACAGCAAAGGCAAGTTAAGTAGGAAAAAGGACAACATCTCGAAATAACCCACCATAGAGGATAAATATTCAAGACCTTGATGGACCGAAGCGCGACAAGTGCCACTGCTATGAAAGAGCCCAGCATGAAAGATCACAAACGACTTCTATTGATTGATGATGACCCTAACCTCATCTTGCTGGTGAAGGATTACTTAGAATTCCGGGGATATGAAGTCATCACCGCCGAAAATGGACGTGAAGCTCTGGAAATTTTAGAGCAAGATGTTCCAGACATGATCATCTGCGACGTGATGATGCCGGAAATGGACGGATATACTTTTGTGGAACAAGTCCGGCAAAACGAACGCACCAGCTGGATTCCGGTTCTTTTCCTTTCAGCTAAGGGACAAAGTGCAGACCGAGTTAAGGGTCTGAATAAAGGTGCTGATGTTTATATGGTCAAGCCCTTTGAACCAGAAGAACTTGTAGCCCAAGTTGAATCCTCGCTGAAACAAACTATCCGTTGGAAAGAACACCAAGCAAAAGGAGGCGAAAACGGTTCCCGTATCCAGGTTCCCTTCGATGTGCAATTAACCCCAACCGAACTGAAAGTAGTCCAGTTTGTCGCTAGGGGTTTAGCTAACCGGGAAATTGCTGAAGAACTAAATGTTAGTCAGCGCACGGTTGAAAGCCATGTGTCCAATATGTTGGGCAAAACTAATCTCCACAACCGCACTGAACTAGCGCGGTGGGCGATTGAAAATCAAATGGCATAGCCGATTTTAGATTTTGGATTTTGGATTATTAATCTAAAATCCAAAGTCCGAAATCGAAAATTGATTACCACCCATCTTCTTCAGGGCTGGATTCGTGCAAAACTTGTAAATCCAGTTCATCCAGGTAAGTTAGGGCACTTTCAATCTGAGAAACAGTACCTCGCAGTTCCAGATCGAAGCAGCTATATTGTGGCACGTTTGCGCTTACCTGAGTATCAGCAATAATGACTGTTACCCCATAGTGAGGAAGCAGTCGTGAAATGACTGGTTCCTCATGCAAGTCTTTAGTAATGCGAACTTGGATACGAGTTTGGGTGCGTCTACTATCTAAAATATCAATATTAAATTTTACCTATTTATTTGGAATTACCATTGTAGCTTCCTACTCGACTTCTTGGATAAAGGTTTTGCTTTGCACGATTTCTTTTAACATTAGCGTCACTTATCCCACGCAGGCAAGCAAGAAAGTATTTGCCTTTGCAAACCATTAATTTAGATGTAGTAAATGTAAAGAATTGCTCATAATTCGGCAGTTATGAGGTTGATTGTCATTTTATAGTGGTTTTCGAGCAGATTTAATATAGCCAATCTGTAGGGTTACAACAATTGTTGTAACCTCGCCAGCTACAAAGAAATATAGCTGCTGTCAGTGGAATTTAAGCAGGACTGGTGCTAAATAAAAATGTAATTAGCAAGATATTAAGGAGTGAGATTATGCGCGAATCAGTCATTTATCAACAACTTTAAGTTGCTCATAAAGCACTACAGAATCTTGGTTTAAACCACCGATACCAGCAGGTACAAACACATCAGAGGCTAAAATAGCCCGTCTAATTTTTGAGGTTAATGGTGCAATAATGGTATGAGGACTAACAGCATTTGCCCGATCAATTTGCACCACTACAACAGGTCTAATTCCTGCTTGTTTTGTACCAACAACGGGATTGAGATCACACAAAAGCACATCTCCCCGTGTGATATCTACCACTGAATTTTCCCACGCACCAAGCGTTCTTCATAATCTTCCAAATTAGATAAATAGTCAGAAAAATCTGATTCCACTATTTCCACCGACTCATTAAATTGAAGCCATAATTCCCAGTTATTACTGCGATGCTTAATTAATAGGAAGTCTATAAAATCACTCACTTCCTGAACTAAAGATTCTGGTATTTGCCGGATTTTACCAATGGTTTGGTCTTGTAGACTCATGATAAATATGTTCAGTTGGATTTCTCTTTATCCACAATAGTCAAAGACCTGGCTATTTCCAATTGCCAGGTGTAAATCTAAATTAAAACTCAGCACTTTGCGGTGTACGGGGAAAGGGAATCACATCACGAATATTTCCCATCCCCGTCATAAATTGCACGAGTCGTTCAAAACCTAGTCCAAAACCAGCATGGGGAACAGTACCATAACGACGCAAATCAAGATACCACCACAATTCTTCTGGGTTTAATCCTTGTGCTAACACGCGGCGTTCTAGAACTTCCAAACGTTCTTCACGCTGGGAACCGCCAACAATCTCGCCAATTTTGGGTGCAAGAATATCCATTGCGCGGACAGTTTTTTCATCGTCATTCAAGCGCATATAAAAAGCTTTGATTTGCGCTGGATAATCTGTAACGATCGCAGGCTTTTTAAATAATTGTTCAGCCAAGTAACGTTCGTGTTCTGATTGTAAGTCTAAACCCCAACTCACAGGATATTCAAACTTAACATCAGCTTTTTCTAAAAGTGCGATCGCTTCTGTGTAAGTTAAGCGCTCAAATTGATTATTAATAATATTTTCGGCTGTCGCCAACACAGACTTATCAATGCGTTCATTGAAAAATTCCATGTCTTCTGGGCAAGTTTCCAACACATATTTAAAAATGTGTTTGAGAAACGCCTCAGCTAAATCCATATCGCCTTCTAGGTCACAAAAAGCCATTTCTGGCTCAACCATCCAAAATTCTGCTAGGTGGCGGGAGGTGTTGGAATTTTCTGCACGGAAGGTAGGCCCAAAGGTGTAGACGTTAGAAAACGCCATCGCCATAACTTCTGCTTCCAACTGGCCGCTAACTGTTAAATATGTCGGTTTAGCAAAAAAGTCTTGGCTGTAATCTACTGCTTGGTTTTGTGTACGAGGAATATTCTTTAAATCTAAACTGGTAACACTAAAAAGTTCACCCGCGCCTTCACAGTCGCTAGCAGTGATGATCGGGGTATGTACCCACAGAAAGCCTCTTTCGTGAAAAAATTGGTGAATTGCTGTCGAACAAGCATTTCTGACGCGGAAAACAGCACCAAAAGAATTGGTACGCGATCGCAAATGTCCAATGGTTCGCAGAAACTCAAAGGAATGGCGTTTCTTTTGCAGGGGATATGTATCGGGATCAGCTTCACCGTAGACTTTCACTGTCTCGGCTTTCAACTCAATCCTCTGTCCTTTACCAAGAGAAGCCACTAGTACCCCTGTCACCTCAACAGCAGCACCTGTATTCAATTTTTTCAATATAGCTTCATAATCTGGCAAATCCTGATTAATGACGACTTGCAAATTAGTTAGTGATGAGCCGTCATTGACTTCAATAAAAGCAAACCCTTTGGACTCGCGCTTTGTCCGTACCCAGCCTTGAACTTGGAGGGACTCATCAGGTTGACCACTTCGCAATATTTCTGCAATCCGTCGATTTACCATATTATGTAACTTATATTTCGTCAACGTCAGGAGTACGGCTATTAAAGAATGTTAACGATTTAACCCAATCCAAAATCCAAAATCTAAAATCCAAAATTGGGATTACCCAGCATAAGACTTTAATATCCAGCCTATAATAACGCCCATTCCACCAAAGCGGACGACTTGCCAGAAAGGTTTCTTTAGGCTACGCCAAGAAAATAACTGGCTTTCTAAGTTTAGTTCTAGCATTTCCAACTGCTGTTGAATTTGCCGTAACTCTGCTTTGATTTGTGGTGTCTGAGATTTATTGTGCTTCAGTTGATCGCGGCGCTGTTGCCATTGTGCCTGTTGTTGGTGATCACGTTGCACTTGATCATAACGCTCTTTTAAAGACAGGAACGATCGCTCTACTTCCTCCAATTCTTGTTCAAAATCTGGTTGTGGATTTTCCCCTGACGGCTGTGATTGTTTAGACGGCTTCATGTACAAGTAGTAAACTAAGATTAAATGCAAGTCTGCCAGTAGTCAAAATTAAAACTATGAGTTTTGACTCAGCACGGGCTAAACCATAGCTATCCACTAACAGCACAGGCTAAACGCCCGCTATCGCTAACAGCACTCATAATTATGTCCCAATCTACCCAGCTGTCTCAAACCAGCCAACTGAATGAACTGACTACACTGGAACTAGCTCAAGCCTTGATGGAAAGACTGAGCATTTCCCCTAACGATTGGCATCGCCTCAAGTCTAACCGCAATTCCCGCGCTAATGAACAAGTGGCAGCAGCTATTGTGTATCTTTTAAAGAATCAACCACAAGAAGCTCAAGCTAGATTAGAACAAGCAGTTGGTTGGTTAGATCGCTCTATTTCTGCGCCTCCCTGTCCAACTCATGGAAAAAGTTAGGAGTTAAGAGTGATGAGTTAAAAGTTTTAAACTCCTAACTCCTGTAGAGACGCGATTAATCGCGTCTCTACTCCTAACTCCTAACTCCTAACTTTTAAATAAGCTACCGTCGCAGAGATAGTCCTCGGCGATTTTCCATTTGTTTACAAAGCCTCAATTCTGTGCCTTTGCGGTTCCACTCCACCTGATCAAAAATTTGATGGAGAAGACATAAACCACGGCCACTTTCTGATTCATCTGGTGGGAGATAGTCTGTTGGCTCTTCATCACTAGTAGATGAAGGAGTAAAGCCACTACCCTGGTCTGATATTATCCACCAATATTGATTATCTATTAAGGAAAAACGAACTACAACTGTCTTACTTGGATCAAGATTATTGCCATGTTTAGCGGCGTTTACTAGGGCTTCTTGAAGTCCTAGCCGCAATTCTGCTTGTAACTTTGCTGGGATTTCTGCCAACAGTAAATCTAATATTGGACAAAGATAGAGGGTTGAGGCAAAACTAATAGTGCCCCAATAACGTCCAACTGGACGGAGTGAAATTGTAATCACAAGAGAAACCCCATAGCTTTCAGTTAGCTAGACATCAGTTTGCTATTACAGGCACCCTGATAAAACTTGAGGTGGTCATGCTGCCTTCAAACTTGCGTCTTTAAAACTAAATTTTGAAAATGCTAGGGAGCATTGGCTGTATCTATGAGTTGGGATTGTTTAGATATATAACGGCTGGGATAAGTTTGATAATCAAGCTAGCAACTTAAAAAGCTGCTGGTAATTTAAGAGAGTATTGGCATACTCTAGTTAATTGCCGATTTTTAATTTACACAATCCAATTCATATTTTTAAGAGCCTATGCAGCTTGAATTTATTTAAACCAAAATGATTTTCTATCTATTTTTAGCTTAATTCAATTTTAGCATCTTTGGTATGCAGTAGACTACAAATCTCAAATTTCAGTTTTTTTAAAAGATTTAGTTCCCTTGTCAAAATGTGATAGCACAAGAAAGGCGGCAGCTTCAACATGAGCAGTTTGAGGAAAAAAATCAGCAGGTTGTACTCGTGTGATAGTATATTGCCCATCTTGACAAATCAATTTCAGGTCGCGGGCAAGGGTGGCTACTTTACAGCTGACGTAAACGATCTGAGATGGTTTCAATTGCCGCAAAGTGTCGATCACAGCGCGATCGCACCCCTTACGTGGCGGATCAAGTATTACTACTTCTGGTATTGTGCCCATTTTTGTCAGCAATTTCTCTACTGCTCCGACTTGGAATGTCACATTATCAATTCTGTTACGCTGGGCATTCAAAATAGCTTGGCCTACAGCTGCTGGTTGTACTTCTAATCCTGTAGCTTGGCGTACTTTTTTCGCGAGGGGTAAAGTTAAAGTCCCAATACCACAGTAGGCATCAACTAGCAACTCATGCCCTTGAAGATTGAGTTCTGATTGAATTATCTGCAATAGTGCCTCTGCTGTTTCTGTATACACTTGGAAAAATGTATCTGGGCGCACTTGAAATTCCAGTCCAGCAAAATTTTCACGCAGGTGTGGGACTCCAGCAATGCAACGGGTTTCTAAGCCAAAGATAGCATTTGTGCGATCAGAGTTGCGATTGAGCGACACTCCCACTAACTGGGGATAGCGCTTTAACCATTCCTGGGCTTGGGTTTCAATTCCTGATAAATTCCAGTCCTTCACTACCAAAGTCAGCAACATTTCTCCTGTGTGTCGGCCAATGCGTAAACTCAGATGGCGAATTTTTCCCTGGTGACGCTGTTCGTCATAAATTTGCCAACCCTGCTGTTGGATATCCTGCTTAACTTCGGCAAGTAAGGGATTTAATCGCGCGTCTTGGACTGGACATTGATTTAAATTAATTAATTGGTGGCTACCTTTTTGGTAGTAACCAGCTTGTACCTGTCCTGTTGCCGATGTACCCAGAGGATATGTAGATTTGTTACGGTAGCCGAATGCAGAAAGAGCAGCAAGTACCGGATCTACTGGTGGTTGGACAAAACCGCCAATGCGCTCCAAAGCTTGGATAACTTGATTTTGCTTGGCTGCTAGCTGGTAATCATAATTAATCTGCTGCCACTGGCAACCACCGCACTTGTCAGCCACAATACAACTAGGTCGTATCCGGTGGGGGGATGGTGACAATAGTTGCTGGAGCTTCCCGTGGGCGTATTTGGGTTTAACATGTACTAAGCGGACAATGGCGCGATCGCCTGGTACAGTATCTGGGACAAACACAACACGCTCATCAGCGCGTCCCACACCATCGCCTGTATCACCCAGGTTAGCGATCGTCATTTCAATTAATTCACCCTGTTGCCAAATTATTTTAGTCATTAGTTATTAGTTATTGGACATTGGACATGGGGGAGCCACTGCGTTAGACGGGTTCCCCAGCTTAAAGCAAGTGGCGTCATCAGGCATTGGGAAGAAGCAGAGGGACAGGGTGCTGCTCTTCCAAGCGGGAAAATGAAAAACTACCTCTTTCCTCCCTGCTCCCTGCTCCCTGCTCTCCTGCTTCCTCACCTCCCTGATCTTCCCAAACAGATAAATTCAATACATAAGTAGCTCCTATCCCTTCACTTGTGTACCTCAGACTCGCTAAACTAACAGATAATATTTCAGGTGATTTCAATAATCATGACTGTAATTAGCCAAGTTATTCTCAAAGCCGACGACGAACTGCGTTATCCCAGCAGTGGCGAACTTAAAAATATCAAAGACTTTTTGCAAACCGGCGTACAACGGACGCGGATTGCTGCTACCTTAGCCGAAAACGAAAAAAAGATAGTTCAGGAAGCAACCAAACAACTTTGGCAGAAGCGTCCTGACTTTATCTCCCCCGGAGGTAATGCTTACGGAGAACGCCAACGCTCTCTATGTATCCGTGATTTTGGCTGGTACTTACGTCTAATCACTTATGGTGTACTTGCCGGCGACAAAGAGCCAATTGAAAAGATTGGTTTGATTGGTGTGCGAGAAATGTACAATTCATTGGGCGTTCCCGTGCCTGGAATGGTAGAAGCGATCAATTCCCTCAAAACAGCCGCCCTTAGCTTACTGAGTGCGGAAGACGCAGCCGAAGCAGCACCTTACTTTGATTACATCATTCAAGCGATGTCTTAATACAAAGTGTGTGCTAGTTCTAGGAGTATACTTCCGGTCTACTAGAGTGAGCGCAAGATGTTAGCGCTCAATAGGCATAAAATCCCCAATTTGATCATACCCTCCCCACATTTGGTAGTGGCTGTGGCAAAATCTTTGTCAAGTTACCAACCAGTTGTGGGGAAATTTTATTGGGTATAGTTATGGGGCATAGGGAAGCCACTGCGTTGAGCGGACAATGCCCGACTTGTTCGCCTTGGCGCTAGCTTCTCCCATTTGTGAGAGGCTAGCCAAGGAGAAGCAAATGGCGTCATGAGGCATTTCTCAAAGGATAAAGGATATACGGACATAAAAAACCGACAGTCCTTGATTAAGGCTGTCGGCAATTAAGTGTGTTCCCTATTAATGACTCGGCTAGAGTTCAGTTGTCATTAATTATGCCTAGTTAGCCATCGCAGGGAGACGATCCTAATCATACATAAGTGTGATTGTCGTCACTTGATTGTTACAGCTAAACTGCATATACCCGAATAATCTCTGAGTTACAGTAAATCTATGCAAGTTTGGAGTTAAGAGTATATACGCTGGTAGATGCTTTTTTAGCTTAAGAGCAAACAACACCAAGGAGTAGGTTAGACACTCAGGGGTTAAAACACCAGATAGAGGAATTAACAAACCTATGCCCCATTTGCCAAAGTGCTGTAGCAGAAAGAGCTATCTGCAAAGATAAATTTCTCAAAGCCAGTGGTAGACAAGCTAATGGAGTTTCCATTGTTGTTGAAAGTGATGTTGGCACTTTTAAGGGTATTGCCAGAAATAACACCAGATACGATGAGTTGAGAGCGATTAAAAGCTTTCAAATCGAGAGTATCAAAACCGTCCCCGCCATCAACAGTTGCAGCGCCGAATCCTTTGAAATAGTCATTTCCAGTGCCCAGATTAATCTTGATTCCGCCACCGATAGAGACTTTCTGTTGAACTCCATCTAGGATGCTGGTGGCAATAATTTTGTCATTGCTATCGCCAGTCCTAATGATTCCTTTTCCATAAATGCCATAGGCAGTATCACCAATTGTTGTTGTAGCCTGTCCGATAATGATGTCAGAACCATTGCCGGTATCAATGACTCCGTCGTTGAAGATGCCATAGGTGGTGGCGTTTTTTCCTGAACTGTTGCCATAACCAGTAATTGTGTCGTTGTCCGACCCTGTAGTAATGGTGCCGTCTTTAGTGTTCTGGATGCCAGTCCCAGCACCGCTGTCGCCGATACCGCCATTCCCACCAGTACCGATGCCAAAGATGGTGTCTTCTCCGTTTCCGGTATCTAGTTTGTTACTGTTGCTGATGCCGATTCCAGTACCGCCGTTGCCACCAGGGGAAGCAAAGCTAGAGCTGCTAGCCCCGCCCTTGCCACCAGTACCGGTGCCAGCGATCGCGTCTTTTCCATCCCCTGCATTCAGACTGCCACTGTTAACGATGCCAGTCCCATTCCCGCCGTTGCCGCTTAAGTCGTAGCCCTTGCCACCGATGCCACCAGTACCGGTGCCAGCGATCGCGTCTTTTCCATCCCCTGCATTCAGACTGCCACTGTTAACGATGCCAGTCCCATTCCCAGCGTTGCGGCTGAGGTCACCCTCACCGCTGATGCCACCAATACCGGTGCCAGTGATCGTGTCTTCCCCATCTTTGGTATTCAGTTTGCCACTGTTGCTGATGCCAGTCCTAGTACCACCGCTACCGCTGTAGAGACCTTCGCCAAAACCGCCGATGCCGCCACTACCAGTGCCAGTGATCGTGTCTTTTCCGTCCCCTGCATTCAAACTGCCACTGTTGCTGATGCCAGTCCCATTCCCGCCGTTGCCGCCAGCTTGGCTGTCAGTACCGATGCCGCCAGTACCAATGCCAGTAATCGTGTTTTCTCCGTCTTCTGTATTCAAACTGCCACTGTTAGTGATGCCAGTCCCATTCCCACCATATCCGCTGTTGTTGATAATGCCGCCGTTGCCACCAGTACCAGTGCCGATGATAGTATCTTTTCCGTCCCCTGAATTCAGATTGCCACTGTTAGCGATTCCTATCCCACTACCACCGTCAGTGCCGCCAGTACCGATGCCGATAATAGTATCATTTCCATCCCCTGCATTCAGCTTGTCACTGTTGCTGATGCCTGTTCCAGTACCGCCGTCACCGCTCTTATTTTGGTCTATCTCACCGTCGCCGCCAGTACCGATGCCAGTAATCGTGTCTTCTCCATCCCCTGCATTTAGACTGCCATTATTAACGA
Source organism: Nostoc sp. (assembly GCF_036919615.1). Classification (GTDB taxonomy): domain Bacteria; phylum Cyanobacteriota; class Cyanobacteriia; order Cyanobacteriales; family Nostocaceae; genus Nostoc. The sequence continues at coordinate 107,090 of NZ_JBALCN010000001.1, read as the reverse complement.
TGCCTGTCCCAGTACCACCATCGCCGCCGTTGCTGCCGACGATGCCGTAACTTCCCGCCGATGCTGCCAGTACCGATGCCAGTAATCGTGTCTTCTCCGTCCCCTGCATTCAGACTGCCATTATTAATGATGCCTGTCCCAGTACCACCATCGCCGCTGTTGTCACCCAAGACGCCAGAACCTTTACCCTTGCCTATAATAGTGTCATTCCCTGAGCGTGTACGAATAAAACCTCCAGTTAAAATATCAATACCAATTGCCGATAATGTATTTAACTCTTTCCCAACTAAAATGTCAGTACCGGGGGTGCCGATGAAATTGGGTGGAACGGTAAGTCTAGCCATGATCAAAATCCTCGCTATTAGATTAGTACGGTCAGTTTGCTCATTTGGATGAGTAGTCTCTCAAAAAGATTCCCACAATCCTTTCTGCAAGAGCTATTCAATGATTAAGTCCGCTGTTGTAGGAGTTAGTCAATGAAGTTCCAAGGAATTAATTAGATTCCAGGGCATTAAACCCATATTCATCAGGTGCGATCCCATCCTCTGATTTTTTCTGCCTTCCAATGGGTCATTTGACAGACTGATAGCCATTTCCAGATTATGGAAATCACCTATGCACGTTATAAGGAAATAAAATTTTATTACTTTGTAATTGCCAGTATACTTACCAGTATTTAAGGATTTAATACAATCTATCTTTAGACGTATTACAATATTTATCTTTAGGGAGTTCTAATTAAAAAAATACCCAAATTGTCAGGGTAGGGCATGCACAGACTTTTGGTGAAACAGATATTTGATCGGTGCTGTATTCCTACTTGTTCGATAAATTATTCTTTGGAAGTCCCTAAGTAGATTTGTTTATTCAGCCACTCTGTAGCATATAGCGATGAACAATCCTATATCTGCATTTAGAGGGCAAGTAAATCGATAGAATAATGCTCTGTACAATTGGTGCATTATTTCCATGACCACCACATCTCCTGCTCCCTTTTCCCCCCAACAAATCGCTACTGAAGGTCTCAAACCAGAAGAATACGCAGAAATTGTCCGTCGGTTAGGGCGTCATCCCAACAAAGCTGAACTGGGAATGTTTGGAGTAATGTGGTCAGAGCATTGCTGCTACAAAAATTCTCGACCTCTACTCAAACAATTTCCTACTGAGGGACCCCGCATCCTCGTAGGACCTGGTGAAAATGCTGGTGTTGTAGACTTGGGTGACGGACTCCAACTAGCCTTTAAGATTGAATCCCACAACCATCCCTCAGCGGTCGAACCCTTCCAGGGAGCCGCAACAGGAGTAGGAGGTATTCTCAGAGATATTTTTACAATGGGTGCGCGTCCCATTGCCATATTAAACTCACTGCGCTTTGGTTCTTTAGAAGATGCCAAAACCCAACGGCTGTTTAGCGGTGTGGTAGCAGGAATTGCCCATTATGGTAATTGTGTGGGAGTACCCACCGTTGGCGGCGAAGTTTACTTTGACTCTGCTTACTCTGGTAATCCTCTGGTGAACGTTATGGCACTGGGGTTGATGGAAACATCAGAAATCGTTAAATCTGGAGCATCTGGCTTAGGCAACCCCGTGCTTTATGTTGGTTCCACCACTGGCCGCGATGGTATGGGAGGCGCAAGTTTTGCTAGTGCAGAATTGAGTGATCAGTCAATAGATGATCGCCCTGCTGTGCAAGTGGGCGACCCCTTTTTAGAAAAGTCATTAATTGAAGCTTGTCTGGAGGCGTTTAAGACAGGTGCAGTTGTCGCCGCCCAGGATATGGGAGCAGCGGGGATCACCTGTTCTACTTCAGAGATGGCGGCAAAAGGCGGTGTGGGAATTGAACTAGATTTAGATAAGATTCCCGTAAGAGAAACGGGGATGGTTCCCTATGAATATCTGCTTTCAGAATCTCAAGAACGAATGTTGTTCGTTGCCCACAAGGGGCGTGAGCAGGAATTAATCGACATTTTTCACCGTTGGGGACTTCAAGCCGTTGTCGCCGGTACAGTCATCGCTGAACCGCTCGTGCGAATTCTCTTTCAAGGTGAAGTAGCAGCAGAAATTCCCGCTGAGGCTTTGGCGGAAAATACCCCACTATATCACCGCGACTTGTTGACAGAACCACCAGAATATGCACATCAAGCTTGGGAATGGACTACTGATTCCTTACCTGCTTGCACAACTGCTGGAATAGAACTCCAAGGACATCTGCAAAGTTGGAATGATATTCTCTTAATTTTGCTCGATACACCCACGATCGCTTCTAAAAGCTGGGTATATCGTCAGTATGACCATCAAGTACAAAATAATACAGTAATCCTGCCAGGTGGCGCAGATGCCGCTGTTATCCGTTTGCGCCCCTTAGAAAAAATCCCCAATCTAAAATCTCAAATCCCAAATCTAAAATTAGGGGTGGCAGCAACGGTAGATTGCAATCCTCGTTATGTTTATCTTGATCCTTATGAGGGAGCTAAGGCGGTGGTAGCAGAAGCTGCACGCAATCTTAGCTGTGTGGGTGCAGAACCTCTGGCGGTGACAGATAACCTAAATTTTGGCTCTCCAGAAAAACCGATTGGTTACTGGCAATTGGCAGAAGCTTGTCGCGGTTTGGCAGAAGGTTGTCGAGAATTGGCAACACCCGTCACAGGCGGAAATGTCTCTTTGTACAACGAAACTCTTAATTCTCAAGGCATTCCACAACCCATTTATCCCACTCCTGTAGTGGGTATGGTAGGCTTGATTCCCGATATAACCAAAATTTGTGGTCAAGGTTGGCAAGCATCCGGCGATGTGATTTACCTTCTCGGATTGCCTCTGGCATCCAAAATCAGTTTGGGAGCATCCGAGTATTTAGCCACTATCCACAGTACTGTTGCCGGAAAACCGCCACGGGTAGATTTTGACTTGGAACGCCGCGTCCAGAAAGTTTGTCGTGAAGCAATTCGTAATGGTTGGGTACGTTCAGCCCATGATTGTGCTGAGGGGGGGGTGGCGATCGCTCTAGCCGAATGTTGTATTGCTGGCAACCTTGGTGCCGAAATCGATTTAGAAATAGCATCAACTCAGGTACTACTTCGCCTTGATGAGGTGCTGTTTGCCGAAGGCGGTGCCAGGATTTTAGTTTCTGTAGCATCAGAACAACAAGGAATTTGGGAATCCTATTTACAGGAACATCTGGGTCAAGAGTGGCAAAAACTGGGTATAGTTGGCAATTTTGAGACGGGTTTGAGGGTTTTCACTACTAATAACCAAGCCTTAATCAAAGTTAGGATCGAAGATATGAACGATCGCTATTCCCATGCGATCGCCAGACGTCTCGCCATCCACACTACTACCACAGTTAAAGAAGTTAGGAGTTGAAAGTGAGGAGTTAGGAATAAAAAGCATAACTCCTCACTCCTAACTCTTTTATTAACATCCGTGAGCACAATTACGGTACTGTTTTAATGGATGGTTAAAGATTTGTTAAGAACTTCGCTACCATCTATATAATCCCAGTGACTTGACTACCGATTTTAGATTTTGAATTTTAGATTTTGGATTGGGGGTGTTTCTTCTGGTTCATGTCTTGCTCCTAGTGAGCGAAACAAATTTAAAAATAGCCACTCTCAAATCCCAAGCCGCATTTCTACTAGGGTGCGGTCAATCCAAAATTGTAAATCTCAAATCCAAAATTGATTGACCCCCCCCCACCAGGAGTAAAGCTAGCATGATTTCTATTCATTCTGTCACTTCGGATGAATGCCCCGATCAGACCAACAACCCAATCAATAGTAATGAAAATCAGCCTGACAAGCCAGAAGAAGCTTGTGGTGTTTTTGGCATCTACGCACCAGCAGAAGACGTTGCTAAACTAACCTACTTTGGATTGTATGCCCTCCAGCATCGGGGTCAAGAATCAGCCGGTATTGCCACCTTTGAGGGTACACAAGTCCATCTTTACAAAGATATGGGCTTGGTGTCTCAAGTTTTCAATGAATCCATCTTAGATCAATTGCCTGGTAGCCTTGCTATTGGTCATACTCGTTATTCCACCACAGGTTCTAGCCGCAAAGTTAATGCCCAACCCGCAGTCCTGGAAACCCGTTTAGGGTCATTAGCTTTAGCACATAATGGCAATTTAGTCAATACAGTGCAATTACGTCAAGAGTTACTTGAGAATAAATGTAACTTAGTCACCACAACAGACTCAGAAATGATCGCTTTTGCGATCGCAGAAGCGATTAATGCTGGTGCAGATTGGCTAGAAGGTGCAATTCAGGCATTTCACCGTTGCAAAGGAGCCTTTAGTTTAGTCATTGGCACTTCCAGTGGGATTATGGGTGTCCGTGACCCCAATGGCATTCGCCCCCTAGTAATTGGGACTTTGCCTGGTAATCCAGTCCGTTACGTTTTGGCTTCGGAGACTTGTGGTTTAGATATTATTGGAGCCGAATACCTGCGAGACGTAGAACCAGGTGAATTAGTTTGGATTACTGAAGAAGGTTTGGCTTCCTATCATTGGAGTCAACAGCCCCAGCGGAAATTGTGTATTTTTGAGATGATTTACTTTGCCCGCCCTGATAGCGTCATGCATAACGAGAGCTTGTACAGCTATCGAATGCGGTTAGGGCGGCAATTAGCAGCAGAGTCTTTTGTAGATGCCGATATTGTCTTTGGTGTTCCTGATTCTGGTATACCTGCTGCGATTGGATTTTCCCAAGCGTCTGGTGTCTCTTACGCCGAAGGACTAATTAAAAATCGCTACGTTGGGCGAACTTTTATTCAACCAACCCAAACCATGCGTGAGTTGGGTATCCGGATGAAACTTAACCCCCTCAAAGATGTGCTGGCAGGTAAACGAGTGATCATTGTAGACGACTCGATTGTCCGGGGTACTACCAGCCGTAAACTAGTCAAAACCTTGCGTGACGCAGGTGCAGTAGAAGTACATATGCGAATCTCCTCCCCGCCAGTAACTCATCCCTGCTTTTATGGCATCGATACCGATTCTCAGGATCAGCTGATTGCTGCTACTAAGTCAGTAGCAGAAATTGCCAAGCAACTGGAAGTAGACAGCCTCGCCTATCTCAGTTGGAAGGGAATGCTAGAGGCGACACGAGAAGACACCAATAGTTTTTGCTCTGCCTGCTTCACCGGAGATTATCCCGTAGCGATTCCTGAGCAAGTGAAGCGTTCTAAGTTGAGTTTAGAAAAGGTAGTGGTGTAGGGGCTTCACAGACTGAAGTCTGCGGCTACACAAACCAAGCCCGCCTGCGCGGGCTAAATAAATGCTGTCAATCTCAGGTTAAAATTGGTAAATCCTTCAATAGTCATGGTTTATGAACCAGCCGATATCTGAGAAAGTGCGCTGGACTACCGCCGATTTAGAGTTGTTTCCAGATAACGGGAACCGCTATGAAATTATTGACGGAGAATTGTTTGTGACCAGAGCGCCTCACTGGAATCATCAAAAAACTTGTGTCAGAATTATTGCTCCATTAGATACCTGGTCACAAGCTACTTCTTTGGGAGAGGTCGTACCTGCTCCAGGTATAATTTTTGGCGATAATGATAATGTGATTCCTGATGTTGTCTGGGCTAGCAATGAGAGATTGCCCCTACTTTTAGACGAGGCTGGACATTTGACTGGTGCGCCAGAACTGGTAATAGAGGTGCTGTCTTTCGGTATTGAAAATGAAAAGCGAGATAGGGAACTTAAACTTAAGCTCTACTCATTACGAGGTGTCAGAGAATATTGGATTGTGGATTGGCGCAAGCAACAGGTGGAAGTATATCGACGCGAACAAGCGAGTTTAAAGTTAGTTGCTACGTTGTTCAATGGTGATCAATTGAATTCACCCATATTGCCTGATTTTACTTGTGCGATCGCATCCCTCTTTGCTTAACACAATAGCAAGCGATCGCTCCCCTCACTAGTTGAGGAACGAAACCCAACATTCATGACTGATATCTAATTAACAAATAGAAAGTACAGCTTAACTGTGCTGCAAAAACTCAACCTTGGGCAATAACGGATCAGTCACAATACCCACACCACTAAAACCCCAGCGTTTGAGCAAGTTTCCCAACTGTGTACGCGCAATAGATTCCACTGCAAAGCGATTTGCCACTTCTGCCGCATGGGTGTTGAGATAGCTTAAGGCATCAAAGTTTTCCTGAAACAGCAATAAATAACCTGATGTTTCACTGTCAGGACGAGCTATGAGATAATTACCGTCAGTTTTTGAGCGCACCAAGTAATAGACTTCGGACAGCATGGAGATGGGGATGGGGGAAATGGGGGATGACTAATTAAGATTTTCTAGGCGAATGCGTGGATCGGCTGCTTTTAACATTAAATCGGCGATTAAATTACCAGCAATCAGCAACACTGCGCCCATTACCAAACTTGCCATTAACAAATATAAATCTTGAGCTTGTAATGCCTGTAAAGTCAGCCTCCCTAAACCGGGCCAGTTGAAGAAAAATTCGGCAATGAAGGCACCGTTTAATAAACCAGCTAATTCAAAACCCAACAAGGTAATCAAGGGATTTATTGCATTGCGGAGTGCATGAACGTAGATGACGCGGTTTTCTGGTAGTCCTTTAGCGCGAGCCGTTTGGATATAATCTTGACGCAGCACATCCAATAATTCGCCGCGAGTGATCCGTTGTAAACCAGCAAAACTAGTAATTGAGAGGGCGATCGTGGGTAAAATCATGTGCCAGCCGATATCTAAGATTCTGCCAAACCACGTCAGTTCTGAGTGATTAATGCTAGTCATACTACCCACTGGGAATAAGGGCGAGGTGATTTGGGCTAAAACCAGCAGCGCTAAGGCAGTGATAAAACTGGGAAAGCCTTGTCCGGCATAACTAATCACCTGTAAAACCCGGTCTGCTAGCTTATTTTGGTTAACAGCAGCAAAGATCCCTAGAGGGATGGCGATCGCCCATGTGACAATTAAAGATGCGATCGCTAATAGTAAAGTCGCTGGTACCCTTTCCCACAATAGCGATGCCACTGAACGTTGATAAATAAAACTTGTGCCAAAATCCCCTTTTGTCAAGATTCGCCATATCCACAGCCAAAATTGCTCTGGCCAAGACTTATCCAGACCAAACTGCCGCTTGATTTCCTCAATTCTTTCTGGGGATATCTTTGGGTTTTGCCGCAGTGTATCTACATAATCACCAGGAGCGAGTTGAATAATAAAAAACGACAACGCTGACGCCAAAAACAAAGTCAGTAGTGCCTGCAATATCCGCTTTGCCACATAAACAAAAGTTTCGCTCGTGACTAGCCTGATTAGCCAATCCCGACCTGTCTCCAAGGAAATTCTCGTAGATGTCATTTGTCCTTTGTCCTTTGTCTAATGACCAATGACTAATATTCAATTAGAGAAATAATTGGCACGTCCGGCAAATATTTACGCCCTTCTAAATCCCGTAGCTCGATAATAAACCCAAACCCTACTAGTTCGCAGCCAATCTTCTGGACTAACTTTGCTGTTGCACTCGCAGTTCCACCTGTGGCAATCAAATCGTCCACAATCAAAACTCGGCTACTTTGCTGTAAAGCATCTTGATGCACTTCCAGGCAGTCGATACCATACTCTAGGTCATATTCAATTGAGTGAACCGCCGCTGGTAACTTCCCTTTTTTGCGGACGGGAATAAAACCAGCCCCTAATTTATAAGCCAGAGGTGAAGCAAAAATGAACCCCCTGGACTCCATACCAATGACATAATCCGGCTTTATCCCAGCTTCATTGCATTTTTGTGTTAAAAAGTCAATAGTATAGCGTAGTCCCTCTGGATCACGCAGTAGCGTAGTAATATCCCGAAATAAAATTCCGGGTTTGGGGAAATCTGGGATGTCACGAACGAGAGACTTCAAATCCATAAAATGGGGAATAGGAGTAGGGAAAGTTAGGGGTGAAGAGTGAGAAGTTATTAATTTAAATTAAATTCATAGCTATCCGAGTCCCCAATCCCCAATTTTCAGATACCTGAAAAATCGTACACTATAATGTCATACGCTGGGGGTCGAGGCTGAAGCTTCGCCCTTTATTGACGATAATTAGAATCTAAACCAAGCTAGAAAAGGTATTGCATTAAGAAATGAGGTGAATTAACTGATGTTTTAAAACTTTAATTTCAATATAGGGAAACCTTTGAGTAGAAAGAGTTAAGTAATGTATATATCAGGTAGTCATACTCCTGCCACAAGTCTAATGTTCAAGTCTTGGCTACCGATCTTAAATTTGTTTTAACTAGTCTGTTGGAACCGCACAAGGTATTTATAGAATGAATGTCTCAGCAAGTTTAACGCCGTTCAACAGTCCAATCCAAGAGTCACTGCCGATGGTTCTGGACACTTTACCAGATCCTGCGATCGCTTCCAAGACGTGTCCTCGGAGAACGCGGTTGCAAATTGACCTGATTTTATTGGCAATTGAAGCTTTAGAGCTTGGTGGTTCGGAAGCAATCCTGGCTTTTGCTCAAGAGTTGGATCTAAAAGGAATTGTTAAAGATCGGGTGAATTTATGGCGGATGCGTAGCTCTAACCCGCTACGAAGAGCGCACATGCGCCGTCCCTTAACGATTATGGAAGCAAAAGCTCTGGTGGTCATTGCTTGCTACATAGCGCGGCGTTTAACTGTTGTCATCCGCCAGTTACTAATGATATGTCAACAAATGGAAGAAAAGCAGATTCCATTAGAACAGAATTTGCGGCTATCTAATTATTTAGAGCGGTTTAGAGCGCATTTTAAGAGCCGGATGAATGCTCGACGTTCTGGTCTACTGGCATTAACTTCTGATGAAAAATTAGATGAGCTAGCGATAAATTTGTTAGGACAATTACTATTTTGTACCGGTACAGCTGGAATGCAGCGGTTCTGGATTAGTCTTTTTGACGGTGAAGTGGAATGAATATTCAACGTAAATACAGTCTACCTAATTGTACACTGCTTCTAGAAGGGTTAAGTGATGTCACTAGGGCTGCACACTTCCAGGAAATGCGCCCGGAATTATCAATATTGGTAAATGTAGAATGCTATTTATCTGGTTACAATCAACCTCTAACGGGAGGGCGGGAATTTTTTGAAAGTTTGGTAAGGGCTGTTAGTGGCTATGCCCAAGAATTTTTAAGTAGTGTACCCAATCCGCAAGCCCACAACCAGGAATCGGAGCTAGTAGAGTTTCAGAAAGTTGATAGCAACCGACACAGGCTAATTGTACATTCAGAAGGTGCTCCAGAGGGTTTTGAGTCTCACTCTAACAATTCCAAACGTCCGCCGATTGAAATAGATTTGAATACAGTACAGTTGTTTGATTTAGTGGAAGCAGTGGATCAGTTTTTTGCTGATAGCCAAACTTTACCAGAACTTTCCTTAGAACTACAACCAGTTACCAGACGCTATGGTGGTGCTAGTCAGGCTTTTATCAGGCAGGCAGTTCCTGCTGCTGTGGGAGTATCAACTTTAGCAGTAGCAGCGATCGCTTTTAACTTGATTCCACCTCCCCAAATGCATCCACCACAGCCTAAGCCAGATGAGCAAACTAGCTCTACAACAAAAAGCCTCACTCCTCCAGCATCAGCGGCTGCAACTCCTATAGTCGCTGCAACGTCCACACCAACGCCCACAGCTAGCACAAAACCAGCAGTTAAAGATTTAGAAGCACTTTTAAATACAGTTTCGGAAATTACTGATCCATCCCAGCTACGTGCATTGAATCGCCAAGTGTATAATCAAATTCATCCAGCTTGGACTAATCGCTCAGGATTGCAACAGGATTTGATCTATCGTCTGGGTGTAGCTGCGGATGGGGCGATTGTCGGTTATAAAGCGGTAAATAAAGAGGCGAATCTAGGAGTGGGGCAAACTCCTCTGCCTAACCTACTTTATAATCCTGCCAACCGCGCTCCCATTTCTAATGAACCAGTCGCCCAATTTCGAGTAGTATTTAATACAAAAGGTGTACTAGAAGTTAGCCCTTGGCGGGGATATGCTAGTACACCAGAGGTAGTCGGTGCAAAAATTACTGACTCTAATATAGTTAAAGGTTTAAACCAAAAGCTTTATAATGCAGTTCGCCAAACTTGGAGTGGCACTCCCACATTTACGCGAGATTTGAAATATCGGGTAGCGGTCAACAAAGATGGTGTAATTGCTGACTATGAACCACTCAACCAAGTCGCTTTTGACTATTTCCGGGAAACACCCCTTCCGAAGATGTTCAACGCTATCTACGGTTCCAATGTAGCAGCCCCCAATGACAAAGAACCTCTCGCCCACTTCCAAGTGATATTCAAGCCTAGCGGCAAACTTGAAGTCACTCCTTGGCAGGGATATCAGTAATTGGGCATTGGGCACTTGTACTGAGCCAATGTAAGAGCGTCTCTACAAGAAGCCGTAAAGCCTGCGGCATAGCTACGCTTAAAGCGCAGCCTCTCCTTGGCGCAGCCTCTCGTAGAGAAGAGTTGTATTGGGCATAAAGAAGTTTTAGCCTATTCCCGATCCCCAATACTGGCTCTTCTATTTCCGATGGATTTAAGATCAGCATTAATCTTGGGTAAAAGTTCATTAATCGCTCTTTGAAGAAACCGCATTTGCTCTACCGTGTATACACAAGTCTCAAGTAGTTGATAAATCTCAGTTTTACCCCACCCTAACCCTCCCCTTATAAAGGGGAGCCACTGCGTTGGGCGGCTTTGCCGACTTAAAGCAAGTGGCGTGAGGGAACAAGATTTCTTATTTCCCCCCAATATATCGGGGGGATTAAGGGGGGTAATTCGACTTGTGTATAGACGGTAGCCTGAGTAAGGAGAGGGATGTCCTTTCTTGACAGGGTGAGGTTTTGGAGGACTTTTGGGTAATTAGATAACTTGTGTGTACACCCTAGACAAGCGAAGAGAGTAAGATTCAACGTTTCTCTAAGTAGAAAAGACTAACAGCAGGATTTATCAGACTACTTGCCACCAACCGAAGGCTGGGCCGATAAAACGGATAGTTACCCATCCTATAACCATAAGGCCAATGCCTATCCAGGCACCACGAGTAGTCCAAGCGACAAATAGTTCGGCTTGAGTTTTTGTGATGGGAAGCCAAGTCAAGATCCGAGCCTCTTGACCATATGTTTCCCCTAATGTGGTTTTACGACGCTTTGCTTCACCCATAATCAACAACTCAAATTCTATTTAGGTTCTAAATTTATCTTGCCAGGAATGATGGCTACTCCAGAGGCGATGAATCGCATCACCTTCATAAGCTGATAATAGTGCTTGCTTTTAGACGATCGCGCTTTGGTTGACAAAATTTAAATTGGGCATTGACAAATGACCTTAAGCTGAATTTTCTTCACCAGTGTTAGAAAACAGACTGGGATCGAGATAGTTAATGCGTGCCAGAGGACTTAAAGCTGCAAGAATTTGAGCGCCGTAGCTGCGGTTAATTACACGACTATCAAGTAAAGCCACTATCCCTTGACTTTCTCTGACTGGAGCGATCGCCCGTTGTAATTCATTCAAGGCAGCTGGCAACAAATATAAACGAAACCAATCTTGATGCGATCGCTTATAACGAGCTACCCTACCAGCTACCAGGGGATTTTCCAAAGATGGTAAAGGCAAAGTAGCAATAATTAACAGATGAGGTGCAGGCAAAACTCGTTGATGTTCTCGCCAAAATTCCCAACCGCTAATCAAAATACCATTTTCATCCAAACAAGTTTTTTCTACTTGCACCCGCGAACCAAACTCTGAGGCCAAAATTGTCGCAACTTGAGACTTGAGTGGTACATCCCCCACTAAGACAACCGTCAATCCTGGTGCTGTAGCACTTAGACAAACCAGTGTGCGGACTTTATGAATAAATGCCGCTTGAAATTCTGGCGTGTTAGGTAGGGGCAACTTATAGGGTACATACAGTTGAATTGCTTCTGCTTGACTCTCTGAAGAGAAATTCAGGCAAGTTAAATCGTCCAAACCCAAGCGCTGTCGGAAAAGAGGAGCCTCAGTTTCCGGTTCTATAGCGCTGCCAATTAAAACTACTGGTTGTCGCTGCCAAATGGGTGAGAGGATTTCGCTTAATTCCATTGGAGCGTAGTGCAAAGAAAATAAACCTTGTCGATGAGCAATAGTCGCCCAGAAGAGAGGAGGGGGGGCAGGGGGAGCAGGGGGGGAAAGATTTTCATTAAGGGTTTGAAATTGTTGCCAGAATTGTTTCCAAGGTTCTGGCAGTGCTTGTACTGACTCTAAAGCAGAATAGAGACAACTTAAAATTTCTATTTCTGGCTGGGAAATTAGATAGCACTCATAGGGATTAGCAGGATGCTGAAAAAGTTCGTGTGTCAGTTGTATCCGTGCTTCGCGAATTGCCTCAGCTTGGTTTGGGCAAGCCAGCATGAGTTGATCCCAATCATCGGGTTGAATATCTTGGGTAAGTTGATGACGTACCCAATCTTCTAGATCATCTACCCCATCAATAATTGTGGGGATGCCTTGGGGAAATCGATCGCCACCAGCAAATTGCCCTCTTAACCAAGCTTCTGGGGAGGTTAACAGTAGCCCTTGAAACTCAGTACCAGGCCAAGCGTCACCTGTCCTAATCGGTTTGTTGGCTGGTAGCCACTGCTGTAGACGGGGAATTTCTACCCGTAGCAGAAGTTGCTGCACCGCTTCTTGAGCAACAATAATGACAGGGCCATGCCACATCAGGGCTGATGCTACGAAACTGGTACGATACCGCCCTTGATAGCCACAAACCGCCCCTACTTGAATTAGGGCGCTACGTCCCAGGCGCAAGGCGCGTGCTACCAACCGTGCCATCGTCAAATGATGGGGCCAGGAAGGGAACCCCGCTTGCGATCGCAAAAAGTTATGTAGTGACAAATGAACTTCTGCCTCAATCACACGCTTTTAATTCCATACAAAGTGACTTTTACTTCCAATTGCCCCATTTCTATTATGTTGTCCTTTGTCATTTGTCATTTGTCCTTTGTTTTTGACTAATGACCAATGATTAATGACCAATCACCCAATACCCTAAATTATGCCAACTTACACAGGAATTTCCAGCGAAGCCTTCAGGCATCCACTAGATCGCCAAGCCGAGCAAGCTTTACGAAATTTACCGGGATTTGATTTAATCGCTCGTAAATTTGTGGAATTTATTTACGAACGCCCTCAATTAGTCTATCTAATGGGTAACGCCATTCAAGTCGGGCCGCGTCAATATTCCACTATTTACCAGATGTTTCGGGAATGTGTCCGAGATTTGGACATTTACCCAGAACCTACACTGTTTGTCTCACAAAATCCCCAAGCAAATAGCTATGCGCTGGGGCAAGAGAATCCTTATATAGTCATAAATACAGGGATACTAGACTTACTAGACGAAGCCGAGATTCGGGCGGTGCTAGCCCATGAACTGGGGCATATTAAATGTGGTCATACTATTTTAATTCAAATGGCGATGTGGGCGATGAATGCTGCTTCTGCCTTGGGAGAATTGACCTTTGGTATCGGTAATCTTGTAACACAAGGCTTGATTTACGCCTTTTTTGAGTGGCGGCGGAAAGCCGAGTTATCGTCAGATCGCGCTGCACTACTAGTGATGGATGACTTGAATCCCGTGATGTCAACGATGATGAAACTCTCTGGCGGTAGTAACAAATATGCCAATGAATGTAGTTTACAAGAGTTTATCAAACAGTCAGAAAATTATCAGGCACTGGATGAAGATGGACTGAATCAGGTGTATAAATTCTTAATGTACAATGGCGCTCAGGGTACGATGTTAACCCATCCTTTCCCAGTTGAACGCTTGCATTACTTACGGGCGTGGGCAGTATCCGAAGAATACCGGCAAATTCGCCGAGGAAATTATCAGCGATCGCCTGCTTCCGGATCAGTAAATGTTGCAGCCGAATCTTCCGCAAATGAAACAGAAACTTTACGCCGTCAAATTGAAGAATTACAACGAGAAATTGACAGAATGAGAAGACCTGATATTAATTCGTAATTAAGGAGCAATCACGTAGGGCGGGCGCTGGCGCAAGTATCAAAATGGATATTTCAGCATTAGTAAATAGTGCTTACCCTACTTGATATTAATGCAAGATGTGTATAATACCACGTCAATGCACACTTGGGGGTGGGATGAATCAAGATTCAAAATTAAGACTTGAAAATTGCTTAACTATATCTGAGCATTTAATTAGATGTAGGCATTTCTCAATATGGCAATTCACTTGACAAAACGGCTTTCTGTGTTCGCTGCTATTCTAGCTCTTGTCCTTTTCATGCCGGGAATTGCCTTAGCTGCACCCGTTCAACTTCATACTACTTCTGGTGTCATTTTCGCCCCAATTACCAAAACTGCAAGCTACTCCACCTCGTCGGAGATTAACCTGACTCCCCTACAAAGCCAGCAACTCCAGGCTGTGCGTCAGAGAAGAAACAGGGAAATTGAGGCAGTTTTGAACACATCGCAACGTGCCCAACTTACTCACAATCTCCGGGCTGGTAATAATATCAATCAAGCCCTAGTAAAACTGAATTTGCAACCAGAACAGCAAGAATTGGTAAAGGCGATCGTGCAATTTACTAACTTGAAAATGAAAGCTGTTTCATCTAGGCATACGCTAAAAATAGTACACAAATAAAGTTTGACTTACAGAGTAAAATTTTGAGCCTTTGTTATAAAAGATATCAATAATATTTTCTCTGACAGCCTTTTGGATAAAATGCGAGCAAGCGATCGCACTTTTTCTTGTAGGTATCTTACCTACTCAGGACTTACGCAAGAACTCTCTGAAACTCTTATTCCTTTGTGACGGCAGTCGCTACAACGGGAGGAACCCCGCAACGCGCTGCCTCTTTTTTGCGTCCTTCTCTAACGAGACGCTGCGCGAATGCGGTAGCCTGCGGCAAGCCGATTCTCTACGTTCGCGCAGCGTGTCGCAGACAGACGCTCCGCGAATGCGTCTACGTTTTTTCATGGTTTTGCGTAAGTCTACTATTGCCCAATACGCTTGAGTTACAACGTATTTCAGGTAAATGAAGTACACGGGTAGGGGCACAACCTGAACAACAGCGATATCTGGTTCAGGTTCTGAGTATTGGCTCAACTGAATGGGATCTTGCATCCGAACTAAGACAACTTCTGCTAGCGATGCCTGCGGCAGGCTGCGCCAACGCTTGAGATAATCAGATGCACACAGTGTTGTCGCTGCGTGTGGGGGATTTTTGGCACTCATGGGGATAACTTGCCCATCAATCAGTTCTACCCGTTCATCGGCTGTGATAATATCCGTTTCAAACATCCGGTGATATTCGTTTACAGTTCACAGGCGGACTCTAGTTTGTGTCATTGTGTATTTCCTTTCGCGATGCCTGCGGCGGACTACGCCTACGCACATCACTTTTAGGCGATATGATCATCTGCAAAGTGCAAATATCTCTTACTCTCAACTTTTGCAACATCTATAATTAATCTTGCCCTCTTTAGTTCGTTACCATGTCGGAAGAAGATATCCGAGCCGCAAGGCTGGAGAAAGTAGAACAACTCAAGCAGCTAGGGACTAATCCCTATGCCTATCGTTGGGAATCTACCCATCATGCAGCCCAATTGCAAGAACAATTTGCTGATTTAGCCAGCGGTGAAGAAGTTGATTTAGAAGTTGCGATCGCCGGACGCATTATGGCGCGTCGCGTTTTCGGTAAATTGGCTTTCTTCACTTTGCAAGATGAAACCGGCACAATTCAGCTTTATCTGGATAAAAATCGCATCCAAGAAGGGATGGCAGATATTGATGCTGATGCCTTTAATCACTTGAAACAACTTACAGATGCAGGCGACATCCTGGGAGCCAAAGGTACTATTAAACGGACTGAAAAGGGCGAGTTATCTGTCTACGTTAAACAATATACTATCCTGACTAAATCCCTGTTGCCCCTACCTGACAAGTGGCATGGATTAACGGATGTTGCCAAGCGCTACCGTCAGCGCTACGTTGACTTGATTGTTAACCCGGAAGTGCGGCAAACTTTCCGCCGTCGCGCTCAAATTACTGCTGGTATCCGTCGCTATTTAGAAGAACGGGATTTTCTGGAAATTGAAACACCAGTTTTGCAAAGTGAGACTGGGGGTGCAGATGCGCGTCCATTTATCACCTACCACAACACTTTAGAAATGGAATTGTATCTGCGAATTGCCACAGAACTTCATCTCAAGCGGTTGATTGTGGGTGGTTTTGAAAAGGTGTTTGAATTGGGGCGCGTTTTCCGCAATGAGGGAATTTCGACTCGACACAATCCCGAATTTACGACAATTGAACTTTACCAAGCCTACGCCGACTACAACGATATGATGGCGCTGACTGAGGGGATTATTACCACTGTCGCCCAAGAGGTACTCGGCAAGCTGGAAATTACCTACCAAGGGGAACCTATAGATTTAACACCACCTTGGCGGCGGGTGACAATGCACGATTTAGTTAAAGAAGTTACGGGTTTGGATTTTAATTCTTTCCAAACTTTGGAAGAAGCAAAAACAGCAAGTAAAAATGTTGGCATTCCTGGTGTAGATGAAGCCCAATCAATTGGTAAGTTACTAAATTTAGCCTTTGAAGAGAAAGTAGAGGCCAATTTAATTCAACCTACCTTTGTAATTGATTACCCTGTAGAAATTTCGCCGTTAGCAAAACCCCACCGTTCTCAACCTGGTTTGGTGGAAAGATTTGAGTTATTTATAGTAGGGCGAGAAACTGCCAATAGCTTCTCAGAACTTACCGATCCTATCGAGCAAAGAGAACGCTTAGAAGCACAAGCTGAAAGAAAAGCTGCTGGAGATTTGGAAGCGCAAGGTGTAGATGAAGACTTTTTGATAGCCCTTGAATATGGAATGCCGCCTACAGGTGGTTTAGGGATTGGAATTGATCGGTTGGTAATGTTATTAACTGATTGTGCCAGTATTCGGGATGCGATCGCCTTCCCTCTCCTCAAGCCAGAAGGCAGCGTTATTAAGCAATTTAGCTACGAGCCAAAAACTCAAACACTGACTATTGAATTTGATAGTGGAAGTGTTTACGAGTATTTCAAAGTACCTCCTAGTGTCAAAGAAGACTTAGACAATGCACCATCTAAAGGTCAATATTTTAACAAGTTCATTAAAGGGAAATTTAAGTATGAACAATTGAGTTGAGATAGTAACTGCTATTCAACAGTAGGGTGCGTTAGGCAAAGCCATAACGCACCATTTTTATAACTCAATCTTTTATTGCCTAAGTTGCACTCCCGTAATCTATATGATATTCCTTGTAAAGAATAACAGGATTGACATTCCCCATAAGGAATACTAGACTGTGAGGTAGGAAGTGACTTGGACTTGGGAACTTTATCAAGATGCAAATGGGGAAATCCCCAAAGATTTACTTGCTTTTTTCATCAGAATGATTCCTGAAGAGGAGAAACCAGAAAATCCACTAAAGCCGTTACTGAGTGCTTCCGAAACCAAGCGTCTGCAAGTTAATCTTAGTTACCTGTGCGATAAAGGACTCGCATCACTTACCAGTGGCATCTTTGAGAAACTGGAAGATGATTTGTATGAATTACGTATGACTAAGAGCGAACATAATCCACGGTTTATCTTAACGGCTGCTACTCCTCAAAGGTTTGTGGTGCTACACGCCTTTATGAAGAAATACGACAACGCTATCAAAGATAGAGATAAAGAACCTGCAAGAGTGAGATTGCATGAATTGCAGCAGAGGGAACAGTGATGAAAAAGCCTAATTTTCAAGCTTGGTTACAGCAGAAAGTCAGCGACGATTCAGAGGTGATTCTGGCAGGGAAGTTAGAGTATTTGCGTCTTTATCTCACCGATGCCATGCGGGAAATACGTAATAAAGCAGGATTAACTCAGACGCAGCTAGCGAAAAAACTGGGAGTACAGCAAGCGGCGGTGTCCAAATTGGAGTCGGCATTAAAAGAACATGAGTTGGAATCAGTGTTGCACTATTTACACGCATTGGGTGCAGATTTGCTCGTAGCTGTCAAACAAGGGGATGAATTATATCAAGCCAGCGATAACGAAGGTTCATTGCTGGTAGATGTACCAGATGTAGTTGCACAAAAAGCATTGGCGGCAAACATGAGCGTGCGGGAATATGTGCGTGTAGCGATCGAGAAGTTTTCCAGCGAGGATGATGGACTAAGAACAGCTTTGGTAAAACTGCTGGAAAGTGACGATTCGGTAGCGGTGAAAGTAAGAGCGCGTTTGGGTACAAGGACAATCCAAGAAGTTGCTGTAGAGTTGGAAAAATGTTTGAGTCTATTTGAAGAAGAAGATAGGCTTTTTTCTGTCAAAAATGTTTTGGCTGCTAATGTGGCAGTTGGAGAAAGTAATCGCGGAACTAGTGATGAAATTGATGAAATTGAGTTGTTAGATTTAGCTGAAGAATTACTGAGGAAGTTGACAGAAGTTTTAGGGTAATACCATTTCTTTGTGAGGCTGCACCAAATTTTCTTGGCTTCTTATTTCTTTCTTTATTTGTGTCCTTTGCGTCCTTTGCGGTTCGTTCCTCATGTAGTTTGGCGCATCTTCAGACAGAATTGGTATAAGCATCACTAGTAGCTTGACTGAATAAATATGGTAAAAGGATTTGGTACAGGACAAAAAAATCTTAAAAAAAGACGCAAAGACTATATAGATTTTTTGCGAAAGATATTATGGGTAATTAGAGAGAGTAAAACTGATATAAAAGCGGTTGATCGATTGCTTAAAGAGAATTTAGATAAACTGGATAATAATTTACCCTCTTTACTACGAGATTGGGCAACTGTAAGCCTACAAAAACTGGAGATAGATCAAGCTTATGAAAGAGCTTTAGCTATTGGTAATTTCAGCAAAATAATACAAGAACTCCCGGAAATTGAACCAGTCAGGAGAGCTACATATATTGAAATTGCTATTGTTGGTTATGAATTAGCACTTTTAGTTTTTACTCAGGAGTCATTTCCTGAAAGAAGGGCTAGGATACAATATGATCTAGGTAATGCCTACTGTGACCGTGGTCGCGGTGATTTTGAACAGAATCTAAAGCAAGCAATTACAGCATTTCAAGATGCTTTATCAGTCTACACTTACGAGAATTTTCCAGAAGATTGGGCTAGCATCCAAAATAATTTAGCAACTGCTTACTCTGATTGGATGGGTGGTAATAAAGAGGAAAATTTGGAGCTGGCAATTTTATGCTGTAACAATGCTTTACAGGTTTATTTACGAGATAGTTACCTAGAAGACTGGGCAATGGTTCTAACTAATTTAGGTGCTGCCTATCGCAAAAGGATACAAGGAAATCCAACAGAAAATTTAAATAAGGCAATATGTTGCTACAAAGCTGCTTTAGAAAAACATACCTATGAACGCTTTCCAGAAGATTGGGCCGGACTGCAAAATAATCTTGGTAATGCCTACCGTGAGCTTTTTGAAGGGAATCGGACAGAAAATTTAGAGCAATCGCTTTTTTATTTTAAGGCTGCTCTGAAAGTTTATAAACGTGAAACTTTGCCACAAGACTGGGCAATGGTTCAAAATAATTTGGCTCTTACTTACTACGAACTAAGGCAGATTGATCAAGCAATTATCTGTTTCAGATTATCTCTAGAAATTTATACACCTAGTACCTTACCAACAGATAGTCTTGGATATGCACACAACTTCGGAGAAAAATGTCTTGCGGTTGGGTGTTGGACAGAAGCAATTGAGGGATACCACTTTGCTATTGAAGCGGTGGAGCAAATTCGTGCTTGGAGCCTTTCAGAATCGCGTCGCCAAGGAATTATAGAAGAATTCATCGGTGTTTACCACAATATTGTTCAAGCTTGTATCAACGCTGGAGAAATAGAAAAAGCTTTTGAATATTCAGAGCGATCGCGTTCCAAACTCCTGGTAGACTTAATGGCAGGTAACGACCTCTACAAAGGTGACGAAATCCCCCCAAAAATCCAAGAGTTATTGCAGCAGTATGAAGAACTGCAACAACAAATCGACCAAGAACGCCAAAGCCATAAATCCGACAATAACCGTAGTGAAACACGCGCTGCATTCCAAGCTTATAATGAAGCGATCGCATTTTTAGAAACCCAAAAACAACAAATTTGGGAAAATATCAGACGCGAAGATCCTGTATTAGCTGGGGAAATTCAAGTTAATCCCCTTAGCTTGTCAGAAATTCAAAAGCTAATTGACCAGCCCAATACAGCTATTCTTAGTTTCTACACTACCAATAGCGACACTCATATTTTTATTGTGCAGAAAAACCAAATTACACTCCACACCTGCACAGGACAAGGGTTAGATATGTTACAAGGCTGGATTAACCAGATTTGGTTATTACCTTATATGAATGATCCCAAAAAATGGGAAACTCAAATTAACAATATTCTCCGCGAACTAGCTGAACGCTTGCAAATACCTGAACTTATATCCCAACATCTTGAAGTAATAAAAGAATTAATTTTAGTCCCTCACTTGTTACTGCATCAGATTCCCTTCGCTGCTTTGCCTACAGGTGAATATCATGAATATTTAGGAGATAAATTCCTAATTCGTTATACCCCAAGCTGCCAAATTTTAGAATTTTGTCAACAACGCGATCCTGTAGGGACATTTAATGAAATATCTCTACAATATGGAACTGTGCAAGATGCCGAAGATAACCTTCCCTGCGCCAGATTTGAAGGCGAAAAACTCGCTCAAATGTATAACATTCCACCAGAAAACAGATTAATTGGCAGCAGTCAAGCCACCTCTAACAACTATCGACAGTTAGCACAACAAGTTCAAGTACTTCATTCTTGCCACCACGCCCAATCTCGCCTCGATAATCCTTTAGAATCACAGTTAAAATTAGCTGATGGTAGCATCACCTTGGGGCAATTGATGACACCAACCTGGCGTTTACCTCAACTTGTAGAAGTGTTTCTCTCTTGCTGCGAAACTAATTATAGTATTGGGACGATTACTATCTTACTCATCAACCTGATTTGGATTTGGTAAAAATTCAGGATTTAAAGTTTTGCCTAAAGTATAAGGGCATATTTCTGGAAAAACCTGTTCATCTAACTCAGTTTCTCGAATCGCCAAAGCCAAGCCTAGTTCATAAATAATCAAGAAAACTTCATCTAAATAAGGTTTCGAGCTAGGGCTATCTTGCAGAAGCAGCTTAATTTGAACACGTTGCTCTCGAATTGTACCCAACCAGCTATTGCTACGTTTTTCTAGTTGAAATTGCCATTTCAGTAAGTGTCCTAGCAATACTCCCAAACGATTTCTCAATTCTTGGCGTTCTCTTCTGCCCAAAGTTTCAATTTCTTCAATCAGGTTAACGGTATCTAATTGATCCCACTGTTGAGTTTTGAGCAAGCTAACCTGTTCTTGAGTCCAACTATAGAAATCTGTTTCATATAGATGAGATGTGTACATCTTTTCAACAGTCATAAGCTTTTATTTAGCAAAACCCCATAATGACTTTAAATAATCAATGGTAGCGCGATGCCTACGGCAGCAAGCTACGCCTCTCTGCTATATAAAAAAATATTGGGTGGAGCGATGCCTACGGCGGCAAGCTACGCACCACCCAACCTAAAATAATCTAAAATCTAACGACTAATTCGCTACTTCAGCCAGTTCAATAACGCGCCCTTCATAGTCCTTAACCAAAAAATTCAGGGGCTTCTGATTACGAATCTTGAATTTCAACCCACGCGTTTCGACTCGCATTAAAATCATTTCCAGGCAGTCGTGGTCAAAGCAAACGTGGCGTTGCTGATTTTTGCTACCTAAACTCGCGCCAGTAATGACGTGTAGCTGGGTATTTTTCTTCAATTGATACCACAGCCCATCGTTGGCATTATTCATCATTTTGCTAGACAAGCTCGGCCCAGTAGACATATATAGTGGATCAATGCCAGTTGCGCCTATTGTTTGTTCGTAGTTGTAGTAGTAGTGCAAGGGCACCTCAGCTGCTGGCAAATCTAGCAGCCCTTCATACAACTGTCGGGCAATCTCCAAATCTGACACCATTACAGTGTGTACTTTTGGGGCACTGGTGAGAAACATCCACATGGCACCAGCATAAGCTGCTAGCAGCATCACCATAATGCCTTGGGTGGAGAACAGGCTATCTAAGGGCAGGGAAGGCAGAAAGGAGCCTAAGGTAAGGGGACTGAGCAGGAACGATATCACACTAACTGCTATAACCATGAACAAATAAGGATTCTATAAGGGAGTCAATTTTATGATTGTCGATTCAGACTAAAATTAAGTCTTTGTTTCTAGTTTATCAATACTCAAGTAGTCTGAGTCTCATCTACAAACTGAGCAACACCAAGATATTATGCGATTAACTACGGGAGTGCAATTCCCTAAACTATTTTAACAACTATCAACTCAAAGGCTTGTGCAAATTCCTCATTTTCCTGAAGCTAATCACCCCCTGGTGAAGTCGCTGTTTCATCACAGTGACCATGAATTACTGACTTTGTTTAAGCGCTATCCAGATGCCGGAAAGTACTTTACGGTGATTTTTTGCCGCTATAGTCCGATAGTGTATACCTTAATTCGTCATTCGGCGCGATCGCCTGTGCAGGCAGATTATCTGTTTGCCCTCACCTGGCGGCATATCTACTACGAACTCAGTGGACTAAATTTAACTGACTCGGAATCAGATGAGGAAGCCTTAACCATGCAAAATTGGTTAATTAATATGACGGCTTTCTGTATTAATGAAATTAAGTTACCACCTACAGAAGCAATTCATTATTCTCTCCAAGCGACTTCGCCACCGCTATGGTGCTATGTAGAACAGGCGTTAGACCAACTACCAGCAGTTTTGCGATTAATCGTGTTAATGGCTCAAACTTTCCACTGGAGCGAAACCAGAATCGCTGCTTATCTGCAAGCCGAAGGAGAAGCGATCGCTCCAAGTGAAGTAGCCAATTTTATCCAGGAAGGCTATCGTATGCTAGAGGACAAATTACCCCTAGATATCCGTGCCATCTACTTTGGGGAAGATTTACCTAAATCCTGAATCAAGTATAAACGCGTATATTGATTGTCTTCAATTAAAAACTTAAAACTTCTTCTAAGACCTTGTACTTAAACCCGCAACTTTACGGGTAATTTTTATGAAACAACGGCTTGTATTTCCCAGGCAAAAGCTAGACTTAATTTGTGTAAGTAAGCCAGTTCGTTGCTCTGGTCAAGAGAGTTGTAGCAACTGGCGTGCGATTTCTCATTCTCAGGTACTTTTGCCCTGCTTTTTATTGTTTACTTTTTTGCTGAGTCCGATAGCGGCGAGTGCGGCTGATATTACCCAACAACTTCACCGCCCTTTAAATAGTTCCGTTGGGCGACAATTAAGAGATGAAGCAGACAGCTTGCTGAGTATCGGTGAACAACAATACGCCTCAGGATATGCCGATAAAACAATTGCGTCTTGCTTGCGAGCATTGGAATTATATCACTTAATTGGCGACCTGAAAGCACAAGGTCTAACTTACAATTTGCTTGCTAAGGCTTATGTCCAGCTAGGTAGTTTAAAAGAGGTGGAAGATTCTTTACGACGAGGATTAGCGATCGCTCGTGATACTCAAGATTTCCAAGCTCAGATTTTTGTGCTGAATAATATTGGTACATTACTGCTGCAACAAGGAGAATCTGCTGCTGCTGGTAAAACTGTTGTAGATGCACTCACAATTGCTCAGGGTGTGAAAAACATTGAAGGAGAAGGACTATCTTTGAGTAATTTGGGACTAGTAGCAGCTAGGTTGGGAGATTATAACAAGGCGATTAAATTGGATGAAAATGCTTTAATTTTCCGCCGTCAGACTGGTGATGCCATCGGTGAAGCAAATACTTTGAATAATTTAGGAGATGCTTACCTAGCATCTGGAAATTATCAAGATACCATTGGCACTTATGGTGCAGCAATGCAGATAGCTAAAACTAACCGCGATCGCACTAATGAATTACGGGCAATTGACGGTTTAGTGAAAGCTCACAGTGCTATAGGACGCTACGAACGGGCCTTTGACTTGCTAGAGCAACGTTTAACACTCTCTAAAGAATTGCAAAATTTGCCAGAAGAATTAAAATCTTTTGAGTCCTATGCTCAATTATACGAGCAGCAAGGTAATTACCTAACTGCCCGCAATTTTTACGAAAGGGCGATTATACTGGCACGGACATTGGAAGACAGCAAGCAAGAAGGGCAATTGCAGGATCATCTAACTAAAATGCTTCAGCGGAGGTAGGAGTCATTCAATTTTGGATTTTGAATTTTAGATTTTGGATTGGGGACTGACAAATAAAAAAATACTCAACTACTTCTTGTGGGGTGGGCGACACGAGCGCCTATAGCCAAGGGCTGACTTTTTGGTTCACCTCATAAGATTGGATAATTTATTTGTTGTCAGTCCTTTGAAGGAGAAATTTAAAATTGGCAGAATTAGAACTAAAGAGTTGTTTAATTGTTAACGTTTTACTACACAAAACCGTCCCTCTCCGACGGGCGAGAGGGACAGATTTGAACTAAAGTTCAAGTCAGGGAGAGGTTCATCGAACTCACGTTTGATTAATTCAAGAACACTGAACCGTTTCGTTCAATTCTCATAGCACTTCTACCCTGTGTTGCATCAGTGGCTTCCTTAAATGTAACTTCCAAATTTCCTGGTTCTGAAGAAGGTTGTGGAGTCACTATCAACTGTCCGTGATCTTGTCGTTCAAATGTCACCGTTACTGGTGCTTTTAGACCTTGCAGTGTTACATCTGACTTACCTTGTAGCGATCGCGCTGCCGTATCGCCAATCACTTGGAAAGTTACATTAGCCGCAGTGTCATTTACCAACTTGATATTAACTTTACCATCTGCTAGTGCGATCGTCGCACTTGGGGTTTGCGATGGTTGTAGTAGTTGTGGTTGGTCAGTAGAAGCCGCCCCTGGTGACGGCTGTTGAGCTTGATCACCAGGAACTGGGCGTGGTGGTATGACACCTGGTTGTGGAGTTTCACCGCCGACACCCAATTTTGTTTGCTCTTGTGATGTGGTAGCAGGGACGGGAAGAAGCCCTTGAGCAGCTAGTCTTTGTGTTAGCGCATTCGGAGGACATCCCTGCGGTACCACAACCTGATTATTATGTGGTTCTTCGTAGAAAATCCTCGGACAAGGGTTAATCTTGGGAGTAGACTGTTGTGCTACTGCTTGAGAAATTACTGGCAGACTAATCAGTAATCCCCCAAAAATAGCACCAAATAACCCAGTAGATTTGCGGAACTTTTGAGACTTTATATTCATTATTCACTCCTAGAAAAACTTCAATTTTTCTTTCTTTAATGATTTCTCAAGCAGTAAATTAAATTAGTGGTGATCAGCCGTTGAGTACATCTATTTCTAATATTTAACAAACAACTCCATTTTTCGGATCTAGCTAAGGACGCTAAAATCATCTAAAAAAATAAATATACTTCATTCTCAAGACTGAAAACCTTAATCCTTAAATTAGACCACAGACTTGAATCATTGTGATTAAGCAGATTTTTGTAACAGTCAAATTGTCTTATTTTATATACTGCTAGAAAATAAATTTTCTGGCTAATAGTTAAACTTAGCTTGAATGGACAGAAATCTTACATCTATCACAGGAAAGAA
Organism: Nostoc sp.; assembly: GCF_036919615.1. Classification (GTDB taxonomy): domain Bacteria; phylum Cyanobacteriota; class Cyanobacteriia; order Cyanobacteriales; family Nostocaceae; genus Nostoc. The sequence continues at coordinate 81,386 of NZ_JBALCN010000001.1, read as the reverse complement.
ATATTTCTTGCCGAATTAAGACTCAAGAGTTATTGGTAAAGTGACAGTAAACGTGGTACCAATGCCTTGGGTACTTTCAACTTGAATATGACCCTGATGATGTTCCACAATAGCTTGAGCGATCGCTAATCCCAATCCTGAACCTGTAGCGCTGGCTGTAGCTGTACTCCCAATCCTATGAGTACGTGCCGGATCTACCCGATAAAAGCGGTCAAACAAGCGTGGTAATGCTTCTGCTGGAATTCCAACTCCGGTATCACTGACTTTAATTTGCAACTGGGCACTGGTGTAACGTAGTCCAGAAACGTGATTTATTCCCTCTATCCGTGTTAACTCCACTTTCACCCGTCCACCTACTGGACTATACTGTAAACCGTTAGCAATTAAATTTGTGAACAGCCGCACCAGTTGATCCCAATTACCCACAAGGGTAAACCAATTTTCCAGTAATTCCGGGCTAGTTTCGCAGGCAGGAGGATCAACTAAATCTAGAGAAAGGGCGATTTCTTTTTCAGAGACTAACAATTGTTGTTCTTCAACAACCTCCATCAGCAAAGCGTCCAGTGGACAAGGTGAAAAAGTCTCTTTGCTAATCCCACTATCTTGCCGTGCTAGGAACAGTAAGTCATTGACTAACTTACCCAAACGCTGCGTTAACCGTTCCACCACCTTTAACTGTTGCCGATACTGCATAGAAGTAGTCGTTTCTACCTCTGCTAAATCCAAGTCAGCAAGGGCGACTTGCACATTGGTTTGAATCAAAGTAATGGGACTTCTAAGTTCATGGGAAGCATCAGCAGTAAATTGTTTGAGGCGTTGGTAAGACTCTCTTACAGGTTCCATCGCTTTGCCCGAAAGAAACCAGCCACTTGCACCAACAGAAAGCACCATTAATCCAATACCTAGCGCCAAATCAAAAATTAACTGGCGACTGGGTTTAGTGACTTCAAACCAGGGATGGCTTACACGCAAATATCCTAAAACCTGGCGTCCCATTTGCACCCGTTGTGTGACTTGTCGCAATAACAGTACTGAGTCAGGAGTAAGGAGGACTGAATCAGGAATTTTGAATTTTGAATTTTCCCTCTCTCCCTTGACTACGCGCACAGTTTCACCAGTACGGTTGGCATGAATAGGAATATTTAGGGGTTCGGATAGCGTTGACCAAAGTAATTCACCATTCGGACTAAACCATTCTAGGTCGATGTGGTCATCTTCTACGGTATCGGTATTGTCACGAAAACTGGCTTCTACATTAATGCGAAATTTATCTACATCAGCATTAATTGGCTCAAATATGAGCGTAGATGCACAGCGGCTAGTTGTAAGACAACGCTCCACTATTTCTACTACATGGTTAAGGGTATCATCAATCCGCTCAATCAGTGTACTGCGAACGTATAAATAAACGCCGCTGGCAAACAGTAGTAGTAATACAGCAGTGACGGCAGTGTACCAAATTGCAAGACGGCGGCGAGTAGCCTGAAACATAGTTATGAGTTATAAATCTTCGTGCTTTTTAACTGAATATGCCAGCTGTGCACACTTACGAAAACTTGTATTCCAGATGATTGAAATTGACTGTAAAACGTAGATATGGCTATTCGTTGCCTTAGTGTTATGCTCAAGCACCATTTAACTTACTATGTTTATTGTCCCCCTGTTAAATGGCCCACATCTGCCTGCCCTTAGGTGATTATGGCAAAATCTAAGAAAAGCGCTACCCCAATCAATCTCAATGATCCACAATATTATCTTAACCGAGAGTTAAGCTGGTTAGAATTTAATGCCAGGGTGTTACATGAAGCCTGTGACGATCGCACGCCCCTTCTCGAACGCCTCAAGTTTTTGGGAATCTTTAACTCTAATTTGGATGAGTTTTTCATGGTGCGCGTTGCTGGTTTAAAGCAACAAGTAGAGGCGAAAGTCACTCTGTTAACTCCTGATGGTCGAACACCACAACAACAGCTAGATGATATTAGGTCTACCCTCACTCCTCATGTAAAGAAACAGCATCAACATTTTGAGCAAGTACTTCGTCCCCTACTAGCAAATCATGGCATCCATATCCTGGATTACATAGATTTGAATCAAAAACAGCGGACTCATCTCAACAGCTATTTTGAGGAACAAGTTTTTCCAGTTTTGACTCCCCTGGCTGTTGATCCCAGTCATCCCTTTCCTTTTATTTCCAATCTCAGTCTGAATCTGGCTGTTGTGGTCAAAAACCCAGACACCGAAGAAGAATTCTTTGCCAGAGTTAAAGTCCCCAGTGTTCTGCCACGATTTTTACCGATACCGCCGGAATTGGGAGATCAGAACAACGAAAAACCTGCCCACTGGACTGGAGTACCTTTAGAACAAGCGATCGCTCATAACTTGGAATCTCTATTTCCTGGGATGAATATTCAAGAATATCATCCGTTTCGTATTACCCGTGACGCTGATTTAGTCTTAGAAGAAGATGAAGCAGATGATTTGTTGTTAGCGATCGAACAGGAATTGCGAAAACGGCGGCTAGGTGGGAGTCCAGTCCGGCTAGAAATTCAGTCCCAGACTCCTGAAATAGTGCGATCGCGATTATTGCATGATTTGGAATTAACAGAAGGTGATCTTTACGAAGTAGACGGTCTTTTAGGACTGCGGGATTTGATGTATTTTATGGCCTTGCCATTGCCGGAACTAAAAGATCCACCACGCCAATCTGTTGTACCAGTACGCCTGCAAAGGCTGAGAGAACCGACTTTAGACCCAGATTCATTGGAGACAGACGAAGGAAAAGACTTTTTTGCTGTGATTCGGGAAAAGGATTTGCTAGTACATCATCCCTATCAATCCTTTTCGGCTACAGTGGTGCGCTTTATTACCCATGCTGCCTACGATCCGAATGTGTTAGCCATCAAGATGACTCTTTACCGGACTTCTGGCGACTCGCCCATAGTCAACGCTTTAATTGCCGCTGCTGAAAATGGCAAGCAGGTATCTGTACTGGTGGAATTAAAGGCGCGATTTGATGAGGAGAATAATATTTACTGGGCAAAACGACTAGAAAGAGTTGGAGTTCATGTTGTCTATGGTTTAGTGGGGCTGAAAACTCATAGCAAAACCGTCATGGTGGTACGGCGCGAAAAAGACCGGATACGTCGCTACGTGCATATTGGCACAGGTAACTATAACCACAAAACGGCACGGTTGTATACAGATTTGGGATTGTTCAGTTGCCGTGAAGAATTGGCTGCTGACATCACAGATTTATTTAATTTCTTGACAGGCTACTCACGACAAAAGTCTTATCGAGAGTTGCTGGTTGCGCCTGTGAATATGCGCGATCGCTTTTTAGCACTAATTCACCGCGAAATCGAAAATGTTCAAAATGGATTTTCTGGACGCATTGTTGCCAAAATGAATGCCCTAGTCGATCCAGAAATTATCGCCACTTTATATGAAGCTTCCCGCGCCGGAGTGCAAATCGACTTAATTATCAGGGGCGTTTGTTGTTTGCGCCCAGGACTCAAAGACATTAGTGAAAACATTCGCATAATCAGCATTGTTGGTCGCTTTTTAGAACACTCTCGGATTTATTATTTTCATAACAATACACAGGAGGAAATCTATATCGGCAGTGCCGACTGGATGCGCCGCAACCTAGATCGCCGAGTGGAAGTAATTACCCCAGTGAAAGACCCTGATATTGCCAAAGATTTGCAAGAAATTATGGGAATTATGCTTGCAGATAATCGCCAAGCTTGGGAATTACAAGCCGATGGCACTTACATTCAACGGCGTCCTTATGATGATTCTCCAGAAGCTAATTCACAAAAAATTCTGATGAATATGGCATTACGCTCAAGTGGTGTAGCCTCAAACCGGATTGATTAAAAAAGAAAATTACTTATACCTTGACAACTAGCTCAACTTAGTTTTTTTTAGAAAACTTGAATTTCTTGAGAAGTTATCTAAGTTGTTTGTCATGGGTTCACACAAGTTATTCAACCATAGGATAGAGTCAGTGCTGGCACTTGTTCTCATAGACTGGAAAGGTTATTCTGAATAATTTTTTCTTTCCCCTCAATGTTAATGTTATCCTGTGAGCTTTCTACCTTGCGTGTTCTAGTAGTTGATGACCATGAACTGACTCGTTTAACCTTACAATTGGTTTTTTCTTGCCAGGAAAATATTCAAGTAGTAGGTTTAGCAAGTAATGGTGAAGAAGCTATAGAAATGGTTAAACGTTGCCATCCTGACGTGATTGTTCTAGATTTACAGATGCCAGTCATGGATGGCTGGAGTGCGTCTAGTCACATTAAAGCTATATCTCCGAACACCCAGATCCTTGCTTACTCCTCAGTGGAAGACGTAAATTTTCCAGGGACAAAGGCAATGTCTAGCTTTGATGACGTTTGCAAAAAAGATGTACCTACAAGCGAACTTATTGCCTTAGTTAGACAGTTAGGTCAGCGTACAGGAGATGGTTCAGTTGCAGGATAAATGATACAGCTATATTTCTTGCATAATTCAGGTTTAGTTCAATTCTGGGGATTTGAGGACATGATACTACTAAGGAGCGTCGGTATAGCCTGAACTTGACAGTTAGACCGACGCAGTTTTTGATAATTTCTACTCTACCGGAATGGTTCGTCTAAATTCATCAATCAACTCATCTAGTTCTTCCAAAGCCTGATTTACGTCAACTCTCAAAGTTCCCAGGTTTGGTTGCTCCAGTAGGCTTAATAGGTACTCGCGTTTACTTTGAACTGCGACAATTCGTTCTTTTATAGTCAGTAGATCCATTATTTTTTTCCTATCTTTAACTACCTTTAAATTTAAAGTTAACTCAAAATCAAACATTCTGGGGCACTATACGCCCTTAGTAGTCCGCTACACTAACTTTCCTCACTGAAAAAAAACTCTCCGTGTCTCCCATACCCCTACTCTTAAAGCAAGTTTACGCGCAGTCTCTCTGAATCAGAGAAATTCTAAACTAAGTAAGTCAGAAGTTTCTGACTTCTCTTTGTGTCAGTGTTAACCCGGCAATCTTGAGTTGGTTGAATACTACTGCTTAGTGACCACTCGCTTCTCTACGAGACGCTGCACGAACGCTCGAAGTCAAAAGTCAAAAAAAAAACGGATACAAGCCCACTTCGGCTACGCTCAGTGCATCGCCTAAATTTATTTATGAAAAAAATAAAAATATTTGAACCGAGATGTGTAGCACTTCTTTTCAACGCGTCCTTATTACAAGCCTACTTCGACTACGCTCAGTGCATCGCCTAAATTTATTTATGGGGTTCAAAATGTTTGACTTTTGAATGAGTGACTTTTGACTTCCCTGTTCGCGTAGCATTTCCTAAAGTTGGGGTTGACGATGTTCTTCTCTAATTTGTTACTCATACCCGACGATAATAAAACTGAGGTATTCAGACTTTATACTAATTTAAGCTCATGTTACGCCAAATCTCTTTGGGAACACTCGGTTTAACTATCGGCAGCATATTAACCATCATTGGCTTCGTCGCCTATGCTGCTAATAATGCCACACTCAATCTTGTCGGATTTTTTTACGGGATTCCTCTATTGTTGGGAGGGCTGGCGCTGAAAGCTAATGAACTTAAGCCAGTACCATTTAGCCAAACTACGTCACCGTCAGCATTAATACTACGGCAGCAGCAAGCAACTGTTACTCAAAATAAAATTCGCAAAGACATCACCCGATATTGCTACGGTCAAGATGCTCATCTAGATACAACGCTTTCTTTTCTGGGTTTGAGTCCCACAGACCAGGAACGGCCAACAGTCACAGGGTTGCGAGAAACAGAAGTTAATGGCAGCTATGCCCTAATTTTAGAATTTGATTCACCGCTAATACCAATTGATGTGTGGCAAAAAAAGCAGGAAAAAATGACCAACTATTTTGGCCCTGGATTGGAGATTCAAATAACGCAGCCATCTGAAAATACAATTGAGCTAGCACTGATCAATACTCAAAAAGAGTCCCTAGTGAGTAGTCAATAGTCAATCAAAAAATTATCGCTACCAAAACTCCATTGCTTTATAACTTGTTGTTACCCACATTAAAGCTTTTTCTGATATCAGTCTAATCCAATAATGCCGTGGGAGTTTCGGTAGCGCATTGCTCAATGATATCCCGGTCTTAACAATTCAAAATTCAAAATTCACACATTAAATATATTTTCAGACGGGGCGAAAAATGTGGTCTTCTCCCAACGCGAAAGAGCGTCTCCTTGGCGCAGCCTCTCGTAGAGAAGCGTTGGGGAGACGATGCCGCGCAGGGCGGCCTCAATTCTTGGAGAGGCTGCGCCAACGAGTCTGCGTCCCTTGGGCGCCTTGTAGAGAGCGTCTGGTGAGCCAGGCGCTAACAGCAGGTTTCCCGATTTGTTCGCGCCGGGTCTCCCTTAGGAAAAGCACCTGGCATAGTTTACCCCATGAACACCTTTTCAAGAGAGAGAAGTGCTTTGCACAGGTTAAGAGCTTGTGTAACTTCGGGGGATTTAAACCCCGACTGAAACTGATGTTACATGTATAGTTGGGGTCTTAAACCCTTTAATTTACGATAATATCTCCAGTGTGGTTCGGAGATGAGAAAAAATTATGAGCAAATATAGAATTTTAAAACCTGAGCAGAGTTACACTTTTAGTCAATACTTTTTGTTACCCAACCCAACAATAGACATACTGGCTGAGTTTGAGTACAGCTATGATCGCACAGGGCTAGAATTAGCAAGATACTTTGCTGAACTGAGCTATTTAGAATTTTTACAAAATTATTTACAGCGCAATATAAAGCTTTTTAACCCAATTGCTAAGATATCAATACGAGAATTTTTAATTGCACCTATCCTTGCTGAAATTTGCACTCAGACAAAGGCTCAACTATATAGTGAGTATCCAATTAATGTCAATGAACAACTCAAAGGTACTTTGAATTATTACTTACATAAATCTAACTCCCTATTAGTGATTGAAGCAAAACAATCAGATATCAGAAGAGGATTTACACAGTTAGCAGTAGAATTAATCGCTCTTGAGCAGTCCCTAGATTATGAAAAAGCTATTTTATATGGAGCAGTTACCAATGGAGATAACTGGAAATTTGGTACTCTTCATAGAGAAGATAAGCGAGTTGCAGAAGATATTAAACTTTATCGTGTTCCTGAAGGTTTAGAAGATTTGGTACGAGTGCTTGTAGGCATCCTTTCATCTGAGAGTTAGAGGCGATGCCTACAGTGGTAAACTACGCATTACTTTGAGTTGTGTAACAGACTTTTAACAAATCACCAAATTAACATATTTTCCTCTTAAGCACTGACTAAAAAGTTACTTTTCTAAACGAACTGCATACCACTGCAAATATTGCCCAGGTCCAATATCTAATTCGCAGCTAGTGTCGAGCAAATATTGTGCTTGAGCTTCTACAGTATCAAACTTTTGCAAGTCAGGCGGTAAATCTTGAATAATCAGTTGTTGGAGAGTTGTTTTGAGCTTTTCTAATAACTCGGATGGGGTCAGAAATTGTTCTGGTTGATTTGTTTCTAAAACAACAAAATTATCCTGTTGATACATTAATGAGTCTGGCATTTTCAAGATTTACTGAGTCTAAATAGGTGTTAATTTTTTTTGTAATAACTTTTGGTTGTTTGTATAGCAAAAAAAATAGCGATTTTATCTGCTGTCTGGAAATTAATTATAGCATTTAGTTGTTCAAAAAAAATATTAATCTTAATTTAGTATATTTATATTCAGTTAACCTTAGCTAAGAAATTGCTTTTTTCAGAAGTAACAACCTGTTTTTTTTAAATATACTGAATTTAATTAAATAATAAGTTTTACTTAATTTTTTAACCCACAGTCACTGGAAAATAAAGCTTTGGATCAACTTTAATCTCAATCTTATGTAATTATACTAAACCTCCGCAATTCCTATCGAATAAACTAAAGAAATTTAAGTCAAATGATATTAGTATTCAGTATTAGCTATCTTCTCAGCGCATTTTGGTAATTACTTTGCACTGTCTCACTAGATTTCTAAACTAACTACAAAACTAAATAATTAAGGTGTGTATTTGCAATTCTCAACAAAATTGCAATTTGACTTTAACAATGGGGAAATATAAAAGTAACATTTCCTCCCATAACCGTAGCCGAACAAAAAGGTAACAATTGCCTTCGTGTTCCAATTATAGATTGTCTATGCAACTTAGTTATCTACCGCTTGCTTGGCTCATTAACATTGAGCAGTCTATTGTCAAAAAACAGTTGATTGTGAAGCCAGACACACCTTTGCCGCAAATCCTGGCATTGATGAAAAGAGCGATCGCCCCCATGCGATTGAGTTGCACAGCCTTTTTCAAGATAGTCCCGCAAGTGGAAGGCAACTTATGTCAGGCATAAGCCCATTTTCTGTTTCTAAGCAACCACCGCTGATTCTAGTGGCTGATGACGAGAAAACCACCCGAGTATTGTTGCGTAAAGCTATGGAACAAGAAGGTTATCAAGTCGTCGAGGTCAATGATGGCAAACAATGTTTAGATGCTTACGAGACTATCAAACCAGATATAGTTTTACTAGATGCTGTAATGCCTGTGATGGATGGCTTTACCTGCTGTAAGCGCTTGCTCCAGATTGCCAGGAATAATAGAAGATCAGCCGTTGCAACCTTTGATACTGACTCGAACCTTAACAATACTGTTATTCCCATGTGGGATCGCACTCCCATATTGATGATCACATGCTTGGACGACGAGGAATCCGTAAACCTTGCTTTTGCAGCCGGAGCGACTGATTACGTCACTAAGCCAATTAACTTCGCTGTATTGCGCCATCGGTTGCGCGGACTGCTAAAGGAAGCGCAACTTTACAAACAATTAGAGGCAACAAACCAAGCTTTGCATCATCTTGCCAATGTAGATGGCTTAACTGAGTTGGCAAATCGTCGCCGCTTTGACGATTATCTGCATACTCAGTGGATTAATCTCATCCAAGACGAATCTCCCTTGTCAATGATTTTGTGTGATATCGACTTTTTTAAATTTTATAACGATAAATATGGCCATCCTGCTGGGGATGTCTGTTTACAAAAGGTGGGTGCTGTCTTAAGCCTTAAGGCACAAAAACATCAGGATTTAGTAGCGCGTTATGGTGGCGAAGAATTTGCTGTGATTATGCCACACACTCCTGCATCTGGTGCAGTTCACGTTGCCGAAGTGATCCAAGCGGGAATCAAAGATTTGCAAATTGTTCATGACGGGTCTGTGGTGAGTCAGTATGTCACCCTCAGTATGGGCGTGGCGACTGTTGTCCCCACTTGGGAATCCTCACCCTCAGATTTGATTGTGCTGGCAGATAAGGCCCTCTACCAAGCAAAGGCCGGGGGGCGCGATCGCCTGATCTCAAGTTCTTAATTGTCATTAGTTATGAGTCATTTGTCATTTGTGAATGCCCAATCCTTAAGAAGGATAAACTGGCAGTGTGAAATGGAACCATGCTCCGTTATTGGGGGCACAGTCCACCCAAATTTGGCCATAATGTGCCAGGATAATGCGTTGGCATAAACAAAGACCAATGCCATAACCTTCTGTACCTTCATCCCGTTGCAGGCGGAAGTGGTTTTCAAAGATGCGATCGCGATTCTCTACAGGAATACCAGGCCCAGTATCGCCAATACTAAACTGAACTTTTTGGGTAGTGCGGTGCAATCCGGCAACGCTAATCTTGCCACCTTCTGGGGTGTATTTGATGGCATTATCCAACAGATTCACTAGCACTTGGCGGATGCGTTCTGGGTCAGCATATACATATGGTAAGTCATTGGGAATATCCGTTTCTACCTCTTGGGATTTGGCGGTGTAGCGATCGCCCAATTCTTCGAGTACATCTAAGCACAGTTTACCTAGCTGCATTTTTTGCGGTATAATTGGAAACTCTGTATCTTTACCACGACCTACCTGCAAAAGGTCGGCAATCATCCGATCAATGATCTTAGTTTGATTGCGGGCTTGTTTTAATAGATGCATCGTCAGCGATGGTTTGAGGCGCTGGAATTGGCCTGTCTCTAAATTGTAATTAGATTGGAGAGTTTCTATGGCGATCGCAGCAGCAGTTAGCGGATTGCGGAGATCGTGCGCCAGCATAGCAATCACTCGGTCTTTAAACTGTAGCTGCTCTTGGAGGTTATCTTTTTCTTGTTTCAAGCGAAAAATTTCGTCTGAGAGTCGGATTAGTTCAGCAGAAACAGCAACTGAACGGATAGTGGATTTAGGTGATGTCACCCTACCATTGTCGTCTATACGTTCTTGTAAGTCTTCCTGTAATTTTGAGTAGGCGTCTACAGCGGCTTGCCAGCGAGGCCACCAGTTTTTCAATTGCGCTATGATATTACTCCCAGCTAAAATCTGTCGTGGTTCCGGATGGATTTTAATTAAAGCTGGCGTTGCGATCAATTTAAAGTGTTCTGCTAAGTAAGGTTGTTGTCCAATGTCAATAGTTTGAACTTCAAAACTATACTCAGCCTGCAATTCTTTTAAGTAAGCACGTATTCGCTGCACTTGTTGTCGAGACTTTGGGCGTCCATCGACAAACAGTAACAGCTGGAGTGGAGCCTCAGAATAAATAGGCTGATCCTGGGAAACTTGCATGTAATCGTATTTCAGCACTGGTAACAACCCGGTGACGTTTTACAGAAAGTAAAATGGACTGACGGTTGTCGATGGCCGTTGTTTTTTCTTCAATTTAATATCTATTTTAGATTTTCATCCTCTTATCCAATCTGCGTTTTTGACATCTGACATATCTTTTTCAGCCTTTTGCCCCTTTTTGGCTAACTTCATCTCCAGAAACACCCAAGCCCCTTGAATATAAGTCTTAAATTTGCCCTGAATCACAATTTTCGCCAGAGCCAGCAGGTGAAAGATTTAATCTATGTCAAATCGGTTAGTGCAGCACCATGTCAATTCGAGTCCTCGCTTTGAATAAGTGATCACCTAAGCAAACGCAGATGCTAATTGGATCTAATCTATCAGGAAGCTGTTAATTGTTCAGACCAAATTTGCAGAGGTTTTTCTCAACTGCCAGTGCATCTGATAAAGTGTCTTTTTTGCCTCTAGCCAATCTATTAGTAAGATTGGGAATAAATAGCCATAGTTAACTATATACTGCCTCTATTACTTGCCAAGCGCACCCTGGGCCCAGCTTTGTCCTTTAAGAACCGCTGCCCTATCCCAGAAGAACAGGGGATGGGTTGCCTGAGAGAAAGCTTTGGATAACATAGAGGCGATGCCTACGGCAGTAAACTACGCACTTTTAGAGTCAGTACTCACTGCTTTCGAGGCTGCCAAGAAACTTTTGACTACAGCACAAGTAGCACTTTTCCCAGAAAATCAATTTAGAGATTTTAGGGAAACTGCTGCGACACTTGATTGCTTTGCCTATGACCTCAGTCGCCAAGAATAACGAACTTACGCTAAGTTCCTGGAATTGCTTAACACTGGCATTTTCCAGCTATTGCCTTAATCAGCTTACCATCCTCAGATGAATAATTTCCAGAATCGATTATAAGCCAGTGTTAGCGAACTTTATCCATTCCCCTCCTTGGGTGAGGCTAAGGGGGGCTTTAGTCCTAGTCTATCACTTCAGTTGCTTCGCGTAGGCATCGCATTACAACTAGTGCATTTGGAAGGGGATTAAAGCTTTTGGTAGCGAAACTGTTCTTTGGCTTTTTGGCGAGTTCTCAATCAGTTATCCGCTTTGCTAATTGAATATTTACAGAACTATCTAAAAAATTGATTCACAATCTAGTAGTCTGCCACATTAATTTTGATTAGTTCGTAGTGGGTGGCTCTAACCCTCATCTAAGAACTAGAGAGGGCAATCAGAAAAATCTGTTTTACCAATCGTTGTCAGCAGAATCAATAATAATCCCTGTGGTAGAGTACTAGCTTAGAGCACCTAAATCTCAAAACTCTTATCTAGCAAGCGTTCCAGATTTATTTGTGTTTTTTTCCAAAAATGTTAGTTTGCCAAAATTTTAGGGAACTCTATAAATAAGCATGGGAATAAAACCTAATGGCTGTAAAACAAAGACAACACGGTAGCAAAAGCTACCGTTTACTAATTTTTTGAGATATATCATCACCGATACCAAGAGGAGCAGGGGAGTGGAAGAGAACAATGCTCAATCCCCAATCCCATTTAATGAACAGTCTGCGCTAGGGTAAGAATTGAAACTCAATTTGTGATTTCCTGTGCTTCCCTGTAAACGTCCAGCTGTATTTCTAATTTGGGCTGTTCTACTCACTTCGTTAACAGCCTGTGCTAACAGTCCAGTCGCCAAAAACCTTGAGCAATCTTTGGCGGCAGATCCTAAGCTGCAAAACAATCCAGCTGTCTTTGGAGAATCTCAGGGTAACCAACCGCAAGCACAGCAAAACGAATCGACAGTTCTGTTACCAGCTGATTTTCCTAAAGAGATCCCACTATATTCAAATGCCAAACTACAGGAAGTTTCACCTGCTAGCAGCTCAAAAAACAGAGTCTCAACTCGTTGGTTGAGTTCTGACCCCAGCAACTTTATTGCTAGCTTTTATAGTAGCCAGTTTAAAACAAATAACTGGCAGATTTTGCAACAGCCAACAGATGATGCCAGAGGTGCTTTTGAGGCACGTCGTAACGATTTGCTGTTGAAGGTCTCCATTCAGCCTAAATCAGTTACTAACGCCACACCTAATCAACCCCAAACAGCGACTGAATTACTGATTGAGTACGTACCAAATAGTATTGCAACAGCACAACCTACCTCAACTACAAGTTCTAACGAAACTACTAACCCCGTTCCTCAACCAGGCAATCCACAGTTCATTGGCCCGGTATCACCTGCAAACTTGGCAGCACAGCCACCAAGCCCGGCTAATAACCAAACAACTCCTACAGCCAAAGCTGAATCTCAGGAATTCAACGATCTCAACAAAGTACCGCAAGAATGGCGGCAGCATATCCAAGACTTAGCTGTATTAGGTGTTTTGTCTCTAGAACCAAAGCCAACTAAGAGTAACTCTACTACCACAACTAACCAGTTTGAACCTAGTAAAATCGTTACACATCGGGAATATGCCCGTTGGCTAATTGCTGCTAACAATGCTATGTATGCCAGCAATCCAGCTAAACAAATTCGCTTGGCATCAGAAAGTACTCAACCAGTTTTTAGTGATGTGTCGGCAAAAGACCCTGATTTTCCAGCAATTCAGGGATTAGCCGAAGCTGGCTTAATTCCCAGTCCTTTATCTGGAGATTCTACAGTAGTTTTGTTTCGTCCTGATGCACCCCTAACGCGGGAGGCGTTGCTGCTGTGGAAATTACCTCTAGATACTCGCCAAGCTTTACCCTCTGCTAACTTAGATGCGGTGAAACAAACCTGGGGTTTCCAAGACGCAGCACGAATTGACCCCAAGGCTTTAAGAGCAGTGTTGGCTGATTACCAGAATGGCGAACAATCAAATATTCGGCGGGTATTTGGTTATACGACTCTGTTTCAACCCAAAAAACCAGTAACTCGTGCTGAAGCTGCTACAGTTTTGTGGTATTTCGGCACTCAGAGTGAGGGTGTATCGGCTGCTGAGGTTTTGAAGTTAAAGCGAAGTTAAACCGATGTCTATGAAGGGTTACGCCATTCTGTTGCAGTTAGTCCATCATTAGCATAAAAGTGGGCAATTCCATCTCTAGTATGGAAACTTTGCAATTTCTTTGTAATATACCTATTTTTTATCAAGAAAATGTAAATCTAAGTATTTACAGAGTTTTTACCTGTGTTTGATGAATTTTTAAGGCATAGTTAAGTAAAATAACGTAGATTAACTTAATAGACGTACTTAATTTTGAAGTTTTAACTCAAAAGACAAGTTGTTAGACTATCGCCCTTTGATTACTTTTAAACAAACTCAAAAATACTACGGATAAAACAAGTATGAAAAAACAAGCTGTAGCGGCAGGATTTGTTCTATTTTCTTTCATGTTGCCGACCAAAGCCTCGGCTGCGAGTTTTGATCAGCTTTATGTATTTGGCGATAGTCTTTCCGATACAGGTAATATCTACAATCTTACTGGGAAAGAATACCCTCAAAGTCCACCTTACTTTCAGGGACGTTTTTCCGATGGGCCGATTTGGATAGATTATTTCGGAGATCAGCTAGGGTTAAAGCCTACTTTATTCACTACTATTCCTTCCACACCAATTGCTACCCAAGGAATAAACTTCGCTATCGGTGGTGCTAGTTCTGGTTCAGGTAATGCTGTTGTTCCCGATCCAAATTTACCGGGAGTGCTCAAACAAGTCCAAAGTTATGCTGGAACTTTAAAAGCAAATAATCAAACTGCTGATCCAGATGCACTTTATACGTTGTGGGGAGGTGCGAATGATTTCTTTTTTCTCAACCCCGAAGACTCGGCCACGCCAATCAATAATATATCCCTAGCGTTGAATACTCTGGTAAAAGTCGGCGCGAAAAATATTTTGGTGTTTAACTTGCCCGATTTGGGAAAGCTACCAGCAGCTAAAATTGATAATCGCAACCCAACAACCCTTAGCAAATCGACTACTGAGTTTAACTTGGGTTTAGCAAAAACTGTGAGCGCTTTGAGCCAAAACCCGAATCTCAACATCATCTCGGTTGATACTTATTCTTTATTTAATCAGGCAAGTGCATTGGGTTTTACGAATGTAACCGAATCTTGTCTATCTAGGTTGGATATATGTGACCCAGGTAACAACAAGTTTCTCATCTGGGACGGTTTCCACCCAACGACCGCTGTTCATAAGGTGATAGCAGATGCTGCACTGGCGGCGATTGAGGCTAAGTCTGTTCCTGAACCTTCAATAAACTTGGGGATTTTAGCCCTTGGTGCTTTTGGTGCGATAGGAGTGCTAAAGCGTCAACAAAAAAGGTCAGCACTTCTGTCAGCAGGTCGGGTTGTTGATCCACAATTATCTTATACAACAGTTGAAAACTAAACTGATTTGATTTGATGTCGGATTACGATCGCTTATTTGAAACTATTGAAGAACTGGTCATGCACCATTCTCCTAGTGGTGCAGAAGCTGAGATTAACCAGTTGTTGACCCAACGATTTGCGGCGCTCGGTGTAGAAGTATGGTGCGATCGCGCCGATAATATTATTGCGAAAATTCCAGGGAAAAATCCAGACCGAGCGATCGCCATCACAGCACACAAAGACGAAATTGGCGCAATTGTCAAGAGTCTTGGTGATCAAGGTCGTGTGGAAGTCCGCAAACTTGGCGGCTCTTTTCCGTGGGTTTATGGCGAAGGTGTTGTAGATTTACTAGGAGATAACGAAACTATCAACGGTATTCTCAGCTTTGGTTCCCGCCATGTTTCCCATGAATCGCCCCAAAAAGTCCAGCAGGAAGATACTACTCTGAAGTGGGAAAATGCCTGGATTGAAACAAAGCTGACATCTGCTGAATTAGAAGTAGCTGGCATTCGACCTGGAACTAGAATGGTAATCGGCAAACATCGCAAGCGTCCAATTCGGTTAAAGGATCATATTGCTGGTTACACTTTGGATAACAAAGCCTCTGTTGCCATTTTGCTAGCTTTGGCTCAAAACTTGAAACAGCCAGTTGTTGATGTTTATCTAGTAGCGTCAGCTAAAGAAGAAGTGGGGGCGATTGGGGCGCTATTTTTCACCCAAAATCAGCGTTTGGATGCCTTGATTGCTTTAGAAATTTGTCCATTATCTGAGGAATATCCTGTTAAAGATGGAGAAAGTCCTGTACTTTTATCTCAAGATGCCTATGGAATATATGATGAGGGGCTAAATGGCCAACTGCGCCATAGTGCCAAGCAGTTGGATATGCCAGTGCAGTTAACAACTCTGAGCGGATTTGGTAGTGATGCCTCAATTGCCATGAAATTTGGGCATGTTGGGCGTGCTGCATGTTTGGCGTTTCCCACACAAAATACACATGGCTATGAAATTGCTCATTTAGGAGCGATCGCTAACTGTATTGATTTGTTAAAAGCTTTCTGCGAAACTGAGTTTGAGTGATAATTCTAGGCTTTCACTGGAATGAGCGATCGCATATCAACCCAAAATAGTGATAAAAAGGTTTTGCAAAGCCTGAAGGTCTGACTCGTCAAGTCGCCCTAACTTTTTAATCACTAGCGCTTTATCTATGGTAGTCAAAACTGGTTTGATAATTGAAGGTTTGAGAAGACCAGCTACTCGCCATCCAGTAATTGTGATTTCACCAAAGGAAGTGGCTGGATTCGCTTGACTGGTAATGGCTATCAATATTAAATCCGAACGTTCACGTTGATAGCTATTAGAACTCACAACTACTGCTGGACGTTTTTTAATAGTAGTCTGGTTAGTAAAGGGAAACGGCACTAAAATAACATCACCAAATTCATAGTTTGTCATATTCTGCATCATCAGGGTTATCCCAGATTTTGAGCAGAAGTGGTTCAGAAAGTTTTGCTGCTGCAAAGGTAAGGCTATGGTCTGTATTTTGCTGATCAAGAGAATCAATAAAATCTTCAACTAGCAAAACTTGTTCGGGAGGTAGCTTTTGAATTTTTTCAAGTAGCCTTTGCTCTGAAATGCTATCAGACTGCATTGTTTAGATTCTCCTAACCTTGCCTTTATTGGTTGCGTTATGCATTAATTATAGTTTTTGGTTGTCTCTACCGACGAAGGCGATCGCCAACTGTATTGATTTGTTAAAAGCTTTCAGCAAAACTGAGTTTGAGTGATAGTTCCAGGCTTTCACTGGAAGAAGCGATCGCCCACTGCCAGTTTCAGGTAGAAAGAGGATGGATGGGATCTCGTTTATAGATTTAGCGATCGCATTTATCGATTTGGCGACTGCAATTGTTATTTTAGCGATCGCATTTATTATTTTTGCGTATGCATTTATAGATTTGGCGATCGCATTTTTTATTTTTGCGTATGCATTTATAGATTTGGCGATCGCATTTTTTATTTTAGCGTTCGCATTTATAGCTTTTGCGTTCGCATTTGTTATTTCGGCGATCGCATTTATTATTTCGGGGTACGCATTTGTTGATTTTGTGATTACTGTTGCTGATTTCACTTATTCTCAAACAACAAATCGATATGAAAAATGAGTAAAAACACAGGCAAAGTCGTAATTATTTCGTTGAACTTTTAATGAAATAAATCCACAAAACTACCCATCTCATGCAAAAGGATACTCCACTATGTTGAAAAAGGAATTCTTAAAAAAGGATGTGTTATGTCTTTAAAAACTCGTGGTTCTGCTGCTATTGACAAAGCCCAACTTCGTCTCGCCTTGCTTAAATCTATTGATGAAAGTCTGGATTTAGGACATGGGTTAACCATTGAAGCTTACAGTCACTTAATTAACATTACCCGTGCTGTGTTAGAAGCTAATAATACGCTGGTTTCCAATCTAGAAGAATCGCGTAAAACAGTAACCCAGATGGATAAAGCTCTCTCCGAAATGTCTGAACGAATGCTAAGTGGAGTTGCAACTGTCTACGGCAGAAGCAGTGTAGAGTATTCCAAGGCTGGCGGCTCTAATCGAAAACGAAGTAAACAATCTAGTTCAAAAGTTACTCCAGTTATAGCGGTTCTTACTACTCAACCTACTCAAGCTGCAATTGCGAATGCGTCAACTAACGGTAATGGCAAAACTCCTTTGCTGCAATAATCCACCTAGCTTGAAAATGGGAGTAGGGTGTTAAATCACAGAATTCAATTCTGTTAGCAGATAGCTAAGGTTTAGCCCATTCTGGCTCCTGACTCCTAAATTCTGTTTTGATAATTTGTCACCAATACATACGGAAGCAAATTACTAGGTTTGATGACAATAATTTGTCAAAACGACATCAATGTGTCACCAACGACAGATAATTAGTCACTGTACAACAATTTATGTCAAACTTGACTATTGAGCAATACTTTGATCAAAGCCGATGATGGGATTTGAACCCACGGCCTGCTGATTACGAATCAGCTGCTCTACCACTGAGCCACATCGGCGTACACAATCTAAGAGTATAACATGATTTAATCATGGTAGATAAAAATCCCAAAAATCGCCTTAACCCTGAACAATATGCCAGCCTGAAAGCAGAAGTAGCTGCTCCTTATCGTGGCTTACGACAATTTATCTACATCGCTTTCGGTGCTTCTGGCTCAATTGGCGCATTTGTCTTCTTTTTCCAAGTGCTTGCCGGACGGGATGTTGAGAGTGCTTTGCCTAGTTTAGCTCTCCAAGTAGGAATAGTTACCCTAATGGTCTTCCTCTGGCGCTGGGAACAGCGTCGGCAACAACGCCCCCAATCGGATAAAAATCCTAATTCTTGAAAGAGGAAATTTTAGCTGTTATTTTTTTGCTGCTTTCCTTTTATATATCTTTATATTCTTTAAGTTTTCAGCCAACATTACTTATAAACCCAATCACATTCCAATGGGGTCAGCTATATTTAAAGATCCCTAAAATTAATAAAACTCACAATATTGGAAGCGCCAGACTGATAATTTGTTAATCTAGCGCTTCCAATTTGCTAACTAGGCATTTACTGAACTGTTACCAAATAGGATGAGGGAATTGGTTGAGCACGTCCAGCATTTACGAGTGCCTGGTAAACAAAGGCAGCAACTTCGGCTCTAGTCGCCTGACGATTAGGATTGAGTTGCTTGGCTGTGGGATAGTTTATCACTAGTTGCCGGGCAGTTGCAGCAGCAACAGGAGCGATCGCATAATTAGGAATCTGGGCAGCATCGCTATAAAAGGAAAGGACACTTTGATTATTCGCAGTTAGGCCCAAACCATTAGCCAAAGCTACTAACGCCTGCACTCTTGGAATTTGCTCCTGTGGTTTAAAGCTACCATCGGGATAACCAGAAACAAATTGACTCTGGTAAGCAGATTGAATTGCAGCGTAAGCCCAGAAATTGCTTGCTACATCCTTAAATTTAATGCTTGGGCGTTTGGCTGGTGGTGTTAAAGCTTTAGTGACAATAGTGGCAAATTGAGCGCGAGTTACAGGTTCATTGGGTTTAAAGCTGCCATCAGGAAAACCAGCAATAATATTTTGGGAGGCTAAAGCTTCGATGTAAGTTTTTGCCCAGAAATTTGCTGGCACATCTTTAAAGGCAACAGGCCCTCCAGGGGGTACGTTAACAGTTGCGGCAACAAAATCTACTGAGCCAAAAATCTTTTTTTGATCAATATCGTTGCCAACAGCGACAATTTTACCGGTTTTGGTGGCGTTGTTCAGGTCATAACGAGTGTTATTGCGGATAAGATTGCCACCAGGATTTTCGTTGGTGCCAAGGTCGGGTAAGGCATTGACAGTTGCTACTACTCCATCCCGCTTATTGTTCTGAATGACATTTTTACGCAATACAGGCTTCGCTAACTCTGAGATAAAAAGACCATCTTGGTTTTGGACGATTTGGTTTTCCACAATTAGGGGTGTGGAAGTGCCACCGATCGCTAGACCAAAACCAGTATCCTGAAATAAGTTATTCCGGATTTCGCCTTGGGCAGCTTTAGCAACTGAAATTCCATTGCCTTTGTTTTGCACAAAGAGGTTACCTTCAATTTTGGGATTGCCTGTACCCGTGACAAAAACACCCTCTCTGACACTGTTAGTAAAAGTACTGTTTTTGATAATGGGATTAGTTGACTCCACCCACACAGCCGTACCCCGGCTATTTGGGTTGGTGACGGTGACACCGGCGATCGTGGTATCTTGCTCGGCAAGGATGGTAATGTCCTGTCTGGCAAAGGTGCGACTAGTGTAAGAACCTCCACCTGTAATTAATATCCCCTGACCTTTATTAGCTTCATCACCCCGTAATGTCACCCCTGGTTTAACCGAGAGTGGGAAGGTTTCGCCACTTTCCTGGTTATAGTTCCCAGATGCTAATTGAATAACTGCACCTGGTTGGGCTTGACTGAGAGCGAAACTGATGCTTTTGTAGGGTGCAGCTGAAGTTGTACCAGCACCAGCACTATCTGCACCAGTTGCGGGATTAACGTAAATCACTGTGGCAGTTGCAGGAGCTTGCGCTGTGAGAGTTGGGGCGATATCTTCTGGGTGAGTAGCACCAGCATTAACCTCACGCGGTAGTAGTATTGACCCACTAGAAACAACTAACAAAGCCGTTAGTCCGGCTCCCACGCGTAAAGTATATCTGAGATAACTGCTAGAAAAAAGGCGAAAATTTTTCGCTAGAGAAATGTGAAAACCCCGATATTTCATTTTTTCCGTCTGTGATGTGCTGAATTACGGTATGTCGAACAAGGTTGAAGTAGCGGCC
Organism: Nostoc sp.; assembly: GCF_036919615.1. Classification (GTDB taxonomy): domain Bacteria; phylum Cyanobacteriota; class Cyanobacteriia; order Cyanobacteriales; family Nostocaceae; genus Nostoc. Next base: position 61,040 of record NZ_JBALCN010000001.1, on the reverse strand, counting down.
TTGTAGCTGCTCTAAAACCCATGCAAAACTATACTGGATGATTAGCACTGATTCAGCTAAATTTCCTAGATAGATCACAGAACTTATACATTAGTTATATTATTTTATTCAGAAAATTCTACTAGTATCGGACTTACGCACTGTACAAAACAATCATATTGTGTATCAAGGTAAATACGTCGTTTCAGGTTTTTATTAATCATTCTTTGATGGTAAATAGACCCGCGCTGTAGGGCACAGCATTGCTGATACGTGTCAAATTAACTGAAAGCCTGTCTAGATAAGTCCTTCAGAGATTGCCTTGAGAAGGAGTCTCTGACGGGGCAATCAATTTTAGATTTTAGACTTCGACTGAGCGTAGCCGAAGTCTAAAATCTAAAATTGGCACGGTAAAGTTATCTCTACACCGTCTTGAAGAGCAGACCGGCAGGCTTTGCAAGCCGCTTTGGTACTTTCTGCTCTTCAAGACAGGCAGGTGTCGCTAATCGAAATTATTAAGAATTATCCCACTAATAAAGTGGAAGTTGATGGCGTAGTTTACCGTCGTAGGCATCGCTTGGAGGGTGCATACCGTCAACTCCATCGCTTGTAAACAAGCTGACAAGATTTATTTGGTGTTTAGTAAGCTAAAGTTTCTAAAGTTTCCCTTAAATACCGTTGTACCTGCTGTTCCAAGCGAATTCCCTGTAATTGAGCATCGCGTTCTAGTTGCCAGCGTTGAAAACCGGAACTAGTGGAGATCGCATATTTGAGGCTATACCAAATTTTACTATCAGCAGAAAATTGGCGATCGCTAGAAGCTGGAATTTGAGCCATAGTTCCTCATTCCTTTATTTTAACTTCAACGGTAACTGGGCATTGAGCACTTGTACTGAGCGTTGCTGTTGGTGCAGCCTCTCCTTGGCGCAGCCTCTCGTAGAGAAGAGTTGTATTGGGCATTGGTTATTAATTATTCTCCTCTGCCTCTTCTGCTTCCCCTGCCTCCCCTGCTGCTTATTTGTAGCCCTTTAAAGTGAAATAATATACTTAACTTTAGGGGCTGCTATAAATCTGTATTAATCCTAAACAAGGATTGCAACAATCGGGGCACCATTTGATTAACCCGTACCCCTAAAATTGTGAAATCCTGCTTAATCTTTTCTAAAGATAATGGCTCTATGCCAGCGAATTCTGTGTCATTAGTCACCAAAACTCGCATTACACTCACAGGTATTTGTAAAAATAGATTACTGCCCAAAAAGGCTAATCCGGCAAGCAATAGTGCGAGGCTGCGCCATTGTGGCAGAAATTTCGCTGAATTTGCGACTAATGGGGCAATTTTGAAGAGATGCCACAGCACCCAAACTGACAATACTGCTGCCACTAATGCCAGGATACGATTTAACTTTGTATTAATTAAACAGAGAATTTTTCGCTGCCGCTCAGTCAGATTTTCTGGCTTTAAGGCTATTCCTAAAAGAGCAAATATATAAAAAGGGCGACGTAACTGCATCCATAGCAGCGGGAGAATACCAATGGCGGCAACTAAGAATAGCTCCATCCAGACTGGTAAAAACGGCTCGCCTATAGACAAAAACAATAAGCAGAGTACTAAAAAAACAGGCAATGTCGCCAATCCAGCGACGTGAATCCACAAAATCGGTTCAGAGCGAAATGAATGCATAATAAAAAGTTATGAGTTAAGAGTTAGGAGTTAGGAATTAGCAGCCTTTAACTCCTAACTCCTAATTTATCATTCCTAACTTCTAACCATTTTACCCTTAACACTATCTCGTTAAGGTGAGAGTGCGGCGCTTGGTAACCATTTGATAGGCTTCGATGATGTCACCTTCAACCCAATCATTGAATTTATCCATGCCGACACCGCATTCATAACCGGCGTTGACCTCACGGGTATCTTCTTTCATCCGTTTTAGGGAGTCAAGGACGCCTTCAAAGATCACCTTACCGCCGCGTCGCACCCTGACTTTGCAGTTGCGAACTAACTTGCCAGATTGAACGTAGCAACCGGCAACCGCACCACGACCGACTGGGAAGACGGCACGGACTTCGGTTTGACCCAAGGGTTCTTCCACCAACTCTGGTTCCAAAAGACCTTCCAAGGCATCTTGGATATCTTCTAGGAGTTTGTAAATCACGTTGTATTCCCGAACATCCACACCCGCTTCATCAGCGGCTTGTCTGGCGCCACTGGCGAAGGTGGTGTTGAAGCCAATAATTACAGCGTTACTGGCAGCTGCTAAGTCGATATCTGTCTCAGTAATTTCCCCAGCAGTAGCCAAAAGCATCCGAATTTGGACTTCGTTTTGGGGGATTTGCTTCAGCGCTCCGACAATGGCTTCTACAGAACCTTGTACGTCTCCCTTCAAGATCAAGTTGAGTTCTTTCAACTCACCTTCTTGTGCTTGAGCCGACAGGGTTGTGAGGGTAACACGACCTTGCAACAGGCGGGATAAGCGTTGTCTGTCTGCGCGATCGCTAGCGAGTGCTCTGGCTTCTTTTTCGTTCTGGAAGACCTCGAACTCGTCGCCTGCTGCTGGCACATCACTTAAACCCAACACCTCCACAGCAAAGGAAGGAGAAGCAATGTCTACTCTCTTGCCTCTGTCATCCACCATCGCCCGGACTTTACCGAAAGCCGAGCCAGCTACTAAGATATCTCCCACACGCAGGGTGCCATTCTGAATTAGTAGGGTAGCAACTGCTCCCTTGGCTTTATCCAGATGTGCCTCAATCACAGTTCCTTTGGCAAAACGATCTGGGTTGGCAGACAGTTCTCCAACCTCTGCTACCAGCAGAATCATCTCTAAGAGCGTATCTAGGTTTTCACCCCTGATAGCGCTCACCGGAACCATGATTGTCTCCCCGCCCCAGTCTTCTGCGGTTAGACCATACTGGGTGAGTTCTTGTTTCACCCGCTCTGGCTGTGCCCCTTCTTTGTCAATTTTGTTGATTGCAACAACAATTGGCACTCCCGCTGCTTGGGCGTGGCTAATCGCTTCAATGGTTTGGGGACGGACACCATCATCAGCAGCCACTACTAACACGGCAATGTCTGTTACCCGCGCTCCTCGGGCCCGCATAGCTGTAAAGGCTTCGTGACCGGGGGTATCTAGGAAGACTATCTGCTGCGGTTTGCCCTCATGTTCCACATCCACATGGTATGCACCGATGTGTTGAGTAATACCACCAGCTTCGCCAGCCGCCACTTTTGTTTTGCGGATTGAGTCGAGCAGGGTTGTTTTACCGTGGTCTACATGACCCATAATTGTCACAACTGGCGGACGGCGGTGGAGATATTCTAGGTCTTCTGCGCCGACCATTTCCGTAACTTTCCGAGCTTCTGCTTCTGGCTCGGCAGTTTCGACTTCTATTTCTAGTTCTTTTCCTACCAGGGTAATTGTGGGAATATCCAGATTTTGGGTGATACTCACCGCCATGCCTTTGAGGAACAGGATTTTTACAATCTCTGTATCGGCAACGGCTAAAACGTCAGACAGTTCTTGCACAGTCAACGGCCCTGTTACCACCACTTTTTCCGGACGGTCACGCTTAGTCTCAGCTTCTTGGCGACGGTTTTGGTGATGGTCACGGCTGGAACCAGACTTGGAACCAGACTTTCTCGCTCTTGCAGTTGGGGCGCTAGCAAGGGTTGCGCCTGGCATCTGTACAGGTCGAGTTGCTTTGGGTTTGGGAGGACGGGCGATGGAAAGGCTAACTTGGACGGTGGCTGGTGCGTCGAGATCGTCATCATCTAGCAAATCTTCTTCAAACTCATCATCAAGTATCGGCTTGATCCGCTTGCCTTTGACGCCAGCCTTAGCCTTCTCTTTAACTTCGTCAATGATTTCCTCTTCTACCCACTTTTTGCCGCCTTTGGTCGGGCGAGGCGGACTTGGGCGTTTCAAATCAAGGAGATCAGGTGCGACTGGATCATCACCCAATCCTTCAGATTTGCCCGCTATTCCTGACATCTGTCTGGGTGGAGTAGCGATCGGCATTGCAGCTGCTACAGCTTCACCTGGACGGGCTGGCCTGGGTCGTTGCCCCTCTCCTAGTTGTGATGGTGCAGATGGTCTATTGCCCCTCTGCTCTGGTCTGCTGGGTGAAGGGGTGGGACGACTTGTTCTTTGTGGTGCAGCTTGTGGGGACTGGTCAGTTGGCAGCTTCGCAACTTTTGGCTTAATTTGCTCGCGATCGCCTTCTACGGAACGTAGCCGTTGATCGCGTTTGAGAATCGGTTTGTCTGCCTGAGATACTTGCTCATCTGGCACTTCGGCTTCTTCCGCCGCAGGTCTTGCCGGTGGAGCTACTAGTTGCGGTTTTTGAGGTTTTTCCGATTTCGGTCTAGGTGGAACTATTTTTTCCGGTTTTTGGGATGCTATTTTTTCCGGCGCCTGATTTGGATTAGGCGTTTGTTCCAAGTCTATGATCGTAGGTTGCTCTTGAGTCTCAGATTGATTTCGGGGTACAGGTCGAGTTGGTACCGTCGGCTTCATGGGTGAGACTGGTGTAGCGAAAGGCCGTGGAGGAGAGGGAGGATTAGCTTCAGACAAGGCAGCTTGGGTATTGGTAGCAAGTGACGCCTCTGGGGCGTTGGAAGTAGTATTTCTCAATATTTTGGGTTTGCGTATTTCCAAAATTTGCTGTTTGTGGGGTGCAGCAGGTCGGTTATGTCCGCCGTTCAGTGGTGAATTTGGCTTATGGCTGGTGGTTGTACCTAGTTCCTTTTTGGCCGACACATTCGTAGCTGCTAGCTTTTCTGCTGCCGCCCGGATGTTTTCTGCCTCGGATTCTGAAATTGTGCTGCTATGGCTTTTGACCGAGATGTTGAGCTGCTCGCAAATTGCTAATAGCTCTTTGTTATCCAAATTCAATTCCTTTGATAATTCATAGATTCTAACTTTGCCGTTGTTCATCCACTCTTCCCCTTTAATTTACAGTTTTAGCGGATGGTTGCCTGGTTTGCGACATCTCCACCCTTGGATTACTGTTTTTAGACTGCCGTTCAGTTTTTGCCGGTGCCTCCAATCAGGAAAGAGAGATGTTTCGGTTTAACAATGGCATCCCCACCAGGAATGATGGTTAAGGGGCACCCATAAAAATTTCTTAAATAAAAGATTTTTATAGGAACCCTTGACGCCGAAATGCGCCTGAGCACTACCAGGTTGCCATTTTGTAGTTTCTTGTTTTGTTGATTCTGAGTCTTCCACAACACAATCGATTACATCTTGTTCTGGGAATCTTGCCTCGCTCTTCATTAATTGGAGAGCCGAATGCCTTTTACACCCATTTACTATTTTGGCACTAACCTTAAAAATCAACAGAGGGTGTGACAAAAGCGCGACTTCGGCCTTCGACATAATTCCTCTAGAGATTAAGTCACAAAGTTGTTCCAATTAAATTTGGTTTTGGGTATTACTGCGGGCTAGACGTTGCGACAAGCTTTGGTACAGTGTTTCTGGCACTGATGCATGTAGCGATCGCCCTAGTCTATTTTTTTTTTGAGCCGCTTGTAGGCAACTCGTTTCCGGACAAATATAGGCAGAACGCCCCATGCCCTGATCTAATTGTACCTTTCCCGATGGAAAGACGCGGACAATCCGCCAAAACTCATCTTTTGAGCCTACTTTACGGCAACTAATACAGCGCCGATAATTTGGTTTCATCGGTTCTATGTGATCTCAGTCCAGGATTTTGGGTGTAAAAAGAAGTTTATTACTACTATTTTTTACTTATACCAAGTAGCCTTTGACAAAATAATCTTTGAGACTGAGACTACAATCAACAGTATCAAAACTTTACAAAATTAATCGATTACTCGTCCTCGTTACTGTCAAAACTATCCTCCTCTTCTAATTCGTCCTGATTTTCATCCTCTAATTCTTCCTCAAAGTCAAGATCATCTTCCTCTGATTGATATTTTGTTCTGACAGCTGTAAATTTAGCATCCTCTCCTGCATAGTCATACTTAGCTTTGTCTTTGATGTCAATTTTCCAACCAGTCAGGCGGGCTGCCAAACGGACGTTTTGTCCTTCTTTTCCGATAGCCAAACTCAGTTGATCTTCAGCCACAAGTACGTGAGTTTGCCGGGTTTCTGGGTCCATTAGGCGGACTTCATCCACCCGTGCTGGACTTAAGGCATTAGCGATGTATGTTGCTGGGTCTGGTGACCAGCGAATTACATCTATTTTTTCACCGCGTAATTCGTTGACTACCACTTGAATTCGCGATCCCCTAGCTCCAATACAAGCGCCAACTGGGTCTACATCGCGATCAAGAGTATCTACTGCTATTTTAGTCCGAGGGCCGACATAACGGGAGGGGGGGTTTGCCTCCCTAGCTACGGCAACAATCCGTACCACTTCATCTTCGATTTCTGGGACTTCGTTGGCGAAAAGATAAACCACCAAACCAGCATCAGCACGAGACACAAGCAACTGTGGCCCTCGTTGCTGACCTTGGGAGACTTTTTTGAGATATACCTTGAAGGTGGCATTTGCCCGATAATTATCGTTGGGCAGCTGTTCGCGCTTCGGTAATTCGGCTTCTACTTCTGGCTGACCAAAGCCACTACTAACTGCCAGAACCACTGATTGCCGCTCAAATCGCAGGACTCTTGATTGCAGGACAGTTCCTTCTAAATCTTGGAACTCTTCTTGCACCATCTGGCGCTGTTGATCCCGTAATTTTTGTGCAAGTACCTGCTTGGTTTGCATCGCCGCCATCCGACCAAATTCTCCTTGATCGGGGGTCACATCCAGCACCACAGAGTCCCCTAACTGAGCTTCGGTAGCTACTTGTTGAACTTCGTCTAGGGAAATCTGGTGGTCTGTGTTATTGACTTCTTCGACAATGGTTTTGGTGGAAAGAACGCGAAATCCTTCTCCTTCAATATCGAGTTCTACTTCAAAATTCTCAAAATAATCTTCGTCAAACTGTTTGCGCTCTAAATTTTGGGCACGACGATAACGTTCGTAGCCTTTGAGTAGTGCTTCTCTAATAGCTGATTGAACTGCAAGCCGAGGTAAGTTCCGCTCGCGACTTATACTTTCAATTAATTCTTTTAATCCAGGTAAAGTAACCATTGACATAAGCAATCTCCTTTAAAAATCAGGGAGTGGGGAACTTGGTACCCCCTCTAGGGATAAGGGGTAATGGGGAAGGTGGGGCCCCCTCTGGGGATAAGGGGTAATGGGGAGTAAAAACTATGCATTAGATAGAGCTAGGAATTAGAGAATAGCTTTACACTAGCCCCTAATCTCTAGCCCTTAGTTCATAACCTCTAGCCCTTAACTTCTAGCCTTGAGCCAAGCAGCTCTAGCCTCTAACTCCTAATCCCTAGCCCTTTGTTTATCGGCGCTCGTCTAGCTGCACCTTAGTAATTAGGGAGCGGGGAATTTCAACTACACGACCTTTTTGGTTTAAATAAAGTGCTGTCTCATCCCGGCGAATCAACTGACCAGTCCACTCTTGTTGTCCGTCGTAGGGGGGCGTTGTGGAGATAATGACAGGAAATCCTTTAAAGGAAATAAACTCCCTGTCAGTGACCAGTTGCCGCGAAATACCAGGACTGGACACTTCCAAGACATAGGCATCTGGAACGATTTGGGCAGCATCTAAGGAGGCTTCTAAAGCACGGCTCATCCTCTCACAATCATTTAACCCAGTGTCTTGCTGAGGATTACGAATGTCTACCCGCAACACTGGTGGACTTTGGTTAGTGTGAAAAATTACACCAACCACTTCCAATCCCAATTCATCTGCTACTGGTGTCGCCAAATCAATAATTTGTGGAACTAAAGGATGAGCCATGAGAGAATTCAATAAAAAAAGTGGGCATCGACCCACTTCCTGCGATAGGTATATCTTCCAAGAAGTCTTGTGACGAATCAATGATGATTCGCCTAATCCGAGTTTAGCGCATTTCTTTTATAGTCGTGCGTTGGGCATTGGGCACAAGAGGTAGAGGGGCAGTTCTTGCTGGGGGCAAGGGGGAAAATTAAAATTATACTTGTTTCCCCCTACTCCCTGCTCCCTGCTCCCTGCCTCCCCTCTGTCTACCCTTCCCGTATTTTTGGGAGAGTAGTGCCTTTATCCACTACTGCTGGAACTGATACTTGTGTTCGTAGCTGTCTGGTTTGCTCGATAATTTGGTCTATATCTTCTTGGGACAAACGCTGGACGTAATTAAGTTTGATTTCTTCTAAGAAGTCAAAAAGTAAACTCTGAATTTCTGAGAGTACATGTTTTTCCTTTATTTCCGCTCCCAAGGCGTCGCTGAAGCTTTGTACCAATTGACTGGTAAGTTTTGCGCCAACAGGGTCTTCAACAGCGCTAACTAAAGTTTTGTAAAGATTAGTTGTGATTTGGGTCGCTAATTGTTCACTTAACTGGGTTTGGGCATGTCCTACGCCAGGGAGGTTCTGGAGGTTGCGGTAGACGGGAACTTGATGCAAGACGGTTTCAATATTGTGCCGCAAAATAGCAACGATCGCAGGTTGGATATTGGGTAGCACTTGGTAGACAATTGTTTTTACCAAAAGACCTGCGATCGCTTCCACTTCATTCACATTATTAATATCTATGTAGGGACGTAAATTTTCTTGTTGCGAGAGCCAGCGCGTTAACTCACCCTGCTGAATTGAACCCTGAAGCTGGTTAATTACCCTCACCACTACAATTTCTGTGAGTTCTTCGGCAAAATTGGCGACAATCCCTTGATTAATTTGCTTTCGCACTGGATGCAGATTCAATAACCGAGCTTGATCAAGGCGAATTAATACAGGTATGATTCGCAACTCCCGCCAAAATGGGAGTAGTAAAAATAAATCGTACCAACGCCACAATACTGCTTCCAACCAACTAAAACCAGGATGTTGGCGTCTGAGCAAGAAGGTACGCCCCAGCAATTCTACACCAAATAAAATCACAAAAGGTAAGTCAATAGTCCAGAAATTATCAATAAATTCGCCATTTTCCCCGATTTGGCGGTAGTAGTTAGAGGCAATTAAAGGGCGGATTCTCTGGTTGAAAAAATTAATTTCTTGAACCCAACCTTTTTGGGTTAAGTACGGTTGACTCCAAAAAGTGCCAAAGGACTGTTTTGCAGATTCCTTACCGATGCGATCGCGCATCCGATTTTTGATTTTTTCCAGACTACCACTCTTATTCACTCCCGCAAACGGGTTAGTGTCAATCATCTCGTTGCTCAGACGCCTTATTTCTTCTAGCCTGCTATTTACCTGAGGCGACTGTAACCCGGTTTGGCTGACTTGTTCTTCTAATGCCTTTACTGTTTTTAGATATTTTTCCGTGTCTCGATAGGGTTCAATACCTTTTATTGGATCATAAATTTGAATAATTTGGGGAACTTTTCGCAAGTAGAAATCCCGCCAAGGTACGTAACTTAAATCAAACAAAACTAATCCTAAATTTACGGTGGCAGTAATTGCCATAAATTTTTCAAACCAAAAATTCTGCTGCTTAGAAGATTTTATATTTTTCATGTTTGGTCATATATTATACATTTTAGGTAAATTTGGAATATAAGCTCTTTGATTTATTAATTTTCAGCTCTTTCCAAGCAATTACAGCAATTTGCAGTTCAGTAGACCCCAGTTAGGGATTTCCAAGAAATAAATTATCCAAATAAACGTAGACACGCAGTGGCTTGCCGCAGGCTACCACTCCAGACACAGAGAAGCCAGTGCGTTGGGCGGGTTAAGAGACTTGTTCGCTCTTAGCGTTCCCGCAGGGTAGCAACTGGCGCAACACAGAGAGGAGAAATAGAGGGTTTTTGCGTCAGTTTTGGGATATTTTTTTATCTGGAAGTCCCTTAAAAGGGTGGTTAAAAACCGCGTTTACACAGTCAAAACCCACCTCCGTGGGTTTAAAACCCTCAATTTTTCCTTAGTTCGCGCAGGCGAACTACCCTTCTCACCAGAGGCTACGCCAACAGGAACGCCAAGGGCGAACGTTTATATAGCCAAGCCAGTATGTTGGGGAGCCAGCGCGGTCTTCTCTACGAGAGGCTACGCGTTGGTGTAGCCTCTCGTAGAGAAGGGAGTTTCCCCTATGAGCAACTGGCGTACGAATTCCATTCGCCCTGGCTCTAAGTTGACACAAATGACATCTGTGCGCCCCTACTGTAATTTAGTCTTCAAGGAGTGTATTCGATTCAAATGATAACCGCTATATTTCTGCTAATACAAGATACTTCTTTTGATAGATGACATAAATTAGTTTTTATAATTTTGGTTAATTTGACAAAAAAAATTACAAAATATTCAAAAATCATTAAATAATCGTGAAAAAAGTTATTAAACAAACTTAAAATGCATCTGTTAACATTTATAATCCTGCTGATTTAACCCAAAGGAGTTTTTAAGTATGTGGTGTGGGTTTGGAAAATCAAGCGCAACCTTTGCTGTTACTTGCCTGGTAACTGCTAGTTTAGTAATTGCAGACACAGGTTTCGCAGCTTCTCAAAAAAGTTATACACCCCAGCAATTCCGTGCTGTATTGCGGGGGTTAGGCTATAACGTCAAGGTAACAAATAGTGCTTTGAGGGATGAGGAAACTAAAAAGGCAATTCGTGAATTTCAGACGGGCTATAAGTTAAAACCAGTTGATGGGATAGCAGGGCCAAAAACCCAAGATTTTGCTGCTAATATCGTTCAAATCCTGCACAGAAATTTGAATGCAGTGCTGAAGCCAAATCCTCCCCTCCCGCGCGATCATTTTTATGGTTCCCGCACGGAAGAAGTGGTGAAGGAGTATCAGAAGAAATATCAGTTGCAAGAAACTGGAATTGCTAATTTAGCACTCCGCCAAAAGCTGAATGAAGAAGCAAAGACAGTCTTCAGTCAGCCGGCGGCTACACCGACGACTACACCGACAACTAAACCAACAGCTAAACCGACAACTAAACCAACAGCTAAACCGACATCTACACCAACTACACCGACATCTACACCAACTACACCGACATCTACACCAACTACACCGACATCTACACCAACTACACCGACATCTACACCAAATACACCGACATCTACACCAACTACACCGACATCTACACCAACTACACCGACATCTACACCAACTACACCGACATCTACACCCTAGTCGTCACAAAAAATTCCTACCTTAAAGCCCCTCAAGTCAACTGATTTGGTTCTTCTAAGGGTCTACCCTTGGGTGTAGGTAGAATTGGACGGCGGTCATTGTAAGGCATAGGAATATACTGCACACTAGGTCGCCCTCCTTGTGGCTGTGGGTACAGATCCATGAGATCGTAAATAGAATGGGGCAGTCCGACGGTTACGGGCAGCCCCATTTCTGTTGCTTCTTCAATAGTAATGGGATAGTCATGGGTGACGCGCCCAGTTGTTAAAGCTTCGATAATCGACTCGATATTTTCTGGCAGAACTTTTTGTTTGGGTATACTGTCTTTAAGCAGAGTTCGTACAAACCGCTGTACCTGCTGAATTGCTTTGCGTGAGAGGTCGGCCATAATTAAGGTTTGGTCATCAATCTCACTGATAGGTTTATCTTCAACTACTTTCAGGATACTTGCTGCGGGGTAATTACCCAATTGAGGATCAACTGGCCCTAAGACAGCGTTAGCATCCATAATAATTTCATCAGAGGCGAGGGCAAGCATAGTACCGCCACTCATGGCGTAGTGGGGTACAAAGACTGTAACCTTTGCTTGGTGGCGAATTAACGCTCTGGCGATTTGTTCTGTAGCCAAAACCAAACCACCAGGAGTATGCAAAACTAAGTCAATCGGCACATCTGGGGGTGTGAGGCGAATTGCTCGCAATATTTGTTCTGAGTCTTCAATAGTAATGTAGCGAGATATAGGAATTCCCAGGAAGCTAATGGACTCTTGGCGATGAATCAGCAAAATCACCCGACTTTTGCGTTCCTGTTGGAATTCTTGTAAAGCACGCAAGCGCCGATATTCTATTTGACGTTTTTGCCAAAGGGGTTGCAAAGAAGTCAGAAGGAGGAAAATCCAGAATAAATCACCAATACCAAAGGCCATATAATTTATGGTTAAAAAATCACGGTTGCCGTCATTATTGTCACAAATTTGGGGCGATCGCAGTTCTATCTCTAGGTTTAAAAATATCGAACCACACTCAGCAAAAATATTATGAATTATGAATTATGAATTATGAATTATGAATTATTTATTATCCCCGTCGCCAAATCTTGATAGTATCGTCATCACCACCGCTAACTAGGGTTTGGCCGTTGGGACTGAAGGCAACGCATCTAACATAGTTGGAATGCCCTGTAAGTGTGCTGATTTCTCTGCCATTGTGTACTTGCCACAGTTTGATAGTGTTATCCCAACTGCCACTAGCGAGAAGTTGCCCATCCTGGCTAAAGGCGACTGACCAAACTGAATCAGAATGACCAATGAGAGAACGAATTTCTCTGCCTGTATTTACATGCCACAGTTTAATCGTGTTGTCAGCACTGCCACTGGCGATAATTTCCCCATCTTGACTGAAGACGATACAGTTAACAAAGAAGGAATGACCTTTAAGTGTGCAAATGTTTCTGCCTGTGTCTACTTGCCATAGTTTGATAGCGTAATCATTACTGCCACTAGCCAAAAGTTGTCTATCCTTGCTATTCGTTGTTGGCGTTCTCGGAGAGTAGGTGACTGAGGAAACTGAGTCAGAATGACCTCTGAAAGTTTGGATTTCTATGCCTGTGTGTACCTGCCACAGTTTAATTGTGCAGTCAGCACTGCCACTAGCCAGAAACTTGCCATTTGGACTAAAGGCAACGGAATTCACCCAATTAGCATGACCAATGAGAGTACGAATTTCTTTGCCTGTGTTTACATCCCACAATTTGATTGTGTTATCCCAACTACCGCTAGCCAAAATCCCCCAGTTCTGGTCTGCGATTCCCGCAGATTTGCCTGACTCCCCTTGATAAAAAAGCTTTGAGGAGATTGGGCTAAAGACGACAGAATGAACCATACTGGAATGACCAGAAGACCAACGACCCAGTTGACGCACTAGCTTGCCAGTACCCAGTTGCCAAAGTTTGATAGTCATGTCATTACTGCCACTAGCAATAAATTGCCCGTCTGAGCTAATGGCGATCGCATGAACCATACTAGAATGACCTTTGAGGGTCTGTATGCATTGCCAGTTTTGTTGATTTAATCCAGCAGGTAGAGGTGGTTTAAATCTAGGCGTTATCACTAAGGTAGATGATACTGCCATTACATCCTCCCCAGTATCAGGCCCCAATAAATCCAACCACTCCTGCACAGACTGGGGACGATAGGTTGACTCCAGATCCATGCCACACATAATAGCCTGATTGACCCTATTGCTAATATTAGGATTAAAATATTGTGGTGGTTCTAAATTAATATTGTGACGCCTATCATCTGCACTAGTCGGTATAACGGCGGTAAGCAAATTATACAAGGTAGCAGCTAGGGCATAAATATCAATGTACTCTCCTCGTGGCGCTTCTGATTCATACTGCTCAGGTGGGGCAAAACCAGGAGTGCGATACACAGTATGCTTTTGAATCATATTGGGAATAAATTCTCTAGCAATGCCAAAATCTATCAGCACTGCTTCTGATTTATCAATGCGGATCATAATATTACGTGGTTTGAGATCCCTATGCAGCAGTCCTTTAGAGTGAATTAGCGTCAAAGCTTGGCCAATTTGCCGGATGTACAGCAGCGCTTCTGCTTCTGATAGCACTCCCATCCGTCTCAAGCGCTGTGCTAAGTCTTCGCCTTCGATGTACTCCATCACCATGCAGGGCAAATTTCCCTCATCAAAGATGGTTTCTATCTGTACTATATGAGGATGGTGGCACACAGCCAGCCGAACTGCTTCATCACGGAAGTCTTGCCGTAACTTGTTTCGGTGAAGTATCCAAGCAGGGTGATTCAGGATTTCTTCTTTGAGAGTTTTAATCACTCGCAGTTGATTCTGTTGATTTCTGGCAAGATAAGTAATACCAATTCCACCTTCGCCTAGTTGGTTTTCGATAATGTAGCGTCCACCGAATAAAGACTTTCCTGCATTCCACACCATTAGTAATATTTGACAATTGCTGGTATTTATTTTGGCACGGGATCAGAACAGGCAACATGAATTTTTGGAAATTCAATTTTGTTTTGCTGTTATAGCTTTTTGGAACTTAGTTAGTTAGAGGATGTCTGAAAAGTTTTTTTGTATACACCTAACCCTTGGAGATCCCCCTAAATCCCCCTTTTTAAGGGGGACTTTGAGACTCTTATTCCCCCTTTTTTAAGGGGGGTTAGGGGGGATCAACAAATATTTGATACTTCTCAGACATCCTCTTAGAGAACATTTTCATTAATCTCAATAATTACTAATATAAAGTTGGGTATACCCTAATACTTTTAGCTAAACTATACCTTTATACTAAAATGTTTAATTGATTGCTCATGCTAGAGTAAACGATGACTTTAGCCATATTTTGTCATAATAATTTGACTTGTAGGTAATCTAAAATTATGCTAAAGAATCTGAATCTGAAACAAAAATTTACAATTCTGCTACTGGTAATTCTGACATTCGGTTTGAGCTTGAGTGGATTAGCTCTTTCTTCTCTGCTCAGGGAAAATGCTAAACAAGATATTAGCTCAACTGCTCTCATGCTCATGGAAACAATGAGTTCTGTTCGTAAATACACCAATACTCAAGTGAATCCAGAGCTAGCTGATAAATTGGCAACTGAGTTTTTGCCGCAAAGTGTGCCTGCATATTCAGCACGGGAGGTATTTGAGATTTTACGGAAAACAAGAGACTACCGTGATTTCTTTTATAAAGAAGCAACTCTCAATCCCACAAATCTTCGGGATAAGGCTGACGGTTTTGAGACGGAAATTGTAGAAAGGTTCAGAAATAAATCAGACCTTAAAGAAGTGAGTGGATTTCGCTCAATTCCTGGTGGGGATATCTTTTATATTGCTCGTCCGCTACCAATTTCTGAAGAAAGCTGTCTGAAGTGTCATACTACACCTGAAGTTGCACCTCAAAGTATGATTACTCTTTATGGTACAGCTAATGGATTTGGGTGGAAGCTTAATGATATTGTCGGCGCTCAAATTATAACATTACCTGCAAATAATGTTATCAACAAAGCTAATCAGTCTTCCTTACTAATTATTCTAATTGTATCAACTATATTTATAACGACTATCCTGTTAGTCAACTTTTTCTTGAATCGACAAGTTGTTATGCCTCTCAAGCGCATGACTCGCATAGCCGAAGAAGTTAGTACCGGACATATGGAAGTTGAATTTGAGCGGATGTCTAATGATGAAATTGGTAATTTAGCTAAAGCCTTTAAACGGATGCAGTTAAGTTTAGAAATGGCAATGAAAAGAATCAAACGCACTCAGGGAGGTACAGGGGATTAAAGTAATTCGTAATTTGTAATTCGTAATTAATTTTTTTAATGATTATTTAGACCTTACCAAAAAGCCTTACCTTTTTAATTAGCTCTCTTGACTACAACCCACAGAACTAGTTAAAAATTATCCCGAAATTCTTGGTGTCTAAATATTTAAGACTAGCCCTTTCAAGGTGACTCATAAAATAAGATTATTTTTCTCAGCGCTCTCTGTGCCTGGAGCGGTTTAAAAGCAATTTATTTCACCGCTCCAGGCACAGAGAAGCCAGTGCACCCTTCTCCCTTGGCGTTAGCCTCTCCCTTTGGGAGAAGGGGAGACGCCAAGGGCGATAGCGCAGCGGTAGCGAGCCTGCGAGCGTCTGCGGTTAAGAGACTTGTACCCCTCCGGAGAAGCAAGCTACGCTCTTAGCATTCCCGTAGGGTAGCAACTGGCGCGACACAGAGATCAGAGGTTAAAGAAGAATTATATGGACTAAAATTTCCACCCACCTTGAAAGGGCTAGTCCTAATATCTATGAAAATAAGCTTTTTTTGAATTCAAAAGCTGCTTGAAAGTCAGGAATTTCTCTGGCTATGAGTTCAATAAATTGGTCAGATGAAATGTAAGGATTTTGAGCTAATATTTCTTCCATAACCAGATTTGCCATTGGGCCAATGTGGTAGGCTAACTCTTGCTGACAACGTTTGATAAATGCAGGTTGAAGAGAAGGTTGTTGTTGTTTAATTTGCCTAATTTGCGGACTAGCAGGTGAACTAGGTGGACTAAAAATTGTTTCTCCAGGTTGGTTATAGGACTGGGATATGGCCGACATAGCCTGAAATTCCGGGTTAAATACTGTGGTAGGCAAATTATCAACCATGATTGCAGGAGACATAGCCACTTCTGGTTCTCCAATCTGCTCTAAATCTATAAGAACTTCCCTGGCTGTTTGGTATCGCTTGTTAGGCCTATCTGCCAACATATGATCCAGCAGTTGAGCGAAACTATCAGTAATATAGGTATAATAACGCCAGTTCCATTCTAATGAGTACTGGTCTATTAGTAAGGATGGATCTCTACCTGTTAGTAATACAATAGCTGTTACCCCCAAAGCATAAAGGTCACTAGAGGCGGAACATAAACCCAAGCTAATCTGTTCGCGGGGAGCATATCCCACTTTGCCCACAAGGGACATTTTGCCAACAAAGGTCACTTGGTGGTTGGAACTTCTCCCCTGGTTCATGTCAGCAATTTGCTTGCCTACACCGAAATCAATCAGCACTGGCAGATCCTTGTCATCAGGTAACATGATGTTATCAGGAGAAATATCTCGATGGATGATGTTGTGCTGATGAACATATTCCAAAACAGGCAGGAGATTCTTTAGCCACTGTATAACTTCCTCTTCAGAAAAATTTCTTCCTTGACGTTGAAGTTCTCCCAGCAGCCTAGAATATGTTTTACCGTCAACATACTCTTGTACTAGAAATAACCGACTATCCCCTTCAAAGCAAGCCAAAAACTTTGGAATTTGAGGATGTTGCAATTGATGAAGAATTTTTGCCTCTCTTTTAAATAAGTTGCGATATTGTTCCAGTCCACTATCTCCTGTGCCAATGGGCGCAAACTCCTTGAGAACACAAGCTTCATTAAACCGACGAGTGTCAAAGGCCAAGTAAGTTCGCCCCAATCCTCCCTGTCCTAGAAGTTTTTGGATAATATAGCGGTTATCGATTAGAGTTCCAGCAGCTATTTCTGGACTTGTCATAGGGGACTGTGACATCTCATCGCACTCCTAGCGATTTTATTGTTGATAAATTTTCTCGTTTGTTGAAAGTCAGAAACTCTAGCAGATAAAGGCTTATAACATCCCTAAAATTGAGGTTAGCACCGCTATCAAGACAAGGAAATACACTTTTCTACAATCTTTCGATGGTCTTGTTTGACTAAATAGACAATTTTTACCTGAGTAGTTTCAGATAGTACTTATATTTAAGTATTTTAGCAGCCGCAACATAACTAGTACGCCACAGCCTAAATAGAGCAACCATTTAAAATCCCTAAAAAGCCCATTCCATTATACTTTTGAATGAGTGAATGAGTGACTTCCGCCTTGCGGTACTAGTGTCTGCGGTAATATCTGCGAATACTCTGGGCATCGCCTTTTGGATTCGCTGTTGAACCTTATCTTACCTCTAGTAACCCAATTGGCACTGAGCTTTGGAAGAGTAAGGATATAGTGTGATCTCATAATTTTTCAGAAAAACTGACTTGCTATAGACTTCCTGAAGGAAATATTATATTTATTTCAAGTGCTGAATTTGCGATCGCTCTTAAAAGTTAATCTTTCCGGGAGCAAATATTGTTATTAAATAACTGCCTTGGTATCCGCTATTAAAGCTTTCGGTACAATTATTCCTCAAGAGTAGAAAATTATGCTGTGTACAATAAAAAACTCCTGAAGCTACAATAATTCATCTAGTTGATCAGGATTCACGCCTAACTGACGCAAACGTTCTGCTAATTGTTCCGCGTAGCTTAACTGGCGCAGTTGTCTAACTATATCCATTGGAAAGTTCTCATTAGAGTAGAGCTTAACCATCGTCGTCCTCAGTGAACGTGATGATTGCTTGGTCTAATTCTTCGCGGTGCTGTTCATAATAAGCCCATGCATCTGTGAGATCGTCATCAGTTAGGGTAGGGTAGTTTCGCGGTAACTCTTCTTCATCTGCGCCCTGTTGGCGAAAAGCAACCAGCGTCCACACAGGAATACGCGTGTTGCGAATGCGTGGCTGTCCACCGCATACACCAACTGTCACTTGAATTGGCTTGCTGCTCAGTTGTTCTTGTAAAAAAATGCGCTCTTCTGGGGTGAGGGATTCAATTATCTGCACCAGTGAATCGACCAATCGCGTGTTCATGGGCTATTATTTCCGCTTTCTAAAATTATCCTAAAGCGTGCTGCGATCGCCTTTATCATGTTTTTATGTCAATGTCTAAAATTATACCTTTCAACTATTATCTCAAAAATTTTTATTAATAATTTCCAAGTTGAAACGGAAATAAATTACGCTTTATTTCAGTAATATTAGCAACATTAAGTAACAGAATTGCCTTAATTATTTAATTATTATATCAGTTTAAAAAAACGCAACAAATACTATAGCAACACAAGTTTTTATGTTCCTAAGCATGATTTATATGTTGCAAATATTTTTTGAATTGGTATTATTTAAAATTTCATTCCTCTAAAAATTTGCTATATTTAGCAAATTTTTAGTTAATCTATTGGCAGTTTGTAATCATCGGGTAGTTTTTCCCAAATGATTTGGTAGTCTTGGGTGAGGGCTGTCATGGTGGGTTGTCCTTTGGGGTGGTGTTAAAGTCGCAGATTTTACTCTGGTGTTTGACTGTTTTAGATCCCCCAGCCCCCTTTAAAAAAGGGGCTATTGGTTACTCGTCTTCATCTGGTTCTAAATCGTCGGCTGTCAGTTCCTGATGGGGGATGGCGGCGATAATCGCATCTATTACTTTAGATACTTGTAATATTTCAATATTCAAATCAGGAAATTTTGTCCCTTTTGGCACGATCGCTCGTTTAAATCCCAACTTAGCAGCTTCTTTCAATCGCAGTTCCATCTGGGAAACCGATCGCACTTGTCCGCCTAGCCCAACCTCACCGATCAATACTGTACCTGGGTCAACTATGCGATCGCGGAAACTCGCAACGATCGCGATCGCTATTCCTAAATCTACCGCTGGTTCTTCCACATTCAACCCACCCGCTGAAGCAACGTAGGAATCTAACTTGGACATGGGAATTCCTACCCGTTTTTCTAAGACAGCGAGAATTTGTACCAAGCGGTTGTAATCTACGCCAGTACCTGCACGCCGGGGGGAGGGGTAGCTGGTAGGACTTACTAAAGCTTGTAATTCAACAACAATCGGGCGGGTGCCTTCGCAAGCAACTACAATTGCAGTACCAGGAGCGGGATCGTCACGGTTGCCTAAAAATAGCTCTGAGGGGTTGGAGACTTCTCGCAATCCATCTGCCACCATTTCAAAGATGCCGATTTCGTGAGTTGCGCCGAAGCGGTTTTTCACTGTCCGTAATAACCGATGGGAGGCAAAGCGATCGCCTTCAAAATACAACACCGTATCTACTAAATGTTCCAAAACTTTTGGCCCAGCGATCGCTCCTTCTTTGGTGACGTGTCCCACAATCAGCATGGTGACATCTTCATGCTTCGCCACCTTCATCAGTGCTGCGGTACATTCTCTTACCTGAGCCACCGAACCTGGTGCAGAAGTCAGCGCTGGAAAAAACACCGTTTGGATACTATCAATCACCGCCACGTTTGGCTTTAGAGAGTCTATTTCCCGTAAAATTTCTTCTAAATCCGTTTCTGGCAGTACATATAAATCTGCACCTATACTATCAGGGTCTATGGGGAGCGTATTATCTACTACTACTGTTACCTTCTCATTATTCACCACATTTAGGGTTTTTGATACTCCCAAACGAGAAGCTCGTAATTTTACTTGCTGTCCCGATTCTTCACCAGTTACGTAAAGGATGCGGTATTTCTGTGCTAATTGATTTGATACTTGCAGCAATAAAGTCGATTTACCGATACCCGGATCGCCACCAATCAGCACCATAGAACCTGGGACAACCCCACCTCCAAGCACCCGATCCAATTCTCCATAACCAGACTCCCAACGGGCAATTTGGCGATCAGTAATTTGGTCAAATGTTAAGGAGGCTCGCGCTTTAGCTGGTTTAGCGTGAGATTTGCCATTAGTTTGAGTTGATTGCCAACTACTCACTCCCCCCCGACTGGGTACATCTACTGAAGACTGGATAGAAATTTGTTCTTCTAGAGAGTTGTAAGTACCGCAAGCTGGACACTTCCCAAACCACTGGGGCGATTCTGCTCCACATTCGTTACAAGTGAAAAAGGTTTTTGGCTTTGCCATTCTTAAATCTTATTAATTAATCTTAATATTTACTTAATTCTTGAAAAAAACTAAAAACCAATAATAGTAGTATTTTGAGCTTTTTCCAAATCAATTGAGGGAATGATATCTTAATATTATGGTATTAAAAATTAATCATGTAAATTTTTAGTCAAGGAGTGTTGAGAAACTTGGAAAGCCATAAAGAAAAAATCTTGGTGGTAGACGACGAAGCCAGCATTCGCCGGATTTTGGAAACGCGCCTTTCCATGATTGGCTACGATGTAGTGACGGCTGGCGACGGGGAAGAAGCTTTGGAAACTTTTCGCAAAACTGATCCTGACCTGGTAGTTTTGGATGTAATGATGCCAAAGCTAGACGGCTATGGTGTATGTCAAGAATTACGAAAAGAATCCGATGTCCCCATTATTATGCTAACAGCCTTGGGTGATGTAGCTGATCGGATCACCGGGCTAGAATTGGGTGCTGATGACTATGTAGTTAAACCATTTTCCCCCAAGGAGCTAGAAGCTCGAATTCGCTCGGTGTTGCGGCGGGTAGACAAAAATAGTGGATCTGGTATTCCCAGTTCTGGGGTAATCTATGTCGCTAATATTAAAATCGATACGAATAAGCGACAAGTCTATAAAGGTGATGAGCGGATTCGATTGACAGGTATGGAGTTCAGCTTATTAGAGTTGGTAGTAAGTCGCTCTGGAGAAGCTTTTTCCCGTTCGGAAATTTTGCAGGAAGTTTGGGGTTACACACCAGAACGTCATGTGGATACCCGCGTAGTGGATGTGCATATATCCCGTTTGCGGGCAAAGTTAGAAGATGATCCTAGCAACCCAGAATTGATTCTGACAGCGCGGGGTACTGGTTATCTTTTCCAGCGGATTATTGAACCAGGGGAGGAGTGAAAATAGTTAGGAGTGAGGAGTTAGAAATAGAGACGCGATTAATCGCGTCTGTTAAAAACTTTCTTCAACTCATAACTCATAACTTATAACTTTAGCCAAGGATGACTAAACCTGATCCTAATCGAGTTTTGCGGCGTCTACCCATTGTCGTGGGTGGGCTAGGCGCTGTGCTTTTGCTGATTAACCGTTTATTGACACCGGAACTAACTCAGTCCCAATCACGTGGTGATGTGGTGGGCGTGATTTTGAGTGCGGTGTTAATTTTGACTGGTTTAATTTGGCAGCAAGTTCAGCCGCGATCGCCTGATACTGTAGAACTAATTGGAGAAGAAGGTTTTGTACTCGCAGCAGATTTACCGGAAGCCGTGAAAACAGAGCTAGCTTGGGCATCTCATTTATTGTTGACTAATACAGTAACGCGATCGCTGGTGGTTTTTTATCAAGGTAAAGTTTTATTGCGTCGAGGGATTCTAAGTACTAAATCTGAGGTTTTACCAGGAGTAATCTTAAAACAGGTACTCGAAAAACAAAAGCCGATTTATCTAGTTGCGTTAAAAGTATATCCAGGTAGGCTTGAATTTGATTATTTACCAGAAAATACTCAAGGTGTAATTTGTCAACCTATTGGCAATCAAGGCGCCCTAATTTTGGCAGCGAATGCTCCTCGCAGTTACACCAAACAAGATGAAAACTGGATTGCGGGAATTGCGGATAAACTTGCCGTTACTCTTAAAATTTAGGTTGTTTGCTAGTTTAAAAGTCAGCCAATTTTGCCCAGACAAGGGCTTAAACCCCAAGTTCTGGAGCAAACTTACAGATAATCGGTATTAGCAAGTCATTGAGCGGTCACGAGCTTATTTTGGATTGAAAAATTTAATCTAAAATCTAAAATCCAAAATCTAAAATTAAATCACCAAGAAGTCAAAAAATTCCACCCTTCCTTTTCTTCCGGTGTCTTTCCTTCTTTTTCTTCTGTTTCTTCCAGTGTTTTTAAATTTGTCTGTTGAATTAAATTATCATATTCTCCTGAATCAACCCATTTTAATAACTCACCAGCCCGCATAACTACCCAGGAAAGTCCAGATTCTGTATAGCTTAATATTTTGGTGACCCGATCAACAGTGTCAAAATTATTGGATGCAAACTCACGGGCTTGGATAAGGAAATCTTCGATTACAGCATTAGTCAAGTACTCATCTGGCAAACCTGCGAGTTTCATCAGTGTAGTCGTTGCTACGTCAATATCCTGGCAAGCAAGCATTGCAGCCCGATCAGCAGTGAACCTAGCCATCATCCGCCAATTATACAAACCCAGTTCCATTCCACTAGCTACCAAGCCACCTACCCCCAGTGTGGTACTGCTCAACAAATTTTTCAAAGTTGGCATCACAATTGCCATTTGGTGATAAACCATATGCTGACTCTTGATGCGAGCAACTTCGTGTCCGAAAACGTAAAGCAACTCATCTGCGCCAAGCCACTCCATTGCATCTAAATTGATACCGACAAGGGGTTTTTCCACCCCAACAATGTAGGTTTGAATGTGACCTGTGCCTTGAAACAGATACAGTTCAGGAAGTGGAGCAATATCAAGAATTTGGCAGGTTTCTACAAAAGCTTGATGTAATTGGGGAAAATTACGGGATGAAATTCTGATTTCACTACCAAGGCTTTGCAGTCTGAGTAAGCGATCGATGCCGTATTCATTAATTTTTTTGAGTAGCAAGGAGACACCAGGCATATTTTGCAAAGAAGCCAAGGCTTTGCGATCAAAAGGGTGTTCGTAGGCTGCTGAACTCAGTCCAGTTAAAATTTTTCTCGTCATTAGTTTTGAGTTTTGTCTTGGAGCGTTTGGGAAGTTCAGTTACTCAGTATGAACGGCTTGTGCTTTCACTACGCCTGTGGCTAGGAGTTTGGGTAGTAAACAAATCGCAAGAAAGGCGCTTGCTATTCAGTTTCTTGAACAGTGTAAATTGTATCCGTCCAGCAACTGAATTAGTCCCCATAACCGACAATTACCAAGACGAGCCAAGAGCGATCTAGAGACAGATTTTACCAGATTGAACTAGAAAAACATATTTGGTTGAGGTTAAAGTCTAGGCATTTGTCACCTTCTGGCCCAGATAGAATATACAGTAGGAGCGCACAGCTGTCCATTGGTGTCAACTTAACGTGAAAGTTAGTTTAGAACAAGCTTTTAGAGATTGTCTCGAAAAGAAGTCTCTGACTGCGAATGCCTCCCGTTAAGCTTTGCCTTCCTGACTCGCGGTAGCAGCCCAATCAGAAGCATTTCTAGCCTCTTGCTAGAAACGAGGTTTGAAAAAGGTTTTGGCTTAAGTTGACAGGTATGAACTGTGCGCCCCTCCTAATGGCTAACTGACTCGGAAATTTGGAAATTTACAATTTTATCTATGCAAATTACTTATTGGCTATTAATTGCCATAATGGTTGTGGGTATTATCGGTGCGGTAGTTCCAGCCATTCCTGGTAGCAGCTTAATTTTAATTGCAATTATCGTTTGGGGAATCGTTAGTAGTTCCTTTGCAGCTATCAAGATTCCACTAATTGTGACAGTTATAGTTTTACTGCTCAGTGTCGGAGTGGATTTTTTAGCTAGCTATGTGGGAGCAAGACAAGCTGGAGCTAGCAAGTGGGGGCAAATTGGCGCAATTGTCGGTTTGGTCGTGGGATTTTTGGGATTATTACCAACGTTGCCTTTTGGGGGCCCACTGTTAGGAATTTTACTAGGGCCGCTTTTGGGAGCAATCATTGGTGAGTACCTTTACCGACGTGAATTAGGGTTAGCGGTTAAGGCGGGTATAGGAATTATAGTCGGGTCTTTGGTTGGAAATTTGATTCAAGGTTTGTTAGCGATCGCAGCAGTCGTAGTTTTTGTTGTGACAACTTGGCCACAGGTATTCAGCTCTTAGCATTTGAAAAATCTGACAGATTTGAGAACAGCGGTAATAGCTAGCAGTTAGCTACTTGTTACAAACATTCATTTTGATCACAAAGACTATCCATAGTAAACAAATACAGTGGTTCCTCCCATTTATTCTCTGAGAGGAACCGTTTCAGTAAATATTAGTAGCTGGAGAGATTATAGATACACTGCATACTCCATTTATCTAAAATATGGCTAAGTAATTTAAGTATTAAAAGTTACCAAGTATTTAATTATACGTAAGTTAAATTTATTAAAATTAGAGCTATTGATAATAATTTAAACCCTGTGTGATGAGAGATATACGAAGCGCAGGTATATATGGAATTAAAACTTTATAAAGGATACTAGTGTGTTAAAGATGTAATGAAGACCACTAAGTAAATCTTGCAGACTCCAAATCTATGTGATTTCATGGAGATAAGAAAGACATCAAGCAAGTTTCGCTTTCACTGACAGTAGTTTCCATAAAATAGCGAAATTAAAAGTAAAGCGATCGCTCTGATTTAAAGTTATTACTAGGAGCCTCAAACGACAATGATTAGTTTTAAATCTACATTACTAAATGCAACTTTAGCTATTGCTGCTGCAATCCCCTTAGCTACTGCTGGATTGTCTACATCTGCTGGTTCAGCTCAAGCTCTAACCTTGAACGGGAGTATTGGTCTTAGTGGTAAATCTGTCGTTCCTAATGATGGAGTCAATCCACTTAATACTACTATTAAATTTAACACTGTTCGTGTTGATGATACTGAGGGAGATTTTGAAAAC
Source organism: Nostoc sp. (assembly GCF_036919615.1). GTDB lineage: Bacteria > Cyanobacteriota > Cyanobacteriia > Cyanobacteriales > Nostocaceae > Nostoc. The sequence goes on along the minus strand of NZ_JBALCN010000001.1, from coordinate 36,021 downwards.
TTCTTACCAAACCTAAACTCAGGTATTAGCATTAAGACTCTAAATTTAACCAAGATACCTGATACAATCAATACATACTCTACAGGCATTTACACTCCATTCATTGATTTCGGATTCCGAACCTTGGGTAGTACTATGGCGCAACTTACCTTTGATCTAGATAATTCTGTAGTTACTAGAACTCGGTTAGCCGATAATTTCATTAGTGACATAACAGCCACGGGGATTACGGGAAAATTTAATTTCAATGGACAAACTATTGCGACAGGCTTTCTGAACGCTTCTCTTTCTGGGACTTCAAGCACTTACCAGTTAACTCTCGCCGCTAAAGCAGTTCCTGAGCCAACCACAATACTAGGCTTAGGTGCAGTAGGTGCAGTAATAGCTATGTCTCGCCGTCGCAAAAGTGTCATTCAATAGACCTATCCTCAAATATAAAAAAGTTACTTTTAGCAACTAAAAGTAACTTTAATTTATCTATTCGATCTGGCTGGAATACAACATTGTACCAACCATGTCGAATTTTTTATACTATCACACAAATCTATATTAAAGGTGAATTTTCCTAACCTTAGATAGACTTAAACTGACTGCAAAGATTGTTTCGCTTCAATTGCGATCGCTTCTACTTCATCATCAGCCAAAGTTTCTAATATAAATTTTACTTCTGCACTATTACCCAAACGAGCCAAGGCTTGTACCAGTCTGTAACGAATTTGCCAATCTGGATTGGTAGCATAGGGAGCCAAAAGGGAAACTGCTTGTAAATCTCCCAAGTCACCCAAAGAACTAATGGCAGCAGTTTGGACTAATTCGTTTTCTGATGAGAGTGCCTCTTTGAGTAGTTCAAAGGCTCGTGGATCGCCCAACTCTCCTAATGTAGCAATGATGCTAAATTGGATTAGCCATTCATCAGTTGTATGGTAAAGCTGTTGCAAGTCTTCAAAAGCTTCATGTAATTTTAGAGCACCCAAACAGTCTGCTGCTGCTGCTTGTACATCTACTTCGGAGTCATGAAGTAAGCGATCGCGTAAGATATCCAAGGATAACTGTAAATCCTGTGTTCCAAGTGTATCCATTTGACTCACAGCTGAGTAACGGACACGGGAATTGGTATCGCCAATGGCACTTTGAATTAATTCAAAGCCGATCCCAGGTTCCAGTTGGCGGATTTGATTTACTGCACGTAAGCGATCGCCTAAATCCTCAGAACTCAGCAATTGCTTAACAGATTCCGGACTAATACTCATTTAGTTATCCTTGATTTTCAAAGGTGTAAAAAAACAGTCATTAGTTAACAGTCAAGGCTGAAAAAACTCTTGACTAATAACTTTTGACGACTGACTAATCTTGACTTGCTGCCATCGCCCGAATGATATCACCACGAGTGAGGATACCAATTACTTCACCCGTGCCCTCAAGTACTGGCAAGCGGTGAACACTGCGATCGTGCATGATTGTAGCGGCTTCCCTTAAAGTTTTATCAGGGGAAATAGTGATCGGGTTTTTACTCATCACCTCCCCAACGGTTTGCCCTAGTGCTTTATGCAAATCACGTTCATATGTAGCAGGATTTTTTAAATAGATAACGCTATCAAGAAACATAATGTACGCAGGTGGAGTAACACCAGTTTCTTGCCACATCAAATCGGTTTCGGAGATAATGCCCACCAATTTACCGACATCATCCACAACAGGTAGTCCGCTAATGTGACGTTCTGCGAGAATTTGGATAGCTTCATTCAGTGGAGTTTCTGTGCGAACGACAATTGGATCACGGCTCATCACATCGGCAACGGTTTTAGGCATTTGTTTGCTGACACCTTTAATCAAAGTCCCTGCGCTTATTGTAGAAAATTGCGGCACTCAACCTGATGCAATTAATAGATTGTTACGGGATTGGGCATTGGGTATGGGGAAGTGACAAGGGAGACAAGGAAGAGAGGGAAGACAAGGGAGAGACTTATTCAATAATTCCCCCTTGTCCCCCTTATCTCCCCCTGCCTCCCCTGCTTCTTTCCTAGTCCCCAGTCCCTTTTAAAGCGGCAATAATTTGAATATTTGCTTTAGGAAAAGTAAACTGCTCCAGTTCTTCCAAGGTTACCCAGCAAATTTCATCAGATTCCAAAGGTTGAGGAACACCTATAACATGGCGGCAGTGATGTACTATGAGGGTTACGCGCAAGTTTGTATAGCTGTGGTCAATAGTAATCAGATGCTCTCCCACTTCAATTACTATTCCCAGTTCTTCGCAAATTTCCCGTTGAATACACTCTTGGATAGTTTCACCAGGCTCAATTTTACCACCAGGAAATTCCCACAAACCACCCATCACTCCTTCTGGACGACGGCGATCAATTAAAATTTGCTTTTGGCCGTTCCAAATTACAGCAACACCAATGATTTTATGGGGTAGAAAAGAACTGGTTTCACTCATAGTTGATTGACAAGAGGGGGAGATCAGGAAGATTAATCACTAATGATTAATAACAAAACTCGGCAGACTAGTTTTAACTCTGCCGAGTTTAGATTTATTGCCAAAGTCGTCTACCGCTATTAGTTTATCCACAAATGTGTATTAATCATTATCCAAAAACTCAACGGTGCTGTGTGCCAACCTCTTTGCTCCTATCCTGAAGGAAGGCGAAGTGTCTATGCATTTAAATTTCAACCTTAATTCTTCACTATTTTTGGATATTTAAAAAAATTTAGCTGATGCATGACTGGGAATTAGCGGCGAAGATTTCGCAGAGGCTTATTTTTAATTCGTATCGCCGTAACTGTGACTAGGCATCAGCCCAACAATATTGAATTGCCTAAATTTATATTTCTAGTCAACTTTAGTCAACTTCGCTGTTGTTGGTTTCAGATCCTTGTAGGGTGATTTCAAAATTCATTCTCTGTTCAGCGTTACGCAAGAAATAACCACTAATCATAGCAGAAGCGAGAAGCCGACCCAGACTTTCCCGACTGGTGGTTACGCTGATGCCAAAATGTTCTGAAGGCAGATTACCCAATAGTCCTGTAATATTCCGTTCCATCACCTGAAACACTTCGGCAGACGTGGGTTTGGATAGTTGAGTAACTGTTTCTGGATTCAAGGATTTAACGTACTGCCATAATAAATCGCTGGTTTCCGATTCACTATTGAAAAATTCTGAGACACGATTGGATGGGTTATTCATTTTTTAGCTCCTTAACTACCACTGCTAGCTGCGGTGCTTGTGATTTAAATACTAAATGCTTGTTTTGGATTTGACTTAGCTAGCTATTTTGTCTTCCTGTCAACTAATGTAACAGCCTAGCGTAAGAGTAGAAGTAGGTGTAACCGTACCAAAGTCAGCGTGTTTTCTCACCTCAATAAATAGAGTTAGGAGTGAGGAGTTTATTAAAAACTTATAACTCCTAACTCTTGTAGAGACGCGATTAATCGCGTCTCTACTCCTAACTTGCCAAATATTCATCCATGTTGGCCTTAGACTTGCGAAGTTTGGTTAAAGCTTCACGCTCAATTTGCCGGACTCGTTCCCGGCTGATGTTCAGTATTTCACCGATTCTAGCCAGCGTCAGGGCTTGCCCATCAGTTAAGCCAAAGCGCAGCGTGATCACTTCCCTCTGTTGTGCAGTCAGGTCACCCATCAGGCGATCTAAGTCATAAGATAGGGAAGCTTGCATGACAAACTCTTCCGGAGATGCTCCTGGATCTTCCAGCATTTCTCCGAGCTCGGTGTCGTAATTATCACCCAGCCGCAAATCCAAGGAAAGGGGCAAACGCGCCTTTTCTAGATACTCTCGCACTTGCTTGGGGGTCAATTCTAATTCTTGAGCTAGTTCACCAGCTGTAGGAGCGCGTCCTAATTTTTGAGACAATTGACGCTGTGCTTTTTTTATCTTATTTAACTTCTCGGTTATATGGATCGGCAGCCGAATGGTGCGGGCTTTTTCGGCTATAGCACGAGTGATCGCTTGCCGAATCCACCAATAGGCATAGGTAGAAAACCTATAGCCTTTGGTGGGGTCAAACTTTTCCACACCTCGTTGCATACCAATACTACCTTCTTGGATCAAGTCCAGTAAATCGACATTGCGCTTTATGTACTTTTTGGCAACGGACACTACCAGCCGCAAATTGGCTTCTACCATCTTGCGCTTGGCAATTTCACCATCAGCGATCGCTTCGTTCAACTGTGCTGGTTCTAGCTTTGTCGCTTTAGACCACTCTTCTAGAGTCGGTTGACGACCTAACTGGGTAGCAAGACATTCTCTTGATTCGTGCAAAGCACAGGAACGTTGCACCTGTTTACCATAGAAAATTTCTTCCTCGTGGGTTAAGAGTGGCACGCGGCCAATCTCACGCAGGTAAGTCCGCACGAGGTCTGTGGCTGTCTGAGCGGTCTTCATGGCGCTACTCTTTGGTAATGATGGGTTTGGCGGTAGGGTCATTAAAAGATAGATGCTTTATTAGGGTGCTACCCAGTCTGACTGGGAACCCATGTTATGGTTTGCAATTTACGCGCCCGATAAACTCGGCTGCTCATAATAATCAAATTTAGGCTTCTTAACTGCTAAAAGTTACAGTTATTTCCTACTTCTCACAAGTATCTACAGTTAGATAAAAGGTAGCTTCTTAAACATTTTTTTATTGGAGTCTTATTAACAATTGTAACATTTATGAGAATGCTTTGGCTATATATTAGGTACATTAAATTTCCTGGCTGTTCCAGTTCATGCAATGTCGCCCTTTATTCTCAAGGCTGACTAGAAGTCAATTTAAGAAATTATCTAGTTCAAATAATTTTCCTCATATTTGTTAAAGTATCTCAATGAGAAGTATAGTCATTCTCTTATAACAATTGCTTAATTTTTCTTGGATATGGGACATAAGGCGTGGGACACAAGAGGCAGAGGGGCAGTCCTTGCTGGGGGCAAGGGCGAGAATTAAAATTACTTCTTTCCCCTCTTTGCCTCACTCCCTGCTCCCTGCTCCCTGCTCCCCACTCCCCACTCCCTACTCCCTACTCCCTCACAATCGCGCAGTAATCTTGGATAGTTTTTACGTCCAAAGTCGTATTTTGTAACGAATAGATGGCGGCAACAGTAGCTTTTGCACCGGCAATGGTAGTGATGATGGGAATTTTGTAAGCTAAGGCTGTGCGACGGATTAACCTAGCATCAGTCTGGGCTTCTTCCCCTGAAGGTGTGTTGATAATAAGTTGGATTTTCTGATTTTTGATTGCATCTAGGACATGCGGACGACCTTCATGGAGTTTTAACACTAATTCAATATTTAATCCCTGTTCGAGAAGAACTTGGCGTGTACCAAGAGTAGCCATCACTCTAAAGCCCAAATCAATAAATTCCTTCACCACAGCACCGGCAGACGCTTTATCGCGATCGCTCATTGATACAAATACAGTTCCCGTCAGTGGTAAACGCTCCCCAGCACCCATTTCTGCTTTGGCAAAGGCCCGGCCAAAGTCGCTGTCAATCCCCATCACCTCACCAGTGGATCTCATTTCTGGGCCTAATATTGTATCAGTTCCTGGGAATTTATTAAAGGGTAATACAGCTTCTTTTACAGCAATATGTGTGGGAATAACTTCCTCAGTAAAATGTAGCTCCTCTAAGGTTTTACCCGACATAATTAAGGATGCTAGTTTCGCTAACTGTACGCCCGTTGCTTTAGAAACAAATGGGACTGTGCGGGAGGCGCGGGGGTTGGCTTCCAAAATGTAAACTTGGGGAGAATAGCTGCTTGCGCCGACAACGGCAAATTGAATATTCATCAACCCCACGACTGACAGCGCTTGTGCTAGCTGCACCGTCCAAGTGCGAATTTGATTGAGAACTGCTGGTGATAACGAAATGGAGGGTAAGGAACAAGCGGAATCTCCTGAGTGAATCCCCGCTTGTTCGATGTGTTCCATGATGCCACCAATCACTACCCGTCCTGTATGATCGGCGATCGCATCGACATCGACTTCAATCGCGTTTTCCAAAAACTTATCAATCAAAATCGGATGTTCTGGTTCCACTAGTACTGCAAAGGTCATGTAGCGTTCCAATTCAGCATCGGAATAAACGATTTCCATCGCCCGTCCCCCCAACACATAGCTGGGACGCACCACAACTGGATAGCCAATACGTTTGGCGACAATCAGCGCATCTTCGTAACTCCGCGCAATCCCATTAGGCGGTTGGGCAATATTCAACTGTTGGAGAATCTTTTCAAACCGCTCCCGGTTTTCTGCCATGTCGATGGAATCTGGTGATGTACCCCAAATTTTAGTGATCAGTCCTGAGGTGTCATTGCTGAGAAACTCTTGTAACGGCAGAGCCAACTTCAGCGGTGTTTGCCCACCAAACTGGATAATTACCCCAACTGGATTTTCAGTTTCGATGATGTTAAGAACATCTTCTTTTGTTAACGGCTCAAAGTAAAGGCGATCGCTGGTATCGTAGTCTGTCGAAACTGTCTCTGGGTTAGAGTTGACCATAATCGTCTCATACCCCGCTTTCTTCAAAGCATAGGCGGCGTGACAACAACAATAATCAAACTCAATTCCCTGCCCAATGCGGTTGGGGCCACCACCCAAAATCAACACTTTTGGCTTGGTTGCTGGCAAGACTTCTGTTTCTTCTTCGTAGGTAGAATAGTAATAGGGGGTAAACGCTTCAAACTCAGCGGCGCAGGTGTCCACAGTTTTGTAAACTGGGATAATTCCTAGTGACTTGCGGTAGGTGCGAACTTCATCTTCGGTGGTTTTGGTAGCATAGGCAATCTGGCGATCACTATATCCGTCCCGTTTCACCTCATAAAGTTGCTCTTTTGTCAATTGCTGCAAGGGTGTCCGCTTCAGGAATTTCTCGACATCTAACAGTTGCTGGAATTTATCCAGAAACCATCGGTCAATACCAGTGAGTTCGTAGATTTCCTCAATGGTCATCCCTTGCTGCAAGGCATGACGCACGGCGAAAATGCGATCAGGGTTAGGTGTCCGCAGTTGGGCGCGGATTTGTTCACCACTAGGTAATTTCTCGGCTTTGTCGCAACCCCAACCAGCGCGTCCTGTTTCTAGCGATCGCAGCGCCTTTTGAAAGGATTCGTTGAAAGTCCGTCCAATTGCCATTGCTTCCCCGACAGACTTCATTTGGGTTGTCAGCACTGGTTCGGAACCTGGGAACTTTTCAAAGGCGAAGCGGGGGATTTTTGTCACCACATAGTCAATTGTCGGCTCAAAGGATGCGGGAGTTTTCTTGGTGATGTCATTTTTAATTTCATCCAGGGTGTAGCCTACAGCCAGTTTTGCTGCCATTTTGGCGATCGGGAAACCCGTGGCTTTGGAAGACAAAGCCGAACTACGGGAAACGCGGGGGTTCATCTCAATTACAACCACATCCCCAGTAACCGGATTGACTGCAAACTGGATATTTGAACCGCCAGTTTCCACACCGATCTCGCGGATAATTTTAATTGCCATATCCCGCAGCCTTTGATATTCTTTATCAGTGAGGGTTTGCGCGGGAGCGACGGTAATCGAGTCCCCGGTGTGGATGCCCATAGGGTCAAGGTTTTCGATGGAGCAGATAATTACCACGTTATCTGCCAAATCACGCATCACTTCGAGTTCATATTCTTTCCAGCCGAGTAAAGACTGGTCAATGAGAATTTGCGAAACGGGGCTGGCATCTATACCTACCTGTGCCATTTCTTCAAATTCTTCTTGGTTGTAGGCAATGCCACCGCCACTTCCACCCATTGTGAAGGCAGGACGAATAATTAGGGGATAAGTACCAATTTGACGGGCAACAGCTTTGGCTTCTTCCAAAGATTCGGCTGTGCCGCTGGGACACACAGCTATCCCAATCCTTGCCATTGCCTCACCAAAAAGTTTTCGATCTTCGGCTTTTTCAATGGCTGGTAGTTTAGCGCCGATTAACTCAACGCTGTACTTTTCCAACACCCCATTTTTGGCTAAAGCAACGGCAAGGTTGAGGGCAGTTTGTCCTCCCATCGTCGGTAGTAAAGCATCAGGGCGTTCTTTCTCAATGACTTTTTCGACCAATTCCGGAGTCAGCGGCTCAATGTAAGTGCGATCGGCTGTTTCCGGGTCGGTCATAATCGTTGCAGGGTTGGAGTTGACCAAAACCACTTCATAGCCTTCTTCTCGCAGCGCTTTGCAGGCTTGAGTGCCAGAGTAGTCAAACTCACAGGCTTGTCCGATCACAATTGGACCAGAGCCTAACAGTAGAATCTTCCGGAGGTCGTCACGGCGGGGCATAGTCGTTGCCTTGGAATACGAGATACAAATCCTGATTATTTTAAGGGTCTTTACCCTCTATCGTCCTTTTTATTATTAAGTTTTCTAAGTTTGATGACACAGAGGGGAGTGGGGACTGGAGGAAATGAGGCAGAAGTTTATACCTCCTTAAGAGTCTCCGACTGGGAATGCCCTCTCATTGAGGCTCCGCCTCTCTTACTCGCGGTAGAGCTGGCAAGGAGGAGCATTTCCAGCCAGAGGCTGGAAACGAGGTTTTTACGAGACAATCTCTAAAAGCTTGTTTTAAACTGGTTTTTACCTTAAGTTGACACCAATAAATAACCAATGCTTTATGCTCAACGATTATTTTGTATTTCTAATTTTATTTAATTGTGATGCTTAAATTTATTAAGCTTTTGGGAATATTTATTATTTAATATGATGAATCTTGCAACAAATGATGATTTATTTTGGTATCTATCTGTCTGCTTATTCAGCACAGATAAATTACTTAGATAAAAATCTATCTTAACGAGCTAATTGCTAAAGATTTTCAACGTTAAATATTATGTGAATATATTTACTTAGATTAAAAATGGCAGAGGGATTAGGATACCATTCTCTGCCATTTTTTATAATATTTTAAGAGTTAGTGCTGCCAACTTTCCTTTCAGTCTAGGTAGACAAATCTAGATTATGAGAGTTTTAGCTTTGAGCGGCTTGGACAAATCCTAAAGTTAAGCTGTCTTTAGCAAGGAAGTGAGACAAATGATAAGCACGTTCTTCAGTTTTCAACAAAATCTTTTCGTACAGATAGCGTGTGCCCCGATCGCCTAAACTTTCTGCCTGAGCAGCTTGGCGGCGAATTACACCCAGAATGGCTTGTTCTGCTGCTAAGTCATTTTCCACCATTTTGCGAGAGGAATATACGCCTTCAGATTCTTGCTCAAAACAGGTTAATTCTGCTAATTTGCTGAAGGTCGCTACTGGCACACCACCTAGTCCATCCAAACGTTCTCCAATCTCATGGATGTGGTCTTGTACTTGGTTGTAGCTTTCATTAAAAAACTCATGCAGAGAGTAAAATTCTGAGCCTTCAACTACAAAATGATGCTTTTGGTACTGCAAGTATAGTGCCTGGAAACTAGCTAATACAACGTTGAATCCTTCTGTAACTGGAGCCGTTACGCTGTGATCCAGCAACACGGGGTTGTCATATACATGACCAAAATTTCGTAACAAAGTTTGCGTTTCAGACATTGTTCTCCTCGCTCTTTAGCAGTTACAGGTTTTAACTGCTTATTGTTTACATATTAACATTTTAACAATAAGAACAAGCCAATTTGCTATCACAAAATTTTGTATTTTTGCTTACTAAAAGTCTCAAGTTTATTGTTTACTGGATGATGCTCCACTCATCAAGTTGCATGTATTTATCATCATTGTTGACATAAAAGCTTAAGTGCGTACATTCACAAAGAGGAACAGAGAGAGAAAATTTTAGCCGTCCTCTTGAGCCTCATTGTCTCCCACCCTGCGGGAAGCTAAAGCTACATCTCCCTCTCAATATGGGATGACTGCAAAAATTTTATTTTTTTTGCAAAATTAATGAGAATTCTTTGCACTTAAGGTATGCTGGTCTGGAGAGGCTAAACTCCTAAGACTTTTAAAAAGCATGGAGTAAAGTCGCGGTAGTTACTGCAAGTTTGTTGCACTTTGAGGGCAATTCCCTTGAAATCGTTTAGTTCAGAAATAGAAATTAACCACCTTGTAGAGGTGAATTGGGCAGATCGCTGGCAAGTCTATCAACGTCTAAAGGAATTAGACATTCCCTGTAGTTGTGCGGCTAACCAGCCATTGAAAGTTGAAATTGGCAATCCGACTGCGGCTGTTCAACTTTGGAGTGTGATATGGCGATTTACAGCCTCCCGTCAAGACCAGATTTGGACTCTTGAGTGTTGCTGGCAAAGTCGCTACCAACAGTTATAATCTGTGACTGGTGCTGAAAATATCTCACTTGATAGCTTGTATTAGTTAAAAGGAGGCTAAAAAAATGGGTGGATCTCACAGTATCGAAGTATCAGAATTTTGCCTTGAAGGCAGGTTTATAGATTTTGTTATTAAAGATGGCTATAAGCTTAAAGGCTTACTGCTGGAGACTCATGAAGGTGAGTCTTACATTAAACTAGCTAAACATTTACGGGTTACTTTTGACTTGCGGTTACCACCAGGAACTTGGCTGCAAATTGTTGGTTATAAAAAACATGATTTGAAGAACGGCACAGTTACACTGAAAGCTGAACGTGTGATGGCAGCGCGTTCTGAGATGGTGAGAGTTGAAACGATTACCCCAATACAAGAACCCCCATCTATTGATGATGTCAAGGTAAAACCAGCTAAAACTAAAGCCACGATTTTGGTGTGTCAAAAGTCTGATTGCATGAAACGCGGTGGTCAAGCGGTTTGTCAGGCGTTGGAGGCGGCTTTAAGCGATCGCGGTTTAGAAGACCAAGTTACAATCAAGGGCACTGGTTGTATGAAGAACTGTAAAGCTGGGCCTAACCTAGTTATGCCAGACAAAACGCGCCATAGCCGAATTCAAGCCTCACAAGTTCCGGCGTTGATGAATCAGCATTTTGGTGACAAAAGTTTGTCAGCACAGCCTGAGAATTTAAAGGAAGTGGCGAAATATAATGGCAAGCTTTACTAAAATAAGTGGTGAAATATTGACATTTTAATGAGAAAGTTTAATAATATCTTTTCAAGTGTGTTCCATTAATACTCGGCTGTAAACTTTGCTAAAGTTTGCAATAAAATCAAAAAACTGGCTTTAATTAAAGCCAGTTTTTTGAGTTAATAGGGTCTTTATTGAGCAATTTTTAACCGGGATGCTCCCATAATTTGGAAAGATTCAAGGGAACGTGGTTGATTGGTGAGTATGTAGATGCAAAGAGACTTGTCGTTAGGCATCGCTTACAGTGGAAGCGTCAATCATCAATGACTTAAAAACAAGTGCCACATACCCCTCATGGGATATACATCGTTTTTTTTGTATTTTCCACGATAGTCATGATTTTTCTATTCCGTCATGACTGGAATCGCCTTGCTAAACTCTACCGCACCAAAGAAGCACCACCGCAAAACTTCTCCCGGATGCAAAGCGGTTCTGTGGGTTTGGTTCATTACAAAGGAACTTTAAATGTTGGTATAACTCGTCAAGGGATTTATTTGAGTCTTTTCCCCTTGTTTAGCTTGGGACTTACGCCGTTGTTGATTCCCTGGAGTGCCATTAAAAAAATTGAACCTGCTAACCAACTATTTATTATTAAGCGTTTTTGTTTGTATCTTAGTTCCCCAAAAGTCACCCTGATTTTAAGCAAAGATATTTTGGTGCCAGCTAAAGAATTTTTAGCCACATAGGGATTTGAGTGGATTTAGATAAATCCCGTTTTAAAAAGACTTATACCATTTTGAATTTTAGATTTTAAATTGTGTACTTCTACGGGTATTTTGTTATGTATTGTGTCTCATTTGGATGCAACACTAGAGACAGTAGAGGTACAGCGATCGCTTATATTGACGCAAGCTGCAAGCTCTATATTTATACATAATTACATTGAGCGATGCCTGCGGCGGGCTACGCCTACGCCTACGATTTGTCATGAAAAAGGTAACATCGTTCGCAATTATTTTTCTAATTGGTATTAAAACTACAAAACAGCATTGATTCCTAAACTGAGAGCCAGTATCATGCCTCTATGGCAGTTCCACAAGTTGTCCTTGATACAAATGTTATTGTTGCTGGTCTGCGTTCCAAACGAGGGAGTGCTTTTCGCCTGCTGACGCTCGTCGGCACAGGGGTTTTTGATATCCATCTTTCGGTTCCACTGGTTTTGGAGTATCAAGAAGTATTATCGTGGGAACTCCCAAATCTGTATGTCACTGCACTAGACGTTGAAGAATTTATCGAGTTTCATTGCTCGGTTGCAACGCAGCATCAGATTTTCTTTCTCTGGCGACCTTACTTGACTGATCCAAAAGACGATATGGTGCTGGAGCTAGCAGTCAAAGCGCGATGTGATAGCGTAATAACATATAATGCTCGTGACTTTAATGGCATTGAGCAGTTTGGGATAAAAATATTGACACCTGCGGAGTTTTTGCAATCAACTGGATCATTGTCATGAGCAACCTCAGCGTCCAGCTTCCTGACTCTTTGTATAAAAGTTTGCAGGAACTTGCCAAACAAGACGGCATTTCTATCGATCAGTTTGTGGCGACAGCAGTTGCAGAAAAAATCGCTGCACTAACAACAGAAATTTATCTAGGGGAATTAGCAAAGCGAGGCAGTCGAGAAAAATACGACGCAGTTTTAGCGAAAGTACCAGATATTGAACCGGAATCTTACGATCAATTACCCACAGCCTAACAACACAGTGTAGGATTTTTACTTTCAGGGATAATTATTTGCCTAGCATTTGCAAAAGTTGGGAATGAAGGGATCGCCTGCACATTGTTATGAGAAGGAGAAAGCGCTTAATGTTTATATGCAATTACTTTGAGCGCTGGTTTGGTAGGATGCGTTACGCTGCTGCTAACGCATCTAAAGTATCTAGAATGATGTATTAAGAATATAATGCATTCTACAAATTCTTAATGTTTGTAAGTCACTCCTCGGAGTCTGAACCTGAACCATCATTCAAGTTTGCTAAATTTTCATCCTCAAGAATCGCCCCTTGAAGATTCACCCCTTGAAGATTCACCCCTTGAAGATTCACCCCTTGAAGATTCACCCCTTGAAGATTCGCTCCTTGAAGATTCGCTTCTACAAGATTTGCCCCTTCAAGATACGCCTCTACAAGCTCCGCCCCTCCAAGATACGCCCGTACAAGAAACGCTCCTTCAAGAAACGCCCCTTCAAGATTTGCCCCTCCAAGATTTGCCCGTTCAAGATTCGCCTCTACAAGAGACGCCCGTACAAGATACGCCCGTACAAGATTCGCCCTTTGAAGATACGCCCGTACAAGATTCGCCCCTCGAAGATTCGCCCCTTGAAGATTCGCCCGTTCAAGATTCGCCCCTCGAAGATTCGCCCCTTGAAAATACGCCCGTTCAAAATTCGCCCCTTGAAAATTTGCCTGAGAAAAGTCTTTAAAAACTAAAACGCAACCTTGCAAATCCAAAAAACTCAGGCAATTCAAGCAAAACACGTCAGCATAAGTATTGATTCTTTGACCTTGCAAGCGGGAAATCCAGATACCAAAAGCTTTAGGAGTATGCCATTGAATCTTTGAAACTGTTTTTGTCACTTTAGCGCAAACATTTAAGACAGCCAACAACGCTTCTTCTGCATTTCGTGCCTGCCTATTTTCTTCTTGAAAATCAGGTCTAGGATTCAAGCGTTCCATCGGCATTCCATGATGTAACATAAAACCAATCAGATAGCATAATGTCTGCTGCCAATTGCCAACATCCGATGCATTCTGTAAACGCATTTCATCTGTAACAAAGTTAAAAAGGTATTCATCCATAGAGGATGCACCGCACAGAATTGCCCATCTTTTTAAAGCCTCACGTTGATCCCATCCTTCATCTGGATCATCTTGGTGATCCTTCAGCTTTTTATGAATGAGTCTAACTTCTCGCACGATGCGTTTTGCTGTCAAATATTCACCAAAACTTTTGTGAGTAAATTCAAAAGTTTTTTCCTGTTCTTTAACTCCACTCTCACGAAAATAAAAGGCAGTCAAAAGACGAGTTACGCCTAATTTCGCACTTTCCTGAAACTTGTCTAAAAGACTCTTTAAGCTGCTGTGTTCACAATGGGCTTCAATCTCTCTGACTGTTGTTGTTCGTCCATCTCCATGCCAGGAAGCTAAAGCAATTTCTTCGAGAATGCGAACAAAGTCTTTTTCCTCAATTCCCCGAATAGCCGGATGTTGATAACCAGCCCAACCGCGCTGATAAACTGCTGTGAGCAAATTTGCATAAATTGCATTCAGGTTGCCGTCTGTAGGAAATTTATTTTGCTGGTCAAAACTCAATGCTACCAGGTAATTCAGCAAGGGTTGGGCAGTAATTTCTGTGAGATTATTTCGGTTTAACTCTTCCGGTAAGCAATCATATCCCCGTCCGCTAGCATTGCCGTATTTCTGCCACCAAATCTGACGTTGATCTTGCTGCAACAAGTTTTGCTCATCAATGTAATTGGTTCTCTCAGATTCAGTAACAAAATAAGGCAAGATATGCAAGATTTGCTGTGGTTGGCGAAAGTCGCTACTATTTGCTTGCACTACCAGTTCTCGACCACTAATTAATACTTGTAAGCAAGTTTTACGGACATTAAATCGCTCTACTTTTCTTTGGACTTCACGCACAAATTGTTGAGCAATCTCAGTGGCAATTTTGCCCTGCATGGCAAGCTCATCTAAAGCATCGAAGATAATCAGTAAGCGGGACTCCGCCTTATCTTTATCTAGCGGATTATGTCTGAGAAAGCCATCGTCTCGCACAAACTTACCAACTGCATCAACTAAGTCATCCGAGGGTTCAAAATGGTGCAAAGGAATAAATAAAACCGGAATTTTTCCTTTTTCTGCTTGGTTAGCTGCAAAGATTTTGGCAAAGGAAGATTTACCACTTCCTAGACCACCACTAATTACTCTAATGGCATCATCGTAATCGCCTTTTTCTAACCAAGCTTCTAATTCAGTTTCTAAGTCAAGAACAACTCGCTGATATTTCTCATCTTCTCTCACCCGGCGTTCAAATTCTTCTGGCTTTTCACCCGCAACTTCCTGCTTATAGTAGGCGTGTAAAGGAACATAAACCTGTTTTAAACCAAAAGCTTCTAAAAGCATCGGTTCTTCAACCTGTTTTTGTAGCCAAGCGAAATAATACTGCCATCTTTGTTCCCGTTCATTGGCTTGAGTAAAGGGGGTATCGAGTTCTTCTTTTAAACAAGCATATTTTTCTGGATGTTTTAGCCACTCTTTATTTAAAGCAAACACAAAATAGGTAGGAAGACCATGACTAATTGTCTGTGCCTGGGCTTGATTGACGCTAAAGTATTTTAACCAGTCGGCAAAAGCAGTTTTAATCGCTTCCAGAATCGGCAAATCTTTGGGACAGCTAAAAAAATCTTGGTCAATACGCAATTCTATACTTTCTAGGGAATCGTTAAGGCGATCGCACAATAGCTCAAGATCACTCTGGTTTGGTTTTGCAAACAGTAACTCTTGATTTCCTTTTACCAAACTCACTATTGCTTCTACCAAAGAACGGTAAATTAGTAACCAAGCAACTTCCTCTGGCGCTGCTGCTAAACCTAGTGCTGCTGTAGCTTCCACAGCATCTTTGGCTACCTCTTCCCACTTACCCAAGACCCCATCTATCACACCTTTGCTTAGGGATTTGAATAGTTCCTTAAAGTCAGCTTTAATGGGTTTATTCCATAATGCAACAGGTTTGCTAACTGAAAATCCAGAGGTATTGCTCATAACTGTTGTATGACGCTGGTAGATGTACTGAGCCAATATATTTCAACAATGTTCTATCAGATTTTTACTGAAAATCAGCAGGAAATTTAATAATTTATCTAGATAAACTTGTAATTTCAGCCTCAAAGGCTCAGTTGTCAGCCTCAAAAGCTCAACATTGAGGTTTAAAGGCTCAATCGTCAGGCTCAAAGGCTCAAAAATGCCCTGGCGACTTAGCGCTTCTTAGTGGAGTCCAAGACAGACCTAACCCCCAGCCCCTTCCCTACTAGCGTTGGGGAGTAAGATTCAAAGCCTCTCTCCTCTTAGGAGAGAGGTTTGGAGAGAGGTCAGAGTGTATTGCATCCAAACGAGAAGCGCTATAGAAGTCACGGCTATACAGACGAAAGCTGCCTGCATGGGTTTGAAAAATCTTCAGATTTAAAATGCAAAAAGGGCATAACATTGTTATGCCCCTACAAAAAACGCTTATTGTACCTAAATTAATAACTGCTGTTCTCGCCTATTTTATGCTTCAGCTAACTGGAACTTCAGGTTTCTTTTTCTTAGAACGGTGGGTAAACCTGCGTCCCATCTCATCAATGACTGCATCTAAACCTGTAACATCACCGCTAGCTTTGGCATAGTTGTAAACTGTTAATGCTGCTGCATAAGCTTCACTACCAGCAGCTATACAAGTATCATCCACGAGTTCTTGCAGTTGGGTTAGAGACAACAGTAGAAGTTAGAGAGGACTGCAACAACTGTCGCATGGATGTAGCTTGCAGATGGTCAGGGAAGACAGTTAAAAAGTCATTTAGGTCTTGGATACCTTCACCAATAAATTCTGAGGAAGCACCTTTAGATAAGGCATAGCGATATAACTGCTCTGCTGGTTGAGTATAATTAGCAGCCAAGTAGTAAAGAGCTAAATCCAGAAATTTTAAACAATACTACCTATGCAAAATTGGTGTTAGTTGTAGGGAAGTAAAGAAATAGGGATAATACTAACTTCCAGCTTCTTCGCCGATTTCCCTATTTATACCTCTTACCCCAACAGACAGTTAATTTTGATGATTTTGTTTCTTATGAGTAATGTATCTCGGTTATCTCTAGCTTCTAACTCCCAAGCTGCAACTTCTCCTTTGCGGTTACTTGTATTAAGTAATGGACATGGGGAAGATGTCATTGCAGTCCAGATTTTGCAAGAACTCCAACGACAATCAAACCCACCAGAAGTATTTGCTTTGCCTCTGGTGGGTGAAGGACGTGCTTACGAACAATTGGATATCCCCTTTATCGGTTCAATCCACACTATGCCTTCTGGTGGCTTTATTTATATGGATGGACGCCAATTAGTGCGAGATGTACGCGGTGGTTTATTGCAACTTACCCTCAGCCAGATTAAAGCTGTGCGCCGTTGGGTGAGTTCTCAAAAAAAATTAGGTAATAAAAGAGCGATTTTAGCTGTGGGAGATATTGTCCCACTGTTGTTTGCAACTTTCAGTGGCGCTAATTATGCTTTTGTAGGTACGGCAAAATCTGAATATTATGTGCGCGATGAAGCTGGATTATTACCCCGGAAATCCAAAGGTGCGCGTTGGGAAAACTTTTCCGGTTCAGTTTACCATCCTTGGGAACGTTGGTTAATGAGTCGTCGCCGTTGTAAGGCGGTGTTCCCTAGAGATGCACTGACGACAGAAACATTAAAACAATGGCCAATTCCAGCTTTTAATTTGGGTAATCCCATGATGGATGGTCTGCAACCGACGTTTTCACGCCAACAATTTTATAGTAAGAATAGTCAACAGCAAGAGATAGTTCGACCTTTTATAGTGACTCTTCTTCCTGGTTCCCGTCCGCCAGAGGTATACACCAACTGGCAGACAATTATGATTGCCGTATCTGCGTTGATGGCAAGTTTTCAGGAGCGGGATTCGGTGTTTTACACTTCTGGCACAGTGGTGTTTTTAGGTGCGATCGCTCCTGGTTTAGACTCTAATATTTTATCCCAAAGTGTGCAATCCCAAGGCTGGCGCACTGAATCAGCATGTCCTATCCAAATTTCTGATCTAAATGTATTGACATTTAAACAAAGAAATGCATATCTCCTGTTGACACAACAAGCCTATAATGATTGCTTGCATTTGGGAGATTTAGCGATCGCAATGGCAGGTACAGCCACAGAACAGTTTATTGGTTTAGGGAAACCTGCGATCGCGATTTCCGGTAATGGTCCCCAATATAACCCTACCTTTGCTGAAGCTCAAAGTCGTCATTTAGGCTCATCTTTGATTTTAGTCGAGCAACCAACAGAAGTTGCCAAGATCGTCCAGTCCCTATTCAAAGATCCTGATATTTTGCAAATTATTTCCGAAAATGGTCTGCGACGCATGGGTAAACCAGGTGCAGCACTACGCATTGCTGAATGTTTACAGGAACGATTGGGATGAAGGGCATTGAGCATAGGGTATTGGGTATTGGGGATTAGGCATTGGGAATTACTTATTATTTAATCTTTCCCCCTGCTCCACCTGCTCCACCTGCTCCCCCTGCTCCCTGCTCCCTAATCCCTCACGCCACCAACCCAGAACGTAAGGCCCTCACAGCAGCTTGGGTACGGTCATCGGCACACAGTTTATTTAGAATATTACGAACATGGGTCTTTACAGTACCAACTGTAATGTAGAGTTTCTCGGCAATTTGCCCATTGCTACACCCAGCTACAATCAACTCTAGGATTTCCAGTTCCCGTTGAGTCAGGGGGTATGTTTCCAAAACTTGCTCGTATTCTGATGCCAGCGCCTCAATTTTTACAGTCTTCGGCTTGTCAGAATTTTGGCTCTCTCCAGGAATACCTTGCCGCATCTTCCGCAATACCACGTTGGCAATTGCCGGATCAATCCAAGAGTTACCGCCATAAGTTGCTTGTATTGCCTCCGTTAATTTACTGATGCTTGTTTCTTTCATATAATAAGAATCAGCGCCCGCCGCGAAGGCTGCAAGTACAGCATCCTCTGTATGATCCATTGTCAGGATAAGAATCTTCGTCGTGGTTTGCCCAGTTTCAGCTTGGTGGCGTTTAAATTTACGAGTGAGTTCAATGCCATCCATGTCAGGCAAACCGATATCTACAACAGCTACATCTGGCTTTGCTGTTTCTAAAAGTTTTAGTCCTTGGGTAGCATTTGACGCTTCGCCAATTACTTTCAATGCGCTGTGAGACTGTAATGCCGCTCGTAGCCCCATTCGCGTTAAGTCGTGATCTTCAATTAAAATAATGCTAATTTCATTCATCGTTACATTCACTCTGACGCTGTTTGTATCTTTGAAAGTATTATCTTTTGTAAGCGCTCTATTTTATTTTCCCAACCCAAAGATAAGCGCTCTATTTTATTTTCCCAACCCAAAGATAGATGATATTTCAACCAGTCTGCATCCACCGATAGAAATAATAAATACCCTTTTTTTTCTATTTAGATAGAGAACAAATCTAGCTGGAGATATATGGATACTTACACAAAAAGTATGAAATATTGAGACGACTGGCAAACTGCTTCCCCTTGCTTAGAATTCAGCTTTGAGTTGTTATGTTCCATGAGTTGATTACTATTATCTTGTATAAAGCTTTGAAAAAAGCTTACAAAAATGGACAAGTTACAAAAGGTCAAAGTTACCTTATGAGAAAGTAAGCTTCATCCTCCATTCTAAAGAAGAGGCTTTAAATTTTCCCCCAACCCTTGTAGGGAAGCATGTTTAGGGTTTAGGCCTTTTGTTGGTTTTTCTACATAACGTGAAAAGTCAGGCTCGATGGTGGACAATCTCAAAAAGAATTCAAGTACAACTACGAAGGGTAATCACACATCCGTCCACTATGTGGATACACGGCTGACAAGTTAAACCCTTGAAAAATCAAAGTGGACAAGTAATCTTTGTAATGCCAAAAAGCTTGGAAATACTTGGTATTCTTCCTAAAATTCATGATTTGGTCTTGGTAATTTTCCAAATAGTGGAAGTCCACGATCGCCAAAAAGATACTAACACAAGTTTGGCGATCATTAAGAAAATTGTCGAAGTTTCAGGAGGTAAATTACTTCAAATTCACAAATAGGTATAGGCAGTACTTTCTTATTTACCTACTTTAACCAATCTGATGAGTAAAACTGCTCAATAATCATATGCAACTCTCACCAAGGGCTGACGACGGTCGCTTGCTCACTCATTTACAATTGTTTTAAGTTAAGTAAAGTATTTTATTTTACTTTATATCATCTCTGTCTGCTGTATTCAGATCAATAGTTTTCTGTTTGTTAATTACTAATTCTTTGAGAGCCATTGGTCATTTGCTAGGAGTTTTATTCCAATACTCTGGTAAATTAACCAGATTGAGGATACAACAGACTAACTTTAACCGAAGGAAAAGCCTGAAAGAGTGATTAACATACTACTAGTGGAGGAAAACGAAGTTGATGTAATGAATGCCAAGCAGGCATTGAGCAAAGTTAATATTATTGACCTGCTTCAGCTTTTGGAGATGATGGCAACGCTCAACAAGTATTAGATATTGGGCGAAACGCCTTAGTGAATCAAGTTACAGATTTTAGATGTCCGAAAATCTTATATTCTGTTAGTTGGATAATCTGAAAAGAGAAATGTTATACATCAACCTATGTTTGGCGGCGAAAATAAAAACCGATGGAAGAGACGCTGAGAATTTTAGTTGTAGACGATGATCAAGTAGACTGGATGGCAGTTCATCGTGCCTTGACTAAAGCAGGTGTTCAGATGGAACTAGGCGATCGCAATGATGCGTTCTCTGCCTTAAGCACTATTCCTTATGATTGTGTTTTCCTCAACTATCGCTTACTAGACCAGGATGGACTAACCTTGATTCAACAGTTACGTTCTTCGGGAATTAAAGTTCCTTTAGTAATCCTAACTGGTCAAGGAGATGAACAAATTGCTGTTCAATTAATCAAAGCTGGTGCTACAGACTATCTCTCTAAATCTAGGATATCCCCAGAAACCTTGACACAGGTTTTACGGAGTGTGATTCGGATTTATCGGGCTGAAATGCAGGTAGCTTTGGTAAACCAGCAACTCCGAGAAAGTCATGAACAGCTGATTCGTAAGAACCAAGAATTGGAGAGACAACAACAACATATTCAAATGCAAAACTTCAAGCTATTGGAGGCATCACAGCTAAAATCACATTTTTTGGCAACTATGTCCCACGAACTCAGAACGCCGATGAATGCGATTATTGGTTTTTCGCAGATACTGTTGCGTCCTAAGTTCGCTCAACTAACGCATCAGCAAGCAGATATGATTGAGCGGATCTTGAATAATGGCAAGCATTTGCTGATGCTGGTGAATGAAGTTCTCGACTTTTCCAAGCTGGAGGCAGGACGATTAGACTTAAAAGCGGAACGATTTGATGTATCAAACGTGATAAATCTCGCTGTAGGTGAAATGCGTTCCCTAGCTGATGCCAAAAATTTACCATTGTTAGTGCAAACTGATTTGCAAAATACTTTGGTATTTAATGATCCAGTTCGGATCAAACAGATTTTAATTAACTTGCTCTCCAATGCGATTAAGTTCACCGAGTCTGGTG
The DNA here is from genome assembly GCF_036919615.1 of Nostoc sp. Lineage (GTDB taxonomy): Bacteria > Cyanobacteriota > Cyanobacteriia > Cyanobacteriales > Nostocaceae > Nostoc. The sequence continues at coordinate 14,668 of NZ_JBALCN010000001.1, read as the reverse complement.
AGATTTGGGTTGAGGTTAAAGAACTACCTGCAAATCGAGTGGCAATTATTGTTCGGGATACAGGTATTGGCATAGCACCCAGAGATTTTAAACGTATTTTTGAAGCATTTCGGCAAGTTGATCAAACTATAACTCGCAAATATCCAGGCACAGGTCTGGGTTTGGCAATTATAGATTCGCTGGTACGAATGATGGGCGGTAAAATCTTTCTTGATAGCAGATTGGGGATCGGTTCAATGTTTAAAATTGAATTGCCGCGTCAAATTACATTATCGACTGGAGCAGCCGATACTCCACCTTCACAGTTAGATGGTGACAAGGTTTTTTCTGCTAAAAATCCACATCATTCATCTTATCAAGCTAGGTAAGCTCCAATAGGATATCCTAAATTTAAACTATAAATTACTTCCAAAAAAACTGATAAAAGTTGATAAATCATGTCTGTAGTTGAAAATAATAAAATTTATCGTATCCTCGCAGTTGACGATACTCCAGATAATCTTATTTTGGTTCAAGCAATTTTAGAAAGTGAGGGGTATGAAATTAATTTGGTTTCAGATGGAATAAAGGCTTTGCGGCAAGTTGAACAATCTCCACCCGATCTGATTCTGTTAGATGTAATGATGCCGGGGATAGATGGTTATGAAGTCACACGTCGGATTCGGAATAACCCTGCGATCTCTTATATTCCAATTTTGCTGATTACTGCCTTTCACGAATCCAGTGTTGTCGAAGGTTTAGATGCTGGTGCTGACGATTTTATCCGTAAACCATTTGATACTGATGAACTATTGGCAAGGGTGCGATCGCTGCTGCGTCTCAAACACAGTCTGGACGAACAACAAAAAATGGCCCGCCAACGGGAAGATTTTGTTTCCCGTCTGACTCATGATTTGCGAACTCCCCTAGTAGCCTCTGATCGCATGTTGAATTTGTTTGAGATGGAAACATTCTGCAAAATTTCGCCGGAAATGAAACAGGCGATCGCAGTCATGATTCGCAGTAACAAAAATTTGATGGAAATGGTGAATACCCTCCTAGAAGTCTATCGCTTCGAGGCAGGTAAAAAAACGTTGAATTGGGAAGAATGCGATTTACGTGAGATATCTCAAGAAGTAGTGAGCGAACTAAGTCCTCTAACTAGTGAAAAAGGCTTGACTTTGGAAATAGACATCCGTGAATTAGACCCACAGAATAAAAACGCTGCTATTATTATGGGCGATCGCTTGGAACTACGGCGGGTGCTAAATAACTTGATCGCAAATGCAATCAAATTTACAGATACAGGAGGCATAACAATCCGCATTTTTGAAAAATCATCTAATCCAGTCAATCCAGATTTGGTAACAATTGAGATCCAAGATACAGGATATGGGATTGCGCCAGAAGATCAGGCAACAATTTTCGAGCGATTTCGCCAAGGTAAACATAAACGTTCAGGTAGCGGCTTAGGACTACATCTATCCCACCGGATTGTAGAAGGGCACGCAGGAACTATCCAGGTTACCTCAGAACTAGGTAAAGGTAGTCTGTTCACTGTGCAATTACCTAAAAATACTTAAGTTCTTCTCCTTCACCACAGATATTCTTTAGCTAGACTGCTAATCTTGACAAAGCTCAAAAGCAGAGTGAATACCGAATCTTGTCCCAAGCCCACAACGGATTATAGCCTCTAATTCCTCTTAAATATAAAATACGAACTTTGATTCGTAATCAGTACTTTAGTACTCAGGGTAAGGATTTTCAGCGCTAACTACAAAGTGTTGTTTATTTATGCCTATCTACTTATTAGCGATCGCAAGATTATCTTTAGAATGTTATCCCATAAATTATATTCAATTTTAGTTATGTTTTTATGCCAAAAACGAGAGTTAAATTAGCTTAAATACATGGATTGATACAGCACTATTTGAAGTTTAATACAATTAAAATATTGCAAAATAACTTAGCTAACTTTTTACATTGAGATTACTATAACTAAATCATTCAGACCGAATTAAGGAGCGTAAACTATTGATACAACCTGAGATGTTTAATGTGCCAAGTTAGTAGAGCTGTGTTTATATCGAGCATCTGCATTAAAATTGCTGTTCCTTATTTGAAGAGATAGGGTTGTAAAAGCTGAAATTTCTTTTACTTCCCTAATTACACTTTATCGTTCAATCAGGTGGCAATAAACTAATAACACACAGTTTCATTGGATGACAAGTGTTTTGTAATACATTGTATTTTTAATAGATAACCATTTCCAAGCGATTTTATTAAGACAGAAATAAATTCTCTAGGGCAGTACCTTTTTGGCTGTATTACACTCTAGAATGCATCATTGTGCCAGTCCCAACTGCGGGTATCTTCTTTGGTCTTTTGCAGTGCCACTATTCGCGTTATCCTATCATCAAATATTCTTCGATAGAGGCTTGGTAACAGAGTCTGGAACCAAGTTATTTGATGAATCGGAGACATTAACCTCCTTGCAATCATCTTTTTCCATGATTTCGACACCTCACCATCCAGGGAATCATATTCCTCATAACAGGGATAGTTTTTCAAGAAATTAACTACACGTTTCACAGATGGTAAAGAAATATCGTCAACAACAAGATATCCTCCAACTCGAAGTAGACGGGAAGCATAGAAAGCATCTATGAGTGTATGGTCAAATGTGTGCCAACCATCTATGAAAATGAAGTCGAACTCGCCTTCCTTTTCTTCCAATAAGCGTGGCAGTGCAAATTCTGACTTGACTTGGATGAGATCGAAAAAGTCAATTCCAGCCTCGTCTAAATTTCTTATACCAACGCCATCCCAGTGAATATTCTGGAATGGATCTATGATAGTGTGCGAAGCCCCGACGCGTTCTCGGATGGCTAAACAAATGTTTAGGGATGAAAGCCCATAGGCACAGCCAACTTCGAGAGTTTTTATAATTTTAGGATCATTATGAATGATATTTGATATAAACTCACCCTCTTCACGATCAATTGCAGAGTGTAGTTTGTGAACTTTCCCATTCTGCCCCACAACTGTGCCCGTCCTGTAAATATTTTCAATAACCTGGTTTATGTGCAATGTTCTAGGCATCACACTTTCTTTAGGATTATCTAACAAAATCGCATTACTCCACTGATGTAGTTATGTAGCCTTCATAACACACACTTTTTCCGATGACAAGGGTTTTGTAGTACGTTGTATTTTTGATAGCAACTATTATTCAGCTAAACCAAAGTTATAAACAAATTTGAAGTTTAGCTAAAAACTTTTAAAATTCTCTAGACTCTCCAGCCGGCTAGAGAGTCTAGGATGAATTCAAGGCGACTTTCTTTCCAGTTATTTCTGACTGTTGACGGTTGTCCCTCAGTCATCCAGTTTGATCTGGCTAGGTTGTTCATTTTATCCCGTAAATCTATGACTCTCCAACTCACAGTTCCCAATATGGCTTGTTCTGCTTGTGCAAGCACAATCACCAAAGCACTTCAGGCAGTCGATGCCAACGCTAGCATTCAGGCTGATCCAACAACCAAGCTTGTCAGTGTCCAAACTCAAGCATCAGAAACAGCAATTAAGGAAGCATTGGCTGCTGCTGGCTATCCAGTTGCTTAATCTTTAAAATCCTGCCACACCAATCACGGCGGTTCATCTAATTATGGATACTCTCACACTCAAACTTCGAGGCATGAGTTGCGCCGCTTGCGCCAACAACATCGAAAAGGCAATTCGCTCTGTTTCTGGGGTGATTGACTGCAACATTAACTTTGGAGCAGAACAAGCCGCCATCAAGTACGATCGCTCTTTAGCCAATTTGGAGAAAATCCAAGCTGCTATAGATGCTGCGGGATACTCTTCCTATTCACTCCAGGAAGAAATGCTCTCTGAAGAAGATGATGCAGAGATTGCGAGTAGGCAAGCATTACAACGCGAACTTTCCCTTAAGGTAGTGGTGGGAGGTGTGATCAGCATTTTCCTACTTTTGGGGTCGTTGCCCATGATGACTGGGCTGAACTTGCCCTTAATTCCCGGATTTCTTCAAAATCCTTGGTTACAGTTGGTGCTGACAACACCCGTGGTGTTCTGGTGTGGTGGATCTTTTTACCGAAATGGCTGGAAAAGCCTCAAGCGCCATACAGCAACGATGGACACGCTGATTGCTTTGGGCACAAGTGCAGCGTATCTATATTCTTTGTTTGTGACTATTTTCCCGAAATTTTTTATTGCTCAGGGCTTGATACCTGATCTTTATTACGAAGTTGCTGCAATTGTCATTACCTTAATATTGCTGGGGCGGTTGTTGGAAAATCGCGCTAGGGGACAAACTTCTGAAGCTATTCGCAAACTCATTGGACTGCAAGCTAGAAATGCCAGAGTTATCCGTGATGGTAAAGAAATTGATGTTCCCATCGCCGAAGTCAGAATCAACGATGTAATTTTGGTGCGTCCTGGTGAAAAGATTCCGGTAGATGGGGAAGTGATTGCAGGCACTTCCACAGTAGATGAAGCGATGGTGACGGGTGAAAGTTTGCCAGTCAAAAAGCAGGTAGGAGATGAAGTAATTGGAGCGACGATTAACGGCGCAGGTGCGTTTCAATTTCGGGTGACACGAGTCGGAAATGATACGTTTTTGGCTCAAATCGTCAAACTAGTGCAACAAGCACAAGGTTCTAAAGCCCCAATTCAGCGCTTGGCAGATCAAGTGACAGGATGGTTTGTACCAGCTGTGATTGCGATCGCGATCGCCACTTTTGTCATTTGGTTTAATTTCACAGGCAACCTCACCCTAGCAACAATGACAACGGTGGGTGTACTGATTATCGCTTGTCCTTGTGCTTTGGGTTTAGCTACCCCCACTTCTGTAATGGTGGGGACGGGCAAAGGTGCAGAAAATGGCATCTTGATTAAGGGTGCGGACAGCTTAGAACTAGCACACAAAATTCAAACCATCGTCCTAGATAAAACTGGCACTTTGACACAGGGGAAACCTACAGTTACAGACTTTGTGACTGTCTACGGCACAGCTAATGGTAATGAAATCAAGCTTTTACAATTAGCAGCAACGGTAGAACACAATTCTGAGCATCCTTTAGCGTCAGCGGTGGTGAAATACGCCCAGTCTCAAGAAGTGAGTTTAATAGATACAAAGAACTTTCAGGCGATGCCAACAGCCACCCACTTCGTGGCTAACGCAGGTAGTGGTGTCCAAGCAGTTGTTTCAAATCAGCTTGTACAAATTGGTACACAACGCTGGTTAACAGAACTTGGAATTAACACTATCACTCTCCAGCAGTATAAAGATGCCTGGGAAGCTGCTGGTAAAACAGTCATTTTGATTGCTGTAGATGGCGAACTACAAGGAATAATGGGTATTGCCGATGCCCTCAAACCTTCATCAACAGCAGTGGTGAAAGCTTTACAAAAGTTAGGTTTAGAAGTAGTAATGCTCACCGGAGACAATCGTAAAACTGCCGAAGCGATCGCTCTGCAAGTTGGCATCCAGCGAATCTTTGCCGAAGTGCGTCCAGATCAGAAAGCAGCGATTATCCAATCCCTGCAAGGGGAGATAGAGAGATTTCCAAAATCCAAAATCCAAAATCGTTCGACTGAGCGACTTGTACCGAGCGTACCCCTGCTCTTAAGCAAGCTAGCAAGAGCGTCTCGTAGAGAAGTCGAGGTAAGCCGAAGTCTAAAATCTAAAATTGTCGCAATGGTAGGCGATGGTATAAATGATGCGCCAGCCTTAGCACAAGCTGATGTGGGAATTGCTATTGGTACGGGAACAGATGTGGCGATCGCAGCTAGCGATATCACCCTAATTTCTGGAGATTTACAAGGAATTGTCACAGCAATTCAACTTAGTCGCGCTACCATCAATAATATCAGGCAAAATCTCTTCTTTGCCTTTATTTACAACGTTATTGGTATTCCCATTGCGGCAGGAATTCTGTTCCCCATCTTTGGTTGGTTACTCAATCCAATTATCGCTGGAGCAGCGATGGCTGTTTCTTCGCTTTCTGTTGTTAGCAACGCTCTACGATTGCGTAACTTTCAACCAAAAACTACCTGATAATTGCAGGGTTATTTAGGAAATGTTCAGTCAAAAAATGCTTTGGGGAAGCCTGATAACTTTAGTGCTTCTCACTGGAATATCAGGTGTAACATTAGCAAAAATGCCAGCCCACTCGTCAGAGCAAACCAGCCAATTTCAACGCATTGAGCAACCTTTGGGATTGAAAGTCGGTGTTGCGATTACTGGTTTAGCTTTAATTGGATTAGAATTATGGTGGTTTCTTCTTTATAAAAGTCCTGACTCATAAGTTCTGAGTGAATAATGAAGAAATTACTTGAACTTCATTTCTGGATTTTTATTTCTCAGCATTCAACAGTGAGAAGTATTTTGAATGATCGGACAAATTGTATCCTCATGGTGGTCGCTGATATTCTTCCAGCCTGAAAGTAATCTCTTTATTTCAGAGCGTAAGGTTAACAACTGATCAATTTGGTGATCAATCTGCAAGACCTTCTCTTCAAGCTTTTCTTTGATTTCACCACAGGGAGCTTGTCCTTGGTCATAAACTTGAAGAATATTTCCAATCTCTTCTAGGCTAAGACTAAGATTTTGCGCCCTTTTAATGAACGCTAGACGAGTTAGCACATCCAATGAAAACTGGCGAAAGCCTCCCTCTGTTCGTTTTGATGAATTGATTAAGCCTAAACTCTCGTAATAACGAATTGTCCTGATGGGGATTCCGCTCAAATCTCTTACCTGACCAATTAAAAGCAGCTTTTTATCTTGAGTTAACACGGTAGATTTTTCCAACTATTGTAATTATTATTACATATTTTTCTAAATTAGGACTTACGCACTGTACAAAATAATTATGTTGTGTATCAACGTAAATACGTCGTTTCAGGTTTTTATTAATCATTCTTTGATGGGAAATAGACCCGCGCTGTAGGGGCAATTCATGAATTGCCCCTACGACAGATGTAGCTTTTTAAAGCATGCATATTTTGTTTGTACTGTCAATGCGTAAATTGCAGAATTCTTAAGTTAATTGAGAGTTTAGCAAAATATTCCCATCAGTATTTAGACTTTTTATCTAATTAGAAATTTTACGAAGTTATAATTTTTCAAATCTCTATTCTAAATGGATACTAGCTTAATTAAGCCGATATTTAATTGCCATATTTTTGACATAGCTTAATAATATTTTTCTCAAAATTATCCTTCTGAATTTTATCCATTTTTTGGGTAACTATTCCTCATGGTACTGAAAGTAACTGTTTTTTTTTAGTTTCCATGTTACTTCTAGATCAACTGCTTCACCTCAAGTGAAACTATAAAAATGAATTTCAACTCGCAGACTTTTAGCTCAACCCGTAAACCTAAAACTTTCAATAATCCAGAGCGTTTTATTGAGGGATGGTATTGGGTAATACCCTCTCGAAATCTGCGGGTGGGTGAAGTAAAACCTGTCACGATTTTGGGCAGAGAATTAGTGATTTATCGTGGTAAAGACAAAAGAGTAGTTACCTTTGATGCCTACTGTCCGCATATGGGCGCTCACCTTGCCGAAGGCAAAGTTGAGGGTAATGCACTACGTTGTTTTTTCCACCACTGGAAGTTTGATGCTGAAGGGATGTGTATTGATATCCCATGTTTAGATACACCATTTTCCTTGAAGTTACAAACTTGGCCCACTGCTGAGAAGTACGGGATGATTTGGGTTTGGACTGGAGAAATACCACAGCAACCTCTACCTTTTGTTCCAGAGTTAGAACAAAAAGAATGTGATGTTGCTATTACTTCCCATTTTGTGATCAACTGTCACCCGAATGTGGTAATGATTAATGCAATCGATGCTCAACACCTCAATACAGTTCACAAACTACCAGTAGAAATTATCTTTGAAAGACAGGAATTGAATGAGAATGCGATTATCTTCAGTAATATTACACCGATCAACGAAAATTTCTTTTTTATCAAGCTCATCCGTCCATTTTACAAAAAGGCCATAACTTACAGTGTTTGCTATTGGTACGGCAGTACTGGTATAGTGACAATTGGGCCAGATTTTTTCCATGTCCATAGTATGTTTACCTTGCGCCTCCTCGAAGGAGGAAAAGCTAAAGGTCAGATCCTGTTAATTACTAAGAAACGTAAGGGGATTTTTGGTTGGTTATACAATCAAGTTGGGCTATGGCTGACTAACATTGCAGGAAAGTACTTTCTCATGGGTGACATTAAGATTGTCCAAACAATTCAGTTTGATTTGAAAACTCCCATCAAAGCAGATCAGTCAATCATGCAGTTTATTAACTATGTTGAAAAACAGCAATCCCGAATGTGGGGAACTTGGCAAGAAGCGCGATCGCACGATGTAGAGAGCAAGCCCAAGCGTGAGAGATGGCAAGATACAATGAGTAATGACTAATATCATCTCTATATGACCATAATTCTGTCAAACTGACTGGATGGTACAAAGCTGTAGCTTAACAGGCAAATTATTTTATGGTCAATTAAACGGACATGATATAACAACTAATAAAAGTTAAAAGTTCAACAAATTACTTTTAACTTTTAATTTATTTTTTTACTAGGCTACCAGATTAATAAAAAGAAGTGGCAAAGCCACTTCCTAATTCCCAGGTAGAACCTAAGTCATGAGTATAACCACTACAAAAATTTGAAATAGTATAAACGAACACCAATTAACTGAATATCTCTATTTTCCTTGTTTTCTAAGTGGGGAAATCCTGATTTCCATCTGCCAAATAACTGTATATTTACATAAGTCTCATAATTGCAATGCAGACTCAATTTTATCCAGTTCATTGCCAAGATCGGGCAGTTTTGCCTCTTCATCAAGAAGCTGCTGTTCTAATTGAAACTTAACGGCGATACCAGCCTCAATTGCTACAGCTTTTTTCATCTGCTTAAACTTCTCGCTGCGGATGTCAAATTCTGCTGGAAGTGCGTCTAGTTTTTGTGGCGATCGCCGTCGCCCTCCAGCAGTTAAGCTAGTAGAAATTGGACTAGTTTCAATAGTTGCGGCTTCACCAGGCAAAAATTTACTTCCACCAGCGTAATAACAAAGGGGAAAATTATCGCCCAAATTCAGCGCTTTACAGCAGATTGCAACTTCTCTTCTTAAGCTACGCCAAGGTGAGGTACAGATCATCGTAGGGGCACAATATGTTATGCCCCCTACCCATATACTTCATTTACCTGCAATACGCTGTATCTGCTGGGAGCTGCTATCACTTCAAATTGAAGTTAGTTACTTCGTTGATACCCAAGCAGGTTGTCTAACAAGCGATCGCACAGCCTCGACAATAGAAGAAGCGTCAATTTTTGCTGTATGAAGTAGCTCTTCTGGAGTCCCAGATCCAGGCATATCCCGCACTGCCAGTTTGATTAGGTTTAGTGGTAATCCACCATAGGCAAGAGCAGCATCCATACCTACAAAAGCATCGAGGACAGCAGATCCCAGTCCACCTTCCTCCCAATGGTCTTCGACTACAATAAGTTTGCCCTGAGTATCACGGGCAGCCTGATGCAGGGTTGTAGCATCAATTGGTTTGACTGAGTAAGCATCGATAATGCGTACCGTAATCCCTTCGTGTTTGAGGCTGAGATATGCTTTAAGTGCTTCATGTACCGTAATACCTGCTGCAATCACTGCTGCTTGATCCTGCTCGGAACTATAGATGACTTTGCTGCCACCAATTGAAAAATCTTCCTCAGCTTCATAGAGAACAGGTGTGCTTTCACGGGTTGTGCGTAGGTAGACAATCCCATCACAATCGACCATTTGGGCGACAAGTTTAGCGGTTTGATTGGCATCGCTAGGGTAAAGCACAGTGCTGCCGCACACCGCTCTCAAAGAAGCTAAGTCTTCTAGTGCCATTTGTGAAGGCCCATCCTCACCAATTGAAATTCCCGCATGAGAACCAACAAGTTTAATATTGGCGCGAGAAATGGCAGCCATCCGAACAAAATCGTAAGCGCGACTTAAGAATGCCGCAAAACTGGAAGCAAAGGGCTTATACTGGCGCACTTGTAACCCCACTGCTGCGGCAACCATTTGCTGCTCGGCAATGTACATCTCAAAGTAGCGCTCAGGATAAGCTTTGGCAAATTCCTCAGCGTAGGTGGAGTTGCTCACCTCGCCGTCTAAGGCAACCACATCTGGTCGAGACGCTCCTAGAGCTTTTAAGGTATCCCCATAAGCTTTACGGGTCGCCATTGAATCTCCCTTTTGATAGCTAGGAAGTTGGAGAGTTTGAATTTGTCCAATTGAAGTTCTTTGGATTTGTAAATTAGGTTTTGAAACGGTAATAGTGATCTGACGTTCACCACCTAGTTCTTTGATCGCTGCCTTTGCTTGGTCAGGTTTCAAGGCTTTTCCATGCCAACCGCCAATATCTTCTAAATCTGCAACACCCCTGCCCTTCTTTGTCCGAGCCACAATTATTGTCGGACAGTTGAGGTTATCGATAGCTGCTGCGTATGCTTCATCAATTTCTTCTAAATTGTGACCATCGATTTCAATTGCCTTCCAGCCGAAAGCAAGAGCGCGATCGCAGTATGTTTGAGTGTTCCAGCCTAACATTGTTTCACCTCGCTGTCCCAAACGGTTGACATCGAGGATGGCAATCAGATTTGCCAGTTTGTAATGACTGGCGTGTTCAAAGGCTTCCCAAATAGAACCTTCCGCCATTTCACTATCCCCTAACAAAACCCAGGTGTGGTAAGGTAGCTTGTCTAAATATTCTCCAGCTAAAGCAATACCAACGGCGATCGGCAGTCCCTGTCCTAAAGAACCTGTTGCCACATCTACCCAAGGTAGGACTGGGGTTGGATGCCCTTCTAGACGACTACCAAACTTGCGGAGGGACATCAATTCGTCATCATCAATTACTCCCGCCGCTCGATATATTGAGTACAACAGCGGTGATGCGTGTCCTTTTGAAAAGATCAGGTGATCGTTGTAAGGGGAGTGCGGATTGCTGAAGTCATAACGCAGATGCTTGGCAAGCAACACTGCCATCAGGTCAGCAGCTGACATTGAGGAGGTGGGATGACCAGATCCGGCTGCGGTGGTGGCACGAATACTATCAATCCGCAGTTGTTGTGCCAATTCATGCCATGCTTGCGATTGTTCAAGGGTCGCCATGATCGCTCTCTTCCAGGTATAGGTACTAAGGACAGCATTTACATCCTAGTCAACAAGAACAATTGTTTGCTCTAACAAATGACAGAGTAAACAGGCAGAAATTTTTTAACTTTCAAGCTCTATTTTAGGTATTTGCAAAGAAAAATATCTTTTCCCTACTTGCTGCTGCCAATTTTTCAACTAGAGCCTTTGTGATCAATGACTAATACTATCGAACCTTCAAATAAACCATTGCGAAGTGCATTCAAAGCCTCATTAGCTTCAGCTAAAGGGAAGAGACTTACTTGTGTCTCGATCGGAACTTTGGGTGCTAAAGCGAGAAATTCTTCTCCATCTTTGCGAGTCAGATTAGCAACAGACCGTAATACCCTTTCTTGCCAAAGAATTTCATAAGGAAAAGCAGGAATTTCGCTCATGTGAATCCCTGCACAAACTACAGTGCCGCCTTTGACAACTGCACGCAAAGCCGCTGGAACAAGCTGACCCATCGGAGCGAAAATAATCGCTGCATCCAAGGGTTCTGGCGGTAACACATCTGAATCACCTGCCCAACTCGCACCCAATTGTCGAGCAAAGTTTTGACCTTCAATATCCCCAGAACGTGTAAAAGCAAAAACCTGCCGCCCCTGATAGCGTGCCAGTTGAATTAAAATGTGAGCAGAGGAACCGAAGCCATAAAAACCAAGTTTTTGGGCATCACGAGTCATTCTATAAGCCCGGTAGCCAATTAAACCAGCACACAACAAAGGGGCAACTTGTAAGTCAGAATAGCTAGGGTCTAAGGTCAAGCAAAAGCGATGGTCAGCGACAGTATACTCAGCATAACCGCCATCAAAATTGTAACCAGTAAACCCAGCATAATCACAAAGGTTTTCCTGATCAGAGAGACAGTAACGACAGTGAACGCTGCAAGTGTAGCCTAGCCAAGGAACACCAACACGTTGACCGATAGTAAATCCTTTAACACGTTCGCCAATGCCCTCAATAGTACCGACAATTTGATGTCCAAGTACCAAAGGTAGTTTTGGCTCTGTTAATTCTCCATCAACTATATGCAAATCTGTGCGACAAACAGCGCAAGCATGAACGCGAATTAGTACTTGCTCAGGATTTGGTTTTGGCAGTGGCAAGTCAATTAAACGTAAAGGCTGACGCGGTGCTGATAAAATCATTGCACGCATAATTTATATCAATATTTCAATATTTCAATATTAAGATTAGACTTTTTCTAAAAATCCTCTCTTTGTAATATTCAGAACTTTAGATATATACAATTAGATATAGAATCAAAATTCTCCACGAGGGCAGATATTCTGTGCCGCCTGTTGTTAATCCAGAAAAATGGTCAGATCCGGCGATCGCTGTTCGATATGATCACAGTTGCATCAAGATTTTGATTGACCTGGGTGATGATTTAGTCAAAAGCTGCGAGGATATTTTGCCGAGTTGCAGAGGTTTCGGTTAGCAGTGTGACTTGTTCTGGTGGATAAGCGGCGCGATCGCCATCAATCATTATATCTCGTATAGCTGTTGCATCGAGGACTGTGACTGGTAAATCAGCACCTACGCCAATGAGTAATGCATAACCGTTGGTAAAAGTTTGGTTTATCATGCGGTGGGTGAAGAATGCGATCACCTTTTATACTCCATAACTTGTGGAGAAGTGCGATCGCATCCCCTTTGACCGAGTTGGTCTATTTTGATAAATAAGTGATACGCTTTAAACCAGAGTCAGCATTTTGACGAACATCTGGATCTGAATCTTTCAGTCCTTCAATTAGGAAAGGGACAGCAGCCTCTCGCAAAGAGAAACAAGTTAGTGGTACTTGCTTCTAAAAACCTAATTTATAATTAAATTAAGCGGATATTGTTCAGATTATATATAATTGATTTTTTTGAATGATTTAGATTGCTAAATTTTAATTACGAATTACGAATTAGTATTATACCTAAGCGCTCAGTTCTGATGGTAAAATTACTGTAAATGTAGAACCTTTTCCTAGCTGTGAATTTACTTTAATCTCGCCATGCATTAACTGGACAAATTGAGAGACTATTGCTAAACCTAATCCTGTACCCTCAATACTTTGTACTTGGGGATGAGTTACGGCACGAAAATAGGGATTGAAGATTTGTGTTTGAGCCTCTAGGGAAATACCAATACCACTATCAGTAACAGAGATAGCCCACTGCTGTTGAGATTCCATCCAGCACTTTAAAAGAATTGAACCTGTTTGTGTATAGCGAATTGCATTACTCAGCAAATTGGTAACAATTTGCTGAAGCCGGAGTGGATCTGTAGTAACTTGCTTGGGAGCACGATCACAATCAACTACTAAAGATAATTCTTTGGCCTGCGCTAACGGTTGAATCATCTCTATAACTAAGTTGATTAAATCATGTACATCAGTAAGAGTTGGCTGCAATATCATTTGCCCGGTATCATAACGCGAAATTTCTAGAGTATCGTTGATTAAACGGACAAGAAGCCTACCATTCTTAAGGACTCGCTCGATACTTTCAAGATTTGTATAAGAATCCTTAAGTTCTGGTTGTTGACGCTGCTGACGTAAAAATAAGTCTGCGTAACCAATAATTGAAGTTAGGGGCGTTTTCAGTTCGTGAGCCAAGTGAGATAGACCTTCTTTACCAGCACGAACTAAACGAGTTAGTTCTTGATTAGTCAACCGCAACTGACTTTCCAGTTGTTTAAACTCTTGTATTCGCCCTTGAGTGTAACTGTGAAAACAACGGGCGATCGCTTCATCAATTATCATATCAATCAGGCGAACCGCCCGTAATACCTCTTGCGGAGACGCATTTAATAAATCTTCTTCTAAATAAGAAAAAATCACAAGTCTGAGTAAACGATACTCTCGTGCAATTTCTGCTGGCTCAAATCCTTGTTCAGCGCGAAGTGTGCCGTGTTCTAGGCTTGCATCCACTACCGTCTGTAAATCGCTAGTTGCTGATTCAGAAAGTACTGTTGCTAATGCTTTCAAAATGCGCGGCAAGCTATTTCGTACAGCTTTAAAAGTTAGCTCTTTAGTAGCTTCGATTTGTTCATCCTGGTAAACTGCTTTTACCCATTGTTCAACAATGGCATTACTTTTCTGACTTAGAGTTTGACTAAAATCCATCTTATGCTCAATCCAAGACACTAAGCGGGAAGTCCCTTTGGCTAAAGCTAGCTTAGTCCGTTTAAGGTAATGTTGGCAACTGAGGCAGGACTTACGCAACTGGCACAAAGGTTTCGGCAACTGTGCCGCAAAATAGATAACAGAAAACTGTAAAATCCTTTCGGGATCTAACTTTAAATCATATCTTGAATCACCAAAAACCTGATAAGCGATCCGTTTGCTCCAACACTCTGAAAATCTCCCAAAACATCGGAAATATCTGATACCAATTCAATGTGAAGCTGCATAGAATAGAGCTTCCAGGATAAAGTTATAAGAAGAGACAGAAATTACCTGCTCAAATGTAAGTTGGTCGAA